>NZ_CP137809.1:0-1276413 GCF_049487195.1 Burkholderia sp. NLJ2 | reverse complement strand
GTCGGGCTTCTTGATTCGATTGAGGACGCCCAGCGCAATGAGGGAGTCGAGTTCGTTGAAGCCCTGGAAGGTCAGGATGGCGATGTGCATGGGGAGCCGTATCTGAAGTCTGTTGAAGCATCGTGCCAGATAGCCGTCAATCCGGAAGCATCGGGCGAACAACGCTTCCCGGCCGAACGTTGACAAATGGTATCGCGCTCCGAGGAATCCCGCACCGAGTCCATTCTTTCACGCGCCATCACCGCCCTCTGCCACCGCGTCGCCCAAAAACTCCGTGCCGTTCTCGTCAACCTCGACCACGACCCCGGCCTCCGATCGACCGCCTGCTCTGCCAGCCCGCCGGCGCCGCCTTCATCATCGCGAGTTCGCTCGCGAGCACTGCATCGCAGCCGAAACTGCCAGCCGCCGCGAGATCGACGATCCTGAGCGCCTGATCGACGCACATCTGCCCATAGGCTGCCGTTGCGTCGGCGCGCGCGCCCAGCGTCGTCTCGGCCAGCTTGCTGGCCCACAGTGCGAGCGCATCGACCGGCGCACTGCCGTCGCACACCATCAACTTGCCGACTTCCATCGCGGCGAGATGGGCATCCTCGTTGTCGGAGAACGACAGCGTCCGGCCACGCACCGCATGGTTCCGGTGTGCTGCACGCATCGACGGCGTCAAACCGGTCAGGTTCGCGATCCACTACGACCCCGACGCTGCCTGCGCCGACGCCGCAGTTCACGGATTATCCGCAAGACCCTTCACGCGACTCGGCGAACAACCCGCCCGCCACTCGCCTACGACGGCTCCGAATCCAGGAACACATAGAGCGCGGCAATCTTCCCGTCGCGCACGATGATCACGTCCACGCCCGTGTATTCGGGCACTTCGCCGCGCGGGCCCGAGCCCCATGCCACGCGACCGGCGTTGTGGAGCGCCTGCGGCTTGCCGTGCGCGGTATAGACGAAATGAGGATGCGTCGCGCGCAGATCGCCGGCGAATGTGTCGAGCGCGTCGTGTCCGACGAACGTGCCGGGCGGCACGTAGAGCACGCAATCGTCGGTATACAGCGCTTCGATCGCGGCTCGGCGGCGCGCCGCGTCGCCCTCGCCGAACACCTCCTGCAGATTGCGTTCGAGCAGTTCATGGATACGGTCGCTCATCATCGTTCTCCTGAATAAATGCAATGAAGTGGATTGCCGGATAGCGCAGTCGCGTCACCGCGCGAGTGCCAGTGTCTTTTCGACGGCGGTGACGACCGCCGGGCGCGCGGCAATTTCGTCGTACCAGCGCGCAACGGACGGAAAGCGGTCGAGGGTCGCGCCGATCGCCTGATGACGCCACAACCAGCCGAAGTGCGCGATGTCCGCGATGCTGTACGCGTCGCCGGCCACGTATCGGCCGCGATCCAGCGCGTGATCGAGCACGCCCAGCGTCCGGTCCACGTCCGCCAGTGCACGCGCTTTCGCGTCGGGCTCCGGCGACGCCTGGATCGCCACCCGGAACGCCTGCAGGAATGCCGGGCTCAGCCCCGACGCATGGAAAAAGAGCTGTTCGAACACCTTGCCGCGCTGCGGGCCGCTCTTGGGCAGCAGTTGTCCGGTCTTCTCCGCCAGGTAGACAAGGATCGCGGCCGACTCGCTCAGCACGATGCCGCCATCCGCGTGCGCCGACCGGTCGACGAGCACCGGTACCCTGGCATCGGGATTCATCGCCCGGAACGCGTCGGTCTTCTGCTCGCCCCGGCGCAGATCGACCGGCACGAGCCGATAATCGACGCCCATCTCTTCCAGCGCGATGGGCACCTTGACGCTGTTGGGCGTCGCGAATGCGAACACTTCAAGCGTGGCCGAATCGGGCCCGCCGGCGGCAACGACAATCTTTCCTTCGAGTTTGGGTTCCATGATTCATCTCTGCATTGCGGTGAGACAAATGTATGGCGCCGTGCTATTTTTCGAAACAGAAATGATTGCAAACCATCCTTGCAAAAATGTCGATGTCGAGACTGCCGGATTTTGAAGGTTTCGCGATGTTCGCGAAGGTCGCCGAGGAAGGCTCGTTCGCCGCCGCGGCGACGGCGATGGGCGTGTCGGTCGCGACGGTTTCGCGCGCCGTGACGCGCCTCGAGGAACGGCTCGGCGGGCGCCTGTTCAACCGCACGTCGCGACGCCTCGCGCTCACCGATTACGGCCATACGCTGATCGAACGCGCGGCGAAGCTCTACACCGACGCGGAAGAAACCGAGGATTTCGCGCGCGAGACGTCGAGCCGCCCGCGCGGCCTCGTGAAGCTGGCGGCGCCGCTATCGTTCGGCGCGCGCTGGGTTGCGCCGCTGCTGCCCGAGTTCTTCGCGCTCTATCCGGACATCTCCGTCGATCTGCATCTGACCGATGCGCAGTCCGACCTGATCGGCGACGGCTTCGATGCCGCGCTGCGCATCGCCATTCTCGAAGACTCGTCGCTCGTCGCGCGGCTCATTGCGCCGGTTCGCCGCTTTGTCGTCGCGTCGCCGGCCTATCTGTCGCGCCATGGCCGCCCACGGCATCCGCGGGCGCTCGGCGCCCATCCATGCCTGACGTACGCGAACCGAAGCCAGCGCGACGTCTGGCGCTTTACCCGCCGGGACGGCGAAACCTGTGCGGTCACGCCCGGCGGGATGTTGCGCGGCACCAGCGTGGAAGCGTTGCTGCCGACGGTGCTCGCGGGGCTGGCGATCACCGAGCTTCCCGAGTTCGTCGCGACGCAGTATTTCGCGGACAAGCAGCTCGAACCGATCCTGACCGACTGGCGCTTGCCCGAAGGCGGCCTGTACTTCGTCACGCCTTCTGCGCGCGCACGACCGGCCAAGGTCAGCGTGCTCGCCGATTTCTTCATCGAGAAGCTGGCCACGGCCGAGTGGCGCGCGCCGGCCAAACGCTCGCGCTAGGCACGCGTTGCGGGTTCGTGCACGGCCCGTTCGGCCCTTCGATATCGATGACCCAACCGTTGCCACGGCGCGCTTCGCCACGCCGTGTCGCAACGCAGCCGGGTAGCGACGCCCGCTCGCACATGCCCGATTCGGCGCAATACGCACCGCTCGAACCCGTGTCGTTTACAACCGGATTGCGGGCGCATGACCGACAGCCCGTTGCGCGTGTTTCTCTAAACTGGTTCACACAACACACCTGCCCGGTGTCGCCCGCTGCGCGCGTCACACCACCGACATCGAGGCACCCCCGAGACATCCGCCTTCGCAGTCCATCGGCCCGCACTACTTCATCGCATCTCTGCCCGGCCGGCTGCCAACGCAATTCCAGGAGCGTTCATTGAGTCAGTCACACGCGCACCCCGCGAAAGGCCGGTCTTCGCGCAAGTCCGTCAAGCTGGATGACGTCACGATCGTCGACCCTGCCGTCCTCAAGCGCGCGGTCGGCGCAATGGCGTTCGGCAGTGCGATGGAATGGTTCGACTTCGGCGTGTACAGCTATATCGCCGTCACGCTCGGCAAGGTGTTCTTCCCGTCCAGCAGCCCGTCCGCGCAGTTGCTCGCGACCTTCGGCACGTTCGCGGCCGCGTTCCTCGTGCGCCCGCTCGGCGGCATGGTGTTCGGCCCGCTCGGCGACCGCATCGGCCGCCAGCGCGTGCTCGCCGCGACGATGATCATGATGGCCGTCGGCACCTTCGCGATCGGCCTGATCCCGAGCTACGCGTCGATCGGCATCATGGCGCCCGTATTGCTGCTCGTCGCCCGCCTCGTGCAGGGCTTCTCCACCGGCGGCGAATACGGCGGCGCAGCCACCTTCATCGCCGAATTCTCGACCGACAAGCGCCGCGGTTTCATGGGCAGCTTCCTCGAGTTCGGCACGCTGATCGGCTACACGCTCGGCGCGGCGACGGTCGCGGTGCTCACCGCGACGCTATCGCAGGAAGCGCTGCTGTCGTGGGGCTGGCGCGTGCCGTTCTTCATCGCCGGCCCGCTCGGCCTCGTCGGCCTCTACATCCGGCTGAAGCTCGAGGAAACACCTGCGTTCAAGAAGGAAGCCGAAGCACGCGAAGCGGACGAACGCACTCGACCGAAGCAAGGCGTCGCGACGCTGCTCGTCGAACAATGGAAGCCGCTGCTGCAATGCGTCGGCCTCGTGCTGATCTTCAACGTGACCGACTACATGGCGCTGTCGTACCTGCCGAGCTACCTGTCGGCGACGCTGCACTTGCGCGAATCGCACAGCCTGTTCATGGTGCTGCTCGTGATGGTGCTGATGATGCCGATGACGCTGTACGCCGGGCACCTGTCGGACAAGGTCGGCCGCAAGCCGGTAATGATGGCCGGCTGCGTGGGCCTGCTCGTGCTGTCGGTGCCGGCGCTGATGCTGATCCGCACCGGCGGCATGCTGCCCGTGTTCGGCGGGATGCTGATCTACGGCACGTTGTTGTCGACGTTCACGGGCGTGATGCCGTCGGCGCTGCCGGCGCTGTTCCCGACGCGGATCCGCTACGGCGCGCTCGCGATCGGCTTCAACGTGTCGGTGTCGCTGTTCGGCGGCACGACGCCGCTCGTCACCGCATGGCTCGTCGATCGCACCGGCGACCTGATGATGCCCGCGTACTACCTGATGGGCGCGTCGTTCATCGGCATCGTGTCGGTACTCGCGCTGCGCGAGACGGCGCGCCAGCCGCTGCCCGGTTCCGGGCCATGCGTGTCGAGCCGCGCGGAAGCGCTGAGCCTCGTTCGCGGCGGTACCGAAGAAGCCCGCGTACAAGGCAGGAAGTTCACGCCGGTCAGCGAACGCGCGTGACGCGGTTCGGCGTAACACGACGCCGCGCGGCATGTGCCGCCGGCGTCGCCCGCGCGTGCTTCAGTTCGACGGCAACCGTTGCCCGTCGAACCAGTCGAGCAGCGCGCGCGTGACGAACGCGGGATTCTCCAGGTTCGAGATGTGGCCGGCGTCCGGCACCAGCGCATGCGCGCAACCGATCACGCCCGCCATCTTCACGGTTTCCGACGGTGGGCGCGCCATGTCGCCCGCGCCGCACATCAGCAGCGTGCGTTCGGCATCCAGGTCGGCCAGCGCCGACAGCGTGTCGGGCCGTCCGAAGATCAAGCGGCCGAGCGGGACGATCGATTGCCGCAACCGGTCGGCGGGCAGGTTCGCCAGCGCGTTGCGAAACGCGGTCGGCACCGGGTCCGCCAGATTGACGTCCGGCCGGAAGAACAGCGGCACGATCGCGTCGAGCAGCGGCGGCACAACGCAGCCCGCGGCGGCGATCGCATCGAGCATGCCGAAGTAGCGCAGGCGCGTCGCGTCGGGCTCGGCCTCCAGCGACGCATCCATCAGCACGAGCGAGCGGACACGCTGCGGTTCGCGCAACGCGAGCCGCGCGCCCCACATGCCGCCGACGCTGAGCCCGACGACCGCACATTGTTCGATTTCGAGCGCGTCGAGCAGCGCACTCGCATGCGCGGCGAGATCGTCGAGCGTCTGCGTGCCTTCGGGCAATGCACCCGATGCGCCATGCCCCCACAGGTCCGGCACGATCACGCGATACTTGCGCGACAGCGCGTCGATCTGCGGCGCCCACATCGCCGCGTCCCACAGATAGCTGTGTCCGAGCAGCACCGGAAATCCGGTGCCGTGATCCTGGTAATGCAGGGTACTGCCATGAATGGTGTGTGCGGGCATGTCGTCTCCGGGCGTCGGCACGATCGGCAGCGGCCCGGAAGCGGGCGCCGCAATCAGAGGCGTTCTGCAACGAACGCGAAGCGGCGCATCATCGCACAGGTTGCAGACGCCATGCATCGAGAACCGCACGAACGCCCGCCGCGAACGGCAGCGCGATGCAAACGCTGCTCCCGCGACGGCAGGGCGCGGCGCGGCCGCCGCGCTATCCGACGCGATACAGCGGCAGCACGTTGCTGCCGGCGGCATCCTGGTTCGACACGAGCGGATGGCGGGCCTGTTCGAGCAGCCAGTTGGTCAGCACCGCGATATCGAATTCGTTGCACGCGTCGGGGTTCTGCACGAGCACGTAGCTGCCCGATGCGATCGTGCAGTACGGGAACAGCTCGACGAGCCGGCCCTGCTTCAGCAGCCCGTCGACCAGCGGCCGCCGTCCGATCGCGATGCCGTGCCCGTCGACCGCGGCCTGGACCAGTTGGTCGTACTGACTGAAGTGCAGCGCGCCGGCAGGCCGCAGGCGCGGCACGCCGAGCTCCTTCAGGAAAGGGCTCCACGCGTGCCATGGCCACTCGCCGCGCGGATCGTCGAGATGCAGCAGCACGTGCTTGTCGAGGTCCGCGGGCGTCATCGACGCAGCACCGCCAGCGGCCACCAGGCTCGGGCTGCAGACGGCCACCACACGCTCGCGAAACAGCACGTCCGTATCGTCCGTCGACGTACAGGGCCCGGCGTAGCGCACGGCCAGGTGCAAACGTTTGCGTTTAAGATCTTCAATTTCGCTCGTTGCCGACACGCGCACGTCGATGTCCGGATAGCTTGCGCGGAACGAACCGAGGCGCGGAATCAACCACAGTGCCGCGAACGACACGGTCGTCGACAACGAGATCGAGCGCTGGCCCACGCTCGACGACAGCTTGCCGATCACCGATTCCAGGTCGGACAACGCGAACGAGATCGCGTCGTACAGTTCCCGCCCCTTGTCGGTCAGCGTCAGCGAACGGATGTGCCGGTGAAAGAGCTCGATCCGAAGTTGCTCCTCGAGCGCCTTGACCTGGCGACTCACGGCAGATTGCGTGACATTCAGTTCCTGCCCCGCACGCGTGAAGCTCAAATGACGCGCCGCGCATTCGAAGCCCCTCAGGAAATCCAGCGAAGGCAGACTTCTCAATCGCTTTGCCAATCTCACATTAGCCATACCGCCGCCTCAAAGTTGCATCCATTGCCAGACAAATCGCTGTTTGCCTCCCCGAGCCGCTTCCTTTCTTTTGAATTCGGAAACGATTTTATATAGAAGCATACATGCATCTCATTCTTATTTTCAATCATGACATTTGTATTTATCTATCGATTTTCGGCGCACCCGCTTTCTTACATCAACATTTTAAAGTAGCGATTTTGTAAGTTAATGTGCGAACGATATTGCGCCGCGATTGATATAAAAAAACGCTGCTACTTCAGTCAACTTCTGGCAAATGGCGATGCTGCATTGACGGTTTTCGCGCTTCGACAGAGCGATCGAATTAAACCTACAGATTAATTTCAATTACCTGTCTTTTTATTCGATTTATCGCATTACGAAAACATGTAAAATTCCGGAATGCATCCCGAATGCATATAAATCATGAATTTAGTGTTTATTGCAGCCGACTAAACACATGGAATTGCGCCTTCTTTTGCGCGCATTCAAGAAACTGGTGAAGCGATTATTGCCGGAAATGAATATCCCGCCGGTCGCGATCCGCGATCGGCGTTTTTTCCACCTGTGTTCCGGCCGGGGGCGCCCGGCCAGCCTCCGCGTGGAGCGAGCGGCCCGGACTGGTTACACGCCGTCCACCGCCCCGTTCATCCGCACCGTCACCTCGCGGCGATAGCGGTTCAGTTCCTGCGCGGTCGCGAACGTGCGCTCGAACAGGATCGACAGGTTGTGCAGGATGCGCTCGACGACCTTCTTTTCCCACTCGCCGTCGAAACGGATCTGCTCGTCGAGCCAGCGCTCGAGCCATTCCGGATCCGGCAAGCGCGACTGCACGGTATCGCGCGGGAACAGCGCCTGGTTCACGTGCAGGTTGGTCGGGTGCAGCGGCTTCTCGGTGCGGCGCGCCGACGCCATCAGCACGCCGATCTTCGCGAACGCGGCACGCGCGACGTCGCCGCAGTTGTTCAGCGCCTTCTTCATGTAGCGCAGGTACGCGCCGCCATGGCGCGCTTCATCGCGCGAGATCGTTTCGTAGATCTGCTTGATGACGGGCTCGGTGTGCCAGTCGGCCGCGCAGCGATACCAGTGGTTCAGGCGGATCTCGCCGCAGAAGTGCAGCATCAGCGTTTCGAGCGGCGGCGCCGGGTCGAACTCGAAACGCACCGCGTGCAGTTCCTCTTCGGTCGGCACCATTTCCGGCTTGAAGCGGCGCAGGTATTCCATCAGCACGAGCGAATGCTTCTGCTCCTCGAAGAACCACACGCTCATGAATGCGGAAAAGTCGCTGTCGTGCTGGTTGTCGCGCAGGAACATTTCCGTCGCGGGCAGCGCCGACCATTCGGTGATCGCGTTCATCCTGATCGTCTCCGCCTGCTCGTCGGTGAGCAGCGAAGCGTCGAACCGGTTCCAAGGAATGTCCTTCTCCATGTCCCAGCGGACCGCTTCGAGCGACCTGAAAAGTTCCGGATAGAGCATCGTCGTCACCGTCGTCGAAAGGCGTTCGGGCCGGGCGCAGTCATGCCGACTGCGTGGACGCGGGCGCCGCCGCTTCGGCGTCGGGCGCGCGATCGTCCGCATCGTCGTCCACCGCGCGCGGCGACAGCTTGCCGCGCAGCAACGCGGAGTAGAACTGCCGGTACGTGCGATGGTAATAGCGGATGCGCGGTGCGATCGCGCCATGCAGGTCGTGCAGCCGCTCGATCGGCAGGCTCGGCATCATGTGGTGCTCGACATGATAGTTGTTGCCGTTCGTGAACCACGTCATGAATGCATTGCTCTCGATCGTCCGCGTGTTGCGGAACGGGTCGGTACTCGTCAGGTCGCAGCGATAGTGCTCGGGCATCTCGACCAGCGCATGCACGGGCGCCGCGACGAACACGAGCGGCACGACCCACACCCACACGACGAACCACGTGTGCAGCGCGAACGACAGCCCGGCCAGCAGCGCGATCGCCGCGACCATCAGCAGGTGATCGCGGCGGATCGCCCGCGACACGAGCGGGTTGTCGCCGAAGCGCGCACCCGGCACGACGAGTTTCGCGACGTTCTTCGCGAACTGGATATAGTGCGCGGCCATCGACAGCCGCCATGCCCACCGGCCGAGGTTGACGACGGGGCTGGCGCCGTACTGGTCGCCATAGTCGAAGAATTCCTTGTTCTCGGGCGTGCCGAGCAAGCGGTGATGGCGCAAGTGGCTGTCCTGGTACGCATGGAACGACACGAGCATCGGCATGCCGACCAGCACGCCGAACACCATGTTGAGGCGCTTGCTCCTGAACCCCTGGTAATGCAGCGCCTGGTGCTGCAGCTCGACGCCGTGCGCATACATCGCGCCGATCAGCACGACCCCGACGATCTTCAGGAATACCAACGCCGACAGCGCGAACATCATGCCGTGCGCGACGAGCGCGACGTAGACCGCCAGCTTCAGCGAGAAGACCACGCCGCTCGGGCGGCTCTTCATGTCTGCAACCGGTTTCGGGCGGGCGACAAGCGATGAGGTGACGGACAAAACGCTCTCCTTGGCCGGACCCTCGCCCGGCACCGTGGACATTGACGACGCTGGCGCGCTGCCGGGTTGCAATTCTTCTGTGAGTCGATGTTTCGGACAAACGAATTTTCCGAACGCATTGCATGACGCCCGCGCATGAGCGCACCACATCGTGAACTAGACGACCGGTCGAATGCGTACCGACCGTTCACCCAGGGCCTGTTCACGCTAATAACGGGCTTGCGCTGGTGGATGCGTGCCGCGCATGCATAGCCTGCGTAGATTCCGTTTGTCGCGTTGCATCGATCCGGCAAGAATCCCCCTCACTCGACGAACGGCGCCGCCGGCACCGTGGCGCGAGCGGCCGTGTTCCTCAACGGGAGATCCTCGTGACGAAGTGCGCATCCACCATTCACCGCCTGATCGAATCGCTCGAGGACGTCGCGGGCGCCACGCATCGCATGACGTTCGTCGACGATGCGGGCCGCGAAGCGGACATCACGTACCGGCGTTTCGCGGAAGAGGTGTTTCGCCAGGCCGGCGCGCTGCGCGAGCTTGGCGTCCGCGAGAACGACATGGTGATGCTCGCGCTGCCCGCATCGGTCGAGCACGCGGCCGCGATGATGGCCTGCGTGATGACGGGTGCGCTGCCCTGCACCGTACCCGTCCCCGTGCGGCGCGCCGCCGCCGGGCGGCAGGTGGTCGACGTCGCATGCGAGCTGTACCGGCCGCGCCTCGTCGTCGCCGCGGACGCGCAGTCCGCCGCGTGGCGCGACGACGCGTTTCCCGCTGCGTCCACCCATGTCGTCGATCTCGCGACGCTGTCGATCGCCGCGGATGCCGGCGCGCGCGCGCTGATCAGCGCGAAGAGCGGCCGTGATCCGCATCACGTGCAGCTCACGTCCGGCTCGACGTCGCATCCGAAGGCAGCTGTGCTGAGCCACGAGAACGTGATCGCGAACGTGCTCGGCATCGGCGGATCGGTCCGCTTCGACATCGCGGCCGGCGACGGTACCGCGTCGTGGCTGCCGCTCTATCACGACATGGGGCTGCTCACGCTGCTGTCGAACCTGCACTACCGTGCGCCGTTGCTGATGATGCAGCCGAACAGCTTCATCCGGAATCCGCTCGGCTGGTTGAAGCGCATCGCGTCGGCGCGCGCGACGACGACGTCGGTGCCGACCTTCGCGCTGCGCTACTGCGTGCGCCGTTTCAATGCCGCCGCGATGGACGGCGTCGACCTGTCCGCATGCCGCAACATCTTCATCGGCGGCGAACGCGTGGACGACGCGACGCTGCGCGATTTCGCCGCCACGTTCGCGCCGTACGGTCTCGCGGCGTCGGCGCTGCAGCCGTGCTACGGAATGGCCGAGTCGACGCTCGCGGTGTCGATGCACCGTGCATGGCATGAAGGCGCGGTCGACGGCACACCGTACGTGATCGCGGACACGCTCGACCGTCGCGCGCTGATCGAGCGCCGCGACGCGCAACCGGCCGCCGCGAACGACGGCCACGAGTCGGAAACCGAAACCGTGCTCGCGATGGGCACGCCGATCGACGGGATGGCATTCCGCATTCTCGACGACAGCGACCACGCGCTGCCGAGCCGCGCCGTCGGCGAAGTCGCGATCCGCGGCACGTCGGTGATGCTCGGCTACCTGAATCCCGACGACGGCACGATCGCCGCGCCGCTGACGGCCGACGGCTGGTTCCGCACCGGCGACATCGGTTACGTCGCGGACGGTCAGCTCCATATCCTCGGGCGCAAGAAGGAAGTCATCATCATTCGCGGCAGCAACTACTTCCCGCACGAGATCGAGGAGGCGCTTGGCGCCCATCACATGCTGCGCAAGAGCACCTGCATTGCATTCGGACTGCCCGATCCCGAGACGGGCACCGAGCGGCTGGTTGTCGCGATCGAGGCGCGGCCCGTCGACGCGACGCCGCAAACCCGCACCGAGTGCCAGCAACTGCTCGCGTCGCGCATCGGGTTCGCCGCGCAGGACCTCTGCTTCGTCGAGCCCGGCTCGCTGCCGCGCACGACGAGCGGCAAGCTGCAGCGCCTGAAGTGTCGCGACCTCTATGCAAACGGCGCGCTGCCCGTGATCCATGCACCGGCCGCCGCCGAAGCCGGTCAGGGAGCGTACGCATGACGTCCGCATCGCTCCCGCCGGTGCTCGAGCTGCGCGACGTCTCACGCGTCTACGAGGGCGCGGGCCGCGTCGTCGCGGTGCGCGGCGCGACGATCTCGATCGGCCAGCGCGACGTGGTCGCGCTCGTCGGCCCGTCGGGCAGCGGCAAGAGCACGCTGCTCAACCTCGCGGGGTTTCTCGACGTGCCGAGCACCGGCGAACGCTGGCTCGAAGGCCGCCGGATCGACGATGCGCCGGACACGCTCGAACGGATTCGCCGCGAACGCATCGGCTTCGTGTTCCAGCAGTTCAACCTGATTCCGGTGATGTCGGCGCTCGAGAACGTCGAGCTCGGCTGCTTCGCATGGGGCACGCCGCGCACGCGCCGCGAACGCGCCCGCGCGATGCTCGATGCGGTCGGGCTCGCCGCGCGCGAACGCCACCGCCCCGGCGAACTGTCCGGCGGCGAGCAGCAGCGCGTCGCGCTGGCCCGCGCGCTCGCCAAGGAGCCCGCCATCGTGATCGCGGACGAGCCGACCGCGAGCCTCGACAGCACCAACGCGCTGGCAGTGGCCGAGCTGATCCTCGACACCAACCGCACGCTGGGAACCGCCTTTCTGATTGCGTCGCACGACGATCGTCTGTGCACGCGCCTGCCTCGCCGCATCGAGATGCGCGACGGCGTACCGGGAGTGAACCGTGAACTGGTCGACGTTTGCGTGGCGTAACCTCTGGCGCAACCGGCGCCGCACCGTGCTCACGATGGCGATGATCGGCGTCGCCGCGTTCGCGTCGAGCCTCGCGCTCGGCTACGTGATCGCGACGTTCGACGCGGTGCGCGAAGGGTCGATCGACAGCGGCGTCGGCCACGTGCAGGTACTGCACCACGGTTATCTCGACCTGATCGGCGAGCGGCCGCTGCAATACGGGCTGACCGCCGACGAGCAGGCCGCCGCGGCGCGCGCCGTCGCGACGTTGCACGGCGTCGCGACAACAGCGCGCGGCATCGACTTCGACGGGTTGGTGTCGAACGGCGATCTCAGCTACGGCTTCGTCGGCGAAGGCATCGAGCCGAACCGCGAGCCGCCCGGCTTCTTCGACTATCACACGGTGCTGTCGGGCCGCTACCTGTCGCCGACGAATGCCGGCACCGAAGTCGTCGTCGGCGCCGAACTCGCGCGCAAGCTCGGCGTCCACGTGGGCTCGGTCGTGCAGCTGATGGCATCGACCGCGCACGGCGGCATCAACGCGACCGACGCGCAGATCGTCGGCGTGATGAGCACCGGCAACAAGGACGTCGACGAGCGCATCGTCAACGTGACGTTCACCGCCGCGCAGGCGCTGCTGCGCACCGACCGCGCGTCGCGCATCGCGGTTTTCCTGTCGGATACGTCGCACACGCCGGCCGCCGCCGCGACGCTGCGCGCCGCGCTGCCGACGCTCGACGTAAAAACCTGGGACCAGCTCGTGTCGCTCTATCACCAGGTCGTCGCGCTGTACAAGAACCAGTTCTCGGTATTCGGCGCGATTCTCAGCGTGACGATCCTGCTGTCGATGAGCAACTGGATCCTGATGAGCATCGTCGAGCGCCGCCGCGAGATCTCGACGCTGCGCGCGCTCGGCGTGCCGGCCGCAACGGTGCGCGGCGTGCTGATCCAGGAAACCGCGCTGCTCGGCCTGCTCGGCGCGGCCGCCGGCATCGCGGTGGCGCTGCTGACGATGGTCGCGCTCAATCACGCGCAGATCCACCTGCCCGCGCCGCCGGGCCGCGTGAAGCCGATCCTGCTCGAATTCACGGTATCGCCGGCCGCCGTGGCCGCCGTCGAAGGCGCGTTCGTCGTGCTCGGCGTGGCCGCCGCGCTGCTCGCGACGCTCGGACTCGCCAAACGCAACATCCTCGAAGGACTCGCCCCATGATCCGCATTCGCGTTACGTACGCCGCTTTCGCCGCGCTCGTCGCGTGCGCGCCGGCCGCCTACGCGGCCGACGCACCGACGGCCCAGACCATGCTCGCCCGTGCCGACGCGTATCGCAGCACGGCCGCCGATACGCAGACGAACATCGAGATCACGAACCTGGCCGGCGGACAATCCGGCGACGCGACGCGTTATCTCGTCTATACGCGCGGCAACGGCGACACGCTCGCACTGACCCGCAGCGGCGAGAACGACGGCCAGAAGTACCTCGCGACGATGCGCGGGCACTGGTTCTACGTGCCGAACACGCGCAGCGCGGTGCGCATCAACGGGATGCAGCGGCTGCAGGGCGAAGTCGTGATCAGCGACATCACGCGCACGCACTGGGCGGACAGCTACCGCGCGACGGCCGCGCCCGGCACGACGGCGATCGCCGGCAAGCCGGCCACCGAACTCGACCTGACCGCGACCGATCCCGACAACGTCTATCCGACGATCAAGTTGTGGGTCACGCCCGACAGCGACGTGCCGGTGCGCGCGCAGTTCTTCCTGGCGAGCGGCCTGCTGTTCCGCAGCGCCGATTTCTCCGCACCGGTCGATGCGAACGGGCGCAAGGTGATCCGCAAGATCACGTACCGCAACGAGATCGAAAAGCAGCGCGCGAGCGTCGTCGATATCCTCGACGGCCAGCCGCGCAAGATTCCGTCGGGCTGGTTCAATCCCGACACGCTTGCCGATGGCCAGTGACAACGAGGCCCGCGCCGATGCCCATCGTGACCGCTTCCGTCCATCGTCCGGCCGCACATGCGCGCCGCGCAGACGCGCCTGGCATCGCGCCACGCTCGCCGTCCCGCTCGCGCTGGGCTGCACGTTCGCGCATGGAGAATCGCTGATGAACCAGTTGAGCACGCTGAACGGCATCGCGTACGCCCGCTCCGTCGACAGCATGGACGGCCATGCGCTGCTCGGCAACCTGATCGGCGACGAACCGCGCAACCAGCAGGAAGCCGGCCTGCTCGCACGCATCGATGGCGAAAACCTGTTCATGAATGCGCGTGTCGTCGCGAGCAATCACTCGCTCGGCGCACAGGCGAGCCGCTTCAACGAGGCCGGCGTGCGCTACGCGTTCGACAACGGCATCACGGTCACGGCCGGCAAGCGGATCGACCCGCTCGACACGTCGCAGGCGTTCTTCCCGCTCGGCTTTTTCCAGAAGCGGGCCGCGACGGCGGACATCTACGATCGCTACGGCGACGTCGAAGGCACGCCGCTCGTCGAAGCGAAATGGGCCGGCGAACAGACCACGCTGCAATTCATCGCCGGCGAGAACCGCACGTTGCGCAACGACGTCGACAACCGCGACGTGCAAGGCGCGAC
The DNA here is from genome assembly GCF_049487195.1 of Burkholderia sp. NLJ2. Lineage (NCBI taxonomy): Bacteria > Pseudomonadati > Pseudomonadota > Betaproteobacteria > Burkholderiales > Burkholderiaceae > Burkholderia > Burkholderia sp. NLJ2. The sequence goes on along the minus strand of NZ_CP137809.1, from coordinate 1,261,662 downwards.
GCAGCTCGTGCGCGGCGCGTACAACTGGTCGGGCGGCTCCGCCGCGTTGCTCGCCGGCCGCCACGCGGGCCGCGGCGGCGCCGGCGCGACGCTGTCGTTCGACGTCGCAAGCTCGAACACCGTCTATGCGAGCGCGTGGCTCGAACGCGGGACGACGCGGCCGCTGCCGGCGTTCATCGCGAACGGCACGCCGCTCGATTCGCCGGCCGCCTACGACGCGGTCGATCGCCGCAACGACCGGCAAGTCATGTGGCGCAGCGCGGTCGGGATGCAGAGTGCGCTTCCCGGCAACCTGTCGCTGATCGTCGAGTGGTCGCACGACGAAGCGCGTTACGACGCGAACCAGTGGCGCCAGATGGTCGCCGCGGTCCGCGCGAACAACGCGCTGCTGCCGGTCGCGCCCGGCGCCGCGCTCGCCGGCCTCGGCGGCACGGCCAATTTCGTGAGCGCCGACGGCAACCTCCGCGACTACCTGTTCGCACGGCTCGGCAAGAAGGTCGGCCGCGTCGAGTATTCGCTGCGCGGCGTCTATTCGCCTCAGGACAAGGGGCTGCTCGCGATCGCCCAGGTCGTCGCCGACGTGAACAAGCGCGTGAGCGTCGATGTCGCGCTCTCGCACGCATTCTCCGACAGCCATTCCGAGTACCGGATGGTCGGCCTCGGCACCCGCATCGACGCCGCCGTGCGCGTGCGCTTCTGACAGGAACCTTGCCATGTCCACGCTTTCCGTCCCCGCTTCGTCCGCCGGCCCGCTGCTGCCACTGCAGCCACCGCCGATGCTGCGCGTAGCCGACCAGGCCGCGTATCCGGTGCTGCGCCACCTCGACACGATCAGCGGGCTCGGCACGCCGCCGCGCGCGGCGGCCCGGCTCGTCGAAGCCGCCGCCGTGCGGCTGCTCGACAGCGAGATGGTGATCGCGCTGCGCGCCGCTACACCGGACGTGCTGCCCGATTCGTCCGCATCGACGCCGCTGCAACACGACGAGGCGCCGCTCACCGAAGCGCTGCTCGAACAGATCGGCCGTGAAGGCTTCCACCACCTGTTCAAGCCGTTCATGCGCGCGTTCATCCGCATCATGTTCGGGCTGTTCTTCTCCGACGACCAGAACCGTCGTGCGTGCGACTGCATCGACGCCGGTCACAACTTCGCGTTCCTGATGAGCGACGGCGGCGGCCCGACCCTTGCCGCGTGGCGCACGGTCGTCCGCAGCGACGACAGCGGCCTCGCGCTCACCGTCGACAAGGTGTGGGGCATCGAGGCGCACCGCGACTGCATGGCGGTCGTCGCCGCGCGCTTGCCGGGCGTGATGTTCCCGGCCGCGTACCTCGTGTGGCCCGACGAGTATCGCAAGCTGAAGCGCGCGACCTGCGGCGCGCCGTTCCTCGCGGGCAACCTGCAGCTGGCGAACGTCGGCGGCCAGGTACGCGTCAGCGCCGAGGATCGCCTGCGGATCGGCGGCCCGACCGTGTTCAACAAATACCTGACCGTCGTGCGGCCGTACTTCGTCCGCGCGCTGATGGCGCACGTCGGCTGGCTCGAACGGACCGGCCGCGTCGAACTCGACGCCGACGCGCGCGCCGTGCACCGCTTCATCGCGGACGCCGCGCGCAGCCAGACCGACGACGCGCACTACAGCTTCGGCAAGGTGCAGCGCGTGCTCGCGATCAAGCTGCTGTCGAACGAGTTCCTGACGGCACTCGTGCGCGACGGCAAGGTTGCGGCATTCGACGACCAGCGCGACCTGCTGGCGTTTTCGAAGATGGAAGGCAGTTCGTACCGTTGTTATCACGAGCTTCGCAAGAGCCTGCGCTGCGAAGCCGGCAGTTGACCCACGCGACAGGCCGATCGATCCCGATCAACCCACTTCAGACCAAGGAGCTCCTCTCATGACGACCCAGAACGTTCCGGCCGACGCGCTCGACATCCTGTCACGCGAAGTCGCGAAGATCCTCAACGTCGAAACCGTCGATACGGACGCCGGCATCGGCGAACTCGGCATCGACTCGCTGAACATCGTCGAGCTGATCGTGTTCTGCGAACAGCTCTACGGGTCGATCGACCCGGAAGCGCTGAACATCACGCAGTACACGACGCTTCAGCAGCTCGACGCGCAGCTGCGCCGCCAGCAGCACGCCGCCTGACACGACGATGCTCGCGCCTCTTGCCTCCGTGGCGGCCGCCGCCGTCCAGCCGGCCCCGGCGACCGCGCTGACCGTGCAGGCGCTCGCGTACCGGCGCGTCGCGCCGTCGCGCGACGGCGCTGCCGTGCCGCTCGACGACACGGCCCACGCGATCGGCACGCTCGCGTGCGCCGAACGCGAGCGGCTGTGCGGCGCGATCGGCGCGGACGATTACGTGGTCAGCTCGACGATCCTGTCGATGCTGCTGATGAACGATTCGCCGCAGCATCGCGTGTTCGCGCAGGCCCTCGCCGGCGCGAACGACTACACGCCCGACTGGATGACCTGCTCGTACGAATGCGCGGGCTGGGGTTATGTGCTGCGTCGCACGCTCGCGACCGCGGCCGAGACCGGGCCGCGCACGCTGCTGCTGCAGATCGTCGACATCGACGTGCACGGCTATACGTACTGGCACGGCAACCCCGCATGGGGACGCTCGGGCTTCGGCGTCTGCACGCTGCTCGTCGATGTCGGCCGCGAACCGGCGCAGTCGGTGCTCGCCGACGCCGCGCCGCCGGCCAGCGCGGTCGTGCGGCTGGGCCGCGACATCCGCACCTTCTGCGCGGCGCGCCCCGGCGTGCACGCGGCGCTGCCGTTCTTTCCGGCCACGTCGCGCCGCGCGCTGCTGGCGTCCGTCGGCAAGACGCCGCTGCTGCCGGACGGCCACGGGCTGTTCGGTCACGCGTTCGGCAGCGATCCGTGGCTGTCGGTGCTGCTCGCGCACCGCGACGGCGACACGCCGCGCCGCGCGGCCGTCTGCTCGCTCGCGCTGAACGGCTATTACGCGATCGCCGATATCGCGTTCGCGCCGGATGCGACGTTTTCTCTCGACGGCGAGGCGTGACATGGTGCGACCCGTTCACTTCACCTACCGGATCGAACGCGATGCGCAGCGGCCCGTCGCGGTCGCGGCGAGCGCGTACCGGATGCCGCTCGACACGCCCGCCGACTACGCGCGCGCCGCGCTGGCGGAAGCGGCCGGCAACGCGTGCGACGCAGGCGACGCCTCCGGCGGCGAACGCCGCGTGCTGCTCGACCACGTCCAGTATTTCGCATTCCTCGCCGAAACCACCGTGCGGATCCGCGACGCCGTGCATCCGGACGCACGCGTGTTCATCGAAGTCTGCGCGCCGTACTTCGGCGCGCTGCCGGCTGAACTGCTCGCGCCGCACGTGCTGCTCGGCGTGCACCTGTACGACGAAGCGCTGCGCGATGCCGCGCGCGGCACGCCCGTCGTGTGGATCGGCGACCGGATCCTGCGCGACGCCGAGTTTGCCGGCGACAACCGCGTGTGCTGCGCGATCTGGCCCGCGCGGCTCGCCGACGCGTTCGACGCGCAACTGCGCGGCCCGTGGCCGGCGTATGCGATCCGCCTCGTGCCGCATCCGGCGACACCGCGCGCCGCCGCCACAACGCTTACCGATTCCGCCCATCATTCCGGCGCCGCCGCGCGGCCGGGGAGACCTTGACATGACTCAAACGCTCACCGTTATGCAGGACACCGCCGATATCCGCTGGTCGATGCCCGTCGACGCGCTGATGTCGAACGACTACGCGCTGCGCGAAGAAGCGCTGAACCGGCTGTACGAAAAGGCGAAGGCGTCGCAGTGGGACGTCGCGACCGACGTCGACTGGAGCCACGACCTCGACCCGGCGAATCCGCTCGGCATGCCCGACCCGACGCTGCTGATCTACGGGACCGAGCTGTGGGGCAAGCTGTCCGACACCGACAAGCGCGAGGTGCGCCACCACGCGCAGGGCTGGCTGCTGTCGCAGATCCTGCACGGCGAGCAGGCCGCGCTGATCTGCGCGTCGAAGCTCGCATCGGCCGAGTCCGGCCTGAGCGCACGCCTGTGCGCTGCCGCGCAGATGATGGACGAAGCGCGCCACGTCGAAGCCTACGCGAAGCTCGTCAACGAAAAGCTCGACGTCAGCTACCCGATGAGCCGCTCGCTGAAGGGGCTGCTGCACGACACGATCACGAGCAGCGCGCTCGACATGACGAACCTCGGGATGCAGGTGCTCGTCGAGGGCATCGCGCTGTCGATCTTCCAGAGCGTCGTCGCGTACAGCACCGATCCGTTCATCAAGGATCTGTTCATGCGGATCCAGCGCGACGAATCGCGTCATTTCGCGGTCGGCCGGATCACGCTGTGCCGCGTGTATGCGGAGATGAGCTCGCACGAGCTGCGCGAGCGCGAGCAGTTCGTCTGCGAAGGCGCGGCCGTGCTGTACGAGCACCTGTGCGCGGACGACATCTGGGAACCGATGGGGCTGTCGAAGCGCGAATGCAGCGCGATGGTGCGCGAATCACCGGTGTCGAGCTCGATCCGCCGCTCGATCTTCCGGCGCCTCGTGCCGACGATCCGCGAGATGGGCCTGCTCACGCCGACCGTACAGGCGACCTTCGAAAAACTCGACGTCCTCGACTACGCGGCAATGCCGCTCAACTGACATGACGATGCCCTCCTCCCACGCATCCCGCGACGCCGGTTTCTGGATCGGCATCGACGCGGTGGCCTACGAGCTGCCGGGCCTGCCCGTCGATATCGAGGCCTGGGCCGCCGAACGCGACTACCCGGCGCAGCGTGCGGCGGCGATCGCGCAGTCGGGCAGCCGCTATTTCCACATGGCGCTCGACACGAGCGAGACCGATCTCGCGATCGCGGCGGCCGGCCGCCTGCTCGACACGGCCCGCGTGCATCCGTCCGAGATCGGCGCGATCGTGCACGTGCACACGCAGCAGTTCAGCGTGCCGCCCGCGCCGCGCAGCCTGCCGCACGAACTCGCCGCGCATTTCGGCATCGAGCCGCTGTGGCTCGGCTCCGTCGCACAACTGAACTGCGTGTCGGTGGCGGCCGGCATCGAGACCGTCCGCGCGCTGATGCGCAGTCATCCGCAGCTCGACGCGGCGCTCGTCGTATCGTCCGACCGCGTGTACGGCGAGGATTACCGGATGCGGCAGATGACGGGCGTGCAGTGCGACGGCGCGGCCGCGATGCTGATCGCGCGCAACAGCACGAAGAACCGGCTCGGCGGCATCGCGATCGAGACGCATGCGAAATGGCACCGCGGCTCGGATACCGTCGCCGCGAACGAGGCCGACCTGATCATGATGGAGTGGCCATACACGCGCAAGGCGATCGACGCGGCCGTCGCGCTCGAGCCGCACGCGCTCGATGCGTACGAGCTCGTGCTGCCGCACAACGCCGACCTGCCCGGCTGGAACGCGCTGTGCCGCGCGATGCGCGTGCCGGCCGAGCGGCTGTATGCGGAGAACATCTTTGCGCGCGGCCACGCATGCTGTTCGGATTTCCCGATCAACCTGGCCGACGTCGGGCTCGATGCGGTGGCACACGGCAAGCGCGTGCTCGGCGTGATGCAGTCGAACTGCGGCGCGTATGCGGCCGCCACGCTCCATCCGGTGGGCCGCCATGACGCCTGAACGCCCGCTTCCGCCCGCCGGCGATCTTGCCTGGATCGCCGACCTGCGCACGCCGTGCTACGTGTACGAGCCGGAAGTCGCGATCGCGCGCTACCGGTCGTTGAAGGCCCGTCTCGGTACGAAGCTGATCGTGTCGCTGAAGGCGAACCCGAACCAGGACATGCTCGCGCGCTGCGCGCATGCGTACGAGGACGGCGTCGAGCTCGCGAGTCGTGGCGAACTCGACGCGGTGATCGGCCGGATCAAGACGCCGCGCTACCTGAACAATCCGTCGATGGACGAGATGTTCATGCGTGCGGGGCTCGCGTCGCGCTGCCATTTCGTGCTCGACAACCCGGACGCGGTCGCGCGCTTCGTGCCGCTGGCGCGCGAGGCGGCGGCCGGCGGCAGCACGCCGGGCCCGGTACTGCTGCGCCTGAACGCCGGCGCGCTCGCCGGAGAGCACGCACGTGCGCTGTGGCACGACCACTTCGGGATGACGCCGAACGAAGCGCACGACGCGGTGCGCACGCTCGCCGCCGCCGGCTTGGCCGTAGCCGGGTTGCACGTATTCTCCGGCCCGCATTCGTTCATCCGCCAGGACGCGACGCAACCCGACACGCTCGCGCTGCCCGAATTGCTCGCGGCGCTTGCACGCGATCTCGCACCGGCCAACGGCGCGCCGCTCGGCTCGCTGAGCCTCGGCGGCGGCTTTGCCGACGATCATCCGGGCGATGCCGCGTTCGCGCGCTATGCGACCGCGCTCGCGCCGCTGGCCGGCGATTACTCGCTCGCACACGAAGCCGGCCGCGCGATCTTCGCCGACGCGGGTGTGTTCGCGACCCGCGTCGTCGCGGTCAAGGCGTGGCAGGACCGCACGATTGCCGTCTGCGACGGCGGCCTGTCGCATGCGTTCCTGCTCGCGCAGACCGAATCGGTGATGCGCCGCCTGGCCGCGCCGTCGCTCGTGCGCCGCACGCCCGCGCCGCCATCGCGCGGCGTGCCGACGATCTATGCCGGCAGCACCTGCAGCCGCGCGGACGTGATCGGCCGCGACGACACCGGCGCACCGCCGCAGGTCGGCGACATCGCCGTGTTCGCGCGCTGCGGCGCGTATCACCGCACGTACTCGATGGCGCATTTCCTGTCCCACGAAGCCGCGCACGTGTACGTGCGGCCCGCCTGAAACATCCAGAGAGAGGAGCCGATCATGAACGCACTGATCAGCGTCGCCGACCTGCTCGAGCACGGCGCCGCGCGCTGGCCGCAGCGTGTCGCGTATGCCGACGGCGGCGGCGAGATGACTTACGAACAGCTTGCGCGCGCGGTCCGGCGCGCCGCGGCCGCGCTCGCGTCGCGCGGCGTGCGGCCCGGCGAGCGCGTCGCCATCTACGCGCCGAAGCGCATCGAGACCGTGGTCGCGATGCTCGCGGCCAACGCACTCGGCGCGATCTTCGTGCCGGTCAATCCGCAGTTGAAGGAAGCGCAGATCGAACACATCGTCGCCGACAGCGGCACGGCGCTGTTCATAACCGGCGCGCAACGGCTCAAGCGCCTGCCCGCGCTCGCGGCGCTGATCGGCGCACGCGTGCTGCTGATCGAGGAACTGGCCGATGCGATCGCCGCGCCGGGCGACATGCCGGCGCCCGCCGGCCGGCCGGTCGACGACGATCCGGCCGCACTGCTCTACACGTCCGGCTCGACCGGCAAGCCGAAAGGCGTCGTCGTATCGCACCGCAACCTCGTATCGGGCGCGTTCAGCGTGGCCGCGTACCAGGGGTTGGCCGACGACGATGTCGTGATCGGCGTGCTGCCGCTCAGCTTCGACGCGGGCCTGAGCCAGCTCACGACCGCGCTGGCGTCCGGCGCGTGCTATGCGCCGCTCGACTTCCTCCAGCCAGCCGAAGTGCCGCGCCATTGCGACGCGTTCGGCGTGACGTCGATCACCGGCGTGCCGCCGTTGTGGATGCAGCTCGCGTCCGCCGGCTGGAGCGACACGGCGCGCGCGCGGATCCGCCGCTTCGCGAACACCGGCGGCCACCTTGCGACGCCGCTGCTGCACCGCCTGCAGGCGCTGTTCACGAACGCCGCGCCGTACCTGATGTACGGGCTGACCGAAGCGTTCCGCTCGACGTACCTGGCGCCGGCCGACGCGGCGCTGCGCCCCACGTCGATCGGCAAGGCCGTGCCGAACGCGGAAATCCTCGTGCTGCGTGCGGACGGCAGCGAATGCGCGGCCGACGAGCCCGGCGAACTCGTGCATCGCGGCGCGTTCGTCACGCTCGGCTACTGGAACCGGCCCGAGCTGACCGCGCAGCGCTTTCGCGCGCTGCCGCGCCGGCACGGCGAGATCCCGCGCGGCGACGTCGCCGTGTGGTCCGGCGACATCGTGCGACGCGACGCGGACGGCTACCTGTACTTCGTCGCGCGCGGCGACGACATGATCAAGACATCCGGCTATCGCGTGAGCCCGACCGAGATCGAGGACGTGCTGTTCGCACTGCCGCACATTCGTGAAGCGGCCGTGTTCAGCGTCCCGCACCCGGCGCTCGGCGAAGCGATCGCCGCGTGCGTCGTGTCGACGCTCGACGCCGACGCGTGCCGCGCCGATATCGCGTGCGCCTGCCGCGACGCGCTGCCGACCTACATGAGCCCGCTCGTCGTCGAGCCGCTGCCGGCGTTGCCGCGCAACCCCAACGGCAAGATCGACCGCCCGGCGCTCAAAGCCCAGTATCGCGACGCGTTCGCGCGCACGAACCTCGAGGAGAACGCCGCATGACCCTGTCGACGCTCGATGAAACCTGTCTCGACGCGCGCCGCGTCGCCGCACCCGGCACGCTCGCGCTGTCCGGCGGCGTCGTGGTGCTGCCGCCCGCCGTCGTGTTCAGCGCGATCCAGGCGCAGGAGCGCCATCCCGGCTACCGTCACCTGCTGTTGCCGCAGGCGCGCTTCGCACGACCGCGCGGAACAGGCGCGCTGACGCCGGAAGAAGGCACGCGCCTCGCGCCCGGCGGCCGGCCCGCGCTGCGGGTCGCGCCGCCCGGGCGCAGCCTCGCCGATCTCGCCGCCGATGCCGCGCTCGACCTGCGCGACCAGCTCGGCTCCGGACAGCTCGCGCGCACGACGCACGTGATCGTCGCGAGCTGCGCGCTCAACGAAGGCATCGGCGACTCGGTCGTCGGCCGCATGCAGTACGAACTCGGCCTGCAGCGCGTGACGCCGTTCGCACTCGGCCAGAACGGCACGCTCGGCTGGTATTCGGCGCTGATGCTGCTCGACGGGCTGCTCGACGAAGGCGACCAGGCGCTCGTGATCCTCAGCGACAAGTGGCTCTACCCGTTCTTCCGCCAGTTCGGCGACCTGGTCGGCTACGGCGACGCGGCCGCCGCACTGCTCGTGTCGCGCGTCGGGCCGGCGCCCGAACCGGCCGCGTGGGGTGGCGTGCGGTCCGTCGCGGTCGAATTCGGGCCGTCGATCGCCGATCCGTGGGCCGACGCGCCGGCCGCGCTGCGCGACACGCTCGCGCCGGTCGCCGCGCGCGCGATCCGCCGCGCGCTCGATCAGGCGAACCTGCGCGCGAACCAGATCGACTGGTGCGTGCCGCCCGGCTTCGATCCCGGCTTCGCGGCACGCGTGGCCGACGCCGCGTCGATCCCGCTCGGCGCGCGGATCCAGCACGACGGGTCGGGCCACCTGTCGTCGGCCGAATCGGCGGCCGCGCTGATCCGGCTCGCCGGCGCGCTCGACGAAGGCGAGCGCCGCACGGTGCTCGTATGGGACGCGGCGTTGCATGGCGCGGCGGCCGCCGCCGTCGTCGACCTGGCCGGCGGCTTCGATGCCGCGCTCGATATCGAAGGAGACGCATGATGAGCGCCTACAAGGTGAGCCTGCGCGAGCTGCGCTTTTTTCTGTGGGAGCTGTTCGAAGCGGACCGGCACTTTCTCGAGCACGGCCCGTACAGCACGCACGATCGCGCATCGGTCGACGCGCTGCTCGAACGCGCGCGGGATTTCGCGCTCGACCTCGGGCGCAGCTACCAGCAGGCGGACGTCGAAGGCTGCACGCTGCTCGACGACGGCCAGGTACGCATTCCGTCGCATTTCCACGCGCTGTGGGCGCGTTTTCGCGACGAATGGTCGAACACGCTGTTCGGCACCGCGCACGGGTTGCCGCCGATCGTCACGCAGATGATCTACGAGATGTTCATGGGCGCGAATCCGTCGTTCATGACGTACGGCGGCTTCACGCGCCCCGCGATCAAGCTGCTGCAGATGCATGGCACGCCGCACCAGAAGGCGCTGATTGCACCGCTCGAGGCGTACCGCTGGGACGCCTGCTTCTGCGCGACCGAACCGCAGGCCGGCACCGACCTGACCGCGGTCGCGCTGCGCGCGACGCCGCTCGAACGCGACATCTACGCGATCGACGGCGAGAAGGTCTACATCTCGGCGGGCATGCACGAGCTGACCGAGAACACGCTGTATTTCGTGCTCGGCCGCATCGATACCGCGTCGCCGGACTCGTTCTCGCTGTCGTGCCTCGTCGTGCCGCGCTTCTGGCCCGACGAGGAAACCGGCGAGCTGCAGCCGAACCATGTCGACTGCATCGGCCTGCCGCGCAAGATGGGGCTCAAGGGCTGCGCGAACACGCACCTCGTGTTCGGCTCGAACGGCACGACCAAGGGTTGGCTGCTCGGCGGCCGGCGCAACGTCGGGCTGCTGCAGCTGATGCCGCTGATGAACCAGGCGCGGATGAGCACGGGCATGTTCGGCGTCGGCGTCGCATCGAGCGCGTACCTGCACGCGGTCGAATACGCGGGCCGCCGGCTGCAGGGCCGGCCGATCGAGCGCGCGTCGAACACCCACGCGGCGCGCGTCGCGATCGTCGAGCACGCGGACGTGCAGCGCATGCTCGTCGACATGAAAAGCCGCGTCGACGGCTGCCGCGGCCTGCTCGGCAAGCTCGCGGCGACCGCGACGCGCGCGGCGATGCTCGAAGCGACGCCCGATGCCGACCCGGCCGAGATCGAGCGCCATCGCAAGCTCCAGCTGCTGCTGACGCCGATCTGCAAGGCGTTCATCTCCGACCAGGCGTGGCGGATCTGCGAAACCGCGATCCAGGTGCACGGCGGGCTCGGCTATACCGACGCGAGCCCCGTCGAGCAGAACGCGCGCGACGTGAAGATCCTGTCGATCTGGGAAGGCACGAACTACATCCAGGCGCAGGACCTCGTGCGCGACAAGCTCGGCTTCGGCCGTCATTCGCGGCTGATCCAGTACTACCGCGACGAGCTCGACGTGTTTCTTGCACGCCAGCATCACACGGGCACGCACGCGGAACTGCGCCCGCTGTTCGATGCGCTGCGCGCGGGCGCCGACCGGATCGCCACCGCGCTCGACGACATCGCGCGCGACGTGCAGGACGGCCACACGCACCGCAGCAGCCAGTTCTACACGCGTTTTCTGGAGATGTTCGGCGTCGTCACGTCGGCATGGGTGCTGCTCGAATCGGCGACGATCGCCGCGCGCCGGCTCGACGCGCCGGAAACGGCCGACACGCCCGCCGAACTCGCGTTCTATCGCGGCAAGCTGAAAAGCGCGCGCTACTACTTCGCGAACGTGCTGCCCGTCGTCGACCAGCACGCGGCGGTGATCGCCGCAATGGCGCAGGCGGCGATCAGCGTCAGCACCGATGAACTCGCGCAGGTGGAATGACATGGACACCCCACTCGATTCCGGCGCGGCCGTCACGAACGGCGACGCGCCGCGCAACCTGCTCGGCCGCCCGGCGACCCGCCATCGCGGCACCGACATCGACGGTGCGACGCTCGAACCCGAAGCGCTGCGCGTGCGCGATCTCGACCTGAACGCGCTGATCGGCGCGACGACGTTCGAAGGCGCGCTCGCGCACCTGTGGTTCGACGTCGCGCCGGGCAGCGTCGGGCACGAAGCACACGAGGTGGCGATCCGCGCGCGGTTGGCAGCGTTCGCCGACGCGCTCGCGCCCGGTTCGGCCGCGCAGTTCGTCGCCGCGAGTCTCGGCGCGGCAGGCGTCGCGCCGGTGTTCGCGGCCGCGTCCGGCCTGTTGCGCGGCCTCGACGACGTACAGGCACGCATGCACGGCGGCGAGCCGGACGACGCCGATCTCGACGCGATGCTGCTGTGCGTGGCCGCCACGCCGTTCCTGCTGCACGCGGCGATCGAGGGCCGTCCGTTCGCTGCCGGCGCCGGCACATCGCTCGACACCGCCGCGACGCAAGCGCAACGCATGCTCGTGCTGACCGGCGCGACGCGCACCGATGCAGCCGCACAAGCGGCGATGGACATGCTGCTCGTCGCATGGCACGCCGGCTTCGGCTACATCACGCCGACCGTGCTCGCGCCGCGCGTCGCGATCGGCACCGGCGTCACGCTGACGCAGGCGATCGCGGCCGGCTTCCTTGCGAGCGGACCGTCGCACGTCGGTGCCGCGCTCGAAGCGATGAACTGGCTCGGCGCGCTCGCGCTGTCGGTGCCGGGCGGCACCGGCGCGCCGCCCGCCGCACTCGACGCGGCCGGGCGCGCGGCGATCGATGCGGCGCTCGACGCGAAACACACGCTGTACGGCTTCGGCCATCCGCTGTTCGTCGCCGATCCGCGTCCGCCGCACATGCGTCGCCTGTTCGCGGCGCGCGGCTTTGACGGCGCGTACGTGACGCTGTTCGACGCGTGTTGCGCGCAGGCCGACGCGCGCCGCGCGCTGCGACCGAACATCGATTTCCTGACCGCCGCGACGCTGCTCGAACTCGGCGTCGCCGCGCCGTCGTGGGGCGTCGGCGTCGGGCTCGGCGCACGCATCGCGGCCATGGCCGCGCATGCCGTCGAGCGCCGCCGCCGCCCTGCGTTCGGCGTCAACAGCGCGACCGCGCGACGGCTGCTGGCCGCCGTGCCGGTCGGCTGGCTGTGATCCCTCACCCTTCCGCAAAAGGAACGTCATGCTGCTCAAGAACCTGCGCCCGGCGAACGACTACGATCGCTTCGCCACCGAAACGCTCGAACCGTGGGACCTGCTGTTCATCAGCCGCATCCGCCAACTGGCGCGCGGAATGACGCCCGGCGTGATCGCCGACATCGGCACGGCCACCGGCGTCGTGCCGGTGCGGCTCGCGACCGATCCGGCGATGCGCGACTGGCGCTACGTCGGCATCGACCTCGATCCGGCCATGCTCGACGAAGGCCGCCCGCGCATCCACGAGCTCGGCCTCGACGACACGATCGAGATGCGCGTCGGCGACGCGCTCGCGCTGCCGTTCGACGACGGCACGCTGACGATGGCGGTCGGCCGCGCGACGCTGCACCACCTGCCCGACAAGGCGCTCAGCCTGACCGAGATGTATCGCGTGCTGGAACCGGGCGGCATCGCGCTCGTGCACGACATGCGCCGCGATGCGCCGCAGCACCTGCTCGACCGCTTCACCGAGATGCGCGCCGCCGCCGACTATCCGCCGACCCACGTCGAGGAAAAGATCACGCTCGACGAAGCGCATGCGCTCGTCGCCGAAGCCGGCCTGGCCGACGTCGCGTCGATCTACAGCCCGAGCGCGGGGCTCGGCGCGCTCGGCTTCGAAATCCTGCTGAAGAAACCGGCGCTGGCCTGAGCGATGACCGATCTCGCCTTCCTGGCCGCGCACGCCGCCATGCGGCTCGGCGCCGACGACGTCCATTGCGCGGCGGTCGCACCCGGCGCGACGCTGCCGCTGTGCGTGACGCCGCGCAACGCCGAACTCGCGAACTCGCCGGACCTGTTCGTCGCGTGGTACCGCTCGCGGCTCGACACGATCGACACGCTGCTCGACGCATGCGGCGCGCTGCTGTGGCGCGGTTTCGCGGTGCCCGACACCGCCGCGTTCGGCCGGCTCGGTGCCCTCTATCCGGCGCACGCGAACGGCTATACGGCGGGCGCCGCGCCGCGCCGGCAGATCGACGGCCAGGTCTACGAATCGACCCGCATGCCGCCGCCGTTCAAGATCGGGCTGCACCAGGAGATGGCCTACATGCCTGCGTTCCCGCGCCTCGTCGCGTTCTATTGCCGGCAGCCGGCCGACGCGGGCGGCGAAACGCCGATCTGCGACATGCGGCGTGTGACGGCGCGCGTGCCGGCCGCGCTGCGCGAACGGTTCGCCGCACGCGGCGTGATGTACCTGCGCAATTTCGCGGCGCCCGGCGATCGCGCGGATGGGCTCGCCGCCAACCCGGGCCTGCCGTTCGCCGAATACCACCGGCCGTGGCACGACGCGTTCGGCACGAGCGACCGCGACGAGGTCGAGCGGCTGTGCGCGGAGCGCGGCGTCGGCTGCCGCTGGCTCGACGACGGCAGCGTGACCGTGTCGCACGTCGGCAGTGCGCTGCGCGCGCATCCGCGCACCGGCGAAACCGTCTGGTTCAACCAGGCGAGCGCGCAGCACCCGAACCCGCGCTCGATGGGCGAGCTCAGCTACCGCTACCTGCAGCGCATGTATGGCGCGCGCGCCGCGTTCCCGTACGAGATCCGCTATGGCGACGGCTCGCCGATGCCGTTCGACGATCTCGTCGCGATCTACGACGCATTCGACGAAGAGGAACTCGCGTTCCCGTGGCAAACCGGCGACGTGCTCGTCGTCGACAACATGCTGGTCGCGCACGGCCGCAACCCGTACCGGGGCGCGCGCGACACGCAGGTCATGCTGTTCGACTGACAGGATGCAACGATGAGCGTCTCCTTCCTCGCCTCCGTGCGCGCGATGTTCGGCCCGCACACCGCGTTCGACCGGCCGCAGCGCTCGGGCACGCCGCCGCTGCCCGACGCGCATGCGCCGGGCGCGGCGCTCGGCGCCCGCGCGATCGACGTCGCGGCCGGCGATTTCCGCTTTTCCGCGCGACACGTGCGGTTCCGGCTCGGCGCCATCACCGCGATCGTCGGGCCGAACGGCTCCGGCAAGACCACGCTGCTCGAAACGCTGCTCGGCTTCCGGCGCGGCGGCAGCGACGTGCGCGTGCTCGACGTGCCGGCCGAGCGCTTCATGCGCGACACGCGGTCGCTGCGGCGGATCGGCGCGCAATTGCAGAAGGTCGAGTATCCCGACCACCTTCGCGTGTCGGAGATCGTCGCGCTGCACCGCGCGATGTACGTGCACGCGGATGCCGCGATCACCGGCGCGCTCGGCATCGCCGAACTGCTCGACAAGCCTTGCCGCGCGCTGTCGAAGGGGCAGCGCCAGCGCGTGGACCTGTACGTCGCGCTCGCGCACCGGCCCGAACTGGCCGTGCTCGACGAACCGTTCACCGGCCTCGACCGTCGTTATGCAGGCATCCTGATCGACCTGCTGCGCCACCGCGCGCACGGCACGAGCGTCGCGATGATCTGCCACGCCGAAGAGGAACTGGCCGTCGTCGACGATCTCGTGTGGGTGCGCGACGGCGGCGTGCGCTACCAGGGCGACAAGGCGACGCTGCAGGCGGAACTCGTCGGCGACGCGCGCGCGGTCCTGCATTGCCGCGACGAAGCCGATGCGCGCGCGCTGCGCAAGCGGCTCGCGGCGCTGCCCGGCGTGACCGGCGTGCGCGTATCGGCGTCGCACGTCGTCGAAGCGTTCGGCGATGCGACGCTGCATCCGAACGTGCACCGGATCGTCGGCGAACGGGGCATCCAGCATCTCGCGCTCGCGCCCAGCACGCCGGGCGACCTGCTGCGCCTCTGCACCGAGGGCCCTGCCCATGACTAAGGTCTTCCTGATCCTCGTGCGCAACGAGCTGCTCGGTTACCTGCGCAGCCGCTCGTCGCTGTTCTGGACGCTCGTGTTCCCGGTGTTCCTGCTGAGCGTGATGCTGTTCGCGTTCGGCGGCTCGGGCTCGCTCGGCACGGTCGACGTCGCGTTCGACGTGCCCGGCGGCCCGACGCCGTACAGCCGCGCGTGCGAAGCGCAGATCGTCGCAAGCCTGTCGCACAGCGACACGGTGAAGGCTACTTTCGGCGGCAGCGGCGCGGCGGCCGATCGCGTGACCGTCGTGCTCGGCGCCGACGAACGCACGCCGGCGACGATCCGCTACGACTTCAACGGCTCGCTCGCGGTCAAGGCCGCCTCGCGGGTCGTCGAGATCGCGCTCGCGCGCTGCGCCGCGCAGCGGCTCGGGCTGCCCGCCGCGCAGGCGCGCTTCGAGAACGCGGCGCCGGCGCGCCGCCCGTTCGACTATGGCGCGTTCTTCGCGACCGGCATCCTGGTGATGGCGTTCATGGCGATCGGCCTCAACTCGACGACGACCGCGATCGCCTCGCTGCGCGAACGTAATACGTTCAAGCTGTACGTGTGCTTCCCGGTTTCGCGCGGCGTATTCCTCGCCGCGCTGATCGTCGCGCGGATGGCGATGATGGCGCTGTCGGCGCTCGTGCTGCTGACGGTCGCGCGCGTCGCGTTCGGCATCGCGCTGCCGATCGCGACGCCGGACGGCCTGCGTGCGTTGCCGATCGTGCTGCTCGGCGCGGCGATGGTGCTGAGCATCGGCGTGCTGCTCGCGAGCCGCGCCAAATCGCTGGCGGCCGCCGAACTCGCATGCAACGTCACCTACTACCCGCTGCTGTTCTTCAGCGACCTGACGATTCCGATGCACGACGCACCGGCATGGCTGAAGGCCGTGCTCGCGTTCCTGCCGACCAACCAGTTCGCCGTCGCGCTGCGCGGCGCGCTGGTCGACGGCGCGCCGTACGCGCAACTCGCGCCGCAACTGCTCGGCATGGCCGCGAGCACGGCGCTGTTCCTGTTCGCCGCCGCGCGGCTGTTCCGCTGGCATGACGCGTGACGCGTCGCCCGCTGTCCTGACGATGGAGAAACCCCGGATGAAATCGACCAATCCCATAACCGACTACCTTCTGCACGCGAGCAACTTCCTGCCGGCGATCGTGTTCCTGTTCTACGGCCGGCTCGGGCCCGAACAGCCGGACGTGCGCTGGACACACGCGTTCCTGATCGGCGGCGTGCTCGCACTCGTGCACGGCGCATGGCTGATCCGGCGCGCGAACCGCAACAGCATCGCGATCGGCGTCGACCTGTTCCTCGTGATCGGCGCCGTGCTCGCGATCGTGTCGCCGATGGGTAGCCGTCTGTGGGGCGAGGAACTCGGGCCGGCCGCGATGCTCGTCTGCGTGCTGGTGGTCGGTATCGTGCATACCGCGTGGTCGGACGGCGGTTTCGTCGACGGCACGTTCGTCGATCACACGCGGGCGCGTTCGCTGTCGCTCGTCCTGCTCGCCGTCACCGCCATCGCGCTCGCGGTGTCGATCGCGATGCGGCACAGCCCGCTGTGGGGCGGCGTCGTCCCGCTGATCGCGCTGGTCGTCGTGCGCGGCCGCCTGCGCAAGCAACTCGTGCGGGCGAACTGACGATGAACGCGCTGCCCGAACGCGCCACGCAGCGGCACGCGCTCGCCGCGACACTCGGCGACGGCTGGCTCGAAGGCGTGTCGTGCGAGCCGTACGCAACGGATGCGGCGCTGGTTGGCGGCGTCGCGCTCGGCGTTGCGCGACCGGCCTCGACCGCCGACACGAGCGCGCTCGCGCGCATCGCCGCTGCGCACCGGATCGCGCTCGTCGCGCAGGGCGCACGCACCGGGCTCGTCGGCGCCGCCGTGCCCGATCGCAGCGGCGCGCAATGCGTGGTGTCGTTCGACCGGATGCGCGCCATTCGCGCGTTCGATCCGGCGAATCGCAGCATCACCGTCGAGGCCGGCGCGCGCCTGTCCGACATCAATCGCGTGGCGGCCGAAGCCGGCCTCTGCCTGCCGATCGATCTCGGCAGCGATCCGGCGGCCGGCGGCCTCGTCGGCGCCAACGCGGGCGGCAGCCGCCTCATCAAGTACGGCGACGTGCGCCGCAACGTGCTCGGCGTCGAAGTCGTGCTTGCCGACGCGGCGGGCACCGTGATCGACGCGCTCGCGCCGCTGCGCAAGCGCAACGCGGGCTTCGACATCACGCAGTGCTTCATCGGCGCGAACGGCGCCAACGGGCTCGTGACGGCCGTGTCGTTCGCGCTCGCCGCGCTCGAACGGTCGTCGTGCGCCGCGTTCGTCGCGTTCGCGTCGTACGATGCCGCGCTCGCCGGCCTGCTCGCGTTCGAGCGCGCGTTCGGCGAGCTGCTGTCGGCGTTCGAATTCATGTCGGCCGCCGCGATCGGCTGCGTCGCCACCGCGTTTCCGGCGTTGCGCGTTCCGTTCGCGGCAAACGATGCTGCGTGCTACGCGCTCGTCGAGATCGCGACCGGCATGCCGGGGCTCGATGCGCTGCTCGAGGAGCGCGCACTCGCAACGCTCGACGCGCTCGCGAACGAACGCGTGGTGCTCGACGCGGCCTGCGCACCGGCGGAACGTTTCTGGCGAATCCGCGACGCGCTGCCGGTCGCGGTCACGCAAGAAGGCATTCCGCTGTCGTTCGACGTGTCGTTTCCGCGCGGTGCGCTGGCATCGTTCGTCGCCGACGCCGAGCAATGGCTGGCCGCGTCGCATCCGTCACTGCGCTGTCATGCGTTCGGCCATTTCGGCGACGGCGGCTGCCATCTCGTCGTGTCGATCCCGCACGCCAGTGCGCAACGCTACGGGCCGCTGCAGCAGGTTGCACTGCGCGGCGCGCTGTACGACCGCGTCGTGCGCGCGGGCGGGTGCTTCAGCGCGGAACATGGCGTCGGGCCAGTGAACGTCGCGTACTACCGCAAGTACGTGCCGGCCGCACACCGGCAGGTCGCCGCCGCCGTCCAGCACGCGATCGACCCGCTGGGGTTGATCGGGCGTGTCCGCTACTGACGCGCCGTATCGCGGCGCCACGGAGAATTCGCATGATGTTTCGACGCCCGCCCGGCCCGGGCACCGCTTCCGAACCGGACGCCGATCAACCGTTCTCCGGTATCCCGGCCACGCTGCCCGACTCGGGTGTCGTGGTCAACGTGCGCGGCGTTGCGTACGTGATCAAGTTGCCGCCGCGCGACCATGCGCGCCCGGCGCTGTGGCGCGATCTTGCGCAATGGCGCGACGGTGGGGCGGGCGATGGCGCGGAGCCGGATGCGCGACCGGACAACACGGAGCGACCCGACGCATCGGTCGATACATAGGCCACACTGTCCGCGAGCGATGTGGTCATCACGAACGCGATCGCCGCGAAGAAAAACCCAAGGTCGAAATTCGATACGTCGGACTCGACAAGGAAGTACCCCAAACAGAGCACCCTCGCTACGCGATCATCGTCTCAGGCATGCCCTGTCCACTCCGGATAGTCGCCAGCGCGAGGTGGTTTTAGAGCGAAATGGAGCGGACGTGGGCCGCCGGTGGCGGCAATAGCTCTGCCTTGCTGCGCGGTCGGCGGTTGGGGCGCTTCTGCGGCATTCCGGTGGCTACGCTTACTGTTGAATCGTTGCGTTCTTCATCAGTCCGCCGACGAAACTCGCCGTCGCCTTCTCGACCGCCAACGCTTGCAACTGCTGCTGAATCGTCGCCTTCGCCACGTCAAACGATGGCACCTGCGTCGGCCGCTTCGCATCGACTTTAACCACCGCGCGTGGGCCATTGACGTCATTGCCGATGGCAATCGACTGCGGTGTCACACCGCCTGCGGGCAGCTGAGTGATCGCCTGCGCAACCGCGAGCGGCAGTCCTTGCGTATTCCCGTCCGTCACGGGCGTCTTGAAGCTCACCCACGGCAGTTCACCGCCAGCTGCTGCCGTCGGCGCCTGGCTATACTGTCGCGCCAGTGCGTCGAACGACTGTCCCGCCTTCAGGCCAGCCAGCACCGTCGCGGCGGTCGCTGCATCTTTTGTCACGATGATGCGCGGCTTGACCTCTTCCTTTCCGAGCGATGCAACGATCTCGTCGTAGCGCGCCTTCACTTGTGCATCCGTGACCGGCTCCGGTTTCACGTTATCGCGCACGAAAAGTTGTGTCTCGGCGTTCGATCTCGCAAACTGCATTGCCGTCTGCACTTCCGGCTTGCTGCCATAGTTTGCCTTTTCAGCTGCTTGCTGAATCAGCACCCGTGCGATCAGTTGGTTCTTGATCGCTTGGCGAACCTGCGGTGTATCGGGCTGGCGGGACGCCTGCAACAGCGCGTCGACTTCCGCCTTTGTGATGGACACGCCGTTTACCGTTGCGACGGCACCCGTCTGCAATGCCGAGGATTGTGCTTGCGCCTGCACAGGCAGCGCCAATTGCCAGGCAATCACCGTCGCGATGAGAACTCGGTTGAACGTCGTTTGCATGCTTGATGCTCCTGCTTGTATAAAAAAGCACAGCAACCTCAGTCGCTGCGCACAGTGTCCGACAGCGGGTGCGGATTCAACCAAATGCTGCTTAGTAAAACCAGTTCAACGTGCCGAGTACCAAGGTCGCCTTGTTGCCCAGCGCGGCCGGCTGTGTCAGTGCACGACCGACCAGCATCTCGCCAGAAAGCGATTGCTTGCGCCACTGCCATTGCGCCCGCAGGCCGGCCCCGATGCCTGCGAGCGTCGGAAAGCCCGAGGCGCCGATCAGGCTTGTCTTTCCGGCATCGAGAAATACATACGGCTCGATGCGGCCCTCCTTCCACATCGGCACGTTCACCCACGCGAACTCGTTGCGCGAATAGACTCCGCGATCGCCGGCAATCTCGCCCGACCGAAAGCCCCGGATCGTGTCCATGCCGCCAAGGTAGAGTTGCTCCGAGCCGAACAGCGCCGTATTCGTGTACTGGCCGCCCAACGCGCCCCGGTACACCAACACCGCCCCATTCAGCTTCGGCAGCGGCAACGTCACCGTTGCTGTCGCATCTAGCTTGGTGAACTGGCTATGCGCTGCGTCGCGCGCGATGCCGTGCTCATCGTGATTCGCGCCGAACCATGGCAAGCCTTGAGACACCCCGCCATTGACGGTGAAATTCCCCTGCGCGTCGTTCATCACGAACTTGTGCAGCCAGTTTCCACCAACCCTGAGCACGGCGACGCGCTGCGGATCGAGGTCCGCCCCGTTGATGGTCCGGTCGGTACGACGCCACGAGAGTGTCGTATCGATACTCGTGATGTCACTCGCACTCCTGCCGACCAGATAGTTCCAGCCGAAAATATGCGAGAGCGTGCGGCCGTAGAGCAGCGCCGTCGAGCCGATCAGTTGCTGATACTCGGAGTCCGCGATCGTGTAGCTGAATGTGTTCCGCCCGAACGGCACGGCGAACGATCCTACCAGCGCGTTGCTGTCCTGACTGTCAAGGAAATTGAGGCTCAAGGATTCCTGCAGTCCGAGCAGGTTGTTCGCTTCGACACCGGCCCGATAGCGCGTCACCCCGGTTGCCGAACTACCGTAGTTGTCGAGACCGAGATTGAAATACAGCCGGTCACCGGGCTTGTTGTCGATTTCAACGATCGAGTCGCCAGCATTCTGGCCCGGCAGGATCTGCACCGCCGCCTGATTGCGGCGCAAGCGGTTGATCTGCGCGACACCTTGATCGATGTCCGACAGGCGCAGTGGATCGCCAGGCGACACGGGGAATGCATTTGCATAGCCGACGTCAGTGAGCCAGCCACCACCCGCCGACGCTTCGCCGGGTTTGAGGCGATGAATCGGCTGCCCGTTGACGACAAAATCCGCGATGTGGCCAACCTGAATCGTGACCCTGAGCGTACCGGACGACAAATTCTGCGTGCCGAGCAGTGCGCGAGTCGTCACGTAGCCAGCCGACACGAAGGTATCCGTCAGACGCTTCAGCAGCACATTGATGCGGTGCGTGCCGAGCTCGTGATTCGCAAACTCGGTGACGATGGTATCGAGCTTCGCCCGCGACACGCCGCTGGGCGACTCGAAGGTTTTGCCGTCGGGCGATTGCAGCAAGATCTGCTCGACCCGAAATGTCGGGCCGTTTTCGACGATCGCGTCGACCGGCGTACCGGGCGGGATGTCGAGCGTCGTATCGGACAGCGACGGGATCGTCACCGAAGCCGGCGGCTGCTCGAGCTGGCGCTGACGCGCCTGTTCGCGCTGTTGTTCGATGATCAGTTGCGCCGGATCCTGCACCGGTCGAACAGCGGGAGGTACCGTTTGCGCATGCGCCGGCACATACCACGCAGCGAGGCTCGCGATCAGCAGCGGCAGCTTGTATCGGGGGAAGACGGGTACTTTCATCGTTGTTGTGTGTGCAGAAACCCGTGAGCCGACGTGCCCGTGCCAGCGGTGCCGCTCATCGACGCTGCAAAGACGACCGTGATGGTGAGGAAAGCGACGACAGCCACCCCGAGGCGATTTTTCGTTCGATAGTTCATTCGGTTAGCGCCACCACCACGTTGTCAGGCCCAAATGCTGATCGATCGAAACCGGTGTTCTCGACGGTGCACGCACGGTCGTGATGCCGCCTGCGGCCGTCACGCCTTTTCCACCACTGAACGAGCCGCCGTCGATCACGCCGTCGCCGGTCAGGGTTACCTGTCCGTTCGCAGCGAAGCCGCCGCCAATGTCCATCGCGATCAACTGCGCCCACGTGCTACCGAAGAACGCCTTGAAGCCGCGATCCTGATTGATCGCCGAGTATCCGGTCACGCCCTGCGCATAGGTGATCGGCGCGTCAACCTTGAGGTCACCCGTCGCAAAGACATTGCCGCCGACGTTGCGCGCGACGGTGCCGCTCTTGATCGAGATGTTGCCACCCGCGTTGGATTGCGAATCGACACTCGCCTGGATCGTGCCGCCGTAAGGCGTGACGTTGCTCGATGCGTTGGCGTGACAGAAGATCCAGCAACCGCGCGAATAGCTCGCCTGCCCCGAGAACACCGCCGCATTCGTGAATGCGTTCTGTGCCGCAATCGAGATATCGCCGCCGGTTGCCTGAATGATGCCGCCGGAATTCGTCATGTTGCGCCCGGTGATCGTCAATGGCCCACTGGTCGTAGCGATGTAGGCAAGCTGGTCGGGGCGATTGACGGTACCGTAGTCGACGTTCACGCCGATCGTCGAGTGCGTGAAAAACAGAAAGCTACCGCCGCGATCCGAGTACGCAGTCGGCTGGCCATCGTTCGTGCCGCCCGAATGGTCGATGGTGTTCAGCACGTCGCCGGATGCCGTCAGGCTCATGCCGCCGTTCGATGCGATGCGCGCGTTATCGTTGATGATGTTCCCGCCCGCGGTCAGCGATGTCTTGCCATTGGCCGAGAAAATGATGCCCTGATTGCTGGCGCTCGATCCGTTGAGGATGTCGCCCGCCGCGTTCAGGATCAGGTCGCCGCCGGACGGCGTGCCGTTCGCTGTCGTGCCCGCCTGAATCACGCTGCCGACGTTTGTAATGGCGCCGCTGCTCGTCAAGTTGACGGCGTTGTGTGCACTCAGCGTCGACGGACCGGATGCGTCGTCCGAAAGCGAAATCGAGCCGGCATGTACAGTCGCGTTGTTCCCGGCGTTCAGTCGAGCGCCCTGCAACGATACCGCGCCAGTCGTCGTGATCGAGGCGTCGTGTGCTCCGAAGAACTGATTGTCGGCGATCGTAATGTCGCCGGTCGATGTCACCACAGCATCACCCGCGTTCGCGTAGAGCTTGCCGAGGCTGCGCACGCCGGCGCCCTGGTCCGTGATGATCAGTTCCACGCGCCCGGCTGTCAGGCCGCCGGCTGCCGTAATGTCGACCGCGAGGGCGTTGCTTGTCGCTCCGGGTGAAGAGGTACCGATCAGCCAGTCGTGACCGTTATCTTGTGGCGACATCCCGCCGTTCCAGCTCGTGGTGGTGGTGCCGACAGTACCGCGAATAAAACTCGGCACGCCGGTCTTGTTGTCGTAGGTATTCGTCACCGGCCCATTCACGGCGAGTTGTTTCGCGACCAGATCGAGCCCGATAAGATCGCCCGTCAGGCCACCTGCGCCGATCGTGATCGTGCCGCGATCAGTGTTCAGGACGACGTTGCGCTGCAACGTACCGGGTGCGAGCGTCACATCGGAGAAGCTCACCTGGCCCGTCGACAGCACGACGTGGCCAGTATTCGTGAAGCTTCCGCCGTCTACCGTGACGCCATTCGGATTCGCCAGGATGACGTTCGCACGCGGGCCGAGGACGTTGACGTTGCCCTGGATCAGCGACGGGTTCGTGCTTGTGACCTGATTGACGATCGTGCGCGCGTTGATGCCGACGTTGTTGAGGTCTGCGCCGGCTTTCGAGACGTTGAAGGATGAGTAGGTGTTGTTCGAGACGCCACCGACTGACGGAGCAATATTGACAGTTAGACGGCCGCCCACGCCCGCCGAAACAGACGTTGCCGTACTACCGTCAGGAACTATAGTCTCGGCAAGTACGACATCCGGCCATACCGGACATGAAATTATTAGCAGTATTGAAAGATGCTTGATGCGCACGAATCGCTCAATTTCGTTAGCTTTCTTCATGTCATTTCAGTGTTTTCTTACTTCTGGCTGGCATTCGCAGATTGGGTTATTCCTCTGCTTGTCAGCAACGCAGTGCGAAACTGCGGCACGAAGCTCATGAGCGCCTCATCAACGCCCCTGATTGCGTGAGGCAAATCCTTCACTAGATCGTCATAGAAGGGGTAAACATAAGGGTCGACCTTTTTATCATCTTGATTAAAACTAGAGCCAAAGTTTCTATTAACAACCCCACCAGAGTTTGAGCCTAAATTGCCAGGAGGCGGCAAGAAAATATTCTGAGAAAAAATAGGATCAAGCGTTTTCGCCGAAAAAATTCTGATTCGGCTACTAACCGATCTGACATATGGCCAACCCAATCCATTTGCACCGTAGCCTGTATTGACCGGTGCGATCAAAATTGCGTCCGCACTGGCATAGGCCGCGCCTTTCAGTGTCGGATTTGGCCAATCCCCGGTAACTTTTGGCATGCCATCCTGGCTAAGGTCGATTTCCTTCACGTCATAGCCTTGCACCCTTAGTTCGGCCTCCAGGGCCTCGATGTACTTGCGGTTCAGTCCCGTATCACCAAGTTCACTCTTGACAAGATCGTCGAAATCTTTGTTGGTGCGAGTCGACGCCGCCGCTGTCCCGCCGGCGATTGCCCCTCCGACAGCTGCAGCCAACAGACCCGCTCCAGGAATCGGAACGAATATTGGCCCCCCGACCGTGATGGCAAAGTACTTGGTCGGTTTCGGCACATCGATTGCAATCGTCTTGATCGATGTCATTTTTCGCGTATCGAATTCGACTTGGGGTTTAGAAGCACACGCGCCAAGCATTAAAACCGACATAATGATCGCGCTAGAGTAGCGAACCGAAATCCTCTTCTTCATAGAAATATTCTCCATCCCCTACTCAACCTGAAAATTTAAAATTCTTATGATGCAAGGTTATGAATGATTCCTCCCATCGGGAATCACTCTACAGAAGTCTATAAATCGTGAACAGCCAGAATCGTCGTCTGATCCAATTGTGATACTTCGCCTAGTCGTCCCTGCGGTCGCAATCAATTTGGCCTTCACCGCCGACACGGCCCCACCAATCGCACCGTATCCAGCATCCGACGCGACCCACGTTCGCAACAGCCTGCAACTCTAGACGCGGCGCGGCTTCGCCAGCGGCCGCCTAGATGCAGTCCTTCGATCCAGTTTTTGCCCCAGACGCGGGTTTTCAGCCCACACCTCGAAGGCACTCAAAGAGCTCTCCGAGGCGCATTCGTGTGCGAACGCGCTTTTCCTGTCAGTTACGCATGTTGACCAGTACCGAATCGCACAATCAGGTTCTTGCACGCCAGCGAAGCAAACGGTTTTGCCCATTCCTCAGTTCGCCGGAACTCCGGCTCTAAGGCAGCAAGAGCAGACGGAGACCATAACGACCTCTGCGCTTTAAGGGGCAAGTGATCGGTCTCCGACTGAATAGCAACAAAGGCATCGAAGTCAGGATCTCTGTCAGCGATCCCACTCAACCGGCTTTTGATAGCGAGCACCTGTACCGCCCCCTCAAAAAATGACTGATTCCCGTCTAGCATCGCTTGAGCCAGCGACGCTAATAGGTTGCGATCTAGCATTTCTCGTTCGTTCATAGCGCAATTTCCCTCATTTCAGCGGGATCGACTTCGGCTCTACAACCAGCCCAGTCACTGCATTGCGGTAGGCGTGGATTTCAAACTTTGAACCGTCCGCGGCGGACTTGCCTTGTTTTCCAACGCCAGAAAGGTGTCCGCCGCCCGTCCCCGTAAAGCACATGGTTCTCTGCTTTCGGGTCCAAATGTGAGTTGTTACCTGTGTTTGTGGCAACAAATCGCGAAGCGCCGGGGCTCCATCATCAACTCACCGCGATCGGGCAGATTCCACGCCGCGTAGTGATCACGTACGACTCCAGCCCATTCGGCTCCGGCATGATTCTCACAAACCTACCGTCGTCAAAATTGAGCGTAAGCACCATATTGGGACCCATTTTCGCGCTGGCAATTTGATGATTCAAAAAACCAAACAAGATGAGACTCGAATTCACTTCTTCGCCGTGCCCCATTCGAATGACACCGCCTTCGTGACACTCAAACACACACTGCAGAAGGATTTGTGCGTCGCTTGCAAACAGCAGGACGAGCGAACCAATACCGACTGTAAGTCCAGTAAAAATCGTGTGAGAAAATTCGGCTAGATCCTGATCGTCAATCATCGTTTCCCTCTCATCTAGATGGAGGCATGCCGTTCGGAGGCAACGGAATATGCGTTTGACCACGAGTGCCTGTCCCGCCGGTCGCCGGATTTATTGGCTGCCCGTTCTGTATTGATAACCAATAGCCGTTTCCAAGCCCCGGCACCGGTGTTGAGCCCGGTGGCATCACGCGGATATACGTGCTTCCCGGGGTGCTAGGATCTGTCCCGGGTGGGTAGTAGATGGTACTCCCCGGTGTCCTTCCTGGTCGAGAAACCCAATCAGACGGGATGACCGGACTCTGCTCGGGATTGGTGAACGGTTGCAAGTTCTGCGGCACCTTTGGCCTGGCCGACGCTGTCGCGCCGGCACCGGTAGTGTTTGTGCCTCCACCAGCGGCCCCTGCAACTGTCGAGGACGATCCTACCGTCACGGGTTCGGCGTCCGTTCCACCACCACCGCCCTGCTGCGCCTGATCGACCGGCGCACCCTGCGGCGTCGGCTTCACTACAAACTTCTCGCCCTCGTTCTGCTGCCCCGGCTTTGCCCAGTGGTCGCCCGCACTACTATTATTCAGCGCTTCATTCTGCGCCGCCGTCCCACCGGCCATCGCATTCTGGCCCGCGAGGCCGGCAAGGCCACCACCTGCAAACGTCGCAACTGCTGCGAGGACGGCCAACTGCCCTTGATCGAGCGGTGCATGTGTCGGATCGATTGCGCCCAGCACCCACGGCGACAGCACCGCACTGGCGGCCCCGCCAATCGCCCCTCCACCACACCCTTGCCCGGTAGCCGCCCCAGATGCACATCCCAACGCTGCATGAAGGGCGATATATGCTGCCTCGCCCGCCACCGGCCCCAGATCCTGAATCAGCCCGTTCTTTGCATTGCCGATACCAAACGCCGCCGCCGCTGCCGCGTTCGACACGGCACTATTGCGCAGATTCGTCAGGAAGCTTCCGCCCTGAATCCCGGTCTGGATGGTTGCTTGAAGCACAGACTCAGCAGCAAGTGCCGTGAACGCGGTCGGCAGGGAGCCGCTTGCTGCGCCAGCCTGCGGCACAAGCGTATTACCCACAGACTGCACGCCCGCCAGCGCTGCCAGGCTGTTTTGCGAGTAGGCCCACGACCAGCCCGCAGCACCGTCACTGAACGTAATACCATTCGTCAGCCCGGCCGTCAGCGCAGCGACGCCACCGGTCTCGAACATCTTGCCTACGCTAAATGAGCCACCACTGTTCAACTGGCTCATCGTGCTGTTCATCATGCCGGCAAAGCCTGCCGACAGCGCCGCGTTGGCCGTTCCTGCGCCCAAGGATCCCGCTGTCGTTCCCGCCGCAGCGAATGTTGTCCCCGAGCCTGCCGACGCCCCTGCCGCCGCGCCAATGGCCCCCGAAGCCGCCATCCCGCCCATAATCGAGAGCCCGACGATCACGCCCGTCATGAACACCTGGTCGTACCACGCGTCGCCATCAACAACTTGGGTATCGAGATGGTCGGTGACGCTCTGCTGCGTGAAGTTGCCGCCAAGTTGGCTCTTCAGATTCGCCAGCATCGCTTGCGTGCCGGCGGTGTCGACTGCGCCGGCTGCGCCGATCTTCTGAAGCGCTCCGCCGATCTGGTTCAGGCTCTGCACCTGCAGATCGTAGTTGGCCGCCGACATAAAGCCGCCTTGCTGCGCCACGGTGCCCGTGGTCTG
The DNA here is from genome assembly GCF_049487195.1 of Burkholderia sp. NLJ2. Lineage (NCBI taxonomy): Bacteria > Pseudomonadati > Pseudomonadota > Betaproteobacteria > Burkholderiales > Burkholderiaceae > Burkholderia > Burkholderia sp. NLJ2. The sequence continues at coordinate 1,233,782 of NZ_CP137809.1, read as the reverse complement.
CAGCATCACGCCGTCCGGACCTTTCTGGTAGATCGTTCCTACGTTGGTCGAGCGCTGTTCGTCCGTCAGGGAATTCGTGTTGACCGTCAGGTTCTGCGCCGTAACAGTGCCCGTATTCAGGATGCTGTTGGCGTAGTTGAGCGTGACGTTGGTACCCGTGATTTCGCCGTCCGCGTTGACGACCGCGTAGTTCTTCGGCAGCAATACCTCAGGCATCAGCGCCTGCACCGTCGGGCAGGTTGCCCCACCAGTCGTGCTGCATCCCGGCTCCGGCACCGCCTGCTCGACATACCAAAGCATCGGCGCGTTGATCTGCGCGAGCTGCGCGTCGCTCAGTTGCGTTCCCAGCGCGACATTGTTCTGCTTCGCATATTCCAGCGCCGCACCGTACAACGCAGCCTTATCCTGGTTGTTGATCGACACCTGGCTCGTGCTGTCGGTCGCACTCGTGGTGCTGTAGAAGCTGCTCTTTCCGGTCGCCTGCAACGCCGCCCGCTCGATCAGTTGGTTCTCGGTGTACGGGTCGTAGTAGAACGGCACACTGCCCGGTTGCAGGTTCGCCGGCAGATTCGCGATCAGGGCGGCCGACGAAAGCGAATCGATCACTTGAGCAGCCGGATTACTGGTGAGGTAGCTGACCGTGGTCGTTGCACCCGCAATGGTCTTGACAGTGACGCTGACCGGCGTGCCTGCGATTGGCGTCGACGCCGAACCTGGTGACGCACCCGACGGGCGGGTCGTAACCGTGACCACCGGCGCAACCGGCTGGCCGACCGTCTGTGCACCGATCGGCGTATTGGCCGGCAAACCTGTCGTGCCAGTGACCGACGTCGGGCGGCCGTTCTGGTCCGTTACCAGTCCGGCATTGTTCACCGTAGCCGCGATTGAGCTCGGCAGCGTCGGCGGAGCCAGCGAAATCACCTGCCCCGAGACGACCGGCGGCGGCGTAAATACGTTCGGGTTCGTGATCCCGTTGACGAGCTGCGACCCCGTCAGCGTGATCGTTTGGCCGATCACGTTGCCGGTGTTGTTCAGCGTGGGCGAATGGACACTCAGGTTACCTGCCTCAATCGTGCCCGGCACGAAATCAGGCAATCCGACATTTGACGGCAGGCCGGATGCCGCTTGCGCATCGCCGGCGTTGAATGCCCCGCCGTACAAGTTTTGGCAGGTCGATGCCATGCCCAGACAGCCCCACGTCCGCGTGCCGAACGGATTACCGGTCCAGTATGCGTGCAGGTACTGGTTGTCACTCGACGCACTCTGGGTTGCGCTAATCGTCGCGGTATTCAGCGCCGTGACGAGGCTGCCGGTATTGCTGAAAGTGCCGGCCGTGATCGACAGATTGTTGTTCGCCGTAATCGTGGACGGCTTGGCCGACTGCACTTCGAGATACGCTTCACAGTTCTGCCCGCATCCGGCATACGGCGATCCCGTGCCGTAGTTCTGGTGAACCGTCACAGGCGCGGCAATCGTGTTCGTCACGCTCGCCGCATTGATGTTGACGTTGTTGCCCGCCTCGATTGCACCCGAGGTGTTCGTCACGCTCGACGCCTGCGTCGCGGTCGTCGCCGACGTGCCTGCACCGCCGATGACGACGTTGTTTTTCGCGACCAGGTTCCCGTAGTTATTCGCGACCTGATTCGCCGAGATCACGATGTCGTGACCTGCGGTGACAGTGTTGTTGGTTTGCTGGTAGCTGTACGTCTCCGTGTTCGGATTGGTCGGGCCGGTTGCCGTACACCCCGAATAGCCCGATGCGCAGCCTGCCGTCACACTCTTCGAACCGGTATTCGAGCCCTGGTTCGTGAAGCTGGCTGCATGCACCGTGACGTCGTTACCGGCGGCCAGTGTGCCGGTGTTGGTCAGGTTGCCACCGGACAAATTGAGGTTATTGCCGGCGAGAATCTGGCCAGTCGGCCCCTGCACCGTGACGCTCCGTGAGGTCGTGGTCGGCGTAACCGTCCCTGGCTGCGCAAGCTGGATTTGCGTCCGATTGATACACGACGCGTAGTTCGTCAAGCACGTCGTGACGGGATTCGGCCCGTTGTACGCGCTCCAGATCGAGATGGCCGCCGGCAGTTGCGACAGCATGGCGTTGATCGACGCGACATCAACCGTATCGGTCACGGTCGACGTATACGACGAACCGCCGTTGTTCAGCGACTGGACGCTCACATTGGCGTCGTGGCCCGCGCTGACTACGCCACCCCGATTATTCAGCGTGTTGGCCGTCAGGTTCAGATCGTGACCGGCCGCGATCACCGATTGGGTAGTCGTGACCGCGCCGATGGTCGTGGTCGTTTCCGTGACGGTCGGCAGCGTGATGGTTTTTGTCGCGATTGCCTGCGCGGCGTTCTGCGGCGTCTGGACGAACCAGAGGTTCCCCGACTGCGACGTGCCGAAGTTGTTGTTGGAACCGGTTACCGTCGGCACCTGCACGAGCGTCACCGTCCCGGATGTCGCAACCGGCGGGCTCGTTGTGAAACTCGACTGACCGACCCAAAAGGTGCCTGACGGCATATTCGCCAAGACCGTGCTGGTGCTGGCCAAGCCGTCCGGCGACAACAGATCCGCAAGTGACGCGTTGTAGGTCCATGACGCCGAGATGCAACACTGCTGACCGGCGTGGAACCAGCGATCCGCCGAAATTGACTCAGTTCCAATACCGAGCGCCATCGTCAGCGCTGGGTTCGTAACCGTCGTCGTCGTCGTGGTCGTCGTCGCACTCGACGAAGCCGAGTTGTTGACGTTATTCGCCGTGATCGCCAGATCGTTCGTCGCGGTCAGCGTTCCGCCGGCGTTCGCAAGATCACCACTCAGATTGATCGCTGCATTGCCGCTGCCCGCTGGACTCTTGCTGTTACCGGCGCTCGTCACGCCGTTCGTATTGTCGTAGCTCGTCCCCGTGATCGTCAGCGTATTGTCCGCGTGCACGACACCACGATTCGTACCCGAGCCATTGAGCGTCAGTGCATCGATCGCCGTGACCGTGCCGCCCGACTGATTCGCGAGCGAGCCATTGATCGTCAGGTCGTTACCGTTGATCGTGCCGGTGTTGCCGACGGCGCTGTTCAGGGTCAGCGAACCTGTACCCTGATTGATCGTGCCGGTGTTGTTGAAACCCTGTGCGGTGGACAGCGTGACATTCGTGCTCGGCAGCGTCCATGTCCCCGAGTTGTTGACCGACTGTGCCGCCAGATTGACGCCATTGCGACTATCCACCGTACCGAAGGTCGCCGCGGACGGATCGAGCGTCTGATTCGGCAGATTCAGTGTCGCATTGTTCTGCCCATAAATCGTGCCGCCTGTATTGTTGAACGAACCATTGCCCCCAGTCACCGTCACCGTCGTGTTGCCCGTCGAAGCAGTCGGATTCGCAACATCACCGGCGTACAACGTACCCTTTTGATTGCTCAGATTCGCCGTGGTGACATTCAGCGCATTCGTCGCCAGCAGGCTGCCCGAGTTCGTCACGCTGTTGGTGGCCGTCACGTTCGTGGTCGGCCCGTAAACGGTGCCGCTGTTTACGAGGTCCGTAGCGCTGATCGTCGCAGTCTGCAGCGACGACAGTGCGCCCGAATTCGTAACGGTCGTGCCCAACACATTCAGATTGCCGGCCGCCATCTGCGTGCCGACGTTATTGACCGTCCCGCCCGCCAGCGTCGCATCGCCCTTGAACGCGGCCGTCCCTCCCGTCGTCAGGCTTTGCGTACCGGTGATCTGCGTCGTACCGCCGACCACCGCGTTCGCGGTCGTCACGTACGCGCCCGAGAGCGTCGCGTTGCCGCCCACGGACAGCGCCGGCGCAGTCGCGTCAAATTGCGCGTTGAGTTGCCCTGCGGACGTATCAAGCGCATTGCTCGCGGTGGCCGTCAGGTTCCCGCCGGCCGACATACCCTGCGTTGTGATGTTCGTCGCCGCAAGCGTCGCGTCCTTGGACACGGTCGTCTGGCCGTTGAGCGTCAGGTTTTGCCCCGCACTCAGCGTCGCGTTGCCAGCGGTCGAGACTGCACCGGCCGCTGTCAGATTGCCCGACTTCGCATTGACCGACAGATCGCCGATGCTCTTGACGCTTCCTTGGGTATTGACGTCCGTGCCTGCCGTGATCGTCGTCGCCCCGCCCGATAGCGCGGCTCCGGTGAGCGTCGCGCTGCCGTTCGTCGCCGTCAGCGTGCTGGTGCCGACTGCCGTCGTCGCGCCGACCGACAGGTTGTTGCCAGCCGTCGCCGACAGATTGTTGCCGGTCTGGATCGCACCGCTGATGCCGACGTTGTTCCCGGCCTTCAGCGTCGTGTCGTTCGCGACGCTGATCGCCCCGGTGCCATTGATGTCGCGCCCGGCCGTCACGCTCGCATTGCCCGAGTTCTCGACTTCGAGGCCACCGTTCAGGTTGGCATCTCGTGCGGCCGTGACCGTAGTGTTCTGGCCACTTTGCACGGTCCCGGCAACAGTCGCGTCTTGACCGGCATTGATGGTAACCGTGCCCGGGGTCGATACCGCCCCAGCCACCGCCACACTGCCCGCCGACGAACCGATCTGCGTGTTGCCGCCGCTGTAGACGGTACCGCCCAGACTCACGCCTTGCTGGCCGCTCGCGTTCAGCACGCCCATCGACACTACGTTGCCCGTCGTCGACAGCGTGCCGCCGTTCGCCGCCAGCGTCATGTCGCCAACCGACGATGCCGTACCCTGCACGCTGGTGCTGCCGCCGGACGTAACGCTGAGGCTACCGCCGCTCGTGACGTTGCCACCCAGCGTCGTGTCTTGCCCTGCCTGGATCGTCACCGCGCCCGGCGCCGCGACCGTGCCACCAAAGCTCGCGTTCGTGCCCGCCGTCGCACTGATCGTGCTGCCGCTCTGCACGGCACCGTTCAGCCCGATCGCTTGCCCTGCGGTCAGATTGACAGCACCTTGCGAAGATGTGACGTTCCCCTGGCCCGTCAGCGAGCCTGCCTGGGCGGTAATCGATACCGGCCCGTGCGCCTGCGCCGTTCCGCCGACCGACGCGTTCTGGCCGGCGTTGATCGTCAGCGCGCCGTTCGATTGCGCATTGCCATTCACCGTCGCCGAGCCTGTTTGCGCGGTAATCGTCGTGTCGCCAACCGACGCGACCGAGCCGGTCACGCTGACGTTACGGCCAGCCGTCATCGAGACCGTGCCGCCACCCGTCAAATTGCCCGTCTCGGTCGCATCGCGGCCCGCCGCAATCGTGATCGCGCCCGGCGCCGACACGTTCGCGAGCGTCGCATCCTGCCCGGCCGTCGCGGACACGGTTCCGCCGCTCTGCACCGTACCGCCGTACGCGATGTTCTGGCTCGCGGACAGATTGACATTGCCCTGCGACGTACCGATCGCCCCCGTACCGGTCAAGTTGCCGTTCGTCGCGGCGAGCGTCGCGTCACCCGCCGTAGTCAGTGCGCCGTTGACCAGCACGTTACCGCCCGACGCGGTTGCCGTCGCGGCCTGCGTTTGGCCCCCCAGGGTTGTCGTGCCGCTCGAACTGACGGTCAATGCGCCGGGCGTAACGGCCGTGCCTGACAAGGTCGCATCGCCGTTCGACGCTGTCACGGTCAATGGTCCCTGCGCCGAGACATTGCCACCGACAATCGCGCTTTGCCCCGCCGTTACCGACAACGCCGCATTGCTGGTCGCGCTGCCGGTGATTTGCGCAGTACCGGCAGTCGCCGCAATCGACGTAGCACCCACACCCGACACGGAGCCGTTGACCGTCGCATTGCGCCCGCCGGTCAGCGCGACCGTGCTGCCGCCTTGTACGGCCCCGTTCACCGTCAGATCACGTCCGGCCTGCGCCGAGATCGTGCCCGGCGCCCTCAACCCTCCGACTGTCAGGTCACCGTGGGTCGCCTGCAGCGCAACGTCGTGCGCCGACAGCGTCCCGATAGACATTGACTGCCCTGCGGTCAGGTTCGCGGCACCGTTTGCGGCAACCGACGCAGCGTTCAAATTGCCGCCCGCGTTCATCGACACGTTCTGACCAGCAGAGACCGAGCCGGTTGCATTGATGTCGCCGTTTGCGGTGACCGTATAGTTCTGATTCGCGAGGCCGGTGCCGGTGATGGTCGTCGTGCCCGCGCTCGTCAAATTCACGTTCTGACTGGCAAACGTTTGACCGACCGTAACGTCGCCATTCGAATTCACGACGACGTTCCCCGCCGTCGCGGTCAACGGACCTTGCATGTTGGCGCCAAGGCCTGCCGCGGTCTGGACGATATAAACCTGCCCGGCGGTGACCGATCCAAACTGGTTCGCGTCGATCGCCAGGCCGTTCGGCGTCTGAATGGCCGTGACGTTGTTCGGCAGGCCGTTAGCTGCGGTACCGTATGCGGTGCCGGTATTGCCCGTTGTGGTCGGCGTGACGAGCTGGTTTCCCGTCACGACGTTGATGCGCTGATCCGCACGGATCGGGGCTGCCAACGTCACCGTTTGCCCAATCAGGTCGATATTCCCGACAGTCCCTTCTATCCCCGCCCCCGGACCGTTTACGCCTGCCGGTCCGTTGATCGAAATATTGCCGGAGCGGACGTCATACGCGACCGCACCCGCGTGCGCAAAATCGGTTGGGGTGCCGCCGACGCCGGTAATAAATTGCGGCGTGCCCGTGGTCAGCGTGAGATTCGGGATATTCGTGAGCGACAGACCGTTTGCCGAAATCCCGCCGGGAGCGGCAATCACGATCGGGGCTGCAGCGCCGAACGTCTCGAGCGGGCCATTCAGCACCGCGATATTGTTCGAGGTGACCTGGTTGATAATCAGCGACGCAGGTCGACCATTCAGGTTCGGGTTCGCGCCAAGCGAGCCACCGAGCAACGGAGTCCCTGCTATCGTGCTGTTATTCAGCACGAGGCCTTCGGGTCCGACGTTGAACGACTGATACTGCCCGAGACTCACGCCATTGGAGTTCGGCGCGGGGATATTGATAGCGGGGATGCCCGAGCTGGTCGCGGTAACCGTTGGCTGAAACGGGATCGGCGCACGCGGATCGATGATCGGCGCAGCATGCGCAGTTTGGTCGACGAGAAGCACCGCGGGGCTGAGATACATCACGACCGACATGACCCAAGCGGTCGCCTTGACCCAAAGCGCATGCTCTTCGCTTTTCAGCGAAGCATGGTCGAAGATAATCGTCTGCTTGGCCGCTCCCCGTTGAACGCGGCGGCCCTCTAATTCGCGCATCAGTCGGCGCATGGTTGGTCTCGTTCGATATTTTCGGCAGATGATTGCACAGCCAGAATCGTAAGATGGTCAAACATTGTCATCGCTGATCAGTTTGCCGACGCACCATTTACCAAAAATTGCATTCACTCCGATTTCGCATCAACTAAGCCGCGACTAAATTAACGGGACATTTCTCAATCATTTGACAGATTGGGTTGTACGGAAAATTGTCGGATCTCATCCGACAATCGTCGAAGTCGCTACTTTCATGGTTTCCATGTCGGTGGCGCAAAGGATGTCGTCGGGTTCACCAGGGAACATAACCCGAAGAACAAGGTTAAAAACTGTTTCCGTCGATTGAAATTCGCTTTAGGAATAATGCTCTATTGAGATGCAATCACATTCCTGACAGGCCATGGAACGTAAAAAAGCATTCAATCAACGAACGGAATGGCCGGAATTAACGGTGCGCGCTGCTGCGTTCTGTCGCCCCGCACTTGACTGTCGCGTGATGCCAGTCAGGTAGTCGATACCCATTTCGATTCGGTCGGGCACATGCTCGAACCCGCTACATACAATGTGCGCCGCATCGCGGCGTAGTCAATGCATGAAAGTAACCACACATGCAAAAGCGGCGCCGGACAACCTCGGTCGTCCGGCGCCGCGACGGGCGAACACAGGCGAAGCGCGCGATCAGAACACCGCGTGCCCGCTGATGACGCTCGGCAGCCAGGTCGAGAAGAACGGCAGGTACGTGACGATATTGATCGCACTGAAGATCGCGAGGTAATACGGCCACGCCATCTTCGTGGTCTCGCCGATCGACACGTTGCCGATCGCGCATCCGACGAACTGCACCGACCCGATCGGCGGGTGCACGAGGCCGAGCGAGCAGTTCAGCAGCAACATGATCCCGAACTGCACCGGCCCGACGCCGCACGCCATCGCGATCGGCAGGAACAGCGGCGTCGTGATCAGGATGTGCGCGGCCATGTCGACGAACGTGCCGAGGAACACCTGGATGATGTTGATGTACAGCAGCATCAGCCAGGGCGCCGCGGTCGACTGCTTCAGCAGCCCTTCGATCGCATCCGGAATCTCCAGGTACGACATCTGGAAGCGCAGCATGTTGGACACCGCGATCAGCAGCAGCACGACGCCCGTCGTACGCGCCGCATGCGACAGCGCGCGGCGCAGCTTCGCGACCGTCAGCGTCCGGTAGACGATCGCGGTCAGCACGAGCGAGTACACGACGGCGATCGCGGCCGCTTCCGTCGCGGTCGCAATCCCCTTCGCGACGCACACGAGGATGATCGCGATCACCATCAGGCCCGGCACCGCGCCGACGAAGCTGCGCAGCACCGCATACCAGCCGGGAAACGCGGGCAGCGCGGACGAGCCGTCCGCACGGCGCGGATAACCGTGACGCACGGCCTGCCAGTACGCGGCGGCGAGCACGAAGCCCATCACCCACAACACGGGCAGCAGCCCCGAGAACAGCAGGTCGCCGATCGACACGCCGCTCACCGGCTGGCCGTGCAACATCCCCGTGATCCCCTGCGCGGCGAACGCGTAGATGATCATGTTGGTCGACGTCGGCATCAGCGCGCCGGCGAGCGACGCATGCGTCGTCACGTTGACCGCATACGCGGCGCTGTAGCCTTCGCGCTTCATCAGCGGGATCACCACGCCGCCCATCGCGGACGTATCGGCGGTCGGCGAGCCCGACACGCCGCCGAACAGCGTGCACGCGACGACATTCGCCATCCCGAGGCCGCCGCGGAAATGGCCGACGGTCGCCTGCGCGAAGCGCAGGATCCGGTCCGCGATGCCGCCGTGCAGCATCAGCTCGCCGGAGAAGATGAAGAACGGCACCGCGAGGAACGAGAACGCGTTCATCCCGGAGATCATCGCCTGCATCGCGGTTGCGATCGGCAAGCCTTCGACCATATAGGTCAGCACGCAGGCAATCCCGAGCGCGAACGACACGGGCACGCCGAGCACGAGGAAAATCAGAAAACTGATGGACAGGATCGCGAGTTCCATGGCGTTATTGTCCCGACGAAGAACGACGAAGCGCGAGCAGGTGCTCGAGCGAGAAGAGGATGATTGCGATCGCCGCGGTCATCGTGATCAGGTAGCGCACGCCTTCGGGCAGCCCGATGATCGGAATGCGGTCGCCCATCGTCTCGGCGGCCATGCTGCCGCAGCCGACCATGATCATGATCGCGAACGCGATCAGGCTCAGGTGCTGGATCGCGACGACCACGGTGCGCGCGTTCGGCGGCAGCCGGCGCACGAGCGAGTCGAGCCCGATATGGCCGCCGTCGCGCACCTTCATCGCCGCACCGAACATCGCGATCACGATCACGAGCAGCAGCGCGATCGGCTCGACGAAATCCGGTGCGTTCTCGAACACGTAGCGCATCACGACCGCGTAGAACACCAGCACCGTGAGCACCGCGAGACAAAGCGACGCGATCACAGCCAGCACGCGGAACAGCACGTCGTTCACGCAGCGCAGAAACGGCGCGGCATGCGCCCGCGCCGGCCCCGCGCCGTCCTGTGCGGCGGCCGACGCACTCGCGGCCGCCGCGCTGTTCAGGGAAGTGCGACGCGTCACTTGATCGCCTCGATCTCGTCGACGATCTGCTTCATCTGCGGCGTCTTCTCATACTTCGTCCACAGCGGCTGCATCGCCTTCACGAACGCCGCGCGGTCGATCTGCGCGGCCGGCAGGACCTTCGCGCCGCCCTTCGTCACCGCCTGCTGCGCCGACGCCTCGCGCGCGGTCCACAGCTTCTGGTAGTACGGCACCGAATCGGCCGCCGCTTTCCTGATCGCCGCCTGCTCCTGCGGCGACAGCGTGTCCCAGATCTTCTTCGAGAACACCAGCACTTCCGGCGTCATCGCATGCTGCGTCTCCGAGTAATCGGGCGCCACTTCGTAGTGCTTGGTTTCCTCGTACGACGGCAGGTTGTTTTCCGCCGCATCGACGAGGCCCGTCTTCAGGCCCGTGTACACCTCGGCGAACGGCATCGGCGTCGGCGTGCCGCCCATCGCCCTGATCTCGTCGACCATCAGGTCGGACGGTTGCACGCGCACCTTCAGCCCCTTCATGTCGGCCGGCGTGCGCACCGGGCGCTTCGCGTAGATCGAGCGCGCGCCGCTCTCGTAGAACGTCAGCGCGATCATCCCCTTCGCCGTGAACGCATCGAGGATCTTCTGGCCGGCCGGCCCGTACATCGCCTTGCGGAAATGATCGACGTCGCGGAACAGGAACGGGAACGACGGGATCAGCGATTCCGGCACGATCTCGTTGAACGATGCGCCGTTCACGCGCGCCATGTCGATCGCGCCGATCCGGACCTGGTCGACCGTGTCCTTCTCGGAGCCGAGCGCGCTGTTGCCGAACACCTTGATCGAATCCTTGCCGCCCGTCTGCTTCGACAACTCGTCGCCCATGAACTTCACCGCCATGTTGGTCGGGAAGTTGTCGCCGTGCACGTCCGCCGAGCGGAACACGCGCGCCTGCGCGGACATCGCGAAGCCAGCCAGCAGCGCGACGGCGAGCGCGGTACGGGACGCGGTGAATCGGTGCTTCATGGTGAGTCTCCTTGATGGTCGATCGTTGTTGTGCGGCGATCCGCCGGCATGCGCGTTCGTCGGCGCCATGCTCGCTGACCGCAGAGTCATACGTCGTATGACGTGTTGACGCGAATGTACGTCGGTTAATCGTTTAACTCACTTGGTGCATACCCCTATAACCGCTGTCGTCAAGGGTTTCGGGTGGAATTCGTGGAATCGCATTCTCTGTTTTGAGGATTTTTCGCGAAACGTTTTCCGGAAACGGGCCTGCATTTGAGCCGGGCGCCCGTGTGACTGTTTCCCGACGCCCCAAAAGCAATCTTTCGCTTCGCTGGTCATCGTTATAGGATGACTGACCACGACACACACCCGCGCGCAGCCGCGAGCACGCGCCGGCACACGCATCGTGTGCGGCGGATCCGCGAAAATTCGGGAAGCATTCCGTGCGAGCGTGGGCGCTCGCCGCGCCGTCACGTCTGCATGACCAGCGACGTCAGTTGCGCCGCGCGCGCCACATCCGTCTTCGCGTAGATCGATTTGATCTGCGCGCGGACCGTGCCGATCGACACGCCGCGCAGCGCCGCGCATTCCTGCGGCGACAGCCCGTCGCAACACAGCAGCACGGCGAGGTCGGCTTCGGCCGACGACAGCCCGTAGAACACCCGCAGCCGCTGCGCGCGGGCCGACGGCGAACGCAGGTCGGCGGCGGTCATCAGCGCCGCGACGCCGGGCCGTTCATGCAGGAGGCGCGACTGTTCGGGAATCGGCATCAGCGCGAGCGACAACGGTTCGCCCGTCGCGCGCCGCAGCAACAACCCGCCACGTGCGAACGCGTGCCGCCATTGCGCATCGTCGACGCAGCCTTCCGGCGCGAAGCGCCCGTTCACGATCCGCATCGCCGGTTCCGCGGCAATCAGTTGATCGGCGGCGCGATTCGTGTAACGCAATTCGCGTTGCTTGCCGAGCAGGAACACCGGCACCGGAATCGCGTCGAGCGCCGATTCCGCGGCGGCCACGCGCGCCTCGAGCTCCCCGATGCGCGCCTGGATCCGCAGCGCACGGGCGATATGCGTGCCCATGATTTCGATCGTGCGGCGCTGATCGTCGGAAAGACCTTGCGATTCGGGGCCGCTCTGGACGCTGAGGAATGCGCCGGCCCCCTCTTCGCGATGGATATACAGGCCCGAGATGCTGCCGAGCCCGTAAGGACGCAGGAATTCCTGATAGAACACGCTGTGCGCGCGCTGTTGCGGGGACAGGTGCTTGACGTCCTCGAACCAGCGGCCCGCCGGCCAGTTGCCGGCGATCGGCACGACCGGGTCGTACCGGTAGAACTCGGTGTTGTAGGTGCGGTAACACGCGGCGACCCATGACGGGTCGTCGCCGGCCGCCTGCTCGATCGCCGGCACCCTCGCCGCATCGTCGAACGACAGCAGCGTGGCCATGCGCACACCGACCGTCGATCGCAGCCCGTCCAGCACCGCTTCCCATCGTTGATCGCCCAGCGCCGCAGCGTAGATGTCATCGATCCATGCCGATGGAATCAATCCGTTCCGTTGCATCTGGCCACCCCGCGCCGTGCGTTTTGTCGAACGTCTTGCGCGAATCTTAGTCAACCGGCGGCATTGTTCAAATTGCCTGTGTGTATTTGATTCGAAATACCACGTTTGTTACCGTTTCTCGTCAGACGTATTGGCCTTTCTCAACAAGCTTTCTGTTCCTTTCGGTACAAAAGACCGGGATCTTCGCGCTCGACGGCGCCGATCGTGATAGCAGCGCACGTCCAGGGAATTCATCTCGACGCCGGCTTCTCATCAGGGTCGGCGTATGTCATGATCCAGCGCATGACGATCCGAAACGCCACGACCCACCTGCACCATCACCACGGACGCCCGCTGTTGCGCCGTGGTTCGTTTCGCATCTAGTCATTGAATCGGGAGCACTCCCGATCAAGACAACGACCAAGGCGCCTCTGGCGCCTTTTTTGTTTTTGGCCGCCTTAAACACCATGCCCCGCTGATCAATCAATAACGTACGGAGTGTTTTCAATGCAACGACCGTGGAAGGAAGTGTCCTTGTCGGATTTACCGCTCAGGGAGGACCTCAGGTTGCAGCACGCGTACGGGGCGCCGCAGCTCGATGTGCCGGTTTGCCTGAACGTCAACGAGAATCCGTATCCGCCGTCGTCATCGCTCGTCGAGCGCATCGCGACTGCCGTGGCAGACGCGGCGCGACAGGCGAACCGCTATCCCGACCGCGACTTCGCCGAGCTGCGAGCACATCTGGCCGCCTATCTGACGCACGACGGCGGCGTGACGGTCGACGCATCGAGCGTCTGGGCAGCCAACGGTTCGAATGAAGTGATCCAGCAGATTCTCCAGACCTTTGGCGGCCCGGGGCGATCGGCGCTGGCCTTTACGCCCGCGTATCCGATGTATGACGAATACTGCCGCACGACCTTCACGCGGCTGCATACGTTGCCGCGCACCGAGGATTTCGCGCTGGACCTGAATCAGGCGATCGACAGCATCCGCGAGCATCGGCCGAGCGTGGTGCTGCTGACGTCGCCGAACAATCCGACCGGAACCGCGCTTCCCGTCGACACTATCCGCGCGATTCTCGACATCGCGCCGGGCGTGGTCGTCGTGGACGAAGCGTATGCGGAGTTTCGGCGCCACGGCGTCCACAGCGCGGTAACGCTGCTGCCCGACCATCCGCGGCTCGTCGTTACCCGCACGCTGAGCAAGGCATTCAAGTTCGCGGGCGGCCGCGTCGGGTATTGCGCGTGCGCGCCTGCGATCGTCGAAGCGCTGAAGCTGGTTCGGCTGCCCTATCACCTGTCCGCCTTTACGCAGGCGGCCGCCTGCGCGGCGCTGGTCGCGCGCGACGAGATGCTGTCGCAGGTCGACGCGATCAAGACCGAGCGTGACGCAACCGTTTGCTGGCTGCGCAGCCAAGGCCTCGCGGTGGCCGATTCGGACGCCAACTTCGTGATGTTCGGCAAGTTTGCCGATCGCCACCGGATCTGGAGCGGACTCCTGCGCCACGGCGTCCTGATTCGCGAGTCCGGGCCGCCGGAATACCTGCGCGTGTCCATCGGCACCGCTGCGGAGATGGCCGCGTTTCGCGCGGCGTTGCTTGCGGTGATGGCGCACGAATGAGCCACGATGACGCGACGGAACGCGAGGCTTCGGGATCGCGGCCGTGCAGGCGCGCCGTACCGACCGAGGCGCCTGTCGCGTCACGCACGTTTCAGCGGAATGACCGACGGCGCACTTACTTCATCGCCACGTATCGCGATTCCATCTCGTCGATCTTCACGAGCACCGCTTCGCAGAGCTTTCCGAGGTGACGCGGCACATCGGGCGTCGACAGCAGTTCCTCGATCCGCCCGCGCCAGTAACTCGGATGCCTCACGCGCCCCGCACCCAACATCGATACGTCGTCAGCGATCGTCTCGCTGTCCAGGAGAGCCACCATTCTCTGTATGTGAGCGAGCTCTCGTTCTACATAGTCTCGTGCCAGCATATTGATTGAAATTCCCCGAAGTGCGACATCAGGCCTTCCGTCATCAACGCGCCATCGTGCTGCGATGCAAACGACGCACCGCACACGTTGCCTGTCAGCGTACGCAAAGACTGTGTCAGTCGACTGCATGGGCATTCCCGACGTTCGACACGGAGTGGCAAGCCTGTCCGCGCGTTCCGGTGACATCCATCCCCGATGCGCTGTTGCCAATCGTAGGCGGACTGTCCGGTGCCGGCATCCCCAAAAGTGGGGATGCCGGCCGATTTCGGGGAAGTGACGGTTTCCGGAAATGACGGGGAGTGGAATGGCCGGCGAGCACGTGCTTGCCCGCTGTCGCTGCGATGCGATCGCGCGCGACTTGAACGGTCTGCTGCCGGCACACGGCAGCCGAGGGAGTCGGAAACAGGGAATTTCAGCGCGCACGAACAGTGCGTCGCTCCGTGCGCGCCGATGTCCACGATGCCGTCGACGAAACCGGGATGCCGCATCGTGGAGATCAACGCGATGCCGACCGCCGTAGCACATACGCCGTACTGAACATCGCTCGGCGCGTCGAAACAGACGTAAACTTCGTTCCAGCCGGGAAAGGTGGATTGCATATAGCCGACGACATGTTCGGAGAATTCGACCACCCGTTCCGTCGCGTCGTCGTTCATCGATCTTTCTCCGTGTGCGATCCGCGGAGCGGAATCGGGCGCGGGGCGACGCGTCAATGAATCGTGCATCGAGCATGAAGCGGCAACCGGTCAGGTCGTCTGGCTGCCCCACGATCCGCCGCACCGGAACGCGGTGCCGACAGGGCCGCACCTGTCGCACTTCGCCGGTCGATTGGCGCACTTTGCGAGTCCTCTCCCCGCGAAAAATCGGCATCATGTCGAACATCACCCGTCACGGAATCCACGAAGATGCAAATCGATACCGACCTCCCCGTCATGGTGACCGGCGCAACCGGATATGTCGCGGGCCGGCTCGTGCAACGGCTGCTCGACGCGGGCCTGACGGTCCATGCGGCCGTCCGCGATCCCGACGACCCTGACAAGCTGAAGCATCTGCAACGCATCGCGGCCGGCGCGCCCGGCACAATCCGCTATTTCCGCGCCGATCTGCTCGAACCCGGATCGTACGCGGACGCGATGGCCGGTTGCGCGATCGTGTTCCACACCGCGTCGCCGTTCAATGTTCATGTCAGCGATCCGCAGAAGGAACTGGTCGATCCGGCGCTGCTCGGCACGCGCAACGTGCTCGAAACGGCCAACCGCACGCCGTCGGTCCGGCGTGTCGTGCTGACCAGCAGTTGCGCCGCCATCTACGGCGACAACGCCGATCTCGCCGCGACACCGAACGGCGTGTTCACCGAGGCCGTCTGGAACACCAGCTCGTCGCTGACTCACCAGCCCTACTCGTACTCGAAGACCGTAGCCGAGCGCGAAGCGTGGAAAATCGCCGGCGGGCAAGACCGCTGGGATCTCGTGACCATCAATCCGTCGCTCGTCATCGGGCCGGGCATCAATCCGTACGCCACGTCGGAAAGCTTCGAGATCGTGCGGCAAATGGGCAACGGCACGATGAAAATGGGCGCACCGGATCTCGGCATCGGTGCGGTCGACGTGCGCGATGTGGCCGATGCCCATCTGCGGGCCGCATTCCTGCCGGACGCAAACGGCCGCTACATCGTCTCGGGCCACGACACGAGCTTGCCGGCGATGGCGGCCACACTGCTTGACCGGTACGGCGCCGACTACCCGATTCCGCGGCGCATCCTGCCGAAATGGCTCGTGTGGCTGTTCGGCCCGCTGGCGAACAAGGACGTGACACGCCGCGTGATCGCACGCAACGTCGGATTTCCCTGGCGCGCCGACAACAGCCGCAGCCGCAACGAACTCGGCATTCGCTACCGTCCGCTCGCCGAATCGATGAATGAATTCTTTCAACAGCTTGTCGAGACCGGGCAATTGCGGCGATGAATCGCTTCGCGATTTCACCCGGCTGGCAGGTCATGATCATCGATCTCGGCCTGCGAGTCGACGAGCTGCTGCGGTGCGCGCAGTTGCCCGCCGATCTGTTCGCGCGGCCGGAGAGCGGGCTGACGACCCGCGAGTATTTCCGCATGTGGCGCGCGTTGGAGGAGATGGCCAACACGCCCGCCATTGCGCTGCGCGTACTCGATCTCGTCGCGGCCGAGACGTTCGATCCGCCCATCTTCGCGGCGCTGTGCAGCCCTGACCTCGAGGTCGCAATACGGCGCATCGCGCAGTTCAAGCCGCTGATCGGCCCGATCCGTTTGCACATTGCGCGCGAGTCCGACGTACTGACGCTCACCGTCGACTTCCTGGAACGCGACCTGCCGCCACCCGGCACGCTGCTCGCCACCGAGCTCGGTTTCTTTGTGAAAGTGGCGCGCCTCGCCACCCGCACCCGCGTATCCGCGCGGGCCGTCACGCTGCCGCGCGACCTCAAGCCCGATCATGGCTACGCGCAGTTTTTCGGCGTGACGCCGCAATACGGCGACACGCCCTCCGTGAGTCTCGCCCTGCAAGATGTGCGACGTCCGTTCGTGACGGCAAACAACGCGATGTGGCAGATCTTCGAGCCCGACCTGCGCCGCCGCCTCGACGCATTGTCGGCAGAAGCCGGCGTCGCCGAGCGCGTGCGTGCCGCGCTGCTCGAGCTGATTCCCGGCGGCGTCGCCACCGTGGACGATGTCGCACGCACGCTTGCGATCAGCAAGCGCACGCTGCAGCGGCGACTCGGCGACGAAGGCGCGAGCTTCAAGGCCATCCTCGCGGAGGTACGCGAAAAGCTCGCATGGCACTACCTCGATCGCTCGGATCTGCCCTGCGCCCAGATCGCTTTCCTGCTCGGCTACCAGGACCCGAACTCGTTCTTCCGTGCGTTCAACGAATGGACCGGCATGACACCCGAAGCCGCACGCTCGCGCACGACACGCTGACGCTCGACGCAGCGCTGCCCGTCCGACCGATCGCCGTATCCATGCGCGGAGGCATCAATCAGCTACCGGTATTGCCGTGGCTCAATCCGAAAATGAAATCCGCTTCCACCGAAGCGCCTTTGGGCAATTGCAGCACGCCCACCGACGAACGCGTATGGGCGCCCGCATCGCCGAGCACTGCATACAAAACGTCGGAGGCGCCGTCAGCCACTTCGCTTTGCATCGTGAAGCCGGGTGCGCTCCGCACGTATACAGTGATGCGGGGAACCGTCGCTATCGCGTCGAGCGTGCCGCAATGCTTGCGAATCAGCGACAGCGCACGCAGCGCCGATATTCCGGCCGCACGGCGACCGTCGTCCAGCGAAACGGATTCACCCACCACGCCGACGAAGTGCACCACTTCCCCCACGCGCGGAATCTGGCCGGCAATATAGGCCGTACTCCCGTCGACCAGAACGGGCGTGTACTTTCCGCCGCTCCTGATTTCCTCGTCCGGATCGAATCCGAATTCGGCCGCGACCTGCCTCAACTTATCGTCTCTGTTCATCGGTGAATTCCCCGATCCTTCTGAAAAAAGCTAAAGAATAATTGAGCCTTCGGTGCTTGTCCCAAAAGAGAAGATCGGCTGCGAACAAGCGTCGCCAGGCCGTTCGAAGCGTTGAGTCTGCGCGCCTCGAACCGCCAAAGTGGTGCATCTTTCAGGTGTTCGAATCAGTCGTGCGTCGCCGCATTGTGCGCTAGACGACAATCGAAGAGAATTTCTCCATATATCGCTGTTGAAAGCGCTATCATGTATGGATACAACCTGAAGAGTGATATATGGCGACTTACAAGGAATTGAAAGCCCAAATGGAAGCTTTGGCCGAGAAAGCCGAAGCAGCGCGCGTTGCGGAATTCCAGTCGATCATCGACGACATCCGTGCCAAGGTCGCGGAATTCGGCATTACCGAGAAGGACATTTTCGGTACGCGCCGCGGTCGTCCGGCCAAACAGGCGTCGGCACCCGTGCAGGCAAAGTATCGCGATCCGAAGACCGGTGCGACCTGGTCCGGCCGCGGTCGCGCGCCCGCATGGATCAAGGATGCGAAGAATCGCAATCGATTCCTGATTCAGGAATAAGGTTCTCGACGCGCACCGGCGCGCGATTCAGCGCGCTGTCCGGCGATATGGGGCATCGATGCCGGCGGTATCCAAAGACCGCTCCGGGTTGACGGCGTTTTGCCCTGTTTGGTGCGTGGCGCGGCCGATTAACCGGCAGATCGCGTCGCGCGCCAATACTTTCTTCAGCGTTCGTAATAAATCGCAAGCCAGACGGATGGCTCGTCTTCATGCGTCCATGCGACGCGATGGCGGCAATGCGGTTCGATCAGCACGTAGTCGCCCGGGCGCATGTCGTGCTGCGTCGAACCCTCTTCGAACTCGAGCACGGCCGCCCCCGACAGCAGCACGACCCATTCGGCGCGCGAGTCGTCATACCAGAACCCGTCGGGGCTCGCGTGCCCCATCGACACGATCCGCTCGACGTTCAGGCGCTGCCCCGTCACGAGGATGTCGATCCGCTCGTCGCCGCCGCGCTGCCCTTCGACGCTGAACAGATTACCGGTTTGAAGTTGCATGGTTCGACCTCGTCGTTGACCTTCGTGTGAAGGAAGCGGGCTCAATGGCGCCGGGAAATTTTCACTGTAGTCCAACGGACGCCATTGTTTACAAACGCATCGACGACTGCTCGCAAAAAGATGATGAATGGCCGTTACAGCGCCCGCCCCATTCATTGCCGGGTGCGAGAACGTCGTAACGAAACAAATGAAGGAGTAAGTTGCAGTGAGCTTTCACACGCAGGTTTGGGTTCATCCGTTCGATGACGAGCCAATGAATGTCGACAGCGCTCGCGGCACAATTTTGAAGTTTCTTGACGAATATGCACTCAGCCACGACGTCTTGAGCAACTTGTTCGAGGCATGTGGTTCCGTTTTCGCAACTTCAACCCTGTTCTATCTGGACAGCACGGCGATCATCATGCTGTTCGACAAACTGGCTCAATGTCTGCCGCACGCGACCTTTGCAGTCAAAGGCTCTGGAGAAGATCCCCGCGATATATGGACTCGCGAATACGCCGACGGGGTCGTGACATTCGAGGCCGGCCCCTTCCACGGCTGAACTGGCGGCCTCAAAACCGGTCGCTCGACCGGCACGTCAGATTCGCAACTGCTTTTGATAAGGTACGGTGATGCGGCAGGAACTGCTCGAATTGATTCAACGAATGACCGTGCAGCAAATGGTCAACTCGGACGATTCAATCTCATGGCACGCACATCGTGAAGCGGAACTGCTAGCTGACATGACTATGGTTGACGAGCTCGATGCATTCCTCGGTCAGACGCCCAAAAAGGACCAGCGGTCGGCCGCTTTCTTCATCATCGGCAAGATCGGATCGAACTGTCTCAGCGGAGAATGTGCGTCGCGCTTGATTGAATACTCGTCCAAAGAGTCGGACAAATATGCACTGGCAAATCTCCTTGATCGACTCTCCGATATCCCGAAGCCGGAGAACGTCGATGTCAGGCCACTGTTTGCGCTTGTAAAGGATAAAAGATGGCTGGTAAGGCATGCCGCGATACGCTCTCTAAAGCGTTGCACGCATGCCGAGGCCGAAGACGAGCTGCTGGAGATTCTCGCAACCACCTCGGATCCGTATGACGTCATTTACTGCCATGCCACGCTTCACCATATCGGCACGCGCAAGGCGTTGCCCGCTCTCACGCAAAACCTGATGTCTCGAAAGCGCGATGTGAAAATTTCGGCTCGAGCGGCGATCGAGGCTATTGAAGCCCGTAACAGCCAGCTTGCCGCGAACTCCGATGATGGATCTGCGCCTGAACAAAGTTAGCTTGTCGGACGGGTGATTCAGCGTCCGTTTTGGGACAACGGGACCACCTCTTGATGATCGACAGCGGCCCATCACGTTCGTCGTCAATCGCTCATCTCCCGACGCCGATGCTCCCTCTCTTCGTCGGAAATCTGAAGTTTCGCTCAGCCTCAGCCCCACCCCATCAAACCATCGCTTTCAACCACGCCAGCAGATCCGACTGCGCGCTTCCAGCCGCCACGGCTTCCGGCGTCAACAAACAGTAGTGCGAGCCGTCTTCCACAAACCCCATCGGCGCGACCAGCACACCGCTTTCCAGATCATCGCGAACGAGATGCCACGGGCCGACGGCAACCCCCAGCCCCGCGACAGCCGCCTGCAGACTGAAATAGAAATGGTCGAACATCTGCGGCCGCCCTTTCCCGGTCGGCTGATTCGCCGCCACCGCCCATTCCTTCCACGCGTCCGGCCTGGTCCGCGTATGCAATTGCGGAGCATCCGGCTTCAACAAGCGCCCCCCGCGACCACCGGAAAACCACGCATCGACTTTGTCCGGCCGACAAACCGGCCCCACTCGCTCGGCGAACAGGCGTTCGGCGTGATATCCCGCCGGCCACGCAAAGTCGTTGCGGCGAATGGCCATGTCGATGCCGCTGTCGAACGAGAACGGGCCGCCCGCAGCGACAAGGTGAATGTCGACGCCCGCATATCGCGCCTGGAAGTCCGGCCAGCGCGGGATCAGCCAACGCATCAAGAGCGTTGGCTCGCACGACAGAACCCAACGTCGCGCGCGGGCAGCCTCGGTGCGCAATTCGTGCGCGGCGTGACGCATCAGGCCCAGGCCGTCGTGTACCGCCTGGGCCAGCTTGCGACCCGCATCGGTCAGGAAAACACGACGACTGCGCCGTTGAAACAGCGCCACGCCCAGGTCATCTTCGAGCAGACGCACCGCACGGCTGACCGCGCCGTGGGTCAAGCACAGTTCGTCGGCGGCACGGCTGAAATTCTCGTGACGCGCCGCCGCCTCGAAACAGCGCAACGCCATCAGCGACGGCAGGTTTGCGCGGATTGATTGTGAGTCAGTCTCACTATTCTGGTCAGAAATCATCGCTTTTCCCGATGGGCTACGATCCCTAAGATTGTGCCATGTCGACATCAATCGAAAGGACAATGCGATGACAGAATTGATAGTTGTAGTCACCATTACGCTGCTGGCCGTCATCAGCCCGGGGCCGGACTTCGCGATGGTCACGCGCAACAGCCTGATGCTGTCGCGCCGATCGGGCTTGCTCACTGCGCTGGGTATCGGGCTGGGCGTGACGGTCCACGTGAGCTACACGCTGCTGGGCGTGGGCCTGCTGATCCGTCAATCGCTGTGGCTCTTCAATGCCGTCAAGCTCGTCGGCGCGATCTACCTGATCTATCTGGGCGCGAAGATGCTCATGACGAAGGTCAACACCGGGCAACCCGACGTGCCGGTGGCGCCGCTGTCCGATCTGGCGGCGCTGCGCACCGGCTTTTTGACCAATGTGCTGAATCCCAAAACCACGGTGTTCATCGTCAGCCTGTTCATGCAGGCAGTCCGGCCCGACACGCCGTTGATCGTGCAGATCGGCTACGGCGCCTTCATCGCGCTGGCGCACGCCGGCTGGTTCAGCCTGGTGGCCGTCTGTTTCTCCGCCACTGCCGTCCATGACCGCTTGCTGTCGCTGCGCCACTGGATCGACCGCACCTTTGGCGGCGTGCTCGTGGGCTTCGGCGTCGCGCTCGCCATCGCGCGTGGCGGTCGCTGATTCGTGCGTCCGGTCCGCGCTTCCAGGCGACCGTCAGTCATTTCCGCTGACGCCCCGGATGCGAAGCGCGGCATCCTTATTCAGAACGCGCGTGCAATCGCACGGGCTTCGTCGATCGCACGACTGCGATCGACCTTTCCGTCCGGACCGAACAACGTGCGCTCGACGACAATGCCGGTGACGTCTTTCACACCCACGAACTTCAGCCAGGTTTCCATGTACGGGCGCTGATGGTCGAACACGGCGGCCGGCGTGAACGAACCCGGCGCCTCGTAGCTGAGCCCGCGCGCGTAGACGACCGCCGCCTTTTTCCCGGCCAGCTTCCCGGCGAAACCCGCACCGTCGAACGTGAACAGCACGTCCTTCTGCGAGATCGCATCGATCAGGTGCTTGAGTTTGTACGGAATACTGAAATTCCACAGCGGCACGCCGAACAGGAATTTGTCCGCTTCGTGGAACGCCGCCGCGAGCTGCTCGATCTGCTGCCACGCCGCGGCCTGCGCCGGCGTCAACGCCGTTCCGCTCAGTCCGGCGTATTTTGCTGCCAGCGCGGCTTCGTCGAACTCAGGCATCGCCAGATCCCAGATGTCGAGCTTCCGTATCTCATGATCGGGATGAGCGTGACGGTACGCATCGAGAAATGCATTGCACACTTCGATGGACGCCGAATAGGCCTTGTTGGGTGAGCCTTCGATATAGAGCACGCGTGTCATGGAGCCTGTCCTCGCGAAGAGTGACGGCGACGCGCGGGATGCGCGGTCGCCCACTGCGATTCGCAGCTTATCGAGTCGGCCTATAATTCGGAAACGCTATTAATTGATTGAATTAACCCGGATTGACGATCAATGAGCAACCCTCTCGACACGGCCCTTCTTCATACGTTTGTGGCGGTCGCCGACATGCGGAGTTTTACCGGTGCCGGTCGCAGGCTGAATCTGAGCCAATCGGCGGTCAGCGCCCAGGTCGTGCGTCTTGAAGAACAGGTCGGCCGTGCGCTGCTCGTGCGCAATACGCGCAGCGTCACGCTCACCGCACATGGCGAGACGCTGCTCGGATATGCTCGCGCGATGCTCAACCTGAGCGAGGAAGCGCGGTCCAGGCTGGGGCCCGGCGACGCAGTCGATATCAAGCTGCGTATCGGTGCATCGGAGGATTTCGCGGGAGGCTGGCTACCCGACGTGATGCGCCGCTACAGCGCCGCGCGGCGGGGCTTGCGTCTCGATCTGACGGTCGACATCGGCGACAGCTTGTTTCGGCGGCACGCAAACGGCGAATTCGATCTCGTAATCGGCAGCCGGTGTTCGCACACCGGCCAGGGCGCGACGTTGTGGCAGGAACCGCTCGTCTGGGCATTTGCGCGCCACGAGCCGCTTCCGGAAGGCGAGGTCCCGCTCGCGTGCTTCCCCGATCCGTGCCCGTACCGAGGGGCCGCCATCAAGGCGCTCGCGCTGGCCGGCATGCGCTACCGGATCGCATGCGAAAGCCCGAGCGTCACCGGCATCCTGACGTTCGCGCGCGCCGGCATCGCGATCACGCCGGTGCCACGCAGTGCGATCGACGACACGCTCCGCGAACTGGGTAGGCCCGAAGGGTTGCCGGAACTGCCGGACGTGGCATTCGTGATGATGCATGACGCCCGGATGCCGGCTGCCGTTGAATTCGCCGCGACGATTTTCGATGAAACCGCGATTCGCGCGGGGGCAGGCAGACGCAACAGGCCGTAGCGAACGACCTTCGCGCTTGATGCCCCGGCCGTCGTCGCAAAGAACGTGCCCTAACGTCGAGCAGCAGATGGAACAACGTGGCGCGCGCTAAGAGAAGGCACTGATTCCGAGACTCCCCCGGCCGGACCGCATCCGGCCATTCGCCCCGCCGTGACAGTAAGTTGTCTGCTCACGTTGATTCGCAATCCGATCTTCATCTTTTCCTTTCGCATAGCGGACACGAATCGCGCTCAAATCACCTCGAAACGCAACCCCGCGTGGCGAACCAGTCGTTCGACAAAGCGCTCGTCGAACATCGTCGCGGGCGTCCAGAAACCGCCGCCGCGCCCGGTCTTGATGCCGTCTCCGCAGCAATCCAGCGCAAGACCGATCGCGGCCTGGCCGAGCATCTTGCCGGTGGAGCCATAGCCCGGATCGCGGTCGCCGGTGACTTTCACGCGCAAGGTTCGCCCGTCGTCGGCGCGGCCGAAGAAACGCAAGTCGTAGCGGCCGGCCAGTTGGGCCGCGGCGCTCGGCCCCTCACCGGGCTTCGGCAGCAGGAAGCGCTCCATCAGGCTGCGTACCGGCTTGACGACGACACCGACCATGAACGCGCCGAGGCCCGCCACCATCGTCAGCGCGGCCAGGCGGCCCTTGAGGCCCGTGCCGGTCATCACGGCTTCGTCATAGGCGAACCGGCTGCCGTACGCGTTGCCCGCGAGCGCATTGGAGCGATGCACGACACGTTCGTTGATCGCCGCCATCACGAAGGGCGCGATCCATGCGTCGCAGTCGCGATCGAATTCAGCCGATCGAACCGCGTGCTGCCGCACCGCGAACCCATGACCTTTCGGGCACAGCGAATACGGATCGAGCAGTTCCCTGCGCAACGCGGGATCGGCCGCGGCTTCCCGGACGACGTTGATCACGCTCGCCACCGTACCGCCCGACGCGCCGCCCTTCAGCGTTCGGACGCGCATCTTCACCTGCCCGGCCGGCACGCCCCATTGCCGCCTTGCCTGTTGCTGCAGGAAGAACACGCCCATGTCGGACGGAACCGAATCGAACCCGCAGCAATGAACGATGCGCGCGCCCGATTGCCGGGCCGCGGGCTCGTATTGTTCGATCATCCGCTTGATCCACTGCGTCTCGCCGGTAAGGTCGCAGTAGTCGGTGCCGGTTTCCGCGCAGACCCTGACCAGCGGCTCCCCGTAAAGCGCGTAGGGCCCGACAGTCGACACGACCACTCGCGTTTGCGCACAAAGCGCCCGCAATTGTGCTTCGTCGGCCGCGTCGGCGACGATGATCGGCACGGACTGCCCCGCCGCGCCGAGCGCATCCCTGACCTGCCTGAGCTTCGCTTCGGACCGGCCGGCGATCGCCCAGCGCAGCGTCTCGCCGGCGCCCGACAGGTAATCGGACAGGTAGCGGGTCAGGATCTGACCGACAAAACTGGTGGCGCCAAATACGACGAGATCATGGGTCGGCTGGGTCATGGACGGTTCCTTCGGCGCGGGCGTGTCGCGCGCATCCGTGCCGTTAGCGTTGCTTTCCGGGTTCATCGAAGGCCTTCAAGGGCGTCGGCAGGTTCAGGACCAGTTGCGCGTCTTTTACCACGTCGAGACGCATGACGGTGGAGGCGCCGAGCCCGTCGAGCAGCTGGCTCAGCGGGCCGCCGTACCGCACCAGCTCGACATCGCGCGGCAACAGGCGCTGGGCGAACGATAGCGTACTGGATTGCACCGACGTCTGGTGCCATTCGCCGTCGATGCGATTGATCATCGTCGTCGTGCTCATCCGCGATTGGGATGCGACGTCGGTCAGCGCAGGCAGCGGCACGCTCAGGCTCAGATCCGGCCGGCCTCCCGGGCCGGCAATGCGGGCGCTGGCGGTAGCGCCGAGGTTCACATCGATATCGGCGAGCCACTTGGGCAACTGATAGCCGTGTACGCCGCGAACCCGCGCGATTTCAGTGGTAACCGGCAGCGCCAGCACATGCGCGAAGAAGCTCCGGCGCCGCATCGAGTCGATCAGCTCCAGTGCGTGCGACCCGCGCGCGCCGGGCCGGCGGATCACCACCGCGACGGAAACTTCGTCATACGGATCGTTATCGCAGACCGAATACGAAAAGAAGGTCAGCGCGACCAGCCCTTGCCCGGGGAGCGCGCGCAGCGGTTCGAGCGGTATCGGCAGCATGGTCCGCAGGCGTTCGAGCGGCGCACGGAACAACAGCTGAATGCTGCTGGAACGGTAGTAGAAGTTCGGCGCCCAGGTCGGCCCGACCCGCGAAGCGACCTGACGCTTCGGAATCCGACGGAAAAACTCGATGTTCCCCGCGGCGGGATCGCGCGCCACCTCGTCCAGGTCCGGATTCATCCGGAACCGGTCGTAGTACCCGCCTTCGGGCACGTCGACCGTATGCGGCCCGAATTCAACCTGTGTCAACCGCCTGTCCATGTTCGTCGCCTCTCGTCGATGATCGATCGTCGCAGGCAACACCCGAGGCCTGCTGATTCATTGCCGTCAGCAAGCACTCTAAGATTGAAGTCGACTTCAAGGTCAAGGATCCGAATAGAGGAGCGAGTCGGTCTTCGATCACGCGGCTTGCCGGCAACCGCGTTGCAGTCGAATCATTTGGCGGTCGTGCGACGGCCTTTGCCGCCTATCGACACCACGCCGTGATCGCAAAGCCGTCCATCGAACAGGAGCAGGAACGGGATACGTCACGATGAAAGCCGAAATCTCAGGCTGAAGGCCACCCTCTACCCGCTACCGAAGTCACCTGGTCAAGCCCGCGAAGAAAATCGGGTACCGCTTCTCCGATCGACGCAAGATAGCCGGCCATCGCGCCAGCGACTTTCCGCACGGCGGGACGTGCGGTCATCCGCGCACGCCACGCGAGCAGGTTCGGCGTCTCCGTTGTCATCGGCGCACCCTTGCGTGCACCGAACAACTGCGCCATGTAGAACGCGATGTCGGCATAGGAATACGCCCCGGCCAGAAATTCCCGATCCGCAAGCACGCGTTCCATGCGCCGATAGTATTGCGACGCTTCGGCGCGCGCGGCCTGCGCAGCCGGATCGTCCGGCGTCGCTTCAAGCCCCATCAGCCGGATAACGTGCGGGAAATAGATTTCGTCGCTGCAATGTTCGAGTTGACGCGCGATGGCGCGCGCCGCCGGATGCGCCGGCCATAACGCGGGATCGGGCTTCAGATCCTCGAGATATTCGAATATCTGCGTGGAATCGAAGATCTCCAGCGTGCCGTCCATCAGCACCGGCACCTGCCGCTTCGGATTGATGCGCAGTACGTCGGGATGCTTTGGGTCGTAACCGCGAAGCTGGCTGAACGGCGCCATCACCAGCTCGAAGTCGATACCCTTCTCGTGCGCCGCAATCTCGACCTTCGCACCGAACATGCTCAGTGGTCCGGAAATTATCTTCATCGCTCTTCCTTTGCTTTCTCGAATGCGCTCGTGATTGTTCGAGCTTGCTCTCGATTGAACGGATCACGCATGCCGCAAAGCATAAGTCCGATAACATGACACCTCATGTCAGGTATTTGAGGGAATGTGTCTTCATGAAAGCCAGTCGCCTGTTGTCGATCATGATGATGCTGCAAGCGCGCGGCCGGATGACCGCACCGGCGCTGGCCGACGCGCTGGAGGTGTCCGAGCGCACGATCCTGCGCGATATCGACCAGCTCTCCACGGCCGGCGTGCCCATCTGGGGCGATCGCGGCCGCAACGGCGGCTTTCAGTTACGCGACGGCTGGCGTACCGATCTCACGGGGCTCACCGAGCACGAAGCGCATGCGCTGATCCTGGCGGGCTTGCCCGGGCCGGCGAGAGAACTGGGCCTCGACGGCATGGCCAGCTCCGCACGGCTGAAGATGATGGCCAGCCTGCCTCCCGGCTCGCGCGAGAAGGCCGATCGTGTCGCCAGCCGGCTGCACATCGATACCGTCGACTGGTACCGGGCGCAGGAAACGCCCGAATTCCTGCGTGAAGTCGCCGATGCGGTGTGGGGTTCGTATCGTATCGACGTGAAGTATCGGAGCTGGCGCGGTGTGTCCCGCCGCGAACTCGAACCGCTCGGCCTGGTGCTCAAGGGAGGTGCCTGGTACTTGATTGCCAAGGTCGTCGGCAAGCCCGGCGCACTGACCTTCCGGCTGGCGAATATCTGCGAATTCAGTGCGACGCGCCGCCGTTTCAAACGCCCTGCGCGATTCGATCTGGCGGTGCACTGGCGTGACGCGATGAGCCGGTACGAGACCGATCTTTATCGGCTGACCGCCCATATCGCCGTGTCGCCGCGCGCCGAAAACTGGCTGGACAATGCGCGGATCAAGACCGCGCCGGTCGTGCAGAAGGCCGGCAGCGCGGAGGTGCCGTCAGGATGGAAGGAGTTCCTGATGCCCATCGAATCCATCGAGCACGGCGTGCGGAAACTGCTCGGGTACGGCGCGCATCTGAAAATCCTCGGGCCGCAGGCGCTCAAGGATCAATTCATCGAAGAGTTGTCGCAGTTGAAGGTGCTTTATCAATCAGGTGACGAATGAAGCGGTGCCTTCTGCGATTCGACGCGTTTCCATAGAGCATCGCCGCGCCGCCCGGCAAAGCGAACCGAAATGTGCGTGACGATGCGGCGGCAAATGCCGGCAACGCAGCGGCGATGGCAAGCAACAAGACCGCGCCGACCGCTGTGCCGATTCGAAACGTCGAAACACGTGCGTTGCCGAATTTTGAAGTTGCGCCCTTCAAAATGGCATTCACGGGGCAGAACCGGATGATCGTATCGCTTCGCATTGGACGATATCGATCGGGGGCCGGCAACAGGTCGGACGCAACCGATCGCACAGTCAGATCTCGTCAACAAACTCGTCGAGAAAGCGGCGCAACCGATCGTGGCGGATCTTCGCCAAACGGGCGCCGGCAGCAGTCTGAAAACCGGACGCCAGCTTCAGCAGTTTCGTATGGAAGTGATCGATCGCGAATCGCGTGTCGTCGAGTTCGCGGTCCGATGCGTGCGGATCGACCGGGTCATACAACGCGCTGCCCATCCGCCCGGCGACATAGAAGCATCGTGCGACACCCAGCATGCCGATCGCATCGAGCCGGTCGGCATCCTGCAGCGTTTTTGCTTCCAGCGTCACCGGCGCGACACCGGCCGAAAAACTATGCGCTTCGACCGCATGCGCGACAGCGTCGATCTTCGCGTCCGGCCAACCCAGCGACTTCAACACCAACCGGGCCTTGTCCGCCGACAGACGCGATGCCTGCGCCCGAAGCGGAGCGTTCTTCTCTACCGACACGCAGTCGTGCAGCAGTGTCGCCGCAAACAGCACTTCAGCGTCTCCGCCCTCCTCGGCATGGATCGCCGCCGCGTTCTTCCACACGCGTTGCAGATGCGATGTGTCATGGGAGCCATCGCCATTGGCGTCGTTCCAGTGAGCCAGCAGGGTCTCGGCCAAATCCTGAAAGGGGGCAAACGCGGGTGTCGTCACGGCTGCGGGTGTTTAAAGAGGGGATGCCGATTATCGCCTCAAGCGCGACGAGGCACACGGTTTGCGGTCTATCCGGCGTATCGAGCAAACCGTTACCTCCGGCGGAACCCGATTGGCTTATAGTGCGGAGTTCCCATGCGACGAGGAGATCCGCGATGAAACTGCAGGCCAACGGTCCGTTCGAAGTCAAGCTGAATCCCGAATCCCTGAGCAGCGTCGCGGAAAATACCGGGCTCGGCCGCATGTCGCTCGACAAGCAATTTCACGGCGACCTGGAAGCCGTCAGCCACGGCGAGATGCTCGCGTTTCGAAGCAGTGTTCAGGGGTCCGCGGGCTACGTCGCGATGGAAACCGTGCAAGGCACGCTGGGTGGCCGCCAAGGCAGTTTTGTGCTGCAGCACAGCTCCACCATGACCCGCGGGCAGCCGAAACAATCGATCACCGTCGTACCCGATTCCGGGACGGGGGAATTGCTGGGGCTCTCCGGCTCGATGATCATCAACATCGACAACGGCCAGCACGCGTACACCTTCGACTACGAGTTGCCGGAATCGCCGCAGTAAATCGACACACCATGGGGCCGCCAGACGGTAACGTGTTCCGGCCTCTCGCTTGCCATACGGAAAGCGGCTTCGTTCGTCAGCACGTCACGAAAGCATTCGACATCGACAATCCGGCTGCGGTCGCACGCACCAATACGTCACGCGACAGCCTCGTCACGCAGCCGAAACTGCGCGACCGCCGCGCTCAGCCGTGAACCCTGTTCGTCGAGCGACAGCGCCACGGCCGCCGCCTCCTCGACCAGCGCGGCATTGCGTTGCATCGTCTGCTCCATCTGGATGACCGCGGCGTTCACCTGCTCGATGCCCGACGACTGTTCCTCGAAGGCGTTGCTGGTTTCGCTCATGATCGCGTTCACGCGCTCGACCGCGCCAACGAGTTCGGCCATCGCCGAGCCGGCCAGCGTGACGAGGCCGCTGCCGTCTTCGACGCGTCGCGCGGAATTGCCGATCAGATCCTTGATTTCCTTCGCCGCCGACGCGCAACGCTGCGCGAGCCCGCGCACTTCCGTCGCGACAACCGCGAAACCGCGCCCCTGCTCGCCGGCACGCGCGGCTTCGACGGCAGCGTTCAATGCGAGGATGTTCGTCTGGAACGCGATGCTCTCGATCACGCCGACGATGCCGGAGATCCGCGCAGAGCTGCGCGAAATCTCGGACATCGTCTCGACGACGCGCTGCATCGCATCACCGCCGCGCGACGCGATGCCGGCCGTGCCCTCCACGTACGTGCGTGCATCGCGCGCGTTGTCCGCATTCTGGCGCACCGCCGCCGTCAGCTGCTCGACGCTCGCCGCCGCCTGCTGCAGCGACACGGCCTGCTGCTCGGTGCGCTCGGACAGGTCGACGTTGCCGCTCGCGATCGTGCGCACGTCGCCGACGATCGTCTCGGTGCTCGCGCGCACCTGACTGACGGTGTCGACGAGACCGTCCTGCATCCGCTTCAGCGCATTCAGCAGATAGGCCATCTCGTTTGCGCCGGGAATGACGACCGTTCCGGTCAGGTCGCCTTTCGAGATTTTTTCGAACTGATCGACCGCGAGATTGATCGGTTCGATGATCGCCTTCGCAAGCACGCGCTGCGCAAAGAAGCCGACGACGAGCGCAAGTACGGCGACCGCCGCCATCCCCCACACGATCCGGTGGAAATGAACGCCGGCCGCATCGTAACGGGCTTTTTCGCGCGCGACCTGGAACGATTCGAGCGCGTCGATCGCATCCTGGTACGCGGCGAACAGCGCGGGTGGCGCGGTGCGCTGCGTGTCGAGGAAGTTGAACGCGTCGTCGCCGTCGAGTTGCGACAGCGCCTTCAGGAACACACGCTCGAGCAACGCACGACGGCGACTCTGCAGCGTATCGAACAGCGCCTGCTCGTCGGCGTCGCGCGCGTGCAGGCGCGTGTAGCCGTCCAGTTCGTCGTTGCTCTGCTTGAGGAGCGCATGGAGTTGCGCGAGTTCCGCCTTGCCCGACTGGCCGGCGCTGATGATCTGCGCGACGTCGCTCATCCGTTCGCGCAGCACGAGCATCCGCTCGGAACTGGTCTTCAGGTGTAGCAGCGACGCGGTGTCGTCGCGGTACATCGCCTCGAGCGAACCATTGCTCACGTAGAGGCCGGCGATGGATGCGCCGACCACCAGCACGAGCAGCACGGTATAGCCGGCGATGGTCGCGACGAGTCCGCCACGGATGGTGAATTGTTTTCGCATGACGTTCCCTTGCGCAGGCCACGCGCGGCCTGCGGCGGATGTGGATTCCGGATCACGAAAGACGAGCGCTGCGTCGCAACATGCGCAACATGCGGCACGTGGGCTACGAACGGGTTAACGGCGGGGTCGGCGGGAAGGTTTTATCTGCACGCGACGCGAATCTTGACGATTGCGACAGATTGGGGAGCGGAAGATGCATGTAGCCGGCGCGTTCGCTGTCGGGCGCAGCCGTGCCGGCGGGGCCCGGTGGGTGGAATTCGGGCAACTGCGGACGGAAAGCGCAACCTCCGGGTCGTGCCCTGCGCCGCAATCATCGGCTATCCGTCGTTGGCGAGCCTTGAACGGATCTCGTCAACCGGGAGGTCGCGCTGGTGTGTGGCAATCTGCCATGTGTTTCCCCACGGATCCCTTACCATCGCGCGCCTGTCGCCGTAGGGCATGTCGGCTGGAACTTCGAGCGAGATCGCGTTCGCTGCAATCGCTCGCCGATAAGTCGAATCGGCATCTTCGACATAGACGTACAGAAATGCCGGCATCGGATCGCGCAGGCCGTCTCCGCCGCTGACCATCACGACAGAATCGCCGATCCGGATTTCGGCGGGCAGCCCGGCGCGGAATTCGCCCTGTGCGTGAAACACCGTCCGGATGAATTCGATCAGGTTTTCCGGATCCCGGACGACGATTCGGGGCGTGACGGTATGCCATCCATCGGGCTGAAATGTGGCCATGATGCACATCCTCCGACGAGATTTCCGGGGGTATTGTCCTCCGGGTACCGGAGGTCTGCAAAGGGGCGGCGGCGGTCGATTGCGTTTGTCGGCGACCGGCTGCGGATTCAACCGGGCGATGCAGTGGCTCGACATCTTATGCTGCACTCCTTAGCGAAGTGCAGCAGCAACCGCCTCGTCGACTTGCTGCGCAAAGCGCGCATCGACATCGGGCACCGTGAAGCCAATCGATAGTTCCAGATACGCGTCGCCTAGCACCAACTGAACGAATGTCGCTGCACGCAATGCAGCAGTCGATTCGTCAAATCTCTTTCGCAGAATTTTCGCGGCGAAGGCACGCACGACCTTTGCGCCATTTTCGTAAAACACCTGACCGAGTTCCGGAAGACGCTCGGCCTCCGCAACGATGGCCCGGTAAAGCCGCAGATTGTCCTGCGCGATGAGGATTTGGGCCAATGCCCATCCCAGTTCGCGCAACTCGTCTTCGGGTGAGCCATCGGATTGCGCGTCCAGAGCGCCGGCAAGAACGCCACCCACCTGAGCGCACATCGAGGTCACCAGACCAACGAAGAGTGCCTCCTTCGACTTGAAGTGGCGGTAGACCGTCTGTTTGCCGACGCCAGCGGCCGTAGCGACGTCGTCCATTGTTGCCAGGCCGAAACCCTGGCTTAAAAACACGGTTTTCGCACCATCGAGGATGGCGGACCGCTTGCGGCGTTGCAGCGGGCTCAAGTCGGGGACAGTGGAAGTGTTCATGCCCGATAAATAACAGATCGCTGAATCGTTGACAAGACTGACCAGTCTCGTCTACATTGGCCAAAACGAGACTTATGAGTCTCGTTTTGTGACCTGTCGACTTCGTGGGCACTCATCGAGGAAAACACTATGGAACTGTTCATTACAGGTGGTACGGGCTACATCGGGCAAGCGGTCGTGCGCAAGGCAATCAGCCTCGGCCATCAAGTGACAGCGCTGGTGCGCGACGACAGGTCGGCGGTCGCGAGCGCGCTGGCACGTCTCGGCGTGAAACTGCATGCGGGAGACTTGCGTCAGCCACAGTCCTTTGCTGCGACTGCCGGGGCCGCTCATGGCGTTGTGCACATGGCGTCGACCAACGATGCTTCCGCCGCCGCTGCTGACGAGGCCGCGGTTGACGCGATGCTTGCCCATTTGCATCCGGGAGCGGCGTTCGTTTACACATCGGGCACGTGGGTCTACGGCAATACGGAGGGTAAGCCCGCGACTGAAGCATCGGCGCTGAACCCGACACCACTCGTAGCCTGGCGGCCCGCAGTGGAGCAACGCGTGCAGGCGCTGGCCGCGCGCCGTTCGATTGCCGCGGTGATCCTCAGGCCGGCGATGGTCCACGGCTACGGCGGCGGCATCTTCGGCATGCTTGCCGGCATGGTCCGTCAGACCGGCAATGTGAGCGTCGTCGGCGATGGTCGCAATCATTGGCCTGCCGTGCACGTCGATGATCTCGCCACGGCCTATCTGAGCGCGGTGGAGCGGTTGGCACGCAGGGACGATCGAGTCAACGGACAGATCTTCAACGTGGTCGCGGAAGATGCCATTGCGGTTGCCGAAATGGGCGAAGCGATTCGTGCCTCGGTCGGCGCCGACCGCGTCGAATTCTGGCCGCTCGACGACGCTCGCAAATCGCTTGGCCCATTTGCCGACGCACTGGCGCTCGACCAGACGGTAAGCGGCCAGCATGCCCGGCAAGTACTTGCATGGGAACCCCACGGCCCAGGCCTGATTGCGGACCTCTCTGCACAGAAGCACTTTCAGCAACGCAACGGAGCATGACGATGGCGTTAAACCCTGCATCTTTTGAATCGATTCTCGCGACGATCGTAGCGGTGCTGTTCGTGGTTGCTGGAGTGGTCAATCTCGCAGGACGCGGCACGGTGAAGCGCAACTTTGCACGCTGGGGTTACCCGGCATGGTTTCGGTTGCTCTGTGGCGCGCTCGAGCTGTTCGGTGCAGCACTTCTTTTGGGACAACAAACCAGAGTCTTTGGCCTGACGCTGGCCGGTGCGATCATGATCGGCGTGCTATTCACGTTGCTACGAAATCGGGAGCCATTCCGGCATCTCGCCCCGGCGCTGATCTTCTCGGCTCTCATTGTGATTACGGTGGCAATCCGCAGTTGAAGCGTTCTCGCCATCAGGTGAGCGAGCCCGGGACGCCAGGCCTGCAACGCACATTACGTTTGGCAAAGGTCCGTTGTTGAGAGCGACGACCGTCGTTTGTGGGTCGGCAGCCAGGAACGGTCGGTCGACAGTGGTGCCTGAATTGCACTACCGATTTCTAAAGGGCTAGGAGGTCGGCGTCTTGCCAAACGTTCCCGCAATCTTCCACAAGGAGGAAACGCCAACCGGCCGGCGATGCCAGCCCATTGATTGCGATGCTTTCCGTGCAGCGGCACGAAGAAGTTGGGACCTTCGGAAAATATTTCGCCAGCCCAGATGAATCAGCCGGTAGTTCCTGGATCTGTGTTGACGCGCATAGCATTTATTGGACGGACGCCATCTTTCACGTTTAGCAACACACTCACTTTCAGGCGCATGTCGCAATCAGCAAAGGGAGCGTTGAATCGCCAACATACGGCGCGTTGCTCTTCAATTGATGGTCGATGCATTTGATGGCAGTACAGCCAGGATCCGTAGGTTACTGTGCGTCGCGGTCGAAATTGACGCCGCGCAGTTGAAGTGTTTTACATACTCGGTCCAGCACGGCGTCGTTATCGCGCGAACCAACGAAGTAGCGCTCATTGCCCAGTGCGTCCAAACCGGACTGGAATGCATATATTGGGGAAGTTTCGTTCGTCACTGTTCCTTCGAGGTAGTAGCTGTACTCGTTATCTCGATCTTTGACGGAATAGATACATGGGTTGTCGTCGAGCCATAAGGCAAGAGCTTGCGAGACACGATAAAGCGATGGATATAGCCTTCTCAGGGAACTTGTTCGGAAATGTATTTCGCCAACAGTCCATAACGCTTCGCGTGCGATACGAGGGTGAACGACCGTAACGATTGGCGATTTCTCGGCATCGACGGATCCGTCGGTCGCATGACGCAGCTCGCCAAGGTGAGAAAAGTACAACACCGTATGGAGCGCAGTGGCCACTTCGAACGGCGGTTCCTTCAACGCCCTGAACCAATTCAGCACCGCAGCGCCATCGGCCGGGTTGGCAATGAAACGATAGGACGTACCCATATAGTGTCACGTCGGGAAGAAAGGCCGATGTTATCAAACGCGACACCAATTCACGATCAAGACCGGCGAATATCTCCTTTCGAGCGATACAATTGACCGCTCCGGATCGGAAGCAACGTTGCAATGATCCGACGTCGACCGACTGCTCCAGGCCGTTCAGAACCATCGACCAGTTCAGGCACGGCCCAACCTGCACACCATGCCAGGTATGGCACACAGCCATGCAGGGCCACATCGCTTCGCCCACAAAACCGCCCGCCCGGTGAAACAGTTACAAGTTAACCATT
This sequence comes from Burkholderia sp. NLJ2, assembly GCF_049487195.1. Taxonomy (NCBI): domain Bacteria; kingdom Pseudomonadati; phylum Pseudomonadota; class Betaproteobacteria; order Burkholderiales; family Burkholderiaceae; genus Burkholderia; species Burkholderia sp. NLJ2. The sequence continues at coordinate 1,198,167 of NZ_CP137809.1, read as the reverse complement.
GACGCTGACACTACCCGGCGGTTAGTGTACGGCCCTGAAGTTCAAGAAGTTCGATTGCTGTTCATCAATTGATCGCCCCTCAGCGGTATTCGTTGTCCTCTCCCTCCTTGATGCTTCTCCCGCTCTTGAACAGAGCAAATTTTCTTATTTTTTTCTCAAGGATTCTTCATGGATACCGGTATCGTCAAGTGGTTCAACGACAGCAAAGGCTTTGGCTTCATCACTCCGGACAAGGGCGGCGACGACCTGTTCGCTCACTTCTCCGAAATTCGGGCCGACGGTTTCAAGACGCTGGCTGAAAATCAGAAGGTGAGCTTCGAAACGAAGCAAGGCCCGAAGGGTCTGCAAGCGGCCAACATCAAGCCGCTGTAAAGTTTGAAGGACCCGGCCTCCCGAAACGGACGCCGGGTTGCAGCGACATCCTCGCGGAGCGTTGTCTCCCAAAGTTGGCGCGATCGCTCATAGCTGCATCGGTTTGTTCAGCAGCCTGCCAAGCGCCACACGCCTCGTTGCACTTCATTCTCCCCTCTGGCTGCAAGGCCCTTTTTTCGCATTCCGACTGCTTCAGATTCGGCTCGCAATGGCTTTGAATCGGCGCATCCGTGCACATTTCGCACGGCACGCGCGCATTCGCACATCATTAAAATTAAAATGCACACCAAACGAATTCAACAATACAACGGCTATGCCGTCCAACCCTCGGCGCATCGTTTGCCCGACGGTAGTTTTTCATCCAACCTGCTGCTCGAACGCACCGACAGCTCGCGCGCCGAAGGCCGCTACCAGTTCTATTCGCTCGATTACTTCAAGAGTGAAGCGCAGGCGCTGCAGCACTCGACACGCTGGGCACGCAACTGGGTCGACACGCGCGGTTAAACGCAACGCCCCGGTACCGGACGCCCAACGCAGATGAGGCACCCGGGCGCGCACGACACAGCGCGCCCGAACGTCGCGCGCGATCGATTCGTTACCTTCCGATTCGATCCGCGCGCTCGGTTCGAACTTCCCAACCTTCCCTTTCGACGTCGCCGGCGACGATTCGGCTGCGCACGTGCCCCGGAAAATCGACCTAAAGAACGCGCTCCAGCGCGTCGGCGAACCGGGTAACCGCACCATCGACGTCATGCAGTTTTTCCAGACCGAACAATCCGATGCGGAAGGTCTTGAAGTCTTCAGGCTCGTCGCATTGCAGCGGAACGCCGGCGGCGATCTGCAAGCCGACATCGGCGAATTTCTTGCCGGATCGAATGCCGTCGTCGTCCGTGTAGCAGACCACGACACCCGGCGCCTGAAAACCTTCAGCCGCCACGCTCCTGAAACCTTTGTCGGCCAGCAGCGCGCGAACGCGCGTGCCGAGCTCGAGCTGTTCCGCTCTCACCTTGTCGAAGCCGTATGCGTCGGTTTCCTTGATCACGTCGCGCAGCGTCGCGAGACTATCCGTGGGCATCGTCGCGTGATACGCGAACCCGCCGTTCTCGTACGCTTCCATGATCTGCAGCCATTTGCGAAGATCGCACGCGAAGCTGGTGCTGGTGGTCGCATCGATTCGTTCGCGGGCGAGCGGGCTGAGCATGACCAGTGCGCAGCAGGGTGACGCGCTCCAGCCCTTTTGCGGCGCGCTGATCAGCACATCGACGCCGCTGGCCTGCATGTCGACCCACACCGTGCCGGACGCGATGCAATCCAGTACGAACATGCCGCCGACCGCATGCACGGCGTCGGCCACCGCGCGCAGATACGCATCGGGCAGCATCATCCCGGATGCGGTTTCGACATGCGGCGCAAAGACCAGATCCGGCTTCTGTTCCCTGATTGCGGCGACCACTTCCTCGATCGGAGCCGGTGCGTAGGCGGCCTGCCTTCCCGGTTCGACCGGACGCGCCTTCAGCACCGTCGTTTCAGACGGAATGCTGCCCATGTCGAAAATCTGCGACCAGCGGAAACTGAACCAGCCATTGCGGATGACCAGACACTTCCTGTTCGTCGCGAACTGCCGGGCGACGGCCTCCATGCCGAACGTCCCGCTGCCCGGGACGACGACGACCGCCTTCGCGTTGTAGACCTTTTTCAGGGAAGCGGAAATGTCGCGCATGACGCCCTGAAAGAGCTGCGACATGTGATTGATCGATCGGTCGGTGTAGACCACGGAATATTCGAGGAGCCCGTCGCGGTCAACGTCGGGAAGTAGGCCTGGCATGGTCGTCTCCGGTTAAAGATGAACAATGGCGTCAGGGCGAGCAGTATCCGTGACGGGGTACCGCTGCACCGATGCAAATTCGTTTTTTTCTTGACGAAAGCCGATTCTAACGAAGGCCGCCCGCAACCTGGCGCATATTTTGTCCGCTCTCCGGCACGCGCATGACGTTGCGCGGCCGCCGGCCTGAGCGAAGCGCCGGCGGCAAACCGGTCGTGCAGTCACGACGCCAGGCTACGCGCCGACGGCCCCCGTCTCGTCATACGCCACGATACTCAACCCTTCCGTCGCATCCGGCGCGACGAAGTACCGTGTGATCTGCTCGAACTCGGCATCGGACGCCTGGAACGGATGCTTCCCTTGCGCATTGCGCACGCGCAGACGCGCCTTGCAAACCGCATCGCCGACATCGAGGTAATGCAGTCGATGGCCACAGCCGGCGGCCTGCGAAAGCGCGTGCCCCCATGCGCGCGCAGCGACGGTATTGAACGGAAGATCGAGAACCACCGAGACGCCGGCCTGCAGCAAAGCGCGGACGTGATCGACGATCACATCCTTGATGCGCGTTGCGCAGCGGACATAGTCGTCGATCGACAGAATCTCGCCCGGATAGAGGCGAGCAAGCCAATCGTCTTCGCTGATCAGGATGGTCCGTTCGGCGCTCGCGAGCGTCGCGGTCAGCGTCGATTTTCCGGATGCGATCTTGCCGCATACCATGTGGAGCATGACCGCATCGTTCGATGCTGTCGCGTGATGCGTCGTTTCAGTCTGCAATTCCAGGCGCTCCATCGATTGCCCAGAAAGCAAAAACCCGCCTTCCGGGCGGGTTGTGATCACATGCATTCAGTCGATGGCTACCCCGCCGGCAAAAGTTCGGCGCGAATAATCGAACGGGTGTGCAATCGGTTCATGCGAACCAGCATAGCCAACTGCCCGATCGCGAGCAAGCGGGTTCGAGGCCACGGCCGCGCGACAACGTGATCACGTCATTCTCCCAACGCGTCCGCGTCACGCCGCGTCATCGCCCTCCTTCGGAAACACCCCCTTGCTCATCGCATCCAGTTGCCGGACGATCTCCGAGCGCAGCTCGGCCGACACCTCCACACTGTCGAGCAGTTCCGAAATCCACAGCCCGTCGGCCGCGAGCCGGCAGATCATCAGCGTCGCCGCCCGCTCCAGCGGCACGGGATCGGGCCGCGACCATTCCCGCATCGGCACCGACCAGCGTGCGCGCGTTTCCTGCTCGGTAATCATCGACGCGACCAGCACGCGCAGCACATCGGTACTCGCCGCCGGATTGGCCGCGTCGAGCACCGCATGCATATACGCGCGCGCCGCCGCGCCGTCGCCGTCGGAATCCGCCGCCGTCCGTGCGGCCATCTGCGCGGCGAACCGCTCGGTCGCCTGCCCGAACAGCGCATCCAGCAGCCCCTGCTTGTTCGCAAAGTGATACTGCAGCGCGCCTTTCGTCACGCCGGCACGCTCGGCCACCGCGTCGAGCGTCAACGCGGCCACGCCGTGATGCATCGCAATCTCGGATGCAGCCGCCAGCAACTGCGCACGCACCTGATCCGGCGCTTTTTTTCGCCGCACGCCGGCAGCGGCGGCAGCCACCGGCGCCGATGATCCTTCGGACGCCCGTGCGGCGGCCGTTCCAGCCGGTTCGACAGGCGCGGACGCGTCGTGCGGCGCGGGTTCAAGGCGTTTTTTCATGGTGCGGATGTTAGCACCCGGGGTCTCGATATAAACATTCCGGCTGGATGGTATGATCCGCCGCATGAACAAACCCACCCCATCCCCCTGGTCCGCGCTCGACACCGCCATCGCCCGTGGACGCGACGCGCTCGTGCGTCTTCAGCAGCCCGACGGCAGCTGGTGTTTCGAACTCGAATCCGACGCGACGATCACCGCGGAATACATCCTGATGATGCATTTCATGGACAGGATCGACGACGTCCGCCAGGAGAAGATGGCGCGCTACCTGCGCGCGAACCAGCGGCTCGACACGCATGGCGGATGGGCGCTGTACGTCGACGGCGCGCCGGACGTGTCGTGCAGCGTGAAGGCGTATTTCGCGCTGAAGGCGGCCGGCGACAGCGAACACGCGCCGCATATGGTCCGCGCGCGCGACGCGATCCTGACGCTCGGCGGCGCGGCGCGCTCGAACGTGTTCACGCGCATCCTGCTCGCGACGTTCGGCCAGGTGCCGTGGCGCGCGGCGCCGTTCATGCCGATCGAATTCGTGCTGTTCCCGAAGTGGGTGCCGATCTCGATGTACAAGGTCGCGTACTGGGCGCGCACGACGATGGTGCCGCTGCTCGTGCTGTGCTCGCTGAAGGCGCGCGCCCGCAATCCGCGCAACGTGTCGATCCGCGAGCTGTTCGTCACGCCGCCGGACCAGGAACGTCGCTACTTCCCGCCCGCGCGCGGCATGCGCAAGCTGTTCCTCGCGCTCGACCGCACGGTCCGCCATATCGAGCCGCTGATGCCGAAACGCCTGCGCCAGCGCGCGATCCGCCATGCAGAGGCATGGTGCGCGGAACGCATGAACGGCGAGGACGGGCTCGGCGGCATCTTCCCGCCGATCGTGTACAGCTACCAAATGATGGAAGTGCTCGGCTACCCGGACGATCATCCGCTGCGGCGCGATTGCGAAAACGCGCTGGACAAGCTGCTGGTCACGCGGCCCGACGGCAGCGTGTATTGCCAGCCGTGCCTGTCGCCGGTGTGGGACACCGCATGGAGCACGATGGCGCTCGAGCAGGCGCGCGGCGTGGCGGCGCCGGAAGCCGGCGAGCCGGCCGGCGCGCTGCGCGAACTCGATGAACGCATCGCGCGCGCGTACGACTGGCTGGCCGAGCGCCAGGTAAACGACCTGCGCGGCGACTGGATCGAGAACGCACCGGCCGATACGGAGCCGGGCGGATGGGCATTCCAGTACGCGAACCCGTACTACCCCGACATCGACGACAGCGCGCTCGTCGTCGCGATGCTCGATCGCCGCGGCCGCACGCATCGCAACGCGGACGGCACGAACCCGTATGCGCCGCGCGTCGCGCGCGCGCTCGACTGGATGCGCGGGCTGCAGTCGCGCAACGGCGGCTTCGCGGCCTTCGACGCCGACTGCGACCGCATGTACCTGAACGCGATCCCGTTCGCCGATCACGGCGCGCTGCTCGATCCGCCGACCGAAGACGTGTCGGGCCGCGTGCTGCTGTGCTTCGGCGTGACGCAGCGCGCGGACGACCGCGCGTCGCTCGTGCGCTGCATCGACTACGTGAAGCGCACGCAGCAGCCCGACGGCAGCTGGTGGGGCCGCTGGGGCACGAACTACCTGTACGGCACCTGGAGCGTGCTGGCCGGCCTCGCGCTCGCCGGCGAGGACAAGTCGCAGCCGTACATCGCCCGCGCGCTCGACTGGTTGCGTGCACGGCAACATGCGGACGGCGGCTGGGGCGAGACGAACGACAGCTATATCGACCCGATGCTCGCCGGCACGAATTCCGGCGAAAGCACGTCGAACTGCACCGCATGGGCGCTGCTCGCGCAGATGGCATTCGGTGACTGCGAATCCGATTCGGTGAAGCGCGGCATCGCGTATCTGCAGTCGGTGCAGCAGGACGACGGCTTCTGGTGGCACCGCTCGCACAATGCGCCGGGTTTTCCGCGCATCTTCTATCTGAAGTATCACGGCTATACCGCGTACTTCCCGCTGTGGGCGCTCGCGCGTTATCGGCGGCTTGCGGGCGCTGCGTCGTTACCGGGCTCGACCGCGCGCGGTGCGATGGCAGTGGAGGCAACCGACACGGCGGTCGCCTGAGCGACGCCGCGCTCGACAGGATGACGCTCCCGAAACCGCGCTCGTATGAGATCGCGCGACTCGAGAACCGGCTCCGGCAACAATCGAAATCCGGCAGCTGACCGGGCCGGCCCGTCGATCTGCGAAGATGTCGGATGCAGGACCGTTTGTCGCCATGGAATCGCCCGGGCGCGCCGCCGGCGCGCCCCACTCCACCCAACTCGACGAAGCATGCCCATCATGATCGACGTTTCATCCATCACCGACGCGCTCGCCCCGAGTGGCGAGCCGACGCAGTACCGCGTGTCGCCCGAGAAGCTGATTTCGGGCGATCCGCTGCAAACGCTCACGCCCGGCTTCGCGAGCCCGTGGGGCCGTTTCTCGACCGGCATCTGGGAAAGCACGCCGGGCTGCTGGCACGTCGCGTACACCGAAGCGGAATACTGCGAGATCCTGGAAGGCACGTCCGTGATCACCGACCTGGAAGGAAACCGCAAGACCCTGCGTGCCGGTCATCGTTTCGTGATTCCGCCGGGTTTTCGCGGCACCTGGGAAGTCGTCGAGCGCACGCGCAAGATCTTCGTCGCGTACGACGAGCAACCGCCCGAGTAAGCGGCGGCGCATCGTCCGCCGACGAAAATTTACCGCGCTCCGAGCGACTCGAGAATCCCGTACGCGGCCTTCACGCGGTCCTCGATCGGGAAGCTGCGGTTCGCGAGCATCACGATCGCGATCCGCTTCGCGGGAACGAACGCGACATACGTGCTGAAGCCGTTGGTCGAGCCCGTCTTGTTGATCCACGTGTCCGGGTTCGGCGCGAGCGGCGGTTTGATTGCGCTGGCCGGCGTCGCATTGAACAGCATCTTCGGCGCGTTGCCTTCGAGCAGCGTCGGCAGTGCGACCGGATACGGATACTGCTCCCAGATCAGGTCCTGCGTCATCGGCCCTGCGCGGAAATAGCCGGTGTGCGTGCGCGCGATCGCGCGCTGCAGCCGCGGCGCCGTGTCAACCAGCCCCATGTTCGCCTGCACGAAACGCAGCAGGTCGGCCGCCGTGGTCCGCACGCCGTACGCCGGCTGCCACAGCATGCCGCCCGTCATCCGGATCGGCTTGCCATCCTGCGTATAGCCCTGCGCATAGTCGGCCGTGCGCGCGTCGGGCACGTTGATGTACGTGTGCGTCATCCCGAGCGCGGGAAAGAGCCGCTGCTCCATCAGCACCGAAAAATCGCGGTTCATCGCTTTCGCGGTGAGCCACCCGAGCATCCCGATCGCGACGTTCGAATACGTGCGGCGCGTGCCCGGCGCATACGCGGGCTGCCACGCGTCGAGATAGCGGATCAGGCCCGCGTCGTCGCGAATGCTGTCCGGCACCTGCAGCGGCATGCCGCCGGGCGTGTGCGTCCCGAGCTCGAGCAGCGTCACGCCGCCGAACGGCTTGCCCTGCAGCGCGGGCAGGTACTTGGCCGCAGGATCCGCGAGCGACAGCTCGCCGCCTTCCTGCGCGTCGGACGCGAGCGTCGCGGTCAGCGTCTTGCTGACGGAGCCGATTTCGAACAGCGTGTCGCCGGTGACGGGCTTGCCGGTTTGCGTCGACATCACGCCGTAGTCAAACACGTAGGGCTTGCCGTCGGCGACGACGCCGATCGCCATGCCGGGAATGGCGAACTGCTTCATCAGCGGCGCGACGTGGCGGGTCACGGTGTCGTGGATGTCGTCCTGCGTGACGGCTGCCGCGCGGCCGGCCGTGGCGGTGGCGCACGCGGCGACGAACAGGGTCGCGGCGAAGCGTGTCGCGTTGAATCGCATGGTTGCGGTTCCTTTGATATCGGATGGTTGCATGAGCAACAGGCTCGTCCGCACCGCGCGAAGATCGCGGCGCGGACGAGCCTGTCGAAGCAGAACTATCCGCTGCAAGCCGTTCGTCAACAATCGACGATATGTTGCGAGAGCCTAAAGAAAAACTTATGCGATACGCAGCGCGACGGATCGCCCGCTGCAATCGCGGGCCGTTCGCATATCAGCCCGCCAGCCGGTCGAGGAAAGCCAGCATCGCCGTGTTGAATCGCGCGGGCCGCTGCAGCGGCGCGAAATGGCTTACGCCGGGCAGGATCGTCAGCGTCGCACCGGGAATCGTGCGCGCCAGATATGCCGCATGCTCGGGCCGGATGAATTCGTCGTGCTCGCCCTGCACGATCGTCACCGGCACGGCGATCGCCGCGAGATCCTGTGCACTGTAATCCGGTTGCGTGCGCATCATTTCGCTGACGGCCGCGACGAATGCGTCGAGCTGGTCCGGCGTCGCGGACAGTTGCGCGTAGTCCTTCCGGTGCCGCGCGAAGCAGCGGTCGATCAGCGGGCCCGGCACCATCTCCTTCGTGCCGCCCGGGTCCATGTTGCACGCGAAGAAGAACACGCCGGCCACGCGCTCCGGCGCGCGGGCCGCCAGCACGAGCGCGATGCACGCGCCGTCGCTCCAGCCGACGAAGCGCGCGCGGTCGACGTGCAGCGCATCCAGGACCGCGAGCACGTCCGACGCCATGCGTTCGTAGGAATAGGGTTGGTCGTCGCGCGTGCTGCGGCCGTGGCCGCGGCTGTCGACCAGGATCGCGCGGTAGCCGGCCGCGAGCAGCGCCGGCACCTGGTTGCCCCAGTTGCCGCCGTGGCCGAGGCCGCCGTGCAGCAGCACGACCGGCGGGCCGTGGCCGAACGACGCGTGCCAGATGCGCGCACCGTCGTGTTCCAGCCATCCTTCGGTATCGGCCGCCGGCAGCGGCGTGCCGCCGTGCGCATCGAAGCGGACGAGTTCATCGTCGTCGAGTTCCGCATTCATCGTTCTGCCGTCCTTTCGAGGGAGACAAGCTTGCGATTGTAATGCGTGCGGCCGACGCGACCATGACGGCCGAGCGCGGCCGGAAACCGTCAGGCCTGCGTCGACACCAGCCCGCCTGCCGACGAACCGCCTGCCTTCTCGATCGCCGCGGCGAGCTGCGAGATCGCCGTCGCCAGTGCCCCCGAAATCGCGCCGGCTTCCGCGCTCAGCGATTGCTGCTCGATCGCCGCGGCCGGGTCGTCCTTCGCGCGCTGCGCGGCGCTCGCCATCTGTCGCTCGATCGTGGCGAGCTGCTTCTGCAGCCGCTCGATCAGCGCCTTCAGCTGGCTGACCGCCGGGTTCTCCGACGATGCGCCCGATGCGCCGAGCGTTTCGCCGGTACCGCCGGCCGAACCCTTCGTGCCGGCGGTGCTGGTCGTGCTGGTCGTGCCGCCGGTGCCCGTAGTATCCGTTGCGCCGTCGGCGGACGCTGTCGCAGCGGGCGTGGCCGATGCGGCGCCCTGCGTGTTTGCGGTGACGCTGCCGTCCGCCAGCGGGGATCGCGCGGTCGTGGAAAAATCGATCTGCATCGTGTCGGTCCGTGTGTCGGTAAACGAATCGTGACGGGGTGGCGTGAAATGCCTTCCAACTCGTTTACGGCATTCGTCACACGAAACTTGAGTATCGGGGTCGGACGGATTCTGCGGTCAATCGCAGCATTCAAGTCGCGAAAGGGCCAGATTGTCAGCATGGCGGCGCTGGTAAAATTGTTGCTTCGCCGGCCGGATTCGCGCGTCGACAGCGCCTCACGGCACGATCGCGCAGGCCGCCGGTTTCGACTCCTGCCCTTCCGGGTGCGGCACGTGACGCGTGCCGGGCCGAGGTCGCGGCTTCGCGGGTCACTCTCTCCGTCCGCCTTCGTGCACCGCTCGCCGGGTCGAGCGGCGAACGCCGTGCGGCGCGCTTACTTCATACGCATTCGAGGAACACACGATGGCCCGCATCGGCGCCTTCTGCATTACGACGTGGCTTGCCGCCGCGATTCTCTACTTCGGCCAGCACTCCGTCGCGATGATCGCGCTCAGCGGTGTCGTCGTATTCGGCGGGTTCGATCTGCTGCGTCCGTAAGTACGCATCGCGACGACGGCACGCACGCTGCTCGCCCGACATCACGGGCTTGAATTCGGGTCGTTCAGTCCGGCGCGGCACGTCGTCTTCGATCGCGCGGCGACACCGCGCCGGCTTGCCGGATTTCCGACTACGTAACGGGTGGCAGGCCATCCGGCAAGAAACGCCCGCGGCGCGTCGAGCGGCCGGCATCCGGAGACCGGCCGGCCCGAATCCACCGCGGCGCACGCACGGTGCGGAACCGTGCGTGCGCCCGGCCGCGTTCATCGCGCGCCGGCCTGGCGTATCCGCATCGCGTCGGACGAACCGCTGGCCGTCATGCGTGTGTAGTCCGCGTTCGGCCCGGACGGCGGCGTCAGGTTGTCGGCGGCCGCCCATTGCGTCGGTGTCGCGGACAGCGCGTAGCGCATCGTTCCGCCATTGGCGATCGTGCCCAGCGGCAGCCACGAACCCGCGTAGTCCGCGCCGTTGACCTTCAGCGACTGGATATACGCGAACGTCGGGCGCCCCGAGCCGTCCATCGCCACCTGCTTGTCGCTGTCGAGCCGCAGCGTCTTGCCGTTGCCGAGCCAGACGGTGATCCCGCTGAACTGCGGCGTGGACAACGCGAGCCCGGCTTCCGACGGAATGACCGGGAACATGCCGAGCGCCGCCCACACGTACCAGCTCGACGTCGCGCCCATGTCGTCGTTGCCCGGCAGCCCGTCGCGGCCGGTCGTGAACGCCTTCGACATGATGATCGGGAGAACGTACTGTGCGCCGCTCGGTTGCCCGGCCCAGTTGTACCCCCACTGCGACTGGAACGACGGCTCGTTGCCGATGTACAGGTTGGTGGACGATTCGCCGCCGTTCAGATCGCCGGAGCTCGGCACGGTCGAGAACGGCGTCGCGATCGCAAGCAGGTTGTTCAGCCGCGCGACGGCCGCCTGCTTGCCACCGATCGCGTCGATCAACGCGGTCCAGTCCTGCGCGAAGGTCCAGAAGTAGTTCGGCTCCGTCGATTCATGGAACGAACCCGGCACGAGCGTGCCCAGCGTGCCGGGCGCCGAACCGGCCGGCGGCGCGTTGCGCGCGGCGATCACCTTGTTCGTGTAGTCGAAGATGTTGCGCCACCACCCCGCCCGCGTGTACAGCGTGCCAATGTTGTCCGGCGTCACACCGACCGACGGCGCGTTCAGCACGTCGGCCGGCAGCGCCTGCAGGAACGCGGCCGCCGAGCGGTCGCTCAGCACGCGCTCGATGGTCGCGGACGACGAGTGACCGTCGTCGCTTTGCGACAGGTAGTGGGCCGTCAGGAAACTGGCGAGCCCCGCCGCGCTCGTGCGGTCGTTGCATGCGCTCGACGGATCGAACACGGACTGCTTCGTCAGCCGTGCGGCCGACACCAGATCGAAATCGGTCGCGCCGAACTTGTACGCGCCTGCAATCACGTTCAGCGCGTTGTCGCCCGCCATCGGCGTCGAGTCGTCGCTGCCATCGACCCAGTGCGGGAAGGCGCCGCACTGCAACGCGTCGACGACGAGCGATTGCATCATGTCGCTCGATTCCTTCGGCGCGAGCATCGCCAGCAGTTGCGCCTGCGACCGGTATGTGTCCCACAGCGAGAAGCCCGTGTAGTGATTGCCGGTGCCGCCGACGGATCCGTCGGCGCGCCGGAACGCGTAGTCGCCGACCCTGGCCGTCGCACGCGGCGGGATAGTTCCGGTCTGGTCGACCGACGTCGGATAGCTGCCGTCCGCGTTCCTCGGCTGGCGCATGCTGCGGAATTCGCCGTTCGAGTCGCTGTACAGCGTCGGCGTACCGAACACGCGATAGAGCGCGGTGTAGAACTTCGTGAGGTTCGCCTTCTGCGTTGCGTCCAGCGATGCGGGATTCGCGGCCTGGTCGACCTGGATCGTGTTGAGGCGGTCGTTCCACAAGCCGGAAGCATTCGTGCGCGCATCGTCGAACGCGAGTTTCTCGCCTTCGTCGCGCAGGTTGCGCTGCGCGTTCCCGACGCTGACCGACGAGACCGCGACCTTCACGGTCACCGTCCGGTCCGCGTCGGTCAGGTCGAACTGCAGCGTCGCCGCGCCGTTGCTGGCGGTATTCACCGACGACGTGCCCGTCTGCCTGCGCAGCGGCTTGTCGAAGGTCGCGTAGAAATACACGGGCGCATTCCACACCGTGCCGTACGGCGTGCAGAACGCCGGCGCCACAGCCTGCCCGCTCATCGACTTGCCGTCGCTGGCAATCGCCAGCGCGACGTTGTTGGCGGTGACCTTCGTGCTGCCCGAATCGCTGTTGCCGTTCAGCTTCGCATCGATCGAGAAGAAGCCCTTGTCCTTGTTCGTGTACGTGAATCGCGCGATGCCGGAGCGTGGCGTTGCGCTCAACTCTGTCACGATGCCGTTCGCGAGGCGGACCTTGTAATACCCGGGTTGGGCCGTTTCATCCGCATAGTTGTACCCGACGCCGATCGGCCGGCCGCCCGACGCAACCGCCGTCGCCGCATCGGTCGGCAGCATCGCGACCGCACCCTGCCCCGGACAGCCGACGCCGCTCAGGTGCGTCACGCTGAAGAAGTCGATCGTGCCACCCGACCCGCCCGACGACAGGTAGCCGCCCGAGCCGTTGAAGTTGTAGCGCGGCGTGTTCGGCCCGAAGTTCACCATGCCGAACGGCACCATCGCACCGGGGCTCACATTGCCCGCGTAGCCGGAGTCCGCATTGACCTGCGTGCCGATGAGCGGGTCGACGAACTGCGTCAACTGCATGTTGGTGCGCTTGGGCGGCGCCGGTTGATCGGGCCGAGACGGTTGAGACGGCCCCGAAGTCGATGGCGGCACGGTCGACGGTGTATCTCCCGCGCCATTGCTGGTTGTCGTAACACTGTTCACGTCGTCGCCGCCACACGCGGCAAGCGCTGCACAAGTCAGTGCGGCGACGAGCAAGAATCGTGGATTTTTCATTTTTTCGATTAGTACCGTTAATTAAAACGATTAATCCGTCGCCGACGACATTCCGGTCCGCCGCCAGCCTTGCGGCCCTGCGCAGCACATCGACGCGGCTCGGCGCAGGCTGCCCCAATCGACGTCGCGCTGACTTTCACATGCGAACACCTGGCGACGATCGTTGCTTTCGCAACCGTCTCCATCTCCTCCTGTATCCGGGATACGTCACAAGCTTCCCAGTGGCTTACAGTGCCGCAACGACTGTTTATTCACCACAAGAAGTTTCCCGAATTTTCAGTTTGTTTAACTAAACAAATCGGAGTTAAGTGGCCGTGGGTATCAATTGCGCCACTTGCTGCGTTGCAGCGGCGTCGAAGAGGGTCGCGCATCGACAGGCGCCCGGAAAATCCGGGCGCCACATGAACTCACGAGATGTAAGCGACCAGGCGCCCCGCGCGTCAGCGCGGCAGCGTCCTCAACGAAGACGGCCCGCCGGTCAGCGCAATACGCTTGCCCGTATCGCGCAGCTTGCCGCCTTCCACCGCATAAAGCGCCAGTTGCCGTTCGACGTTGAACTGCACGATCACGTGCCGGCTGTCGGCGGTAAACACGATGCCCTGCGCGGCTTCGCCGCCGGGCAACTCGCTGGTCTTCACGGCCTGCCCGTCGCGGATCTCGAACAGCAGCACCTTGCCGAGCTTGTGGCGGCCCGGATTGTCGGGCGTCAGGTTCGAGCCGTCCATCGCCTGCACGGCGATCCACTTCCCGTTCGGCGAAATCGCGACGCCTTCCGGCAGCGACGGCACCGTCAGGTACTGGACCGCGCGGAACGGCACGCGCGACACGTCGATCAGCGCGACCGTATCGGCATCGCCCGCAAGCGTGCCCGTATAGCCCGGCAGCCCCGCGAGCCCGACGTTGCTGACGACGGCCCAGCGGTTGTCGCTCGACACGTCGATCGTGTAAGGCGCGACGCCCGTGCTCAGGCGCGTGCCGCTGTCGGTCACCTTGCCGTCGTCAACGTTCAGCACCGCGACACCCTGCTCGTCGCGCAGCGACACGAGCGCATGCTTGCCGTCGTGCGTGAAGCTGATCCCCGCGAGCCGTTTCTTGCCGATCTTCAGGCTGCCGTCGAGCGTTGCTTGCGTGCCGTCGATGCGCAGGATCGATACGCTGCCGTCGACATTGGCAACGAGCGCGAGCCGGCCCGAGCGGTCGATCGCAATCCCTTGCGGATGCGTGCCGAGTTCGATGCGCGTGATCTCGGGCGGTGCGGCGTCGAGCTTCACGACCTGCAGGAACGTGTCGTACACGAGCTGCTTCGCGGCCGTGTCGTAGCGCGTCGGCGCGCCGACCAACGCGAGCTTCGCGTCGGGCGTGATCGCGACGGCCTGCGGCGGCCCCTGGATGCCGTTCTCGACGTCGACCTGAAGTGCGACCTTCGGCGGGAACGTGCTGGCGTCGAGCAACGTCAGCGTGTCGGCGGGCGGTGAAGCGAGGAACGTGTCGCGGCCCTCGACGCGCTGGTACTTGCCGTCGTTGCCGGACACGATCCAGTCGGCGGCGTGCACGGCGACGGCCATCGTGGCGAGGGTCAGCGCGGCGAGCAGGCGCGCGCTGCGCAGGCGGAAAGGATTCGAATGCATGAGCGGTCGGTTCTCCGGATCGGTTGCGGACGCAATGGATTGCACCACCCTGCTGCTCGACGGGTCGATGCCATCGCATGATGCCCGAAAGCGCGCCAATCCGGCGTCTCGCACCCCGTTCCGTCAGGCCGCCAGTTACGTGCCCCGCTCCCACCGATCGACGACATCGAGCGGATACACGGGCCGCGCAAGCCGCTCGTAGCGAAACAGCCCGTAGTCCGAGCCCGTCACGCCGCGGCTGTCGCATTCGACCAGCGCGGCTGCGATGGGTACGAACACCGGCCGGCAATACATCCGCGATTTCAGCAGCAGGAAGCGCGCGCGACGCGGATCGACGCCGACGCTCTCGAACACGCCGAGATCCCATGGCTCCTGCGTGCGCTCGGTGACGACGAGCGTCGCCGCGCCGATGTCGAGCACGGCCGTGCGGCCCATGTAGGCGCGTTGCCCCGTGTACGTCGGCCCCGTGATCACGTATTCGCCGTCGGTGAGCGCGCGCACGACACCTGTCGCGCGGAATGGCTCACGCCGCACGCCGCCGTGCGACGGCAGCCGGTTGCCGACCGGCACCGTGACGGTTGCGCCGACGCCCGCATCGATCAACGCCGCGACGGCTTGCGGATCGCACAGCGGCCCGCTGACGATGCCGTCGAGCCCCTGCGCGAGCGCTGCTTCGAGCAGGTCCATCGTGTCGCACGGGCCGCCCGACATGCAGTTGTCGCCGTGATCGAGCATCAGCACCGGGCGATCCGCGCCGCGCGCGAGCGCCGCGGCCTGCGCGACCGATTCCGCGAGCGGCGCGCTGCGGTACACGAACGCGTCGCGCGCATCCCAGATCTGCCGCGCGATGCGCTCGGCCACCGCATCGGCCGCGGCCCGGTCGCCGTCGGCGACCACGACGACGCTGATGCATGGCGCGGGAATATCCGCGAGCGAAAAGCCGGGCAGCACCGATACCGCGAGCATCCCGTCGGCCTCGGCCGCGCGCGCGGCCTCCACCGCGCGCCGCATCGCGCCTTCGGCGCTCGCGCTGAGCAGCGTCGACGTCATCAGCGGCGGTCGCCGCCATGCGAGCACCGGCCGTGCACGACCATGAAGCCGGTCGAGCAGCACGCGCGCCGCGTGCTCGCCCGTCTCGTACATGTCGACGTGCGGATAGGTCTTGAAGCTGACGATCACGTCCGCGTGGTCGATCATCTTCTGCGTGACGTTCGCGTGCAGGTCGAGCGCGACCGCGATCGGCGCGTCGGGCAGCGCCGCGCGCACGCGCGCGAGCAGGTCGCCCTCGCCGTCCGCGCTCTGCTCGGCGACCATCGCGCCGTGCAGGTCGAGCATCACCGCGTCGCAGCCGGGCGCGGCCGCGACGATCGCCTCGCAGATCGCCGCATACGCATCGGCCGCGACGGGCCCGCTCGGGTTCGCGGCCGCCGACACCGGCGTCACGATTTCAGCGCCTTCACGCGCGGCCGCATCGAGGAACGCGGCCATCGCGGTACGCATCCCGTGGTTCGCGCGATACGCGTCGTCGCCCCAGTCGGGGCCGTTGCGGCCGAACGCGGCGAGCGGCGTCGGCACCGGCGAGAACGTGTTGGTCTCGTGGTTCATCCGGGCGATCAGGATCTTCATCGCGCGTCACCTTCCGCGATCCCGGCAGCGCCCAGCATCGCCTGCAGCAGCACGTTGCAGCCGGCTTCCAGATGCACCGGATCGGCGTCCTCGATCTCGTTGTGGCTGATCCCGTCCTTGCACGGCACGAAGATCATCGCGGTCGGCGCAACGCGCGCGAGATACACGGCGTCGTGGCCCGCGCCGCTGATCACGTTCATCGACGACAGCCCGAGCGCGCTCGCGCCGGCGCGAACCTGCTCGACCAGCGTCGTGTCGAACGGCTGCGGCGGGAAGTACACGACCTGCTCGACGTCGATCCGCATGTCGGCCGACGCGCCCAGGTCGGCGCACGTCGCGCGCAGTTGCGCATCCATCGCCGCCAGCGTCGCGTCGTCGGCCGCGCGCAGGTCGACGGTCAGCGTCACGCGGCCCGGAATCACGTTGCGCGAATTCGGATGCACGTCAACCCAGCCGACCGTGCCGCGTCCGTGCGGCGGATGTGCGCACGCGATGCCGTTCACCGCGCGCACGAGATCGGCCGCAACCAGCAGCGCGTCGCGTCGCAACGCCATCGGCGTCGGGCCGGCGTGCGCCTCCATCCCGTGTACGGTCACGTCATACCAGCGCTGCCCGAGCGCACCCTCGACCACGCCGATCGTCGTATCGTGCGCCTCCAGCACCGGCCCCTGCTCGATATGCGCTTCGAAATACGCGCCGACCGGATGCGCATCGCGCCCATCGCCCGCATAACCGATCGCGACCAGCGCGTCGCGTACCGACACGCCATCGCGGTCGCACTGCGCAAGTGCATGGTCGAGCGTGAACGCGCCCGCGAACACGCCGGAGCCCATCATCACGGGCACGAAGCGCGAGCCTTCCTCGTTGGTCCAGACGGCGACCTCGAGCGGCGCACGCGTGCGCACGCCCGCGTCGTCGAGCGTGCGCAGCACTTCGAGGCCCGCGAGCACGCCGTAGTTGCCGTCGAACTTGCCGCCGGTCGGCTGCGTGTCGATATGGCTGCCCGTCGTCACCGGCGGCAGGTCGTCGCGTTCGCCCGCACGCCGCGCGAAGATGTTGCCGATCGCATCGACCCGCACCGTGCAGCCGGTTTCCTTCGCCCATGCGACGAACAGGTCGCGCGCATCGCGATCGAGTTCGGTGAGCGCGAGGCGGCACACGCCCCCCTTGTCGGTCGCGCCGATCCGCGCGAGACGCATCAGGCTGTCGCACAGCCGCGCGCCGTCGACGCGCAAGCCGGACGCCGCGACGGCCGGTGTCGAATCCTGAACTTGCATCGATGGAATTCCTCGCATTGAAAGGGTACGGCGCTTACGCGACGCCGACGCCCAGGTAACGGTCCTTCACCTCGTGATCGGCGGCGAACGCCGCGTTGCTGCCTTCGTAGACGATCACGCCCTGTTCGATCACGAAGTGGCGGTCCGCGAGCTGCGTGCACACTTCGAGGTTCTGTTCGACGAGCAGGATCGCGACGCCGGCCGCCTTGATCCGCTTCAACTGCTCGACGATCTCCTCGACGATCACCGGTGCGAGCCCCTCGACCGGCTCGTCGAGCATCAGCAGCCGCGGGTGGTTCATCAGCGCGCGGCCGATCGCGAGCATCTGCTGTTCCCCGCCCGACAGCTGCGCGCCGCCGTTGCGGCGGCGCTCCTTCAGGCGCGGAAAGATCCGGTAGATGTCGTCGAGCTGCCATGGCGAATCGCGGCGCGCGCCGAGCCGCAGGTTTTCCTCGACCGACAGCAGCCGGAAAATCCCGCGATGCTCGGGCACGAAGCACAAGCCGCGCGCGGCGATCCGGTGCGCGGGCTGCCCGGACACCAGCCGGCCCGCGAACGTCACCGTGCCGCCGCTCGGCGCGACGACGCCCGCGATCGTCTTGAGCGTCGTCGACTTGCCCGCGCCGTTGCGGCCGAGCAGCGTCACCGTCTCGCCTTCGTTCACGTTCAGCGAAAGGCCCTGCAGGACGTGGCTCTTGCCGTAGCAGGCATGGACCTCCTTCACGTCGAGCATCATGCGCGGCCTCCGGTGATCATGTTGCCGAGATACGCACTGCGCACGCGCTCGTCGCCGCGAATCGCGTCAGGCTTGCCCTCGACCAGCACGCGGCCCTGCTGCATCACCGTGATCGTGTCCGAGATGTCCATCACGATTCCCATGTTGTGTTCGATCAGCACGACCGTGTAGTCGTCGCGCAGGCCGCGGATCAGCGCCTTCATGTCGTCGAGATCGTCGATCCCCATGCCCGACGTCGGCTCGTCGAGAAAAATCGCGCGCGGCCGCGCCGCCAGCGCCATCCCGACCTCGAGCCGGCGCTGCTGGCCGTGCGACAGCACGCCGGCCGCCGTGTCGGCGAAGCGCTGCAGGCCGAGCCGCTCGAGCACGTCGTCGACGATTCCGTCGTGCGCGAGCGGGCCGCGCGGCGGCGTCCACGGATTCAGCGCACGCCGCGATTCGACGCCCTGTGCGGCAACCCGCAGGTTCTCGCGCACGCTCAGGTTCGGAAACAGGCTCGTCACCTGGAACGAGCGTGCGATGCCGCGCCGCACGCGCTTGTGATCGGGTTCGCGCGACACGTCGTGACCGTCGAACAGGATCGAGCCCGACGTGATCGGCAGCGTGCCCGTCAGCGTATGGAACAGCGTCGTCTTGCCCGCACCGTTCGGACCGATCACCGAATGCACGGTGCGCGGCATGATCCGCAGATCGACGCCGCCCAGCGCCGTGAACTTGCCGTAGCGCTTGACGACGCCGCGCGCCTCGAGAATCGCTTCGCTCATTGCTGCTCCCTGGCATCAGTCGCCGTGCCTTCGGTGCGCCGCAGCTTCGCCGCGACGCGTTCGCCCAGCCCCCACAAGCCGCGCTGCATGAACAGGCTGACCGCGATCAGCACGAGGCCGAGCAGCAACAGCCAGCGCGGCCACAGCGTCGACAGCCAGTCCGCGAACAGCACGTAGAACGCCGCGCCGAGCACCGACGCGAACAGGTTGCCCGTGCCGCCGATCACCGTCATCACGAGGATCATCTCGCTCGTGTGGTAGTCGATGTTCGACAGCGGCGCGATGCCCGTCATCAACGCGTGCAGCGCACCCGCGAGACCCGTGACCGCGCCCGAGATCACGAACGCCGCGAGCTTGAAGCGCTTCACGTCGTAGCCAGCCGCCGCCGCGCGTGCCTCGTTGTCGCGGATCGCGAGCAGCGTACGGCCGAACACCGAGCGCGACACGCGCAACAGCAGCCAGAACACCGCGACGAACAGCACCGCGACGAAGCCGTAGTAGCGCCACGGCGAATCGAGCGAGACGAGCGGATGCCCGAACGCGGCGAGCGCGGGACGCGGGATGTCGAGCAGCCCGTTGTCGCCGCCCGTGACGTCCGGCGTCGTATAGGCGAGAAAGTAGAACAGCTGCCCGAACGCGAGCGTCAGCATCACGAAGTAGGTGCCGCGCTGCCGGATCGAGAACCAGCCGACGAGCGCCGCCGCGACGGCGCCGAGCACGGCGGCCGAGAGCAGCGCGACGCTCACCGACGCGACGCCGCGCGTCAGCACGAGCCCCGCTGCATAGCTGCCGAGCCCGAAGAAGATGCCCTGCCCGAACGACAGCAGCCCCGTATAGCCGAGTAGCAGGTTGCAGCCGAGCGCGGCGAGCGCGAACACCAGCACCTCGGTCGCGAGCGAGCCCGAGCTCAGTGCGATCGGCAGCACGCACACGACGGCCACCGCGAGCCAGCCCTCCGGGCGTTGCAACGCAGCGCGCAATGCCGGCGCGCGCTGCGAGGCTGCCGCCCCCGGCGGCAGCGGTTTCGACGATTCGATCATGCGGCCCTCCCCAGCAACCCGTTCGGACGCAGCAGCAGCACGGCTGCCATCGCGACGTAGATCATCAATCGCGCGCCTTCCGGCCACAGCGTGCTCATCAGGCTCTGCACGATGCCGACCAGCAGCCCGCCGACCAGCGCCCCGAGAAAATTCCCCATCCCGCCGACGACGACCACGACGAACGCGACGCCGAGCGCCTCGATGCCCATGAACGGATCGACGCCGCGGATCGGCGCGGCAAGCACGCCCGCAAGCGCCGCCGTCGCCGCGCCGAGCGCGAACACGAGGCTGAACACGCGCGTCACGTTGATGCCGAGCAGCGATACCATCTCCGTCGATTCGCTGCCCGCGCGCACCGTACTGCCGAGCCGCGTGCCTTCGAGCACCCACCACAGCAATGCGGCGAGCACGGCAGTGAAGCCGATCACGAACAGCCGGTATTTCGGGTAGACGAAGCCGCCCCAGATCACGACGCCGTTCAGCGCGTCGGGCGGCGGCACGTTGTCGCCGAGCGGGCCCCATGCGAGGATCGCGCACTCTTGCAGCACCAGTGCGAGCCCGACCGTCGCCAGGATGTGGAATTCATGCTGCTGCGCGTACACATGACGCAGCACGAGTTTTTCGACGCCCCATGCGAACGCGCCGACGACGAGCGGCACGACCGCGAGCGCGACCCAGAAATTCGCCGACCATTGCAGCGCCTGGTAGCAGAGATACGCGCCGAGCAGGTAGAACGCGCCGTGAGCGAAATTCACGAAGCGCAGCAGGCCGAACACGATCGACAGGCCGACGGCGAGCAGGAAATACAGCATGCCCACGCCGATGCCGTTGACGATCTGCAGCAGATAGACGTTCATGGCTTCCGTGTCGGAAAGGAAGGTAACGGACGTCCGCGGCGCACGACGGCCGCGGACACATACACTACGTCACGCGAGCTTGCAGCCCGTCTTGTCGACCGGCAGGAACGACTGGCCCGAGCTGACGATGTCGGCATAGTCGTCCGCGCTCTTCATCCTGCCCTTCGGCTTGCCCTTCAGCAGGTAATAGTTCTTCAGCACCTGGTGGTCGGCCTTGCGGATTTCTTCCGGGCCCGTGAGGCCGTCGTACTTCATGCCCTCCATCGCCGCGACGACCTTCTTCGGATCGGCACTGCCGGCCTTCACCATCGCGTCGAGCAGGATCTTCGAGCAGATGTACGAACCCGCGAGGCTGTAGTTCGGGTTCGCCTTGAACACGGCGTTCGTGCGCTTCACCAGGTCGCGGTTCAGCGGCGAATCGATGCCGTGCCAGTACTGCGCGCCGAAATACACGCCGTCGCAGATGTCGGGCCCGAGCGCCTCGAACTGTTCGAGGCCCGATGCCCACGCGAGCAGGATCGTGCAGTTGCGCTTCATCCCGAAGCTGACGGCCTGGCGCAGCGTGTCCGACGATTGCGAGCCGAAGTTCAGGATCAGCAGCACATCCGGCTGCGCGGCCGCCGCGTTCGTCAGGTAACCGCTGAACTCCTTCTCCGCGAGCGAGTGGTAGCTGTTGCCGACATGCTCGATGCCCTTCTCCTTGAAGATCGCTTTCGCGGCCGACAGCAGGCCGTCGCCGAACACGTATTGCGGCGTGATCGTGTACCAGCGCTTCGCCTTCGGCAGCATCTGGATCAACGGGCGCACCGTCTGCTCGATTGCGCCGAAGGTCGGCACCGACCAGCGGAACGTCGCGGCGTTGCAATCCTTGCCGGTGATCTCGTCCGCGCCGGCCGTCGTGATGAACACGCCGTCCGCCTTCTGGATTTCCTTGCCCATCGCCAGCGATTCGGACGACAGGATGCCGCCCGCGAAAAAGCGCACGCCCTTCTGCTGCGCGATCTCCTGCACGCGCCGCACGGCGGTCGCGGGCTTGCCCTCGGTGTCGAGCGCCGTATAGGCAAGCGGCGCGCCGAGCACCTTGCCGTATTGCTTGACGGCGAGCTGCATGCCGAGATCGGCGTACTTGCCGTTGGCGGCGAACGGCCCCGACATCGGCACCGGGCATGCGAGCTGGATGGTCGAACCCTGCGCGAACGCGGCACGGGACGACATGCTGCCGAGCGCACCCGGCACGGCCGACAGTGCGGCCAGTTTCAACAGTTCTCGGCGATTCAAGTTGACGCTCCTGATAAAGGGGGACACACGCGATGCGACCGACTGCCAAACCGTGCCCACGCCCTGCAGGATGCGCGCCTCCGGTTGATCCTATTTATCATGATAAATAGAATGAACCTGATGCTAGAGTTGATCAAAATTGGTGTCAATCAGGCAAAATTCCGTACCCCGCGCCGGAACGGATCGTCGACGATGACGTGGCGCGCAGTCAGACAAAGGAGTCGTGAAGATGGTCATGGACCGAGCCAGGGCGGGCCTCGCGGTCGAAATCAAGCAGCCGAAGCGGGCCGACCTCGTCGCCGAGGAGATCAAGCGGCTGATCACCGAGAAGGACCTGAAGCCGGGCGACCGCCTGCCGCGCGAAGCCGAGCTGCAGCAGCTCTATGCCGTCAGCAAGAGCACGATCCGCGAGGCGCTGAAGTCGCTCGAGGTGCAGGGGCTCATCAAGGTCACGACGGGGCCGTCGGGCGGCGGGATGGTCGTCGAGGTGCCGCTCGACCGCACGCTGCAGCTCCTGCAGAACTACCTGTTCTTCAAGGACGTGACGATCGACGACATCTATACGGTGCGAAAGCTGCTCGAACCCGAGCTGGCGGCGGGCGCCGTGCCGCACCTGACCGAGCGCGACTTCGCGGCGCTGGAGTCGAACATCGCGTGTTGCGACGGCGCGTCGGGCGTGCACGACCGCGGCCACATGCTGCGCCAGCGGCAGGAGGACACGACGTTCCACGACATCCTCGCGGCCGCGAACCCGAACCCGTTCCTGCGATTCAGCTGCGAGCTGATCAACGAGATGATCCGGCAGTTGATCGAATTCCGAAACGATACGCCGCTCGTCGAGCACAAGCGCTTCGGCGAAGCGAACGTGTCGATCCACAAGGCGATCCTGCAGGCGGCACGCGAGCGCGATGCCGAGCGCGTCCGTGCGCTGATGGTCGAGCACATGACCGAGGCGCCCAAGCATGTGAAGCGGATGAAAGGCAAGCTGCGCGGGCGCCTGATCCTCGACTCGGAGATCCGCAGGCGGGCCGCCGCTCACGTTGCGGGATCCGATGCGGCTGCAACGGATCCCGAAGAGGGCTGATCGTCGGCAAACGCGGCGTTGATTCAAGGCCGACCGCTTCGCGGCGGCCTGGATACCGCTACCGCGCGATGAATGCCGATGACGCTCCGCTCCGGGCCGTAGCGGCCGAACGCCACGAGCGGCGTCGGCACCGGCTGGAACGTATTCGTCTCGTGGTGCCCCCGGGCGATCGGGGTCTTCAGCGCGCGCCGCTCAAGCGTACCCCGTCGTGCCCTTCGTCTCCAGATACTCGACGAGGCCGAACTCCGCATACTCGCGCCCGTTGCCCGAGCGCTTGTAGCCGCCGAACGGCGCGGCCGGGTTCCATACCGGGTAGTTGATATGGACATTGCCGACGCGCAGCCGCGCCGCGATCCGGCGCGCGCGTTCGAGATCCTTCGACTGCACGTAGGCCGCGAGCCCGTACACCGACTCGTTCGCGAGCGCGACGGCCTCGTCCTCGGTCCGGTAGGTCATGATCGACAGCACCGGCCCGAAGATTTCCTCGGTCGCAATCGTCATGTGCGGCGCGACGTTCGAGAACACCGTCGGCCGCGCGTAGAAGCCGTCGCCGAGCCCGTCCGGCCGCCCGGGGCCGCCGGCGACGAGCGTCGCGCCCTCTTCGATCCCGAGCCGGATGAAGTGCTGGATGCGGTCGAACTGCGTGCGGCTGACCACCGGCCCGATGCCCGTCTCCGGCGAACGCGGATCGCCGACGACGGTACGCTCCGCCTCGCGGCGCGCGGCCTGCTCGGCCAGCGCCAGATGATCGGCATGCACGAGCATGCGCGTCGGCGCATTGCACGACTGGCCGCTGTTGCTGAAGCAGCTGCGTACGCCGCGCGTGACCGCATCGTCGATATCGGCGTCGGGCAGGATCAGGTTCGGGCTCTTGCTGCCGAGCTCCTGGTGCACGCGCTTCACCGTATCGGCGGCCGCCTTCGCGACCTCGACGCCCGCGCGTGTCGAGCCCGTGAACGACACCATGTCGACATCCGGGTGCCGCGACAGCGCGTCGCCCACTTCATGCCCGTAACCGTGCACGAGGTTGAACACGCCGGGCGGCACGCCGGCTTCGTGCAGGATCTCCGCGAACAGGATCGCGCTGAACGGCGCGATCTCGCTCGGCTTGAGCACCATCGTGCAGCCGGCCGCGAGCGCCGGCGCGACCTTGCACACGATCTGGTTGATCGGCCAGTTCCACGGCGTGATCAGCGCGCATACGCCGATCGGCTCGTGCGACACCAGCAGCGAATCAGTCTGCGTGCTGAAGCGGAACGACTGCAGCGCGCGGATCGTCTGCTCGAGGTGTGCGGTGCCGACCGCGGCCTGCATCGCGCGCGCGAACGCGATCGGCGCGCCCATCTCCTGGCTGATCGTTTGCGCGACTTCTTCGTACCGGCGTCGATAGATCTCGAGCACGCGCTGCAGCAGCGCGACGCGCTCGGCCACCGACCAGCGCGAGTACGTGTCGAAGGCCTGCTTCGCGGCATCGACCGCGCGGTCGACGTCGGCCGCGCCGCCGATCCTGAGCTGCGCATACGGCCGCGCGGTGGCCGGGTCGATCACGTCGATCGACCGCGCATCGATCGGATCGAGCCACTGGCCATCGATATAGGACTGTTGTGACGTTCGCATCGAATGCTCCTGTTATGAGGATGCCGGCTCAGCGCATCGCACGCGCATAGGTGTCGACGAGGATGTCGCGAATCTGCGCGACGAACCACACGATCTCGTCGCGCGACATCACGAGCGGCGGCGAGAACTGCACGATCGGCGTGCCTTCGTGATCGACGCCCGCACGGCACAGCAGCCCCGCGTCGAAGATCGCGGGCGCGAGCAGCGTCGACACGAACGCCTGCGCGCTGATGCCCGCCGCCCAGCGGCGCGCGACTTTGTCGGTCACGAGTTCGAGCGAGTAGTGGTAGCCGTCGCCGCGCACGTCGCCGACGCACGGCAGTTCGAGCAGGCCGTCGAGCGTCTGGCGGAACACCGCTTCGTTGGTGCGGACGTTCTCGAGCACGCCTTCGCGTTCCATGATCGCGAGGTTCGCGAGCGCGGCCGTGCATGCGACCGGATGGCCGCCGTACGTCGCGCCGTGCAGGAACATTTGCTGCGGGCCGTCGAGCACCGTGTCGACGACCGCGTCGCTCGCGATCACGCCGCCGAGCGGCACATAGCCCGACGCGATGCCTTTCGCGAACGTGATGATGTCCGGCTTCAGTCCGTAGCGCGCCGACCCGAAATATTCGCCGAGCCGCCCGAACCCGCAGATCACTTCATCCGCGACGAGCAGCACGCCGTGCCGGTCGCAGATATCGCGCAGCCCGGCCGCGTAGCCCGCCGGCGGCGTCAGGCTGCCGCCCGCGTTCTGCAGCGGCTCGACGACGATCGCGGCGACCGTGTCCGGCCCTTCCTGCACGATCAGCGATTCGATCTCGTCGAGCAGGTGACGCGTGAACTGCGCTTCCGTCTCGCCCGCCGGGCGGCCGTAGCGCTTCGTGTTGCCGACATGTCGCACGCCCGACATCAGCGGCTCGAAATGCTTGCGGAAGTTCGTCATTCCGTTCAGCGCGAGCGCGCCGAACGACGTGCCGTGATACGCGACGCGCCGCGCGATGAACTTGCGCCGCTGCGGCTCGCCGCGCGACTGGTGATACTGGCGCACCAGCTTGATCGCCGATTCGTTCGACTCCGAGCCGCTCGACGTGAAGAACACGCGGTTCAGGCCGTCCGGCGCGAGCGCCGCGAGCTTGTGCGCGAGCCGGATCGCCGGTTCGTGCCCATAACCCCAGTTGGTTGCGAACGGCAGCCGGACCATCTGCTCGCGGATCGCATCGCCGATCTCCGCGCCGTGGTTGTAGCCGACCTGCACGCAGTACAGCCCGGCCAGCGCATCGAAATAACGCTTGCCGTTGCGGTCGACGAGCCAGCAGCCTTCGCCGCGGTCGAACACGGTCAGCGCGTGGTCGCGATACGCATCGGCATGCGTGAAGTGCATCAGCAGGTGGCGCTTGCCGAGCGCCTGCAGGTCCGCATCGAGATTGACGTCAACAGCGTTCATGGGTCGTTCCTCCTTCAGGGTTTCAAAACCGGCAGTGCGCGGCCAGTCATTCAATTCATCGACAGCGTCGGCGCGGGGCGCGTGAAGCCGCGCGTCAGCCACACGAGCTGGCAGAGCCCGAGCGCGAGCCAGCCGATGCCGACGTAGAACGTCTGGCGCGACAGTCCCGACCAGAGCCACACGTTCATTGCGAAACCCATTGCAGGCATCACGCCGAACGTGATCCAGCCCGCGACATGGCGGTGCTCGGGCCGGCACAGATAGCTGCGCATCACGCACAGGTTCACGATCGCGAACGCGACGAGCGCACCGAAGCTGATCATCGTCGACGCGAGATCGAGCGAGATGAACAACGCGGACAGCGACACCACGCCGACCGCGAGCGTCGCGCGCACCGGCGTGCGCAGCCGCGCATGCAGGTGGCCGAACACGCGCTCGGGCAGCACCTGGTCGCGGCCCATCGCGAACAGCACGCGCGTCACGCTCGCCTGCCCGGCCATCGCGCTCGCGAAGCAGCCGGCCACGTACACCGCGACGAACAGCGCCGACAGCGTGCCGCCGCCGATGCGCCGCATCAGGTCGATGCTGGCCGAATCGAGATCCTTGAATGCGTGCCAGTCGGGGAACACCACTTGCCCGATGTATGCGATCAGCATGAACAGCAGGCCGCTCGCCAGCGTGCAGAGCAGAATCGCGCGCGGGACCGTGCGCCGCGGCTCACGCGTTTCCTCGGACAGCGTGGTGACCGCATCGAAGCCGAGAAACGACAGGCACAGGATCGCGGACCCGGCGAAGATCGCGCGCGCATCGCCCGACGACGGCAACGCGACGGCCATCGACAGTCCTTCGCCGCTCGCCACCCGCGCCGATGCGACGACGAAGATCGCGATGAACACGAGTTGGCTCGCGATCAGGATCAGGTTCACGCGATTGACGAGCCGGATGCCGACGATGTTCAGCCCGGTGATCAGCGCGATGCTCGCGACGATCCACACGCTGGCCGGCACCGCCGGAAAAATCTGCTTCATGTAGATGCCGATCGCGAGGTAGCTGATCATCGGGATGAACAGGTAATCCATCAGCAACGCCCAGCCGACCATGAAGCCGGCCGACGTGCCGAAGTTGCGGCTCGCGAACGTATAGGCCGACCCGGCGCTCGGCATCAGCCGCGCCATGTGGCCGTAGCTGCGCGCGGTGAACAGCATCGCGACCAGCGTGACCGCATACGCGGCCGTCAGGTGCCCGTTCGTCTCGCTCGTGACGATCCCGTAGGTCGTGAACACCGTCATCGGCAGCATGTACGCGAGGCCGAAGATCACCAGCGTCGACAGTCCGAGCAGATGCGGCTTGCGGCGTCCGTCCGCGTCGTCTCGATGCACGCGCGGCCCGATGTCATTCATCGCGGCGACTGATGCGGATCGACCTGGCCTGTCGTTGTCCATGCTGTCCTCACGTGGGTGGCTTCCATGACTTCAACGCTCGTTCGCGCGGTACTGCCGGCGTGTCACGATTCGAAGAAAGTGTGGTGCGCCAAAAAATCGAGGACGAATGAGAAAAGCGGACGTAATCGGGGGATATTTCCGGACGTGTTGCCGCGCATCGCGCCGCCCGGTCGTCAAGGATGCTGTGCCGCACTGGCGTTTTGCGGACATTCCGGCTATGTTCTACACGAACCCGTCGCCCCGTCAGCACCATGGATAGCAGGTCTCATCGAAACCAGAGCAGGGCCGAGCACAGCCTGCGTTCGTCGCTCGGCCTCGCGCGTCCGGCCGGACGCCAGGAAGACATTCCGGCCACCGTCCACGCGATCGCGGTCGCGCTGGACGAGTGCCGCGTGCGGCATATCGACAGCGCCGCGCTGCTCGAAGGCACGGGTCTCGGCGCGGACGAAGTCGCGTCGCCGAACCTGCACGTGAATCGCGGCCAGGAACAGCGCTGTTTCAGCAACCTGCTGCGCTGCAGCGGCGTGCCGTCGATCGGGCTGTCGATCGGCGCGCGACTGCATGTGTCGACGCTCGGGCTCGCCGGTTACGCGATGCTGATCAGCGGCTCCGTGATGCAGGCGTTCCGCTGCATGAGCCAGTTTCCGCTGTTCATGGGGCTGTACTTCGATGTGCGTATCGACGCGCACGCGGACGGCATGAGCGTGACGATCGGCCGCTACAACGGCGAACCCGATCTCGAGGTGTTTCAGGTCGACATGTGCCTGGCCAGCCTGCGCCTGATCGTGTCCGATCTCGTCGGCAAGCCGGTCTGGCCCGAGCAGTTGCAGCTCGCGCGCCGCACGCCGCGCAACGCGGCCGACTACACGCGTCACTTCGGCTGCAAGGTCGCGTTCAATGCGGGCGACAACCGTCTCGTGTTCACGTCCGTGAACGGCACGGAAGCGCCGCGTCTCGCGAACGAAGTCAGCTTCAATGCACTGCACGGCCAGTGCGAGGCACTCGAACGGCAGTGGGCCGCGTCGGTCGGCACGCGCTTCGCCGATCGCGCGAAGGAGCTGATGGCGCGCGACCTCGCGCGCTTCAAGTCGATGACGGCGCTCGCGGACGCACTGCACCTGACGGAGCGCACGCTGCGCAGACGGCTCGACAAGGACGGCATCACGTTTCAGTCGCTGCTCGATGAAGTGCGCCACGACGAAGCGGTGCGGATGCTCGACGATCACACGCTGACAGTTGCGGCGATCGCCGAACGTCTCGGCTACAGCGAACCGCGCAGCTTCCGTCACGCGTATCGGCGCTGGACGGGCAAGACACCGCGCGCCGAGTCGGACAGGGATGCGTGAGCCGGACCGGTTATGGCTTCATTGCCGGCATCAGGACTTTTTGCACACCTAATCCATGACCAGCGTCTGAATGGAATCGGGCCGACATTTCGGTCAATCGACAACCCGGAAACGCGTATTGATCGCTTGTCGAAAAATCCGAAACCCGGGATGAATATCGCATTGAATCGACTCGCGTAGAATGCCCGCAACAATCAACCCGAACGGGGCCACGCTCGAATTCCGCCCGCACCGGCGCAATGCGAAAGCAACCCGTGGCATCCGCTGACGTTGCGGCGCAATCGGCCGAGCGTAACCGCGACGATCGTCGACCGACGAAGCCTCCATGAGTAAACCGATCCTGTACCTCCTCGCCGGCAACGGCAGCGCGGCCGACTGGTGGGACGATGCACTGCCCCACTTCCGGCGCTACCGACCCGTGCCGCTGGAGCTGCCGGGTTTTGGCGACAACCCCGCGCCGCCGTGCGAAGACCTCGCCGCCTACGCGCAAGCGCTGCTGGACGCGACCGAGCCGGGCCACGCGATCATGGCGGTCGGCGTGAATGCGCTGCTGGTGCTGCACGCGTTGCAGCGGCGCCCCGGCCACTTCAGCCGCAGCGTGCTGCTCGCGCCCGTCGGTGCATTCCTGTGGGAACGGCGCCTGCCAAAACTGATGGCGCCGAAGCCGCTGCGCAAGACCATCCACTGGCTGCTCGCGCACTACCCGACGCTGTTCGCACGCAAGTTCTCGAACCAGGCCTGGACGCGCGCGCAGTACCGCCGCATGGGCGCCGGCTACGCGCGCTGCCGCGCGTTCCTGCCGCACTGGGATCTCGTGCGCGCCGATACCGCGCTGCCGCTGCTCGAATGGGTTACCGATCGCATCGAACTCGTGTGGGGCGACCAGGACAACGTGCTCGGCGTGCGCCAGGCCGCTGCGTGGTCGGCCATCCTTGCGCGCGCCGATCTCACCGTCACGCTGCAGGCTGGCTGGGGACACTATCCGTGGATCGATGCGCCGGCAACCTTCGCGCAGTGGCTCGAAGCAGGCGACATGGGCTTCGTCGCGCACACGAAAGGCGGACGCCTGACGCTGGCCACGATGGCCGGGCTGCCGGTGCCGCCCGCGCTGTCGCTGACCCGCGCCGACGACCCGCGCCTGCCCGGTTTTCTCGCGAGCCAGCCCGATGCCGAGTGGGCGATCCGCTCGTCGAGTCATGGCGAAGACCAGGCCGATGCGGCCAATGCCGGCCTGCACACGACGTTCCTGCGCGTACCGGCGTCGCAGGCGGCCGCGCGCGTGGCCGAGCTGCTCGACGGCGGGCTCGAGGAAGCGGTCGTGCAGCGCTTCGTCACGCCCGTGCTGTCCGGCATCGCGTTCGTGCGTCATCTCGCGGTCGAAGTCGAATGGGTGCAGGGCCACCTCGAAACGCTCGCCGACGGACAGGCGAGCCCGCAGCGCGCGATCCTGTCGCGGCTCGGCGAGCCTTGGCAGAGCGGCACGTTCCCGACCGCGCACGGGTTGAGCGCGACGCAACTATGGACCTTCCTGCAACGCGTGCTGCGCGCGTTCCATTACGTGCCGGGCGATGTCGAATGGGCATGGGATGGCACGCGACTGTGGCTGCTGCAGTACCGTCCGATCAGCAGCTACGGCTGGCACCGGCACCTGACCTCGGCCAACATCGCCGAGATCCTGCCGCCGCAGCCGAGCCGGCTGGTCGAGTATGCGCAACGCCGCGCGGCCGGCAGCATCCCGGCCATCATGGCGCGCTGGGATACACGCGTGCTGCGCGACAACGAACCGTTCACCGCGCTCTATGGCGGCGCGTCGTACATCAACAATGACCTGTTCCTGGCGCGACTGGCCGACTGGGGCGTATCGGCCGGCAACTACAGCGGCGAGATCGGCGGCGCGACGCCGCCGCTACGCTGGCGACCGCTGCGCCTGCTGCGTTCGCTGCCGGTGTTCTGGCGCATGCTGCGCGTCGCGCGCGGGCATCTGCCGACGCTCGAGCGCGGCTTGCGGCGCTTCGACCGGGAACTCGCAACGCTCGTCGAGCAGCGCGCCGACGGCCGGCAACTGGCCGACTGGTTCACGCGCTTCTACGTGTTCGTCGTGCAGGGCAACCTGTGCATCGCGGCATCGCTCGCCAGCAGCGGCGGCGCACTGTGGGGGCGCCCGCCGACCGTATATGGCCGGCTCGACGACAGCCCGCACCGCTTGCCGTGGGAAACCGATCCGGGCACCGCGCGGCCGGCGGCCACGGACCTGCCGCTGCAGGCGTTTCCCGACTGGCCGCTGCCGGTCCGCGTGCTCCACACGCTCGGCGCACCGGGCATGCGCGGCTGGTATCTGCAGGTGCGCGAGTGGTATCGCGACAACCTGATGCGCGTGTTCTTCCGCCTGCATCATGCGATGCCGGCCGCCGATCGCGACGCGTGGTTCGCGCCCCATCCCGAGCGCCGCGAACGCAACGGCAGTTTCTGGCAGGACGGCAGCGAAGGCACCGACGAGGCGACCGGCTTCATGATCTATCCGGGCGACACGCAGGGCGTGCTCGGCCACGACATCCTGCTGGAAGACACGCTCGACCCCGGCCGGCACGCGCAGTATCAGGCCGCGCGCGCCGTGATCGCGCGGATGGGCGGCCGGCTGTCGCACGGCGCGACGCTGCTGCGCGAACTGCGCAAGCCGTCGGCCGTGCTGCCGCGCGTCGACGCGGCGTGGGTCGGGCGCGAAGTGCGGCTCAGCGACGGCCGGCTGACGCTGGTCGAACAAGCGTAGCGCGCGCCGCCCGCCGTCGTGTTGAAGGGGTTGGCGCCGGACGCACTGGAACAGGCGATTGCGGGGATGGAAGCGCTGTCGCGGAACGGGCTGCGCTACCCGCTCGCGCAGTACGGCATCCCGCAGGACGTGCGCGCGGGAATGGAAGTCAGCTATCCGAAACGACGTGACGCGTGACGCGTCGCGGCTGACGAAAGCCGGAATCGACGCTCAGCGCTGCGGCGTGCGGACTTTTCCGTCGACCTTCAATATGCGCCGGTCGTGCGCGGCCTCGTATTCGACCGTCTGCGCGGGCGTGACGGCGCCGTACGACCGGCCGTTCACATAAACGGTGCCGTCCCGCAGTTCGACCCGATCTCCGTCGACCGTCGCGGTGGCCCGCTCACCCTGCAACACCGCGCCCGAGCAACCGGCGGTCGAAAAGCTGCGGACCGACGTGCCCGGCGTCGGGGCGTTCCCGCCCTGGTCCGCCGCATGCGCCGCGCTGCAGGGTGGCGCATCCATGCTGCCGGCAGCGTGGAGCGATCCGCCACTGATGCCGCATCCGGCAAGCAACGCAATCGTCATCGGCAACAGCTTGTTCATGGTGGTCTCCGTGGTCCGTAGACCTGGATCGACAACGATGCATCATGTCCGGTTAATGGCCCGCGGTTGCGCAACCGGATCGACGATCGGTCGCCCCCCCTGCCCGCAGGTCGACCAGATGCGCCAAGTATGCCTCCACGTCACGGCACTCCGCCATCCGCCATCCGCGTCATACCACGCACGACCCAAAACTGCCGGCTCGTTCAGGCCCCTTGAGCGGCTTCGACGCCTCCCCCCGAAGGCGACTCAGGTGCCACCGCTTCACCGAAAATCCGCCTTGATCAAGTTGCGACCCGCAACTATTATTGATTGCGACACGCAACCTTTTCGGGCAGACACCATGGATCTCATCGACGCTCCCGCCAAGCCTCGCGAAGCGACCATCCTCGAGCTTCGCGACTTCTCCCGCAAACTGGTTCGCGAGCTCGGCTTCATGCGCGCCACGCTGGCCGACAGCGACTGGGCGCCATCGGCCGTCCACGCGATCCTCGAGATCGGGATGGCGCCCGGCATCAACGCCAGGGATCTCGGCAATATCCTGCGCCTGGACAAATCGAACACGAGCCGGCAACTCGCGCGGCTCGAAGCCGCCGGTATCGTGGAGCGCCGCGTGTCGAGCGAGGATGCGCGCGCGACCGAGCTGACCCTCACCGCCGAAGGCAAAAAGCTCCGGAAACGAATCGACCAGTTCGCGACGGACCAGGTG
Source organism: Burkholderia sp. NLJ2 (assembly GCF_049487195.1). Classification (NCBI taxonomy): domain Bacteria; kingdom Pseudomonadati; phylum Pseudomonadota; class Betaproteobacteria; order Burkholderiales; family Burkholderiaceae; genus Burkholderia; species Burkholderia sp. NLJ2. The sequence goes on along the minus strand of NZ_CP137809.1, from coordinate 1,165,105 downwards.
TCGAATGCGCTGCGTCGCATGATTCCGGCCGACCAGCAGGCGCTGCTGCGTTCGCTCGCACTGTATGCCGATGCGCTCGCGCAAGACAACGCCGCCAAGGCGCCCGCTACGGCGCCCGATGCGCCGCAGATTCGCGAAGGCTACCAACCGGGCTGCATCGGCGACATCGCGAGCCTCCACGCGCGCTTCTATGCGGAGCACTGGGGGTTCGGCGCCTTTTTCGAAAAGCGCGTCGCAACCGAGCTTGCCGAGTTCGCGGGCGCGCTGCCGGCCGACGGCAAGGCGCTTTGGCTCTGCCAGGAAGACGGGCGGACGCTCGCGTCGCTCGCAATCGACGGAGACACGGCGACCGGCGTCGCGCATCTGCGCTGGTTCATCGTGAACGACGCGTTGCGCGGGTCGGGCATCGGGCGCCAACTCATGACGCAAGCCATGCGCTTCGTCGATGAGCGGCGGTTTCGCGAGACTTACCTGTGGACGTTCAAGGGCCTCGATTCGGCGCGCCATCTGTACGAGTCGTTCGGCTTTACGCTGACCAGCGAGTCCGCGGGCACGCATTGGGGAACCGAGGTGGTCGAGCAGCGTTTCAGCCGGCTCGCGCCAGGGTGCTGATTTTCAACGGCGGTTTGCGCTCAGGCTACGCTTGAGCACCTGATCGGACACCTCCCACCGGCATGTCGCGCTCGACTACGGCTGCAACGACCGCGATCGTGTCGCCGATCTTTACGAGTCCGGGAAAATGCCGTGCCGCCACGATCCCATCCCGCCCGGCCCGGTACTCCACCGGCGGAACGCCGGTCCGACCCGTGTGATAAATGCGAGCCAGGATGTCACCGCACGCAACCGTATCGCCAAGGTCGCGGCTCATCTCCAGCAGGCCGTCGTGCTCGCTGGTCGTGTAACACGATCCGTCCGGCATATCGAGGAGTGTCGTCGTGCGCATGTCCTTACCCGATTCCCCATCACCCTCGAGAACGCCCGCACAGCGCAAAAAGCCACGCACGCCCCGGTCGGCAATAGCCACGCTTTTCGCAGTCGATGCACCGCCGCCGCCGAGTTCTGTCGACACGAACACCTTGCCGGCCTCTTCGACTGCGGTGTCAAACATCCCGACACTGTCAAGTTCAAGAAGCCGCATCGAATATGGGGCCCCGAATGCGTGCATCGCGGCTTCGCAGCGTGCCTGCTGCGCCTTGTCTTCGAGCACGTGAATCGCTGCAAAAGGCACGAAATCGAGCGTGCGCCCGCCAGCATGAATATCGAGCACGTAATCGGCAAGCGGGAGCAAATAGCGCTGAAAGTAGTCGGCGATTTTCTCCGTTACCGTGCCGTCAGGCTTGCCGGGAAAACTGCGGTTCAGGTTCCCCGCGTCGATCGGCGACGTACGTGTACCAGCCCGAAATGCCGGATAGTTCATGAACGGTACGATAATGACTCGCCCGCAAACGTCTCGCGCCTGAAGCTCGCTTGCCAGCTTTGCCAACGCAACCGGACCTTCGTATTCGTCACCATGGTTACCGCCCGTGAGAAGGACGGTTGGTCCTGTGCCCCGCTTCACGACCGTGACCGGGATCATGACTGCACCCCACGCGGAATCGTCTCGTGAGTACGGCAGCCTCAAGAACCCATGTTGCTCGCCATCGGCGTTGAAATCCACAGTGGGGGTAATTGGCGAAGCCCGCATCGGGTTGCTCCTTGATCAAACGTTTGTACGGCGTCTTACGGTAGATCGAGACTCCGTAGACGGTAAGTTGAATGCTGTGCGAAATGGCACGCTTCCGGCTTGCAGCGTTATTCAACGAACACAAGGTGCCTGGATACCGTTGCATCGACGGTGCCCGGGCGGCCCTCGTTCGCACAGCAGTCGACTCACGATGCTGGGGGAAGTCGATGGGGCGTGAATAGCCCCATCGACTTCCCCCAAGCACGCGTCAACCCGGAATAAATCAGTCCTTGACGAAGAGCTTTCGCGGAACATCGCACAGACAGGACGAGCCTGTCGGCGTAATTACGATGCTCTCGGTAATTTCCAGCCCCCAGTCCTCGAACCACAGGCCCGGCATGAAGTGGAAGGTCATGCCGGGTTCCAGCACTGTTTTATCCCCGACGCGCAGGCTCGTCGTGCGCTCGCCCCAGTCCGGGGGATAGCTCATCCCGATCGGATATCCAACGCGCCCGCCCTTCTGAATGCCATGCCGGTTCATTACGGCAAAGAAGGCTTTTGCGATGTCCTCGCACGTATTCCCCGGCTTGGCTGCGTCAAGCCCGGCCTCAATGCCTTCGAGCACCGCCTTTTCTGCGTCCAGGAATTTCTGCGGAGGCCGGCCGATATAGACCGTTCGCGACAGCGGGCAGTGGTATCTCCTGTACACCCCGGCAATTTCGAAGAAGGTACCTGCACCGCGCTCGAACTTCGCATCGTCCCACGTCAAGTGCGGAGTGGCAGCTTCGATTCCGGTCGGCACGAGCGGCACAATCGACGGATAGTCTCCACCGAAATCGTCGACCCCGCGAATCGCCGTCGCATAAATTTCGGCGACCAGATCGTTCTTGCGCACCCCCGGTTCGATCAAATCGAGGATTCGAGCGTACATCTTCTCCAGGATGCGCCCGCCGATCCGCATGTATTCGAGCTCCGTTTCCGACTTGACCGCCCGTTGACGGTTAACCAGTCCCGTCGCGTCCAGCCATGTATTCCTCGGAAGATTCTGCTGCAGCGCCGCCAGCGAGGCCGCGGAAAAGTAAAAGCTGTCCATTTCAAGCCCAACAGCCAAACCTTCCCACTGACGCTTCGCAATCACCTCTCGGGCAAAGTATTCCATCGGATGCAAGTCACGCTGGACATACTCCTCCGGATACGCGACCAGTGAAGAATCGGTCATGTAGGTGGTCGCTTTGGCGCCGTTCAGATCGATCCCTCGACCGAACCAGACGGGTTCGCTATCCATCGACACAACCACACACTGATGGTTGTAGAACGAATAGCCGTCGTACCCCGAGAGCCAACCGATGTTGGCGGGGTCGGCAACGATCAGCAAGTCCATGCCAATCGCGGCCATCGCGGCGCGCACTTTTGCCAAGCGAGCCAAATATTCCGTGCGATCGAAATACTTCCGAAGTTTTGGAAATCCGGCGCCGCCAGAGATCTCGCTCATTGATAAACCCTCATAAGAATTCATTCGTCGCCTCGATATTCGCCACCGAAAAACCGACTGCGCGAACGCCCCCTCCTCATGCCATGCTTCAGGATTGACAACCAATGTCCGGGAGTGCGTCCCTCCCCCCTCGCGGACAGGACCACTTACATCGTCACTTGATCGGCGAACGTCTTCTTTCCGCCTTGATACCGGAAGATCGAGATCACGCCGTTCCGAAGGTCTCCCTTCGCATCGAACCTGATTTGCCCCGTGACACCCTGGTAATCCGTGGCCGGCATCGCACTCGTAATCTTGGCAGCGTCGGTCGAATTCGCGCGACGCATCGCGTCAACGATCATATACACGGCGTCGTACGTGAACGGTGCGTAGATCTCCATGCCGTGCCCAAAGCGCTTTTGATACTTGGCCTTGAACGCACCGCCGCCCGGCATCTTCTCAGGCGCCGTGCCCGGTTGAGAGCACACGACGCGGTCAACCGCGCTCCCTGCCAGTGCGCCCAGCCGGTCGGAGCATACGCCGTCGCCGGAAAGAATCGTCGCGCTCAACCCCAGTTGCGCCGACTGTTTCGTGAACGGCCCGCCCGTTGCGTCGAGTCCGCCGAACATGATTGCATCAGGTTTCTCACCCTTGATCTTCGTCAGAATCGAGCGAAAATCGACGGCCTTATCGTTGGTTGCGTCTCTAGACAGCACGGCGATACCGAGACCTTTAGCGGCCTTCTCGAACTCGTCAGCCAAGCCCTGGCCATACGCCGTCGCATCGTCTACGATCGCGACCGTCTTGATATTCAACGCCTTGCTTGCATAGTTTGCCAGCGCGGGACCTTGTTGCGCGTCGGTCGCCACCAGGCGGAAGACGTCCTTGAAGCCCTGTCGCGTCAGCGCAGGATTGGTCGCCGACGGCGTAATCATCGTGATTCCGGCATCGCTGTAGATTTTCGATGCCGGAATGGTCGTACCGGACTCCATGTGGCCGACGACCGCCACGACCTTTTCGTCGACGAGTTTCTGCGCCACCTGAGTCGCCGTTCTCGGGTCTGCACCGTCGTCTTCGCTGTCGAGCTTCAGGATGACCTTCTTGCCTCCGATGACGAGACCTTTCGCATTGATCTCCTCGACCGCGAGCCTCGCACCGTTCTCGTTATCCTTGCCCAACTGAGCGACCGGCCCGGTCAAGGGAGCGACGTGGCCAATCACTACGGTTTCATCGGCCAGCGCCGGTGACGAATAAATCGCTGCGATGGCGGACGACGCCAGCGAAAGTGCCATGACGCACGAAATGGATTCGATTTTGCGCATAATTACCACCCGTTATTAACCTGACTAACCAAGAAACAGCGTTGCCGACGCACATACAAGGCAGGCATCACTGCATCACCCAATTGAAGGCGTTTGATCTGAACGCAATCAAAATCAAACGACCAACTCACAACTGATATTTTTTATATTGGCGACAATATTTACGCGGCCTCGAAATATCTACGCCACCTGGACACCTTCCTTGTTTCACTCGTCCGCGACATGACCTGCCGCGGCTCAATCGGCTTCATCAAGCTTTCGGCTGCCGGACACCCCGTGTGAAGATGAACCATCCAATCGAAGGTGGTCGATTGCCGAGAAAGCAGAAAGGCCATGACCTCCCCTTCCGACACGCGGATTGCGTGCCAGCATCCCGGGCGCACACAGGTTCCCTTGCCGATTGGAATTTCAAAAGCCCTGATTGAATCGATGTCGGGCCCGCCGGCGTCATTGCTCGTAGCGACGATCTGGATCAGCGGTCCAGTCAGCGGCACCACCGCCTGCTGAGTCAGCAAGCGCGTCTCCATAGTGCGCACGATCGCGCCGTCATCGCTGAAGTTGCTCCAGACGATTTCCGTCTCGTGCGGCGCTCCCGTATCGAACAGATGCTCCCGCCACATCGACATCGTCGCGTCTTTGAAGAAAGGCACGTCGGCAGTCGAATCCATTGCTTTTCCCAACACCCAGCCAAACGGCGAAAACGACTCGGGTGTCAGTTCCTCGACAGTAAGCGGCGATGCTGCGCTCATTCTTGCTCGTTGAATTCCCGGACCACGTGTCGTCGGCCGGTTTGATTGAAACGGCACTGCAGTGAAGTGCCATCGGAACGAGACACCAAACTGAACGGTTTGGCGACGCGAGGAACCACCCTCACTTCTTCGTCTCCCTTGATCGAGTTGATATCGAATGGAGAGAGTGTCCATCGGCAATAAAAGCGCAATACCGCATTTGATCGCTACGCCGCGCAGAGAAGCTGCAAATTTCCTAGCAACACGCACAAATTCTGCGGCCGCTCGATTTCGAGAAAATTGTCGGAAGTTTGACTGGCACGGCGCCGTGCACGCCTAGCCGGAGGACGCGAATCGTACGAAAAAACGGATGTCAGCCAACCACTTCGAGCGGAAAGCGCCGCCGCCGCCCCGCCGTGGTGAAAAGCTGCATGACGGCAGGAACATCGCCGGAATTCAGCGTCGCGATTAAATCAAATGCGCTTTTTCGGCGACACACCGACGCTACGATGCATACATCGTTTGACGAGCTTATGGAGACACGTCGTGAAAGAGTTGGCAAGAAATGCCCTGGCTTCGCTGAGCCGCCCGGACCTGGTGGAGCACCGGTCCTACGTAAACGGTTCGTGGAAAACGGGTCAATCGAAGCTGAACGTTATTGATCCGGCCACCAGCGAGATCATCGCTCAGGTGGATCTGTTGCCTGTCGACGCAGTCGACGCTGCCATCGCCGCGGCGCAAGCTGCGTTTGATGGCTGGCGCGACCTGGTTCCGACCGCACGTGGCGCGATTCTTCGCAAGTGGGCCGCCCTTCTGCGCAGCAATTCCGAAGACCTTTCGACCATCATGACGTCGGAGCAAGGCAAGCCGATCAAGGAATCGCGTGGAGAGATCGAGTATGCCGCGAATTTTCTCGACTGGTTCGCGGCAGAAGGCGAACGCACCTATGGCGAGACGATTCCGAGTCATCTCGTGGGTAGTCGGCTGACGGTAACTTGGCAGCCGATCGGGGTGACGGCAGCGGTCACGCCGTGGAACTTTCCGATCGCGATGATTACGCGGAAGGCAGGCGCCGCACTCGCCGCAGGTTGCCCGATGATCGTCAAGCCGGCACCGGAAACGCCGCTGTGCGCATTGGCCATCGCCAGGCTGGCTGACGAAGCGGACGTGCCGGCGGGCGTGTTTCAAGTCCTCAATGGCGACGCCTCCGACATGTCCAAGCGTCTCCTCGAAGCGCCAGAAATCCGCGCCTTCAGCTTCACGGGCTCGACCAACGTGGGACGAATTCTGCTGCGTCAATCGGCAGAAACGGTCAAGAAGGTTTCGATGGAACTGGGCGGCCACGCACCGTTCATCGTCTTTGATGACGCATCCATCGGCGCCGCGGTGAAGGGCTGCATCGATGCGAAGTTTGCGACGTCCGGTCAGGATTGCCTCGCGGCGAACCGGATCTATGTTCAGCGCCCCGTCTACGATCAGTTCGTCCAGGCGTTCTCGGCCGCTACCCGCGAGTTGACGGTCGGCCATGGACTCGACCCCGCCTCCGACATCGGCCCGATGACTCGTCCGACCGTGTCCGCGAAATGTCGCGACCAGATCGGACAGGCAGTCAGTGCGGGCGCCCGCATTGTCGCGGGTGGCGGCTCTTCTCCGCTAGGGCACCAGTTCGTTCCTCCGACGGTTCTCGCCGACGTTGCGGACGACATGGATATCGCAAAGGAAGAAACGTTCGGCCCGGTAGCGGCAATCCTGCCGTTCGACACCGAAGCCGAGGTACTGCAACGTGCAAACCATTCCGAGTACGGGCTCGCCGCCTATGTCTACACGACCAGCCTGAATCGAGCGATGCGAATGTCCGACCGACTCGAGTACGGCATGGTGGCAATCAATACACCGAAATTCACGGGGGCGCCGATTCCGTTTGGCGGGTGGAAGCAATCTGGCCTCGGGCGCGAAGGATCGCGCTACGGGTTGGCCGACTACATGGAGCAGAAGTACACCTGCTTCGGCAACTTGAAGGACTAAGGAGATAGTTATGGATATCAAGAAAATTTCGGAGATGGATCGCAATTCGGTCCTTCATCCGTTCACGCAACTTCACGACTTCGCTGCCGGCAAGGCCGGGGATCCCACGATCGTTGAAGGCGGCAAGGGGATTCGCATTCGTGACGCCGAAGGCCGCGAATACATCGACGGATTTGCGGGTCTCTACTGCGTCAACGTCGGATACGGTCGCGACGAAGTTGCCGAGGCAATTGCCCGGCAAGCGTACAAGCTTGCCTACTACCACACCTACGCCGCACATACGACCGAAGAGCTTGCCAAACTGTCCGACCGCCTCGTCAAGATGGCGCCGGGCAAGATGAGCAAGGTGTTCTACGGCCTTTCCGGCTCCGACGCCAACGAAACGCAGGCGAAGCTGGTGTGGTACTACAACAATCTTCGCGGGCTGCCGAAGAAGAAGAAGATCATCGCGCGCGACCGCGGATATCACGGCTGCTCGGTCGTGTCCGGCTCGATGACGGGCATGAGCTTTTACCACGACTACATGGACCTGCCGGTCTCCGGCATTCTCCGTACCGGTGTGCCCCATCATTACTGGGGTGCCAATCCGGGCGAAATGGAGCTCGAATTCTCGGCGCGCCGTGCTCGCGAACTGGAAGAACTGATTCTTCGTGAAGGCCCGGAAACGGTTGGCGCGTTCATCGCTGAACCCGTCCTGGGCACGGGTGGCATCACCCCGCCGCCGGAGGGCTATTGGACGGCCATCCAGCAGGTTCTCGCAAAGTATGACGTGCTGCTGATCGCAGACGAGGTCATCACGGGCTTCGGTCGCACCGGCGCGATGTTCGGTTCGCAGAAGTACGGGATCGAGCCGGACCTCATCACTGTCGCGAAGGGCCTCACATCGGCGTACGCACCGCTGTCGGCATGTATCGTCGGCGAGAAAGTCTACGACGTGCTCGACGCAGGTGCACAGAAGGTTGGCGCGTTCTCGCATGGCTATACGTATTCGGGCCATCCGATCGGCATCGCAGCCGCGAATGCGGTGCTCGATATCGTCGAACGCGAGGACATCCCCGGCAATGCCGCGACCGTCGGCGAGTATTTCCAGACAGCGCTGAAGGAAGCGTTCAGCGATTCGCCGATTGTCGGCGAAGTGCGTGGTGTCGGCCTCATGGCTGCGGTGGAATTCGTCGCCGCCCCGGCGACGAAGCAACGCTTCGATGCGCAACTTAAGGTCGGCGCACGCGTGTCGAAGGCGGCGCGCGACCGCGGTCTGATTGCTCGTGCGATGCCGCACGGCGACATCCTCGGCTTTGCTCCCCCGCTCACGATTACCAAGTCGGAGATCGACGACATCGTTGGCATTGCGCGTCAGGCCGTCGGGCAGATTGCAAACGAACTGGCCAAAGAGTCGACGCACGTCTAAATCCCACTGACGGAAAAGCTCCTTTACATCTCGTGATGTGGAGGAGTTTTCTTTTATACCGCGAGCCGCCGGCATCGGCTCGCGCGCCATCTCACGTCCTCACGGTTCATCGAATCTCTGATACCCGCGGGCGAAAAGCGGCCGTCGACAAGATTCCTGGCTTCTGTTCTCACAGTTGCGGAAGTCTCACACTTCAAGCGAACCGAATCGAGTTCGCATCAGAACAAATTCAATTTTATAGAAGCAACAGGAGGCATTTAATGAGAGATGAGACAAGGAGCGAGCTTGATCACCCGAATCCTGTCATCGACAATTACTCGATCAAAGACGACTGGTTCAGTTCACACGAAACCGGTTACGAAAAGAAGCTGAAGCCTAGACACATCCAGATGATAGCGATGGGCGGGGCAATCGGTACCGGGTTGTTCCTGGGTGCCGGCGGCCGCCTGCAAAGCGCCGGCCCCGCTCTGGCAGTGGTCTATCTCGTTTGCGGAGTGTTCGCCTTCTTCATCATGCGTGCACTCGGGGAACTGGTCATGTATCGGCCGACCACCGGAAGCTTCGCGTCCTACACTCGCGAGTTCATGGGCGAGCATGCGTCATTCGTTGCCGGCTGGATGTACTACGTGATCTGGGCGGCCACCGGAATTGCGGACATTACTGCCATCGCGATATACGTCAAATACTGGTCGGTCTTTTCAGACGTCCCTCAGTGGTCAATTGCCCTGGCAGCGCTTACTTTTGTGTCCATCACGAACATGATCGGCGTAAAAGTGTTCGGTGAGATGGAATTCTGGTTCTCCATCATCAAGGTTAGCGCAATCGTCCTGTTTCTTGTCGTTGGAACCGTCTTTCTCGCAAGCGGCCATCCTGTCGGTGGACATGCACCCGGGCTCAACCTCATCGCCGGGAACGGTGGCATTTTCCCTCATGGCATTGTGCCGGCCGTATTGATTGTTCAGGGTGTCGTGTTCGCCTATGCCAGTATCGAACTGGTCGGCGTCGCAGCCGGTGAGACAGAAGATCCTCGCAAGGTTCTCCCCAAGGCGATCAACAGCGTGATGTGGCGGATCGCGCTCTTTTATGTCGGATCAGTTGTGCTGCTCGTCACCCTTCTGCCCTGGACTGCCTACAACGCGCATGAGAGCCCGTTCGTCACGTTCTTCAGCAAACTCGGCGTGCCGTATGCCGATAGCATGATGAATGTGGTCGTGCTCACTGCGGCACTATCGAGCCTGAACTCCGGCTTGTACTCGACCGGTCGGGTTCTGCGGTCTCTGGCAATGGGCGGATCCGCGCCTCGTTTCGTCGCGAGAATGAGCACCAAAGGCGTGCCTTACGGCGGCATCGTGATGACAGTCGGGCTCATCGCGATCGGCATTCCTCTGAACTATATCGTCCCGGCGCAGGCGTTCGAAATCGTCCTCAACATCGCGTCCATCGGCGTCCTCACGACCTGGGCCTCGATCGTGGTGTGTCAGATCCTGTTCCGACGCGCCGTCAATCGTGGGGAGCTTTCCGGCGTCTCATTCCGCATGCCCGGCGCACCGTTCACTTCGTGGATGACCCTGGCATTCCTTGCGGCCGTGCTGGTCTTGATGGCGTTCGACTATCCCGACGGCACGATGACGATCGCGTTGATCCCCGTACTCGCCATCGGCCTGGCATTCGGTTGGCGCGTCGCCAAGCGACGTGCGAAACCCTCGACGAGCCAACACGTAAAACTGAGGATCCAAGGTCAGGATAGCGTCTGAATATTTGCACCGCGCTGTCATACCCGAGATCAATCGATCCCGGTTTCGCCGGTTCCGTCGCGCCGCCTCGCCTCTGCGTGGCGGCGCATCTTTCAGTCCGGCGCAAGTGAAGGCATCGGCAGAGTAAAGCCTGCTTTAACTCGATCCATCACGACCATCGTCTTGAACGACTTTATGTCCGGGTTTTCGTAGAAAAACCGTCGGGTGAAGAGCTCGTAGTCTTCCATATTGTTCGCCGTCAACACCAGGACGAAGTCCGCATCTCCGGTAACGTAGAAGCCGCTCATCACTTCTGTCGTGTTGCAGATTGCCTGCTTGAAACGATCGACTATATCGGCCCGTTCGCGCTCCAAAGAAACGAGCACCAGCATCGTCACGTTCCGGCCGATCGCCTTGGGCGACACGATGGATACGTCCGCTTCGATCACCCCGTCCGATCGCAACCGCTTCAGGCGACGCTGGACCCCTGTCGCAGACAACCCGACCTTTTCCCCAAGCTCTTCGCTCGTCAAGCGATTGTTACGTTGTACGAGGTCGAGAATGCGAGCGTCGATTTTGTCGAGATCCATGGTCATCACGATGCAGCCATTAAGCGGCCCACAGAATACAGGAAGCGCCGTGGTGCTTCCAGCACGCCAGTCGATCCGGCACACCTGCCCAGGTGTCGCGGATCCGTTGCCAGTAAGCAGAGACGGGCAACTGCCGCTCCTCGACCGTTTCGGCGATGACGCCGTCAGCGCTCCGCGTCATCATCGCCCATTTTGGCGGGATTGGTCGGTGCAATGGTTTGTCGCCCACAACCATGCGACGCGGCAACGGGCCAACGCCGAATCCACACTCGCCGACTTGAGGCGGACCACACAAAATGAAACGCCTGACAGCAATCCGCGCGACGGTCCTTCGCAAGACGCACGTGCACACCACCGGCATCGCGCAGATACACGCGCAGCGCATCGATCATGCCGGAGCATGCGTCGCACCCGTTCACTGGATCAGATGAAGTCAATGTGCTTTACCAACCCCAGGAATCCAGCCTGAGCCAGGAACCGCCGTTCTGATCGATAAAACCCAGGAAGCAATTGCCTCGACAATCGCTGACCATACGAGGGGAAAGACTGCATTCACAAGGCGATTTTGGCAACGCGCGCGCAGTCCCATCTGAAAACTGCGCGCAGCGCCGCCTTGCCGCACTCTTCAATGAGCAGGGCGCAAGTCATGCCGATCTGCACCCTTGCCATAGCATGGCATCGGTCGTCGTCCGTCGAAGCTCATAGAAATTTGAACGCTCTGTATCATTGCCCCGCTTCCAATCGCAACTCGAGTTGGCTCGTCACCGACGTCACGCCGGATACCTGGCGAGCCGCGTCCACGGCGACTTTCTCTTGCGACTCGTCCGTTATCAATCCGGTCAGTGTAACTTCGCCCGTCTTTGCCTTGGCAAATACAGTGATTGCCGCGCCGCCGATACCACGCGCCCTAAAAATTGCCTGACGGACCGTCTTTGCGAACGCGCGGTTCGCTGCGCGCTCGGCCTTCTTTGCTGCGTGAGGCGACATTGCCGATTGAGTCGTTTGCGGGGCAGGCGTATCGGATTGCGCATCGCACATAGCAGATGAAAGCGCAACGAACCCTGCAACAACGATCATGAAACGCGTCTTCATTATCTTCTCCTCGACGAAAGCGAAACGGAAACTGCAGATTGGTGAACGCTGGAGTGCTGCGTTCGGTATTGCGCTTGAATGGTTCCCTCGAAATCCGGCCGACAGGCATCACTGCCTTGCACTTGAATCGAATCCAGTTCCATCTCGTCAGCTCCTGGTACAAGTGAAAACGTCATACTCAATTGATCAAGAAACGTCCTGATCTTCGCGTCCACGAACTGCCTCGACACATACATTGCATAAACGCCAAGCATCCTCTGGTGATATTCCGGAAAAACCCTGATAAGTCGGCCGCTTCGAAGGTCGTCGATGACCGCATGGATTGCCAATGATCCGATACTGCGGACGATGCTCAGCAACCAGGCACGTGCATCAACACCCTGAAACCCATCGATAAACCTGAATGCCATGACATACGTCCTCTGAACGACGTTCTGTGCATCCTGGTCGTTGTGGGTCAACCATCTGGCGCCACCGCATGCGGAATTCATATGAGGCATTACCAAGCTTTCAAAACGCCTTACATTAGTCTGTTCATTCATGTTGAACTCGAATTGTCAAAGCATCACGAGCCGTGCCCGACCGTTAGATGACCATCGGTGCACGCCTTTTATTCCGCACTACCGGTTGTGCACTGCGCGCTTTGGTATTCCCACGTGCAACGTCAAGCCACGAGCTTCCTCGAGCGTCGCCTGGTATGCGGGTATGGACCGACTACACGACCGCGCCGGGGATGCAAGCTGCCATTCGCATCGCCTTTCCTGCCCTTGCGAGGATTCCTTTCTGTATGACAACAGGAATCCCGGTACAGGCTACGATTCCTGAATCGCCGCCGAGTTATACAGCTATGCCACGTGCTCTGCGGCGACACTGCATTCTCCCTACTGCCGCCTGCCTCCGACCGTGTCCACTCACGACCGGTTCGCGGCAGTGACGCGCCTTACGCGCTCTGACTCCGTGGCAGGTACTTACGCGCAGTCGTGACGACCAAGCATCTGGAGACCAACAACCTACCGGTGTACATGCGTCGTTCGAGCATCATCTTCAGAACCCGAAGTTCTCGTGATCGCCAGCGTAAACTCCGGCACGGAGCGCACCACCGCGCCCGCAGCAGTTCAGCCACTTCGAGATGATCGGTGGGAATAAATACGCCACAAAGCCAGTCTCCCGTTCGTCGCATCGCAGTTCACGTTACAAACTGATCTGGTGAGCGAGATTCCCCCATCGCATTATTCTCAAAATAGTGAGGCTCTCATGTCCCGTACCATCAATCGCGCTTACGGACGATTTGCCGTCGTCATGCACTGGTCCATTGCGGTATTGATCCTGTTGAACTTGTCGATCGGACTCTATATGGACACATTCCCGCACAACTCGACGCGCTTCAACAGCATCTTGTTCTATCACGCATCGATCGGCAGCCTGATCTTCATGCTAACGGTACCGCGTCTACTATGGCGCCTGACACATACACCGCCATCACTCCCTTCCAGCATTCCGAAGTGGCAAGCCCAATCTGCGAACGTACTGCATTGGGTGTTGTATCTGCTACTGTTCCTTGTGCCTCTGGCAGGTTACGTGCACCGCTTAGCAGGCGCGCATGCGGTAAGCTTCTTTGGTTTGGTGAATTTGCCAGTCTTCATCGGTCGCGACGAGCCCTTGCGATTGTTGACCGACACGTTGCACCGCGCGTTGGTACTCACGCTTGCTCTCTTGCTGGTTTCGCATATTGCCGCAGCCATGAAACACAAGTTCGTAGACCAGGACGGGGTTGCCGAACGCATGGGAATTTGATCCACATGTGCTGGATCGGGTGGCCCTCCGTTCCCGGCATAACCCTATCTTCATCGCCGTCGAAATTGACGAATCATCCAGTCCAGCCAACTGATAGATTGTGCCGTGATGGCCACTACCGCCAGTGCTTTCGTGAAATGCCGATGATGGAGATGACCCGCTTTCGCGGACACGATCTATCCTGTCAAGGAGGAGGTACTGATCCGCTTGGATTTCTCGGACAGTGCCGTTCGCCGGTTACGTGCGCAGACTGGCGAGCGCACATCCGGTCAGGTCTTTTAGTTTGATGGAATTGCTGATCTTCATCGACCTGACGTACTTTTGCGTTTGCTGACTGACACGCCGCACCGCAGGCGGGTCCTGACGTTTGCGCTCTTGCCGATTGCACATATCCCTCCGTTGAAACACACGTTCATTGAACGCGACGAAGTTGCTGCGCGCATGGAAATTTGATCTACGGAAACTTCGCGGGAGGCACTCCCTCGCACCTTATATCCAGTGTTTGCTGAAAACGGCAGTTCCATCCCTTGGCCACGGATGAACCCGATTCCTCGATCGCATTGAGAACGCCAACGAGATCCCGCTACGACTCCCCCTGACCCTTCCTGGCTCTCCTCCCATCGTCGTCCATCCGCGTATCCCTCCGGTCTCCTGTTGTCTGACTAAAATACCGCCGAGTCGGCCTGTTCATCCCAACGATATGCTGAATTCTGCGCACGAAATTGGTGCCACAAGCGTTCTTCTTTTTATACGTACGCGCCGACACTTTGAATCGAACTGATCAGAGGACGTCACTTCGCTGACGTTGAACGTCGCCTCCATACCATGCGGCTGGGACGAATGTGTGGCAGAGGATGGAGTGACCAGTGCCGTTGATCTGCTCCAGCAACTTGCCAGACGACCCGATCGCCAACTGCTTCATTTTGACCTGCGTCGTTGGCAACTTTGGGAATAAGAGGCACCCGCTCCCGGTATACCGTGGTGTGAGCACGCCAATGACGACTACGGCGTTTCTGGCCCCTCACATTGAAGTGAACAGAGAAAAGAGAAGCCGGTTAATTTCTCCCGGCGCTTCATGATACGAACCCGCAACTTTCATAACGTTAAATCGGAGTCCGAAATGAATAAGCGAACTATGAGTATCGCCCTGATTCTCGCCGCAGCAGCGGGTATTTCGATCAATGCTCACGCTCAGGAAAAGACCCGAGCGCAGGTACGGCAGGAGTTGATTGCAGCCGAACGCAATGGTCTGAATTTCGTGAGCGACACGTCGTACCCCGACGTTGCGCCGATCTTTGAACGGCAAGTCGCTCGGCTCAAGCAGCAAAACAGCGACAGTGGAATGGGTGTCGCAACAACAGGCACAAGCAATGCCGGCCGCATCAAACGGGAGACACCTCCTTCATCTCTGTCAGCCTGCGTTGGACCTGTCAGCTTCTGCACTATTTATTCCGGATCCTGAGCCACGCGGCAACGTTCTTCACCAGTTCCCCGGCAAACCGGGTCCCTTGTTGGAAGGAGTCAAGATCATGAAAAAGCTCGCCTTGCTGGCGTTGACGCTCACCGCGCTCGTCAGCTCTTCAGTGACTTTTGCGCAGTCCACGTCCGCTCCACTCACCCGAGCGCAGGTACGTGCCGACCTCATCAGGATCGAACAGGCTGGATACAATCCGTCGGCTAACGACGACTCAACCTATCCTGCGGATATTCAAGCTGCGGAGGCGAAAGTGGCCGCGCAAGACGCTGAACAGCAAGCCGCCACCCCCCAGCAGCAAAAAAGCGACAGTGGCATGGGCGCCGAAATGAACGGCGCAAGCGATTCCGGCCGCATCAAACAAAAAATGACTCCCCCGGATCCGTCGACCTGTGTCGGACCTGCTAGCTTCTGCAATGTTTATTTCGGCTCGTGAGCCACACGTCACAGAGCCTCGTCAGAAGCAGTTTCATACGCACCGCGTGCCAACCTCTCGTGTGCCGTGTCAGCTTGCCGGGCATGGCACGACGAGGAAAATTCGTCGAAGTGCAAGCTCGTGGACAATGCAGATGACCATGATCCTTCACTTGCCGTGCACACGTTTTCTGCTGTACCGATACGAAGTTGCCGTTGTCGACGGTACCGTTGGCCTACTCTGGAGCCATACGAAACTGGGCAGCATGGCGAGTGTCTTCTACAGGGGTTCTTGAGTCCGTATCGCTGATCGGCTGCCTTTCATTCGAGCATCATCGATGCATGCCCGGCAGCCGTTCGAATCCAGGAATATCTGAACCCAACCGACAGTCCTGCAAACAAGAACGCACGAAAAAAAGGGGCGAATAGGACATCAGCGGCATAGCCCGAGCATCGGGAATGTCAGTTATCCTCGACGGCAAGATCGGCCAAGAGGAATACCGGAGCGTTTGCGGTTCATTATCGGTGTTGCAGCGATTTGCCGAGGCAGTATGTCACTCCAAGGCGAGCTCGAAAGGTAATCCGGAGTGTGTACGACAGTCCGACTGCCACGCATGAGAAAAGCTGTGCAATGCTCACAGTATGGCAGGGCGGTTCTCGCCACTCGGTAGCTGCCGTACTACGCATGCGACAAGCAGGACGTCGGCGGCAAGACGTTGGATGCATGACTAGACACGCGCCGCCACAACCTCGGGCTGTCCCCGAATTGACACTCAACGAATTGCACCTGATCGAGAGGGTTAAAAGCGGAATATGTCGCGCTTTCCCAGTTTTCATAGATTGCGACCGACGGGGGTGCGATCAGTTCGGCTCGCTAGCGGATTGGTACTGTTTACCTATGTCGGGACGCATCTCCTGAATCACTCGCTGGGCAACATCTCACTTGCGTGGCTGGAGCGTGGTCTGCTCGTGCAGAAGTTCATCTGGCAGGGATGGCTTGGAACGGGTGTGCTGTACAGCGCACTGGTGACACATTTCTTCCTGGGTCTGTGGGCTCTGTATGAGCGGCGCTCTGTGCACTGGAATCGGGGTGAGGCAGCGCAACTCGTCCTCGGATTGTGTATTCCGCCGTTGCTGGCGAACCATCTCGTCAATACGCGGGTCGCATTTGCCGCGTTCGGCCTGAACAAGGGATACGCGCAATTGTTGTACTCGTTCTGGATCACTTCGCCGTTCTTCGGCCAGGTGCAACTGATGCTGCTGGTGGTCGCCTGGTCGCATGGGTGTTTTGGTGTCTGGTATTGGTTGCGGTTGAAGCCGTGGTTTGGGGCGTGGCGGAGCGTGCTACTGAGCATCGCCGTACTGCTCCCGGTACTCGCCCTGCTAGGCTTCCTGCAAGGCGGACGCGAAGTGATCGCACTCGCTCAGGATCCCGTCTGGCGCGCAGCAGCGACCCGATCGACGATTGTCGGGACAGGATTGCAAAATCTCTGGCTCGCCGATCTGCGCAGCGACTTTTTGCTTTTCGATGGTGGCGCGCTGCTATTGGTATTTGGAGCGCGGCTGCTGCGCACAGTCCGGGAGCGCCGGCGCGGACGACTCTGCATCTTGTATCCGGACGGGCGCAAGGTATTCACGCCGCTCGGATTTTCGGTGCTGGAAGCCAGTCGGATGGCCGGCATTCCCCATGCCAGCACATGCGGTGGCCGTGCCCGATGCACGTTGTGCAGAGTACGTGTGCTCAGCGATCTGCCGCTGCCCACGCCATCCGCGGCGGAGCGGCGCGTCCTGGAGCGACTGGGAGCTGACTCGCAGACAGTGCGGCTCGCTTGCCAGCTACGGCCAATCCACGATCTCTCAGTGTGGCCCCTCGTCCCGCCGGCCGCGTCCACGGCTTTCCTGCCGCAGCGTCAGCAGGACGTCACGCCGCAAGAGCGCTTCGCGGCGTTCATGTTCGTGGACATGCGGGGCTCCACACAGCTTGCTGCGGCACAACTACCGTTCGACAGCATATTCGTAGTCAGCCGCTTCCTGAGCGCTGTCTGTGCCGCGGTGGTCCAGGCGGGCGGAATGCCGAATCAGTTCATGGGGGACGCCGTGCTCGCGATCTTCGGCTTACACTGCGAGCCAGCCATTGCTTGTCGCCAGGCGCTCCGTGCGGTGCCGTTGGTGGCAGCCAACATTGATCAGCTCAACGCTGTGCTCGAGCAGCAATTGCAAACACCCATACGGTTTGGCATTGGATTGCATTGTGGTAAAGCGGTAATGGGTGAGATCGGCTTTCGCGAACACGCGACATTCACGGCAATTGGCGACCCACTGAACGTGGCTTCAAGACTCGAGGAACTGACAAAAGAACTCGGTTGCGATGCTATCGTCTCCGAACAGGTATTCCAGCGTGCCGGTGTTTCGGCGGCAGACCTGCCGCGACTTGATGCACAACTGAAGGGGCGCGACGACCCGGTGCCTGTCCGCGTGCTGTCCAAGGCGTCCCAGATGCCCCAGGCCTGACAACCCTTCTCGACATTGCGCGGCACGCTGGCGAATGACGATGCATGAGCGTCACCCGGATAGTCCACAGTGCGCGTGCCGCGTTGTGCCGGCTAGGAAGCGGGATGCGCTCGCAGGTCCGAGATGAAGCCGTTCAGTTCCATGTCCCCGGCATCGGTAATTGCCCAGTAATTCATTCCTCCAGTACTCCAGTGCGCGAGGTGATAGCCCTGCCGCTGGTAGATATGAGGCATGGCGCCCGCGTCGTCGCCCGGCCATACATAGAGATTGATCGGATGCAGCTTGTACCGGTACACCATCACGGCCACCGGCCGCCCATTCAAGTAATCCAGCCGCCCACCGACCAGCGGATATCCCTGCTGCGCCAGATCGACCACTGGCGGCGCAAAGTCCAGCTTGCCGTCAAACCACGGCTTGACCGTGTGCCGGTCGGTTGAAATCACATCAGACAGATGATTGAACTGCAACGAGCGGATATGGTTGTCCACGAGTTCCTGACTCAGACGCGTCTCGCCCGACGGCACCGAAAGGAACAACCCTGCGCTCCACGTCAACGCGACCACACTCATCACCATCGCGCCGACCGGCGCCCAGCCCAATGCCCCGCCGCCACTGCGCGAACCGAATCGCTCAACCAGTCGTTGCCAGAGCGATGGCCGTCCCGGCAACGCGGCCTTGATACGCTTAGCCAGTTCCGCGGGCGCCTCAAAACGCAAATCCGCCTGCCTTAGCTGCACACTCACCTGGCGCTGTTGCGAGTAGTCCCGCTGACACTGCTCGCAGCCTGCCATATGGCGCTCGAATTCAAGCGCCTCGGACAGGCTCAATTCCTGGTCGATATAGCCGGGCAGCAGTTCGAAGGCCTGGTCGTGATCCATCACGCCTCCTGATCCGTCGGGGCGAGAAGCGCCGCAAGTTGCTGGCGCCCGCGTCCGAGGCGCGACATCACCGTCCCCATCGGGATGTCCACAATCGCGGCAATTTCTTTGTACGACAATTCCTCCAGCTCCCGCAGCACGATTACCTCCCGGTATTCCAGACGCAGACTCTGCAACGCCCTGTGCACCCGCTTCCGGCTCTGGCTGCGTATGAGCATTGCTTCAGGACCATTGTCGTGATCAGCGGTACTCGTCTCAAGGCTATGCATATCTTCCTCAAACTCCAGCGTGTCCGGTGCGTGGCCCCGGTTCTGCTGATACCAGGTGTAGAACGTATTGCGCACAATGCGCAACAACCAGGCCCGGGCATCGTCGCCGTGGAATCCACCAAAAAACCGAAACGCGCGCAGATACGCCTCCTGCACCACGTCCTGGGCATCCTGGTCGTTGTGCGTCAGCCATCGCGCAACATTGAAGGCCGAATTCATGTGAGGTAACAGAAGCTTCTCAAAGCGCTGCGCGCTGACTGGATCAGCCATTGTGAAATTCCTGCAGTAACCACATTCCGTGACCGACAGTAATCTAACCGTCAGTACGTCGTTTTTATTCCCCGACGGCCACAATCACCTCGTATTACTCTGGCGTAGCGCGCGGAGGTCATGTGATCGATAAACATGCGCGGACAAATCTTGGGGAAAAGCCTCAGCTGACGCAGATTCATCGAGCTAACCAAGCTTGCCGCCCCGAATTATCTCCGGCTTGAGCCGCCAGTCAAGTGCTCCCTCTGCTCGATCAGGTGCACTATCCAACACCCCTCGCTCAGCCCCCCCCATACCGGCTGGCGGTACCCTAGAGCGCGGGCAGACAGATGAGTGATTGCATAGACTTCTGCATCCGCGCCGAAGGTCACAGTCCCCTCGGCGAGAGCCGGGATTCGCGAGTGGTCCGATGTTAGAGACGTCTTGGTGAACGACGCCTTACCAACCAGTAGCCAAACCGAATCCGCCACGGCCCCCGCAAACCGACCACGCCTGGCTTCGAGAAACCGCGGGTGACCTGTACACGCTACCCGTTACTGTCATGGCGCGGGCTTCGTCTGCACTTTCGGGTTTCTTCCGGTCAGCGCATCCCGTTCCGCTTGATGTTTGACCGCCAGTCTTTGTTCCGCCGCCTGAATGTCATCCGGGTAGTAGAAGTCATTGGGAACGGGGCGATATCCCACTGCCTCCAGTTCCTTGAGTTCCTGACGCACTTCTGCGCGGGTGATCTGATGGATACCGGGCTCCGTCGATGTTTGCGCGTACACACAGGCTGACGTTGCCATCAGCGCCGCGCTCACTATGAATGAACCACGCGCGGATTGGCCAACAAGCCAATTAAGCGAATTCGATTTCATGTCGCTACTCCTTCGTTTTCGAGCGCGTGATGTCCACAGTCGACTTGACTCCAGCGCACGACGCTCTACACGGGTAAACCATTGAACCGGGATCCTTATTCCCCTACTCTCCTACACAGCCCGCGGGAATATCCAGCGACGGAACAGAGTCTGCTCATTGCATATCGAAAGACTGTACGAGGCCGGCAGCGAAGGAACCTGACATGCAAGACGTTTTCGCGAGAGCAGGCGCGTCGCGAGTGCTGACGGCGTAGTCTGCGCGATGGAGTTCATAAACGGTGTGCCCGAACCACAGGAAACCCGGCATGGCACAGTCTGCATTCGTGGTCACGGTTCCCGAAGCGGAATCGCTTGTCGCGCCGCTGCGCGAACGTTTCGACGCAAGCGCCGCGCTTGGCGTGCCTGCCCACATCACAGTACTGTTCCCGTTCATGCCCCCCGACGACATCACACCGTCCGTGCTCGCCGATGCGCAAGCGTCGTTAAGCACGGTCGCCGCGTTCTCGTTCACGCTGGCAGATATCGGACGCTTTCCGCAAAGTACCTATCTGTCGCCGACACCAGCCGAACCGTTCATCTCGTTGACCGCCGCTCTTGCCGAATGCTTTCCGTCGTTCCCGCCGTACGTAGGCGAGCATCGAAGCGTGATACCCCACCTCACGGTTGCGCATGGCGATGCGCGGCATGCGCAAACCGCTGCGGATGAACTCGAAAAACGGATGCGCGCATCATCGCCGCTGCGCGCAATGTGTCGTTCTGTCACCCTGCTCGAGAACGCTGGCGGCCGGTGGAAAGCGTTGCACACGTTCCCACTCCCATCCATGCCGTTCTAGGCTGTCGACGCAAAATTCCCGCCCCGTAAACAAGGACGCCCGGCATGCTCGAACGTCTCGCGGCCATCGCGCGCTGCGCGGCTGTCACAGCACCTGCCGCCGTTGCCGCAAATTCCGGATAATGTCGGCCCCGAACATTTCACATGACAATGGATCGCCTCATGACCCGCGGAGTCTCCATCACCGGCCGCACGCTGGATCGCGCCGAATTGCTGCTGCTCGTCGAAGGCTCGCCGACGCCTCTCCATCTGGAGGACTGCGACCTCGAAGGTGCGGACCTGTCGCGCCTGGATTTGCGAGGCGCGCGATTCGAACGATGCGTGCTCGCGGAAGCGTCGTTCGTCGGCGCGACGCTGGCGCAGACATCGTGGATCCGGTGCCGGGCCCGCCAGGCCAGCTTTGCGTCGTCGGACCTCGAGGACGCCGTGTTCCAGTCGTGCGATCTCAACAATACGAGTTGGCGACGCAGCAAGCTCGGCTCGGCGCGCTTCAACGAATGCCGGCTGACCGGGGCCGATTTCGAGGAATGCAAGTCGCTCGGCCTCGAATTCGAGAACACGTTGCTGGTCGGTGCAAGCCTGCGGCGCTTCTCGTTCCGGAAGACCCGGCTCGTGTCACTCGATTTCTCGAACGCCGATCTCGCCGGGGCGGACTTTCGCGACGCCGTTTTCGAAGGCGGCAGCCTGCGCAATGCGCATCTGAACGATGTGAAGTTCGAGGGTGCCGACCTGCGCGACGTGGATCTGAGCGGCACGCCCAAACTGCTCGCGTCCGGCGCCCTCCGCGGCGCGACCGTCTCCTACGACCAGGCGGCCATGCTGATCGAGAATCTCGGGATTCGGGTCGCGTAACGGTCGCGTAACGGGCAGGCAGACACGTTCGCGCCCAGTGGATCGCCGCTCGGCGGCAAAGGGCACAAACCGTCGAATATTCTCATCACTTCCGAAGCACGGCGGCCGCCGAAAGCCATCTCGCGAGCGCGATACGCGTGCCGTCGCCCCTCCCCATCGGCATTCGAATCACTAGGGAAAATCCGGAGACATCCTTACAGCGATTTACCTGATGATTCACGGGAGCGTCATGTTTCGGCGATTCCGCTCGATGCAGAGCTTTCAATTCGCGTCATGAAGCCGTTGCCGCCGCGCGGCAAACGCGATGACCGAAGCTTGCAACGGCGGCCGTCGGCGAATCGTCAGGTGTTCAATACTTTCAACAACCCGGTCGAGAGTAATCGTGAGAATCCGTGGCCCGCTGGTGCGGTGGAGACGAGGCGATGCGCGAAACCTGCGCGCCGCGATCTCGTCTTCCGACGACAGTGACGGCTGGCAAAGTCCTCGCCTGCCTCTGTCGATCTACACCATCCTGTCCCGCCGTTCCGTTCGCCGTCACAACGCCGTCGCCGCACGCGCGTACGTCGCGATCCATACCGACGACGTCGCATCGCTGCTGCCGTAGCGCTTCGCCTCCTTTCCCTTTGTCCGTTGAACCCGCTCGCCGTGTCGCCTGACCGGTGAAGGGATCGGCTCGCGCGTCGTTTTCGTGCGAGCCGATCCATGTTCAAACGGACTCCTGATCGTCGTGCAGCGCCATCGCTCGCTCCCAGTGCCGGTTACGCACGCCTGCTCCATCCGATGAACCGTCGCGCAACGCCCCGCGAAATGCGGATCGACACGCGCACCGATATGGAAAACGTCATCATGAGGATCCCGATGCCTCGCCGCGCCCTTGCAACCGCCGCCGTCCTGTCGGCCGCCGCGTTCGCCGACGCGAACGCCCACGCAGCCGGCGAACTGAACATCTACAACTGGTCCGACTACATCGCGCCGGACACGATCCCCAACTTCCAGAAGCAGACGGGCCTTCACGTCCACTACGACAACTACGACAGCGACGACACGCTGCAGGCGAAACTGCTGTCGGGGAACTCCGGCTACGACATCGTCGTACCGACGTCGAACTACATGGCCAAGCAGATCCAGGCGAGCGTCTACCAGCCGCTCGACAAGTCGAAGCTGCCGAACCTGTCGAACCTCGATCCGCTGCTGATGAAGATGGTTGCCGACGCCGATCCGGGCAACCGGTATGGCGTGCCGTGGGCATACGGCACCGACGGCATCGGCTACAACGTGCAGGCCGTGAAGAAGGCGCTCGGCGACAAGGCACCTGTCGATAGCTGGGCGCTGGTGTTCGATCCGGCCAACATGGCGAAACTGAAGAGCTGCGGCGTGTCGTTCCTCGACCAGGCCGTCGACGTGTTCGCCGCGACGCTGCAGTACATGGGCAAGGACCCGAACAGCACGAACCCGGCCGACTACCGCGCCGCGTACGAGGTGCTCAAGAAGGTGCGCCCGTATATCACGCAGTTCAACTCGTCGGGCTATATCAACGATCTCGTGAACAACGACCTGTGCGTATCGTTCGGCTACTCGGGCGACGTCGGCATCGCGCACCGTCGCGCCGCCGAAGCGAAACGCCCGTACGAGATCCGCTTCGCGAATCCGAAGGAAGGCGGCCTGCTGTGGTTCGACATGATGGTGATCCCGAAGGACGCGCCGAACCGCGACGCCGCGCTGAAGTGGATCAACTACCTGCAGGATCCGAAGGTCAACGCGGGCATCACCAACGCGGTCTTCTATCCGACCGCGAACAAGGCCGCGCGCCAGTACGTGAAGCCCGCGATCGCGCGTGACCCGTCGGTGTATCCGGCCGACGAGGTGCTGAGCAAAATGACGCTGCTCAAGCCAATGCCGCCCGAGATTTGCCGGCTGCAGAACCGGCTGTGGGCGCAGTTGAAGACCGGGCGCTGAGCGGCGCAGTACTGAACGGTGCCTCCGGTGGCTTGCTCGCGCCGGAGGCACGCTTGCATCCGAACCGGTGATATTGCGCGCCAAAGGCCGACAACGCGGAACACGTTTCGCAGCGGGAGAGAATCCGTCGAAGCCGATCGCGCGAACTATCGCAGCGCCTGCGCCACCTGCGCCTGCTCCGGCGCAAACGCGTCTTCCACGAACCGGATCACGTCATCGAGCGACGACGTGCATGCGGCGCCGACAGCGAGTTCCCGAAAAGCGCCGTCCGGCCCGAAGCAGACAAGAGGCTTGTCCCAGCGCCGTGCGAGCGAAATCTCCTCGGCCGTGCCGTGCCCGCCCGGCAGCGCGACGATCAGGTCGCTGCTCAGCACGTTCACGTAGTTGCGGTTGATCGTCTGCGGATCGGCGCCCGGTTCACGGCGCGGCAGCGGCGTGAGGATCGGGATCTCGACGAACGGATGCGGATAGCCGTCGAGCGGCACGAAGCCCGCGAGCGGATCGGCCTGCGTCGGCAGGATGCCGATCGATCGCCCGGCCCGCCCCGGCACGCCGGCGAACGCGCGCGCGACCGCCAGCATCACGCCCTGCCCGCCGCCCGTCAGCAGGTTGAAGCCGGCCTGCGCGAGCCACGCGCCGAGCGGTTCCGAAAACGCGAGCCACGGTTCCTTGCCCGAGCCCATCACGCCGATCGTTCTGTTCCTTGGTTGCATCGTGGTTTCCGGTGAAGTCGTTGCAGGGTGTGCGATCGCATCGGGTTCCGACCGCAAAGGGCCCGCGCCCGCCGCGCTCATTCGAGCTCGACGCCCTTGAGCTCGGGAATCAGGAACAGCGTCGCGACCATGTCGAGCACGTAGAGGCCGGCGAGCATCGCGATGGCCGTCTGGAACGAGTAGTGCGCGGCCAGTGCGCCGACCGCGACCGGACCGAAGCCGCCGACCGCGCGGCCGATATTCCACAGCACGTTCTGCGCGGTCGCGCGTGCGGCCGTCGGATAGCCTTCGGACATCAGCGTCCCGTAGCCGCCGACCATCCCGTTGACGAACATCCCCATCAGCGCGCCGGCCCACAGCATCGCCGTCGGGTCCGACAGCCGCGCGTATGCGATGACCGTGACGACCGAGCCGAGCTGGTACAGCAGGAACGTCGGCTTGCGCCCGATGCGGTCAGCGAGTTGCCCGAACACCCATACGCCGATCATCATCCCGACGACGGTCGCCGCCGTCCACAGCCCCGACTTCGTCAGCGAGAAGCCCATCTGCTTCGACAGGAAGGTCGGCAGCCAGATCATGATCCCGTAGTAGCCGAAGTTCTGGACCGAACACAGGATCACGATGCCGAGGCTCGTGCGCGCGGTGCGGCCGTTGGCGACGAGCATGCGGAACGCGTTGGACGTCGGCTGCGCCGCGCGCTGCACGAACGCTTCCGGCTCGTGCAGCCGGTTGCGCATGACCCATGCGAGCAGCGCGGGCAGCACACCGACCACGAACATGCCGCGCCAGCCGATGTGGAGCAGCAGGAACGGCGTCAGCAGCGCGGCCAGCAGCACGCCGGCCTGCCAGCCGAGCGCGACGTAGCACGACACGCGTGCGCGCTTGCTCGCCGGCCATGCTTCGGCCGCGAGCGCCATGCCGATCCCGAACTCGCCGCCCAGCCCGATGCCCGCAATGGTGCGGTAGACGAGCAGATCCTGGAAGCCGCGCGCGAACGCGCACAGGCCGGTGAAGATCGCGAACAGCAGGATCGTCCAGGTCAGCACGCGCACGCGCCCGTAGCGGTCGCTCAGCGCGCCGAACACGATGCCGCCCGCGACGGCGCCGATCAGCGTCCACGTGACCAGCGCGCCGCCCTGCCCGGGCGTCAGGTGCAGCGCCGCCGTGATCGCGGGCAGCATGAAACCGAGGATCAGCAGGTCGAAGCCGTCCATCGCATAGCCGATCGCCGACCCGGCCAGCGCTTTCCACGCGTACGGGCCGACCTGCTCCACGCGCGGCGCCGACGGGCCGCCGAGCGCCGAGGATTTGATGTTTGCTGCCATGGTGTCCTGCCACGAAAGTCCGGCGACATTCTAAGGCCTGTGCCCGCGCGCGACGGGCTGGCGAACGTGCCGGTGCGCGGCGCGGTACCGGCTTGCGTCGGCGCCCGTTCCGGTCCGTCAGGCGCGCGTTGCCGACGATGGTTCAGGATGCGCCGCGCGCCCGCTTCCGGGACGGAGAGCGGGAATCGGCGGGCAATGAACGGGAAAGCGGCGATCGGGTGTCGGCGGCAAGGCGGCGATGTCGCGATCAGGCCGGAAACCGAACGAAAGACATTGTGCTGGCGGGGTGGTGCCGGCCGGCCCGCGAGCGCGAACCGGACGGCGCCGGGCGGCCGCGCGGCGCGGCGGGCTTCAGCCCTGATCGTCCCCGGGCCACCAGGTCTTGGCCTCGCGGTCGACGATGAGCGCGTCGAGATCCTTGCCTTCGAGCCATTTCGGCCGCGGGCCGCGGCCCGACCACGAGCGGCCGGTCGTCGGATCGTAGTACTTGGCAGGCGCCTTGCGTTTTCGCTGGACGATATAGCCGAGCGCGCTCAGCACTTCCTGCTGCGTAATTCCCAAAAGCTCGACCTGCTCCTTGAAGGCCGCGAGCGCGGCCTGCTTCTCCTTTTGCTTCGCGTCCGACAGCTTGATGTTCAGGTCCCGAAGTTGTGCTTCGAGTTCCTGCAGGGCCTGGGTCATGTATTCATCCTCTTTGGGCATGTTTTTGCAAATAGCTCCGATGCGCGAACCTACCACGAAGTTCCGCCGATCGGTGCTGTCACATATGCGAATCGTTTGCCTGAGCCGGCACCGTTTGCGCGACGCGCACGAAACGACGTCGCGCGTCAAAAACAGACAGGGCCGGGCCGGCAACGCGCGGCACGCCGCATGCGAACGCACGGCGAACGGCTGCGGCAAGTCATGCGCCGCGCCATGGCACTGGCGCGGCATGGCGCGAATGATAACAGTGCGCGGCTTCGCGTTGCAGGAGTTGCAGCCCGGAGCCTGAACGACGTGCCGTTTGCCCGCCGAAGCCGATGCCTGCCCGAGCACCTTAATGCCCGACGCCCTCGACGTCCCACGCGACCCGGTCGAACAGCGCGCGCAGCTTCGCGCCGCGCGCCGCGTTCAGCGCGGCCGCATGCGCGACGCGTCCGGCCAGATGCGCGCGGAAATCCGGATGCGCGTCGCGGTTCTGCGACACTGTGCCGTTAAGCATAAAGTGGCCTGAAAATAAGGCATAACTTGTCCGTCAGGACACGTTTTCCGATTGTCTACGCTTGATGTAAAAAGCATAAACTGACCTAACGAGAAAAAATAAAGCATAAAATGAAAAAACGCACATTTCCTTTATAATCAATACATTACACACAACCACTTCAGCGAAGCGGCTCGTGCCAACAAGGGTTAACCAATATTCGCTTGACTTCAGAGCTCGACGAAACTGCCTGCCAATGGAGACTTACGGTGATCTGGATTCGCATCCATTCTTGAGAGAGAAAACCGTGAAGTGCAAAATCATTCAGGTTGGAAAGCGACGCGACGGTGGCTACCGCTATTGGTGTTTGGCGCATCATGCAAACGCAACAGCAAAGTACGGCGTTCCTGCCCCTGTTTACGTTGCGGCAAACGATCGACCAATCCCAAAATCTGCCACGCTCGACCTTGACCTGTCGCACTTTTCCGGGGGTGTTGCCCTATGGGGATCCGTTCCGGCCGTGTATGACACGACACGCTGTCCGACCGACCGAGGTATCCATGTGCATGCCAGACGTGCGCAAGGCGATATGAAGGAGATTGACCGGACCTACCGGAAGCTGCGCCTCCGGTTTGCCACCGACCTCATCTCGGGCGAGTGGACGGAAGTCGACGAGGTGGACGCCATCAACTACATGGTCTCCTGCGTATTTGGTTACGCTACCCGTCCAGTCTTCTGCGCGCATTGTGGCTTCGCACATTTGGACAGGGATTGGTTCGCAGTCCCCCCCCATCGGCGCCACCAATGTCATGGATGCGGCCTTCAATTCTCCGACGTGGTTGCTCGTGGACATCGGGGACTACGTACGCGCCAATGCGCTCGATGAAGCGAATGCCGAAATGCTGCGGGCACTACCCAGCCACATGCGACCGACAGACGGAGCCACCGCGTTTGACTGGATTTCTGCTCAGCTGGCAATGAAAGGAATGACGGAAGAACTCGAATTCGCACGGCGGGACGGCGAGGTCTGCGGCGACAGTGCGCTCGATGCGTTGCACTGCCTTGAGGAAGCTGCAGTCGGGCGGCATGTCGAGAGGACCGGGACGCTCGTCGCTCGGGTGTATCGCGACGCCGCCATGAAGGACCATGCCGCTCACTGAGCGGCCAGGACGCTGGGCTCAACACATCCTCTGGAAACCACACACGGAAGGGCCGCCACCAGGGCAGGAACGCTGGTGGCGCGTACCCACTCCGGCTCGCCTAAGTCTGGTTGCCTGACTCGCACAGATATGTTCTGAAGCCACCAAATTCGTACGGATTGCAACAGCAACGAGTGACCTGTGCCCTCTTTGGTTCGCTGCAGTTGTCCCACCGACAGCTGCCCTGGCTCACGAAAAGTGCAATCCGCACCCCTTTTTACTTTACTGATTCGCCGACCACGCCCGTCAGCGCCAATCGTCTCGACCGTTGCGTCACTGATCAACCGGCCGCCCCATCAGGTTAGCAGCACACCACGTCGATTATTCGGCATCCGACGCCTGTCCTCGTCCGCTGCGCGCTTAATCGCGATTGCCAGTTCAACGATCGACAACTGATAGGCATCGTTCCGATGACGCTTCAGCAATTGATAAATGCCCCAGCCCACGGCACACACTGCTGCCACCCCGGCTGACGCGGTGCCGATCAACGAAGCCGTCTGGATGCCATGATTGATCACGTATTGCCCGACCACCGCCGGATCGAATTGATGTTTCAATAGGAACCCACCGCCCACCGAGATCAGCGGCCCCCAAACCCGACCGATCTTGGCCAGCCCCGCCAACCCTCGAACCCGATGCGTCAGATACAGGCGCACGTCTACCAGAGCGACCTCCGAATAGCCGACCAGTTCTCTGGCGTGCCGTGCATCCTGTTCCGCCTTGCGCCGGTAAATGTCCGAGCGCGGTGCCCGCGTCAGGCCGCGCTTTTGCTCCCACCTCTCGATCCATTGCGCGCGAATCTGGCAGAGCAGCCACGGCAGCGACAAGATTTGACTCAGCGAGCCGACGATAAACCCGGTCCATCCAAACGTGCGAGTCGTCGGCAAACCACATGTTTTCCACGCCAACATGACGCACATCACCCCTAAGCTTACGGCAATGCCAATGGCGATCCGGGTCGCCCAACGCTCCCACCACAATTGACGCGTGCTCTTGTCCTGATCACGGTGATACGGACTGAAAACGACCAAGCGCTCCAGAATTGCTTCGAATTCTTGCATGGCAACCTCGTCAGACCGGCGAATTAAATCAGCTTTCCGACATCATCGAATCGAACGTCGAGCATCCAAATTAAGCGATTGGGGGATCGACCGTAAATCGATTCTGGCGGCCCGTGAGACCGGACGTTCATAGCTCGTTCTGAATATCCGGAAAATTTTCGGCGACGCAAATCTCTGTCGCATCGTGCCGTCGGTGGATAACTCAGAGAACAACGCTGTAAGGTTACAACAGCGGTGTCGAGCATGACGCCTAGGCATTCTGACAAAACATTGCGGTAAGCCGTGCACGTGGCGTGCTGAGAGGAATTAAACGCGGAAGTTGTCCACCGGCGGAAAGTTCGTGACCGAGCAGCTTGTCCAATAACCCCAGTGTGCCCTCCACACATCGATCAGGTCGATTCCGAGTGCATAGTCTACGTTCGCGTAGAGCCCGCCGGGCATCGCCGATGCATTCGTGTAGCGGATGCGCGTCACTTGCGCCCAACCGCGATGGCTGACCGCACCGACGGACTGGCGGGCCCGCTGCATCTCCGCCGCAAACTGGTCCTGCTTGATGCGAGCCTTCACGAACGCGGCCGCATCGCTCCACACCGCGCCGTACTGGCCGGCGTCGAGCTGCTTGAACACGGCATCCGAGTCGCGCAGCAGGGTGTCGGCCGATTCGCCGGCGGATTGCGCGTGCGCGCCGATCGCGATCGAAGCGGCGGCGCAGCCGATCAGCCATTTGGCGCGGGTGACGGGCGTGCGTGCGTTCATGTTGGAGTCCGGAAAGGGCCGCGCGTCACGCGTCGCGATAGAGGGTGGCAATCGCGTCGGTATAGGCGGCGACGTTCTCGGGGTTATAGATGCTGACCGAACTGAGCACGTGCTTCGATTGCTCGCGGTAGGCTTCCAGGTTCGCGTCGTGCTCGGCGAATGCCTGCAGCAACGCGCGGCCGCCGGCCTGACAGTCGAAGTCCGGATAGAAATACCCGGCCTTGCCGAGGAACGGCGAGTTGTGGATCAGCGGATAGTCGCCGTACAGCAGCTCGTAATACAGGTAGTTCTGCGCGTTTTCCCACGTGTGCGACACCACCGCATCGCCGTACGCGGCCATGAACTCGTACACCGCATAACGGCTTTCGAACGTCGTGATGCCGTGGTTCACGATATCGAGGCTCTTCGCGAAGTGGACGAACGTTGCGTGCTCCTTGATGTGGATCGTGTTGCACACGCGCACGAATTCGAGGAATTGCGGATTGGCACGGTATGCCTCTTCCGTGACCAGCATCGGGATGATGCTCGTCTTCACCATGCAGATGTTCGGCCCGAACATCGTCACGCGCCAGCGCGGCTTGCCGGGCTGATAACCGAACGACAAACCGGCACCGAGCGTCGCGCGCGCCTTGTCGAACAGCATCGGATGCCAGATGTGCGGCACGATCGTGACCGGCGCACGCAGGCCCGTCTGGTAATAGTGCAGGCACGAGCGCTCGAATTCGGGAATCGTCCACACCGCGTCGTACGGTGCGCCTGAGAACAGGAAGCCCGACGGCTTGTCGAACATCGCGCGTTCGATGTCGATCACGTAGTCGTTGCCGACCCGCATCGTGACGACCTTGCCGCCGTGGTCGCGGAACGCGCGCAGGTAGTCCGCGCCGAACTGCGCGCTCATTTCGATCAGCACGTCGCAGCGTTGCAGCGCGTCGTCCATCGACAGCAGCGGCACGTCCCATTCGCCGAGCATCATCTGCGGATCGGCGACCTGTTCGCCGCCGTTCACCATCACCGCTTCCGCGACGAGCGGCGACTGGCGCAGCAGCAGGATCAGCAGCAGGCAGTTCTGGAAGATGCCGTTTTCCCACAGCGACTGGCCGGCGCCGCGCACGAACAGCGACACGCCGACGACGAGGCGTTGCCCTGAACCTGGTGCCGGGCGAGCGTTTAACCTTGCCATGTATTCCTCAAGTTTGAGCGACTTCACGTGAATGAAATATTCGACATCGATGGCGCCGCCCGCCTTGTCACGAAGAGGCTCCTGATCCGAATGAACCGGCCATTGTCTGGCCATTGAGTCGCCCAAGTACCACAAAACACTGAAGGAACTTCACCGATATATTCGTATGACCGGAATTCATTCGCATCACGTCGGTCAGGCCATCGTGCAAGCCCGTGGCGATTGCGGAATGTCTTCCATACAACGCGCTTGACAGCCCAAACGCATAGGCAAGCCTCGCATCGTCACGGGTCATTTTTTCGTCCCGCCGATCCATCAATGCATCCGCGATACGCTCGAACTGCTGCATCGATTTTTCTATCGATCCGACGGTAGGGCACTCCGCCATTCGTAATCGCCCCGGCCTGCCAGTGTGGTAACCCTGCACCCATTGCGCCCCGGACAACGCGGCCGTGCGCAACCCGTCAACGCCTTCTATGCCTTCCACCACCACCTGTCTTGCATGGTCTCGGGCGCGGGCCACCATTTTTTCGAACCGATTGCGCTGCACCAGGTCACAGCCGTCGGTCGGCAACATGCGACCGGCGATCTTGATGATGTCCGGCGAAGCGATCCGGGCGCCATTCTCGACGCTGAATCCATCGCCGAAATCGTCCACGGCAATGCTGCAGCCCATGCGCTGCAGGCGCTCGACGAACACACGCCCCGACACGGGCGACAGTTGCGTGGTCTCGGTAATCTCCACGACGAGGCGACACGCAATATCGGGCCTGCTCTCGAGCAGCAGGAGAATCGATTCCCACCACTGAATTTCATTCGCGCTCTGCGCGGAAATATTGACGCCCAGGCGCAGGTCGACGTTCGACTCTATGAACTCGATAGCCATGCCAACGACGTAGCGGTCGAGGAAACGCATCAGTTCTAGTCGTTCAAGACTGGGAATGAACGCCGACGGATACGCGATCGGATGATCGTCCGCGCCGAAAATCCGCACCAGACATTCGTGATACAACACCTGTTCACCGTCCTGCACGCTCACGATCGGCTGAGCACACAGCATCACCCTGCCTCGAGCGATCGCCGCCAGCACCATGCCGGCGGCCCTCATGTCCGAATCCGCGTGAAGCCTCGCATCTTGATCGAGAGCAGGTTGCATCAGCACCTTTACGCAGTAGCTCATGCCGCCTCCATACGGCCGCATGATGACGATCTGCCTACCTCGCCGGGCGCTTGACCGGCATTGGAATCCGACACGCATGTGCTCCGGTTCAGGCAACGAGGCGCGCGACGAACGCGTCCAGGTTCGCCGGGTTATCGATCGAGACCGACTGCAACAACCGGTCGGCTTTCGCGCGATAGTCGTCGAGCCGCTCGTCATGATGCAGCCAAGCATCGTGCAGCGCGTGGGCGCCTGCGACGGAATCGAAGTCCGGGTAGTAGTAACCGGCGTCGCCGAGCAGCGTCGAGTTATGAATCAGCGGATAGCCTCCGTACAGCACGTCGTAATAGAGGTAGTTCTGCGGATTTTCCCAGTGATGCGACACGACCGCATCCGCGTGACGCGCCATGAAGCCCGGCAGGTCCATGCGTGGCTCGAACGTCGCCTTGTGCTGGCGCACCAGATCGAGGCTATTCGCGAAGTGCACGAAGGTCGGATGCGCCTTCATGTGCATGGAGTTAACGACAAACAGATGTTGTACCGCATCCGGATGCGCGCGATAGAACTCGTCGCACGCAAGCATCGGGTAGTGGCACGACTTCACGACCGAGATGTTCGGCTCAAGCGTGGCGAGACGCCATGGGCGGCGGCCCGTCCGATAGCCGAACATCATGCCTTCGCTCTCCAGCGCGGCGATGCGTCGATCGAGGAAGTACGGCGACCACAGATGCGGAATCGTATAGACCGGCGCGCGAGTGAGCGCGCGCAACAGCGGCACGTCGATCTTCTGCGACTTCTCGAGCACCCACACTTCGTCGAACTGCGTGCCGTTGAAGATGTGGCCCGACGGTTTGTCGAAGATCGGGGTTTCGGCGAGACCGCTGTAAGTATGGCCGACGTAGCACGCGACGAGCTTTGTGCCGAGCGCCTTCACGTACCGCATCCATTCGACCGGCAACTGCGCGCCCATCTCGATCACGACGTCGAGCTCGTGCGTGACATCAGTTGGCTTCACGAGCAGCACGTCGAGTCCGTCGAGATCGAGACCGGTCGGAAGCGCGTTGGCGTCGCCGCCGTTCAGGAAATAAACAGTGCCGACGCGGTCCGAGCGCTTCAACATCATCGCGAGGAATGCGATGTTCTGGTGAATGCCGTTTTCCCAGATCGCTTGGCCGTCCCGTGCAAACAACGAAATGCCGACGGCTAGGCTCGCGCCATCACGATTTCTGCTGGGGCGATGACCGATCATTGGCTGCATCAAAAATTCTCTCGTAACAGTAGATATTGGGTCACTACCCCTGAGGGCAACGCCGATTTCTACGACTACGCACTAGGTAAATTAACAAGCGACGTACGATGGGTTGTCAGAACTTTTTGGTCTGACTTCCCATCGCGTTTCACACGGGATACGTAACAAGATCTCGATTTTCGGCTCTCCGAGCGGCAGCATGAATGCCGCGCCCAGAGAGTCAATCACCGATTTACCACTGGTACGAGACACCTGCCCCGTACGTACTGCCGCTACTGCTGATCCCGACGCCAAGCTTCGCCTTCAGGTTGTCGCTGAATCGCACCGATACGCCAAGTGCAGTTGCCGCGTAACCTTGGTAACTCCCGCTCCCAATCCCGACGGCGATCGTTTTTCCAGGATCCACTTCCGGAATCATGGTCAATGCGGTTGCCGCTGCAACACCCGAGTACGCTCGACGTGCCACTTCGTTGACGCTCGACTGGACACGCCACAGTTGGTTCATGTTGGCGGCGTCCGTTCCGTCGATCCCTGGTGCCACGTTTGTCAAGCGACGTTCGTGCCCAGGAGAACCGAAGGAAACGGTATTCGGCTGTGTAGCTACCGAACCTGCACCAATTGCAGCGGAATTCGGTGCGCTGGCCGTACTGCCTTGCCCCACTGCCAACGTATTGAGCCCCGAAGCCGTTGCCGCTTGGCCCAACGCGGTTGAGTTGTCGCCGGTGGCGGCCGCAGCCTGACCATTCGCCTTGGAGTTTTTACCGGAGGCAATCGCACCTTGCCCTTCGGCCGTCGAGTTTTCCCCAGAGGCGGTTGCGCCTTGTCCCAGTGCGGTCGAATTTGCCCCTGAAGCGCTAGCTCCTTGGCCAACCGCCGTCGAATTCGGCGCCGCCGACGCACCTGTACCAATCGCAGTACTGCCATCGGTCGTCTGCGTTTTGATCGACGTCAGCGGTGCGACGGCAGTGGAAAGCGATGCCAAAGCGTTGTCGGTTGTGGACAGTCCAGTCGAAAGCGAGGTGACGTTGCTATTCGTCGTACTCAATCCCGTCGACAGCGACGTAACGCCGCTATTGGTCGAACTGAGACCGGTCGACGTGGATGTCGACAACGACGCCACGCTACTGTTGGTCGTGCTCAAGCCAGTCGACAACGAGCTGACACTTGTCGAGGTGGACGTCGACAACGAGGTCACGTTGCTGTTGGTCGTGCTCAACCCAGTGGACAGTGAGCTGACACTCGTCGAGGCAGATGTCGACAACGACACCATCGTGCTGTTTGTCGTACTCAGCCCCGTCGACAACGAGTTGATCCCGGCTGAGGACGATGTAGACAGCGAAGCAATCGCGCTGTTGGTGTTGCTCAGACCGGTGGACAGAGAGCCGATACCGGTCGAGGTCGACGTGGACAGCGACGTGATCGAGCTGTTGGCTGTCGAGATCCCAGTCGAAGCCGAGGTCGACAGCGAAGCGATGCCCGTCGAGGTCGATGTGGACAGCGACGTGATCGAGCTCGTAGCCGACGACAACCCCGTCGACGTCGAGGTCGACAGTGAGGTCACCGTGCTATTGGTCGTGCTCAGGCCGGTCGACAGCGAGGCAATGCCGGTCGAGGTCGATGTGGACAGCGACGTGATCGAGCTCGTAGCCGACGACAGCCCCGTCGACGTCGAGGTCGACAGTGAGGTCACCGTGCTATCGGTCGTGCTCAGGCCGGTCGACAGTGAAGCGATGCCCGTCGAGGTCGACGTGGACAGCGACGTGATCGAGCTGTTGGCCGACGACAGCCCCGTCGACGTCGAGGTCGACAGTGAGGTCACCGTGCTATCGGTCGTGCTCAGGCCGGTCGACAGTGAAGCAATGCCGGTCGAGGTCGACGTGGACAGCGACGTGATCGAGCTGTTGGCCGACGACAGCCCCGTCGACGTCGAGGTCGACAGTGAGGTCACCGTGCTATCGGTCGTGCTCAGGCCGGTCGACAGCGAGGCAATGCCGGTCGAGGTCGACGTGGACAGCGACGTGATCGAGCTCGTAGCCGACGACAACCCCGTCGACGTCGAGGTCGACAGTGAGGTCACCGTGCTATCGGTCGTGCTCAGGCCGGTCGACAGCGAGGCAATGCCGGTCGAGGTCGATGTGGACAGCGACGTGATCGAGCTGTTGGCCGACGACAGCCCCGTCGACGTGGAGGTCGACAGTGAGGTCACCGTGCTATCGGTCGTGCTCAGGCCGGTCGACAGTGAAGCGATGCCCGTCGAGGTCGATGTGGACAGCGACGTGATCGAGCTGTTGGCCGACGACAGCCCCGTCGACGTGGAGGTCGACAGTGAGGTCACCGTGCTATCGGTCGTGCTCAGGCCGGTCGACAGTGAAGCGATGCCCGTCGAGGTCGATGTGGACAGCGACGTGATCGAGCTCGTAGCCGACGACAGCCCCGTCGACGTGGAGGTCGACAGTGAGGTCACCGTGCTGTTCGTCGTGCTCAGGCCGGTCGACAGCGACGTCACCCCGCTTTGGGCCGTGCTGATCCCCGTCGAGGCCGACGTCGATAGCGAGCTTAACTGACTATAGTTCACTGCGTCGGTCGGGTTCACCCCCGCTGCCACATTGGTCAGCGTGACGGGCGTCGTTGCGCCCACCCCACCCAACGTAACGGAAGAGTGTCCAGGGTTGTCGTACTGCACCGAATTCGCGACACCGGTCGACAACGAAGTGATTGCTGCCGAGGTCGACGTCGACAGCGAGCTCACCGAGCTGTTCGTCGTGCTCAGGCCAGTCGACAGCGACGTCACGCCACTTTGGGCCGTGCTGATCCCCGTCGACGCCGAGGTCGACAGCGAGCTCACCGAGCTGTTCGTCGTGCTCAAGCCGGTCGACAGCGACGTCACACCGCTTTGGGCCGTGCTGATCCCCGTCGACGTCGAGGTCGACAGCGAGCTCACCGAGCTGTTCGTCGTGCTCAAGCCGGTCGACAGCGACGTCACACCGCTTTGGGCCGTGCTGATCCCCGTCGACGTCGAGGTCGACAGCGAGTTCACCGAGCTGTTCGTCGTGCTCAGGCCGGTCGACAGCGACGTCACACCGCTTTGCGCCGTGCTGATCCCCGTCGACGCCGACGTCGACAGCGAGTTCACCGAGCTGTTCGTCGTGCTCAAGCCGGTCGACAGCGACGTCACACCGCTTTGCGCCGTGCTGATCCCCGTCGACGCCGAGGTCGACAGCGAGCTCACCGCGCTGTTCGTCGTGCTCAAGCCGGTCGACAGCGACGTCACACCGCTTTGCGCCGTGCTGATCCCCGTCGACGCCGAGGTCGACAGCGAGCTCACCGCGCTGTTCGTCGTGCTCAAGCCGGTCGACAGCGACGTCACACCGCTTTGCGCCGTGCTGATCCCCGTCGACGCCGAGGTCGACAGCGAGCTCACCGAGCTGTTTGTCGTGCTCAGGCCGGTCGACAGTGACGTCACGCCGCTTTGGGCCGTGCTGATCCCCGTCGACGTCGAGGTGGACAACGAGTTCACCGAGCTGTTCATCGTGCTCAAGCCGGTCGACAGCGAGGTCACACCGCTTTGGGCCGTGCTGATCCCCGTCGACGCCGACGTCGACAGCGAGCTCACCGCGCTGTTCGTTGTGCTCAGGCCGGTCGACAGTGACGTCACGCCACTTTGGGCCGTGCTGATCCCCGTCGACGTCGAGGTCGACAGCGAGTTCACCGCGCTGTTCGTCGTGCTCAAGCCAGTCGACAGCGAGGTCACGCCACTTTGGGCCGTGCTGATCCCCGTCGACGCCGAGGTCGACAGCGAGCTCACCGCGCTGCTCGTCGTGCTCAGGCCGGTCGACAGTGACGTCACGCCGCTTTGGGCCGTGCTGATCCCCGTCGACGTCGAGGTGGACAACGAGTTCACCGAGCTGTTCGTCGTGCTCAAGCCGGTCGACAACGACGTCACGCCACTTTGGGCCGTGCTGATCCCCGTCGACGCCGAGGTCGACAGCGAGCTCACCGCGCTGCTCGTCGTGCTCAGGCCGGTCGACAGTGACGTCACGCCGCTTTGGGCCGTGCTGATCCCCGTCGACGTCGAGGTGGACAACGAGTTCACCGAGCTGTTCGTCGTGCTCAAGCCGGTCGACAACGACGTCACGCCACTTTGGGCCGTGCTGATCCCCGTCGACGCCGAGGTCGACAGCGAGCTCACCGAGCTGTTCGTCGTGCTCAAGCCGGTCGACAGCGACGTCACACCGCTTTGCGCCGTGCTGATCCCCGTCGACGTCGAGGTCGACAGCGAGTTCACCGCGCTGTTCGTCGTGCTCAGGCCGGTCGACAGTGACGTCACGCCACTTTGGGCCGTGCTGATCCCCGTCGACGCCGAGGTCGACAGCGAGCTCACCGAGCTGTTCGTCGTGCTCAGGCCGGTCGACAGCGACGTCACACCGCTTTGGGCCGTGCTGATCCCCGTCGACGCCGAGGTCGACAGCGAGCTCACCGAGCTGTTCGTCGTGCTCAAGCCGGTCGACAGCGACGTCACACCGCTTTGCGCCGTGCTGATCCCCGTCGACGCCGACGTCGACAGCGAATTCACCCTGCTGTTGGTTGTGCTCACACCAGTTGACAGCGACGAAACTGAGCTATTTGTGCTACTAAGCGATGTAGAGAGTGATGTGATCGAGCTGGTCGCAGCAGTGGCGGCACCCACAGCTGTAGAGAGGCTAGTCACACTCGATCCGACTGCTGTTAACGCCTGATTTGTTGCGTAAAGCTGAGATCCATTGACCGCATCAGTGCTCGCAGCGGCAATCTGCCCTGCGGCGACATTAGTAATTGTTCTTTCTGCGCCAGTAGCGCCTACACTCACCGTCGAACTGGGCGTTGTACCGGCGAAACTGTATGTCGTTCCGTTCAGCGTAACACCCGTGGTAGCCACTGCAGCGGAAGTCACCGATCCGGACCCGAGAGCAACAGCATTGGTGTTCCCAGCACTTGCACCGAAGCCGATAGCGGTGCCCCCATCTGCGGTGGCGGTAGCGGTCGAGCCGATGGCAGTGGCATTTGTACCCGAAGCCCATGCCCTGGCCCCCAATGCGGCCCCATAGACGGCCGCATAGCTCGCATATCCAACAGCAGTGCCCGGCTGGAAAATGCCACCCGTCGCGGCTCGAGAGTCCGCGCCAGCCCCCCCACCAATCGCCACATCATAGTTTGACCACGCGTTGGTCGCAGCTCCATTCCCGCCAATCGCAATGCTTCCGGGTCCCTGAGCATTAGACATATATCCGCCCGAGTATTGAGCGAATGCGACCTGGGACGCCAACATCAGCGGCACCGCCACAATCGCGATTGCTGCCCGCTTACTAGGCTTTCCACGTGCCGAATCAATTTCCGAGGCGGCTACCCAGGCTCCAAGCGCCTCATTCCAAATTGTTCTGTAACTCTTATTCATTAAATTACCCCACCGTCATTTCATAAAAAAACACCGCCATAGTCCAGCCCGATATTTGTTAGACAAATAATATATAGGGGACCTGACGAACTAACGGTGAGTAAAGCGCAATCGGTAACCCACCAGTTAAGAAGTATTTTCCCGTCGATCGCCGCAGCCAGCGCTGAATTCTTGTCACGAAACCGCCCCACAACTGGGCATGAATGTCACTTTTGGTTAAAGCCACATCGACAGAATCCCGACGACAACGGTCGCCACGGGTGAATGAAAAATGGAAGACCACGGTGTGGAAATAGGCATGGTAATGGCGGTACATCAACATGCCGCACACAATGCCCGCCCGAATACGTTCGAATCGCGACGACTCTTTCCCACGACGAACTAGCTGGAACCGTTAAGAATCGCTTATCGAGCAAACCGCACTATTCAGCCTTGATATAGAGACGCCGGCTACCATACGAGATGAAGCGTCCACCTCGCATTCACCTCACGTTATTCAAGCCGATTTTTTGGGTGCCGAGATGGTTTGGCACAAGAAGCAGTTTCTGGAACTGAGGTGGCGCCAAGCGGCGTGTTCGCTCTCAAGAAGCGCATACCCAGAGAATTTTCCTGATAAGGATGCAATGCAACCCGAGCCGACGATCACCATTCCGTGCGAACGTTCGAATGACATCAAATCGACTAGCCCTCGCGGCATTTGACACTTTTACCAATGCCCGACAACCAACACATGAAAATTAATCAACTCGAGCATGGGAACCAACAGAGTACGATGAAGCCGTACCACTTCGCATGCGCTAACCAACAGCAACCCAGAACACCGATCGGATCGAAAGCAGATTTACTTTTTCCGAAGATCCTGAATAGTTAATAAATCTGTAGTCACCGATAACCAGATTATGAACGTCCAGGAACATGTACCACAGGCCGCCTACATCCGACCGAACCAGGGAGCTGAACGTCAAAAAGGTGTGTTTTACGTGTAATGCTCGACGCACGGGAACGATCACATATTATTCCAATACGGCACAATTCAAGATAACCACAGTGAGCAGATTTACAGCCAGAACAGCCTGTTAAGTCGCGCCCCAGAATCCATAAACCGGACCTTTACCGCAGCATGGAATATTTAAATTTAATTGGCAATTTTTAATTGTCACATCAAAGCAAAGCCAATCCAAACTATAAAATCAACAACTCTCAAGCTTATACCCGACCGAGAATACCGACCTCAACATCAATCCATTTTCATTATTCAATTTCAATTTATTTCGAACGCGGTACATATGAGTATCCAATGATCGCGAGACCATATCGCCACCTTGCCCCCACACGGCCTCGATCAAATATTTTCGCGGCACAATTCTCCCGATATTTCGAAACAGCAGAACAATAATATCCATTTCCTTTCTTGTCACACGAACGGGATTTCCATTAATGTAAATACAAGTTCCGGTATTGGGTATGAGATACTCGCCCACGCGAATTGAGAGGCCATCCCCACGGGCGAGAAACGTCCGTCGCACAAGCGCATTCACCCGGGCAACCAATTCGACTCGCCCAACCGATTTCCTTATGACGTCGTCAGCACCAGAATTTAGCGCTTCCGCAATTTTTTCCCCCGCAGAATCATCCACCAAAACAGCGACCGGTATCTGCGGGCCAATATTCGCGCGAATCCAATGGAGCATGTTGGACGCTGATCCATTCGGGAAGATCCATGCCAAAATTACAAAATCGAACATCGTCTGCTGCAACAGGCGCACCGCATTTTCTCGGCTTTCCACAGCCGTCACCTCACATCCATGTTCTCGCAAAACGGTCGGTATAAGACAGCTCACTCCGTCACCATCAACCACCAAAATTCTCATGACTTCAAACCATTTACGAATAAAACAACCGGCCAAGAGGAAATATTCTCATGGCGACCACCATAGCCTGCACTGAATTTTTGTCACAAAAATGCCCCGCAATCGGGCATAAGCATCACTTTTGTTTAGAGCACCCAATGGCAGCCCAA
Organism: Burkholderia sp. NLJ2; assembly: GCF_049487195.1. Classification (NCBI taxonomy): domain Bacteria; kingdom Pseudomonadati; phylum Pseudomonadota; class Betaproteobacteria; order Burkholderiales; family Burkholderiaceae; genus Burkholderia; species Burkholderia sp. NLJ2. Next base: position 1,123,693 of record NZ_CP137809.1, on the reverse strand, counting down.
GCAACGCGTATAGATTGATGCGATTGACCCAGGAACTGTCACACCAGACTGGACAATCCTGTTCGGATCCGACGGCAAGCTGAAGCCTCTATCCAGAATTCATCTTACGCTAACCTCGCCCAAGCTCTGGACGCTCAGCAGTGAGCTTGACGTCAGAAACAGTTTCCAGATTCAAGGCAATTATGAAGGAACGATACGGTGCACTTTCTGTCCTGCGCCACCGTTAACCCATATTTAAGTTCTTTCAAAAACGGCTGCATAAGCACTTCCGTTTTCTTCACCTTCAATCAACGAAGATCTTGCACACTGAAACCATCATGAATTTCACGCACCAACAAAACCTGCGATCCGAATATCGACCCTTCTCACTATTCCGAGTCGGCTTCATCTATAACAAAATCTCCCCTGTCCCTACCCTTGATCCAGTGCGGTTCACGCCCTACTCCGGACCACGTACTGCCCGTGACAGGATCGAAGTATTTTGCCTTTCTACGCTTTCGAGTTCCCGTTAATTCTGATTTGAATATGTCGCGCTCTGTGATTCCAAATACTTTGACGCACTCCACGATCTCGGCAAGAACGGAATCAAACAGCCGCCTTCTTTCCATGTCCAGCTGCAATTCCAGTCTTGCTTTCATCTCCAGGTAATTTTTCCAAGACTCCATCATAGTCACAATTCGGCCTCAATTCTCATACATCCCGGTCCACTATTAAATCCACGATCGAAGCGTGTCGATATCGACTCACGGCAAGACAGGATTCACGTCGACACTCCCACCTGCTGAACACTGCGAAATTAAAAATCATCGACCGACAAAGTATTGGTCCGCCTGCCGCCTTACTCTGGTCCAGATTTTCAGCAAACCCGTATCGCAAAGATTTTCCGATAAATGAAATCGTCGCGTTTAACGACACACCGGCCGACACCGACTTCCTCCGCCGTCGCAGAGCGTCGGCCTCAGCGGCAACGCCCTACTGTCGTGGAATCTGGATCGACGGCCGACACTTGCTTAAATTGGTCAGGATTCTTGCACATCGAAAAATCGGCATGACCCACAAACACGTGGCCGCCGGAAAGCCTTCGCGCATGATCGCGGCGTTGGTTTGCGAATCATTGTCGCTGCAATTTCGCGGCGTCTTAGTGTCAGCCAACGACGACTGAACAACAATCAGTCATTTTTTGGCGATTCGTTAGCTTCCCTTTATAATATTTGCATGGCTCTTACACGTGTTACCGTCAGACAATTCGAGGCGTTTCTCGCCATTGTCGATCTGAACAGCATCGCCGGTGCGGCGACACGGCTTGGCCTGACATCCTCAGCTGTAAGTCAACTGTTAGCTGAACTGGAGCGCGAACTCGGCTTTCGGCTTTTCGATCGCACGACACGGCGCGTGGATCTTTCGTCTGCGGGCAGAGACTTCCTGTCGTCTGCCGAATCCGTACTCCGCCATCTGCATTCTGCAGAGCAAGCCGCAAGCGATATCCGCAACCGCGCGGCTGGCATCGTCCGTGTTGGCGCACCGCTCGTTCTGGCGAGTACGGCATTGCCAGTTGCCATTGCCGACTACCGAAGCCAACAGCCGAAGGTCGTCGTACGCCTGATCGATACCAGTGTCGACCAGTTGGTAGATCACGTCGCAAATGGCGACGTTGACTTGGCTGTGGGCCCCGACAAAGCTACCGGCGAGCGCGTTGAACGCGAACCGCTCTTCCCTAGTCCGTGGGTCCTGTGGTGTGCGCCGAGCCATCCGCTTGCACGTCGTCGGCGGATACTTTGGCAAGATCTCCGCGGTCTGCCAATAATCGCGACTAGTCGCGACCATGAGGCGAGCGTGGATCAAATGCTTGCTGACCGGCCCACTCACTCTCGGATTGCTCCGATGGAGGTGGTCGACAACGTCACAACTGCGTTCGGTCTTGCCGCACAAGGACTCGCTGTTACGCTGACACCCGACTATGTGAAACCACTAGCACGCACCTTCGGTCTGACGATGCGCCGAGTGATCGAACCGGAGACGATCCGCGAGGTATGCATTTACCGGCCTGTGACCCGAGCGTTGTCACCATCTGCAGATGGTTTCGCACAGTTTCTCGCTGAGCATCTGAAAGTCTGGAACCGCAAAACGCAAGCGAAATAGCGCGTGTTTGGAAACCTATCGAACGTGCTTTGCAGTCGCTGACTTACCGCGGATGTAAACCACGATCCGCCAGATGAAATCATTTGTGATGGACATATCGAATCAACGGTCACTGAACCCAGATGAACGGGACTCGACCACTTTCCGACATAGGAGAGTCGGTTACGGGCATCCGGTATTCCCTTCGATGCTCTCGAGCTGGTCGCTTCCCAGGGCGGCAAGCGCCTCGTGTAGTCCGTGGTCGAATCTGCCCTAACGGTTAAAGGCTTCTGCCGAGTTTGTGACATTGGAAGACGCGCTGGAAAGATTAAGCCGCTACGTTCCCGGCCTTACTGGTCGAACGCATTACGGCGATGGATGGCAGTTCAGGGCCGTTCGATGCCCGCGAAGGTTCGCAGGACTTTGATCGCATGGGCCGTGGGGTCGTGTCGTGGATTGCCTATGCCGTGCGAAGTTGGTTCGGTGGTCACGGCGTTCCAAAGTCGATCGTGGTTGCCTGCGGCAAAGTCGACAAGGACATCGCGGACAAAAGTGTCACGTGCGGCTTGCTCGCTGCTTTGTCCGGAGCGCTGCTGGCCAACAATGCCATACATCTCCGTACCGTGTACCGCGTGCGCACCCTCCACAGGGCCAATGCTGAGCAGGCGGGCATTTCCGCCTGCGGCGGCGTGGGCAAGCGCCGCACGGGCGGCGGGCAGGGTGTAGATGTAGTCGGTGAGTAGAGCCCCGCGAACCTCAACCGGAGCGCGTCCATTGACATCGTAGGCAGCGACGATGCGCCGGGCACGGCTGCGAGGGATGCGCGAATTCCTGACAAGCTCTTCGACAAGGTTATCGATGCTGCGGGGATCGAAGCTCTCAGTCGCATTGATGACCCACCAATCCGCCTCATTCGTCGCCGTGCTGAAGAGGATATCGACATCGCGGTGACGCCCAGATTCGAGGACACGCAGCGGGGTGTCGGCGAGAACGGCCCCGGGCTGCGAGCGGTCGTTCACGATACCGATCGTCGTGTTGTCGATGCCGTTTCGATCGCCAATGTCACGCGGGCCGACCCTGGTGAGCGTCTCGGCTAGGAGCTTTGCATCCAGAGTGAGCAGCTGTTCGGGAGCATTTGCGATGCCGAGTTCAGTAAGAAAGGTATTTGTGAGTTCTTCGGCCCACCAAGCCGGAACTATCCGGGATGCTCCCCCGGAGAACGCAGCGAGGCGCTGGTAAAGACCGTCGGCGGCCGGCGCGGCAAGGAGTCCGATCGCGGAGAACGCGCCTGCGCTGTGGCCTGTGACTGTTACGTTTTTAGGGTCTCCGCCGAAGCGAGCGATGTTCTCCCGCACCCACTGAAGCGCGGTGATGATGTCCTGCAGGCCAAGGTTGGTGGCGTCCGCGAACACCCCTCCGTACTGGGAGAGCGAGAGCCACCCAAACGGGCCGAGTCGATAGTTCAACGATACCCCGATAGCGCGGCCGGTGGCGGCAAGGCCCGAGGCATTCGAGGTGGTCTGGGTATTGGACCCCATCTCAAACCCACCACCATAGATGTAAACGATGACAGGGAGCGGTTTATCGCCGGCGTCTTCGGGTGCCCAGACGTTCAGGTTCAGGCAGTCCTCACTCAGTCCATTGTCGGCTTCGAGCCAGCTGGTGTCGCCGGCTTGCAGCGGGGCAGGTCCCTTCCTGTCGTAGGGCAAGCCCGGGTTGAACGGCAGCAGATTTGGCCGACGAAAGCGTTCTGCGGTGGCGTAGGGGATACCCAGCCAGGATCGGGTTGTTTGAGTATGCGTATTAGTCATGTTCTGGACCTTTCGTTGATGGATTATTTTGCGTAGGGTTCGGGGAAGGCGTCGGCTGGATTACCGCTTTGCAGCTGCGCCCAGCAGCGAAGCCTCCCAAGAATATTTCGCTCGTAGCCGCACGTTGTGAGTTCGTAAAAGATTTGACGAGGCATATCTTCGGGGAAGTAGTTCGCGTCAGAGAGGCCTGTCTCGGTGTCGAGGTCGTACTGGTGGTTTTTGCGCAGCCCAAATCCTTCATGAGGCGGGTCGGGGCATTGAGAATGTGCGCAGGTGACGATCCTATCGTCCGGATCTCAGCTCCCCCAATACAGGCCTTTCGACGCGCTGGAGAAACCAATGACCCTCAATGCGGGATCCAGTTTGCTCATCCTCACTGGCAAACCATTAACCAGTTCGAGCATGAACCTATTACGGTGATCGCGCGCAAGCGCCGCGGACAGTGCTGCCAGCGCTGCGGCGATGACCTCTGTCTGTGCTTCATCGTCCGGGTCGATATAAGTGAACAACTGACGACCACCCTGGGACAGGTAAAGCACAAGATGGCCACGATCGATGACAACGAAGGCCCCCGCTCTTCGGGCAGGCCGCACCTGAGAATTATGGGACGGCCAGGGAAGAATGGTCCCAAAAGGATTACCCGGATCTACGGCACTGAGCGCGATGGGCGTCGGCACTAGTGGAACCGCCTCGGCCAGTTCACGGAGTCGGTCCACCGTTGTCCGCTCGGCGAACTGAGCCGCCCCAAGTCCAAGCACGAACCGACCTCGTACCGTGCGCCCGGTGTCCTCCATGCCTCGTAGCACCGGCTGCAATGCCGCAAAACCGCCGGGAACGTTTTCCGTCACTGCGACATTTCGCGTCACCATTGCGTAGCGATCCAGCAGCCCTTCGGTCCACGCGAGCGCGCGCACGGTACTGGAGAGTGGCTCCGCGCGCAGCAACGACCATCGGCCCGCCAAGGTGGGCGCATTGAATGTCGCGAGCCCAAAGTGGAGTTCTCCGGAAACTGCAGATTGGGCAGTTGACGGGAGGCCACGCAGGCCACGCCGCCTGCGCGAAGATAGTGCGCGGGGCCGAGAGCGTTGTGAGCCCAAGGCGAACGCACGCAGCGGCGTCCACGTGTCATTCGTGATGCGACCTATCCAGACGAGGTCCCATAGGGCTGCGTGGAAATCCTCCGGCAGCACGCCAGACGCGTCGTGATGATCGGAATGTTCCCCGGCCAGCTTCATCTGCACCTGCGCAGCCAGCTGGCGCGCAAAATATGCACCTCCATCGGCAAGCAGGTCGAGAATCGTATGGTGCAGGGGCGATAGATCCGCGGGGGCGGAGGCATCTGACGCCATGGGCAGAGTTTCGGAGGCGTACTCCTGGAGATGGAGAGCCACCAGGCCATCATCGTTACCCTGCCTGCCGTGGCCCGACCACAAAACCGCACCGCTGGAGAGGAGGCCATCGAGTATGCCGGGCACGTAATCACGTACCCGAGCGGGCAGGATCTGCCGTTCCCACACGGACACGAGCAGCGGCGCCCCGGCGAACTGCTCAATGACTTGCAGCACGCCCTCCTGACCTTCCAGCGCACCGCATGCGGGGCCCCAGTTCTTCATGGCTGCACTCGCGGCCGAATTCGCAACCAGTCCTTGCCGTTCGAGCAGAAGACGCGCATAGGCATCGCGGGGCACCGGCTGGACGGCTTCGCGGGCCGCCTGCAATGACCGGATACGCAAACGCCGAAACACCTCGTCGGCCACCCATTCGCGCTGTGCGAGCGGTCCGGAATCTCCGCTTACCTCACCGGAGGCGTTCGCGCTGCGCCCTACCCCGAAGCGACCGGAGAAAAGCTTGCCCTGTTCGACAATCTGCCGCAGCGCGGCCTCGGCCACCGACGCCCCGAGGCCGAAGGCCGAGGCCACATCGCCTGTCGTGAACGGACCGCGAGTGCGCGCGAAACGCGCGACCAGATCGCGCAGCGGCTCGACTGTGGGCTCCAGGAACGCCGCCGGCAGCCCGCCCGGGAGGTGCACGCCAAGCGCATCGCGCAGCCGACCGGCATCCTCGATGCTGGCCCAGCGCTCACGCGTGCCGATCCCGACACGAATCACACGCCGCTCGGCCTCGAGGCTGGTGAGGAAGGAGACTGATTCGTCAGCCTCACTGTCCAAGCGCGCGGCAACGTCCAGCGTACATAGTGGCCCAAGTTCGCGCAGCAGGTCGGCCACCCCCTCCTTGCCCCTGGCTCTGTAGCTAGGAGCCAGCCGCTGCAACTCTTGATCTACCTGGCCTATCACCAAGGGATCGAGCACTTCGCTCAGATCGACCTGCCCCAGAAGCTCACTCAGCAAGGCACTATCGAGCGCAAGCACCGATGCACGGCGTTCAGCTATCGGCACGTCCGTCTCGTACATGAACTGTGCGACATAGCCGAACAGCAGGTCGGTTGCGAAAGGAGATGGCATCTCTGTGGTGACCTCGACTAGCCGCACCGCACCTGTGTCCAGGCGACGCACGAGCGTATCGAGTGCGTCGAGGTCGTACACGTCCTGCAAGCACTCGCGTGCGGTCTCGATCAAGATCGGGAACTCCGGATAGCCCCGTGCGATCTCCAGCAATTGGCCGGCGCGAAGCCGCTGTTGCCACAGCGGAGAGCGCCGGCCGGGCGTTCTCCGTGCAAGCAGCAGCGCGCGCGCAGCACACTCGCGAAACCGCGCGGCAAACAGCGCAGAGTCCCCCACGGCTTCGGCAACGGTGCGCCGCAGCTTGTCCGGATCGAAGAGGAACAACTCCGCGCCGGGCACCCGGCCCATCTCTGGGATGCGTACCACGATGCCATCGTCACTGGACACCACGGCCGGATCGACATTCCAACGCTCGCGGACGCGCTGGGTAATCGCCAGCGCCCAGGGCTCATGGACCCGACGCCCATAGGGCGAATGCAGGATCAGGCGCCAGTCACCGAGTTCGTCGCGGCATCGCTCGATGACCAGCGTGCGATCGGTGGGTAGCACCCCCGTCGCGGCGCGCTGCTCGTCCAGCAGCGCTGTCATGTTGGCAATCGCGTTCCCGTCCAGACCGATGGCGTCCAGACGCTTGCGCATATCCGGGCCGAGGAAGGGTGCGGCGCCGGCCCCGGCAACGTTCGATTCGAGCTGGCCGAGGAAAGCACCAATGGCCTCGCCCAGCTCGGCCGGGCGGCCAATGCCGTCACCGCGCCAGAACGGCAGGCGAGCGGAGCGGCCCGGAGCCGGGTTCACGATCACTTGGTCGCGGGTGATCTGCTGGATGCGCCAGGACGTCGCTCCCAAGGTGATGACATCATTGACTCGCGACTCATAGACCATTTCTTCGTCGAGCTCACCCACGCGACGCGAGCCGGCACGCTCTTCGCCTTCGGGCAGAACGACGCTGAACATGCCGCGATCGGGAATGGTGCCGCCGCTGGTGACGGCTAATTGCTGTGCACCGGGGCGCGCCGACAGCTGACCAGTCTGCCGGTCCCAGACCAGTCGTGGGCGGAACCCGGCAAAATCATCGGAGGGATAGCGCCCTGCCAGCATGTCCAGCGTGGCATCGAATGCGGTGCGCGGAAGGGTACGATACGGCGCCGAGCGACGCACGGTGGCATACCAGGCGTCGACATCAAGGGCCTGCATCGCGACGGCGGCGACCGTCTGCTGGGCAAGCACATCCAGCGCATTGCGCGGCGGGTCGATGGCCTCAATTCGGCCAGCCAGCATTGCGTCGACGATCACGGCGGAATCGATCACATCGCGTCGTGTGCGCGGATATACGAGTCCAGCGGAAATGCCTCCAACCTGGTGCCCGGCGCGCCCGACACGTTGCAGAGCACTGGCGACCGACGGTGGTGCGGATACCTGAATCACCAAGTCGACCAGCCCCATGTCGATACCCAGTTCTAGGCTGGAGGTGGCGACCACGCAGCGCAATCCACCGGATTTGAGCGCTTGCTCGATCTCGGCGCGATGCTCTTTGGAAACCGACCCGTGGTGAGCTCGGGCGATCGTAGCGGTAACACCAGCAGCTCGCGCCTGGGTGCTGCCCGCCGACGATGCGTACTGCATCGACGGGTGGCCATCCACTGTGGCTGCAGGTGGTTCGGCACCTGCAAGTCCTGCAATATGCGCTTCATTGAGGCGCGCCGTGAGACGCTCTGCCACGCTGCGGGAATTGACAAAGACGATAGTGGCGCGGTGCGCGAGCACCTGGTCCAGAATGCTGGCCTCCACGTGCGACCAGATAGAGCCTGGCCGGCCATCGCGCGCTTCTTCACCGGATTCACGCCCAGGGACGTTCGACATGTCTTCGACCGGCACCACGATGCGCACGTCAAGGTGACGGCTCGATGGCGGCGCCACGACGGCGACAGGACGATCGCCCCCCAGGAACTCAGCCATCCGCTCCATGGGGCGCACGGTGGCCGACAAGCCGATGCGCTGCGCTGGAGCCACCAGCAGCGCGTCCAGTCGCTCCAGGCTCAACGCCAGATGCGAGCCGCGCTTGGTACCCGCCACCGCATGAATCTCATCGATGATGATGGTACTGACGTCGCGCAGCACTTCGCTCGCCCGGGAGGTCAGCATCAGGAAAAGCGACTCCGGCGTCGTGATGAGAATGTCGGGAGGGCGCCGGACGAGACTGACGCGATCAGTGGCAGGGGTGTCGCCAGTGCGCATGCCTACCGTCAGTATCACATCGACGTCGCCGCGGCGGCGACGCTCCTGCATAACGCCCTCCAGGGGCAAGGCTAGGTTGCGCTGAACGTCCGCGCCTAAGGCCTTGATAGGCGAGATATAGAGCACACGTGTTTTAGTAGGTCGTCGCCGGGAGTTGTCCGGGGGGGCGGAAGCGACCAATGCAGCCTGCTCGCTAAACAGCCGATCGATGGCATGCATAAAGGCGGCCAGTGTCTTGCCCGAGCCGGTAGGTGCAATGACCAGCGTGTGGTGCCCCCCACCGATTGCTGTCCACGCGGCATCCTGCACGGCCGTCGGCGTACCGAACGTGGACAGGAACCAGCTACGGGTGGCTGAAGTGAACTGGCCGCGCGATAGAAATCCTTTGGATTGAGTCCTGGATGCCACGAGAGCGTCAGTCCTTCGCAACTTTGAGGGCGGCGCTCCACGCCCGCTGTGCCCACTCGCGCAGCTTCCAGCGATCCTCGATCACGTCCACAGGCACTTCCCGGTACGATTTGAGCGCATGATCGTGGCCATCGACGACATAACCCAGCGCGCGGGAGCCTGCCGCCTCATATTCGGCACGGTTTGAATCGTTCACCTTGAAATACAGAGAACCCATCCAGACCATTGCAAACACAAGCTCGTCCCGATATAGCGCGACGGCGCCAAACAGTGGCTTTGTCGTGACTGGCGCCCAACCGGAGAGCTCCTCCGCGTAGTGAGCGGCCAACTCTCTGCTTTGCTTAGTGAGTTTGGTCATTTGTCGCTCCTGTAAATTGAGAATATCGACCGACGCTATTTGCCGGGCCGTGCCATATTGCGAAGCGCCGGTGTGAACAACACTTCAGTCTGCGGGCCTTAAGCGTTTAGGCACTGCTTTGAGCGCTAGGTGGTAGGACTGTTCTACCAGTTCTCTCACCACTTCCCGGGTCAGCCCTCTGCCTCCTTCGACGGACACCCAGTGAAGTTTGTCGAGATATCGCCCGGGCGTCACGTTCTGGTACTGCTCGCACAGAACCTCGATCTGGCTCGGCTCCGTCTTGACCGTGATGATCGGCTCACCGGGATCGTCTGTGACGATGAGGAAGACTTTGTCGACGACCTTGTAGACGTCGAGCTTTTCGACAAACGGCCGGCCATGGCTGACCCCAGGCAGCGCATTCGCAAGACGACGCGCCAGAGGCTGTAATTCGCGCCTAGAGACGCTTTCGTGTGGCGACTGGCTCTGACGCCCGACATCACGGATACATTTTCGCGGCAGACTCGCCTGAACCAGCGAGTACGACTCCTTGATCTCCCGCTGCAGCAGATCCTTCGTGATGGCCCTGCCCGCGACGATGGACAGCCAGTGCCGCTTGCTCATGCGACAACCTGCGGAGATTTCCGCATATTGCCCCCGCAGAATCGCCCCCCGGATGGGATCCGCCTTCACGATGACAGTGGCCGTGCCGCCCACCTCGGTGATTAACATAAATACCTTGCCGTGCAGCTTGTATGTCTCCCAACCCGCCCCCATGGACTCATCGGCCGTGACGCCCACGAGCGATCGCGCAAACGTATCGGCGACGCGAGAGAGGGTCTGCGCATCCATGGCAGGATCTTGAAGGGGAGCGTCCGCGAACTCAGCGGACGCTGGCCCGGACGTAGGCGCCGATCTGCCGGACCGCTTGCCCCGCCTCGGGGAAGCTGGTGACGAAGAATGGCCAGGTGTGGACCATCCCCTCACCCTCAATCAACTCGGCGCTAACGCCTGCTTCACGCGCCTTGTGCACCAAGGCTGTGGAGTCGTCCAGAAGCACCTCCGCCGTACCCACCAACACGAGCAGCGGCGGTATCCCTCTCAGGTCCGCCCGCAGCGGCGACACTAGCGCGTCAGTGTCACTCGCCTTGGTACCGATATAGTGCTGACGGCACTGATCGAGGAATTTGCGGGTGATGACCGGGTCATCCTGGGCTTTGGTGACATGGGACTTGCCTTGGAGCGTCAAGTCGGTCCAAGGGGAGAGAAGGACTGCAGCGGCAGGCAATGGTTGATTACCATCGCGCAGCGACATGAGCGTAGCCAGCGCTAGACCGCCACCTGCAGAATCGCCGATAACCACAATCCGGTCGGAAGCGATGCCTTGGGCGAGGAGCCACGCATAGCTGCGTTGCGCGTCTTCGAGCGCTGCTGGGAAGGGATGCTCGGGCGCGAGACGATAATTCACCGTCAGTGCGCGAAAGCCGCAGACCCGGCAGAGCTCAGTGACCAAGTTGCGGTACATAACAGGGTTGCCAGCCACGTAGCCGCCGCCGTGCAGGTAGAAGATGACCTGTGACGAGTCGCACCCTTCCGGTTCGACCCATTCGGCGGGCACGCCCGCTGCGTCAACCGGCCGAATCGCGACGTCAGGCACGGCGGACGGGTCGCCGGCCAACGCATCGAAAGCGGCCCGCAGTTCTCCAATGTCAAATAACTGTTCAAACTGTGCGGGGCTAGCACGCAGTTGCCTGACGAAACTCTGAAATTGCTGACTCAATGGCACTCAACTTCTCCGAATCGTTCAATCGGGACGTCTAACAGTGGATGCGGTGAGCACTTGGACTGGCCTAGCGACGTCGACGCCCCTTTTGGGGCACGGTCCGTGATCACAGAATTCATCTACGGCCTAAAAACTGCAATTATGTGCCATGCGCAGCATTTTTTTTTGATAAAATGACAATTTTATTGCACATATCGGACACTCCATTGGATGCAAGGACAAAAGAGGTACTCGATGAGTGCGACGGCCCGACCAGCCGTAGAGCGCCTGGCCTATAACGCAGCTAGACCCTACCCGTATGATCTCGAGGTGTTCCGTTTGTCGGATCTCAAGCGTCGCTCGACGGTGCAGGCCATGCGCAAGACGTACTGCTACGAGTTCTACATGTTGATCTGCGTGACCGAAGGGCAATGCACGCAGTTTGTAGATTTCGAGCCGGCGGCGTGCAGCATGGGGACATTGCTCACGCTGCGTCCGGGCCAGGCCCACAACTTCGGAAGCGATGAGGGTTGGGATGGCTGGATGGTGCTGCTCCGTCCGGAGTTTCTGCTGTCGGAGCAAGCTGCGCGGGATAAGGCCGAAAGAGTGCCAGTCCTGGATCGCCTGCCTGGTCGTATCCGCCTTGATCCTTCAGACTTGGAGAGGGCCGCGCAGGATATCCAGCGTATCCAGGACGATGCTCTGCTAGGGACGGCGAAAATGCCTGATGGCCAACTGAGCGTCGAGGGGGGCGACGTGTCGGCAAATTGCCTGAACGCCGACGTGCACGCGTTGCTGCGTTACCGCTTCTACGCCCTACTTACGTGGCTGGCTGTCCTGCACGGACGGGACCACGCACCTGCGTTGCAGCATGCAGGCATGTCGCTGCGGTTCCGGCAGTTCCAGGAATTGGTGGAACAGCGATTCACGCAGTGGAGCCAGGTGAACGACTATGCCAACCACCTTGGGTGCACCGAGAAGAGCTTGACGCGGGCTTCGCTGGCAGCGCAAGGCATCAGCGCCAAGGCATACATCACTAGGCGAATCGTGCTGGAGGCCAAACGGTTGCTCACACACACCGACCTACCCATCGGGCTACTGTCCGACCGGTTGGGATTCGAGGGAGCGGATCGATTCTGCAAGTTCTTCAAGCGGGAAACCAACTCTACGCCGAAGGACTTCCGAAAGCGCGCCGGCACTGCCTAATTCCTTAGAATACCTATCATTGAGCAGAAGCGACGGATTCTTGTATCTGTGCGGCTACCTGAGCGAACTGCTCTCGCTATCTCCATCGCACCGGATGGTTGCTGACACTCAGATACCCTGCCCCGTCCCTGTCACGGCCGGCCTTCATCAAGGGTGCTACGCACCTCATATCCAGCGGCTGTACGATTTCGCAGCGTTCAATTACGCTGGACGAGCGGTGAGAATGCATCCCCGATAAGGCATAACATGGCCCATCGTGAAATAAGGCATAACCTGTCCAGTTGGCCACTTTATGCTTAACGGAACAGACACCGGTCCGCTCCGGATGCAGTTGGTCAGGATGGCCTTCAGGAGATCGAACTCATCGCGCGCCAGATTCGGATGACGGTTGACGACCACGCCGGCCAGTTGCTGCCGCGTGCCGCGCCGCATCACGCGGGTCTTGCGCAGTTGCAGCGCGAAGCCCTCCTCGAGCGCGATCGCGGCGACCCTGACCTGCAGCCGCTCGACGTCGCGCGCGAGCGCGCCGCCGCCCGAAAACGCGAGATCGTCGGCATAGCGCGTATAGGTCGCATCGAGCGAACGCGCGAGCGCGGCGAGCCGCATGTCGAACCGGAATGCGCTCAGGTTCGCCAGCGCCGGCGACGTCGGCGCGCCCTGCGGCAGATGCCGGTTGCGGTAGCGCTGCCGGGCGATCCAGTCGAGCCGTTCGCGCAGGTCCGGCGCAAGCAGCCGCGCCGACGGCACCCGGTTGGTGCACAGCCCGGTGAGCGTGCGCGCGACTTCGGCCGGATATCCGAGCGTGACGAACAGCGCATGGACCCGTGCGGCACGCACCGACACGAAGAAATCCGCGAGATCGAAGCGGACGACCACGTCGCGATCCGCGTGCGGCGCCGCAAACGACACGATCCCGCGCCCCTTGCGAAAACCGTGTACCGCGCCGTGCGGCGCAATGCGATCGAGCAGCCCGTGCAGGATGCGGCGCTGCGCTTCGCGCAGCCGCCCCTTCGGGATCTCGACCACGCGGCACCCGCCGCTGCGCTTGTCGACCGCAACGTAGGTGTAGTGATGCAGCGGCGTTGCGCTGCCGCGCGCGTCAACGCGCCAGCGGTCGGACAGCCAGTCGAGCTCCGGCACGCTCACGCCGAGCCAGCCGGCGAGATCGCCGGGCGTCGCCCATTGCGGCACGTCGCAGCCGGCGAGCGGCACCGGCAACGGCCGCTGGACCGGCGGCCGCCGCACGACGCGGATCACGGCCGGCCGATCGTCGCCGTACCACGCGCGCACGAACCCGGGCGCATCGGCCAGATTCGCCGCCAGCGCGTCGCTGTCGGTATCGGCCCAGTTCGCGCCGAAGCGCGCGAGCGCGGCATCCGCGACTTCGTGCGTCCACGGCGGCGCAGCGCCGAGCACGGCCGTCATCCGGGCGATGACGCCATCGCGTTCGGGCGATCCGGCCAGCATCGCTTCGGCAATCGTGCGAACGGTATCGAACAGGGATACGTACATGGAAATCGATGGGCGGGACGATGAGCCAACGTGACTGGTGCTGCGAGAGCCGCGGTTGCGCAACGCGCAACGTCCGCTCTTGCGACGCATCGGGGTATCGAGCTCATCCACGGGGTAGCCCCGTAGTCCTGGAACATCGGCTGCCTGTTCCGGGCGTGTGCTTGACCCACCGCCCCGCGTCGCGACTTTAAAGGCCGGGCATGCAGGATGTCAAACCCGGCGGCAGGCCGGCAACACGGGCCGCGCGTGGCGCCCGATCCTACAGCACCTGCGGCGCATCGCGCAGCACGGTGCGCAACGCGGTATCGAACGGCGTCGCGTAATCGATCCCGAGTTCGCGCACGCGCGATGCGTCCAGATGGCAATCGTACGGGCGCGGCGTCGCGTCGGCCGGCGTGTCGATCGGCGCGAGCGATGCGTCGATGCCGAGCGCGGCCGCGATCCGCTGCGCGATGTCGTACTTCGTCATCGGCTCCTCGCCCGACCAATGACGGATGCCCGTGACGGACCCGCCCGCGAGATGCCGCAGCGTCAGGTCGCGGATCACGTGCGCGACGTCCGGCGTGTAGGTCGGATAACGAATCGCCCATGCGTCCATGCCGACCGCGTCGGCACCCGGGCGCGCGGAAGCGACGATCGCGGGAACGAGGCTCGTGACGGCCGATTCGCTCCAGTCGGCGATCGGGCCGTAAAGCAACGGCAGGCGCAGCACGCACGAAAGCGGCGACGCGGCGAGCAGTGCTGCCTCGCCTTCCAGCTTCGTGCGGCCGTAGATGTTCAGCGGATTCGGAGTGGCGTCTTCACCGTACGGAGCGGCCTTGCCGTCGAATACGTAATCGGTGGAGATGCCCAGCGTCCATGCGCCATATCGAGCGGCGAGCGCGCCGATGCGAGCCGGGGCGGTGACGTTGATGGCGCGCGCCGCGGCCGGGACGCGTTCGCAGACGTCGGGGCGGCGTTCGGCTGCGCAGAGGATGACGGCGGCCGGCTTGCGGGTTTCGAAGAGGTGTTCGAGGGACGGCTGGTCGAGGGCGTCGAGTCGGGCGATGTTTTCCGGTGGCAGCGCGAGAAGTCTTGCGCCTGCGCTGTGCGGGTTCCGGATGGTCGCGAGCAGCGTCAGCGACGATTCGCAGGCCAGGGACGCGGCAATCGCTCGGCCAAGCAGGCCGGAGGCGCCGATGAGGAGAATGGTCGGGAGTTCGGGCGATGAGGTTCGGCTTGGCATGGGCGGCGATTCGGGTGACGTGGGGAAGCGCGAGGTCGCGTTCGGCGTTCGAGACCTGGTCGTTCGGAGGATAGCGGAAAAGGTACGCACTCTCCGAAACCGCCTCACCCCATCCATCGCCAAAAAAACGAGGCCCGGTGCGCATCCGCGCACCGGGCCCGTCACACCGGACAGAAACTTCGCGCTGCTTTACTTCCGGTCGAACGAATACCGCCCCGGCCCGGTCAGCGCGAGCAACAGCAACCCGCCGATGATGCTCACGTTCTTGTAGAAGTTGATCATCGCCATGTACTGGTCCATTCCCTGCAGCGCCCAGTAGCGATGGCCGATCAGCGCGGTCGCGAGCGTATAGGCGGCGAACACCAGCGCGAGCGGACGCGTATAGAAGCCGATCGCGATCAGCGCGCCGCCGGCCAGCTCGACCGCCACCGCGATCGCGGCCGCCAGCTCGGGCGCCGGGTTCCCCGTCGACGCCATGTACGCGACCGTGCCCGAGAAGCCGCTCAGCTTCTGCCAGCCGAACAGCACGAACAGGATCATCATCAGCACGCGAGCCGCCAGCAGCAGCTCGTCCTTCTTCGACTCCAGCGAAATGTAACGCATAGCAATCACCCTTGAATTGACGGTTTGATGCATCCGCTGCCGATACGCGCCGAATCGGCGAGCCAGGCCGGCAACGAACCACTCCTCGCACGATCGGACAACGGACCGGCCGGCCCGTCGCCGAAGAATCCGCCCGGTCGCGCCGCTCCTGGCGCGCCCCGGATCGGTTCTGGCGAAGCACGGAACGAAGTCTACTGTCTCCTCATGAATCATCAATCCTTCATAAGGCGATTCGCCGTCTCTTATTAGTGGACAATCTGGCGCAACGAGGCCGTTACACAGTGGCTGACGAGGCAGCGCCAACGATTCCCGGTCCCGCTCGATTCAATCCGTTCTCGTGTTTCCGGATCAGGAAAACTGCCGGTTTCTTCCGGTTCACCTTATCCAATCGATATTGTTTTCGCCAATTGACACGTACCAGTCACAACAACGCGTCTCGACAGTTATATAGCGGCACGTTCGACGCGCGACTCAAACGCCGTCGCTTCGGTCCTGAAATTCGACCGCCTTTGCAATCTGCGAACGATCTTTTTTCGAGCAGAGACACATGGCCCGGAAATGCGGATTGGCAAACGAAAACGTTTCACGTGCATGCAGCCTGATGTCGCGTGTGGCGATGGATCGTCTGCCGGACAAGGCTCATGGCTCGACACCGGCCACAAAAAACGCCTGCCCCACGCAGCTGCTTCGCCTGATGTTTAGCGACATGAGCGAAAAATTCCTCATCAAACATTCATGCTTTCAGCAAGTTTTCAATGACAGCAAAAATCCCTGAATAAATACAAATAAAATCATGTGTTTACACTGAAAGATTGCAGACTCTCGCCACGCATTCGCCCGCCCTACTCTCGCTTACAGTTTTCTCAAGAAACATTACAAAAAATTACCAATTAATACCGGTTTAAATATACGATGGCGCACCGATTCGTTCTTACGTTTCCCCGACGCCTCCCGTGAACCCCGGAATGCGTCGCGCGGGAAGCGGCATGCATGCGAATCGCGACGAGGCCACCCGGATCACCGCAAGCGGACTCGACAGCCGTTCGTCACAGGATCGCCATTCAACCGGAGTTCACCCATGCCAACGAACACGCCCGTGAACAGCGGCGCAAACGCGAACAGCCTGATGCAGCAGGCGGCGCAATCGATCATCAACGGCTCGACCGGCAATCCGTCGATGGACGTCGGTACGCTCGTCAAGACGCTGGTGAATGCGAAGACGGCCGGCCGGGCCGCGACGCTTGCCGCGTCGCAAGCGAACGGCAGCACGCGGATTTCCGCCTTCGGCGCACTGTCGTCGGCGCTGGGCGCGCTCGAGGCGGGCCTCACGTCGCTGACGAACGGCGGGCTGCAGTCGACGTTCAACGCCGTCGCGAGCGGCAAGGGCCTGACCGCGACGGCCGGTGCGGGCGCGGTCGCCGGCACCTACACGATCGGCGTCACGCAGGTCGCGACCGCGCAGGCGCTGTCGTCGGCGGGTTTCAACGGGACCAAGGCGCTCGGCACCGGCACGCTGACGCTGTCGCTCGGCAGCCAGTCGTTCAAGGTCGAGGTCGGCAGCACGAACAACACGCTGTCGGGCATCGCGGCCGCGATCAACGCCGCATCGAACAATCCGGGGATCAGCGCGACCGTCATCAACGGCACCGACGGCGCGCACCTCGTGCTCGCGTCGTCGAAGACGGGCGCGGCGAACGCGATCAGCG
Source organism: Burkholderia sp. NLJ2 (assembly GCF_049487195.1). Classification (NCBI taxonomy): domain Bacteria; kingdom Pseudomonadati; phylum Pseudomonadota; class Betaproteobacteria; order Burkholderiales; family Burkholderiaceae; genus Burkholderia; species Burkholderia sp. NLJ2. The sequence goes on along the minus strand of NZ_CP137809.1, from coordinate 1,106,308 downwards.
TCGCGGTCGGCAACGTGGCCAACGACAACGGGCTGTCGAGCCTCGGCGTCACGTCGACGGCCGACACGGCCGGCGGCGCATCGAAGATCGAATCGGCGAACAGCGCGTCCGCGTGGAAGCAGAGCGCCGTCGCACAGGATGCGAAGTTCACGATCAACGGGATCGCGTCGGCCAGCGCGAGCAACGCGGTGTCGGGCGTGCTGACCGGCATCACGCTGAACCTGTCGGCGGCCGCGGTCAGCGCGACCGACACGCAGACGCTGACGGTCAGCACCGACACGAAGTCGCAAGCGGCGACGATCACGAATTTCGTGAACCTGTACAACACGGTCGTCAAGACGATGGGCGCGCTGACGAGCTACACGCAGGGAGCGAACTCGCAAGGCGCGCTGATCGGCGATTCGACGCTGCACACGATCCGCAACTCGCTCGCGTCGATCGTCGCGCGCGGTGTCGACAGCGGCGCCACCGAGAAGGGCAACGGGCACGCGAACCTGCTGTCGATCGGCATCAAGCTCGAGAAGGACGGCACGCTGAACGTCGACAGCGCGAAGCTCGGTGACACGCTGTCCGCGAACCCGACGGCGGTCGCGCGCCTGTTCAACCCGACGAACGGGATCGGCACGCGCCTGACCGAGCAGATCACGCAATTTACGAAGAAGAGCGGAATGATCGACGTGCGCACGACCGCACTGAACGCCGATCTGAAGCGCATCACGCAGCAGCAGTCCGATCTGTCCGACTACGCCGCGCAATTGACGAAGCAGTACCAGGCGCAGTTCACGGCGCTCAACACGCTGATGGCCAAGATGAACTCGAACACGCAGTACCTGACGCGGCTGTTCGGCGGCGCAAACAGCAGCGGCACGCTGGCGAAAAGGTAAACGGCCGGGCATAGCGGCGACCGCTTAGGCGGTTCCCGCGCAACGGTTCGAGCGGTTCGAGCGGTTCGAGCGGTTCGAGCGGTTCGAGCGGTTCGAGCGGTTCGAGCAGTTCGAGCAGTTCGAGCAGTTCGAGCAGTTCGAGCAGTTCGAGCAGTTCGAGCAGTTCGAGCAGTTCGAGCAGTTCGAGCAGTTCGAGCAGTTCGAGCAGTTCGAGCAGTTCGAGCGACCGCGCCGCCGAACCGCGGTGCGTTACGTACCGCCTGGAAGCGCTCACGCGCGGCGGTGTACAAGCGCTTGCGGTTACTTCATCAGGCCACACGATCGCGGCACGCAGCGCGCACGCGGCGTGCCCGATACGCGCGTGCCGTCAGCCCAGCCCCTCGACACGGTCCGCGAACAAATCGATCGCGCGCGACACCTGACGCCCGAAATAGCCGGGCCGCTCGCGCTCGTATGCGCGCAGCAACGTCGTGCATTCGCGCTCGGCCCAGCGCCAGACCGGGCCCTGCTTCGCGAACACCGGATGATCGTGCAACTCGGCCGGCACCGCGTGCTCGTCCTCCCAGCCCCAGAAATACGCCTGGTACGCGCGGGCGAACGGCATCCCCAGATTGTTCGCGACGGTCTCGTCGTGGCGCAGCGTGAAGTCGACGATCTCCTTGCGCACGCGGCCGCCGACGTCGTCGTGGCGCGCTTCGATCCAGCAGTGATAGCGCGCGAGGTGCGACAGATGCCGCGCGGTGCGGCGCCGCTCGCGCGTCGTGCACAGCGCGTACAGGTTGCCGCCGCCGAAATCCATCACTTCGCCGCCCGCGAACGGCCGGTAAGGCTTGCCCGTCAGCAGCGTCAGCACCTGCGCGCCGACGATCGCGTAGTCGGCACACCGCATGTAACCGCTGCGCGTCGTCGCCTCCGATACGCTCCGGTGGACGACCTCGTCGATCACGGCGTGCAGCATGGCATCTACCGGCGCCGCCAGGATCGGTGGCTGGCTAGTCGTCGTCACTGGTTGCATCGGAGGCGAATACGGGTTCAACGGTTCATCGGTAAAAAACGCTCCGCGGTATAATATTACTAATCGTTACAAGAACCGATAGAAGGATTGAGCAAATTTGTGTGCTTTTGTCGTGGGGCGCTGGAGCGTGCCGGACAGGCCGGCGGACGCCACGGAAGCAGTACGCAACGCGGTAGACAGACGTGCGTCGGCACCGCGCTCGCGGATCGCGGGCGATTCGATTTTGTGTGGCGGTGGATGAAGGCCGGACGGCGTGTCGGCCTCGTGTCGGCCTCGTGTCGGCCTCGTGTCGGCCTCGTGTCGGCATTACGCCGCGTTGCGTGACAACGGGCACCGTACCCGTCCCGGCCGCCTGCCATTGCGGCGCGGTCGCGAGCAGGTGGCATCGCCGCCACCTGACGCAATCGGGAATCCCGGTGGTTGTATCGCATTGCGCACCCGGCATGAACGCGGCGCCGGGTTCACACCATCCGGGACGTTGCAGATACACCGTTAACACGGCATCGCGCGACGCGTTCGCAACGCATCGCGCGACATCGATTTTTCTTGCGACAAACCTGCGCGCCTGCCGCACGCTTCTTGATGAAACAATGCGACAGCGACCGCATGCGCGGCACGCCATCCCGTCGCGCGCCGCGTGCTCCACACGGCGCGCCGCATCCGCTATTGCGCAGCGATCCGCCGGCGGAAATGCTCGGTACCGGCCACGATCTTGTCGAGCACCGCGTCGAGCGCCCAGAATCGTTCGCGCACGTCGTAATCGATCGCGCGGCATTTGATCGACCCGAAGGTGCCGATCCGCTGATGGTAGAGCTTCGCGAGCGCCGGGTAGCCCAGCGCTTCCGACACCGCCGACACGACCAGGAACGTCGACAGTTCGTCGGCCAGCGCCGGGTTCGTGTCTCCTTGCGTGCGCAACCACCGGTAGAGATCCGGATGGAAGTTGGTGAATACGCCGTTGAAACCCGCCGACCCTGCCTTCATCGCGTCCCATGCAATCGCGGCGTTCGCGTTCAGGATCTTCAGCGGCGATCCCGCGGCGAGCGCGACCCGCCGCTTCACGGTCTCGAGGTCGCAGCTCACGTCCTTGAGCATCACGAACCGGCCCGTGTCGATGCACGCGCGCAATTCGTCGTCCGACAGGAGCCGCCGGTAAGGCGCCGGGCACTCATACAGGCCGAGCGGCAAATCCGACGGCAGTCGCGCGAGCAGCTTGTGAAGATGGTCGAGCAACGCGGCGCTGCCCTTGCGCTGCGGATCGAGGCGGTTGGTCACGAGCACGACGCCCTGCGCACCCGATTCGGCCGCCGCGCACAGCTCGGCAACCTGCGCGTCGAGATCGTCGCTGATGTGCCCCGATGCGACGACGGGCACGCGCCCGGCCACCCGCTCGACCACGAAACGCGCCAGTTCCGCGCGTTCGGCAAGACTCAGGAACTGCATCTCGCTCGATTGCGCGACCGCGAACAACGCATCCGAGCCGTGCGCCAGATACCATTCGATGAGCCGCTCGAGCCCTGCGTAGTCGATCGCGCCGGCGTCGTCGAACGGCGTCAGCATCACCGGTACGATCCCCTCGATGGTCACGCTCGATTGCTGCTGGTGTTGCATCTGTTTCTCCTTCCTTCAGTGAATACGTGGCAGGCTGCGTGCTTGGTGCCTGTTCACGCTAAGCCGGCAGCGCTCCGGACGCGGCATTCGCGGCCTGCTCCGGAATCGGCTTGCGCACCAGCAGCAGGTAGGCCATCGCGCCGGCAAACGCGATCGCCGCGGCGGTCAGCAGCGCGGGCACGAACGACCACTTCTGCGCAATGATGCCCGTCAGGATCGGCGCGAGCGCACCGCCGATGAAACCGCCGAAATTCTGGATCGCACCGAGCGATGCGACGCGGTTCGGCGGCGCTGCCGCGGTCGCGAGCGCCCACGAACTGGCCGATGCCGCGTTGGCGAGAAAGATCACGACCGAAATGCATGCGAGCGCAACCGCATTGCTCTGCACGAGCGCGGCCGGGATCGTGAATGCGACCATCCCGAGCATCGCGACCACCACCGCATTGCGCCGGCTCACGACCGGCGAACGGCTGCGACGCGTGACCACGTCCGACAGCCACCCGGCGACCAGCGAGCCGACGAACCCGCACAGGAACGGCACCGACGCGGCGAATCCGGTACGGATCAGGCTCATGTGCCGCTCCATCGTCAGGTACCCGGGCAGCCAGGTCAGGTACACCCAGTTCAGGTACACGGAACCGAAAAAGCCGATCAGCATCCCCCAGGTCGTGCCGTGCGAGAACAGGCTGCGCCATTCGCCGAAAGTCAGTTTCGGCGCCGCGACGACGCTTTGCGCATCGGCATCGAGATAGCCGCGCTCGTCCGCGGTCAGTTGCGCGCGCACCGGATCGCGGTACAGCGCAAACCAGACGACGGCCACGACGAGACCGAGTGCGCCCGTCGCAATGAACGCCCAGCGCCAGTCGAACGACGCAACGACGATCGACAGCAGCAACGGCGCGAGCGCGGTACCGAGCGGCGACGCGGCGTTGAAAATGCCGGTCGGCGTGCCGCGCGCACGCAGCGGAAACCAGTTGCTCACCACCCGCGCGGCCGACGGGAACTGCGGCGCCTCGCCGATACCGAGCACGATGCGCGCGACGATGAACCAGCCGAAGGTAGACACGATGCCGCCCGACGCCTGCGCGAACGACCAGACGATCAGCCCGATGCCGAGCAGCCGGCGCGGACCGATGCGGTCGACGAGCCCGCCGACCGGGAACTGGCACAGCGCATAACTCCACGAGAACGCCGACAGCAGCAGCCCCATCTGCGCGAGCGACAAGCCGAGATCGCCCCGGATCGCCGAGCTCGCGACGGCCAGCGTGCCGCGATCGAGATAATTGACGATGCCGCTCGCCATCAACAGCGCGAGCGCGATGCGTTGCCCACGCCGGATACGCGGCGGCGCGTGCGGAACAGATTGGTTTTCGCTCATTACGTTTGTCTCCATGTCACTGGTATCGGCCGGGTCCGGCCATTCCGTCTCATGCGGAATTCAGGTATCCATATGTGTCACTTCTTCGCGCGTCGGGATCGAGGTCTGCGCGCCGTAGCGCGTGACGCTGATCGCGGCCGCACGCTGACCGAAGCCGATCGCGTCGTCCATCGACGCGCCGCTCGCCCGCGCCGCCGCAAACCCGCCGACGAACGTGTCGCCTGCCGCCGTCGTATCGACGGCGACCACCGCCATCGCGCGATGGCGACCGTTCCCTGCGCTGCCGCGCCAGCACACACCGCGCGCGCCGAGCGTGACCAGCACGTTGCCGACGCCCTTCGCACGCAGCGCATCGGCGGCGCGCACGGCCGACGCATCGTCGCCGACGGCGATGCCGGTCAGCGACTCGGCTTCGGTTTCGTTGACGACGAGGTAGTCGATCCGCGCCAGCAATGCGTCGAACAGCGGCTGCGCAGGCGCGGGATTGAGCAGCACCGGCGTGTGGTGCGTGCTCGCACAGGCAATCGCGCGCGCCACGGTCGCGATCGGCACTTCGAGCTGGCATACGAGCAGCGCCGCGCCGGCGATCGTTTCGCGCGCTGCGTCGATCCGGTCGGCATCGAGGCACGCATTCGCGCCGGGCACGACGACGATGCTGTTCGCGCCGCCGTCGTCGACCGTGATCGCGGCAACGCCGGTCGTCGCGCCGTCGATGCGATGCAGGTGCGTCACGTCGATCCGTTCCGCCGCCAGCGCGCCGTGCAGGCGGGTACCGAACGCGTCGTCGCCGACGCAGCCGATCATCGCGACCGGCGCACCCAGGCGCGCGGCCGCGACCGCCTGGTTTGCCCCCTTGCCGCCGTGAACGGTCTGGAATTCCGTGCCGAGCAGCGTCTCGCCCGGCACCGGCAGGCGCGGCGCACGCGTGACGAGGTCGATGTTCACGCTGCCGACGACAGCGATATGCGATGAACGGGCACTGTTCATTTTGCAATGTAACCGCTTACATTTGAGGCGGACAAAACGGCCGGGAAGGCCGTCGTCGATGAAAATTCCGCGATGCGGATGAAGTATGGGTCTGACATAATACGGAACAGCATCAAGATAGCGCTTACATTCTCACAGGATCGAATCGGGATGCAAGCGGGACCACCATGAATCGAGGGTAAACAATGACGGTTTGGACAGCGCATGGCGTCGGCAACACCGCCACACCGGGAGACGGCCGATGAGCACGCCCCCGCCTCGTGGCGTCGCGTCGCGTGCGCGACGCGGCAGCGGCCGCTCGGTGCTCGGTGATGTCGCGAAGCTGGCCGGCGTGTCGACCGCGACCGTCTCGCGCGTCTACAACGATCCCGGCAAGGTGTCGGCCGACGTGCAGCAGCGCGTGCGCGACGCGGCGCGCGCACTGAACTGGATTCCGAACGCGGCCGGCCGCGCGCTCGCCTCCACGCGCACCCACATCACCGGCGCGATCATTCCGACACTCGACGACCAGGTGTTCGCGTCGCAGGTCGCGGGCATGCAGACGGTCATGGCGGAGCACGGCATCACGCTGTTCCTCGGCTGCTCGAACTACGATCCCGCGCAGGCGCTGGCGCAGGTGCGCGCGATGCTGTCGCGCGGCGTGGAAGCCGTGTCGCTGGTCGGCGAAGCGTATCCGCCGGAACTGTTCGAACTCCTTGCGATGCACGGCGTGCCGTACGTCGTCACGTACGCCTATCGCGACGACAGCCCACACTGCTGCATCGGCTTCGACAACCGCGCGGCGTTCGCGCGGCTCACCACGCACCTGCTTGACCTCGGCCACCGCGATTTCGCGATCATCATGCAGCCGTCGGCCGACAACGATCGTGTGCAGGCCCGCCTGCGCGGCATTCACGACACGCTGGCCGCGCACGGGCTCGCGGTGCGCCCGGTGCATCAGCACGAAGGCGCGGCCACGATCGCGTTCGGGCGGGCGAGCCTGCGCGCGATCGCCGACAGCGACGCGGCGACGCGGCCGACGGCCGTGATCTGCGGCAACGATGCGCTCGCGCTCGGCGCGTTGCTCGAGGCGCAGGCGCTCAGCATCGACGTGCCCGCGCAATTGTCGATCACAGGGTTCGACGATATCGCGCTCGCGCGCGAAATTCAGCCGCCGCTGACGACGATGTGGGTCGACACCGATGCGATCGGGCGCCAGGCCGCGCATGCGTTGCTCGACGCGCTCGATAACGGCGCAACGGGGCCCGGTTGTGCCGTCCTGCCCGAGTTGCGCACGCGGGAATCGGCCGCGCCGCCGGCGCAGGCTCGCGCGCCACGCAAAAAATGAAGATGCGTCGGACGACGCCGGCTGCTTACTGCATCACGTCGATCGGCAGCGTCCTGTCGAGATTGTCGTGCCACGCCTGGATCGTCTTCGGCACGTTTTTCTTCCACGCCTGCGCGTTCGAGTAATAGCGCATCCGAACCTTGTTCTGCGCGTCGAACACGAGCAGCCCGATCCACAGATCGGTGCCGCGGCTCATCACGATCGCCGCATTCGTCGTCGCGATGCCGCGCACCCAGTACGATTTCACGCGCGCGTTGAGCCCGTCGAGATCCTTTTCGTCGGCGCTGGTGTTGACCATGTCGACGAGCGTCGAGTAGTCGGCGCCAAGCAGCTTGTGCGCGGTCGTGTTCTGCGCCGCGTCGGTCACGACCTTGAGGCTCAGCAGGTCGGCCCGCGGCTTGGCCTGGAACTGCGACGCGGTCACGTAATCGCCCGCGTAGACGACGCCCGCGCCGGCGCCGCAATCGAAATCCGCACCCTGTTGCGTGACGCGGATGCGTCCGCCCTTCCGGTCGAAATCGAGCCGGCACTTGTCGTAGCGGTAGGTGCCGCTGTCGCCGTGCAGCACGATGTCGCCGTCGAGCCCGCCGGTATTCGCGCCGTTGTTGGCGCTCAATTCGACATGCAGGCGAGGCGCGGTGCCGGTCAACGTCAGCACGCCGCCGAACGACGGGTTGTCGCTCGTCAGATACCACGTCTGCTGCCAGCGGTCGGCGGCAAGCGGCGTGCCGTTCAGGCTCGCGAGCCGTTCGCGATAGCGGTCGCCGAGGCACGGCGCATCGTTGCCGCACTGGTCGCGCTGCTTGAGCCACTTCAACTGCGCGGCCTTCAGCGCGGCCGTATCGCCGCCTTTCGCAAGCGCCTTCTTCCACGCGGCCGACAGGTCGCCGTCGAGCTTCGACAGCGCGGTGTCGGCACAGATTGTCTTCTCGGTCGGTGAAGCGGCCTTCGCGCAGTCGAAGCCGGCCGCATGCGCGGCAATCGGCAACAGCGTCAGCAGCGCGGCCGTCGCGACGGATCGCAGGCGCGTATGCCGCGCATCACATGCGGGAGTCGCGGCTTGTCCGCGCGCGTTCGATCGGTTCTGGATGGTCATCGGCTTGGATCGTCGCTGGGTCGCGTGCCTGTAGAAGCTACCTGCACGCGACATTCGAGGTAAAAGCGCCCGGCCCGGCATGGACGCATGCCGTCGCCCGCCGAAGCGTAACCCGATTGCGCCACGCCGATCAATCGACGTTCGATGTCGGCGCAACCGTTCCGGCAGCCACGCTGCGCTGCACGATGTCGTCGCGCAATGCGGCTTCCGCGGCGCATCGACGATCCCGATGAACACCATTGCGCCTTCGCCTTCACCTTCGCCATCGTGTGCGTGTGCGTGTGCGTGTGCGTGTGCGTGTGCGTGTGCGTGTGCGTGTGCGGGTGCGTGTGCGGGTGCGTGTGCGGGTGCGGGTGCGGGTGCGGGTGCGGGTGCGGGTGCGGGTGCGGGTGCGGGTGCGGGTGCGGGTGCGGGTGCGGTGCGGTGCGGGTGCGGTGCGGTGCGGGTGCGGCAGGCGGCGCCTGCACGGTACCCACCGTCGAAACCGGTTACGGTGCGAGCAGGCGTCAGCCGTCGAACGGCACCAGTTCGTAACTCGTGCTCCGCCCGCCGGACGACGAGCGACGCAGCACACCGCGCTCGACGAGTTCCGTGATGTCGCGCAGCGCCGTGTCTTGCGAGCACTTCGCGAGGGCCGCCCATTTGGTGGTCGTCAGTTTCCCTTCGAAGCCGTCGAGCAAGCGATTCATGACCTTGACCTGACGTTCGTTCATCGCGAAGCCCGCACATCGCTGCCAGAAGCGCGCCTTGACCAGGACCGCGTCGAGCGTCGTGTGCGCGTGATCGATGGCCCTGCCGAGCGCATTCAAGAACCACGCGAGCCATTCCGTGACATCGAGCGAACTGCGCTGCGTCCGCTCCAGCACGTCGTAATACGCGTTGCGCTCACGCTGGATCTGCGCCGACAGGCTATAGAAGCGCTGCGGACTCCGATCGGCGCGCGCGAGGACGAGATCCCCGAGCGCTCGCGCGATACGGCCGTTGCCGTCGTCGAACGGATGGAGCGTGACGAACCAGAGGTGGGCCAGGCCGGCCCGGATCAGCAAGGGCTCGACCGGCGCGGCATTGAACCAGGCGAGAAAGCGCGCAACCTCGCCGGTCAGGCGCGCGGCCGGCGGTGCTTCGAAATGCACGCGTTGCCGGCCGATCGGCCCGGACACCACCTGCATCGGCCCGCTCGCATCCGTACGCCATGCACCGACCGTGATCCGCGACATCCCCGAATAGCCGGTCGGGAAAAGGGCTGCATGCCATCCGAACAAACGGCTTTCGGTGACCGGTGCCGCCGAATGGGTCGTCGCATCCAGCACCATGTCGACCACGCCCTCGACGTGGCGATCGACCGGCGCTTGCGCACCGATATCGACCCCGAGCCGGCGCGCAATCGACGATCGGACCGATGCGACGTTCAGGTTTTCGCCCTCGATGGCGCTGGTCTTGACGACGTCCTCCGTCAGCGCGACCAGGCTCGCCTCGTCCCGCAGCGCCAGGCCGACATCCGCCAGTCGCCCGGTCAGCATGCCTTGCGCACGGCTGACGTCGGCGACGGACGTGGCAAGTGCCGGGAGGTCGAAGCGCCACGCAGGCCAGTCGGCCAGCTCCCAGATGAAGGTGTAATCTCCGCTCATGATGCGGAGATTATCCCATCGATTCGCCGCATGACTCAATATTCCCCGCAAATTCTGCGGAGAATAGCCCCTCCATTCACCGCACGCCGCCCGCTACCGTCGCCTGCCCGCCCCGCCCTTCGCCGCTGGCGCGACCTCCCCGAGCCGCTCCGCGAGAAACCCGATGAACGTGCGCAGCGTGACGAACCCTTCGCGATGCTGCGGAAACACCGCGTTGAGCGTGATCGGCGACGGCGCATACGCGTCGAGCACCGGCACGAGCGCGCCGCTGTCGAGCGCCGCGCCGACGATGAAGTGCGGCAGCAGCGCGATGCCGAGCCCCGCGATCGCCGCGTCGCGCACGACTTCGCCGTTGTTCGCGACGAGCGGCCCCTGCACGTCGAACGTGCGCGCCGCACCGTCGACGCGGAATTCCCAGCCGACGCGCCGCTCGCGCCCGTACAGCAGGCACGTGTGGCCGGCGAGATCGGCCGGCGTCTCGGGCGTGCCCTGCCGCTTCAGATAGGCGGGGCTCGCGCACGCGATCATCCGCCACGCGCCGAGCGGGCGCGCGATCAGCGACGAATCCTCGAGCGAGCCGATCCGCAGCACCAGATCGAATCCCTCGCCGATCAGGTCGACGCGCCGGTCGGTCAAGTCGAGGTTCAGCCGCACGGCCGGGTGCGCGGACAGGAATTCGGCGATCAGCGGCGACACGTGCGTGATCCCGAACGACAGCGGCGCGCTGATCTTCAGCGAGCCGTGCAGTTCGGTGCTGCGCACCGACATTGCCTGCTCGGCGTCGGCGATCTCCGCGAGGATCCGCTGCGCCCGCGCATAAAACTCCTGCCCCGATTCGGTCACCGCGAGATTGCGCGTATTGCGGTGCAGAAGCCGCACGCCGAGCGACGCCTCCAGCGCCATCGTGCGCCGGCTGACGAACTGCTTGGACAGCATCAGCTGGTCGGCCGCCGCCGTGAAGCTGCCCGCGTCGACTGTCGCGACGAAGATCCGCAAGTCGTTGAGTTCCATATTGTCCACTCCATAGCGACAGTCATTATCTCCGCAGCCATTTATTTGTCAAATCGATTGACCTAAGATTCATCTCAACGAACGGCCGGGCCCACTTCCGAGGTCCGGCGACTTCAAGGACAAAAATCATGATCGAAATCCGTGCAGCAAACCAACGTGGCCGTGCGGAGCATGGCTGGCTCAGCTCCCGTCATACGTTTTCGTTCGCGAATTACTACGATCCGAAGCAGGTCGGCTTCTCCGACCTGCTCGTGATCAACGACGACCGCGTCGCGCAGGGCGGCGGCTTCGGCACGCACCCGCACCGCGACATGGAAATCCTGTCGTACGTGCTCGACGGCGCGCTGGAACACAAGGACTCGATGGGCACCGGGTCGGTGATCGTGCCGGGCGACGTGCAGTTGATGAGCGCGGGTACGGGTGTGCGCCACAGCGAGTTCAACCACTCGCGGGAAACGCCGGTCCACTTCCTGCAGATCTGGGTCGGGCCGGCCGAAAAGGGTGCCGAGCCGCGTTATCAGCAGACGAATGTCGCGGCCGACGACAAGCGCGGCAAGCTCACGCTGGTCGTGTCGCCGAACGGCGACGCCGGTTCGCTGAAGATCCGCCAGGACACGCGGATCTATGCAGGCCTGTTCGACGGCGATGAACGCGCTACGCTGGAACTGGCACCGGACCGCTTTGCTTACGTGCACGTTGCACGCGGCAGCGTGACGGTCAACGGCGTGACGCTCGGCGAAGGCGACGGCGCTCGCATCCGCGGCGAACAGGCGCTGACGTTCGCCGACGGCAACGATGCCGAAGTGCTGGTGTTCGACCTGCGTCCGGTCGACGTGACGGCCGAGTGGGCATGACGCCCGTTCGGGAAACCGGGCCCCGCTGAAAGCGGGGCCCTTTTAATCGGAGATTCGCAACATGGCCAAGGTACTCGTTCTTTACTACTCGTCCTACGGGCACGTCGAAACGATGGCGCAACACATCGCGGAAGGCGCGAAATCGGTGCCCGGCGTCGAGGTCGCGCTCAAGCGCGTGCCGGAAACGATTCCCGTCGACCAGGCCAGGGCCATCGGCGTGAAGGTCGACCAGGCCGCACCGGTCGCGACCGTGGACGAACTCCCCGATTACGACGCGATCATCTTCGGCACGCCGACCCGCTTCGGCAACATGGCCGGCCAGATGCGCACGTTCCTCGACCAGACCGGCGGCCTGTGGATGAAGGGCGCGCTCGTCGGCAAGATCGGCAGCGTGTTCGCGTCGACCGGCACGCAACACGGCGGCCAGGAAACGACGATCACGTCGTTTCACACGACGCTGCTGCACCAGGGGATGGTGATCGTGGGCGTGCCGTACGCATGCAGCGGGCTCGTCAACATGAACGAAATCACCGGCGGCACGCCGTACGGCGCGACGACGCTCGCGGGCGCGGACGGCAGCCGCCAGCCGAGCGCGAACGAACTCGAAATCGCCCGTTATCAGGGCAAGCACGTCGCGGAACTCGCGAGCAAGCTCGCGTCGTAACGCGTCGCACCATCCGGGAACCCGCCGGCCGCGCCCGGTCCGGCATTCCCGGAAAGCCGCACAGGAACGGACGGCGCCGTTGCAACCCGGCGCCGTCCGTTCATGCCGTATACCGGCCGGCCGTTACTGCCCGGAAGCCGGCGCGGCGGGCGCCGCGTTCGTCGCGGGCGCCTTCTGCGCGGCGTTTTGCGGATAGTTGCTCTGGTCGTTGGTCAGCCGATAGCCGCTGCCGGTACCGATCGCCTTCAGGTCCGACGCGTGGCGCGCCCGGGCCGCCTTGCGCGCCGCCTTCTTCTGCGCCTTGTCGAGCTGCTTCTGCGTCGGCGCGGACGCCGGATCCTGCGCGTATGCCACTGGCGCGGCGGTCAACAGCAGACCGAACGACGCCGTTACTGCTACTGCCACCGAAACCACGCGAGACTTCTTCATGGCCGGACCTCCTTGTCGATTGTTGGTTGTGAGTCGAACACCGGCACGCACGCGACGACTTGCGAGAACGGCGCCGATGCAACGTTAGCCGATCGCTGCGCAAATGTCCGTGTGCGTTCCTGAATTCTCCCGATAACGGCAGCGATACGTGCATGCCGGGCCACCGTCGTGCCGGCAAGCCATCCGCGCCCATCAGGGAAACCGATAACCCCGGGGCAGCCTGCGCTCAAACCCAGCGCGACAACACCGGCAGCAGGATCGGCACGACGAAGGCCGTCAGCACGCCGTTCAGCCCCATCCCGAGCCCGGCGAACGCGCCGGCCTCCTCACTGACCTGGAACGCGCGCGCGGTGCCGATCCCGTGCGACGCGACGCCGAGCGCGAACCCGCGCACGGCCGGCTCGTCGATCCGCAGCGCGTTGAGGATCCCGCGCGCGCACACCGCGCCGAAAATCCCGGTCGAGATCACGAGCACGGCGGTCAGCGACGGAATGCCGCCGATCTCCGCGGCGACGGCCATCGCGATCGGCGTCGTCGCCGATTTCGGCGCGAGCGACGCGATCGTCTGGTGCGATGCACCGAACAGCGCGGCGATGCCGACCGCCGACACGATCGCGGTCAGCGAGCCCGCGAGCAAGCCGACGAGCAGCGGCAGCGCGGTGCGCCGCAGCTTCGACCACTGCCGGTACAACGGCAGCGCGAGCGCGACGGTCGCGGGGCCGAGCAGGAAATGGACGAACTGCGCGCCTTCGAAATAGGTCGGATACGGCGTATGCGTGATCGTCAGCAGCACGACGATCAGCGCGACCGCAATCAGCACCGGGTTCGCGAGCGGATTGAAGCGCGCCCGCGCATACACGGCCTGCGCGAACAGATACGCGACCAGCGTGATGGTCAGGCCCAGCAACGGGCTCGCGGCGAGGTAGACCCAGATCGCGCCGAGTTTCGGGAAGGCCGTCATTGCGCGCCCTCCGCGGGACCATCCGCGCGGCGTTGACGCCGCAGCAGCGCACGCGTGACGAGCGCCGTCACCGCGATCGCGAGCGTGGTGCTCACCGCCAGCGCGACGACGACCGCGACCGCGTCGCCGCGCACGCGGTCGGCCGACACCATGATGCCGACACCGGCCGGCACGAACAGCAGCGACAGGTGCCGCAGCAGCTCGAGCGCGGTCGGCTCGATCGCGTCGGCCACCTGCGGGCGCAGCATCACGAAGCCGAACAGCAGCAGCATGCCGATCACCGGGCCCGGCACCGGCAGGCCGAACAGATAGGACACGCCTTCCCCGAGACACTGGAAGATCAGCAAGACCGCGAACGCCTGCAGCATGAACCGCTTCTCCGGAAGGTGGCCGCGATACCGCGCGGCCGATATGCCGGCGGCTTGCGGCACCGGCGTGGACGATATGCGCGATCGTATCAACAATGCGCGCGGGCGGGCGCGACGGCGCAATCGCACGATCCTGATTCGACCGTTTCAATCCGGTTGGATCAGGCAAGAGATCGGGCGGAACCGGGCGGGACGAAGGAGCGATGGCGCGCCGCTCCGGACGCCAGGGGTGTCGTCTTTCACCGCGCCTGTCGTCCGCATGCAAAAAGCGGCGGGCATGAGCCCGCCGCTTCGTCGTTCGCACTCGAACGCATCCCAATGCCACCCGGCGCGCTACCTCAGCCGCGTCGCGATTTCATTCGCCAGCGCCTTCGTCGCGGCCTTCGTCGGTGCATCCGCAGCCAGCGCGTTCAGCAGACCGAAATCATGGATCGTGCCGTCATAACGCGTGGTCGTCGCATCGACACCGGCCGCGTCGAGCTTGCGACCGTATGCTTCGCCTTCGTCGCGCAGCACGTCGAACTGAGCGACCTGGATCAGCGCGGGCGGCAGGCCCTTCAACTGCGCGGTGCTCGCGCGCAGCGGCGACGCGTAGATCTCGTTACGTTGCGCTTCGTTCTTCGTGTACGCGTCCCAGAACCACTTCATCATCGGCCGCGTCAGGAAGTGGCCCTGCTGATACGCGTCGTACGAGCCCGTGTTGAAGTTGTGGTCCGTGACGGGCCACATCAGGCCCTGGAAGCGGATCGCCGGGCCGCCCTTGTCCTTCGCCATCAGCGACACCACGGCCGCCATGTTCCCGCCGACACTGTTGCCGACCACCGCGAGGCGGCTGCCGTCGACGCCGATTTCCGCACCGTGCGCAGCCACCCACTTCGTCGCCGCATACGCCTGGTTGATCGCGACCGGGTAATGCGCTTCCGGCGACGGCGTGTAATTCACGAACACCGCGACGGCGCCCGATTGCACGACGAGATCGCGCACGAGGCGTTCATGCGTCGGGAAGTCGCCGAGAATCCAGCCGCCGCCGTGGAAGAACATGAACACCGGCAGCGTGCCCGTCGCGCCCTGCGGGCGGACGATCGTGATCGGCACCGACAAGCCGTCCTGCTCGATCGTGCGGTTCGACACGTCGATGCCCGACAGGTCGACCTTCGCGCCGTTCTGCGCGTCGACCAGCACCTGGCGTGCCTTCGCGGCGCTCAGCGTTTCGAGGCCCGGGCCCTTCTGGCCGTTCAGCACGGCGAGAAACCCGCTCGTCGCCACATCGGGCCGGACAGCTTCGGCGCCGGCGGCAAATGCGGTGGACGCGGTGGACAACGCGGCTGCAACAGCGGCAGCGATCAGCAGCGGCTTGACGATCTTCATGATGAAACTCCTGGGCTTAATCGGTAAATGACGACGAATGGTTCGCAGTACGACTGATCAGACGAGCGTGAGCGTGACGTCGATGTTGCCGCGCGTCGCGTTCGAATACGGGCAGACGAGGTGCGCGCGATCGATCAGCGTTTGCGCGGTATCGCGATCGAGGCCCGGCAGCGAGATCTTCAGTTCGACTTCGATGCCGAAGCCGTTCGGGATCGCGCCGATGCCGACGCTGCCTTCGATGGCGGCGTCCGCGGGGATGGCGATCTTGTCGCGGGCCGCGACGAACTTCATCGCGCCGATGAAGCACGCGCTATAGCCGGCCGCGAACAGTTGCTCGGGGTTCGCGCCTGCGCCGCCCGCGCCGCCGAGTTCGCGCGGCGTGGTCAGCTTCAGGTCCAGGCCGCTTTCGGGCACCGTGGCACGGCCGTCGCGGCCGCCGGTGGCTTTTGCATGGGCGCGGTACAGCACTTTTTCGATCGACATGACAGACTCCTTTTCAATCAGTGAGTGAAACAGCCTTCCAACCCGGGACCGCGCGCCGAAAGCCTTGCCGCCGGCGTCACGCTTGCTTATCTACTCATAGATAGATAAACGTCCCCAAAAAATGCAGGCGGTCGATTCCCTGCTCCGATTATCTATCTACCAACAGATAGATAACAAAACCCAACAAAAGGCGGCGAACCGCCCGACTGCTTGCCCTGTCCGTCAGGACCGGGTTTTCCAGACGGCCTCGACATCCTCGAGACGCGCCCGCGTGTGAAACAGCCGGCTGGCCAGCACGCTGCCCTGGAACGCCGCGTACAACGTGCGGGCCGCCGTTTCGGGCTTGCCGCTGAACTGCAGCGTGCCTTCCTTCGCGCCCTGCGCCAGCAATTCGGCGAGCCAGTTCTCGTTGGCCTTGAAGAATGCCTGCACGGCCTGCCGCACGTTCTCCGGCAACGATTCGATGTCGGCCGCGAGCATCCCGCACAGGCAGATCTGGTTGCCGTCGCCGAGTGTCCGGCCGAACAGCTTCGTGTACAGGCTCAGCTTCACGTCGGCCGGCAACGCCGGATCGATCGCCCGCATGGCTGCGAGGACTTCGTCGCTGTACGCCGCCACCGCTTCCAGCACGAGATCGTCCTTCGACGGGAAGTAGTAGTGGATGCTCGACGTCTTCACGCCCACCAGGTCGGACAGGTCTCGATAGCTGAAGCCGTTGTAACCGCGCAGCATCATCAGCGTGATCGCGTGGTCGAGAATCTGTTCGCGGACGGTCGGTTTCGTTTCCATGGATCGAACTTTATCTACTCATAGATAGACAGTCAAGGACTTTTTTTGGGGGCGGGATGCGCCACCTATCCGCGCTCGTCTGGCTATCGCCGTCGCAGGCGCTCGCCCGGATGGTGTAACGCTCGAATCGCGTCATGCCGGCGCCACCGAGCTCACTGCGACCTCAGCATCCGCTGAATGATCGTCCGCAACATCGCGCGGTGTGCGCGCGGCTTGAACCCCGGCTCGAACACGACGCGCCCGACCGCGCCTTCGGCAAGCGCGAGCAGCCATGTCGCGACCAGGTCGGGCTTCAGGCTCCCGTCTATCCGCCCTTGCGCGATGCCGCGCTTGATCAGTGCGACCATCCGCCCCTTCACCTGCGCCTCGTTCGCCGCGAACAGCGCGGCGACTTCCGGATTGCGCGTCGCCTCCGCCGCAGTCTCGATGCTGATGCGCGCATAGACGGGATCGCTCGACAGCTCCATCAACGCCAGCGCGATCTCCTCGATCGCGACCAGCGCGTCGTCCGCTTGAGCGTGCTGCGCGAACAGTTCGGCCATCTCGCGCTGGTCTTCCTGCGCAACCGCCTCGATGATCGCCGCCTTCGTCGGGAAATAGTGAAACAGGTTGCCGGGGCTCATGCCGGCCGCCTTGCATATCGCGGCCGTGGACGTCGCATGGAAGCCGTCGCGCGCAAAACAGTCGATCGCGGCATCCAGGATCTGGCGCCGCTTCGCTTCCACTCTTTCAGGATCGATCTTTCTCAACGGGAACTCCAGGCTCGACGATGGCTCAAATATTTATTAGACTGATCAGTCGATCTATTATCATCGTGATGTCCCGTTGGCGTCAAGGCGCGGTGCTCAAGCACGTGCCGCCAGCGGGTTCGCATTGTCCGCTTCACACCACCGGTCAGAAGGCCCCTTGAAACGAATCGTCATCACCAGCATCGCACTCGTCCTGCTCGTGCTCGTCGCGCTCACCGCGCTTGTGCTGCGCGGCCTGTCCGATTTCGAGCTGAGGAGTGCAAGCGTGTCGACGCTCACATTCCACGCCGGCGGCGCCGATCTCGTCGGCACGCTCGCGCTGCCGGCCCATGCACCCGACGCGCCGATCGTGCTGCTCGTCCACGGCGACGGGCCGCGCACGCGCTTCTCGGACGACGCGATGCTGCCGCTCGTCAACAGCCTGCTCGACGCCGGCATCGGTGTGTTCGCGTGGGACAAACAGGGCACCGGCCGCAGCGGCGGCGACTGGCTCACACAATCGATGCAGGACCGCGCGAACGAAACGATCGCGGCGATGGCGCGTGTGAGCGCGGCCGCCGGCCCCGCGCACAAGGTCGGCCTGCTCGGCTTCTCGCAGGGCGGCTGGGTCATTCCGCGCGTCGCCAATGCGGTGCGGCCCGCGTTCTCGGTGATCGTCGGCGGCGCCGTCAGCTGGCGCCGACAAGGCACCTACCTGACGCGGCAGCAGCTCCAGGCAACCGGCCTGCAGCCGGATCGAATCGATGCGACACTGGCCGCCGAGCGACGCGACAACGACGCAATCTTCGGCCGGGCGGACGTGCCGGCCGATCCGGGCCGGCGGCCCGACGTCGAGCCGCGTCGCTTCGGCTTCATCGCGCGCAACTATCTGGAAGACGCGTCGCAGGCGCTCGCGACGATGCAAGGGCCCGTGCTGGCAGTGTGGGGCGCGATGGACCGCAATGTCGATCCGGTCGACGAGGCCAACACCTATGCGCACGCGTTCGCGAACCGGCCCGACCGGCGCGTCGTGGTCGTGCCCGGTGCGACGCACGCGTTGCTGCGCGCCGGCTGGTTCGACTACCAGCTCGAGTCCGACTGGCCGAAGTGGAAGACGTGGCTGTACGTGGCGCTCGGGCGCCACGCGTATGCGCCGGGAACGCTCGACCCGATCGAGGCCTGGATCCGGTCGCAATGAACACGCGTGCAGCACGGCCGCGACGCGGATCGCGCCGCGCATGAAACAGGCAATAACGGCCACGCCGATCGGCGCGGCCGCATCAAGGAGAAGTTCCAATGTACTCGTGGTTTGAACGGCGCCTGCCGACTTTCCCGCTCGAAGATCCCGTCACGCCGCCGAGGGGATTCTTCTCGTTCGTCTGGGCGTGCACGAAAGGCGCGCGAAGCTGGATCCTGCTGATCGCGCTGACGTCCGCCGCGCTGGCCGCATACGAAGCCGCGCTGTTCGCGATGATGGGGCGCGTGGTCGACTGGCTGTCGTCGGCGACGCCGGCGGAGTTCGGCGGCCGCCACGTCGGCACGCTTGCCGGCTTCGCGGCGATCCTCGCCGGCAGCGCGCTGCTGATCGCGCTGCATACGATGGTCAAGCACCAGGTGCTCGCGATCAACTTCCCGATGCGGCTGCGCTGGCTGTTTCACCGGCTGATGCTCGACCAGAGCCTGTCGTTCTATGCGAACGAGTTCGCGGGCCGCGTGACGACCAAGATCATGCAGACCGCGCTCGCCGTGCGCGACGCGTTGTTCATGTCGGTCGACGTCGTGATCGGCGTCGCCGCGTACCTGATCGGCGTCCTCGCGCTCGCGGCGAGCTTCAACTGGCGGCTGATGATTCCGCTCGCGTTGTGGGCGCTCGGTTACGGCGCGGCGTGCGCGTTTTTCGTGCCGCGCCTGGGCGCCGTCGGCAGCCGGCAGGCCGACGCGCGCGCGCTGATGACGGGCCGCATCACCGACGCGTATTCGAACATCACGACCGTGAAGCTGTTCTCGCATACGCGACGGGAAGCCGATCACGCACGTCGTGCGATGGAAGCGTTCAAGGCGACCGGCGATGCGCAGATGCGGCTCGTCAGCGCGTTCGAGATCGCCAATCACCTGCTGTCGACGCTGCTGCTGATCGGTTCGACCGGCCTCGCGCTGTATCTGTGGATGCAAGGCGAGGTGAGCGCGGGCGTCGTCGCGGCCGTGATCGCGATGGCGCTGCGCCTGTCGAGCTATTCGCACTGGATCATGTGGGAGATGACCGAGCTGTTCGAGAACGTCGGCACGATCCAGGACGGCATCAACACGCTGACGAAGGTGCGCAGCGTGGTCGACGCGCCCGATGCGAAGCCGCTCGCGGTGCAGCGCGGCGGAATCGTGTTCGACAACGTGCAGTTCGCGCACGAGGACAATGATCGCGCGGTGTTCGACGGGCTGAACCTGACGATCCGGCCGGGCGAGCGGATCGGGCTGATCGGCCGCTCGGGCGCCGGCAAGTCGACGCTCGTGAACCTGCTGCTGCGTTTCTACGACGTGGGCGGCGGCACGATCCGGATCGACGGGCAGGACATCGCGCACGTGACACAGGACAGCCTGCGCAGCGCGATCGGGATGGTCACGCAGGATACGTCGCTGCTGCACCGGACGATGCGCGAGAACCTGCTGTACGGTCGCCCCGATGCAACCGAGCGCGACATGCAGGACGCGGCCGTGCGCGCGGAAGCGTCCGAGTTCATCGACCGGCTGCGCGACCGCCACGGGCGCAGCGGCTACGACGTCGAGGTCGGCGAGCGCGGCGTGAAGCTGTCGGGCGGCCAGCGGCAGCGCGTCGCGATCGCGCGCGTGATGCTCAAGGACGCGCCGATCCTCGTGCTCGACGAAGCGACCAGCGCGCTCGATTCCGAAGTCGAAGTCGCGATCCAGCGCAGCCTCGACAGCCTGATGAGCGGCAAGACGGTGATCGCGATCGCGCACCGGCTGTCGACGATCGCGGCGATGGACCGGCTGATCGTGCTCGACGAAGGGCGCATCGTCGAGGAAGGCACGCACCAGCAACTGCTGCAGGCGGGTGGCATCTATGCGGCGCTGTGGGCGCACCAGAGCGGCGGGTTCCTCGGCGAAACGGCGGAGGCGGAAGGCGCGGAGCAGTAGGCCGCTCGTCAGGACGTGTGCGGCGCGCAGCCTCGTTGCGGAGGCCGCGCACCGCGCCGGACGCTACAACCGCACAACCGTCGATTTCAGCTCGGTGTATTTGTCGAGCGCATGCAGCGACTTGTCGCGCCCGTTGCCCGACTGCTTGTAGCCGCCGAACGGGAAGTTCAGGTCGTCGCTGCCGTCGCCATAGCAGTTGACCCACACGGTGCCCGCGCGCAGTCGCCGCGCAACCTGGTGCGCCGTCGCGAGATCGCCCGACCATACGGCCGCGGCCAGCCCGTACTCGGTGTCATTGGCAATGCGAACGGCCTCGTCGACATCGTCGAACACGATCACCGACAGCACGGGCCCGAAGATCTCCTCGCGCGCGAGCGTTGCGTCGGGCTGCACCTCGAACACCGTCGGTTCGACGTAGAACCCGCCCGTCTCCTCCCGTACACGCGCGCCGCCCGTCACGAGGCGACCTTCGTCACGCCCGAGGCCGATATAACCCATCACGCGATCGAGCTGCACGCGATCGACGATCGCGCCCATCGTTACCGAAGGATCGAGCGGATGCCCGGGCGCGAAACGCCGCGACGCGTCGACCATCTTCGCGACGAATACATCCTTGATGTCGCGATGCACGAGCAGGCGCGAGCCGGCCGTACACACTTCGCCCATGTTGAAGAAGATCGCATCGGCCGCCGCCTGCGCGGCACGGTCGAGATCGGGGCAATCGGGCAGCACGATGTTCGGCGACTTGCCGCCCAGTTCGAGCCACACGCGCTTCAGGTTCGACTGCGCGGCGCACGCCATGATCTGCTGCCCGGTGCGCGTCGACCCGGTAAACGCGATGCAGTCGACGTCGCGATGCAGCGCCAGCGCCCTGCCCGGCTCCGCGCCACCCGGCACGACGCTAAACACGCCGGGCGGCACGCCGGCGTCGCACGCGAGCTGCGCGACGCGGATCGCGGTCAGCGGCGATTTCTCCGACGGTTTCAGCACGACGCTGTTGCCGGCGGCGAGCGCCGGCGCGAACTTCCATGCGGCCATCAGCAGCGGGAAATTCCATGGAACGACCGCCGCGACGACGCCGATCGGCTCGCGCGTGACGAACCCGACGAGATGATGGTCCGCCGGCACGACCTCGCCGCCGACCTTGTCGATCGCTTCCGCATACCATTCGACGCAATGTGCGGCCGCCGGCACGTCGATCGCCGTGGTGTCGGCGATCGGCTTGCCGGTGTCGAGCGTCTCGAGCAGCGCGAGTTCGTCGAGATGCTCGCGCATCAGCGCGGCCCAGCGTTGCAAAACGGCCTTGCGGGCGCGCGGGTTCATGCCGGCCCAGACCTGCGCGTCGAACGCGCGGCGCGCAGCCGCGACCGCAGCGTCGACATCGTCGCCGCCGCAATCGGCCACGTGCGCGAGCACGCAGCCATCGATCGGGCTCACGCAGGCGAAGCTCGCGCCGGCGTGCGCGTGGCGCGCTTCGCCGTCGATGAACGCGCGCCCTTCGATCCGCAGCACGGCCGCGCGGGCCTGCCAGTCTTCGAATGTCCGTTGATTCATTTGGATTCCTGTAAAATTTTTCGCATCATGATCCGATAACCGGATCGATCGGCGTGAAGATGCCCGCGCGCGCCTCGATCGCCTCGCCCGCGGCGAGACACAGCGCCTCCTGGAAGCGTCCGGCGACGAGCTGCACGCCGGTCGGCACGCCGTTGCGAATGCCGGTCGGCACCGACAGCCCCGGCAGCCCGAGCAGCGCCGTCGCGAGCAGCGGCCCCTGCCGGTCGACGATCTCGCGCATCGCGTCGGCGCCGTGCTGGTCGGCGTCGATCGCGAACGGCCGCGCGCACGATACGGGCATCAGCAGCAGCGGATAGCGCGTAAAGTACTGCTGCCAGTCGCGCAGCAGCGCGGTGCGCCGCGCGAGACCGTTCATGTAGCCGGCGAGATCCAGCGGCGCCGCGAGAATGCGCTGGCTCGCGAACGCGGTGCGGATCGCCGCGTCGCCGTGCTGCATGATCACGTCGCCGAGCCCGCTGCGCGCTTCGTTGGTCACGAGGTCGAGCCACAGTTCGCACGCTTCGGCGATCCGCGGCGGTTCCGCTTCCTCGACGATGCAGCCGGCATCCTCGAGCCAGCGCGCGGCCAGCTGGATCGCGTCGACGACCACCGGATCGGACGGCACGCCCGGCAGCGCCGGGCACACGGCCACGCGCGCGGGGAACGCTGCCTCGCGCGCGGCCGGCGCGACCGGCATCCACCATGCGTCGCGCGCGTCGCCGGCCGCCATCGCGTCGAGTGCGAGGCGCAGGTCGCCGACCGTGCGCGCGAGCGGCCCCTGCACGGACGCGAGCTGCACCGCGAGCGTGCGGTCCTTCGCCTGGGTCGGGTTGTACGCGGGGACGCGCCCGGTGCTCGGCCGCAGCCCGGCGACACCGCACGCATACGCCGGGTAGCGGATCGAGCCGCCCAGGTCGTTGCCGTGCGCGATCGCGCCGATGCCGGTGGCCACCGCCGCGGCCGCGCCGCCGCTGGAACCGCCCGGCGTCAGCGCCGGATTCCACGGATTCGACGTGCGGCCATGCAGCTCGTTGTCGGTGAACCAGCGATACGAAAACGCCGGCGCGTTGCTGCGCCCGATCACGATCGCGCCGGCCTTGCGCAGGTTCGCGGTCACCGGGCTGTCCTCGTGCGCGATCAGGTCCGAAAACGCGCGCACGCCGTTGGTCGTCGCGCATCCGGCCGTGTCGACGTTGATCTTCACGGTCACCGGCACACCGTGCAGCGGGCCGAGCGGCGCGCCGCGCGCGATCGCTGCATCGGCGACGGACGCCGCCTGTAACGCGCTGTCGGCCAGCACGTCGACGATCGCGTTGATGACGGGGTTCACCTGTTCGAGCCGCCGCAGGCAGCTACGCGTGAGTTCCGTCGCCGACACGTCGCGCCGCGCGACATGCACGGCCATCTCGGCCGCGCTGAGACGCCACAATTCCTGGGTCATGGGTTGCTCCTCGTTGATCTCGATGGTTGGATTGATCCGGCCTCGCACTACGCGCTCAACGGTCCGGCCTGCGGGGCGTGCGACGCATAGATCTTGCGGCACGTTTCGACGACTTCCCACGTGCCGCGAAAACCCGGCGGGATCACGAACCGGTCGCCGGCGCGCAACACGCGTTCGTGGCCGTCCGCATCGCGCACGATCGCGACGCCGCTCAGCATCTCGCAATACTCCGACTCGTCGTACTCGATCGTCCAGCGGCCGGGCGTGCATTCCCAGATCCCGCAACTGAACTGCCCGCACGGGCTGATGTAGTGATGCGACAGCGTCTGCATCGGGTTGCCGTCGAGCAGCAGGCCGCTCGGCACGCGGCTCTGCGTGAGCTTCGCCGGCGCCCGCATCAGGTCGACAAGATTCGTGATGTCGGTCATGTGTGCCTCCAGGGCATGAGTGGTTCGAAACGTTTCGGTGCCGCGCGGCCGTGCGAGCCGGCCCGCACGGGTCAGAGCAGGTCCATCGTCCGGTGCCACGCCATCGCGAGCGCCAGCATCGGCGTGCGCAACAGGCGTCCGCCCGGGAAGTCGCGATGGCGAATCCGGCCGAACAGGTCGAAGCGCGCGGCCTGCGTGTCGATCGCTTCCGCGATCAGCCGCCCCGCGAGGCCGGTCACGTTGACGCCGTGCCCGGAGAAGCCCTGCGCGAAATACACGGTCGGCTCGAGCCGGCCGAAATGCGGCGCGCGATTCATCGTCGCGTCGATCAGGCCGCCCCACGCGTAGTCGACCCGCACGTCGGCAAGCTGCGGAAACGTCTTCAGCATGTCGCGCCGCATCGCGGCTGCGAGGTCGCGCGGCGTGTTGGTCGAGCTGCTGGCCTTGCCGCCCCACAGCAGCCGGCGGTCGCGCGTCAGCCGGAAATAGTCGAGCGCCGAATTGCTGTCGCAGACCGCCGCGTCGGCCGGCATCGTCTCGGCCGCGCGCGTGTCGCCGAGCGGCTCCGTCGCGATCAGGTAGGTCGCCACCGGGATGATCTTGCGCGCGAGCGCCGGCGCAAGCTGCCCGAGGTACGCATTGCCTGCCAGCACGACATAGCGGGCGTCCACATGCCCGCTCGCGCACCTGACGCGGTGGTGCGGCGCGGCGCGATCGAGCGCAAGCGCGGGCGTGTCCTCGTGGATCGTCACGCCGGCCTCGCGTGCCGCCCGCGCGAGGCCGAGCGTGTAGTTCAGCGGATGCAGGTGGCCGCTGCCGTCGTGACGCAGGCCGCCGACGTAACGGTCCGACGCGACGAAGTGCTGCATGTCGGCACGCTCGACGATCTCGTAGCCGCGATAGCCGAAGCGGCTCGCCGCGGTATCGCGCCACTTGCGCAGCCCGTCGAGATGGCGCGGCTTGTTCGCGGCGGTCAGGTAGCCGAACGTCAGGTCGCAATCGATGCCGTGCCGCTCGACCCGCTGCCTGACGATATCGACCGACTCCAGCCCCATCGCCCACACGCGCCGCACGTCGTCGTCCGACAGGTACGCCGAGAACGTATCGATGTCGCACGCGTACCCGGCAATCAACTGGCCGCCGTTGCGGCCGCTCGCGCCCCAGCCGATCTTCGACGCCTCGACGAGCACGACCGAATGGCCGCGCTCGGCGAGATCGAGCGCCGCGGACAGGCCGGTGAGCCCGCCGCCGATCACGCAGACATCGGCGGTAACGGCGCCGTCGAGCGACGGGTGACGCACCCGGTTGTTGGCCGTCACTGCATAGTATGACTGAACATGTTGCTGGTTTTTGAACTTGAGCATGAGTGAGACTCGCGAACGGCGTCGCGTCAGAATGCGTAGATGAGCTGGGTCGCGAGCAGGTCGTTCGACTTCGCATACGACCCGTCGTGACGCAGGAAGACCTTGTTGCTCGCCCAGTCGTGCCGGTATTCGACCTTCACCGTCACCTGCTGGGTCGGGTAGAACAGCAGGTCGAACGCGGCGGCCTGCCGTGTCGCGCCCTTGCACTCGAAGCCGACGCCGCCGTTCGACTTCGACAGCGCGAGGCAGTCCGCGTCGATGCCGAAGCCGTTGTTCGGATCCATCCCGTTGCCGTTCAGGCCGATCGACGAACCACCGCCGCCGTTCTTCCGGTTCACGAGCAGGTCGTAGCGCAGCGTCGCGCCCATCCGGCCGACCACCGGCGCGTTGAACTTGCGGTGCGCGAGCAGCGACAGCCCGAACCACTGCGCGAGCCCGCCGTTGAACGCGCCGTGCTGCTGCTGGCCGTAATCGATCTCGGCGTTGTACTGCGCGTCGGCGAGCGTGTAGGTTGCGTCGGCTTCGCCGAAGAAGAACGCGCCGTACGCGCTCGGCGCGTTGCCGCCGACGCCGTAGCGCACGTTGCCGGTCGCCGGATCGATCGCGCTCGGCAACGTCTGGCGGCCGATGTTGATCGAACCGCCGATATCGAGCGCGCTGCCGTGCATATAGTCGACGCGCGCGGTAAAGGTCGGCACCTTGTTGCTCGTCGTGATCGGGTCGCCGAGCGCGTTGACGCCCGTCTGCGTGACCGCGCCCGCGCTGCGGAACTGCTCGTTGCCGACGAAGAACTTCCACGCCCAGTGGCCGTCCGCGCTCTGGTAGTTGATACCCGCGCCGATCGACGAACCGGGATCGGAGAAGTCGTACAGCAGGTTGTGCGTGAGCGTGAGCATCTGGTTCGACTGCTGGTACTCGTAGCCGCCGAAGCCGAGCACGAGCCCGCCGACAAACGCCGTCGTGCCCGACAGCGGCACCGTGACGACCGCCGTGTTCACGATGTCGAGCCCGCTCGCGCCGCTGCCCGTCATCATCGACAAACCCGCCCCGCGGTTCGGCATCAGCGTGATTTCCGCGGACGGCGCGGTCGGGCCGACGCCGAACGTCTTCTTGATGTCGAGGAATACGTCGCCGAACGTGCTGTTGTAATAGGTGTACGCGTTCTCATGGTTCGCGAACTGGAACGACGACGTGCCGCCGCCCCGGTTGTACAGGTAGGTCGGGTCGAGGTAGCCGGTCACCGACAGCCCTGCGATCGGGCCCGTACGCGCGGCATCGGTCAGCGAATCGACCTTCAGTTGCTGGTTCGCGACCTGCTGGCGGATTTCCGTCACGTCGTCGTTGGTCAGCACGGCCGGCGCCCGACCGTAGCCGGGCGCCGACGTATCAGCCGCGGCCGTGCCGGTCGCCGCGTTCGACGCAGCCGGCACGGCCACCGGTTTCGCGGCAAGTTGCGATTGCACCGCGCTCATCTGTCGCTGCAGCACGGCAAGCTGCTGCTGCAACGCCTTGATCTGGTCGGCGCTCGAGTTCGCGGCGGCGAGCCCCGGCAGCGCACCGGCGATCAGCGCGCAGAGATACTTCTTCTTCATGGAAAGTCTCCTTGGCGTTCTTCACTTCACGGGATGCGGTGCGGGGGTGTGCCTGGGGTGCGCGGCCGACGGGCGCGCGGGCGGCAAAGCGGACGGTGAAGCAGGTGCATCCGGCGCGGACGCCGCATGCCACGCACGCGCATCGCGCGCCTGCCGCCGCTCGCGGGCCAGCATCGCGCGGTTCACGACGACGACGCCGATCGTCACGACCGTGATGAACACCGTTGCGAACGCATTCATTTCCGGATTCAGACCGAGCCGCACGCGCGAGAACACGACGAGCGGCAGCGTTGTCGAACCGGGGCCCGACAGGAACGCGGACAGGATCACGTCGTCGATCGACACGGTGAACGCGAGCAGCCAGCCGGACACCAGCGCCTGCGCGATCAGCGGCAGCGTGATCACGAAGAACACTTTCCACGGCCTCGCGCCGAGGTCGAGCGCGGCTTCCTCGATCGAGCGGTCGAGTTCCTTCACGCGCGACTGCACGATCACCGCGACGAACGACAGGCACAGCATCACGTGGCCGATCCAGATCGTCAGCCAGCCGCGCCCGGCCGGCCAGCCGAAGGTCTGCTGCATCGCGACGAACAGCAGCAGCAGCGAGATGCCCTGGATCACTTCCGGAATCACGAGCGGCGCGTTGATCATCGCGGCATAAAGCGTGAAGCCGCGAAAGCGGCCCATGCGAGCCAGCACGAAGCCCGCCCACGTGCCGATCGCGACCGACGCGGTCGCCGTCAGCAGCGCGATCTTCAGCGACAGCCACGCGGCCGCAAGCAGTTCGCCGTCGTGCAGCAGCGCGCCGTACCACTTCAGCGAGAAGCCCGACCACACCGTCACCAGCTTCGACTCGTTGAACGAATAGACGACGAGACTGACGATCGGCACGTACAGGAACAGGAAGCCCGCGCCCAGCACGCACGCGGACAGGATGCGATTCACGCGCGTCATTTCTGCGCCTCCGCTTCGGTCTGGCTGTAATGGAGCAACGCCATCGGCACGAGCAGCAGCAGCACCATCGTCACCGTCACCGCGGACGCCATCGGCCAGTCCATGTTGTTGAAGAACTCGTCCCACATCACGCGACCGAGCATCAGCGTGTTCGCGCCGCCGAGCAACTCGGGGATCACGTATTCGCCCACTGCCGGGATGAACACCAGCAGGCTGCCCGCGACGATGCCGTTGCGCGACAGCGGCAGCGTGATGCGCCAGAACGCGGACCACGGCGTTGCGCCGAGATCGTTGGCGGCCTCCAGCAGCGTGAGGTCCATCTTCACGAGGTGCGCGTACAGCGGCATCACCATGAACGGGAGATACGAATAGACCATCCCGATATAGACGCCCGCGTCGGTGTGATACAGGCGCAGCGGCGTCGCGATCACGCCGAGCGCCGCCAGCGCGTGATTCAGCAGCCCGTCATCCTTCATGATCCCGACCCACGCATACACGCGGATCAGGAACGAGGTCCAGAACGGCAGCATTACGGCCATCATCAGCAGGTTGCGACGGACCGGCGCCGAGCGCGCGATGCAATACGCGATCGGATAGCCGGCCAGCAGGCACATCAGCGTCGACGCGGCGGCCATCTTCAGCGAGCTGACGTAGGTGTTCAGGTACAGGTCGTCCTGCAGCAGCAGCGCGTAATGCTTCAGCGACAGCACGAACTGCACCGTGCCGGCCTCCAGCCGCGCGAGCGCGGTGTACGGCGGAATACCGAGCATCTGGTCGGCGAAGCTGATCTTCAGCACCAGCACGAACGGCAGCGCGAAGAAGACTGCGAGCCACAGGAACGGCACGCCGATCGCGACGTTGCGGCCCGACGGCAGGAACCGCGACAGCGCGGCAAAGCGGCCCGGGCGGGTCCGGCCGGCGCCGGTGCTCGCGGCGCCCGGCGACACCGGCGTGGACGGAGTGGAAGCAGAGGTTCTCATCGTGTCGTCCTCATTGCGTCAGCACGACGCCGCTGGCCGGCGACCACGACACGAACACGTCGTCGTTCCACGCCGGGGCCGCGTCGCTCATCAGGTGCGAGCTCGACAGGTTCGACACGACCGTCTTCCCGCTCGGCAGGCGCACGTGATACAGCGAGTAGCTGCCCATGTACGCGATGTCGGTCACGACGCCGCGCGCCCAGTTGTGCTTCGAACCCGGCTTCTCGCGCGACACGTGCACGCGCTCGGGGCGCACCGAGATGCCGACCGGCATCCCGAGCGGGCCCGTCACGCCGTGGCTCACGTACATGCGTGCTTCGAGATCGTCGCTTTCGACGAAGATGTGATCAGGCTCGTCCTCGACGACGCGGCCCTCGAACAAGTTGGTCGAGCCGATGAATTCGGCCGAGAAGCGGCTGTTCGGAAACTCGTATACCTCGCCCGGCGCGCCGATCTGCACGATCTTGCCTTCGCTCATCACCGCGAGGCGGCTGGCCATCGTCATCGCTTCTTCCTGGTCGTGCGTGACCATCACGCAGGTCACGTCGACCTTCTCGATGATGTTCACGAGTTCGAGCTGGGTCTTCTGGCGGATCTTCTTGTCGAGCGCCGACATCGGCTCGTCGAGCAGCAGCAGCTTCGGGCGCTTGACCAGCGAACGCGCGAGCGCGACGCGCTGCTGCTGGCCGCCGGAGAGTTGATGCGGCTTGCGCTGCGCGTACTTGCTCATCTGCACGAGCGCGAGCGCGTCGGCCACGCGTTCCTTGATCTCGTTTTTCGGTGTGCCTTCCTGCTTCAGGCCGAACGCGACGTTCGATTCGACCGACATGTGCGGGAACAGCGCGTACGACTGGAACATCATGTTGACCGGGCGGCGGTACGGCGGCAGCGACGCGAGGTCCTCGCCGTCGACGAAGATCTTGCCGGAGGTCGCCGTTTCCAGCCCGGCGAGCATGCGCAGCAACGTCGACTTGCCGCAGCCCGAGCTGCCGAGCAGTGCGAACAACTCGTTCTTCGCGATCGTCAGGTTCACGTTGTCGACGGCCGTGCTGTCGCCGAATTTCTTCACGACGTTTTCGATGCGCACGAACGCGTCGTGGCGCGCGCCGGCCGCGGCCGGCGCATCCGGGAGGAGTTGAATCATCGTCGTCGCCCTCAACCGCCCGACTTCAGTTGCAGCCACAGACGGTTCTGCATCCGCGCGATGTCGGCACTTCGCGGCATCGCAAGCGACGTCTTCGCGAGCGTGCCGTCAGGCAGGTAGACGTTCGAATCCTGTGCGATCGCCGGCGTCACGAACACGCGCGCGGCCTTGTTCGCGCTCGGATAGAAAATCTCGTTCGTGATCGCCGCGTTGGTCTTCGGGTCCTCGATATAGTTGATCCACTTCAGCGCGGCTTCCGGGTGTGGCGCATCCTTCGGGATCGCCATCACGTCGAACCACAGCAGGCCGCCTTCCTTCGGATTCACATAGCGGATTTCGTACGAACGCTTCGCGTCCTGCGTGCGCCGCCGCGCGATGCTGACGTCGCCCGACCAGCCGAGCACGACGCACACATCGTTGTTCGCGAGATCGTCCGCGTAGCCGGCCGAGCTGAACTGCGTCACGTACGGGCGGATCTTCTTCAGCACATCGTAGGCCGCCTGGTAGTCGGCCGGGTTCTTGCTCTCCGGATCCTTGCCCATGTACTGCAGCGCCGCCGCGAACGCGGCGTCCGGCGCATCGAGCAACGAGATGCCGCAGCCTTTCAGCTTCGCCGCATTCGCCGGGTCGAACAGCAACGCCCAACTGTCGGTCGGCGCGGCGTCGCCGAGCCGCTTGCGGACCGCCTCGACGTTGTAGCCGATGCCCGTCGTGCCCCACGCCCACGGCACGCCATACTGGTTGCCCGGGTCGGCCTTCGCCATCATCTTCATCAGCGCGGGGTCGAGATTCGCGAGATTCGGCAGCTTCGACTTGTCGAGCTTCTGGTACACGCCGGCCTGGATCTGCTGCGCGAGATAGTTCGACGTCGGCACGACGATGTCGTAGCCCGAGCTGCCGGCAAGCAGCTTGGTCTGCAGCGTATCGTCGCTGTCATAGCTGTCGTAGCGGACCTTGATGCCCGTCTGCTTCTCGAAGTTGGGCACCGTGTCCTTCGCGACGTACTCCGACCAGTTGTACACGTTCAGGTTGGACTCGCCAGCGTGGGCGGACAGGCTGGCCGCGAGGGCGAGCCCCGCCGAGGTGGCGAGCGCGGCGCGGAAGGCCGGACGACGGCGAATACGGATACGCATGGGGATTCTCCTTGTGATGGGATCGGCCGTTGCGCCCGGTCCGGTCCGGACTCGCGTCAACGCCGTCGAGCGGTGTTCAGCACAAGGGTCAATGTAGAGATCGCGGCCTGCACCGTCAGTCCCGAAAACCGGGACAAACGGCGACGCCGCTCGGAGCCGTTTGGGTAGATTCCCGCGTAGGCAGTCGAAAATATTCGTGATACCTGTAGCGCCACCTGAAATCTTCGAAACCCGACGCCATGAGCGCTGCGCTTCCCGCCCCCGATCTCCCGCTGAGCCACGTCGCATTCGTGACGGAAACGCTCGGCGACATCGCGCAAGCCGTCGGTACGCCGCAGTTCATGCGCGCTGTCTACGACACCCTCGTGCGCTATGTCGACTTCGACGCCGTGCATCTCGACTACGAGCGCAGTGCATCGTCGGGCCGGCGCAGCGTCGGCTGGATCGGCAGCTTCGGACGCGAGCCCGAGCTGGTCGCGCAGGTGATGCGCCACTACTACCGCAGCTACGCGAGCGACGACGCCACGTACGCGGCGATCGAAACCGAAAGCGACGTGCAGTTGCTGCAGGTATCGTCGCAGCGCGTCGCGAGCGAGCTCCGGCATCTGTTCTTCGATGCCGGCGACATTCACGACGAATGCGTCATTGCGGGTGTAACGGGCGGCACGCGCTACTCGATCTCGATCGCGCGTTCGCGGCGGCTGCCACCGTTTTCGCTGAAGGAACTGAGCCTGCTGAAACATCTGTCGCAGGTCGTGCTGCCGATGGCGTCCACGCACAAGCGCCTGCTCGGCGCAATCTCCGCCGACGAAGGGCAACGCGACGAACTCGATCTCGACCTCGTCGCGCAATGGCTGCCGGAATGGCAGGAACGGTTGACCGCACGCGAGATGCATGTGTGCGCGTCGTTCATCCAGGGCATGACGTCGGCCGCGATCGCGCAGGCGATGGGCCTCAAGACGTCCACCATCGACACGTATGCGAAACGCGCATTCGCGAAGCTCGGCGTCGAGTCGCGCAGGCAACTGATGACGCTCGTGCTGAGAAACGCGTCGCGGCGGCACGACGCGTAGGTTCCCCGCGCGCCGGGCGCCGATCGCCGGCTCGTTGCGCGCGCATCCATCTTCGCGCCGCCTCATAACGATTCGAAAATTTGTTGGTTCCCTTGACGATGCGCCGTCCGTATCGTTCACCGACTCGTCAGACAAATCGACCAACGGGGGAATCCGACCATGCAACGAATCCGCTCATTCGCACTGCTCGCGCTGCCGGCCGCGCTCTGCGCCGCCGGCGCGCACGCGCAAAGCAGCGTCACGCTGTACGGCATCGCCGACGCGGGTATCGCATACGTGCACAATGCGCAGAACGCGAGCGGCGGCAACGCGTCGAGCCTCGTCAAGTTCAGCAGCGGCAACCTGTCCGGCAGCCGCTGGGGGCTGCGCGGCATCGAGGATCTCGGCAGCGGCCTGTCCGCGCTGTTCCAGCTCGAGAACGGCTTCAACATCGGCACCGGCGCGCTCGGCCAGGGCCAGCGCGAATTCGGCCGCAAGGCCGTCGTCGGCCTCGCGAGCAGCACGTACGGCACCGTGACGCTCGGCCGCCAGTACGATCCGGTCGTCGATCTCGTGCAGGGCCTCACGCAGGACAACTACTTCGGCGGCGTATTCGCGACGCCGGGCGACCTCGACAACTACGACAACAGCCTGCGCGTCAGCAACTCGGTGAAATACACGAGCCCGCTGATCTCGGGCTTCCAGTTCGCGGCGCTGTACGGCTTCGGCGGCGTCGCGGGCGCCACCGGCAACGGCCGCACGTACAGCTTCGGCGCGAGCTACGCGAACGGCCCGCTGTCGCTCGGCGCGGGCTTCTTCTACGCGAACGGCGGCTCGACGGTCGCGAATGGCGTGCGCACGTGGTCGAGCAGTTCGGACACGCTGTTCAACACCGTGATCAACCAGGGCTTCTCGAGCGCGAAGTCGATCCAGATCGTGCGCGTGGCCGGCCAGTACGTGGCCGGGCCGGCGACCTTCGGCCTCGCGTATTCGAACACGCAGTACGGCGCGGACACGCTGTCGGCGTTCAGCCAGAACGCGAAGTTCAACAACGGTTCGGCGTTCTTCAACTGGCAGTTCTCGCCGGCACTGCGCGCGGGCGTCGGCTACAACTACACGTCGCTGACGGGCCCGGCTTCCGCGCACTACAACCAGGTGAACCTCGGCGCGGACTACGCGCTGTCGAAGCGCACCGACCTGTATGCGCTGTTCGGCTATCAGAAGGCGAGCGGCAACACGCTCAACGCGAGCGGTGCGACTGTGAAGGCCGCCGCGTCGGTCGGCTCGTACGGCGTGAACTCCGGCACCGATACGCAGGAACTCGCGATCGTCGGGATTCGCCACAAGTTCTGATCGCGAAGTCGCATCGCGAGAACCACGCAGGCGCGCACCAGGGTGCGCGCCTGCGCCGTTTACGCTGTCGCGTTCCCGCTCAAGGCGTTCAGATCGACCTGGCGTTCGAACCCGGCAACGTGGTTGCCGAAGGTCGAAACGCCGGCCTAATGCCGCCGCATTCCGCCACCCCCGCTCATGCCACCGAATGGATGCATGCCGCCGAACCCGTGGCCCCCGCCGCCGATGAACGGGCCACGGTGAAAGCCCGCCCCCACCGGCATGCCGAAGTGGCGATGATCCATCCGGTTGAAGTGATTGAAGTGATCGAAGTGATTGAAGTGGTGGAAATGATGGAAACGATCGACGAAGATGAAGCTCACGCCCGCGCCGATGAAAAGCGGCGGCCCCCAATACCACGGGTCGGGATACGGATAGGCCGCCGCCGGGTACCACAACACGCTGCCGTCGTCACTTTGCACGATCCGCCATGTGCCATCGCTTTGCAGGCACGCCCGCCCCACGATTTGCTGCTCCGTGCCGTCGATGTTCGCCTGCGCGACGACCGCGCGGCAGTTTGTGCCGTAGTCCGGCAATTCGTCATCCATTTGCGCAAGGACAGGCGCGGAAAGGCAAAGACAGACGATGCCTATCCCGAATCGAAACATGTTGTACATGATCGGCTCCTGCATTGTTGCCCCCGACCATTTCACCTTTGTCGCCACTGGCGGCGTCCGGCACATCGATTTGCTTGCGCAAGATTCGTCACGCGGCGGTAACGGCACGCCGCTTCGTATCGGGTCTCCTGACGGCTAAACGAAGCAGCCCGCCCGGTTATTCCAGGGGTCGGGATGCGAATGACGGAAGCGGGAACCGCCGGCAATCGTTGCCGCGGTCAGCGTCTGACCGGGCGTTTGACGACGTGGTAGACAGCCGTTGCCGTGACCCCGAATACCAGATGGGCCACCAGCGTGATCGCGCCGCGAACCGGAATGAACCACGGAAAAATCGCCGTGAAGGCGTGCAGGTTGACGCCGTACAGGATGAGGCCGAACGCGCCGCCTGCGAGAAGTGCAGCCCCGAGCGACATGTTCCGGACGACCTTCGCCAGCACGGCCGCATAGCCAAGCGAGAGCGCGGCATGCACGAGTGTCGCGACACCCATGACGATCGGATCGAAGCCGGCGGACGGGCCGAGCACGCTGCGCCCCATCACGATGGCTGCCGTCAGGCGCGCGTCGCGAAACAGGTTCCGGATGGCGTCATCGCCGGCGATCGACCAGAGCAGCAGCTCGATGACGGTCGACCCGACCGCCGCGCCAAACGCTGACCAGAGAATCGGGACCGGACAAGTTCGTTTCAATTGGCGCCCCCATGGCGACCGGCCGATGCATCGAAGCGGAGTGCGGCCCATCCGCCGCGATTACGATCGGGCAACGTATGCCCGCGATACCGAACCGGGCCACCACGCAACGTTACGACGCCCCTTCGCAGTCCGTCCAGTACGCAAACGGATCGCGATGTTTGGGATAGTTCTCGTCAAGCCATTTCAGCAACGTCGCGCGGGCATTGTCCATATCGGCCTTCAACGACGAGGTCGTCAATTCGTGCACTTCGATGGACTTTTCCCGATCGATCACGAAGCAGTTCCAGTCGGGGCCATCGAGATCCGGATCGTCGGACGCCTTCGACGACTTTCCCCAGCCGAACCCCTTGCGGGCGTCGATGTAGTATCGCGGGTTCACTTTCAGATACGACATCTCGCCGCCCTGCAGGCTGCTCTCCGCGCGCAGCACATCGTGTCCGTCGACGATCTGCGTGACTTCCGGAAGCCGGCGCGATCGCCATCCGGCAGGCAGCTTCGCGATGGCCTGAACGCTGTCATACGTCCCCCACTCGAGGCCCCACGCTTCGGCCATGCGCTTCATGAACGCATCCGCCCCCGGATAGCCGCGCAACTGGATTCTGGTCGACAACGTCACTTCAACCCGGCCGCTGGCGTCAGCGGACACGTCGTCTCCCGCCGCATCGAAAGGATTGCCCGGGCGTGACGCGCTCTTCGCGTCCGCGGGCGCAATGCCCGAGAACAACTGATCGAGCGCGGCACGCGCTTTCGACGACTTGTCTGGTCTGTTCATCGTGTACCTCCTGTGCATCCGAACGGCTGCAAAATTGCTCGATTTACGTTCATCTCTCCAACCTCATCGTTTTCCGCGGTCGCATTGTCGACGATCCCGCGGCCCATCTGTATGACCGCACGCACCGGCCCCGAGCGCGCTGCCGAAGCAGGCCCCGACGCCCCCACAACCTAACGCTGTTCCCCCAACGCTGCCCGCATCCGCTCCATCAACGCGAGCACCTCCGGCCGATTCTCCCCCTTCGCATGCACGAAGTGATACCGGAGCTGCGAATCGACCTCATGGCGGCTCACTCGAACGAGCGCGCTGCGCTTCAGGTACGCGTCCGCGAGCGGCGTCCGCGCCAGCGCCACGCCGAGCCCCGCTTCGGCTGCCGCCAGCACCAGGTTGTAATCCTCGAAACGGCGATCCTGCGCCCGCGGCTTGAACGGAATGCCCAGCGCGGCGAACCAGGTGCGCCATCCGGTCACGTCGGAATCGTGCAGCAGCGGCATCTCGAGCAGCGCGGCGTCGCCGCGCCGGCGGCGCACCTTTGCCAGTTGCGCGGCGAGCCGCGGATGCGCGACCGGATAAAGCCGCTCCGGCATGAACGCGCGGGTTTCGAGCTGACGCCAGTTGCCGCGCCCATACCGGATCGACAGATCCGCTTCACCGCCGGCGATATCGACGTTGCGAACATCGATGCCGAGCTCGATGCGCAACGCGGGTGCCTCGCTCTCGAGCGCATGCTGCCGCTCGAACAGCCACAGCTGCGCGAATGCCGGCACCACGCTCATCCTGACCAGCCGCGGCGTACGCGGCGAACGCCACTGATCGGCCGCGCTGTCGATGATCGCGAACGCCTGTTCGATCCGGCCGACGAAGCGCTGCCCGTCCGGCGTCAGGCGCACGCCGCGCGCATGACGTTCGAACAGCGCCATGCCCAGCCAGTTTTCCACGGCGGCCACCCGCCGGCTGATCGCGCCGTGCGTCACGCCGGAGACGTCGGCGGCCGCCAGGAACGAGCCCTGACGCGCAACCGTACACACGGTCTCCAGGCTGGCGAGCGGCGGCCGCGGGCCAGGCGCCGACGCTGCATCCGGCAGCGCATCCATAACCTGACGCGCTCGCGCCGGACTATCGGCTCGCCGCCGAACCGAGCTGTGAGCCATAGTCATATCCGGATGTTGATCTGTGCGCTAGCTTAACATCTCGCCACATCGCACCATTGCCGCATGAATACCCTTTCCTCACCGTCGTCGCGCGGCGCGCGACAACCGCTTGTCGCGGCAGGCGCGGTCGCGTTCACGATCGTGTCGTGGGCTTCCGCATTCCCGTTCATCCGGATCGGCCTGCACGGCCTGGCGCCCCTGCAACTCGCGGCGGCGCGCTTTGCTACCGCCGCGTTGCTCGTGATCGCGTGGCTTGCGTGGCGACGGCCTCCGAGGCCCGCGAAACGCGATGCGTTGCGCTTCCTGGCCTGCGGTTTCCTCGGCATCGCGCTCTATAACGCACTGCTCAATACCGGCGAGCAAACCGTGTCGGCCGGCGCGGCGAGTTTCATCGTGAACACGCTGCCGATCTTTACCGCGCTGCTTGCCGCGGTGTTTCTCGGCGAACGATTCAATCTCCGGGGATGGCTCGGTTCGCTGGTCAGCCTGGCCGGCATCGGCGTGATTGCGCATGGGCAGCCGGGCGGGCTTGTCCTCGGCTCGGGGAGCACGCTGATTCTCGGCGCGGCCCTGTGTTCGGCCAGCTATTTCGTGTTGCAGCGGCGGCTGATTCCCGTGTACGGCGCGCTGCCCTGCGCCGCGTACACGCTGTTGGCCGGCGCGCTGCTGCTCACGCCCTGGTTGCCCGGCGCGCTCGGCTCGCTCGGCTCGCTCGGCGGCGCGTCGCACGACACGACGCTGGCAGTATTGATCCTCGGCGTATTTCCCGCGGCACTCGGCTACGCGACCTGGACCTTCGCACTCGGCTACTTCGGTGCGGCGCGCGCCGCCAACTTCCTTTATCTGACGCCAGCGGTTGCGACAGCCCTGTCGATGGTGCTGACGGGCGAACGGCCGGGCATCGAGACGGTGTGCGGCGGCCTGCTGGCGATTGCAGGCGTGATCTTCGTCGCATTGCGCGGCCGTTCGTAGGATCGCGGTCGCATCGGATGACGTTACCTACCCGACGATCCGGAAGCGGGCCGGTCCAGGCGAGCCTCGGCATGTGCAAAGCCGAATGCATTGTACCGGCTGTCGACCTGCGCCAATTCGTCGGTGCTACCGGGCTTGACCGTTAGTTGCATGTGACGGATATCGCGCTCGATGAAGCTTTTCCATGAACCCGGCGGCGCGATGGCGAGTGTCCAAACTGTGCAGACAAATCGACCGAACAGTTCCCGACTGACCGCGCATCAGTGTGCATGGCTTCGCCCCGGCGACCGGCCGAATAATGGATGCGGACGTAAGGCCATCGACAGCGAACTGCAGCCTGTGGCCCGCTGCGGCGCACGATTTCCGGCATCCGGAACCCTCGAAATCCGGGCGCAAACCGTGCCGTGCTCGCCCCTTTGCGCGATTCGCCGCAGCGCGCAAAATCGGCTTCGGATATATTCATACGAATTGCATGGCGTCAGGCGACAGGCCTCCCGCTCGCCCGGGCGGCCCGTCACACGGCCGGGCGCGATGCAAGTGAAGCCCATGATGGGTATGGAGACTCGTCCGATCGCCCCGGCCCGCAGCCGGCCGGTCGAGACGTCATTAGAAAGACATTCAATTCGGAGATGGCAGATGGAACGAAGCACTGTCGGCATGCGCTGCAAACCCCTGATCACCGTCGCACTGGCCGCCGCCGCATTCGCGGCCGCGTCGAGCGCAATGGCCGACCAGGTCGTGAAGATCGGCAGCGTCGAACCGACGACGGGTGGCATCTCGCACCTCGGCAAGGACAACGAGAACGGTGCGCGCCTCGCGGTCGAGGAAATCAACGCGAAGGGGCTGACGATCGGCGGCAAGAAGGTCACGCTGCAGCTCGACGCGCAGGATGACGCGGCCGACCCGCGCCAGGCCACGCAGGTCGCGCAGAAGCTCGTCGACGACAAGGTCGTCGCCGTCATCGGCCACCTGAACTCGGGCACGTCGATCCCGGCCTCGAAGATCTACAGCGATGCCGGCATCGTGCAGATCTCGCCGTCGGCCACGAACCCGACCTACACGCAGCAAGGCTTCAAGACGACCTACCGCGTCGTCGCGACCGACGCGCAGCAAGGCCCGGCGCTCGCGAGCTACGCGCAGTCGAAGGGCGTGAAGAGCGTGGCGGTGATCGACGATTCGACCGCCTACGGCCAGGGTCTCGCGAACGAGTTCGAGAAGAAGGCGAAAGCGCTCGGCCTGAAGGTGCTGTCGCACGACGCGACCAACGACAAGGCGGTCGACTTCCGCGCGATTCTGACGAAGGTCAAGGGTGAGAACCCCGACGCGATCATGTACGGCGGCATGGACGCCACCGGCGGCCCGCTCGCGAAGCAGGCGAAGCAGCTCGGCCTGCGCGCGAGGATCCTGTCCGGCGACGGCGTGTGCACCGACTCGCTGGCCGAACTGGCCGGCCCCGCGGCCGACAACGTGCTGTGCTCGCAGGCCGGCGCCGCGCTCGAGAAGATGCCGGGCGGCGCGGCATTCGTTGCGAAGTACGAGAAGCGCTTCAACCAGGGCATCAAGTTCGATGCGCCGTTCGCGTACGACGCGGTCTACATCGCCGTCGACGCGATGAAGCGCGCGAACTCGACGGATCCGGCGAAGATCCTCGCGGCGATGCCGGCGACGAAGTACGACGGCGTGATCGGCACGACGACCTTCGACGCGAAGGGCGACCTGACGCACGGGATCATCTCGATCTACGGCTACAAGGGCGGCAAGAAGTCCTTCCTCGACCAGGTCAAGATGTAACCCGCCAGCGCGCCGGCACGACGGGAACGCCACCCGTCGGCGCCGGCGCCGCGCGGGCCGATTTCTGAATCACGGAGACGAAGCAACATGTGTGCAATGGCGTATACCGAATTTCAGCAGGAGTTGAGAAAAGCGCAACTGACGTCGCGCGAGTTCGCCCGTCTGATCCGGATGAACGAAAGCTCGATCACGAACTATTCGAGCAAGGGCACGGTGCCCTCCCACCTCGCGGTCATCGCAAAGCTGATCGGCGCGCTGGCCGCGCACGAGATCGACTTCCGGCGCGTGATCCGGCAAATGCGGATCGAACCGAAACGGCCGCGCGGTGTCGGCGCGTTTCCCGCGGCCGACAAGCCGCGTGCGCGGAAAGCCGCGAAACCCGATTCCTGACTGACCCTTTCGCATGCGTCGATGGCGGCACGGAGATTGCCGCTCGGCGCGCGATGTCGTCACACGGGCAGCGCGGCGCACGCCGCCCGAACGTCACCCCGCCGCACGAACGTGATCGAGCAGCGCCTGCAGCGGATGGCGCAACTGCGTCGACGACATGCGCTTCACCTGGCTGCGACATGAATACCCGGTCGCCAGCGCTTCGCGTTGATCCTCCGGCGCATCGACGTGCGCAGCCCACGACTGCGAATAGATCGTCTTCGACGTCTGCAGGTTGCGCGCCTCGTGCCCATACGTACCGGACATCCCGCAACACCCGGTCGCCTGAACCTGCAACCGCAGCCCGCGCCGCGCGAACACCTGTTCCCATTGCTTGCCGCTGTCGGGCGCATTGGTCTTCTCGGTACAGTGCGGCAGCAACCGGTACGCCCCGGACACACCGCCCGCGCCGGCTTCCGGCAGCGCCTGCAGCAGCCATTCCTGCGGCAGCGCGACCTTCGGCACGTCGGTGAGCCCCGTCACCTTCAGGTATTCCTGCCGATACGTGAGCGTCATCGCGGGATCGAGGCCGACCAGCGCGACGCCCGACCGCGCGAGCGCGGCAAGCTGCGTGGCGTTGCGGATCGCAGCCCTCTCGAACGCCTGAAGAAAACCCTGCACATGCAGCGCCTTGCCGTTCGGCGCGAGCGGCGCAAGCCACACCTGAAAGCCCACGCGCGCCGCCAGCTCGATCATCGTCGCCAGTTGCTCGGTATCGAAATAGCGCGTGAACGTGTCCTGCACGATGACGACGCTGCGCGCGCGCTGCGCGTCGGTCAACGCCGCGAGCGCGTGCGGGTCGGCCGGCTTCACGCGCCATTGCCGGATCACGGCCGCGAGATCGAAGCGGCTCAACAGCGGGCTGTCGACCATGCCGACCTGCCGCGCCAGCAGCGTGCGCACCCACCCCGCGCGCATCAGCCCGTTGTACAGCGCGGGCACCCGCGCCATCCACGGCATCGTGAACTCGAGCGAGCCGATCAGGTAGTCGCGCAGCGGCCGCTGATAGCGACGGTGATACAGCTCGAGAAAACGCGAACGGAACTCGGGCACGTTGACCTTGACCGGGCACTGCCCCGCGCACGACTTGCACGCGAGGCACCCGGCCATCGCGTCGTACACCTCGTGCGAGAAATCGACCGCGCCGTTGCGCGCGGCGCGGCTGTTGCGCCAGCGAGCGGCAAGGCCGCTCAGGAACGGCTGCCGCGCGCGCGCCGCCGCGACGACGTCGACGCCGGCCTGCCCTTGCAGGCGCAACCATTCGCGCATCAGCGACGCACGCCCCTTCGGCGAATGCACGCGTTCGCGCGTCGCTTTCCACGACGGGCACATCGCATCGTCCGGATCGAAGTTGTAGCACGCGCCGTTGCCGTTGCAGTGCATCGCGGTGCCGTAGCTCTGCCACACGCGCTCGTCGATCTGCCGGTCGTGATCGCCGCGCGTCGGCACTTCGTCGATCTTCAGCAGCCGCATCGTGTTCTCCGGCGGCGTCGCGATCTTGCCCGGGTTGAACTGGTTGTGCGGATCGAACGCGGCCTTCAATTGCTGCAGCGACGGATACAGCTCGCCGAAAAAGGCCGGCGCATATTCGGAGCGCACGCCCTTGCCGTGCTCGCCCCACAGCAGGCCGCCATGACGCTGCGTCAGCTCGGCCACCGCATCCGACACGGGCCGCACCAGCGCGGCCTGCCGCGGATCCTTCATGTCGAGCGCCGGGCGCACGTGCAGCACGCCGGCGTCGACATGGCCGAACATCCCGTACTGCAGCCCGTGGCCGTCGAGCAGCGCGCGGAATTCGGCGATGTACGCGGCGAGGTTCTCGGGCGGCACCGCGGTATCCTCGACGAACGGCTGCGGTCGCGCCTCGCCCTGCACGTTGCCGAGCAGGCCGACCGCGCGCTTGCGCATCGCATAGACGCGCTTCACCGCCTCGTCGCCGGCCGCGAGCGTATGGCCGAGGCGCTCCACGCTCGTATCGGTGCGCAGGTGGTCGACGAACGCGCGCACGCGCGCATCGACGTCGGCTGCATCGTCGCCGCTGAATTCGATCAGGTTGATGCCGAGCGTCGGCCGCCGGTCATCCTGCGGAAAATACTCGGCCACGCTGCTCCACACGAAGTCCTTCATCGCGAGCATCAGCACCTTCGAGTCGACCGTCTCGATCGACAGCGGCTTGTGCTCGACCAGCGCGCGCGCATCGCGCAACGCATCCATGAAGCCGGCGTAGCGCACGTTGACCAGCACCGAATACTTCGGGATCGGCAGCACGTTGAGCTTCGCCTCGACGACGAAGCCGAGCGAGCCCTCGGCGCCGCACAGCACGCTGTTCAGGTTGAAGCGGCCGTCGGGTTCGCGCAGGTGCGCGAGGTCATAGCCGGTCAGGCAGCGATTGAGCTTCGGAAACTTCGCTTCGATCAGTGCCGCCTTGTCGTCGCTGATGCGTCGCGCGGTGCGGTAGACCTTGCCGATGCGGTCCTGCCGCGCACAGCGGCGTTCCAGTTCGTCGCTCGCGAGCGCGTCGCTGTGCAATTGCTCGCCGCCCATCAGCACGAAGTCCAGCTCGAGCACGTGATCGCGCGTCTTGCCGTACGTGCAGCTGCCCTGCCCGCTCGCGTCGGTGTTGATCATCCCGCCGACGGTCGCACGGTTCGACGTCGACAGCTCCGGCGCGAAAAACAGCCCGTGCGGCTTCAGCGCCGCATTGAGCTGATCCTTGACGACGCCGGCCTGCACGCGCACCCAACGCTGCTCGACATCGATTTCCAGGATCCGGTTCATGTTCCGCGACAGGTCGACGACCACGCCGTCGGTCAGCGACTGCCCGTTGGTGCCCGTGCCGCCGCCGCGCGCGGCCACCGCGACATCGCGATGCGCGGGTTCCGCGAGCAGCCGGGCCAGCAGCCGGACGTCGTCGGCATGCGCGGGACAGATCACCGCTTGCGGCAGGCGCTGGTAGATCGAGTTGTCGGTGGCCTGGACCGTCCGGTTCGCATGGTCCGCGCGGATTTCCCCGGCGAACCCGGCGGCCTGCAGCGCGGCGAGAAAGTCACGGTACGCGTTCGCGGGCGGGCTGGCGGGGCGGGGCAACGGGGCGATCGACATGGGGTAAAAGCGCAAGGTGGGTGAACCGGTTTGTTCGCATGCTCTGAAACATGAGTTTTGAGCAAGTTTCCATGCAACCGGGAATTCCAGTATCTTTGTAAATTCCACGAGAAACAAACGAATTCTCGCCCGGCGAATATTGCATAAAACTCATGAATTACCGTCGCCTCACTCCGTCGATGTCGCTGCTGCTCGTGTTCGAGGCCGCTGCGCGGCATGAAAGCTACACGCGCGCGGCCGAGGAACTGTCGCTGAGCCAGAGCGCGATCAGCCGGCAGGTTCAGACGCTCGAGGATCAACTCGGCGTGGCGCTGTTCCGGCGCGAGGGCCGTTCCGTGAAGCTGACCGAAGTCGGGCGCCGCTACTTCGTCGAACTGAGCGGCGCACTGGGGCGCATCCGCGGCGCGACGCTGCAGGCGATGTCGCATCAGGCCGGCGCCGGCACGCTGCGGCTCGCGACGTTGCCGACGTTCGGCTCGAAATGGCTGCTGCCGCACCTGCACGACTTCTACGCCGCGCATCCGGGCGTGACCGTGCACCTTCATTCGCGGATCGGCGCGATCGATTTCCTCAACGACGACCTCGACGCGGCCATCACCGTCGGCGCGGACGACTGGCCCGGCCTGCACGCGCATCGGCTGTACAACGAGTTCCTGATCGCGATCGCGAGCCCCGACGCGGGCAGCCGTCGCAAGGCCGCAGCACGCACGCCGGCCTGGGCCGCGCAGCAAACGCTGCTGGGTGTGACGAGCAACCAGCAGGCGTGGGCCGAGTGGTTCTCGCACTATCGGCTCGATCATCGCCAGATGCGCATCGGCCCGAGCTTCGAGCTGACGTCGCACCTGATCCAGGCCGTCCGGGCCGGGATGGGGATCGGGCTGGTGCCGAAGGTGCTGGTGGAAGACGAATTGAGCCGCCACGAGCTCGTGTCGATCGGCGACGCGATCACCAGCCAGCGCAGCTATTACCTCGTCTACCCGCCGGGGAACGAAACGCTGCCGTCGCTCGTCGCGTTCCGCGAATGGTTGCTGAAGTCGTGCTGAAACACGGCCGCCGGCGGGCCGCTCGGGTTCAGGTACGCCATTCGCCGAGAATCTGCTCGGCCAGGTAGTCGCACGGCGGGCGGGCGGACTGCGCGCTACGCGCGAGCACGACCTCGAGTTCGCCCAGCGGAGGCAGCCCGTGGCTTTCCGACAGTTGCACGAGA
Source organism: Burkholderia sp. NLJ2 (assembly GCF_049487195.1). Lineage (NCBI taxonomy): Bacteria > Pseudomonadati > Pseudomonadota > Betaproteobacteria > Burkholderiales > Burkholderiaceae > Burkholderia > Burkholderia sp. NLJ2. The sequence continues at coordinate 1,061,813 of NZ_CP137809.1, read as the reverse complement.
TGATCGGGAATGCAGCAGCGCGCCAGCGGCGCGACCGCGAGCCCGGCCTCCACCATGCTAAGGAGGCCGAGATGGCTCGGGCTTTCGTACGACATCCGGTACGGGATCTTCCGCCGGTTCAGCGCCTTGACCGCCTGATCGCGCGCCATGCTGCCGCCGTGCGTGAAGAAGGCAACCGGCAGCGGCCGCTCCTCCCATACGTTGCGTTTCGGCGACCCGACCCAGACGAGCGGTTCGAGCCGGATCAGCTCGCCGGTCACGCCCTTGATCCGCGTGAGACACGCGAGGTCGACCGTGTTGTCCTTCAGCATCGGCACGAGCGCGCTGCTCGGCTGGCCGATCACGCGCACTTCCACGCGCGGATGCATCGCGGCGAATTTGCCGAGCACCTGCGGCAGCAGCGACGAAATGTAGTCGTCGGGCACGCCGATCGTCACGCGGCCGCGAATCTCCGGGCGCACCACCGACGCCCACGCCTCGTCGCGCATCGCCAGCATCCGGCGGCCGTATTCGGCGAGCGTCCTGCCGTCGTCGGTGGCCGTCACGTTGCGCGTATCGCGGATGAAAAGCGGTTTGCCGAGCGCGTCTTCCAGCGCCTTGATCTGCATGCTCACCGCCGACGGCGACCGATGCACGGCCTGCGCGCCCTGCGCGAACGATCCGGATTCCGCGACCGCCACCACCATCGCCAGCACATCGAGGTCGAGCTTTTTCATTTCATTCAGAAAATCTGATCAATCGATTCAGTTTATCCCGTTTTACTGTTCACCTCCACGGTCGGACAATGAATCCCGTCAACACTCGTTGCAGGAAGCGGAAAACATGCATACATCCGGATCGCTTTACGGATTTCTCGCCATCGGCGGCATGCTCGCGGTCACGCCGGGGCCGAACATGGTCTACGTGATGTCGCGCTCGATCGCGCAAGGGCGCGCGGCCGGGCTCATTTCGCTGGCCGGCGTGATGATCGGTTACCTGTTCTACATGTTCGCCGCGGCGTTCGGCATCACGACGCTGTTCATGAGCGTGCCCTATGCGGGCAGCGTGCTGGGCGCGGTCGGTGCGGCCTACCTGCTGACCCTCGCATGGCAGGCGGTCAGGCCCGGCGGCCGTTCGCCGTTCGAGGTGCGGACGCTGCCGAACGAGCAGCCGCTGCGGCTGCTGGCGATGGGCGCGACGACCAGCGTGCTGAATCCGAAGCTCGCGATGCTGTTCGTGTCGCTGCTTCCGCAGTTCATCGACTACCGGCAAGGCAGCGTGTTCGGCCAGTCGCTGTTTCTCGGTTCACTGTTGATCGCCGCGTTCGCGTCGGCAAACGGGTTGGTGGCGATCTGCTCGAGCAGCATCGCGACGTTCCTGCACGGGCGCCCGACGCTGCTGCTTGCGCAGCGCTGGGCGATGGGCCTCATCCTCGGCGGACTCGGCGTGCAGATGGTTGTCGATGCATCGAAGATGGCGGGCGTGGCGTGAGTGTCGCGCTGGCGCGGCGCGGGCTCACGCAATCGCGAGCCGCGCGCCGGCCGGCATCCATCACGCGGCGACTGCCTGCCGCTGCGCCTCGAGTTCGCGCACGAGCGGCAGCACGCGCTGGCCGAAGTACTCGACTTCCTCGATGAAATGCAGGAATCCCGCGAGCACGAGATCGACGCCGATCGCCTTCAGCGCGACGATCCGCTCGGCGATCTGTTGCGGCGTGCCGATCAGGTTCGTGCGGAAGCCGTCGTTGTACTGCACGAGATCCTCGAACGTGGATTTCGCCCAGTTGCCCTCGCCTTCCGGCGACGCCTTGCCGGCCTCCTTCACCGCATCGCCGAACGCATGCACGGCCTCGACGTGCGCGTGCCGGACGATGTCGTCGAGCACGGCCCGCGCCTCTTCCTCGGTGTCGCGCGCGATCACGAACGCGTTGACGCCGATGCGCACGCGATGGTTGTTCGCGGCCGCCTTCGCGCGGATGTCGTCGATCTGCGCCTTCAGGTTCTCCGGCGTATTGCCGTTCGTGAAATACCAGTCCGACACGCTCGCCGCGTTGTCGCGCGCCGCGCGCGAGCTGCCGCCCTGGAAGATCTCCGGATGCGGTTTCTGCACCGGCTTCGGGCTCAGCGTGTAGTCGTTGAAACGGTAGAAATCGCCCTTGAACGTGAAGTTGTCCTGCGTCCAGATGCCCTTCAGCGCCTGGATGAATTCCTTCGAGCGCCGATAGCGTTCGTCGTGCTCGAGCCACGGCTCGCCGATCGCGGCGAATTCGCCCTTGAACCAGCCGCTCACGACGTTGATCGCGATGCGCCCGTTCGAAATATGGTCGATCGTCGCGAGCTGCTTCGCGACCACGGCCGGATGCCACGGCCCCGGCAGGATCGCGGCGAGCACCTTGAGCTTCGTCGTCGCATGCAGCAGCGCCTGGCTGAACGACACCGATTCGTGCTGGTATTCGGCGCCGTAGCCGGCCGTGAAGCGGATCTGGCTCAGCGCATAGTCGAAGCCGGCCGCCTCGGCCGTGCGCGCGAGCTGCTGGTTGTATTCGAGGCTCCAGTCGGTGCGCTGCTCGATCGTGCTGACGACGAGGCCGCCGCTGACGTTCGGCACCCAGTAAGCGAATTTGACGCCATCGGCGGAAGGGTCGGTAAGGCTCATGACGATGTCCTGGTCGAAGGGGAAACGGAAGCGGCCTACGCGGCCGCGGCGGAAAGCGCATGCGGACGCAGTTGCGGCACGGCGCGACCCACGGCGAGCGCGATGCGCGCCCGCAGCGCCTGGTTCGCGATTTCGTATCGGTCGAAATCGCTTTCTGACGCGTACACGCCGATCGGCAGCGTGCGCGCCTGGAAGAAGCTGAAGAGCGGGCGGAGCTGGTGGTCGATCACGAGCGCATGACGCTCGCTGCCGCCGGTTGCGGCGAGCAGCACGGGCACGTCGACGAGCGCGCCGTGATGCACGAGGTCGAACAGGTGCTTGAAGAGGCCCGTGTATGACGCGCGATACACGGGGCTCGCGACGACGAGTGCATCGGCCGTCTCGATCGCGCGAATCTGCGCTTCGAGGTCGGCCGGCACCTGTGCGCGCGTCAGCGCACCGGCCAGCCGGCCGCCGATCTTGCCGAGTTCGATCAGCCGCGTATCGATCGGCAGCGCGGCGCCGAGCGCCGCGACGATCGCGTCGGTCAGCGCCAGCGTGCGCGACGGCCGTTGCAGGCCGCCCGATATCGCGACCACGTTGATGGCATGGCTCATCGTTGCATTCCCATTGTCGAGTCGGGCGCCAACGCACCCGTCACGCCATGGTTCCGCAAGGAGCGTGCCAATGCTGAGATCGCCATGAAAATCAATCGTCTGCATGACGAAATGCATCGCGATCGATGGCCTGTCGCGGTGTTTTCGCCGATCGCCGCATATCGATAAGCGTGCCAGCCGGCGCATCACAACCATATTCCGCAGCGAGATGAACTGTGGGAAGCAGTCGTGCTGATTCGCTGCTGCCTGATCAGCAGCGCGGCGTATGTCGAAGGCGTCCTTCCGTTTCAGCGTGGAATCCGCAACGCACGCGGCACCCGTTCGCCGCGATCGCGCGCCGACGCAACGCGATGCATCGCTGCAGCAGTGTCGAAGAAGCTGCTTAGTCGACATCCGCACGATGCATTTCGCTTTACCGAACGACATCGCGTTACGCAACTGCGTCCAGCGCAGCAATCCGGCATTGGTTATCAGAAATCGATGTTTCCCGCGTTGCGCAAAACGTTGAACACTTTGCTGATCACGCAGCACCCTGTCAGCAACATCCATCATGGCCTGACCGAACCGTGCAGCGACCCGATACCTACACAGCCATGACATCCATTTCCGTATCGCCACGCGCGGCCGACCTGCGCGTCGTCGCACCGTCCCGCGAAGAACCGGGCCCTCCGGACGCCCTGCAAACGGCCGAGCGCCTTGCGCCCGTCCTCACGCTGCCCGACAGGCCCGCGCTCGCGACGTCGATCCGCGCCCGTGCGCAGGTGTTCGTCGATCCGCGCTCGGTCGCGCTGCTCGAACGGATTCGCCTCGTCGCGCCGAGCGACGCGAACGTGCTGATCGTCGGCGAAACGGGCACCGGCAAGGAACTGATCGCGCGCCACGTGCACAGCCTCAGCCGCCGCAACAACGGGCCGTTCGTTGCCGTGAACTGCGGCGCGTTCTCCGAAACGCTGGTCGAGAGCGAACTGTTCGGCCACGAGAAAGGGGCGTTTACGGGTGCATTCAGCGCGAAGCCGGGCTGGTTCGAAGCCGCGAACGGCGGCACGCTGTTTCTCGACGAGATCGGCGACCTGCCGCTGTCGATGCAGGTCAAGCTGCTGCGCGTGCTGCAGGAGCGCGAGGTCGTGCGGCTCGGTTCGCGCACGGGCATGCCGATCGACGTGCGCGTGGTCGCCGCGACCAACGTCGACCTGCAGCAGGCGGTCGCGACCGGGCATTTTCGCGGCGACCTGTTCTACCGGCTCAACGTCGTGCAGCTCGCCGTGCCGACGCTGCGCGAACGCCCGGGCGACATCCTGCCGCTCGCACGCCACTTCTTCGACGACTACCGCAGCCGCCTCGGCTACGGGCCGCGCAGCATCGATCCGCGCGCCGAGCGCAAGCTCGAGGCGCATGGCTGGCCCGGCAATATCCGCGAACTGGAGAACGTGATCCATCACGCGCTGCTCGTGAGCCGTCACGATTCGCTGCAGGACTCCGACCTGCACATCGCGTCGCCACGCGCGTCGGCCGCCGCCGCGCGTGCGCCGGAGCCGGCCGCCGGCGCGCAGGCCGCGCTCGAACGGGCGCTGCGCGACCTGTTCGACGAGGATCACGGCAACCTGTTCGAACGGATCGAGGACACCGTGATGCGCGTCGCGTTCGAATTCAGCCACCGCAACCAGATCCAGGCCGCGCGGCTGCTCGGCATCAGCCGCAACGTGCTGCGTGCGCGGCTGATTCGCGCAAAGGAAATCGCGGCGGCGAAGTAGCAGCATCCGGGGCGGGCCCCCGCCCCGGCACGGCACGATCGCGCCCGCGATCCGTGCGACGACGTCCAGTCCTGATGTATCGTGGTGCGAAGCGCGCGCCCGTCGCCGCGTGCGGCCGGCGATACCGACCCTGCCTGCGACAGGGCGCCCGCACGACCATCCGTTACACGAAAGCCGTCCGGCGCCTGCGCGGGCCGGGCGAGCCCCGTTCAACCGTCTGGAACCGTCGCCATGAAAAAGCTTGTGAACCACCCGTCCGATGTCGTGCGGGAGATGCTGGAAGGCATCGCGCGGCAGTCGCCGCATCTCGCGATCCTCGGCGACGAGCACGTGCTCGTCCGCCAGCCGCTGCCCGAGCCGGCGCAACGGCCCGTCGCCGTTCTCTCCGGCGGCGGCAGCGGCCACGAGCCCGCGCACGGCGGCTACGTCGGCGAAGGGATGCTGAGTGCGGCCGTGTGCGGCGAAGTCTTCACGTCGCCGTCCACCGACGCCGTGCTTGCCGCGATTCGCGCAAGCGCCGGCCCGAACGGCGCGCTGCTGATCGTGAAGAACTACACGGGCGACCGGCTCAATTTCGGGCTCGCCGCCGAGCTCGCGCGAGCGGAAGGCATTCCGGTCGAGACCGTCATCGTCGCCGACGACGTGTCGCTGCGCGGCCGTGTCGAGCGCGGCCAGCGCCGCGGGATCGCCGGCACCGTGCTGATCCACAAGCTCGCCGGCGCGGCGGCCGCGCGCGGGCTGCCGCTCGCCCGTGTCGCCGCGATCGCGCGCGACGCGGCGGCCGAGCTCGGCACGATGGGCGTCGCGCTCGACGGCTGCACGATCCCGGGCGCCGACAAGTCGGGCTTCAGCCTGGCCGATCACGAGATCGAGCTCGGCCTCGGCATCCACGGCGAGAAGGGCGTCGAACGCCGCGCGCCGCTGCCCGCCGACGCGCTGGTCGACACGTTGCTGTCGAGCATCGTCGCCGATCTCGTGCTCGACAGCGGCGAACGCGTCGCACTGTTCGTCAACGGTCTCGGCGCGACGCCGGACATGGAACTCGCGATCGTGCTGCGCGACGCGTACGACAACCTGAGCCGGCGCGGCATCGTCGTCGCACGTGCGTGGGCCGGCACGTTCCTGTCGGCGCTGAACATGCCCGGCTGCTCGATCTCGGTGCTGCGGCTGAACGAAGAACGCGCGGCGCTGCTCGACGCGCCGACGCAGGCGCGCGCATGGCCGGGCGGCGGCGCCGTGAATGCGCACATCCGCGTGGCCGCCGCCGACTCGCACGACGCACCGCTGCCGCCGCTCGACGCGGCCGGCCGCGCGTGGGCCGCGCGCCTGCAGCCGGCACTGCACGCGGTCGCGCAGACGCTGATCGATCACGAGCAGACACTGACCGACCTCGATGCGGCGGCCGGCGACGGCGATCTCGGCGCGAGCATGCTGCGTGCCGCGCACGCGATCCTCGACCTGCCGGAAACTGCGTACGGCACGCCGGCCGGTACGCTCGCGGCGCTCGGCGCCGCGTTGCGCCGTGCCATTGCCGGCAGTTCGGGACCGTTCTATGCGACCGCGCTGCTGCGCGCGTCGCGCCGGCTGGCCGATATCGCCGAGCCGTCGGCGCGCGACTGGGCCGCGGCGTTCCGACACGCGGTGGATTCGATCAGCGAACTCGGCGGCGCGCACGCCGGCGACCGGACGATGCTCGATGCGCTGGTGCCGGCTGCCGATGCGTTCGACCGTGCACTCGACAGCGATCGCGATCCCGCGAGTGCATGGGCGGCAGCCGTCGAGGCCGCCGAACATGGCGCACAGGAAACGGCGCGCATGACGCCGCGCGCGGGGCGCGCGAGTTATCTCGGCGAGCGTGCGATCGGCACGCCGGATGGTGGCGCGGTTGCGGTGTCGTACTGGTTGCGTGCGTTGCAGCCGCACGTGCGATAAGCGGCGGCGGCGCGCGCAATGCGCGCCGCCCGCATCAACCTGCCGCGCGCGTTTTCGTCCGCCCGGGCAACAACATGGCGCCGACCAGCGCGGCGCCGAAACTCGCGAGCCAGCACCAGTAGCCGATCGCATCGAGATGAACCGGCTCGACCCCGCCGCCTTCGTTGACGACGATCTGATGCTGCGTCAGGAAGCTCGATCCGAACAGCAGCGCCAGCGCGGCCAGCACGACCGCCTGCGCGCGCAGGCGCTTCACGGTCAGCAACCAGGCCGCGAACACGAGCGGGTTCGCGAGCCACGCAACGATGCCGAAGAACACGCCCATCCAGCCGGTCAGCAGCACCTGCCAACCGTCGGCCCACGGATGCGGATCCGGCGCGCCCGTACGGAACGGTGCGGTGGCCATCGCGACGAGATAGAACAGCACGCTGATCGCCAGCAGCGACGTGGCGGCACGGCCCATCGGCGGCCGGACGGAGTCAGGGGACGAAGTCGTCGTGTTCATCATGCGTCACGCGTCGCATCGCATCGCATCGCATTGAAAGAAACGCCCGAAGCGTCGCGTTCAAACGCCCTCGACCAGCACCGCGCGATAACGCGCGCCCTTGAAGCGGTGCTGAACGACGGCCTGGTATTCGGGGCCGTGATACCACGCGTGCGCGGCTTCCTTCGACGGAAACTCGACGATCACGACACCCTCCGGCCCTTCGCCTTCCAGCGTTTCCTGCGGGCCATAGGCGGCGAGCACCTTGACCGGATGTCCGCCAAGCGTCGGGCCGACCTTGCTGTGATAGACGTCGAGTTCGTGCTGGTCCTGCGTGCTTTCCCGCGTAAACACGATGTAGGTTGCCAAGATGCATACCCCTTGTGAGATGGGAGGAAGATCGGACGCAGGTCGCCGTTCCGCCGGCTGCATGCGCCGTCCCGGGCGTGGTCACGTGCCGCGCGGCCGGTTGTGCGGATTATAGATGCCAGCCGGTGAATGCGCTGACGGCCTACCCGCGCAGGATGCGTCGCGCCTTCAGGATCACGGGCGCGTCGACCATTTTCCCGTCGAGGGCGACCGCCGCACCGGCACTCGCCGCCACCGCTTCGAGCACGCGCCGCGCCCATGCCTGCTCGGCCTCACTCCATGCATACGCGCGATGCACCGCGTCGAGCTGCTTCGGATGAATGCACAGCTTGCCGCCGAACCCGAACCGCCGCGCGTAACGCGCATGCCGTTCGATCGCGTCGGAAGCGTCGATGACCGTCGACACGCCGTCGACCGGCGGCGCGATGCCCGCGAGCCGCGACGCGAGCACGATCCGCGAGCGGAACGCGTCGAGTTCCTCCCCGTCGCCGTCGATTCCGAGATCGACCTGGAAATCGAGCGTGCCGAACGCAACGCGCGCGACGCGCGGCGCCGTGCACACTTCATCGAGCCCCGCGATGCCGGCCGCCGTCTCGATGATCGGCAGCAGTTCGAGCGAACGATGCGCATGCGCGAGCACCGCGTCGACCTGGGCGCGCGCCTCGCACTTCGGCAGCATCACGCCGGCCGTGCCCGGATGCACTGCAATCGCCGCGATGTCGTCGGCGAACCATCCGGTATCGGCCGCGTTCACGCGCACCCACGCGGGCCTCGCGGCATCGAGGTGCGCGACGACCGTTTCGCGCGCCGCCGGCTTGTCGTCCGGCGGCACCGCATCCTCGAGATCGAAGATCACCGCGTCGGCGCCGGCCGTGCGCGCCTTCTCGAAGCGCTCCGGGCGATTACCGGGAACGAACAGCCACGAACGTGCGGATGCGGCCGTCATGCCGATGCCTCCTGAAACGGTATGCCGATCGCATGGCGCGACGCGAACATCGCGAGCGTGACGTCGGGAGCGGGAATCGTGTTCCTCATCATTGGTCGTGCAAGCGCAATCAGATCGTGCCGCTCGTACGCAGCGCATCGATACGCACGCGGTCGTAGCCGCGTTCGGCGAGGATCGCGTCCGTGTGCTGGCCGAGCGCCGGCTGCCGCAACACCTGCTCGCAGAATGGAAGAGAACATTGCGCGTGCGCTATGCGAGCGTCGCGGTGGCCTGCATCGTCAACCAGCCGTCGCGATCCTTCGTCCATAGCTCGATCGTGCCACCGTCTTCCGACGGCTTGCCGCACAGCGTGAACGGCTGCCCGTCGAAGGTCGGACGCACCGCGCGGAACGCGAAGCTCGCGAGCGTCGCGTCGGGCCGTTCACGGTGCACGAGATCGACGAGCAGCGTCGCGATCAGCGGGCCGTGCACGACGAGGCCCGGATAACCTTCCTCCTGCGTCACATAGCTGCGGTCGTAGTGGATGCGGTGACCGTTGAACGTCAGCGCCGAATAGCGGAACAGCATCACGGCGTCGGCGGTGACGATGCGCGACCACGTTTCGCCGGTGGGCGCTGCAACCGGCTTCGGCACAGGTGCGCCAGGCTGCGGCGCGTCGCGATAGACGATGTCGTGCTCTTCCTCGACGCACAGCTCGCCGTCACACTCGATCCGGTGCTGCACCGTTACGAACACGAGCCGGCCGCTGCGGCCCGTCTTGTCCTCGATGTTCGCGATCGTCGATTCGCGCGTCGCGCGGCGCCCCGCGCGCAGCGGCGCATGGAACGTCAGGCGGCCGCCGGCCCACATCCGGTTCGGCAACGGCACGGGCGGCAGGAAGCCGCCGCGCCTGGGGTGGCCGTCGGGGCCGACTTCGGCCATCGGCGCGACCGGCAGGAAGTAGAGCCAGTGCCACAGCGGCGGCACGACGTCGCCGGGCGACGCGCGGTCGAGCGTGGCGGCCAGCGCGTTCAGCGGGAATGCGGTGATGTCGTCGCCGAGCGTTTCGATCTTGCCGAGCCACGCGTCGATCGACGGCGCGTCGGCGGGCTGCGAGGATGAGGTTGACACGTGCGAAGTCTCCGATGCGATTGCAATGGTCCTAATATGCACGCCGCACGCCGTTTCGCGAAGTCGGCTTTCCCGAACCCCTGCTCCGCATTTTCCTGATGCACGGCCCGGCCCTGCCCGACGATTTTCGTCTGACCATTCAATATAGTCGCCGCGCGGCCGCATGCGGCTCCCGGACACCAACCTTACAGCTTGACCATCGCCGGCACGCCGCCTAAATTGCTTCAAACGGCCCGGCCGGGGCACGCGCGACATGACACGCGGGTGACAAAAATCGATAGTTTGCTATCGAATGTTTTTGCCCCTATCATCTCGCCCATGACCAATCTGCACGATCTCCGTCTCGCCGTCAGCAGCCTGCTCGTGCTGTCCGCGCGCAAGTGGCGCCGTACCAGCGACGGCGTGCTGAACGCGTACAACGTGTCCGAGGCCTGCGCGACGCCGCTGCTGATCGCCGGCCGTCTCGGCGAAGGCGTGCGGCAGGGCACGCTCGCCGAACACGTCGGCATCGAGGGGCCCTCGCTCGTGCGCCTGCTCGACCAGCTGTGTGCGGCCGGCCTCGCGCGCCGCGACGAGGATCCGCATGACCGCCGCGCGAAAACGATTTCGCTGACGGCCGCCGGCCGCGCGGTCACCGCGAAGATGGAGGAAGACCTGCGCGTGCTGCGCGCGCAAGTGCTCAAGGGCGTCACGCGCGCCGATCTCGAAACGACGTTACGCGTGCTGAACGCATTCAACGCGTCCGACGCGGCGCCCCCGCCCCACGCTGCCGATTCCGCGCCATGACCTACCCGAGCCTTCGCGACTGGCTGTTCTCGGGCAAAACGTTCGCCGCGTCGATGCTGGCGCTGTACCTCGGCCTGTATTTCCAGTTGCCGCGCCCGTACTGGGCGATGGCGAGCGTCTACATCGTGTCGAACCCGTTCGTCGGCGCGACGCGCTCGAAGGCGCTGTATCGCGCGCTCGGCACCGCGCTCGGCGCGGCCGCCGCGATCCTCTTCGTGCCGCCGTTCGTCGAGACGCCGCTGCTGTTCGCGATCATCGTCGCCACCTGGTGCGGCACGCTGCTGTACCTCGCGATCTCCGATCGCACCGCGCGCAGCTACGTGTTCATGCTCGCCGGCTACACGATGCCGCTGATCGCGCTGCCCACCGTGACCGATCCGTCCACGGTATTCGACGTCGCGATCGCGCGCACCGAGGAAATCGTGCTCGGCATCGTGTGCGCGAGCATGGTCGGCAGCGCCGTGTTCCCGAACCGGCTCGCGCCGACGCTGATCGAGCGCACCGACGCATGGTTCAAGGACGCCGCGTTCTACGGCCGCGAAACGCTGTCCGGTCACATCGCCGGCAAGGCGCTGTCGGCGTGCCGGCAGCGCCTCGCGATGACGATCAACGGCCTCGAGTTCCTGCTGAGCCAGTTGAGCTACGACCATGCGCATCCGCGCATCCTCGCGCGCGCGCAGGCACTCGCGGGCCGGATGCAGTTGTTCCTGCCGCTGATGTCGTCGCTCGCCGATCCGCTGATCGCGCTGATGCGCGACCTGCACGTGCGCCCGCCCGCGCTCGACGCGCTGCTGGCCGACGCCGCGAAGTGGTTCGACGCGCCGCTGCCGGCCGTGAAATCCGGCACCGACGGCGACATGGCGCACGACCCGATCGCGGACAACCTGCGCGAACGCATCGCCGCGCTGCAGCCCGCCGACAGCGCGCTGGCGAGCTGGGACGGCGCGCTGCTGTCGAATGCGCTGTGGCGGCTGCGCCAGGTCATCGACATCTGGCAGGACTGCCGTTCGCTGCGTGCGCTGATCGCGAACGAGTCGGGCATCTGGCAGCCGCGCTACCGGCACTGGCGGCTCGGCGGCACCGAACGCTTCTTCGATCGCGGGATGATGCTGTTCTCGACGCTGACCGTGATGCTCGCCATCGTGTTCGCGTGCTGGCTGTGGATCTCGTCCGGCTGGCATGACGGCGCGGCCGCCGTCACGCTCGTGGCCGTGTCGTGCAGCTTCTTCGCCGCACTCGACGAGCCCGCACCGCTGGTATTCAAGTTCTTCCTGTCGACGGCCGCGAGCGTCGTGTTCGCGGGCCTGTACCTGTTCGTCGTGCTGCCGCACGTGCACGACTTCGCGATGCTCGTGCTGATGTTCGCGGGCCCGTTCATCCTGATCGGCACGCTGCTGCCGCGCCCGCAGTTCAACATGGTGACGATGCTCGTCGCGGTGAACACGGCCACCTTCATCAGCATCCAGAGTGCCTATGAAGCCGACTTCTTCGTGTTCCTGAACAGCAACCTCGCCGGCGTGGCCGGGCTGCTGTTCGCGTACCTGTGGACGCGCGCGACGCGGCCATTCGGCGCGGAACTCGCGGTGCGGCGCCTGCTGCGCTCGGGCTGGGAAGACGTCGCGCGCTCCGCATCGACGCAGCCGCTCGACGACCAGCGCAACCACGCATCGCGGATGCTCGATCGCGTCACGCAACTGCTGCCGCGTCTGGGCGCGTCCGACGACCACCGTCACCCGTCGATCGAAAGCTTCCGCGACCTGCGCATCGCTCTGAACGCGCTCGACCTGCGCCGCGCGCGCCGCCGGTTGTCGGGCGACGTGCCCGACGCGATCGACCGCGTACTGGCCGGCGTCACCGACCACTACGCACGCTGCGCGGCCGCGAACGCGCGCCAGCCCGCGCCACCGGCGCTGCTCGCGTCGATCGACGACGCACTGCACCGCGTGGCCGGCCGCAACCTGCCGGACGCCGCACCCACCGGCGGCGACGCGGCACCCGCAGCGCCTGCCACACCCGCGACGCACCGCCGGCTGCGCGACACGCTGCACGCGCTCGTCGGCCTGCGGCTGTCGCTGTATCCGGCCGCGGCCGCGCAAGCACCGCAGACACCGGACGGAGCACGCGCATGATGCGGCTTTCCAACCTGTCTTTCCGACCGCGACCATGATCGGCGAAATCGACATCTTCGGCGTATTCGTGCCGGCTCCGCTCGTGCTGATGCTGATCGCCTACCTGATCAACATCGTCGTGCGCGCGGCGCTCGAGCGCGTCGGCTTCTACCGCCTCGTCTGGCACCGTTCGATCTTCGACCTCGGCATCTACGTGTTCGTGTTCGCCGCCGTCGTGATCGTTTCCCACCATCTCGTGGCTACCTAACGTGAAAAAATCCTGGCTTTCGGCAGGACAAATCCTGCTCACCCTGATCGTCGTCGTCGTGGCCGGCCTCGTGCTGTGGCGAATCATCAACTACTACATGTTCTCGCCGTGGACGCGCGACGGGCACGTGCGCGCCGACGTGATCCAGGTCGCACCGGACGTGTCGGGCCTCATCACGTCGGTACAGGTCGCCGACAACCAGGAGGTCAGGCGCGGCCAGGCGCTGTTCGTGATCGACCAGGCCCGCTACACGCTCGCGGAGCGCCTCGCCGAAGCGACACTCGCGCAGCGCCGCGCGACGCTCGCCCAGGCGAAGCGCGAATACGCGCGCAACCTGCAGCTCGGCAATCTCGTCGCGAGCGAACAGGTCGAGGAAAGCCGCACGCGCGTCGAACAGGGCGAAGCCGCCGTCGCCGATGCGCAGGTATCGCTCGACACCGCGAAACTGAACCTGCAGCGCACGACGATCGTCAGTCCCGTAGACGGCTACCTGAACGACCGCGCGCCGCGCGTCGGCGAATACGTGCCGGCCGGCCGCGCGGTGCTGTCGGTCGTCGACCGCGATTCGTTCCGCGTCGACGGCTACTTCGAGGAAACCAAGCTGCGCGGCATCCATATCGGCCAGCCGGTCGACATCATCGTGATGGGTGAGCCGCATGCGCTGCGCGGGCACGTGCAGAGCATCGTCGCCGCGATCGAGGATCGCGACCGCACGCAGGGCGCGAACCTGCTGCCGAACGTGAACCCGGCATTCAGCTGGGTGCGGCTGGCGCAGCGCGTGCCGGTGCGCGTCGTACTCGACGAGGTGCCCGACGACTTCCGGATGATCGCAGGCCGCACCGCGACGGTTTCGATGCGCGAATCCGATACGCGCCGCCACGACAACGCGAAGCCGGCAGCCGCCAGCGCGACGTCCGCAGTCACGCCGGTAGCGACGGCTTCCGGTGCGGCCGCCAGCACGGCGGGGGCATCGCAATGAAATGGCACGGTCTGCGCCTCGCGGCGGCGCTCGCGCCGCTCGCGCTCGCCCTCGGCGCGTGCAAGTCCGTCGGCCCCGATTACATGCTGCCGCAACAGGCATACGTGAATGCGCCGCTCACGAACCATGCGCTCGACGACGCGAACGGCACGCTCGTATCGCGTGACGCCGTGCCCGGCAACTGGTGGCAGCTATACGACGATCCCGTACTCGACGAACTCGTGCGCAGCGCGCTGAAGTCGAACACCGACCTGCGCGTCGCCGCAGCCAACCTCGCGCGCTCGCGCGCGGCGCTGGAAGTCGCGAACCAACAGGGCGGATTCTCGGGCGGCGCGGAAGCGGCCGTGCAACGCGCGCAGGAATCGGCTGAACAGTACCTGCTCGAAAACAAGCTGCCGGTCGTCAACGAAGGCGCGGTCGGCATCAACGTGTCGTACGAGATCGACCTGTTCGGCAAGCTGCGGCGCGGCGTCGAAGCCGCGCGCGCAGACAGCGAGGCCGTCAGGGCAGCCGGAGACCTGGCGCGCATCACGGTCGTCGCCGACGTCGTGCGCGCGTACGTCGAATCGTGCTCGGCCGGCGACGAACTGGCGATCGCGAAGCAGTCGCTCGCGCTGCAGAAGCAGCGCGTGGCGCTGTCGCAGCGGTTGCGCGATGCCGGGCGCGGCAACCAGACCGACGTAACGCGCGGCGTGACGCAGGTACGCACGCTCGCCGCCGACATCCCGCGCTTCGAAGGCCGACGCAAGGTCGCGCAATACCAGCTCGCCGCGCTGCTCGCGCGCGCGCCGGCCGACCTGCCGAAGGCCGTCGCCGAATGCGAACGCCTGCCGAAGCTGCGCCAGCCGATTCCGATCGGCGACGGCGCCGCGCTGCTGCGCCGCCGCCCCGACGTTCGCGAAGCCGAGCGGCAGCTCGCTGCCGCAACCGCGCGAATCGGCGTGGCAACCGCCGCGCTGTACCCGTCGGTCAGCATCGGCGCGTCGGCCGGCTCGGTCGGCCTCGCCGCCGACCTGTTTTCGTCCACGACCAATCGCTGGTCGTTCGGACCGCTGATCAGTTGGTCATTCCCCGTCAACGGCCAGCGTGCGCGTGTACGCGAAGCCGAGGCTGCGACCGGCGGCGCACTCGCGCACTTCGACGGTGTCGTGCTGAACGCGCTGCGCGAAACGCAGTCGAGTCTCGCGACCTATGCCGCCGACGTGCAGCGCACCGATGCGCTGCGCACGGCCTACGAATCGGCGCGCAATTCCGCCGACGAAACGCATCGTCTCTATGCGGCCGGCCGCGAGTCGTTCATCTCCGACCTCGACGCGACGCGCACGCTGACGAGCGTGCAGGCGCAGGTCGCGGCCGCCGAGGGACAGGTCGCGGCCGATCAGGTGCGGCTCTTTCTCGCACTCGGTGGCGGATGGGAGCCCGACAGCGCAGCGACCGCTCAGGATGCCCGTCCCGCCGCGACGCGTGCTGCCACGGCATCCGCAGCCAGCGAGTAAGCGCCGCAGCGTTATCACCTTCGCCACATAACGCGAACCTGGCGAAACGCGCTGTGCCAGCGGGTTTTTCTGATTCGCGCCATAGCATCCGGAGGACGACGGACGCCCGCGTTGACGGTAAACTGGCCGATGCACTTCCATTCATCTTCCGCTGCCGATCCGGCAGCGGCATCCACTCGGAGAGTCATCATGCGAACCAGCGCACGCAACCATTTCGCCGGCCAGGTCAGCGCCGTCAAGCCCGGTGCCGTCAACGACGAAATCACGCTCCGCACGCAGGACGGCCTCGACATCGTCGCGGTGATCACCCACGGCAGCGCGGCTTCGCTGGGCCTCGCGGCCGGCTCGAAGGCGTTCGCACTCGTCAAGGCATCGTCGGTCATCGTGATGGTCGACGTCGACAGCAGCAAGGTGTCGGCCCGCAACTGCGTCGCGGGCACCGTGTCGTCGGTCGCAAAGGGCGCGGTCAATTCGGAAGTCGTGATCAAGGCCGCGGGCGGCACCGAGATCGTCGCGATCGTCACCAACGACAGCGTCGATCGTCTGGGCCTCGCGAGCGGCAACGCCGCGTCCGCGATCTTCAAGGCATCGAGCGTGATCGTCGGCGTCGAGTGATCGCATGACGCGCGCCGCGATCGCGATCCGGTTTGCGCCGCGCATTCGCGCGGATCGTGTCATCCTGCTGTCGCGCGGGTGCGCACGATGACCGCCGCACTCGATCGCGCCGATCCGTCCTCGCATGAACCCGCGGTGCAGTCGCTGCTGCTCGCGGCGGCCAACGCCGACACCCCCGACGCACGCCTGTTCGGCGCCCTCGTTGCGGCACGCGCGTGCCGCAACGAACTCGCGCTGCTCGGCCTGTCTCATGGTCAACTGGCCGGGATGCTTGCCCGGCAGTTTCCACACCTGCCTTCCGTCGATGCCGCCGCACTCGTGTCGACGGTTGCGATCGCGCTGCTGCCATCCACCCACGCGGCATTCGTCGCGACGCTGCATGCACGGCTGATGGACGACGCGAATCCCGCCGCTACCCGCGACGACGCCGACTGTCTCGCGTCGATCATCGCGCATGCGTGCCTGCGCCCCGATCATCTGTGGCGCGACCTCGGGCTCGACGGGCGCGACGCGGTATCGGCGATGCTCGATCGCTATTTCCCCGCGCTCGCCGCGCGCAATGTCGCTCACCTGCGCTGGAAAAAATTCCTCGCACAGGAAATCGCGGCATCGCTCGGCATGCCGCCGGGCCCCGCACCCGGATGCCCGGGCTGCGAAGATTTCGGCTTCTGCTTTCCTCACACGCGATAGCCAGCGCGGCGGCTGCGCTGCCCGCGCGTTGCATCGCATCGCCAACCGGAGAAACCGCCTTGACCGACATTGCGAGCCCCAACCTGCCGTCGCGCGATTTCGAGACCACGTCCCGCTTCTACGAAAAACTGGGGTTCGTCGAAACGTGGCGCGACGACGGCTGGATGATCCTCAAACGCGGCGACCTGTTGCTGGAATTTTTTCCGCACCCCGAACTCGATCCGGCCACGAGCTGGTTCAGTTGCTGTTTCCGGCTCGCGGATGTCGGCGCGTTCTTCGACGACGTGCTCGCCGCCGGCATTCCGGAGCAAGCGACCGGCTGGCCGCGCGCACACCGGCCGACACGCGAAGCGTGGGGCGGCACGGTCGGCGCACTGATCGATCCGGACGGTTCGCTGATCCGGTTGATTCAGACGGAAGACTAGGCTTGCCCCCTCTGTCGCCGCTGCGATCGAGCGGCGATGGAAATGCATGAGCACGCGATGCGACGCACGCCCCATAAACGGTCACCTTGCGATGCGCGTCACAAGTGGCCTGGCCGTTCACCGTTCACGGCGCAGTCAATGCCGATGCCGGTGATGAATGTCCGGGAAATGTGCGTGACTATGCGTGATCGGCAGATGCACATGCGGATGCGTGTGCGGTTCGTCACCGTCGTACGCGAAGTCGTGCGCATGCTGGTGATGTTCGTCGTGTCGATGCCGGTGCGTGTGCTCGAGCCGTTCGTGCGCATGCGTGTGTTCGTGCCGTTCGCGCACGTGCAGCCAGATGCCGAACGCCATCAGCGCGGCGGCGATCCAGAACGTCGCGGGCGGCAGCGCGGGCCAGATCAGCAGCGACAGCACGACGCCGAACAGCGGCGCGATTGAAAAATACGCGCCCGTCCGCGCGCTGCCGAGATGACGCAGCGCGACGACGAACAGCACGAGGCTGATCCCGTAGCCGCCGAGCCCCGTCAGCATCGCGGCAGCCGTGACCGGCACGGCGGGCAGCGTGGCTCCGGTCGCCAGCGCGATGCCGATATTCACGGGTCCGGCGATCAGTCCTTTCATACACGCGATGACCATCGCGTCGTTCGCGGCGACCTTGCGGGTCAGGTTGTTGTCGATCGCCCAGCACAGGCATGCGCCGACGATCAGCAGCGCGCCGACCGGCACGCCGGCCCGGCCCGGCGCCCACGACAGCAGCGTGCCGCCCGCGACGATCGCGATCATCCCGAGGAACACCTGCGTATCCACGTTTTCGCGAAACACGACCCACGCGATGACGGCCGTCAACACACCTTCGAGATTGAGCAGCAGCGCGCTCGTCGCCGCCGGCGTGCTCGACAGCCCGAGCATCAGCAACGCCGGGCCGGCCACGCCGCCCGCCGCGATCGCGCCGGCCAGCCACGGCAGGTCGGCGCGCTGCAGCGGCGCGGCTGCCGCGGCCGGTGCGCGACGGTTGTGCAGCCCGCGCAGCAGGATCCCGATGCCAAGCCCGACGCCGCTGCCGAGATAGAACAGGCCGGCGACCATGAACGGCGACATCGCGCCGATCAGCGCCTTGGCGAGCGGTGTCGCGGCGCCGAACAGCGCGGCCGCGGTGAGCGCGACGAGAATCGCGGAATGTCTCGAGTTCATGATCCGGTTTGGGTGGATGTTGAAAGGCGGTGGCTTCGGGTCGGGTCGTATCGGATCAAGCCTCCCGCACCTTTCGAAATGCAAGCTGCATCGCGCCGGACAACCTGCCCGTGGTCTGACGATCCAGCCGGGATTATCGCGCGTCATCGCGTCACGATGGCCGGGCGTGATCGGTCACATGCCGATCGACGATCGCCGATATCACTATTTTAGGAAACCGAATTATCAGATTGAAACGTCATTGCAATCAGGCATGCGTACTGGCCATGCGCAATCCTCAACGTCGACGCATCGCGCATGCTGTCTCGATCGACGGACTTTCTTCGTCCGGTTGCGTTGTCTGTCTGGCGTTGGAGGAGGGAGTGCCGGCAGGTCAACCGCCGGTGGAGGCCGTCCTGACCTGCCCCTATCGAGGCAGGTCAGTCTGTCGTGTGATTCGCCGCATGCGACGCGCATGTGGGCGAGCGCCGTGCAATCGACGGCGGCGCGGTGTGTGTTACTCGTTTCCTGCCGTTTGCCGCTCGACTTGCTGCTCGACTTGCTGCTCGACTTGCTGCTCGACTTGCTGCTCGACTTGCTGCTCGATCTGCGGCGCGACGTCGATCTGCGCTTCCGCGTTTGCCGGTTCCGGCGCGACGGCAGCCTCGGCCTGCTGCTCGGCCTTCGGCGGCTGCGGCGCACCCTTGGCCGATTGCGCGGCACCCTTGCCGGGGCGGCGTGCCTTAAGCCGGCGCGCCCGTGCTGCGTCGTCATGCGTCACGCGCCCTGCTTCGTTGCCCTGCAGATCGACCCGCACCGCGTCTTCGACGAGGCAAGACCAGTAGCGATTGCCGCGGCACCACGTCGACATCGCTTCGCGCAGTTCGGCTTCGTTGAGACCCACGGCCTGTGCCTCGCGTGCGAGGTCGTCCCAGATACCGACCTTGAGCGGTACTTTCGGGGCCGGATTCTTCGGGAACGCGCGCGGAAACTTCCGCTGCAGTTTGCCGATCGCAACGATGACCGGATCGACCGGCGTCGACGGCTTCGCCGACGCGGGCTTCGCGCGATGCTGCGCTTTGGCGCCGGCACCCGGTTTGGCCCCGCGAGCCGGCCGGTCGCCGGACTTCGGTTTCGCGCCGGCGTCCGTCGGCGCTGCCGGCTGCTTCGCGTTGCGCTCCTGCTTGGCCTTCGCTGCGAGCTGCGCCCGCAATTCGGCAAGTTGTTCAAAACCCATAAATTCAATCCACCAGGAATATAAGGTGTGGTTCGTGCGGCCATTCCGCGCGGCACAAAAGCTTCGCCGCCACGCGTGCGACCCGTCTGCCGCCGATGCGGAACACTACGGGGCCGCATCGCGCACGCCACTCTGTTTTCAGGCACCCGGCCACGATGCCGGACAAGGCAGGAGTGGAAGTATACCGGTACGCGCGGCGGTCGGCTGACTCGCCGGTCTGCGTTTGCCCGATTCGGGGAACGGGAAATGCGTCCGCGCGGTCGTGTTGCGCATTATATGGATACGTTTCCGGAAGTCACGTCGTTCACAGCCGTCGTCGGAAATCGGGACAGCTTCGCGCGATACGATCGGCCCGGCGGCGGCACCGATCGAAGCCCGACGCGAGGTGTTCCGCCTTTCGGAGTCGAAAGCGATCGTACCGCGCGAGCGCGCCGCTGGCCACGGCGGCGATTCCGGATCGCGAACGGTGCCGGCGACCACATGCGAGTCAACGACCGTGACGACGTGAGGCATACGGCGGGAAATCAACGCAACGTGCCGCGACCTGTCGGTCTGCCCATCGAATGCCCCGGTGCCCGTACCCGACTCGTTGCGTCCGCATCGATCGCGTGGCGGACGAAGATGCCGGAAAGTGCGTAGTATGGCCGGGTCAACGTCGTCGGCAGCGTACCTCGCCTGTTTCGCTGCGCACCCGGTCAGCCGGCGACATCCGTCTTGCCTGCCAAAAGAACCGGTTGTACGAAACGGAGCGGATACATGGTCCCCCACGCGACATCCCGCACGACGGCATTACGCGCGAGGAAATTCACCATCGGCAGATCGACATGCGCGGCTATCGGCGCAGCGACGGCCTGTTCGAAGTGACGGCCTGCCTCGCGGACCGCAAGACCAGCGATTTCATGCCACCAGGCGGCACACGAACGGTCGCGGCGCTGTCGCCGATCCACGACCTTGGCGTGACGCTGGTCTTCGATGCCGACATGGTCGTCCGCGCCGTATCGACGTTCATCCGGTCGCATCCGTATGCGCAGTGCCCGGGCGGCGGCGACTCGCTGCAGGCGCTCGTCGGACTGGGCATCGGTGCCGGCTGGAACAGCGAGATCCGCAAGCGCCTGCCGTCCTGCGATACGTGCACGCATCTGAAGGAATTGCTTGGCCCGGTCGCAACTACGGCCTATCAGACGATGGTCGGCGTGCGGCGGTCGTCGCTCGACGCCCGCGACAGCGAAGGCAAGCCGCTCAAGATCGACAGTTGCCATGCGTATGGCGCATCGCGCGATCTCGTGAAGCGTCTTTGGCCGGAATACCACCGGCCTTCGGCGACGGCAAAAATCGGCTAGGGTCTCGGCATTCGGCCGGTTCGGCGTCCGCAGGATCGGCAGCGCACCTGGATGTGTGCGTTGCCTGCGCAGACCGGCGCCGGCGCCACACCGAAAATCAGAAGACACCCAGCGCGAGCCCCGCGGCAAGGCCCGCACCGAGTTCGGCGCAGCGCGCACGATCATCGTCGTCGATCGTCTTTGGCGCGAGGATGCGCTCAGGCGTTTGCGCGTGAGTACAGACGATCAGGCCGGGCGCCACGTTCTTCAATCGCCATCCGGTCGCGATCCGGTCGATCTGGCGCAGCGCGTTCTGTCCGTCGCTTCCCGCGCAAATCATCGCCGCGTACGGACGGCCGTTCACACGATCGAGCGCCGCGTAGTAGCAGCGATCGAAGAAGTCCTTCATCAGCCCGGACATCGCCGCGAGGTTCTCCGGCGTCGCAAACAGGTATGCGTCGGCGGCCAGCACATCGTCTGCGCTCGTCGCGTCCGCGCGTTGCAGCCTGACGTCGACGCCAGGTTGCTCGCGCGCCGCGGCGGCTGCCGCTTCGGCCATCTGTTGCGTGCCTCCGGTCATCGTGTGATAGACGATCAACAGCGTCTTCATTCGTAGTCGCTCGCGTTCGGCTTCAGGTGCACCGGCGGCGTCGCCGGTTTCCGTTGGATGGCCAGTCATCACGTGTGTAGGGGCGGTTCTGCGTTCGCTTTTGCGGATCCGGCGGTTTGCCGGCTCAGCGGTGCCAGGCGTGCGTCGATCGCGTGCATGACATCGATTCGCGCATGATCTTCCTGATATTCGGTCAATCCGGCGCGGTGCGTCGTGATGCGCCGCCGTCGTCCGGACGCGCGTAGTACGCGAGAAACATGTCGGCAGCGGATTCCGCAACTTTCTGTTGCTCGGGCGCCGCGAGCGGCGGCTGGCCCATCGTTACTTGCGGCCAGAACGCGAATGCCTTCACGACACCATGCAACTGATGCGCGGCAAACACCGGATCGGTGACCGACAGGCGGCCGGCCGCCGCTGCCGCACGCACCCAGACCGTCAGGTCTTCCTCGCGCTCGCCGAGGCGTTCGACCATGTCGCGCGCACGCTCCGGCGAATGGATGGCCGCGCCGATCGCAACGCGTGCGAGTACGAGAAACGCTTCGTCGTTCAGCAGGCGCAATTTGCGGCTCAGCAATGCGAGCAGTTGCTCGCGCAGCGGCACGTCGGCGCGATAAGTCGGGGAACTGCCGGTTTGGGTCGTATCCCACAGCTTGTGCAGGATCGCGGCGAACAACGTTTCCTTGCCGGGAAAGTGGTTGTAGACCGTGCGCTTCGACACGTCCGCGCGCGCAGCGATGCGATCCATGCTGGTCGCATCGTAGCCGGCCGCGAGGAATTCCTCGATGGCCGCGTCGATGATGGCCGCACGCTTTCGATCGGTCAGACGCTGGGGGAGAGTGCTGGTATCCATATGGAAATTTTACACCGGGTAGTTTACTTATCCCAGAAATAAACTACACTGTTTAGTGTACTTTATTCTTCGGACGAACCGACATGGCATCGCCTCTCGTTTTGATTCACCGCATTCTGGGTTTTGCGGCCGCCAGGCGCGGCCGCGCGCTGTCCGGCGATTCGCCGCAACATAATGGCGAGCGCTTCAGCAATGTCGCGCCGCGTCCCGCCGAAGGTATCGGCAAAACGCTGGCGATCGCGTGGAACATGCTGGTCAACAAGCCGCGCAATACCGTGCCCGCGGGCGCACTGCCCGTCGATGTGCTGACCCGAGCACAGCTCGACGCGGCGCCCGATCGCAGCCTGTACCGGCTTGGCCATTCGACGCTGCTGTTCAAGCTGCGCGGCGAGTTCTGGCTGACCGATCCGGTGTTTGCCGAACGCGCATCGCCGTTTCGGCGTGTCGGCCCCAAGCGCTTCCATGCACCGCCGATCGCGCTCGACGATCTTCCGCCGCTGCGTGGCGTGATCCTGTCGCACGATCACTACGATCACCTCGACCGCGACACGGTGCTCGCGCTTGCAGCCACCACCGACGTGTTCGTGACAACGCTGGGCGTCGGCGACCGCCTGATCGAATGGGGTATCGATGCAAAGAAGGTCCGTCAGCTCGACTGGTGGCAGAGTGTCGACGTCGCCGGCCTGACGCTGACCGCCACACCCGCACAACATTTCTCCGGGCGCAGCCTGTTCGACGGCAACAGCACGCTGTGGGCGTCGTGGGTCATCGTCGACGACGAACTGCGCGTGTTCTTCAGCGGCGACACGGGCTATTTCGACGGGTTCCGGGCGATCGGCGAACGCCTCGGGCCATTCGACGTGACGCTGATCGAAACGGGCGCATACGATGCGCAATGGCCGTATGTGCACATGCAACCGGAAGAAACCGTTCAGGCGCACATCGATTTGCGCGGGCGCTGGCTGATCCCGATCCATAACGGCACGTTCGATCTCGCGATGCATCGCTGGCAGGAGCCGTTCGAGCGCGTTACGGCGTTGTCGATCGTTCGCGGCATCGAACTGTCGACGCCGAGGATGGGCGAGCGCGTCGACCTCAGCGAGCCGCATCGAGGCGAGCGGTGGTGGCGCACGGTAGACGAGCGCGCGAAGGCAACTGCAACCACGGAATCGCGCCGGTGGCAGTTTTGCGCGACGCAAGCGACGAAGTAGGCTTGCCTGTCGTTGCGCCTTTCATTCGGGAGCGCGGCGATGCCGCGTTTCCGGACATGGCGTCCTCGAGATATCTGCACGTTGGCGGCTGGCCTGCCAACCCGCCTACTTGAATCGGAAATGGTGCACTCGGCGCCGGTCCGATATCTGCATTCGACAAACGGAGCGCGGAGTGACCAACCGCGAGAGTGGGCTTCGATAAATGCTGGTGGATCGCATCTGCAAATTCGGCCGAAAGCGTTGAATGCCTCGCTACTGCCGCTCCGGATTCGGCTTCCATCGAAGGGAAGCGCCGCCCAGCCGATAAGCTGCATGGTCGAATCCGGCTTCAGCCCGGTGGTTCAGGGCGGAACCGGGAAATTCGAAGGCGCTTACCTTATGTCGACCACTTCCACTTCAACCACCCTCTGCTCGACAAGTCGTTACGAGTCGATAAGCTCGCACGCAGATTTGGATTAGCAGTTCGATCTTCCATCATCACTTCCGCCAGATCACCGGTGTGAGTCCGCAGAAGTAGAAATAGATGCGGCTCTGCCGTCCAACCGATTTGCAACGGCAGATGAGCCGTAGATCGGTTCCCGAAAGTTCCACAACCCTATGTGTCGTGCGGTCGGTGAATTGCGTTGTCACGTGACAACTCGCGTTGAACGTTCGTGCCTGACATCAAGATCAGCGACTCTACGGATCATCGTCATGCAGCGGACCGACACTCACGGGCTATTGTCCAGCGTAGCGGCAAGCACGAAACGTATCAAATACCACTAAACACGTATCGAAACATACAAATCACACTCACTGACTGCCTGGAGACGCCACTAGTGCACGGAAAGTTCATGCACCCCTATTTCTCAGTGTGGTCGCGTGTATTTTGCGTGAAACAACATGAAGAATCTCGTGCAAACCATTGCCGGGTAAGGATTTCCAAGAATGCCCCATTTTTCGCCAATGTTTCACGACTTGCCTCGTTTGTATTGGCACGCGACCTTTGACGCCTGGATTTGCCTCGTTCCGGTGTCTTTCGCCGTCACGGCTCCCAATTGATACGACAACGCACCGGGTGTAGCGCTGGATAGACCCGACGAAACCTCGTGCCCCTCCCCTGCCAGAGGACGCTCACATCAAACTGTCGATGTCTATCCAGACAAAATGGGGACATATCATTGCCAGCATCAACTGCCTGAATCAAAACGCGACTCGATAATCGACCGGAAGCATTCGGTCGATATAAGAATGGTTGAGCTTTGCTTCGATGGGTACGGATCGGTTAGGCAATGTTGCCCGGCCATCGTCAAATACAAGTGTTCTTGACGGGTGCAACGGCCGCGAGGGCCATCCTGTCTTTCGTCGTGAGGTCGTGGTTGTCCTTGTTGTCACGTGACAACTCCCCAGCAACCATATGCGCCCACTGAAATTAACAACAAGTGCCGCAATAAATTCGCTCCGCTTTGATCCGCTTGTCGCGCCTTAAGTTTGACCGATCGCAATCGCCCTCCAGAAATTGGCAACGCCGCTCCGTTACACCCTAAGTTGCTTGTCACGTGACAACTCACCCCGCGCCCAAACAATCGAACCTGCCAAGCGCTTGCGTATCAGGCGTTCAGCCACAGCCGCAACCCACATCGCGATCGAATAAATCTATTCCTGTCGATGAACAACATCGATCGCGACCAACTCCTGCCGACTTGTCACGTGACAACCACACGCCTCGATGACATCAGTGACCCAATCAATCAGATTCTCAAGGGATTTTGTCGGGACTAAAGACACCGGTATCCGACCAGCCTCCACTGGCCGAGCATCGTCATCGACGCCAAAGACAGCCGAATTTTCTTCAGATCTTTGTAGATTCTTCGTGACCGGAAACGATAATTTTATTTTTACTCGATCACTAATCAGGAATGATTCGTTGGCCGTTCGGCTTACTTGTCACGTGACAACCACAACGATCACCATGATATGTATCAAATCAAACGCTTTTCTGGACATTTCGATAACATCTGCATATATTACGAAAAACTCCTTGGAGGAATTTAATGGCTTTCAAGATCGCCGTCAGTAATCAAAAAGGTGGGACGGGGAAGACAACCATCTCCGTCAATATCGCGGCAGCGTTCGAGGCCGGCGGCAACAAGGTCGCGCTGATCGATGCCGACCCTCAAGGCACTTCCGTCCGATGGGTAACGAGCGGCGAGAACACGTTGCCGATGACGGTCCTTTCGCTGGCCCCCGCCGGTCGCGGTATCGGCGGCGAGATCAAGAAGCAGGACGCGAACTTCGACGTGATCGTCGTCGACTGTCCCGGCAACCTCGAAGATCCGCGCATCGCGTCCGTGCTCGAAGTAGCCGACTTCTGCCTCGTGCCGCTATCTCCGTCGCCGGCGGACCTGTACAGCACCGTCGCGATGATTCGCATGATCGAATCGATGCGAGCCGTTCGTAACCCGAATCTTTCTTCCGCATTAATGCTGAATAGTGTTAATGGAAAAACTAAAATGCGTGAAGAAATTTTAAAAATTCTAAGAGCTGAAGAAATAGGGGAGCATCTGCTCGACAGCCAGATCGCGCAACGCGAGGTCTACCGTCAGACGTTCGCACTCGGCACCACGATCCATCATCACAATCGATACCTGAAGGGGCTGAAGGAAGCCCGCGCGGAAATCGAAAGGCTGGTCACGGAAATGGCCCAATACATCGCGTCGACGCGCGCTACCGGAGCCGCCCATGGCTAAGGACACATCGAAAGACAAGAAGCCGACCGGCAACCTGCATCTCGCAGCCGGCCTGTTGCGCGGGCTCGCGCAGGAAAACGCTGCGCTGGAAACCCGCTTGCCCGAGCCGCCGGCCGCACCGAACGTCGCAGCCGAAGCGGCACCCGCCGTGCCCCCGGTCGCGGCCGCACCCGCCGGTACATCGGATCTTGGCGCGCCGCAGAAGGTGCTGGTCAAGGACTGCATCCCGAACCCGTTCAACCCGCGCGTGTTCTATTCGGAGTCGAGCCTGCACGAGCTCGCACTGACGTTGAAACGGGAAGGGCAGATCGAGCCGATCAAGGTCACGCGGCTCCCCGAGTTTCCCGGCAAGCTCGTCGTGATCGACGGGCAACGCCGGCTGCGCGCGACGAGCATCAACGGCGATGAAACCATCAACGCCACGTTCCGCACGGACCACACGCCCGAGCAGCTCTATACGATCGCGTACCGGGCGAACCACGATCACGAACGCCAGACGATCTTCGACGATGCGGTTGCGTGGAAGCGTCTCCTCGACGAGAAAGTCTTTCTCGACCAAAACACGCTGGCGGAGAAGATCGGCAAGGACAAGGCGTCGATCAGCAAGACGCTGTCGCTCAACGCACTGCCCAACACGCTGCTGGAGCGGATGGCCAGCGCGAACGACGTGGTCGGCCTGCAGGCCGCGTACTTCCTGAAGCTGATCTTCGAGCGCCTGGGCGAACTGACGGCCGACCGGCTGCTCACTGCCGTGATCGACCGGAAGAAATCGGTCCGCGATCTCGAGAATTTCCTGCGTGCGCAGAGCGACGGCACCAAGAAAGCAGGACGCACGCGTTACAGCGTTCGCCACGACTTCGCGCTCGAATCGCGGGCGATCGGCCAGTTGAAGACCTACCCGGACGGGCGTCTGGACCTGCAGCTCAAGGGCGTCGACACGTCCCACCAGGAAGCGCTCGCCGACAAGCTCAAGACCGTCATCGATGCCTACGTCGCCGAGTTGGCGACGGCCGCGCAAAAGTAACGCGCCAAAGCAAAAGGCCTCGCATCCGCGTTGCGCCGCGATACCGGACGACGAAATCCGGCGCACGACGCACCTCCGGCTGCGAGGCCTTGTTCAGTTGCTTGCGAGACTGCTCTTGAGCAGGAATTCCAGCAGGTCGTCCGAGGTCGGTTCGCCCCAGGTGTCCAGTGCGAGCCATCGGAAAAAGCTGGTCTGCGCGAGCTTGCTCGCTTTCTTCTTCGGCGACAGCGTGAGATCCTTCGAGCCCGCTACCGTCTCGTTGTAGCGCTCGATCAGCTTGGTCTGGTCGTCGATCTCCAACTCGCGGAAATACGCGCCGGCTTCCTCGACCTTGGCCGCCAGATATTTGTCGCGAATCTGCTCCTGCTTGCTCGGCGCGGATTCCTTCGCCGGTGCGGCCGCCTCCGCTCCCTGCCCGTCGGCCAGCGTGTAGCCGTGCGTCAGCGCCTTGCGGAAATACGCGGCCACGTTGTCGATCGGTGCCGCGTTCTTCTTCGTAGTCCGATTGAGCGTGTAGGCAATCGCCGCCTTGATGCGCTGCACGCCGTATTGCGTGATCAGCCGGCGCGCTTCCGAACGCGGAATGCCGAACTTCGCGACCTCCTCGACCAGCGCTTCGTTCTTGACGTCGCCATCTTCGACCGTATCGGCACTCTGCTTGCGCGTCACCTTGAACTGAACGGCTTCCACGCTGCGGCCGGACTTGTGTTCGATCAGCTCGAGCGTGTGATCCGATACTTCGTTCACCTCCTGAATGCACGGCACCAGGACCTTGCTCTTGAACAGCTTGTATTCCTTGTACGATTGCGACGCCTTGTCCTGGCCAAGAATGAGGTCACGGAATTTCGGCAGTGGAATCTTCGCGGTGATGCCGATCCCTTCGTAGCGCACCGTGTTTTCCCACAGCGCGAGCGAGTGCGAGCGCCGGAACTCGCGGGCGATCCGCATATCGATCAGCGCGTAGATTTCCGGATTGAGCAGTTCGCTGCGAATCTGGTCGGAGAAGCTGTACTTCAGCACCGATTGTTCGAGCTCGGCACCCGCGAGCAGGCCCGACGCTTTCCAGACCGTCGAACGATCCGCGGCCAGGTAGTCCCAGTTGACGACGGTACTGATCAGCGAGTTGACCGTGTCCTTCACGTACTTCGTGTTGTTGCTGTTCAGCCCGCTCTCGTGCGAAAGCGACGCAATCGAGATCGAGAAGCTCGTCCGGCCCGGCTCGAATGCCTCCTGCCGAAGCGCGTTCTTGATCAGCGAGCTGAACATCTTGCGCTGCTGCAGACCGATCTTTCCCGACTTGGGTGCGATATGAATCGCCTGGACCGCCTTGCGCAGCAAGTCGGGAGGCTCTGGTGTCTGAAACAGCGAAACCTGCTTGTCGGAGCCTTTGCTTGCGGGCTTGCGCGGCATCGTGATGTCCGGATAAGGTGACCTTGTTGAGAGCGGACTTTATACCTTTTCACGCCGCAGGGCAACGTCCTTACTCCAGCATCACTTGCACTATCGAGGCTAAGCTTCAGATGTAAAAGGGAAAATCCTGATGAAGCGATCTGTACGAAGCCCCATATCCATCTACCTTTTAGCCAAAATACCTCCCAAAAGCCGCTACCTTTCGTGTCCGGGCACAGAAACCCGGCACGAGAATTGCCCCGGGAAGGTACCCATCCATGGGGAGCAAACGAACCGAATCTCGATCCGCGGGCAGATTCGTGGTGCCCTGCAGCACGGGTCTGTTTTCCTCCCATAACGCTCTACCTTCATTGATTCCCATGGAAGGGTACCTGTCGACAGGCAGCGGCATCGTCGATTGCGTTACTTTCGGTCTCGAAGGAAGAAATCGCTCCCATAAACGGTAACCATTTGATTTCCCCATAAAAGGTTACCTGTCTGCGGCTTCGAACCTGCCTATGGGAACAGGCAGCAGAGGGGCCTCTGTGAAATGCGAACGCTCGGGACAATTGCCCACCCATAAACGGGTACCTTCGAGATGCCCCATAAACGACTACCCGAAGAAAATCACTGTGCTGGCAGGCATTCATGAATCAAGAAAACCGCCCCATAAAAGGCTACCTGCCGGCGTTCCCATAGACGACTACCCAACGCGTTTCCGGGGGAATCTCCCATAACCGGGTACGGTTGCCCCATATCCACATCCCCGATTCCCCACAACACGGTACCCGAAACCCCAAATCCACAGACCTGAAACCCCAGACCCTTCCACCTGTGCTCCCATAAATGGGTACCGAACACCCCTCAAACCCTTGTCTGATAAGCCTGTGAGCCGTCTAAAAGTAGTTAAAGAAGTAAACGTGGTTTACCAAAGATGTAAACACACGTGTGCTGACACAGAAAAACAAGCCCCATAAACCGCTACCCATCGGATCCGTCTGAGGTCCGCCAGGCACCTCGATCCTCCGATTCATGCCTGCTGGACAGCAGCCTGGCGCCTCGTTCCACCAAGGTTTCAGGCCCGACAAGGCTTCCCGGAGAGGTGAGTACCTACTCACAAACACCTAAAAGTAGAAACCTATGGGAGGAAATCGGGCAGAACCCACCGGTTTCCACGTTCAGGTTCCCGTCTATGGGACCAAAAAGCCGGGGCTGCGACCACCCACGCTCCGGTGATCGACGGGCAAATCGGATCTACGACCGGGCGCGCGAACATCGTCGGTTTCACCCACAGCAGTTCGAAATCATCCTGGACTGCGCACGAGTGGATTTTTGTACTCATGCTTCCCGGTCTGTGGGCAAGTTTTTTGCCAATCGCCTATCGACGACACTCGTCATATTCAGCCTGCGAACTGTGCACAGCGGAAATAGATGCAACTTGCTCCGCCGCCCTGGGGTACCGCAACTTTCTACCTTTGGATCAACCGAAGAACAATGCTGTGCCCCTGGATGGCAACGAGACGCCAGCACAGCCTCCCGGAAACAAGCGTCGCAGCCTCCCCATCGTCGGCACAGGTCGCCGGTTCCTGGCCCGATCTCGTGGAAGTGACGAGCGAACGTGAGGATGCTGTCGTTGACGAAGCTCACCACAATCGAATTCGGGCAACGATCCCGAACATTCTCACCCTCGAAGGCTTCGCGATCCCGTAAAAGCTCACCGACAAGGCGCCCCCACAGGTATATGCAAGCTGTGAGGCCGTGGCACGCGCACGGGATACCCGACGGCCAAAATCGTCGAATGAAAAATCTGTGGCCCGTGTGCGCGTTGCCTGATGCATTCGTCAGCAGAGTGGGGCCGACCGCCAAGTGCTGCCGCAACGTCAACGCTATGCGCAACGTTCGTCGGGCGCGTGTCGCAACGCATGCCCGGCTCCCTCCGCGCATTCGTGAGGGAGTTCCGGTCAACGTCTTCACCCAACGCAAGACGTTTCTCGTTTTCGTCATACACACCGAACGACGATGAACTTCACCGGCCAAGGTAACCATGCACGTCACCGTGCAGCGACCGGTTCCCCGGCTGTTCACCACTCTGTGTGGCGATGCAAGACGACCGCATCGACCCGAACGAAGCGAATCGTGACCGTTTATGGGAGGAACCGTCGCTCGAGCCGCGTCGAATGGCAACGTGACGCACAGTTTGACAACTGCTGCGGTGACTGCGCTTCGCGTGATGAAGATCACGTCGAGCATGAGCGTGTCGCCAACACCACCTATGAAACTGCCATTGGCATGCGAGCACGACACGGCGAAACGAAGGTCATCGGAATCGGCATCTCTCATCTCACCGCGTGATCGATTCACTTTACCGACGCGCGCCGTACATCGGACGTTTCTACTGCCTCGACCACGCGATCTTCACGCGCGCGGCAACGGAGAAGCGACGCCCGCTTGTTCTCCCATACGTGTATCCCCAATTCCGTTTGCACGTTGGCGCCACATTTTTCGCGACGCGGTTATGATGCACTGGTCCCGATCGCGACATGACGACCGATCAGGACAGGGGCGGTATCTCGATGGTCTTTCAATCCGTGATAATCATCAGAAAAGAGAGTTCAGCGATGCAAATCCAGATCAAAAAACTCACGCTGGCTGCTACCGCAGCCGCGTTCCTGTTTGGCTCGGCAGTTCCTGCGTTTGCCCAGACCGACGCCAGCGCGCCCGCTGCACAGGACGCCAAGGCAGCGAAGAGCCAGGCACGCAAGGCGGCCAGGGCCCAACACAAAGCGGAGCGCAAGGCAGCGCGCGCGAAAAACAGCGCCGAGCTGAAGAAACTCGAAGACGCCGGTTACAAGCCGGCGGCCAACGACCCGAACTATCCGCAGAACCTGCAGAACGCGGAGAAGAAAGCTGCCGGCGCAAGCCAGTAAGCGCCGTTCGGCGGCAAGCCACGGTTCGATCCGCGGCTTGCCGCGTGTATCGCGATCACGCGATGCACATCAAAAGCAGAGTGCCCGTCATGAACGACCGCAAACCCGATCCGCGCGTTTGCGCCATTTGATTCGGAATCCTTCACTTCATGGCGGGCATGACCGACAGGTCGATCCGGTCAGTACCGCGCGCCCGATGCGGCTGCGTTCCCCGTCACCTTCAGCCAGTCCTTGAACGCGCGCACCGCATCGTCGTCCGCGCGCGCGGATGCCACGTACGTGAAGTAGCGCCATGGCGGCAGCGCCGGTTCGCTGAACGGCTGCACGAGCCGGCCTTCGGCGATGTCGTCCGCGACGAGCGCGATCGGTCCCATCGCGATGCCGAGCCCATCGAGTGCGCCTTGCAGCGTCAGGTAGAAATGCTCGAGCGTGAGCGAATGTCGCGGCGCGAGATTCGGATACCCGGCCGCCGTGAGCCATTCGGGCCACATGCCGGGATAGGTCGCCGCGTGCAGCAGCGTGAAACCGGTTAGATCGGCGGGCGTCAGCAACGTCCGGCCCTCCAGCAGCTTCGGCGCACACACCGGCAGCCGGACTTCGGACAGGAATTCCTCTGCGACGTAGCCGTCGATGGCCTGCGGGCCGCCTCGAACGATCAGGTCGACCTTGTCGCGCAGCTTCTCGATCGGCTCGTTCGACGTCGACAGCCGCACCTCGATCGTCGGATGGGCAACCTGGAACGACGACAGCTTCGGCACGAGCCAGCGCAACGAAAATGTCGCGGGTGCGCTGACGCGCAGCACGCGCTGCTGCGCGTGGCCGAAGTGCTGCGCGGTGGCGAGCGCGATCCGGTCGAACGATGCACCGACCTCGGCGAGATAGGCGCGGCCGGCGTCGGTCAGTTCGACCCGCCGGTTGTGGCGTTCGAATAGCGGCCGGCCGAGCCACGCCTCCAGTTGTTGCACGTGCCGGCTGATCGCGCCGTGCGTCACGCACAGCTCGTCGGCGGCAAGCGTGAAGCTGCCGAGTCGAGCGGCTGCTTCGAACGCGCGCAGCGAATTCAACGGGGGGAGACGTCGGGCCATTGCGTTGTTTCGCGTGATATTTACTCACGCGATAGTTCAGGTTTAATCGTTTGATCGGGCGGTCCAGCTCCGCCAATATGGCACACAAACGGCCGGCTCGGCCGAACGAGTGTCTGAATTTCTCACATGGAGTGCGGAGCATGCCGAACGTGGTGGTAGTGGGTGCCCAATGGGGCGACGAAGGCAAGGGGCGCGTCGTGGACTGGCTGGCGGCTCAGGCCGACCTCGTCGCTCGCTACAACGGCGGCCATAACGCGGGTCATACGCTGGTCGTCGGCGGCAAGACGTACAAGCTTGCGCTGCTGCCGAGCGGCATCGTGCGCGGCAAGCGCGGCGTGATCGG
Organism: Burkholderia sp. NLJ2; assembly: GCF_049487195.1. Lineage (NCBI taxonomy): Bacteria > Pseudomonadati > Pseudomonadota > Betaproteobacteria > Burkholderiales > Burkholderiaceae > Burkholderia > Burkholderia sp. NLJ2. The sequence goes on along the minus strand of NZ_CP137809.1, from coordinate 1,028,724 downwards.
CAACGGCGTGGCGCTCGATCCGGAAGCGCTGCTCGCGGAGATCGCGCGGATGGCCGAACTCGGGCTGTCGGTGACGCCAGACAATCTGTCGATCGCCGAGAACGCGACGCTGGTGCTGCCGATTCACCACACGATCGACCAGGCGCAGGAGCGCCTGCGCCGCGAACCGATCGGTACCACGCTGCGCGGGATCGGGCCGGCCTACGAGGACAAGGTCGGGCGCCGCGGGCTGCGTGTCGGCGATCTCGCGGAACCCGGCCGGCTTGCCGACAAGCTCGACGTGCTCGTCGACCATCACAACGCGTGGTTCCGTGGCCTGGGGCTCGACGAATGTTCTCGCGACGCGATGCTGGCGACGCTCGTCGATATCGCACCGAAGATCCTGCCGTTCGTGCGCTCCGTCTGGGCCGACCTCAACGACGCGACCGAGCGCGGCGAACGCATCCTGTTCGAGGGTTCGCAGGCCGTGATGCTGGACATCGACTGGGGCACGTACCCGTTCGTGACGTCGTCGGGCACCGTCGCATCGGCGGCCGCGGCCGGTACTGGCCTCGGCGCGTCGAAGCTCGGCCACGTGCTGGGCGTGACCAAGGCGTATGCGACGCGTGTCGGCGGCGGCCCGTTCCTCACCGAGTTGACCGACGCGACCGGCGAAACGCTGCGTGCGCGCGGGCAGGAGTTCGGCGTCAACACCGGCCGGCCGCGACGCTGCGGATGGCTCGATGCAGCACAGTTGCGCCAGGCGGTCAGGATCTCGGGCATCGATTCGCTGGCGCTCACCAAGCTCGACGTACTCGACGGCTTCGAGTCGATCGAGCTGTGCGTCGGTTACGAACTCGACGGCGCGCGCGTCGACCATCTGCCCGCGAGCCTCGATGTGCAGTCGCGCGCAAAGCCGGTCTACGAACGGTTCGACGGCTGGCACGGCACCGTGAAGGGCGCGCGCGAACGTGCGGCGCTGCCGCGCGCCGCACAGGATTTCATCGCGCGCATCGAAGCGGTCGCGGGCGCGCCGGTATCGATGATCACGACCGGCGCGGAGCGCGACGACACGATCGTGTTGCGTAATCCGTTCGATGCGGCGGCTGCCGCGTAACGTGTCGTCGATGGCGTAAATTGCGGATCGGTATCGTGGTCGTTGGGTAGTTTTTGCCGACCCGATGCCGTTCGCGTGCCGGCGTGTTCGATCGCGTTCGCGCCCGGCCCGGACGCCGCGCGAAAGGCGGCTCCGCGACACGATTCGGCGTCCGGATCACGCCGCATACGGCGAACTGGACACGCCTGCAGCGCTGCTGTACTGTTCCGCACAATTCGCGCCAGACCGGCCTGCGCCGGAGCCGCCGGCACCACGGCCGCACGGCAGCGCGCCGTGATCTCAATCCCGGGGACAGGTCGATGGACACGTTACAGATGATGCGCATTTTCGTCCGGGTCGCGGAGGAGGGCAGCTTCACGAGCGCGGCCCAGCGCCTGGACATCACGACGGCGTACGCATCGCGTTCGGTCGCGCAGCTCGAAACGCATCTGCGCACGCGCCTGCTCAACCGCAGCACGCGCCGCATTGCGCTGACCGACGCCGGGCAGCGCTATCTTGATCGTTGTCAGCGCATCCTCGGGTATATCGACGAAGCGGAAGCCGAGGCAGCGGACGCACAGGCGAAGCCGTCCGGACGGCTGCATGTTCACGCGACGACGAGTTTCGGCCAGGCCTATGTGTTGCCCGCGGTCGTGCGCTATCGTCAGCGTTATCCGTCGGTCGCGGTCGAGCTGACGCTGTCGCAGCACGTGCCCGACATCATCGACGAAGGCTACGACGTGTCGCTGCAGTTGAGCACGACGGAGCTGCCCGATTCGGGGCTCGTGTCGCAGCGGCTCGGCGACGTGCACAGCGTACTGTGCGCGTCGCCCGCGTATCTGAAGGAGCGCGGCACGCCGCGCACGGTGCGCGAGCTCGAAGGGCATGCCTGCCTGCAGATGGTCACTTCGGTGTTCCCGCGCGATCGCTGGCATCTCGACGGCCCGGACGGCCACGAGACGTTTGCTCTGCCGTTGCCCGATTTCCAGGTGAACATCGCCGATGCGCTGGGCGGTGCATTGCGTGCCGGCCTCGGGATCGGCTCGCTGCCGATGTCGTCCGCACTGCCCGCGCTCGCGAGCGGTGCGCTGGTGCGCGTGCTGCCCGAATACCGGTTGCAGAAGCTGACGGTCTACACGCTGTATGCGTCGCGTCAGTACCTCGATGCGAAGATCCGTACGTTCGTCGATTTCCTGCGCGAATGCGTGCCCGAAATGCTGGCCGCCGACGAGGCCGCGCTGAACGCGTCCTGCAAATCCTGAGGCAGCACTGCCGCTGTACGAGTACTGCGCCTTGCTCTGAAAAACAAAATAATCCGTAGTCCTGCATTTAAGGCAGGCGTTGACGATGTGGTCGCGATCGACTCGGGAAGCGACGCCGTGCAACCGGCACGTCCGTATGAAAACGCTTGCTTTCGATATCGAACATCGTTGGTTCGATGCGCGGCGCCAACCTCCTAGAATCGGTTCGACCTGCTTCATCGCGTTCGCGCGGCGGTGTTTGCCTCCGCGCACCCGAAGCCCGCGTGCGCGAAGCCGCACCCTCTCCATCGAACCCGAAACGACATGGCAGATCGACTATTCACCACCCGCCGCCGGCTCCTTCATGCCGGCCTCGCGATCGCGGCGGGCGCCACCGCGCATCCCGGCTTCGCGCTGGCGAGCGCGGCCGGTGCGCGCACATTGCGCATCGGCTACCAGAAAGGGCCGCTCAGCCTGCTGAAGGCGCGCGGCACGCTGCAGGGCAAGCTCGCGACACTCGGCGTGAACGTTACGTGGACCGAGTTTCCGTCCGGGCCGCCGCAACTCGAAGCGCTGAACGCGGGATCGATCGACTTCGGCGATGTCGGCGAGGCGCCGCCGATCTTCGCGCTTGCGGCCGGCGCGCCGCTCGTCTACTACGCACAGACGCCGGCCGGCCCCGCGGCCGAGGCCGTGGTCGTCGCGAAGGATTCGCCGGTCAGGACTTTTGCGGACCTGCGCGGCAAGCGCATCGCGCTGGTGAAGGGATCGAACACGCACTTCCTGCTGGTCCGGCTGCTGCAGGCCGCGAAGCTCGACTATGCGGACGTCACGCCGGTCTGGCTGTCGCCGTCCGATGCGCGGGCCGCGTTCGAGAACCGATCGGTCGATGCGTGGATCATCTGGGATCCGTTTCTCGCGGTGGTCCAGCAGGCGTTCGATGCGCGCATCGTCGCGGACGGCACCGGGCTCGTCGAGAATCGCGGCTACTACTTCGCGTCGCGCACGTATGCGCAGCACAATGCCGACGTGCTGGATGCGGCCGTGTCGGAACTGACGACGGTTCAGCGATGGCTCGATGCGAACCGCGCGCAGGGCGCGGCCGAGTTCTCGAAGCTGTGGGGGATTCCGGAGCCGGCGGTGGCGCTCGCGTTTCGCCGCGCGCGCTTCGGCGTCGAGCCCGTCACGCGCGACACGCTCGCGTATCAACAGCGCATCGCGGACGTGTTCTATCGGGCCGGCATCCTGCCGAAACGCGTCGACGTCAGCCAGGCTGCGCCGCCCGCGCTTGCGTGACGGCGCAGCCGGCCCGGTGCGCGATCAACGGCGGAACCGCAGCGCGACGTCGTCCGGAATCGGGAACAGGTACGGCCGACCGCCGTGCCGCTCGCGGTACCCGGAAAACAAAAACGCCACGGAGGAAAGTCCGTGGCGTTTCTCATTGCGCAGGCTTGTCGCGAGCGCGCCGGCCGCGTATTACTGCGGCTTCGCCCAGAGCGTGCGGCCGAAGAACGTCAGCGTGCGATCCCACGCGATTTGCGACCACACCGGATCGAACTGCGTGGCGGAGATGCGGCCGGGGCCGACGGCCGTTTCGTTCGCAAATGCGTGATGCGCGAGATAGCGATGGAATTCGACACCGACCTTCGCATCGGTCAGCTTCTTTTCCAGCGCGTTGACCTGGTCGATCGCGAAGAATTCATCCTGCGTGGCCCAGTGGCCCATCAGCGGCACCTTGAGCTTCGCCGGATCGAGGTAGTCGAGCGGCGGGAAGCCGTACCATGTGACACCCGCGTCCGCGTCGGCGAACTGCAGCGACAGCAGCGTCAGTGCACCGCCCATGCAGAAGCCCGTCACCGCGACGCGCGGCGCCAGCGTCTTCAGATACGTGACGGCGCCGGGAATGTCCTGCGATGCAGCATCGCCGAAATCGAGGCCGGTCATCAGGTGGTGTGCCTCTTCTTCCTCGACTGTCGACTTGCCGCGATACAGGTCGGGCACGAGCGCGAAGTAGCCGCAGCGCGCGAGGCGATCCGCGACGCCGCGGATCTGGTCGTTCAGCCCCCACCATTCCTGGATGACGACGACCGCGGGCGCGCCTTCGGTCTTTTCCGGCCTGGCGAGATAGCCCTGCAGTTCCTGGCCGTCCGGGCGGCGAAACGTGATCATGGAACCGGATGCTTGAGACATGAAACCGCTCCTTTTCGAAAAATGCGATGAGTGCGGCATCGGGCCGGCCAGCGGGCGCGGTGACGATCCGGCATGCCGGGCGTCGTGGTTCCGCTCGCGTTAGTTTCGGCCGACGTCGACCACGCGGCCATTCTATGCGCAAACGCCGGCTGCCTGCGTGAACGGCACCGCGCGGCGCGCGATCGGCAGGTGTGCGTCGATCGACGGTCGCGATCCGGTCGCGGAGCGGATCGCCGAAAAACGAACACCCCGCCCCCGATGAACGGGATGAACTGACCCCACGAAGTTGGACGGTTAAAGGCTAAGCGCCGAAGGGCTGAGTCCTGTATTGCACGGGACTCAGCCCTTTCAGTTTGAGCTTGATACGTTCGTGGTTGTAGTAATGGATGTAGCGGGTCAGCGCATCGCGTAGCTGATCTACGCTGCTAAAGCGGCTGAGTCTGTAGCACTCGGACTTCAGCGTACCGAAGACGCTTTCCATCGCTGCATTATCAAGGCAATTTCCCCGACGGGACATGCTCTGAGTCAGCGCGTGCTGCGCGAGCAGTCGGCGGTAAGCGGGCATCTGATACTGCCATCCTTGATCGGAGTGCAATAGCGGCCGGTCCTTCTGCCCGAGTTTGGTCAGCGCCTTCTTCAACATGCCGCTGACCAATTCAAAGCTTGGCCGCTGATCCATTTGGTAGGCGACGATCTCCGCGTTGTACAGATCCATCACCGGCGACAGATATAACTTCTGGCCGCCGACGTTGAACTCGGTCACATCCGTTACCCACTTTTGATTCGGCCGCTCGGCATCGAACTGGCGCTGCAGCAGATTGGGCGCAACCCGGCCGACTTCACCTCGCCAGGAACGGTATTTCTTTGGACGTACCCGCGACTTCAACTGTAACTGCCCCATCAGCCGTTGCACCGTCTTGTGGTTGATGACGTGCCCTGCCTGCCGGATCGTGGCGGTGATCCGTCGATAGCCGTAGCGCCCTTGATGATGGTCGTACACGGTCCGGATCTTTGCTTTGAGCTCCGCATACCGATCACCGACGTCCAGCGCCTTGAGCTGGTAATAGAACGTGCTGCGTGCCAGACCTGCTGCCTTCAGAAGCGCGGCCACCGGATGGCGCTGCCTCAGCTCATGCACTATTTGCGCTTTTTCTTTGGCGCTGCCGCCTTCTTGGATTGCAGCAGCGCATCGAGTTTTTTTAGGTACGCCACCTCCGCGCGCAGATACTCGATCTCCTTGAGCAATTCCTCGCGGGGCCGCTCGTCCGGCGTGGGTTCTTCACTGGCAGATTGGGGCGGCAGAGATTCGTGCATGTTCCTGGGACGCCCGCGCGGACGGGGCGCCAAAGCGGCTAGACCGCCGTCATGATACAGGCGCTCCCATTGCCCGATGCACCCCGGGCTGCGGATGTCGAAGACGGCTGCCACCTGCCTGTACGACAACTCTGTCCGCCACATATGGAGCAGCACCGAGAGCTTGAACTGTGCATCGTACCGACTTGTCTTCCTGCGCAATCCGGCATCGCCATGCACATGGTAGGCCGTGATCCATTGGCGTATCGCCGATCGGCCAATACCGTGACGCTTCGCCAGTCGGATCGAGCCAAGCCCCTCCGCCAGATGCTCTTGAACAACTTGCCGTCGAAGCTCTTCGCTGTACTTCGTCATGAAAAAACACCCCAAAGGTCGGATCAGAATCCAACTTTTGGGGTGCAGTTCAGGAGCGGGGTGTTTCGTTTGCCGCGCGCGGATCGGAATGCGCGCGTGTGCGTCCGGCTTACTGGCCGAAATACACGGAGTCGCGGCCGTCCTGCTTGACTGCGATCGCACGGCCGGCACGCACGCCGGCCGCGGCTTGTGCGCCGTAACCGGCTTCATCGGCGTTCGTCACGCGGGCCTGCGCCGTCTGCAGCGCGCGCGGGTAGTACTGATCGGAGACTTCGGGCTTGTAGCCGGCCTGTTCGAGCTGGACGAGCTCAGCGCGCACCTGGGCACGCGTCAACTGGCCCGACGGGTTCGATTGTGCGAATGCGCCGTACGAGGCGGACAGGGCGGTTGCGGCGACGACAGCGTAGATGAACGACTTCATGATGACCTCCGGTTTCGTTGATTTCGCGCTTCGCTTGTTGCGTTCAGCGGTTGATTGCATCGTAGCGATCGCGTTACCGGTCGGAAATACGCGTTCCAGCGAATAATTATTGCAACTGGGTAAACGATCCGTGGGGATTCTCGGCTTTGTCTGATGATTGTCGGCGTGCCGGATGGCCGGACAGCCATGTCGACTCACGCTCCATGGGGACGTCAGGTGCAGCCATTCCGGCCTCGATGTGGTCGATCGGCCGGCGGTCGCGCGACGATCAATTGAATCGTATTCCGAAGCATTTGAACGGGATGGTCGGCGTTGCTCGTGCGGCATCGCGCATGCCCGCCCGCGTCACTCGGCCAGGATTGCCTGCCGCTTCCGGTATTCGGCGGGCGTGATCCCGACGTGCCGCGTGAATGACCGCCTGAGCGTATCGACGTTCGCGAAGCCGCATTTCGCGGCGACCTGTTTCGGCGTGTCGTGTCCGTTCTCGAGCAAGTGGCGGGCTGCCGAGATGCGGGTCGCTTCGACCCACGCGGCCGGCGTCATGCCGACTTCCGCGCGGAACAGCCGCGCGAAGTGGCGCGGGCTCATGCCCGCATGCTTCGCCATGTCGGCCACCGAATGCTCGAGTTCCGGATTCGCCGCGATCCAGCGCTGGACTTCCTGCAGCACCGAACGTCCGGCGGGGCGCGCCTCGCCCTTGCGGCTGAACTGGAGTTGCCCGCCCGGGCGCTTGAAGAACATCACCAGTTGCGCGGCGACGTGCCGCGCGATCTCGCGGCCGAGATCTTCCTCGACCAGCGCCAGCGCGAGATCGAGCCCGGCCGTGACGCCGGCGCCGGTGCGCAGTTTGCCGTCGCGTACATACAGCGCGTCCGCATCGACGGCGAGCGACGGATAGGCTTCGGCCAGCGCGTCGGCGGCTGCCCAGTGCGTGGTCAGGCGACGCCCTTTCAGCAGGCCGGTGGCCGCGAGGATGAACGCACCGGTGCAGATCGAGCCGTAACGCTTGCTTTGCACGGCGGCCGACCGCAGCCATGCGAGGACGTCGGTGCGGAGCGCGATCCGGCTGGCGTTCGGTGCGCCGGCAACCAGCAGCGTGTCGATGCGCTCCGGGATCTTGGGAACGATCCAGTCGGGCAGTAGTTGCGCGCCGGATGAACAGCGGATCGGACCGGACTCGCTTGCGATGATCCGCAACGTGTAGAACGGTTTCCCGTATTCGGCGTTCGCTTGCGCGAAGACGTCGAGCGGCGCGGAGACATCGAGCAGCTGGACGCCCGGTACGGCGAAAATACCAATGACCTTCGGCATGATCGGTTGTGTGTCGTGTCGAACGTGACGCGTAGCAGTATAGAGGCGCCAGTGGCACATGGAGCGGGGCGGCCGGGCATATTTCCGGCGCCTTTCCATCGCGCACGCATCATGTCCGTCCGTCGCGCAAAATGGCAGGATTTGACGTGACACGTCTATTGAAGACGGCTATCGGGCTCCGGAGAATCGAGGGTGTTTCCAATGGAGGTCGATCATGACTGAGAACGTTGCAGGCATCACCATTCCCGATAGCCAACTGACGCGCGAGATCACCGAACTCGTTCGCGATACCGCGTCTCCGCTGCTGTTCCATCATTCCAGCCGCGTCTACTATTTCGCGGCGCTTGCGGGCCAGCGTCGCGGGCTCAAATACGATCCCGAACTGCTCTACTGCGGCTGCATGTTTCACGACATGGGGCTCACGCACAAGCACAGCAGCGCATGCGAGCGCTTCGAAGTGGATGGTGCCAACGCGGCCCGCGATTTTCTGAAGGGCAAGGGCATCTCGCAGCAGGATATCGATGTCGTGTGGGCCTCGATCGCGCTGCATACCACGCCGGGGATTCCGCAGCACATGCATCCGGTGATCGCGCTCGTCACCGCGGGCGTCGAGATGGACGTGCTGGGGCTGACGTATCCGGAATACAGCGACGTCGAACGCGAGGCCGTCGTCCGTGCGCATCCGCGTACGCCGCACTTCAAGGAAGACATCATCCAGGCGTTCTACGACGGGATCAAGCACAAGGCGGACACGACATTCGGCAACGTGAAGGCCGACGTGCTCGCGGACAAGGATCCGCATTTCAACGCCGGCAATTTCTGCAGCGTGATCCGCGCGTCCGCGTGGGCCGGCTGACCGCCGTCGGTATGACGCGCGATCCCTGGCGCTGGCGCGGCTGGCTGCGGAGGCGAAGTAAGTGAGGCGGCCCGGCGATGCGGCACAGACCGCATTTCCGACGGCAAGGTACCCGCATATGGGGGCGGGTCGTTGGACATCCGGAATCGGGTGGTGTCGCTGGTGCGATTCCGGGCGCGTTGACGCTTGGAGACGGTGCCGTCGAAAGCGGAACGGGCGTGTAGCGGCCAATGCTCCGTCGAAGCGTACTCGAGAACGCTTCGCGAACACCGCCGCGGGCAGAAGCGACTTAAATCAGTAGAAGAGTTGTTACGTGACAATCGCAAGAAGCTTTCCTGGACTTTATATACTGAACGATTGCCCTCCCTCACCCAGGCGAATCTTCGATTCGCGACCCCCGGAATCTGCTGCCAGACAGACAGACAGGCGGGCGACCTCCGCTGCCACCTTTTCCGACACCTTGGCGGACAGGCCACAGACGCTCTCCCGAGCCTGTTCCCGCAAGTCTCCGGCAAAACGCCTATAATGATTGGGCAAATTGCCGGAGAGAGGTCATGAGCACCATTGCTTTCCATCCTTCAGGCGTCGCGCATCCGCGTCAGGCCGAATTCACGATTCTCGAGCAGCTGCTGGCGATCCGCGTCCGATCGGGCGCCGATCTTGCCGAGCTGGCGAGCGCACGCGTCGACGTCTCGGTGATCGACCGGCTGTCGGAGCGCGGGCTGAAATCGGACGAGCTGGCTTTCATCATCCCGCGTCGCACGCTGAGCCATCGTCGCCAGGCGCACGAACGCCTGTCGCCGGAGGAATCCGACAAGGCGATCCGCCTCGCGCGCATCGTCGCACAGGCGACCGCCACGTTCGGCGACCAGGACAAGGCGATGGCGTGGCTGCGCAACGGGCTTCAGCGCTTCGGCGGTCGCACGTCGCTCGACATGGCGAGCACCGAGCACGGCGCGCGGCTCGTCGAAGAAGTCCTCACGCAGATCGACGAGGGGTACTTCGCTTGACGACGCTGTGGCGGATCAGCAATTACGCCGACCTGAAAGGCATCGGCGGGTTGCGCGCCGGCGGGCGCTGGCATTTTGCCGGACAGCCCGTCGTGTATCTCGCCGAGCATCCGGCGCTCGCGCTGCTCGAAACGCTCGTGCATTTCGAAATCGCTACCGTCGCGCAATTGCCGAGCGGATACCAGTTGCTTCGTATCGAGGTGCCGGAATCGGTGGACGTCGCCGAAATCGCGGAAGGCGACGCGCCGGACGACTGGCGAACGAACGTCGACTGGACCCGCAGCGCCGGCACCGAGTGGCTGCAAACGCAGCCGAGCGCGCTGCTGCGCGTCCCGAGCGTCGTCGTGCCGCACGCGCACAACTTCCTGCTGAATCCGTTGCATCCCGCCGCGTCCGAGGTCCGTGTCGCGGAAGTCATGCAATCGCCGTACGACACCCGGATTCTGCGGCTGATCGAGTCGAAGCCGGGCGAATAGGGAACAAAAAGGAATCGGGCCCGTGCTGTGAACTCGTTCAACGCTCGTGTGCGGCGCGATCCGCGGCCGCATCGGGCGGTAGCGTCTGCCGGATGCGCGTAACCGTTCGCGTACTGACGAGACCGAGCATGGCGCTGACATCGGCGTGCGCGTGGCCGGCGAGCAACTGGCGGCGCGCATATGTGTTACGCAGCACACGCGGGCTCATGTCCGCTGCATGGAAACCGATCGAGGTCAGCGCGTCGCGCACCACGAGCAGCAGAAACATGTCGTTCATCGCGCCACCGCCGCGCGGCGCGGGAAACAGCAGCGCCGATGCCGGTGCGTCTGCCGAGCGCGCGCGCCATGCGGCGAGCGGTGCCAGCGCGAACGCGGCGAGTTCGATCCGGCGTGCCGGCCGCGCGCGATCGCGCGGCACGGACAGCGCCGGCGGCAGCGCGTCGAGATCGGGCGCGTCATGCGTCGTCGCGCGAATCTCGGCGGACGTGATGCCGCTCGCGAGCAGCAGCGCGACGATCGCGCGATTCCGGCAGTCGGCCGGCGTGTCGTCCGAGCGCGGTTGCGCATGGCGCTGCAGCGCCACGTCGGCATCAGGCGGCAGGTAGCATGGTTCGGGCTCGCCGTCCGGCCACGCGAGATGGCGCGTCGTCCGGCCGGCCGGATGGATCGCCCGCACGCCGGTGTCGACCAGATGCCGGCCCAGCCGGTCGATCAGCTTCGCGTAGCGCACGCGCGTCGATGTGCCGGGCGCGCACGTGCGCTCGAGTTCCGCCAGGAAGGCCGCGACGTGGTCGGGCCCGAACGTGGCCAGCGACACGCGGTGCGCGATCAGATGGCGCAGGAACCGTTCGAACATCGCGACGTGCTGCACGACCGAGCGCGGCGCGAACGGCCGGCGGCCGGCGCCGGTCGCGGCGGTTTCCTGCCACGCGCGAAAGGCGCCGACGGGGTCGTGAATCCAGCGATTCGTATCCATCCACGATTTATAGCCGGACGCGGTGACGCCGGCAATCGTCCCGATGTCCATCCCCATCCGGCCGGTTCGTGCAATGCAACCGGCGCGTCAGTGCGCGGCACGCGTCTCGTCGATGCCGTCGTTGCGCATCGTCAGGTCAACAAGCACGAGCAGCAGCGTGATGAAGAACCGGAATGCATCCGGCACGCCGTTCCATCGCTTCGACATCCGCATTCCGGACCAATCGCCGCCGACCGACACGAACCCGACCTGCCACGTGAGGAGGCCGAGCGTCGGGCCGGCGATCGCATACGACCTGTTGCGCGGAACGCCACATATCACGCTCCGCGTCGCGTGAAGGTGCCTGCGACGCAGGCATTCCCGCGCGTTTGCCCGCTCAGCCGCGCGAGCGCGGCGAACGCCAGTTGCGTCGCGATGGCCGCGAGCGCCAGTTGCGTCGCGATGGCCGCGAGCGTGTACTGGTTGGCGCGCGTGTGCAGGTCGAAGCCGGAGAGCAGCCGGATGCTCATCACGCCGATCATCGTGAACACGACCAGCGCGGTTTCGACAACGCGCTGACGCGGGTCGAGGACCTTTGCGCGCCGATGCAGTGCAGCAAGTGAACCCTCATGCCGGTTCGATGGCGTTGCGCATGCAACGGTCGACCGGATTGCTTCATTTCTTTATTGCGGAAAAAAATTTGTTCATGGGACTATCGAACGCATTGCCCGCGCCCCGAGGGGGGCGCAGGCAGCGCGATGCCCATCGCAACGACCTAAAAGAACATCAACAGACAATGAACAGAACAGCGATTTTCCCGTATGCATCCGCGTTGCTCGCGGCCGCCCTGCTGACGGCATGCGGCGGCGACGTCGAGACTGACGCGGGCCGCACGCCGACACCTTCAACCGATACGAGCTGCCTCGCGGTCGACAACAGCGGCGCGACGGTCGTGGTGGGCTCGAACCAGCCGGGCGATCCGTCGCTGCCGGAAGCGTCGTCGGGCTATCGCACCGGAATGAAGCCGGTCTATGCGAAGACCTACCTGGTGGCGACGTCCAACGCATACGCGAGCGCGGCCGGCTGCGCGGTGCTGAAGAAAGGCGGCACGGCCGCCGACGCGGCGGTCGCCGTGCAGGCCGTGCTCGGCCTGACGGTGCCCGAGGCGACGGGCCTCGGGTCGGGCGGCGTGCTGCTCTACTACGATGCGCGCGGCAAGACGCTGCAGGCGTACGACGGCCGGGAAACCGCGCCGGCCGCCGCGACGGAGAATTACCTGCGCTACGTCGACGACACGACCGACCATTCGGTGCCGCTGCCGAACGCGCGCGCGAGCGGCCGCTCGATCGGCACCATCGGCGTACCGCGGCTCATCGAGGCGCTGCAGCAGGATCACGGCCGGTTGCCGTGGCAGAACCTGTTCGGCGATGCGATCACGCTCGCGACCAACGGTTTCCCGATCGGCGGCCGGCTCGCCGACGCGATCGCGGCGAACGCCGCGAGCCTGAAGCGCGATCCCGAGGCGGCCGCGTATTTCCTGAATGCCGACGGCTCGCCGAAGACGCTCGGCACCGTGCTGAAGAACCCCGCGTACGCGCACACGCTGACACTGATGGCGCAATCGGGTGCGAACGCGCTGTACACGGGGCAGATCGCGCAGGACATCGTCGCGAAGATCGCGACGACGAAGGGCGCGGACGGCTCGACGCTCACGCCGGGCAAGACGACCGTCGCGGATCTCGCCGCGTATCAGGCGAAGCGCCGCGCCCCCGTGTGCACGACCTATCGCAGCTACTGGGTATGCGGGATGCCGCCGCCGTCGTCGGGCGGTATCGCGGTCGCGTCGGCGCTCGGCATTCTCGAGAACTTCGACCTGAAGTCGCTGAAGCCGACGGCGATCGATCTCGAAGGCGGCAAGCCGACCGTCGCGGGCGTGCACCTCGTCACCGAGGCCGAACGGCTCGCGTATGCCGACCGCGACAAGTATGTGGCCGATACGGATTTCGTGCCGCTGCCGGGCGGCACGTGGGACACGCTGCTGAACAAGCCGTACCTGAAATCGCGCGCGGCGCTGATCGACACGACCAAGAGCATGGGCACCGCGCAGCCCGGCAATCTCGGCGCGGTGCCGCTCGGTGTCGACACGACGCTGATCGAGCACGGCACGAACCAGTTCACGATCGTCGACGGCGACGGTAACGTGCTGAGCGCGACGACGACGGTCGAATCGAGCATGGGCTCGTTCCACATGACCAACGGCTTCCTGCTGAACAACCAGTTGACCGACTTTTCCGCGAACCCGGTCGACAGCGCCGGCAATCCGGTGGCCAACCGCCTGCAGCCGGGCAAGCGGCCGCGCAGCTCGATGGCGCCGACGATCGTGTTCGGGCAGGCCGCTGACGGTTCGCGCGGCGATTTCGTGATGGCGACCGGTTCGCCTGGCGGCGGTACGATTCCGCAATATGTGGTCAAGACGCTGGTCGGTGCGCTCGACTGGGGGCTCGATGCGCAGCAGTCCGCGGGGCTCGTCGACTTCGGCGCGAGCAACAGCCCGACGACCACAATCGGCGGCGAGCATCCGAACGTCAATGCGGCCAACAACGGTGCGAACGATCCGCTGATCACGGGCCTGCTCGCACTTGGGCACAAGGTGTCGACCTCCGCGCAGGCGAGCGGCGTCAACACCGTGATGCGCGTGACGGTCGGCCAGTCGCCCGCGTTGCAGGGTGGCACCGATCCGCGTCGCGAAGGCGTGGTGCTCGGCGATACGTTCCGGCCGTAACCGGACGGAACGCGCACGGCCCCGATCTGCCTGTATCTGCCAACAGGCGATCGGGGCCGTGTTCCTTGAAGGGGCTGCAATGACGAACGCACACCTGCTTGAAATGGACGCAGTCCTGTCGGCGCCGGGCTTTTTCGATTTCCTCGGCGACGTCGATTGCGACAGCGCGCTGGACAGTCGCGATGCCGAGCCGTTCGATGCGCAGTGGATGGCGGCATTCGACGCAATCGACGGCGATCCGGGTACCGCGATCGACAGGCCGGCAGTGGACGCGTTGCGCGAGAAGGCGTTCAAGCTCGCCTTCGGTGCATCGGGCAACGCCGGCGTTGCGGCGTGCGTATCCGACGACATCGAACTGATCGCGAGGAGTCGTTTGTCGGGCCGCTCCGACGGCTGGCCGACACAGATGCTTTGGGATGCTTATAAAAACGGCCGGTTTCCCTGCTAGTCGTTTCGTCTGCATGGTTTCCCGATGCGTGGCGATAGGACGAATCTTGATCGCGGGACGACCCGCGCCGCACACCACCGGATTCGCGCCTGCCCGTCGGCAAATACGCCATCCGTCCCGTCGCAAGCCCCCGATTGTCAAACAGTGTGAGTCAATCGTCAGCATTTGCAACGGAAGTAACAGTCCCCGCAAATCGATCGTTTTGCCCGTCGACGCCGCTACATTAGCTCCACCTGCCGCACTTCGCGGTGAGGCATGCGACAGGCCGCACGAAGGCGGCCCGCAGCAACAACGTCTTTGGGGAGAATGACCATGAACAAGATTCGTACGATTCTGCTGGGTGCCGCACTGACGGCGATGGCGACGTCGGCTGCTTTCGCACAGACGGCCCAGACCGGTGCCGAGGGTTCCGCAGGCGTCGGCGCACAGGTCCAGACGCCGCTGCTCGGCGGCGGCGTGGGCGTGCAGGCTGGCGCCGGCGCGAATGCGGCAGGCTCGGGTTCGGGTGCGGGCAACCTCGTCGGCGGCGCGCTGAATGGCGTCGGCAAGACGGTCGGCAGCGTCGGCTCGGCAGCCGGCAATGCGGTGGGCGGCGCGACCCAGGCGGTGGGCTCGGCAGCGGGCACGGCGAAGGATGCCGCGGCATCGGCCGTACACTCGACGAAGTCGCACGTGAAGCACGTCGCAGGCACGGCGAAGAGCCACGCACAAGGCGCGGTGTCGACGGCGGGTGACGTCGCGGGCGGCGCGAAGGCGAAGGCCGGCGAAGCGCTTGAAGGCGCGACGAACTCGGTGCAGGGCGGCGCGTCGGTCGGCCTGAAGGGTTCGGCGTCGGCGCAAGGCGGCGCGCTGTAAGCAGCACGCATCCCGTCACGGCCCGGCCCGCTTCGAAGCGGGCCGGGCCGTTTTTTTATCGGCGCGCACGGCGCGTCGTTCGACGTTCTTCGAAATACAGTGATGCATCGAAGTTCGCCGCGAATCCGACGACGCGATGGGCACGTTCGCGTGACCGGATGCCCCGGGCACGAGCCTGCGGCAAGCGACGCGCGCGGCCCCTGCCCATTGCCCGCCCGCCATGCTTAAATAGCGGGGCTCACGGTTGCCGGGCCGCCGCGATGGCAGCGCCGGCCGACGCGGGCAAGCATGTCCGATCGACAGCGTGACGACAGACGACACCAAAACGCCGTTCCGGCTGGCCCGGCGCGGTCCGATAACATTCCGAGGCATCACGTCATGACCATCCTGTTCCGTCTTCTCGCGCTCGCCTGCGCGCTCTGGCTGGCCGCCTGCGCAGCGCCGCCCCCGCCGTCAGGCAGTATCGGCGCGTCTGCGGCTGCACCGCAGGCTCCGGACGCCAGCGAACGCCGCGGGCTCGGCACCGCGTGGGGCGAATCGGTGCGATCCGAAACCCGCAATGTCGAATTCGAACGCGCGGATCCAGCGAAGCCGACGGATCTCGCGTCGGTCTACTACAACGACGCGCTGCCCGGACATCTTCCCGCATCCCAAATGCGCCGGCTGCCGACCCGCGTCGCGCTCGCGAACGGCGACATCGCACTGTCGTTTACGGACGAGAAGGGTGCGCCGCTGCGTCTTGCGCGCAGCAACGGCCGCTGGCACATGGCGGGCGTCGAGGGTTCGCGCTACATGATCGTGTTGCGCAACCAGGGGCGCCGCACGTTCGAAGTCGTGTCGACCGTCGACGGGCTCGACGTGTTGTCGGGGCGGCCGGGCAGTTATACGAACGGCGGTTACGTGCTGTATCCGGGCCGCACGCTGACGATCGAGGGCTTCCGCAAGAGCCGCGATGAAGTCGCCGCGTTCCGCTTCGCGGCGGTGCCGGACAGCTATGTCGCGAACTCGAAGTACGGCGATGCCGCGAACGTCGGCGTGATAGGCGTCGCGCTGTTCGCGCAGAAGGAGAACGACGAGGAAGCGTTGCGCCGCAACGCGAATCCGTTCCCCGACAACGACAACGGCTTTGCGCCGCCGCCCGTGCCGCGCGGCGAGTGATGGCACACAGCGGATCGGCCGCGTTCGTCGCGATGAGCGACGCACGCGGCGCGATCCGGAAACGGTATCGCCCGGGCGGCATGCCGGCGCATACGACGAACCCCACGACGATCCCGCGCGATCCATGCGAATACGAAGCCGCCGGACGATATCGGTTGCGTTGAAGACCGCAGTGCGGGCGCTGTCGGTCTCCAGCGTTTCAGTCGCATGCGCCGAAACGCCGGCGCCCGAATCGGTGCGTCTCGCCAACGGCCATGCGATCGCGTGGTGCGACGCACCGGCCGGCATCGACATCCGGTGGGAATATCTCGCGCACGGCGGCGCAACGCATCGTGTCTATCGTTTCGTGAACGGCACGTTTGCCGAAGTCGAGGTTCCGCGGTAATACAGTTGCGCCACGGCACAATGGCCGTTCGAATTCGCATCGCGTGCTGGCCCGCCATCCGGACCGACGGAGATCACCATGTCGTTACCTGCTTTCAGGTACCATCCCGACCCGCTGGCAACCGGCAGCGTGATCCGGTCGGACGCGCGCTGCGTGCATTGCGGCGATGCGCGCGGCTACGTCTACGCCGGGCCTGCGCAAGCGGCGTCGCCATTCGTCATGAAACCGAGGAATCTTCGTGAAGTTCATCCACGCGGCAGACATTCACCTTGACAGTCCGTTGCACGGCCTGAGCGCGTATCCCGACGCGCCGGCCGCGCAGTTGCGCAACGCGTCGCGCGAGGCGCTGCGGCAACTCGTGGATCGCGCGATCGAAGAGGAAGTCGCGTTCCTTGTGATCGCCGGCGACCTGTACGACGGAGACTGGAAGGATCACAACACGGGCATCTTCTTCGGCCAGCAGATGGGGCGCCTGCGCAAGGCCGGCATTCGTGCGTTCGTCCTCGGCGGCAACCACGATGCCGAAAGCGAGATGACGAAGAAGCTGACGCTGCCCGACAACGTCACCGTGTTCGGCCATCGCAAGCCGGAAACCCACAAGCTGCCGGAATTCGACGTCGCGCTGCACGGGCAGAGCTTCAAGGACAAGGCCGTCGTCGACAATCTCGCGATCGGTTATCCGGACCCGGTGCCCGGGTACTACAACATCGGCGTGCTGCACACGGCGCTCGAAGGTTATGCGGCGCACGCGAACTACGCGCCGTGCACGCTGGCCGAACTGCACGCAAAAGGCTACGACTACTGGGCGCTCGGCCACGTGCACGAATTCCAGCAATGGTCGGGGCCGTCCACCGTCGTGTTTCCCGGCAACCTGCAGGGGCGCCATATCCGCGAGACGGGCCGCCGCGGCGCAGTGCTTGTGACGGTCGAGCAAGGCCGCACGCAGGTCGAGCGCCTGTATCTCGACGTGCTGCGCTGGGAAGCCGTGTCGGTCGATGCATCCGATTGCTTCACGGTCGCAGACTTGTCGAGAAAGATCGGCCAGTCGCTCGAGGCGTTGCTGAACGTCGACGGTCACGTGCCGCGCGCGGTGCGTGTGACGGTCACCGGGCGCACGCCCGCGCATGGGCTCTTTTTCGGCCGCGCGCCGCAGTTGCGCGCGGAAGTGCTGAACCAGATCGGCATCATCGGCAACGAGCGGCTGTGGCTGGAGAAGGTCCGGCTCGCGACGTCCGCCGCCGATCATCAGCAGGGCGAGAGCGAGCAGCTTGAAGCGCTGGAGGATTTGAAGCAGATCCTGGCCGAAGCCGCGCACGATCCGGATTTCCTCGCGCTGCTCGAACGCGACCTGAAGCCGTTCGTCGGCAAGGTGCGCAGCGATGTAAAGGAGGACGTGCCGTTGCTGACGATGGCGCGCACGGGCGAGCTCACGGCGCTGGTCGAGCAGGTCGGTCCCGCACTGCTCGCGCGACTGGCAAGGGGGGAGTAAGCGATGCGCATCAGTCAGCTCGATCTGATCAGGTACGGCAAGTTCACCGACGAGACGCTGCGGTTCCCGTCGGCCGGCGAGGATTTTCATGTGATCGTGGGGCCGAACGAGGCCGGCAAGTCGACGATCCGCACGGCCGTGTCGGAGCTGCTGTTCGGGATGAAGCTGCAGACGCCGCTTGATTTCCTGCACAGCACGCCTGAACTGCGTATCGGCGGCGTGCTTGAGAGCGGTACGGGCGAGCTCGCGTTCCACCGCGCGCGCGGGCGCAGTCCGTTGCGCACGCCTGCCGACGACAAGCTGCCCGACGACTATCTGGCCGCGATCCTCGACGGTGCGACACGCGAGTTCTTCGAGCAGATGTTCGGGCTCGATCACGGGCGGCTGGTCGACGGCGGCCGGAGCATTCTCGACGCATCCGACAAGCTCGGCCAGGTGCTGTTCGAATCGGCCGCCGGTGTCGGCAGTCTCGGGCCGGTGCGCGAGGAGCTCGATGCGCGTTCGGTCGAGCTCTGGGCGCCGCGTCGTAGCGGCAGCGCGTTTGCGCTGGCCGAAACGTCGTTCAACGAAGCCGTGACCGAACTGAAGACGGTCCAGGTGCGCACGCGCGACTGGGTCGATCGCAAGGATGCGCGCGAAGCGGTCGAACAGCAGATCGAGCACGCGCGCGCGGAGCAGCGCCAGCTCGAAGCGCTGCGCTCGAAGCTCGAACGCGTGCGGCGGCTGGCGCCGTACCTGAAGGAGCTGACGGTCAAGGATGCGGCGCTGGCCGAACTCGGTGCGGTCGTCGAATTGCCGCCGACCGCGTATGCGGATTTATTGAAGGCGCAGGGTGATCTCGCGGCCGAACAGAAGGTGCTCGAGGAACGGCGTACCGACCTGCTCGCGAAACGGCAGGCGCGCGATGCGATCGATGCCGACGCCGACACGCTGGCGCTCGAAGCCGATATCGAAGCGCTCGATCGGCTGCGCGGCGCCTGCATGAATCACGCGCAGGATCTGCTGCTGCTCGGCGCCGACGTCGAGCGGCACCTGTCCGCCGCGTTTTCGGCGGCCGCCCAGCTCGACTGGCCGACGGACGAAGCGACGCTGCGCGCGGCGCTGCCGACGGCGCTGTCGCTGAAGACCGTCGCGAACCTGCTGCGCGAACACGGCGCGCTGCACCAGGCACTCGCCGGTGCGCGCGAATCGCTCGACGAACGCACACGCGAGCTTGCGCAGGTGCAGGAGCAACGGGCGCGCCTGTCGACCGTCGACGTGCCGGAAGCGCTGCGCGCGGCGCTCGCCGATGCGCAGGGCTTTCGCAACAGCGGCCAGCGCGAACAGGCGCTCGAACACGAAATCGCCGCCGCCGAACGCACGCTGACCGGCGCGCTCGATGCGCTCGGCCAGTGGCGCATGCCCGTCGACACGCTGCGCGCGCTCGACGTGCCGTCGGCGGCGCGGCTCGGTGCGCTGCTCAAGGAAGACAGCGAGCGCGCAAGCGCGGCTGCTGCCGCACGCGACGCGCGGGACGGCGCACTCGAAGAGCTCGAGCGGCTTGAACTGCAGGAGAAGCATTTCGCGGAGAACCACAAGGTCGTCACGACCGCCGACGTGCTGGCGGCGCGCGCACGACGCGACGGCGCATGGGGCGATATCCGCAGCGGTGCTGTCGACCTCGCAACAGGCGCGCCGGCGGTCGACGATGCGATTCGCCTGGCCGACGAACTGGTCGATGCGCAACTTGGTGCGACGCAGGCGGCGGCGACGCTGCAATCGCTGCGTCAGCAGGTCGAATCCGCGCGAGCCGGCGTGGCGCGCAGGCAGGCTGCGTTGGACGAGCGCGAACGCGAACTGGCGGCGCACCGCGGCGCATGGGCCGAACTTGCGACGACGGCCGCAGTGCCCGGCATGCCGCTGGCGGCGATGGGCGACTGGCTCGCGAAGCGCGACACGGTGTTCGCCGCGCAGGCCGATCTCGACCGTCAGCGCCGCGAATTCGACGCGATTCGCGCCGCGCGGGCCGGTGCCGAAGCCGCGTTGCGTTCGGCGCTGCATACGGTGTCGCGAGGCAGCGATACGGACGGACTGGCGGCACTCGTCGCCGCCGCCGAGACTTTCGTGCAGTCGGCCGAGAAAGCAATCGCGCAGAAGGACAGCCTCGACGATCGCGCGCGGGAAGCCGAACGCGGATGCGCGACGGCGCAGTCGCGGGCCGGCCATGCGCAAGCAGCCTACGACGCGTGGCATGCGCAATGGCGCGACGCGCTGGCCGACGCGAAGCTTTCCGCGAGCGCGGTGACGCTGGCCGCGGCGGAAGGCGCGCTCGGGCTTGCGAATGCGGTGACGGCCGAACTGGCCGATGCCGATGCGCCGCGCAACCGGATCGCTGCGATCCTCGCCGAGCTGGCCGCGCTCGAGGCCGGTGCGCGGCGGCTTGCCCAAGCGCTTGCGCCGGAATGGCTGACGAGCGGCGACTGGCCGGACGTTGCACGCAGGCTGGCGACGCGTCTCACGGCCGCCAGGGAAATCGCGCGCGCGATCGAGCGTGCCGACGAGGCCGTGAGACAGGCGGGCGGCAAGGTCACGGATGCGGCCGCCGCGGTGGCCGGTGCCGGTGCGCGCATTCAGCCGCTGCTTCATCTGGCTGGCGTGGCGTCGATCGATGCGGCGCTGCCGCTGGCCGAACGCTCGGATCGGCAGCGCCAGCTTCGGCAGGCGGTCGATGTCGCGCACGAGGCGCTGGTGCGTGACGGCGACGGGCTGTCCCGTTCGGCTGTCGAGGCTGAGGTTGCGGAACAGGACATCGCCGACGTGCCGGCGCGACTGGAGGCTGTGAAGCAGTCGCTGGGCGATGTCGGCAAGCGGCTGAACGAGCTCGCGCAACGGCAGGTCGTGGCCGACCAGGCGTTTGGCGCGATCGACGGTCAGGCGAACGCGGCCGTCGCCGAATCGAAGCGCCAGGAAGCGCTGGCGGCGATGGGCGACGCGGCCGAACAGTATCTGGAGGCGGCCACCGCGAGCCGGTTGCTGAAGTGGGCGACGGACCGCTATCGCGACCAGAAGCAGGGGCCGATGCTCAGGCGGGCGGGCGAGATTTTCGCCGTGCTCACGCTGGGAGAGTTTGCGAAGCTGACCGTCGATACCGAACGGACGCCGCCCGCGCTGTATGCACGGCGGACGAAGGGAACGTCGGTCGAGGTCGCCGGGTTGAGTGAAGGGACGCGCGACCAGCTGTTCCTCGCGCTGCGGATCGCGGCGCTGGAGTTGCAGCTCGGCAGCAGGACCGCGCTGCCGTTCGTTGCCGACGACCTGTTCATCAACTTCGACGATGCGCGTGCGAAAGCCGGGCTCGACGCGCTGCGCGATCTGTCGACGCGAACCCAGGTGCTGTTCCTGACGCACCACGACCACCTGCTGCCGCTCGTGAAGGACGTATTCGGCGCGCGGGTCAACGTGGTCGAACTGCAGCGCGCGACGGCCGGCGTGTGATGCGGGGCGCGAAGGGGTGCCGGTGCGCGGGAAGCGTCATCGCGTGCAGGTAGTATGTGCGGTTCCGAAAGACGCGCGGCCGGTTTTGCCGGTCGCGGGACTGGCCACACGAGGGGGGAACATGAAAAAGCTGGTAGCCGCCATCGCGTTCGCGGCGGACAAGCATCGCAATCAGCGGCGCAAGGACGAAGAAGCGTCGCCGTACATCAATCATCCGATCGCGCTCGCCGACGTGCTGGCCAACGAAGCCGGCGTCGAGGACGAACGCGTGATCGTCGCGGCCGTGCTGCACGACACGATCGAGGATACGGAGACGACCGAGCAGGAGCTGCTGCGGCTGTTCGGCAAGGATGTCGCGGACATCGTGATGGAGGTGACCGACGACAAGTCGTTGCCGAAGGACGAGCGCAAGCGCCTGCAGGTCGAGCATGCGGCGACGATCAGCCGGCGCGCGAAGCTCGTGAAGCTTGCCGACAAGATCTGCAACCTGCGCGATATCGCGCGCCATCCGCCCGCGGACTGGCCGCTCGAGCGCAAGCAGGCGTACTTCGACTGGGCGAAGTCGGTCGTCGATCCGATGCGCGGCGTGCATCCCGGTCTCGAGGCGATTTTCGACGCTGCGTACGACGCACGGCCCGCTGACTGAGGCGCCGGCATGCGATCGGCCCGATCCATCGGATCCGCCGCGCGGCAATCGCCTGCCGTGGC
Organism: Burkholderia sp. NLJ2; assembly: GCF_049487195.1. Lineage (NCBI taxonomy): Bacteria > Pseudomonadati > Pseudomonadota > Betaproteobacteria > Burkholderiales > Burkholderiaceae > Burkholderia > Burkholderia sp. NLJ2. Next base: position 1,006,222 of record NZ_CP137809.1, on the reverse strand, counting down.
GGGTGTCGACGTCGGGGGCGACAGGAAGCTATGCGATCTCGTGATCCTGCGCGGGTCGACGGTCGTCTGTCGCGAACAGCGGATCGCGCCCGAGGCGCTGCCTGCGCTGTGCCTCGCCCATGACGTCGTGGCCGTCGGTGTCGACGCACCGAGCCTGTGGTGGGCGGGTGTCGGACGCCGGGCAGCCGAACAGGCGCTCGCGCGCGAACGGATCTCGTGCTTTCCGACGCCGTCGCGGGAGCAGGCCGTTGCGAGCACGTCCGGCTTCTTCGACTGGATGTTCATCGGGGAGCGCGTGTACCGGGCGCTCGCGGACACCTATCCGCTGCTGACCGGCGCGCGCTATGCGGGCGGGCGCGCGAGCTTCGAAACCTATCCTTACGCGATTACCTGCGCGATGCTGGGCAAGGCGGTTGCGTCGGCGAAGCAGAAGCGCAACCAGCGCCGGCAATTGCTGGAGCGACTGGGGATCGACGTGTCGACGCTGCAATCCGTCGATGCGCGAGACGCAACCCTGTGTGCGCTGACGGCGCAATACGTCATCGACGGGAACGCGCACGCGTATGGCGATGCGGACGGCGGATATATCCGTGTGCCGATCGTGAGCGAGACGATCGTGCTCGACTCACTGTAGTGGCGGCGCGCGGCGATCGCAGGACAGCTGCCGCGACAAGGTGAGCTTTTGCGGGAGAGGCGCGGTTTGCCTGACGTCGACGGAGTCAGGCAGCGATTGTCGACCGGCAAACATGTGGATGGCGGGCGCACACGAGATGAAGCCGGTGCGCCGCGCGATCCCGAGCGGCACTGCTCAATCCTCGAGGATGGATTTCGGCACGCTGGACAGATCGCAGGCTTGCGCCTGGTCGAAGTAGTCTTCCGCATCGTCGATCATCACGACCGCGACGTCGATCAGTTCGTCGAGCCGTTGCAGCAGCGATTCACGCCACTCGATGTCTTCGTCGCGCTCGGGCGTCTTGTCCATCTGCTCGATGATCGAGTCGGCCGTCTGCAGGAACGGAATCGCCTGCTGATAGTTTTCGATCGAAACCAGCGCCGCATTGCGTGCGCCGATGAGCCGTTCGCGATGCTCGTCCGCGAGTTCGGATTCGCCGCTGATCCGCGGCAATACATCCGAGATGCGTTGCAGAAGTGGCGGGGCCTGTTCTTCGAGCAGGATGGCGCGTTCGCGCAGCGCTGCATATTCGTCGCGAAGATCGGCGTCGCCGGGTTGAATGGTGCTGTCCATCGTCGATGTGAGTACGTGGTTCGGTCGCGGCATGATACTCGACAGTGCGAGCCCCCTTGTCCGATCCTCAGGACAGGGTTGCGAAACCCATGAAGGCGTGAACGCGCGACGTTGCAGCCGGGCAGTGCGGCATCGCGGTCGGCAGCCCGTTGATTGACGGACCGCGGAACCCGGAGCGCGCCTGGGAAGGGCATGCCGACCGCCTCGTATATATGTGAGGAAAGAGATGCTTGCTTGGTATCTATGGCGGGCGGTTTGCGTTGCGATGCAGGGCCCGTCGAGCCCCAAGCCTCCATGCGCGCCAGTGCTCGGAGGTTTTCTCAAAATATTTTCACAAAGGGGCTTGCGGAGATGGAGGCGGGTGCATAGAATCACGCCTCTTTCGCGCTAACGGAAACGCGGCGCGGGAGAGGGGAAGCGAAGTCGGTGGTGTGCAGCAGGTTGCCGCGCACGGCTGGCGAAGGAAGAAGAACCCCGCAGTCGCAACGAAGCAGTTAAAAAGTTGTTGACGATCTGCGAAACACGGTTCATAATTTCACTTCTCTGCTGCTGAAAACGCAGCGCTGCTGAGAAACTTCAGGTTTCTTGCAGAAATGCTCTTTAAAAATTAACAGCCGATAAGTGTGGGCGCTTGATGGCAGCGAGCTGATCTTCGGATCAGAAAGCGAAAGTATCAAGAGTCTCACACTAAAGTAAGTCAGGTTTATGAAGCAATTCATATTCCTGTCAGCTTTGAGTGAGCGACCGGTTCTTAACCGAACCGAAAACAGTAACAGGTTTAAACTGAAGAGTTTGATCCTGGCTCAGATTGAACGCTGGCGGCATGCCTTACACATGCAAGTCGAACGGCAGCACGGGTGCTTGCACCTGGTGGCGAGTGGCGAACGGGTGAGTAATACATCGGAACATGTCCTGTAGTGGGGGATAGCCCGGCGAAAGCCGGATTAATACCGCATACGATCTACGGATGAAAGCGGGGGACCTTCGGGCCTCGCGCTATAGGGTTGGCCGATGGCTGATTAGCTAGTTGGTGGGGTAAAGGCCTACCAAGGCGACGATCAGTAGCTGGTCTGAGAGGACGACCAGCCACACTGGGACTGAGACACGGCCCAGACTCCTACGGGAGGCAGCAGTGGGGAATTTTGGACAATGGGCGAAAGCCTGATCCAGCAATGCCGCGTGTGTGAAGAAGGCCTTCGGGTTGTAAAGCACTTTTGTCCGGAAAGAAATCCTTGGTTCTAATACAGCCGGGGGATGACGGTACCGGAAGAATAAGCACCGGCTAACTACGTGCCAGCAGCCGCGGTAATACGTAGGGTGCGAGCGTTAATCGGAATTACTGGGCGTAAAGCGTGCGCAGGCGGTTTGCTAAGACCGATGTGAAATCCCCGGGCTCAACCTGGGAACTGCATTGGTGACTGGCAGGCTAGAGTATGGCAGAGGGGGGTAGAATTCCACGTGTAGCAGTGAAATGCGTAGAGATGTGGAGGAATACCGATGGCGAAGGCAGCCCCCTGGGCCAATACTGACGCTCATGCACGAAAGCGTGGGGAGCAAACAGGATTAGATACCCTGGTAGTCCACGCCCTAAACGATGTCAACTAGTTGTTGGGGATTCATTTCCTTAGTAACGTAGCTAACGCGTGAAGTTGACCGCCTGGGGAGTACGGTCGCAAGATTAAAACTCAAAGGAATTGACGGGGACCCGCACAAGCGGTGGATGATGTGGATTAATTCGATGCAACGCGAAAAACCTTACCTACCCTTGACATGGTCGGAATCCTGCTGAGAGGCGGGAGTGCTCGAAAGAGAACCGATACACAGGTGCTGCATGGCTGTCGTCAGCTCGTGTCGTGAGATGTTGGGTTAAGTCCCGCAACGAGCGCAACCCTTGTCCTTAGTTGCTACGCAAGAGCACTCTAAGGAGACTGCCGGTGACAAACCGGAGGAAGGTGGGGATGACGTCAAGTCCTCATGGCCCTTATGGGTAGGGCTTCACACGTCATACAATGGTCGGAACAGAGGGTTGCCAACCCGCGAGGGGGAGCTAATCCCAGAAAACCGATCGTAGTCCGGATTGCACTCTGCAACTCGAGTGCATGAAGCTGGAATCGCTAGTAATCGCGGATCAGCATGCCGCGGTGAATACGTTCCCGGGTCTTGTACACACCGCCCGTCACACCATGGGAGTGGGTTTTACCAGAAGTGGCTAGTCTAACCGCAAGGAGGACGGTCACCACGGTAGGATTCATGACTGGGGTGAAGTCGTAACAAGGTAGCCGTATCGGAAGGTGCGGCTGGATCACCTCCTTTCCAGAGCTTCTCGCAAAGTTGAGCGCTCACGCTTATCGGCTGTAAATTAAAGACAGACTCAGGGGTCTGTAGCTCAGTCGGTTAGAGCACCGTCTTGATAAGGCGGGGGTCGTTGGTTCGAATCCAACCAGACCCACCAATGTCTTGTCTGATGGTAGGTACCTGAGGAATCTGTACTCATGGGGGCATAGCTCAGCTGGGAGAGCACCTGCTTTGCAAGCAGGGGGTCGTCGGTTCGATCCCGTCTGCCTCCACCAATCACCAACGCTAAGGGCTTGGTTCAGACACTGAACCGAGAATTTTGCATTGGCGATTGAGCCAGTCAGAGTGATACGTAGGTTGTATCGGCTGTCGTTCTTTAACAATCTGGAAGAAGTAAGTAATTTGGATAGCGGAAGCGTCTCGAGATGGACGTGGAAGTTATCCGGGTTGTGATTGTATCGATGTATCTCAAGATGATTCGGGTCTACTCCCTTCGGGAGTGGGGCCAGCGTAAGCGCTAAAGCGCTAACGCCGGACCGACATCAATTGGAATACGGCACAACGCGAAAACTCAACCTGTAACGACTGTCGGAGAGACAGACTCGTTATAGGGTCAAGCGAACAAGTGCATGTGGTGGATGCCTTGGCGATCACAGGCGATGAAGGACGCGGTAGCCTGCGAAAAGCTACGGGGAGCTGGCAAACGAGCTTTGATCCGTAGATGTCCGAATGGGGAAACCCGGCCCTTTTGGGTCATCCTAGACTGAATACATAGGTCTAGTGAAGCGAACGCGGTGAACTGAAACATCTAAGTAACCGCAGGAAAAGAAATCAACCGAGATTCCCAAAGTAGTGGCGAGCGAAATGGGATGAGCCTTGCACTCTTTATTTGTATTGTTAGCCGAACGCTCTGGAAAGTGCGGCCATAGCAGGTGATAGCCCTGTAGGCGAAAACAGTATGAAAGAACTAGGTGTGCGACAAGTAGGGCGGGACACGTGAAATCCTGTCTGAAGATGGGGGGACCATCCTCCAAGGCTAAATACTCGTGATCGACCGATAGTGAACCAGTACCGTGAGGGAAAGGCGAAAAGAACCCCGGGAGGGGAGTGAAATAGATCCTGAAACCGCATGCATACAAACAGTCGGAGCCTCGTAAGGGGTGACGGCGTACCTTTTGTATAATGGGTCAGCGACTTACGTTCAGTAGCAAGCTTAACCGTATAGGGCAGGCGTAGCGAAAGCGAGTCCGAATAGGGCGTTCAGTTGCTGGGCGTAGACCCGAAACCAAGTGATCTATCCATGGCCAGGATGAAGGTGCGGTAACACGTACTGGAGGTCCGAACCCACTAACGTTGAAAAGTTAGGGGATGAGCTGTGGATAGGGGTGAAAGGCTAAACAAACTTGGAAATAGCTGGTTCTCTCCGAAAACTATTTAGGTAGTGCCTCGTGTCTCACCTTCGGGGGTAGAGCACTGTCATGGTTGGGGGGTCCATTGCGGATTACCCCGCCATAGCAAACTCCGAATACCGAAGAGTGCAATCACGGGAGACAGACATCGGGTGCTAACGTCCGGTGTCAAGAGGGAAACAACCCAGACCGCCAGCTAAGGTCCCCAAATATAGCTAAGTGGGAAACGAAGTGGGAAGGCTAAAACAGTCAGGAGGTTGGCTTAGAAGCAGCCACCCTTTAAAGAAAGCGTAATAGCTCACTGATCGAGTCGTCCTGCGCGGAAGATGTAACGGGGCTAAGCTATATACCGAAGCTGCGGATGCGTGCTTTGCACGCATGGTAGGAGAGCGTTCCGTAAGCCTGCGAAGGTGCGTTGAAAAGCGTGCTGGAGGTATCGGAAGTGCGAATGCTGACATGAGTAGCGATAAAGGGGGTGAAAGGCCCCCTCGCCGTAAGCCCAAGGTTTCCTACGCAACGTTCATCGGCGTAGGGTGAGTCGGCCCCTAAGGCGAGGCAGAAATGCGTAGCTGATGGGAAGCAGGTCAATATTCCTGCACCATTGTTAGATGCGATGGGGGGACGGATCGCGGAAGGTTGTCCGGGTGTTGGAAGTCCCGGTCGCTGCATTGGAGAAGGCGCTTAGGCAAATCCGGGCGCGGAATTCAAGGGTGTGGCGCGAGCTCCTTAGGGAGCGAAGCAATTGGAAGTGGTTCCAAGAAAAGCCTCTAAGCTTCAGTCTAACGATGACCGTACCGCAAACCGACACAGGTGGGCGAGATGAGTATTCTAAGGCGCTTGAGAGAACTCGGGAGAAGGAACTCGGCAAATTGGTACCGTAACTTCGGGATAAGGTACGCCCTTGTAGCTTGATGCCCCTGCGGGCAAAGGGTGAAGGGGTTGCAATAAACTGGTGGCTGCGACTGTTTAATAAAAACACAGCACTCTGCAAACACGAAAGTGGACGTATAGGGTGTGACGCCTGCCCGGTGCCGGAAGATTAAATGATGGGGTGCAAGCTCTTGATTGAAGTCCCGGTAAACGGCGGCCGTAACTATAACGGTCCTAAGGTAGCGAAATTCCTTGTCGGGTAAGTTCCGACCTGCACGAATGGCGTAACGATGGCCACACTGTCTCCTCCCGAGACTCAGCGAAGTTGAAGTGTTTGTGATGATGCAATCTACCCGCGGCTAGACGGAAAGACCCCATGAACCTTTACTGTAGCTTTGCATTGGACTTTGAACCGATCTGTGTAGGATAGGTGGGAGGCTATGAAACCGGAACGCTAGTTTCGGTGGAGCCGTCCTTGAAATACCACCCTGGTTTGTTTGAGGTTCTAACCTTGGCCCGTGATCCGGGTCGGGGACAGTGCATGGTAGGCAGTTTGACTGGGGCGGTCTCCTCCCAAAGCGTAACGGAGGAGTACGAAGGTACGCTAGGTACGGTCGGAAATCGTGCTGATAGTGCAATGGCATAAGCGTGCTTAACTGCGAGACCGACAAGTCGAGCAGGTGCGAAAGCAGGTCATAGTGATCCGGTGGTTCTGTATGGAAGGGCCATCGCTCAACGGATAAAAGGTACTCTGGGGATAACAGGCTGATACCGCCCAAGAGTTCATATCGACGGCGGTGTTTGGCACCTCGATGTCGGCTCATCTCATCCTGGGGCTGTAGCCGGTCCCAAGGGTATGGCTGTTCGCCATTTAAAGAGGTACGTGAGCTGGGTTTAAAACGTCGTGAGACAGTTTGGTCCCTATCTGCCGTGGGCGTTGGATATTTGAAGGGGGCTGCTCCTAGTACGAGAGGACCGGAGTGGACGAACCTCTGGTGTACCGGTTGTCACGCCAGTGGCATCGCCGGGTAGCTATGTTCGGAAGAGATAACCGCTGAAAGCATCTAAGCGGGAAACTCGCCTTAAGATGAGATATCCCTGGGGACTAGATCCCCTTGAAGGGTCGTTCGAGACCAGGACGTTGATAGGTCAGGTGTGTAAGCGCAGTAATGCGTTCAGCTAACTGATACTAATTGCCCGTAAGGCTTGATCCTATAACAAGTCTGTCTCGATAGCCGTTAGCGCTTCAGCGCTTTACGGATATCGAGCGTCGAGTGCGAGGCACTCGACGTACGACGGTTGAGCAACCGCGTACGTGTGAGATACAGCTCACAACCCAAAATTACTGCTTCTTCCCGATTGGTCGCGTTGCGAAGCAGCGCGACAACCCTCTTTGCCTGATGACCATAGCGAGTCGGTCCCACCCCTTCCCATCCCGAACAGGACCGTGAAACGACTCTACGCCGATGATAGTGCGGATTCCCGTGTGAAAGTAGGTAATCGTCAGGCTCCCTAAGCCAGGAACCCCCGCCCGAAAGGCGGGGGTTTTTGCATTGGCGCGGACAACATGCAGGTTGGCCGGGCAACGGGCAGCGCGCTCGGAGCCGGGGTGCCGAAGGCATCATCAGGTCGACAGTCGGGCCGATCAAACACCCGGCCACTGATCCGCTGCAACTTCACTCGCAACCGTCGGTCGCTTCGGTTCTCTCGAGCACAACGCCACGGTGCGTCATATCGCATTCTTCCCCCTCACCCATCAGATCAAAAACGCACGCTTTGCGCGGTTACATGACCTGCGACGCATGCCCGGCGACGACGCGCCAGTCCGCACCCGATCGACGCCACAGGCGCGTATAGGCAAACGTGCCGTCGAATGCCGCGCCATCGAAACGGCCGACAAGTGTCGCCTTCGTCGTGGTCAGGATCATCTCGCCAACCGAGCATGCCCGCGTTTCGTGGAAATCGAGTCTGTCGAGGCGCAGAAGCTTCGCGCGATGCGTGGACAGATCGTCTTCCTTCGAGATGACTTGGCCGGTCGGGACGGTGAACACCAGATCGTCGTCCAGCAACGCATCGAGCGCGTCGACATCGTTGGCCAGCATCGCAGCCCGAAGCGCGGTTTCGTAGGGTTCGATGACTGTACGGATTGCATCCATATCGGGACCTCGCATCATCTTTGAAGATTTGTGGTTTCGCTCATCGATTGTGACCTGTTGCAGCACGCAACGTGTTCCGTGACGACGTAGATCCGGTCGCAATACTCGAATCCACCGAACGGCAACGCGTCGATCTGGCCGTTCCAGGGGCGCGAATCTTCTTCGGTGGATTCCTCGGCCAGTTCGAGTTCGTGGTCGATCCAGCCCTGCAGGTCGCGGTAGCCGTTGCTGCCGTTGTAGAACAGTTCGCCCCAACTGATCCCTTCGACAAGACCGTTCATCTCGAGCGTCAGGTCGTAGTCGAGGCTGTCGCCGGCCGTCGTGTGCTCCACAGTTCGAGCAACGACGGCGGGAGCTCGTCGTGACAGCAGGCCTGCACGGCTGCGATCTGGTCGGCCGGCATCGGCGGCTGCGCGTCGAAGATCACGCGATCCGCAAACAGCACGATGCCGTGCGCGCGCAGGTCGGCCAGTTCAGTGTCGGAAAAGACGGTTGCGTGCAGCGGAGCGGGAACGGGTGTGGTTTGTTGGCCGTCTGCCGTCATGCATCGGTCACGGACCGCAGCCGAAGCTTTGCATCGTATCAGCGTCGCGCGACGGGATCTCCGCATCCGCTGCGTATGCCCCGGATCATCGGCGCGCGCTTCAAGATTCCGGATTCGCCGCATGCACGTCGCGCCGAAACGCGCCGGGGCTCGTGCCCGTCCATTTCCGGAACGCGCGATGAAACGCGCTAGGCTCGGTGAAGCCGAGTTCGGCCGCGATCTCCGCGACGCTGAGCGCGTGCCCGCGCAACAGCGATTGGGCCAGTGCGCCGCGCAGCTCGTCCTTGATCGCCGCGAAGCTTTGCCCTTCGCTGCGCAGACGGCGTCGCAGCGTCGCGGGCGTCGTGCCGAGGCGCACAGCCAGCGAATCGAAGTCGGGCCACTCGGCGGCCGGCAGCGCCTTCAGGTGCGCGCGCGTCTTCGCGACCCAACCCGTGTCGTGCCGGTAGCGGACCAGCAGGTTGCCGGGCGCGCCGCGCAGGAAGGTCTTCAGCGCCTGCGCGGAGCGGATCGTCGGCAGCGCGAGGTACGCGGCGTTGAATGCGAGCCGGCTGTCGGGGCGATCGAAATGCACGGGCACGCCGAAGAACTGGTGATAGTCGCTGCGCTGGTCGGGGCTCGGGCACGCGAAATCGATGCGTTGCAGCGGGATGCGCCGGCCGGTCAGCCAGCACGCGACGCCGAGCACGATCAGCCAGAACGTCCGGTACGCGAATGCCGGGTACGGCGCGCCTGACTGCGTCAGCACGATCTGCGCCTGTCCGTCGGCCACGACGAGCTCGCCGTGCGGCTCGTCGAGCACCACGCGCAGAAACTGCAGCGCCCGCCGCAGCGCCTTGTCGAGCGTGCCGGCGTGCAGTACCGCATGGCACAGCAGCGTGAAGCTGCCTTGCCGCATCGGGCGTGCGGCGAGCCCGAAGAATTCGTCGTCGATCGTGCCGGCGATCGCGAGCCACAGGCGGCCGTACTGTTGCGGCGTGACGGGCTCGCGCACGGCGGCCGGCAGGCCGGCGGCGCGCAGCACGGGCTCCGTCGCGATGCGTTGCCGGCGCAGGCACGCGAGCGCGTCGTCGACGAAATCCGGCGAAATCATCTGCGGCCCCATTTTCCTGCGTCCTCCCGACATGGCAAAAGCGATCACGATTCTAGATTCTGTTTGTCATTGATTGCAATGTGCCGGCTGTCTACTATCGATGTATCCCCCGTCGCGCCTAGGCTCGCCGGCGGTCATAACGAACAGGAGACACGCATGCCTGATGGAGCAACCGCCCGGGCGGTGCCGGCCTACGCCGACGCCGTGGCCCGGTTCAGTATCGAGACCGCCGCCGCGCATCTGCATGGCGACCTGGAGCGTGGCCTGAACGCGTGCGTCGAATGCTGCGACCGGCACGCATCAGCGGACGCGATCGCGCTCGACTGGATCGACGCCGGCGGGCAGCACCGCCGCTTCACGTTCGCGCAGATGCAGGCGCTGTCGGCACGCGTGGCGAACCTGCTGGTCGCGCAGGGCGTGCAGCCGGGCGACGTGGTGGCCGGCCTGTTGCCGCGCACGCCCGAGCTCGTCGCGACGATCCTCGGCACGTGGCGCGCGGGCGCTGTCTATCAGCCGCTGTTTACCGCGTTCGGCCCGAAGGCGATCGAGCACCGTCTGCGGATGAGCGACGCGCGCCTGGTCGTGACCAATGTCGCGAATCGCGCCAAGCTCGACGAGATCGCCGGTTGCCCGCCGGTCGCGACGGTGCGCGAGCCGGGCGACGCGCTGCCGGAACGCGACATCGATTTCCGCGTGGCGCTCGACGCCCAGCCCGACACGTTCGAACCGGTGCTGCGCAAGGGCACGGACCTGTTCATGATGATGTCGACGTCGGGCACGACGGGCCTGCCGAAGGGCGTGCCGGTGCCGCTGCGCGCGCTGCTCGCGTTCGGCGCGTACATGCGCGACGCGGTCGACCTGCGCGAAGGCGACCGGTTCTGGAATATCGCCGATCCGGGCTGGGCGTACGGCCTCTATTACGCGATCACGGGCCCGCTGCTGCTCGGCCACGCGACGACGCTCTACGAGGGCGGCTTCACGGTCGACAGCACGTACGACGTGATCGAACGGCTCGGCATCACGAGCCTCGCCGGCTCGCCGACCGCGTACCGGATGCTTATGGCAGCAGGTACGGAAGCGGCGGTGCGCGCGAAGGGCACGCTGCGCGTCGTCAGCAGCGCGGGCGAGCCGCTGAATCCGGAAGTCGTGCGCTGGTTCGACGCGGCGCTCAATGCACCGATCTACGATCACTACGGCCAGACCGAACTCGGGATGGTCGTGAACAATCATCACGGCCTCGCACACGTCGTGCACGCCGGTTCGGCCGGCCTCGCGATGCCCGGCTATCGCGTCGCGGTGCTCGACGAAGCGAGCCGCGAGCTCGGCCCTGGCGAGCCCGGCAACCTCGCGATCGACATCGCGCGCTCGCCGCTGCTGTGGTTCCACGGCTACTGGCAGCAGGACACGCCGGCGATCGCGGGCGGCTACTACCGGACCGGCGACAACGTCGAACTGGAGCCGGACGGCACCGTGAGCTTCATCGGCCGCGCAGACGACGTGATCACGTCGTCCGGCTACCGGATCGGCCCGTTCGACGTGGAAAGCGCGCTGATCGAGCATCCGGCCGTCAGCGAAGCCGCCGTGATCGGCGTGCCCGATCCGGAGCGCACGGAGATCGTGAAGGCGTTCGTCGTACTGTCGAAGGGCTTCGACGGCACGCCGGCGCTGGCCGAGGAGCTGAGCCTGCACGTGAAGCGGCGGCTGTCCGCCCACGCCTATCCTCGCGCGATCGACTTCGTCGACGCGCTGCCGAAAACCCCGAGCGGCAAGATCCAGCGCTTCGTGTTGCGCAAGATGGAAGCCGAGAAGGCCGCTCAACCCTGAATACGGACTGCGAATGAATATCAAGGATCGCGTTTTTCTGATTACGGGCGCCGGTTCGGGCCTTGGCGCCGCAGTGGCGCGCATGGTCGTCGCGGAAGGCGGCAAGGCCGTGCTGCTGGACGTCAATGACGATGCCGGCGCAAGCCTCGCGCACGAGCTCGGCGCGGCCGCGCGCTTCGTGAAGACCGACGTGACGAGCGAAGCCGACGGGCAGGCGGCCGTGGCCGCCGCGCGCGACGCGTTCGGCCGCATCGACGCGCTCGTCAACTGCGCGGGCGTCGCGCCGGGCGAGAAGGTCGTCGGCCGCGACGGTCCGCACTCGCTGGAGCGCTTCGCGCGCGCGGTGTCGATCAATCTCGTCGGCACGTTCAACATGATCCGGCTGGCCGCCGAAGCGATGTCGAAGCAGGATGCCGACGCGGAAGGCGAACGTGGCGTGATCGTCAACACCGCGTCGGTCGCGGCGTTCGACGGGCAGATCGGGCAGGCCGCGTATGCGGCGTCGAAGAGCGGCGTGGCCGGCATGACGCTGCCGATCGCGCGCGAACTCGCGCGGTTCGGCATTCGTGTCGTGACGGTTGCGCCCGGCATCTTCGCGACGCCGATGATGGCCGGCATGCCACAGGACGTGCAGGACGCGCTCGGCAAGAGCGTGCCGTTCCCGCCGCGGCTCGGCCGCCCGGAAGAATTTGCGGCGCTGGTGCGCCACATCGCCGAGAACACGATGCTGAACGGCGAAGTCATCCGTCTCGATGGCGCGTTGCGCATGGCACCGCGCTGACACTGGAGGAAGCGAATCATGACGACTCAGGATCCGATCGTAATCGTTGGCACGGCGCGCACGCCGATGGGTGGTTTTCAGGGCGACCTGGCGGCGGCCAGCGCGAGCGAGTTGGGCGCGGTAGCGATTCGCGCGGCGCTCGAGCGCGCGAACGTGCCGGCGGAGCGCATCGATGAAATCGTGTTCGGCTGCGTGCTGCCGGCCGGGCAGGGCCAGGCGCCGGCGCGGCAGGCCGCGCTGAAGGCCGGGCTGCCGCTTTCGGCAGGCGCGACCACGGTCAACAAGATGTGCGGCTCCGGGATGAAGGCCGCGATGTTCGCGCACGACCTGCTGCTGGCAGGTTCGGCGGGCGTGGCCGTCGCCGGCGGGATGGAAAGCATGACGAATGCGCCGTACCTGCTGCCGAAAGCGCGCGCGGGGATGCGGATGGGCCACGGCCAGGTGCTCGATCACATGTTCCTCGACGGGCTCGAGGACGCGTATGAAAAGGGTCGCCTGATGGGCACGTTCGCGGAGGATTGCGCGCAGACCTACCAGTTCACGCGCGAGGCACAGGATGCGTTTGCGATCGCGTCGCTGACGCGCGCGCAACGCGCGATCGCTGAAGGGCATTTCGTGTCGGAGATCGCACCGGTGACCGTGAAGGCCGGCAAGACCGAAACCGTCGTGTCGATCGACGAGCAGCCGGGCAAGGCGAAGCTCGACAAGATCCCGACGCTGAAGCCGGCATTCCGCGACGGCGGCACGGTGACGGCCGCGAACGCGTCGTCGATCTCGGACGGTGCTGCGGCGCTCGTGATGATGCGCCGCTCGGAAGCGGAACGCCTGGGCCTCACGCCGAAAGCTGTGATCGTCGGACATTCGACTTACGCGGACAAGCCGGGCCTGTTCGCGACCGCGCCGATCGGCGCGCTGCGCAAGCTGTCGGAGAAAACCGGCTGGAACCTGCGCGATGTCGATCTGTTCGAGATCAACGAAGCGTTCGCGGTGGTGCCGATGGCTGCGATGCGCGATCTCGACCTGCCGCACGAGAAGGTCAACGTGCACGGCGGCGCGTGCGCGCTCGGGCATCCGATCGGCGCATCGGGTGCGCGCGTGATGGTGACGCTGCTGGCCGCGCTCGAAACGTATGGCCTGAAACGCGGCATCGCATCGCTGTGCATCGGCGGCGGCGAGGCGACGGCCATCGCGATCGAGCGTATTGTGTAACGCGAAGTACGCACGCTGCGACGCGGGCGACGGGTATCGCGCAGACAACCTCTGCGCATTACCCGTCGCCCGTTTTTCATGCGGCGGATCGCCAGGTACATCAGCGCATGCGCGTCGATCGGCGCGAGCAGCCCGTGTGCAAATCAGCCTTCGATCACCTTCACGCGCGTGTCGGCCAATCGACCGGCACGAAAGCGGCTATGACATCGCTATGCCATTGCGCTGCGCGACCTTCACAAGCTCGACCATATTCGGGGCATTGAGTTTGCTCATAAGACGTACCTTATAGGTACTCACTGTCTTGTGACTGAGCATCAACGTACGCCCGATTTCCTGGTTATTCATTCCCTTGACCAACAGACCGAGGATCGTCATTTCGCGATCGGTGAGCCCATCGAGCTCTGCGGCAGGGCTTTTGCCGTCGTACGTCGAAACCTCGTGCAAGTTTTCGCGAAGCATATCGGTGACTATTCGCGGGAAGTACGAATAGCCGGCAAGCACGGCCTTTACGGCTTCGGATACTTCATTCAGCCCGCCGTCCTTGCAGACAAATCCGGACGCGCCGGCTTGCAGACAACGCATCGCATAGTTGCGCGTGTCGCCGGAGGTGAGCACCAGGATGCTGGAGGCGAGCTTGGCGCCGCGCAGGCGCTCCATGACCGAGAACCCGTCCAGATCGGGAATGACCAGATCCAGGATCACCAGATCGGGCTTAAGCGTGCGAACGGCCTGAACGCCGTCCACCCCCGTTTGGCATTCTGCGACGACTTCATAGCCGTCACGCTCCAAAACCGCTCGCACGGCCATTCGAATCAGCGGATGGTCATCCACGACCACGATACGAGGATTCACGGTCCCCTCTACTCCCAATCGATCTCATTTGGCCGAACGTGCCATCCATAGCCTTGCAGCCCCGTTGGTTTTCGGTTGATGCCATTGCCGAATCGGCACCAGTTCTCCCCTAGCAGGCTGTTGAAAAGCGCCTCGTTTTGACGACCGGGGTGCTATTTAGAAAGGTTTCGTATGCGATTGGCCGCTGAGTTGCAGACGTATCGTGCCGGATGCCCCGCTGGCGAGCGGGCCAGCTGGTGCGTTGCCACGCAATGGCCGCGCTCGGGCGGCTCATCGCATCGCTCCCTGCGGCACCGCTGCCAGTATTCGGGCCATTCGAGTCAGGTTACTCGCCAGCATCGTCAGCTTGAAGTGCTGGTCGACTCGTTTGATGCCGCGATACGCGGTCTGTCGAATCCTGCCGACGGTCTTGCCCCAACCGAAGTGCTCCTCGATGCGTTTGCGAATCACTTGGCTGATGCCATAACCGACGTGCCGCGAGGTGCGGCCGTCAATCGCGCTGCCACCTTGATGCGCGTCGTTGCGCGCAACGTGTGGCGTCACTTTGCGCGCTCGGCAATCCCGGACAAAGTCACGCATGTCGTAACCCTTATCGGCCCCGAGCGTCTTGGCGTGACGACCCGGTACGCAATCGAGCAGGCGCAACGCACTCGCTCGTTCGCCGAAACCGTCAGCGTGGCTGACCACTGCGCCGACCACCAAGCCCGATCGGTTCTCCATCAGGATGTGCCCCTGGTAACACAGGATGGACGGCGTGCCTTTGCTCTTCCTAAACAGCCGCGCGTCCGAATCGGTACTCGATTCATGCGTGTCGTTGCTGCGCCGCTTGCCCTTCCAGTCGGTGTCGACATTGCGGCCACCGCCGGCCGGCGGATCGTCCGAGCCATCCTTGGGCCGGAAGCTCTTGTGGCTGGCCCACGCCTGAATCAGCGTGCCATCGACCGAAAAGTGTTCTCTGGACAGCAGCCCTTGCTTGTCGGCCAGGCTCATGACTTCGGTAAAGAACGCTTCGACCACTTCATGCTCGAGCAGACGATCGCGGTTCTTCGAGAACACCGAGTGATCCCAGACGGCATCTTCGATCGCGAGGCCGACGAACCAGCGGAACAGCAGGTTGTAGCGCATCTGTTCCATCAGCATGCGCTCGCTGCGCACCGAGTAAAACACTTGCAACAGCAGCGCACGCAGCAGTTTCTCGGGCGCAATCGATGCTCGGCCGCTGTCCGCGTAGATCGTGCTGAACAGCCCATTGAGTCGCTTCAGCGCTTGATTGACCAGCAGCCGAAGCGGCCGCAACGGGTGATCGGCCGGCACGAAGTCTTCCAGCTTCACCGTCGTGAACAGCGGTTCTTGCATCTCGTCCATTCCGCGCATCGCTCTCGTCTGCCCAAGTTCATGAACACGATATCTCTAACGCACCGCCCTCAGGGCCCGTTTACACCGTATTCAATTTCAACAGCCTGCTAGGCGCTATGCGGGGCACCGAGCGGTCGTTCGGGCGACTTTGCCGCTAACGATACTTGAATGCGGATTGAGGGCGAATGCGCTGAGTGGCCGGTCAGATAGTTCTCGGCGAAAAACAGAATCTTCCGAATAGCCTGAACGGGCACAGGGTCGGCAAACTTGTCGACGTGGTGGCGCAATGGGCTTTCTGGTAGCAGCACGCTTGGTGCACGCCATCATTTTTCGGTTCATTTGTTATTGGAGCAAGGCGATGAAGAAGAAACTAGCAGGACTGGGGCTGGTTGTTGGTGCATTGGTTGTTGCCGGTCAGGCGCAGGCACAAACTGCGGAAATCAAGGTCACTGGCAAGATCGTGCCCGACGCGTGCCAATTCACGATTGGCAACGGCGGCGTCTATGATTTCGGCACCATCGCGTCGGACAAACTCAGCCAGGATGCCACGACGACACTCGACGCCAAGACGCAGAACGTGGCTATCTCATGCAACGCGGCCGCCAAGGTCGCGTTGAACGTGCGGGACAATCGCTCGGGTGCGGCCGTCGGCGGCAAGGGCGACGACTATGAGTTCGGCCTGAGCAAGGAGAAGGCAGGTTATTACACGCTGGCACTGAGTAAAGCTGTCGGCGACAGCAACGCGCTGGACGTCCTGGCGGCGCCCGCTGGCTCCGACGCGTGGGCGCTCGACGGCACAGGATTAATGGCGAACGGCTCGGCGCGTAAATCGTTCTCGGAATCGGGCAGCACGGCGCCCGGGGCATACAAGACCATCTCGGCCGATCTGACCGTCACCCCGACGATCAACAAGCTGTCGGAGCTGGATCTTTCCAATGGCGGTGTCGAGCTGGACGGTTCCGCGACCGTCGAACTGACCTATCTGTAAAAAAGGCGATCGAAGTTGGCCGAAGCGTTGGACGGCTGCGACGGCTGACGCCCTCCCTAATGTATATGCCCTACTCGACATCAATGGAGAATCTGTGAATTTCAAGCCTCTGCTTGCCCTCGCCTTACTTTCGGGCGCCATGGGCGTCGTAGTCAGCGATGCGTCCGCCGCTGACCTGAGTGTGAAAGGCCAAATCAAGCCCGTTGGCTCCTGCAGTCTGACGTTGAGCAATGCCGGTGTCATCGACCTGGGTGAGCTGTCGCGCCAGACCCTAGACAAGCATGCGGGCGCAGATCGCGATATGTCGTTGGCGGTCAACTGCGCGTCTCCAACCAAGGTTGCAATCAAGGTGGTCGATAATCGAGAAGGCTCGAGCTTCTACGGCGGCTGGCTCGGGTTGGGCACTCCGAATATCGGCAGTTACACCATTCGCGGGGATGACAAAAAGGGCGGTCTCGATGGAAAACAGCCGATCACCCTTACGAGTTGGGATGACGGTAGTAGTTGGAGCCACGGTAGAGGCGGCGGGTTAGCCAACGATTCCCATTCTGGATCTCCTCTCACTTCGAGGGGCGACCCTGATCATGCCTTCCCTCGCTTTCCTGTCGCGTTCAGAACGTTCACAGCTGCGCTGCAAGTAGATGTGTATATCCACACGCCCGAACTGGATTTCCAGGATGAGATCGCACTTGACGGCTCCGCGACCTTGGAACTCGTGTACCTGTAGCGCACGGCATTGGATCCATCCACTTCAAAGAGTCAGCGATGAGAAATCGGATCGCCGACGCTACGTGCATCGTCACGACATGAAGGGCCGTGCAATTGGCGGACATTCCGGCTCGGGGCTTCATGACATTGAAGCTGAGCATCCGTCGGCGCGCGTGCTGACGCGATATGCATTAGTCCATGCCGTTCAGAATGAGAGATATATGCGTATGAGCTTGAAGCAGTGGTGTGTTGTTTTCGTGCTGGCCAGCACCTTGTCGAGCGTGGGCGTGACGTCGGCGGCCGACCTCAGCGTCAACGGGCATATCGAATCGAGCAGCGCTTGCAACATGGCGTTGGGCAACAGCGGCGTTGTCGACCTAGGCAGTCTCTCGAGAAAGAATGTCCTCGAGAGATACGTGTTGAATCGCTACATGTCGTTGAGGATTGACTGCCAGCACCCGACCAAGGTCGGCATCGGCGTGATCGACAATCGAAAAGGTACGGTGCCGCCATCGGAAGCTGTTTTTGGAGATCAGCATTTCGGCCTAGGCAATCCTGCAATCGGCAGCTATGTCATTTCTAGCCTCGATCGTCCCCAGGCAGATGGAGGAAAGGCCTTTTGGATTTGGAGAAGCGGTCAAGGCGGAATTACTTGGGACGATAAGGGGACGAACTACGTCTGGAGCGGCAGCAAGATCCTTTCGTGGGACGTGGATGGGTCGCAGACGGAGCCAGTGGCGTTCAAGACGCTGACGAACACATTGAGCATCACGGTCACTTTGAGGCGAGACATCCCGTTTACCGACGAAATGGAGATCGATGGTTCCGCGACATTGGAACTCGTATATCTGTAGCGCACGCGTGTCGCTGGGTTCCCCCATTTCAACGAGTCCGCATTGCTGTTGTTCGCCGGCCTGTTGCTTGGCGGCGACTGTCAAGTCGCTGGGCGTTGGTGGGCGCGTCGGGCCGAGCGTCGGTTGATCGCGTTGTCGAGCCGGGCAAGCAGGGGGATTCGAACAGTCTACGTTATGCGCGCCGTCCCGATTTGAAGTGAATTTCGATAGGCCGACATCCGGTTAGGGGCTTCACGACATTGGATCGGAGCATCAGTCAGCGTGTGTGCTGTCGCGACATCCGTTTGCCTGTGCCGTCCAGAATGAGTGAGATATTCAGATGAGCTTGAAGCAGTGGTGTGTACTTTCCGTTCTGGCCTGCACGTTGTCGAGTGCGGGCGTGACGTTGGCTGCCGACCTCAGTGTCAACGGTCATATCCGATCAGGCGGCGCTTGCAGCATGGCGCTGGGCAATGGCGGTGTCATCAACTTGGGCAATCTATCGCGCAAGGATTTTCACGTTGACCTTAGCGAGATACCCTTGACGATTAACTGCCAGCACCCAACCAAGGTTGGGGTTAACTTGATCGACAATCGCGACGGTACGCAGCCCTCTGGCTATTCTGGGTTCGGTATGGGCAATCCTGCCATCGGCTCCTACTTTATTCGTTCCAATTCGGCGGGCCGCGAGGCCGATGGGAGGCGCGTCGTGACGATTTACCGCAGCCAAGGAGGGGCTTGGGGTTTGGCTGCTGATGACATCAACGGCGTGACTGAACCCAGCTGGAGCTGGAAATCCGGCGGGATCACTTCGTGGGCTTTGTGGGGGGCGGAAGAGCTGGATGAGCCGCTGGCGTTCAAGATACTAAAGGACACGTTACGGGCTGAGGTCAAATTCAGGGACGACATCGCGTTCACCGACGAGCTCGAAATCGACGGTTCCGCGACGTTGGAACTCGTGTATCTGTAACGCCCGCGAGTACTTAGTCACCCCATTTCAAAGAGTCTGAATCATGCAGATGATGAGGCACGTGATTGCTCCGGCGGTGCTCGCTTTCACGATGGCAAGCGCCGTTCCATCCCAGGCTGCCGACCTCAGCGTCAACGGTCAAATCCGATCGGACGGTGCTTGCAGCATAGCGCTGGGCAACGGCGGCGTCGTCGACCTGGGCAGTCTGACGCGCAATCAGCTTTCTCCCCCCGGTGAGCTCAGGGTGTACGAGGGGCGTGAGATGTCGTTGATGATTAACTGCCCGCACCCGACTAAGGTGAGCGTTACCGCGACGGATAATCGCGAAGGTACGGCGCACCCCGGCTATTACGATTGGCACGGTTTCGGCCTGGGAAATCCCACCATCGGCTTCTACTTCATTCGCATCAACGAGACTCCGTCAATGGCCGATGGAAGGGATGCCTTCGTGATTAAGCCCACTTACTCTGTCGGTTGGTACGACCCCGGGAATGGGGACACCATGGCACCCTGCACTACCATTTCGTGGGGCGTGGATGGGCCGCCGCTGCCGGAGGCGTGGCAGAAGGAGCCTGTGGCGTTCAAGGCACTGACGAGCACGTTGGGGATCAATATCGCTATTGCTCTCAGAAAAGACGTCGGATTCATTGACGGGATGGAACTCGACGGTTCCATGACCTTGGAACTCGGGTACCTGTAGCGTGTGCATGTCACTCTAACTTTCCGATCCAGAAAGATTGAATCAGGGCTGCGACGGGGCGCCTGATTGCTCCGGCCGTGGTCGCACCGATAGCCTAGCATCGCTCCATCCCGGGGCGTCGCCGGATAGTCAGCTGGAGTCGGCCGTCCGGCCGGCGCAGCGATCGATTCCGCCCCCCATCGGATTTTCTGAAATCCCGAGCACAACGCACATAACCATCCGTCAAATTCAATAAAGTTGGATTCCTAAATATGCTGAGCTGCTTACTGCGTTGCCCGTCAGAATCTCTTTCTCAACCCCAATATTTTGCGTCGCGCCGACGCGTTCTAATGAGGGCTATCCTGACGACCGGACTACCGGTATGCCTGAGCGTGCCGGCCGTCATTGCTCAGGCTTCCGGCGTCCTTCCCGAATCTTCCGTGGTGATCCTGAACGAAGCGGACGGCGAAACCACGATGAACGTGAAGAACACGGAGTCGATTCCGCTGCTGCTGCATACGTCCATCCAGAATACGCCGGAAGACCAGGAATTGCTGGTCGTGGCCGTGCCGCCGGTGAGCCGGGTGGAAGGCCAGGACACGCAGCTGGTGCGTTTTCTGCTGCAAAGCCCGGCGCCGCTGCGGGTGCAGCGGCTCAAGCGCGTGACGTTCGAGGGCATTCCGCCGAAGGGCCCGGACGGCAAGGCGCGCATCAGCATGACAATCCGCCAGAACCTGCCGCTGATCGTGAATCCCGCCACGCTCGCGAAGCACACGTCGCCGTGGACGCTGCTGCAGTGGTCGGTGGCGGACGGCAAGCTGCGCGTGCGCAACGACAGTCCGTATGTGGTGCGTCTGGGGCAAGGCGTGCAACTCCTGCCGGACAAGACCGCCGTGGATCTGGGCAAGACTTATGTGCTACCCGAAAGCACTGTGGAAGTCTCGTTGCCGCAGGGGGCGGGTGCGCGGGCAACCGGGGTCAAACTGTCGCCCGCGACGATCTACGGCTACGAGGTCGACTCCTACGACGCCCCGCTCGTCAACGCCGCGACGCAACCGTAATGCGGCTCGACCGTGCCACGCGCCGAGTGCGGCGCCAACGTGAATCGAAGGTGTATCGCAACGGGACGGCCGCGTCGCTGTTGATGCTGTTGGCTGGCGCCTATCCGCCACGTGCGCACGCGCAGGCGGTCGCGGCGCCTGACGCGGAACCCGCCGCGCAAACAACGGCTGCACAAACCGCAGTCGATTCGGCCGCCGCCGATGCCGCCTTCGACACGAGCATCCTGCAGCAGCGCGGGCTCGATCCGCAGATCGCCGACTATTTTCGCTCTGCGCCTCGTTATCGGCCTGGCCGAAGCCGCGTTGTTGTCTACGTCAACGATATTCGGCGAGGGCGGATCAATACGCGCTTCGACGAGGAAGGTGCGCTGTGCTTCGACCGCGCATTTCTGAATGCGGCCGGGCTGGTGGTGCCCGACGCGAAGTACGCAATAGATGGCGATTCCGAGGCCGGCACCTGCTACGACTTCGCGCGGGCTTTCCCCGGCACGGACGTGACGCTCAAGCCGGGGCGGGAAGAAGTGCGTCTGGTCGTGCCGACCACGGCGTTGCGTCGTGCGGTGGCGGACTTCTCCGGCTACAGCCGGGGCGGCAACGCGGCGCTGCTCAACTACGAGCTGATGGCCATGCGCAGCGAGGCGAGCGGCATGCCGGGCTCCAACTTCCTGTCGCTCAATTCCGAACTCGGCGTGAACGCCGGCGACTGGATCCTGCGTAGCCGCGCCTACTCGCAAAATCAGGATCACTCAGGGTTCCAAAGCCGACACCTCTACGCCTACGGCCAGCGAACCTGGCTGCGATGGGGCGCGACGGTGCAGGGCGGACAGATCAACATCGCCAACTCGGTGCTGACCGGCGCGCCGTTGACCGGCATCCAGGTGTTTCCCGATGCGGCGCTGGGCAAGCAGGAGCGCAACGTCGTCATGGTCGAGGGTGTGGCGCAATCGCAGGCGCGCGTCGAGGTGCGCCAGGCGGGCGGGTTGATCTATACCACCGTCGTGCCGGTCGGCCCTTTCGCACTCACCGACCTGCCGCTGCTCAACAACAGCAGCGACCTCGAGGTGACCGTCATCGAATCCGACGGCGCGCGGCGCAGCTTTATCGTGCCCGCAGCTTCGATCAGTGCGGGGACGCTGGGGCAGCGGCCGGGCTATGCTTTCGCGTTCGGCAAGAGTCGCAATCTCGACGGCAACAAGGCCCGTAACCCGTGGGTGGCGAGCGCGAGCGGCAACTGGACGCTGGGCAGGCGCGGCAACGTCGGTGCCGCCGCACTGTTCGCTCCCGGATACCAGGCCGCCAGTTGGGGCGTGGATATGCGCGTGTCGCGGTCGAGCAGCGTCAAGCTGCAGCAGCGCGCATCGCTGCAGGCGAGGAAGTCGGGCACGCAGATCGAGGTCTCGGGCATTTTCGGCGGCCTGCACGAGAACCTGACCATGAGTTTCAGCAGTGCGTACCAGAGCAACGGCTACCGCACGCTGGACGACTTCACCGTGGATGCCGGCCAGCCCAGGTTTGCTGCGTCGCGCTTCCGGAGCCGGCATACCGCGGCCGTGGCCTGGTCCGATTCCAGGCTGGGCGGTTTGACGTTCGGCTACGCATTCTCCAACCAGCAGAACGGGGAGCGCACCCAGCGGCTGAACTTCTCCTGGGGAAAGAGCTTCGCCTTCGGCACCGTGTCGCTAAACGTGGAGCGCGACCTCAGCCCCCGCCGGGAGGCTCGGTATTACGGCAGCAGAGCCTACGACAGGCCCGACAACACCTATTACGTGTCACTGAGCATCCCGTTCGGCAAGCGCAGCGTCCGTACCTATGCAAGCAACACGAGCGGCTATACGCGCTTTGGTGCCAACTACAACGAGCGGATTGGCGATCGCCTGAATTACTCGCTGAATGCGGAGCGCAACACGCGCGACCGGAGCAATGCCGTGTCGGGTCAAGCGGCAGCGACGTCGCGCGTTGCTCAAGTCAACCTGGGGTTTTCCGATACCGGCAAGCGTGCCCGCTCGTATTACGGCGGGGCTTCGGGCGGCGTGGTGGTGCACGCAAACGGGGTGACGCTTTCGCCCTATCCGGTGCAGGACACGTTCGGCATCGTGTCGGCATCGGGCGTATCGAACGTGAAGATCAACACGCCGCAGGGGCCGGTATGGACCGACCGCTGGGGGCATGCCGTGGTGCCTCGGCTCTCCCCGTACAGCAGCAATCGTGTGGAGGTGATGACCGGCACCTTGCCGCGCAACGTCGACATCGGCAACGGCTTCCAGCAGGTCGACCCCGGGCGCGGGTCGGTGAACCGGATCGACTTCGAGCTCACCCGCGTGCGTCGGGTGCTGCTCAACGCTCGTGACTCCGAGGGCAATCCGCTGCCCTCCGGCGCCTATGTGCTGGATGGCCGCCAGCAGTATGTCGGCACAGTGCTCGAGCGGGGGCAGGTATTCCTCAATAACGGCGCCGGGAGCGATGCGCTGACGGTGGCTTTGCCGGACGGCAGGCAGTGCTTATTGGAGTACGTGCTGCCCGAGCGGGCTCGCCCCGGCACTCTGTTCGAAAGTGTCGATGCCCGTTGCGCACTTCAATGAGACCGCAAGCCTTGAGAGACGATATGTTGCGACAACTGAAGCTTGCCCGCCGGTGCGCGTGGACGATGTGCGTGGGTATGAGCCTGAGCAGCGTCGCGATGGCGGCGGACAATTGTCAGGTGCACGCCGTGCCTGCGCAGCTGGACTACGGCGCTCAGTACCGGCAGACCATTCTGGGGCAGCCCGCATCGGCCCAGGGGCATTCGTTGGGAAAACACCTGGTTTCCGTGAACGTTGTTTGCAAGGCCCCGGTGCGCATGGCGATTTTCCTGCGCGGCGATGCGCTGGATCAGAGCGCGTTCCGGCTTGGTTCGCGGGGTGTGCTTTCAGTGGTGGCCGGCGACGCGAATCTGGATGGCAGGTCCGTTGCATTGGGCAGCGTGGAACATGCCGGCCAGCAACCGTCGGAGCAGGCCGGCAAAGCCAGCTTGCATCCGAACAGGGGCGTCGTCGTGCTGGAGCAAGGCGTGCCGGCGACGGGCAGCCGACTGGCCTTGCAACTCGAATTGGATCCCATGATTCCCCACGCCTCGATCGAGGTCGTCAGCAACGAATCCGTCTGGTCCAGTAGCCACTTCCTGGAGCTGGTCCCGTTCTGAAGCCGATCGGGCTTCGGGCGTGCATGTGTCGGCGGAGCGACGAGCCAGGCACCGCGCGGTGCATGCCGAAGTGTTCATGCCTGTCGTTCCGCATCCGGCGACACCGCGCCGCACGCGCGAATCACGAGCTGCACGACCTGTTCGGTCTTCTCGTCGAACGCCTTCCGCGTGAACGTGCGCTTGCCGCTCAGCGCGCGGATCTGCGCATCGAAATCCGCGTAGTGCTGCGTGGTCGCCCAGATCAGGTACATCAGCGCGTGCGCATCGATCGGCGCGAGCAGCCCGCGTGCGATCCAGCCGTCGATCACCTTCACGCGCGTGTCGAACCACGGCTTCACGCGTTCCGACAGGATGTCCTGCATGTGCTCCGCGCCGTGGATGATTTCGTTGGCCCAGACTTTCGAGCCGAGCGGTCGCCGTCGCGACAGATCCATCTTCGCGCGCACGTAGCCGCCGATCGCTTCCACCGGATCGTCACTGGCCTCGAACGAGCCGGCCGCGCGATGCCAGTCCTCGAACAGGTCGTCGAGCACGCGGCGGTACAGCGCGAGCTTCGTCGGGAAGTAGTAATGCAGGTTCGCCTTCGGCAGGCCGGCGCGTTCCGCGATCATCGCGGTGCTCGCGCCGTCGAGCCCGCGCTCCGCGAACACGGCCTCCGCACAGGCGAGCAGATGCGCTTCGTTGGACTCGCGGATGTGTGCCTTGCGTCGCCGCAAAGGCGCGGACGTTTCGTCGCTGTCGGTCGCTTCGGCTGCCGCCTCGTCATGTCTCATCGTTACCCTCGCGCGGCGGGCATGCCGCGTTGGGCTTCATTCTAGCCGCTGATCCGCGTCGAACGCACGCGTGCGGAAACCGCGCATCCGCAGTGATGTTGCGTTGCGATGGCACGTTTCTCGCTCTATCGATCTGCGAAAGAAAGACATTGCTTTGGTCATTTTGATCGTCTAAAACCTGTCCAATCGGACAGGATTCGGCGAGCGGCGGAAGGCAGTTCCGGCGATTCGTCGGGCGACCTTCGCGCACGACCAGGGCATGCACCGCACATGGGCGGGTACGCCCCAGAACAGGCATTGCATGCACCGGCACAGACCGGTCTGACGACATCACCGACCCCACAGGAGCGATGCGAATGAACGCGGTATCGGAAGCAGTGAAGCGGCCGGTCTTCGACCCGTCGATCAAGGTTGACGGCAAGCGGTTGTGGGACAGCCTGATGGAAGTCGCGAAGATCGGCGCGACGCCGAAAGGCGGGGTGTGCCGCCTCGCGCTGACCGATCTGGACAAGGCCGGCCGCGACCTGATCGTCGGCTGGGCGAAGGCCGCCGGCTGCACGGTGACGGTCGATACGATGGGCAACGTGTTCATGCGCCGCGCGGGCCGCGTGGCCGACGCGGAGCCGGTCGTCACGGGTTCGCACGCGGATTCGCAACCGACGGGCGGCCGCTTCGACGGCATCTACGGCGTGCTCGGCGGCCTCGAGGTGATTCGCAGTCTCAACGATCGCGGGATCGAGACCGAGCATCCGGTCGAGGTCGTGATCTGGACCAACGAGGAGGGCTCGCGCTTCGCGCCCGCGATGGTTGCGTCCGGTGTGTTCGCGGGGGTGTTCCCGCTCGAATACGGGCTGTCGCGCAAGGACGTCGACGGCAAGACGATCGGCGAGGAGCTGGCGCGCATCGGCTACGCCGGCGACGTGCCGTGCGGCGGGCGCAAGCTGCACGCGGCGTTCGAGCTGCATATCGAGCAGGGACCGATTCTCGAAGCGGAATGCAAGACGATCGGCGTCGTGACCGATGCGCAGGGGCAGCGCTGGTACGAGATCACGTTCACCGGCCAGGAAGCGCATGCCGGGCCGACGCCGATGCCGCGCCGCCGCGACGCGCTGCTCGGTGCGTCGCGCGTGGTCGATCTCGTCAACCGGATCGGCCTCGATCACGCGCCGTTCGGCTGCGCGACGGTCGGCATGATGCAGGTCCACCCGAACTCGCGCAACGTGATTCCCGGCCGCGTGTTCTTCACCGTCGATTTCCGTCATCCGGACGACGCGGTGCTCGCGAGGATGGATGCCGCACTGCGCGACGGCGTCGCGCGCATCGCGGCCGGCATCGGGCTCGAAACGGAACTCGAGCAGATTTTCTACTACAAGCCCGTCGCGTTCGATCCGGCGTGCGTGGAGGCCGTGCGTGGCGCGGCCGATCGCTTCGGCTACTCGCACCGCGACATCGTGTCGGGCGCGGGGCACGATGCATGCTATCTGGCGCAGGTCGCGCCGACGTCGATGGTGTTCGTGCCGTGTGTCGACGGCATCAGCCACAACGAGATCGAGGACGCGACGCCCGCGTGGATCGAGGCCGGCGCGAACGTGCTGCTGCACGCAATGCTGTCGCGCGCGTGCGAGCCGGCTTCATGACGAATCGACCGTAGCAGCCGGCAGGCTGCGCATCGCCTGACCGTAGCATTCCTAAGCGTGACCGCCCCGACTGTGCATTCGCAGCCGGCGGGGACGGCTTTGTCTCCACCCAGTCGAAGGAACGCGTATGACCACCAAGCCAACCGGCGATATCGCCGCGCATCGCCTGTCGTCCACGCAACTCTCGTGCGAATTCGCCGACATCGCGCCGCTGCTCGATCCGACTGCCGCGGCGGCCGCTGCCAGCCGCTGCCACTACTGCTACGACGCGCCGTGCGTGCAAGCGTGCCCGACGCAGATCGACATTCCGAGCTTCATCCGCAAGATCGGCAACGGCAACCTGAAAGGCGCGGCGACGGACATCCTGTCCGCGAATCCGCTCGGCGGGATGTGCGCACGCGTGTGCCCGACCGAGATCCTGTGCGAAGGCGCATGCGTGCGCAACCATCAGGATGCGCAGCCTGTCGCGATCGGCGCGCTGCAGCGTCATGCGACCGACTGGGCGATGGCAGCCGGTGCGGTGCGCTTCACGCGTGCGCCCGATACGGGCCGCCATGTCGCGGTGGTCGGTGCGGGGCCGGCCGGGCTCGCGTGCGCGCACCGACTCGCGCTCGCCGGGCACCGCGTGACGCTGTTCGACGCACGCCCGAAGGCCGGCGGCCTCAACGAATACGGGATCGCCGCGTACAAGACCGTCGACGATTTCGCGCAGCGTGAAGTCGAATGGCTGCTGTCGGTCGGCGGTATCACGCTGAACACGGGCGTCGCGCTCGGACGCGACATGACGCTCGACACGCTGCGCGAGCAGCACGACGCGGTGTTTCTCGCGATGGGCCTCGGCGGCGTGCGTGCGCTCGCGATCGATGGCGAACACCTGGCCGGTGTGATGAACGCGGTCGACTTCATCGAGCAGGTGCGGCAGGCCGATGGGTTGGAGAACGTGCCGGTCGGGCGGCGCGTGGTCGTGATCGGCGGCGGAAATACGGCCATCGATGCGGCCGTGCAGAGCCGCAAGCTCGGCGCCGAGCGCGTGACGATGGTTTACCGGCGCGGCGTGGATGCGATGAACGCGACGTGGGCCGAACGCGAGTTCGCGCAGAAGAGCGGCGTCACGCTCGTCACGCACGCGAAGCCCGTGCGCATCGCGGGTGCGAACGGGCAGGTGACGGGCGTCGAGTTTGAAGCGGCATCGGGTGAGCGCTTCACCGTCGATGCGGACATGGTGCTGAAGGCGATCGGCCAGACACTGGTGCCCGACGGCATCGCGGCCGCGTTGCTGACTGCGGACGGCTCGCGCGTCGCGGTCGACGCGAACGGGCGCACGGCACTGCCCGACGTGTGGGCCGGCGGTGACTGCGCGGCGACGGACGGCATCGACCTCACGGTGCAGGCCGTGCAGGACGGCAAGCGCGCGGCCGCGTCGATCGACGCGGCACTCGCGCAGCGCGACGCGAAGGCGGCATAAGCGCACACGCACGCATCCACGCATCCACGCATCCACGATAGCGACCCCACTCTCACGGAGCCGAACATGGCCGACCTTCGCTGCACCATCGCGGGCATCACTTCGCCGAATCCCTTCTGGCTCGCGTCCGCGCCGCCGACCGACAAGGCCTACAACGTCAACCGTGCGTTCGAGGCGGGCTGGGGCGGCGTCGTCTGGAAGACGCTCGGGCTCGATCCGCACATCGTCAACGTCAGCTCGCGCTACGGTGCCGTGCAGTGGAACGGCCAGCGCATCGCGGGGCTGAACAACATCGAGCTGATCACCGACCGCCCGCTCGACGTGAACCTGAGAGAGATCGCGCAGGTCAAGCGCGACTGGCCGGACCGCGCGCTGATCGTGTCGCTGATGGTGCCGTGCAACGAGCGCGACTGGAAATGGATCCTGCCGCTCGTCGAGGATACGGGCGCCGATGCGGTCGAGCTGAACTTCGGCTGCCCGCACGGAATGAGCGAGCGCGGGATGGGCGCGGCCGTCGGGCAGGTGCCCGAATACGTCGAGATGGTCACGCGCTGGGTCAAGGAAGGCACGAAGCTGCCGTGCCTCGTGAAGCTCACGCCGAACATCAGCGACATCCGGATGGGCTCGCGCGCCGCATACAAGGGCGGCGCGGACGGCGTGTCGCTGATCAACACGATCAACTCGATCGTCGCGGTCGATCTCGATCACATGGCGCCGATGCCGACCGTCGACGGCAAGGGTACGCACGGCGGTTATTGCGGCCCGGCAGTCAAGCCGATCGCGTTGAACATGGTCGCGGAGATCGCGCGCGATCCGGAAACGCCGAACCTGCCGATCTCCGGTATCGGCGGCATTTCGACCTGGCGCGACGCGGCCGAATTCATCGTGCTCGGCGCCGGCAGCGTGCAGGTGTGCACCGCGGCGATGCATTACGGCTTCCGGATCGTGTCGGATCTCGCCGACGGGCTGTCGAACTGGATGGACGAGAAGGGCTACGCGACGCTCGACGACGTGCGCGGCCGCGCGGTGCCGAACGTGACCGACTGGAAATACCTGAACCTGAAATACGACATCAAGGCGCGCATCGACCAGGATCGCTGCATCCAGTGCGGGCTGTGCCATATCGCGTGCGAGGACACGTCGCACCAGGCGATCACGGCGACGAAGGACGGCGTGCGGCACTTCGAAGTGATCGATTCGGAGTGCGTCGGGTGCAATCTTTGCATGCATGTGTGTCCGGTCGAGCAATGCATCACGATGGAGCGCGTCGACTCGGGCGAGTACGCAAACTGGACCACGCATCCGAACAACCCGACGCGTGCCGACGCGGGCGCGAGTGCGGGCCCGGCGGCGGCGCCCGATAAGCACGCGAAGGCGGCTTGACCGGCGTCCGGCGGCGCGGGATATCAGGCGCCGCCGTTTTTCGTTCCCGTGGGCCGGCATCGCGCGATGCCGGCGCTGACGTTTACGTGGAGTGCCTTCGATGAAACCAGCAGCGACCCCCGCCGATCCCGACAGCGCCGCGGCGCAGGGCGGCAGCCTGTACAACGACGACCTCGCGCCGACGACGCCGGCGCAGCGCACGTGGAAGTGGTATCACTTCGCGGCGCTGTGGGTCGGGATGGTGATGAACATCGCGTCGTACATGCTCGCGGCCGGGCTGATTCAGGAAGGCATGTCGCCGTGGCAGGCGGTGATGACCGTGCTGCTCGGCAACCTGATCGTGCTCGTGCCGATGCTGCTGATCGGCCATGCGGGCGCGAAGCACGGGATTCCGTACGCGGTGCTCGTGCGCGCGTCGTTCGGCACGCAGGGCGCGAAGCTGCCGGCGCTGCTGCGCGCGATCGTCGCGTGCGGCTGGTACGGCATCCAGACCTGGCTCGGGGGCAGCGCGATCTACACGCTGCTGAACATCCTGACCGGCAACGCGCTGCACGGCGCGGCGCTGCCGGTCGTCGGCATCTCGTTCGGGCAGCTCGCGTGCTTCCTCGTGTTCTGGGCGCTGCAGATCTACTTCATCCTGCACGGCACCGATTCGATCCGCTGGCTCGAGAGCTGGTCCGCGCCGATCAAGGTCGTGATGTGCGTGGCGCTCGTGTGGTGGGCGACGTCGAAGGCGGGCGGCTTCGGCTCGATGCTGTCGGCGCCGTCGCAGTTCGCGGCGGGCGGCAAGAAGGCCGGGCTGTTCTGGGCGACCTTCTGGCCGGGCCTGACCGCGATGGTCGGCTTCTGGGCGACGCTCGCGCTGAACATTCCCGATTTCACGCGCTTCGCGCATTCGCAGCGCGACCAGATGATCGGGCAGTCGATCGGGCTGCCGCTGCCGATGGCGCTGCTGTCGGTGGTGTCGGTCGTCGTGACGTCGGCGACCGTCGTGATCTACGGCAATGCGATCTGGGACCCGATCGACCTGACGAGTCGGATGACGGGCATCGGCGTGGGCATCGCGCTCGTGATCCTCACGCTCGATACGATGTGCTGCAACCTCGCCGCGAACCTCGTCGGCCCCGCGTACGACTTCTCGAGCCTGTGGCCGAAGGCCATCTCGTACCGCGCGGGCGGGATGATCACCGCAACGATCGCGATCGTGATGATGCCGTGGAAGATCCTCGCGACGACGGACGGTTATATCTTCACCTGGCTCGTCGGTTATTCGGCGCTGCTCGGGCCCGTCGCGGGCATCCTGATGGTCGATTACTTCCTGATTCGCGGCACGCAGCTCGACACGCGCGCGCTGTTCGACGAGCGCGGCGGCTTCAGCTATGCGCGCGGCTGGAACCCGGCCGCGCTGGCCGCACTCGCGGTCGGCGTGCTGCCGAACCTGCCCGGCTTCCTGCACACGGCATTTCCGGCGTCGTTCCCGAACGTGCCGGCGTTCTTCAACACGCTTTACACGTACGCGTGGTTCGTCGGCCTCGTGCTGGCGTCGGGCGTGTACGGCACCTGGATGAAGTGGCGCGCGGGACAGCGCGCGCAGATCGCGAGCGCATGACGCGTGCAGTGCATGTGACCCAAGCGCCGCATGCGGCACCCGACAGTCAACGAGGAGGCAACCCAATGGCAATCCTGATTCGCGGCGGCACCGTGGTCGATGCGGACCGCTCCTACCGTGCGGACGTGCTCTGCGCCGACCCGCAAGACGGCGGCACGATCCTGCAGATCGCGGAGAAGATCGACGCGCCGGCCGGCGCGAGCGTCGTCGACGCGCACGACCAGTACGTGATGCCGGGTGGCATCGATCCGCATACGCACATGGAACTGCCGTTCATGGGCACGACCGCGAGCGACGATTTCTACTCGGGCACGGCGGCCGGGCTGTCGGGCGGCACGACGAGCATCATCGACTTCGTGATCCCGAGCCCGAAGCAGCCGCTGATGGACGCGTTCCGCGAATGGCGCGGCTGGGCCGAGAAGGCGGCGGCCGACTACGGCTTCCACGTGGCCGTGACGTGGTGGGACGAAAGCGTGCACCGCGACATGGGCACGCTCGTGCGCGAGCATGGCGTGTCGAGCTTCAAGCACTTCATGGCGTACAAGAACGCGATCATGGCCGACGACGAGGTTCTCGTGAACAGCTTCTCGCGTTCGCTCGAACTCGGCGCGCTGCCGACCGTGCACGCGGAGAACGGCGAGCTCGTGTTCCAGTTGCAGAAGGCGCTGCTCGCGCGCGGGATGACGGGGCCGGAGGCGCATCCGCTGTCGCGGCCGCCGGAGGTTGAAGGCGAGGCCGCGAACCGCGCGATCCGCATCGCGCAGGTGCTCGGCGTGCCCGTGTATATCGTGCACGTATCGTCGAAGGACGCGGCCGATGCGATCGCGCGCGCGCGCAGCGAGGGGCTGCGCGTGTTCGGCGAAGTGCTGCCGGGCCATCTGGTGATCGACGAGGCCGTCTATCGCGACCCGGACTGGACGCGTGCGGCCGCGCACGTGATGAGCCCGCCGTTCCGCTCGGCCGAGCATCGCGAAGCGCTGTGGCGCGGGCTGCAGGCGGGGCAACTGCATACGACGGCGACCGATCATTGCGTGTTCTGCGCGTCGCAGAAAGCGATGGGCCGCGACGATTTCACGAAGATCCCGAACGGTTGCGGTGGCGTCGAGGATCGCATGTCGGTGCTGTGGCATCACGGCGTGAATCACGGCCGCATCACGCCGAACGAGTTCGTGCGGATCACGTCGACGAACGCCGCGCAGATCTTCAACCTGTATCCGCGCAAGGGCGCCGTGCAGGTGGGCGCCGATGCCGACCTCGTCGTGTGGGATCCGGCCGCGACCAAGACGATCTCGGTGAAGACCCACCACCAGCAGGTCGACTTCAACGTGTTCGAGGGGATGACCGTGCAGGGCATCGCGACGCACACGCTCACGCGCGGCGCGCTCGTCTGGGCCGACGGCGACCTGCGCGCGGTGCGCGGCGCGGGCCACTATCTGAAACGGCCGCCGGCGGCCGGTTACTACGAGGCCGCACGCATTGCGAACCGGCTGCGCGAACCGCATCCGGTCGAGCGCGCGGGCTGAACGGCGCGTGTCGCGCGGGGCGTGTCCGTTCCAACGGTACGCCCCGCGCGCTTGCATTTGTCTTCCCATGCGTACGGGCACCGCTTCTGCGGGATCCCGCCTCCTCTCTGCATCTCGTCAATTCTCTTAATATTTGGGACTGCTCGTAGCGCGATCTCGTCTTTTCGATCTCCAGGTATGTAGAAGAACTGAGCAAGTCGACGAAAAACGCCACGTCGCTCGAACGCGGCCATTTTGTTTGCGTTGTCGGCGTGCATGCCGACGAGTAATATCCACCGACGGCGTTTCGCAGGCGTGCCGGGCCTGCCCGCCGAACAGTCCAATAACATTGAGAGAAAGGAGCACAAGGTGGATATTCTGCGCAGTCTCCTGGGCATGTCGTTCCTGCTGCTGGTTGCCTATCTGCTGTCGAACAACCGGCGTGCGGTGAGCGGCCGGACCATGATCGCCGCGCTGCTCACGCAGCTCGCGATCGGCGCGCTGGTGCTGTTCGTGCCGTCGGGTCGCGCGGCGCTGGCAGCGGCCGCGAACGGCGTCAATCGCGTGCTCGACATGGGCAATCACGGCATCGCGTTCGTGTTCGGCGGGCTGGTCGACAGCCGGATGTTCCAGCTGTTCGGCGACGGCGGGTTCGTATTCGGCCTGCGCGTGCTGCCGATGATCATCTTCGTCACCGCGCTGATCGCGGTGCTGTACTACATCGGCGTGATGAAGTGGATCGTTGCGATCCTCGGCGCCGGGCTCGCGAAAGTGCTCGGCGTGAGCCGGATCGAGGCGTGCTCGGCCGTCGCGACGATCTTTCTCGGGCAAAGCGAGATGCCCGCGCTCGTGAAGCCGTTCGTGAGGAACATGACGAGCGCCGAGATCTTTACGGTGATGGCGAGCGGCATGGCGTCGGTCGCGGGCTCGGTGCTGGTCGGCTACGCGGGCCTCGGCGTGAAGATGGAGTATCTGCTCGCCGCGTCGTTCATGGCGGTGCCGGGCGGGCTGCTGTTCGGCAAGCTGTTGTTTCCGACCGTCGAGCCGAGCCGCGTCGTGGTCGACGGTCTCGATTTCGACGACAAGCGGGCCGCCAACGTGATCGAGGCGGCGGCGTCCGGCGCGTCGGTCGGCCTGCGGATCGCGATCAACGTCGGCGCGATGCTGATCGCGTTCGTGGGGCTCATCGCGCTGATGAACCTCATCGTCGGCGGCGTGGCCGCGTTCGCGGGCTTTCCGCAGATCACGCTGCTGGGCATTCTCGGCCACCTGTTCGCGCCGCTGGCGTGGATCATCGGCGTGCCGTGGCACGACGCGACGCTGGCCGGCAACTTCATCGGCGAGAAACTGATCTTCAACGAGTTCGTCGCGTACGGCGACCTGTCGCCGTACCTGAAGGGCAGCGAACACGTCACGGCGGCCGGCCTGCAAGTGCTCGACCCGAAGACGCTCGCGATCGTGTCGTTCGCGCTGTGCGGCTTCGCGAATTTCTCGTCGATCGCCATTCTCGCGGGCGGCTTCAGCGCGGTCGCGCCGGAGCGTCGGTCGGAAGTCGCACGGCACGGCTTGCGCGCGCTGACGGCCGCGACACTGTCAAACCTGATGAGCGCCGCGATTGCCGGCCTGTTCTTCTCCCTGCATTGAACCGCGCAGCGGCCCCTGACCGATCGAGGAGATGCAACGATGTTTCTACCGCAGGAATTCATTCGCCAGAAGCGCAATCGGCAGCCGCTCGATCGCGACGGGATAACCGCGTTCGTGCGCGGCGTGACCGACGGCAGCGTGACCGAGGGCCAGGTGGCGGCGTTCGCGATGGCCGTGTATTTCAACGACTTGAGCGTCGACGAGCGTGTTGCGCTGACGATCGCGCAGCGCGACTCGGGCGACGTGCTCGACTGGCGCGCGCTCGATCTCGACGGACCGGTGATCGACAAGCATTCGACCGGTGGCGTCGGCGATGTCGTGTCGCTGATGCTCGGGCCGATGGTGGCCGCATGCGGCGGGTACGTGCCGATGATCTCGGGGCGCGGGCTCGGCCATACCGGCGGCACGCTCGACAAGCTCAGCGCGATCCCCGGTTACGACGTGACGCCCGATACGGATGCGTTTCGCCGCACGGTGCGCGACGTCGGCGTCGCGATCATCGGGCAGACCGCGCGGCTGGCGCCTGCCGACAAGCGCATCTATGCGATTCGCGACGTGACGGCGACCGTCGAGTCCGTCGCGATGATCACCGCGTCGATCCTGTCGAAGAAGCTTGCGGCAGGACTCGACGGGCTCGTGATGGACGTCAAGGTCGGCTCCGGTGCGTTCATGCCGACTGTCGAGCAATCGGCGGAACTGGCGCGCAGCATCGTCGACGTCGGCAACGGCGCCGGCATGAAGACGACCGCGATTCTCACCGACATGAGCCAGTCGCTCGCGCCGTGTGCGGGCAATGCGCTCGAAGTGGGATGCGCGATCGACTACCTGACGGGCACGTCACGTCCGGCCCGGCTGCATGACGTCACGATGGCGCTTGCAGCGCAGTTGCTCGTCACCGGCGGGCTGGCACGCGATGCCGCGCAGGCGCGTGCGATGCTGCAGCGCTCGCTCGACTCGGGCGCGGCGGCGGAACGCTTCGCGAGAATGGTCGTGGCGCTCGGCGGCCCCGCGGACCTGGTCGATGCGCACGGGCGTCATCTCGCGCGGGCGGCGGTGATCGTGCCGGTTCCGGCGCACGCGAGCGGCGTCGTGCAGCGGGTCGATTGCCGCGCGCTCGGGCTGGCGGTCGTCGCGCTCGGCGGTGGCCGCACGCGCGTGGCGGATGCGATCGACACCAGTGTCGGCCTGTCGGAGCTTGCGGAGATCGGGCAGCGTGTCGAGGCCGGCCAACCGCTCGGTTGCGTGCACGCCCGCGACGCCGCCGCGGCGGCGCGCGCGGTGGACGCGGTCCAGCGCAGCTACGTGCTGGGCGAGACGGGCGATGCGCCGCCGACCATTCACCAGCAGATCGGTTGACCGGTCGCCCGTGCCGGCACGGACGGAGCGTGCGGGCATCGGCGGCCGCTTCACATTACGGGAGTATCGTGCGTGCCGGGATGCGGTCGCGTCGATGCATCCCGGCACACCACCGGAGGCACCATCGAGATGGAACGAGACGAATTGCTCGAACAGGCAAAGGCGGCGCGCGAACGCGCGTATGCGCCGTATTCGCGCTTCAAGGTCGGCGCGGCGCTGCAGGCGCGCGACGGGACGATTTTTCACGGCTGCAATGTCGAGAACGCGTCCTACGGATTGTGCAATTGCGCGGAGCGCACGGCGATGTTTTCGGCCATCGCCGCCGGCTATCGTCCGGGGGACTTCGCGCGGCTTGCGGTCGTCGGCGACACGGACGGGCCGATCGCGCCGTGCGGTGCGTGCCGTCAGGTGATCATCGAGCTCGGCATGCCCGACATCGAAGTGATCCTGGGCAACCTGAAAGACGATGTCGAGGTCACGACGGCACACGCGTTGCTGCCGGGCGCGTTCCGGTTGTAGCGGAGCGCGTCGCGGCGCGCCTGCGACGTCGTGCGGCGCGCCGTACGTATCACGCGCCGTCGCGCGCTTCGCGGATCGGAATCACGGTGCGCGCGCCGCACTGGCGCAGCAGGTCGCGCAGCTCGTTGATGACCGGAAACACCTCGTGGTTCCAGTCGGCGCCCTGGCGATCGTGCGCTTCCTGCTCGCGTTCGACGATCCAGCGATCCTCGCGGAAGATGCGTTCGGTGAACCACACGAGCAGCGGCCACGCGAGATCGAGCGCGAACGGTATGCCGGGCTTGTGGATCGACAGCAGTCCGAACGTGCGGTTGGTGCGCTGCTCGGCGTCGAGCGGCACGTAGACGATCCACAGGTCCATCACGAGCGTGCCTTCGCTCGAACGAATCCGCAGCGTCTGGTACGGATAGCCGGTGCGCACCGTCATCACGCTCTTGTCGGACTGGTCGGACGCCTTCTTGCTCGCGCCGAACACGAGCGCCTCGCCGACCGGCTGCTTGCCCTCCATCCGCGCGAACGTGTAGTCGACCTCGACCCAGTCGTCGCCGCGGCGCCGGCCCACCGAGCGCGCGCGCATCTGTCCCATCTGCTTGCGGTGCAGGAACTGATGGTTCATGTCCATCAGGTTCTCGTGCATGAACGAGTAGTGGCACTTGACCTCGCGGCCGAAGCGGCGGGTCTTGTACGCGGGGTTGTCCGCCGATTCGAGCGCAGGGAAAGGCCGCGTGTCGGCGAGCGTCGCGTCGCCGGGGAACACGAAGATCAGCCCGTGCGCTTCGCGGCACGGATACGCGCGCACGCCGTTCGGCAAACGCTCGCGGCCGAGGTAGGGCACGTCGACGCAGCGGCCGCTGTCGCACGCGTAGGTCCAGCCGTGATAGCAGCAGCGCAGCGTCTCGCCGCTCACGACGCCCGCATGCAGCGGCACCTGGCGGTGCGCGCAACGATCTTCGAGCGCGTACACGGCGCCCGATTCGGTGCGCACGAGCACGATCGGATCGCCGGCGAAGCGCACGCCGAGCGTCTTGCCGCGCTTGAGCTCGCGCGACCACGCGAGCGGATACCAGTGATCGGGGTGAATGGGCACGCGGCGCAGGTCGCGCACGCCCGTGCCGGAAGAGGGTTCTTCGAGGGTGCTGCTGTCAGGCAAAGGCACTGCGAGCATGCGTGACGTCTCCTGGCTGGGCAGAAAGTCCGGGCGCCGCAAGAAGCGGCGGGGATCTAGAGAAGTCTACGCGAAGTTGCCCGTTGCGGCGGACGCGATGCGGGTTTGCCCCGGCATGACGGCCGGGGTTTCGTTGATGCGGCGCAAACCGGGCCGCGGGCGGTGTGCGCCGGCCCCCGGCCGCGCGGCGGGCGGCATCCCGTCACGCGGCCGGCTGCCGGTCACGAGCCGGCATCGCGCCACAGCACCGCGTCCGTGCGGTACAGCGCCGGGAAGCGCTGCTTCAGCCCGGCGACCTTCGGCAGGTCGTTGAACGCGATATACGGCGCGTCGGGATGCAGTTCGAGGTAGTTCTGGTGATACGCCTCGGCCGGATAAAACCCCTTGTATGCCTCGACGCGCGTGACGACGGGCGCCGGAAACACGTGCGCACTGCCGAGCTGCGCGATGTACGCGGTCGCGACCGCGCGTTGCTGCGCGTTGGTCGGGAAGATCGCGGACCGGTACTGCGATCCTTCGTCGGGGCCCTGCCGGTTGAGCTCGGTCGGGTCGTGCGCGACCGAGAAGAACACCTGCAGCAGCCGGCCGTACGTGATCTGCGTCGGGTCGTAGACGATGCGAACCGATTCCGCGTGCCCCGTCAGCCCCGAGCCGACGAGTGCATAGTGCGCGGTTTCGGACGCACCGCCCGCATAGCCTGCCGTGACCTGCTTCACGCCCTTCACGTGCTCGAACACGCCCTGCACGCCCCAGAAGCAGCCGCCGGCGAGCACGGCCGTTTCGTCGTGCGACGCGCCGGGCGTTTCGTCGAGCGTCGGTGCGGGTACGGTGCGCATCGGCTCGGCCGAATTGACGATGCGCTGGAAGCCGAACACGGCGGTGGCCGCGACGGCGATGGCGCCGATGCGGCGCAGCATCGCCGCGCGCCGTCGCGGCGCGGAATCGCGAGTGGGTGTCGGGTTCATCGTTTGCTCCTTCGGAATGCGTTGTGGAAGACGGTGCTCGGGTGGCGGCGTTGCCCGCGTGCGGCGCCCGCGTTCAACCGAACGTGAATGCGTACGCATCGACGCCGGGATCGAGAAACTCGATCGCGAACGTGCGGTCGGCGATCGCGCCGGGCTGCCGGACCAGCTGGTACAGGCGCTGCCCGGTGACCGTGCCGTAGCCCTGCGCATCGACGTCGGCGCCGTGCGCGGCACCGGGCGCCGCGCCGTCGAGCGTCACGCGAAAGCGCACGGGCTGGCCGTTCGCGCCCGGGCCGAGCACGAGGTGCAGGTCGCGTGCATGGAAGCGGTAGACGATCCGGCCGGACGGCGCGGCGAGCGACGCACGCTCGGCGCCGACCTGCCAGGTGCCGGCGAGGCCCCAGTCGTTGAGATCGGGGCGGGCCGGCGCGTCGTAGCGATGCGCCGCGTCGCGCACGACGCCGCCCGGCGATGAGAAGTCTTGCGCGCGCGCATAGCCGACATAGGTTTCGGGCGAGCGGACGTCCGCGCTATCCGCTGCCGCGAGCGCGCCCTTCGCGGGCGCACCGGCCAGCCCGAGCGGCACGTTCAGCGCTTCCGGATGGCCGGCCTCGGCGAGCAGCGACTGGATCGCGCGTTCCGACTGGGCGTATTCGCCTTCGCCGAAGTGGTGATGGCGGATGCGCCCTTGCGCGTCGATGAAGTAGTGCGCGGGCCAGTATTCGTTGCCGAACGCGCGCCAGATCGAATAACCGTTGTCGATCGCGACCGGGTAGTCGATGCCGAGGTCGTGCACGGCCTTCTTCACGTTGCCGATGTCGCGCTCGAACGCGAACTCCGGCGCGTGCACGCCGATCACGACGAGCCCGTACGGCGCGTACTTGCGTGCCCATGCGTTGGTGTACGGCAGCGTGCGCAGGCAGTTGATGCACGAGTACGTCCAGAAATCGACGAGCACGACCTTGCCGCGCAGGCCGGCCGCCGTCAGCGGCGGCGAGTTGAGCCACTGCACGGCGCCGTCGAGCGACGGCAGCGTGCCTTCGACGGGCAGCGCGGACGGCGTCGTACCGGCCGCGCGCATCATCGCGCCGCCGGCCTGCGCGGCATCGGCGGTCGCGGCCATCATCGCGCCGCCGCTTGCGTTGCCGGACGTGTTGTCGGCAGCGTTGCCCGTGGCGGCCGTCGTTGCGGGCGCACCGTTCGACCGCCCGCCGAGCCGGTCGACGAGCTTCGTCTCGAGCCCGCCGGTGGTGACGGTCGACAGTTGTGCGAGCGCGCCCGTATCGAGGCCGAGCGCGATCGCGCCGACGCCGGCCAGGAGCGCCGCGCCGATCCCGCGCCGGATCCATTCGCCGGCGCCGAGCGAGCGCTTCATCGCGGCGAACACCTTGCCGCCGATCACGAGCGCGACGGCGAGCGACGTCGCCGCGCCGGCCGCATACGCGACGAGCAGCAGCGTCGTGCCGACGCTCGCGCCGCGCAGCGCGGCGCCGGTCAGCACGAGCCCGAGGATCGGGCCGGCGCACGGCGCCCACAGCAGGCCCGTCGCGACGCCGAGCAGCAGCGACGACGCGGGGCCGGCCGGGCGGCCGTCGCGCTGCGCGAGACCGGTGAGCCGGTTGCCGGCGGCGACGAGCGGGCGTGTCAGGTGTTCCGCGAAGCGCGGCATCAGCAGCGTCAGGCCGAACACCGCGAGCAGCACGATGGCGATCCAGCGGCCGGCCTGGTTGGCCTGCGCGACCCAGCCGCCGCCGACGGCGGCGAGCGTCGCGACGACGGCGAACGTGAGCGCCATGCCGGCCAGCAGAGGCAGGCCGGTGCGCACGAACGGCTGGTCGGCGCGCGCGAACACGAACGGCAGCACGGGCAGGATGCACGGGCTCAGGATCGTGAGCACGCCGCCGAGATAGGCAAGGACGATGAGCAGCATGGTGCGTTCTCCAGTCGGTCGGGAGCGGGGCCGGATCAGGCGGCGGCCGGGTGGAAGGTGAGCGCGAGCCCGTTCATGCAGTAGCGCAGGCCGGTCGGCGGCGGCCCGTCGTCGAACACGTGGCCGAGATGGCCGCCGCAGCGGCGGCAGTGCACTTCGGTGCGGACCATCCCGAACGACGCGTCGGCGTTGGTGCCGACCGCGTGGTCGAGCGGCTTCCAGAAGCTCGGCCAGCCCGTATGGCTGTCGAACTTGGTGGCCGACGCGAACAGCGCCAGATCGCAGCCGGCGCACGCGAACGTGCCGGCCCGGTGCTCGTCGTTCAACGGGCTGCTGTACGGCCGCTCGGTGCCGGCTTCGCGCAGGATCGTGTACTGGGCGGGCGTGAGCCGGCGATGCCATTCGGCGTCGCTGAGGGTGATTTCGTATGGGGCGGCTGTCCGCGGGGCGGCCGGCGGCGCGGCGAACGCGCGGCCGACCAGCGCGCGGCGGCCGGCGGACGACAGCGCCGCGAGCGTGGCGAGGCCGGTGGCGCCGGCGAACAGCAGATGTCTGCGGGTGGGCATGATGGGCTCCTGGAAGCAGGTCCTGAAAACATGCGCCTATCGTAGGCACCGGCCGGTGTCGAAGTCCTCACGGAAAGTTAAATGAATTGTGATGTCTGTGGTGTTCCGTGGGGGTGCGGTGGAATCCATCGACGCTCCAACTGGAAAGAGCCTTCGAACGGGTGAGCCGCCGATATTTACCGAGCACCGGTTCGCGCCACGATTTTTAGTGTTTTTTTAGTGTTCGTCGAGTTGCGTGGCGAATCCGGACTTTGGCTTGCCGATCAAATCGGACTGGGAAACGAGCGTTGTTTGACTGCGGTCGCGAATCA
The DNA here is from genome assembly GCF_049487195.1 of Burkholderia sp. NLJ2. Lineage (NCBI taxonomy): Bacteria > Pseudomonadati > Pseudomonadota > Betaproteobacteria > Burkholderiales > Burkholderiaceae > Burkholderia > Burkholderia sp. NLJ2. The sequence goes on along the minus strand of NZ_CP137809.1, from coordinate 965,345 downwards.
CACCGAGCGTCTGATGCGCATTGATAGACGGATAAGTTTGCAAGCTAGTGCGACCGACGTGTGGTGCGCGTGTGGACGCGGAAGTTTGACAGTTTTTACGTAGAAACTTCAGGGGGCGAGTTAGGACGTGCGCGGTTGTGCAGTGAAAGAGGGGCACGATGCGCTCCGCCGAAGTGGTCCATGTCGAGGTAGGATCCGGCGGAATGAAGGGGAACATAGTAAGGGCTATGTTCCCCTTCATTCCGGGACATAGGCGAAGCCTCCGCGTGCGCGGCACACCCCTTGGGGAATTGAGCGCTCCCACCGCGGCGATTGAAAAGCGGGGCCGGCACTGTTCCGGCGCCTCTGTATTTCTGGCGCGGGCGACGACGTGCCGGTGGGCGGGTTCATTGGGCATTGCGCTGCACGCGGGCCTGGAGGTTCTTCGATCCGGGCGCGGCGACTGGAGGGTGGCTTTGCCTCTGGCGGCGCTGAAGCTCAATTGCGCGCGCGCACATTTAGCTCGGTGACAGACGAGGGCCTTGGCGGGCCGGTGGCTGAATTCTCTCCGCGGTGCGGAGAGAATTGGGGGAGCGCCTGGCAGGGTTCCGCCGTTGCTGAGATTCCGGTAACGTGGCCACTGCTGGCGCGCGCCGGCCCGCCGATTCCTCCGTTCCTGACAAGATGACCGAACTCGTCCCCGCGTCCCTCTTGACCGACATCCGCCGCATGATTGATTCGGCACGCGCCCAAGCGGCCGCGGCAGTCAACGCAGAACTGACCCTACTTTATTGGCAGGTTGGTCGGCGCATTCGAGATGATGTGCTGGGCGGTGAGCGCGCGGGCTACGGACAACAATCCTCCCCGCGCTCGCACGTCAACTGAGAGGCGAGTACGGCAGGGGGTGGAGCGAGCAGCAATTGCGCCACTGCATCCGGGCGGCCGAGGTGTTTCCGGATGAACCAATTCTCTCCGCACTGCGGAGAGAATTGAGTTGGACCCATCTGAAGATGTTGATGTACGTTGAAGACCCGCTCAAGCGCGACTTCTACATTGAACTCTGTCGTCTGGAGCGCTGGTCGTCGCGGCAGTTGCAGGAGCGGATGCAATCGATGCTGTTCGAGCGCAGCGCGCTTTCGCGGCAACCCGACGAAGTGATCCGGCGCGAAGTGGCGCACCTGCGCGACGCGCAGCAGATGACGCCTGACCTCGTGCTGAAAGATCCGTACATACTCGACTTTCTCGGCCTCAATGATCACTGTCTGGAGCGCGATCTCGAGGATGCGATCCTGCGCGAGATGGAACAGTTCCTACTGGAGCTCGGCGCGGGCTTCACGTTTGTTGCGCGCCAGAAACGACTTCCTATCGACGATGACGACTTCTATCTTGATCTGCTGTTCTACAACCGCAAGCTCAAGCGTCTGGTCGCCATCGAACTGAAGCTCGGTTCCTTCAAGGCCGAGTGCAAGAGTCAGATGGAGCTGTACTTGCGTTGGCTCGCGAAGCACGAGCAGGAACCGGATGAAGCGCCGCCGATCGGCATCATCCTGTGTGCGGGCAAAAAGCAAGAACAGATCGAATTGCTGGAACTCGGCAAAAGCGGCATTCACGTTGCCGAGTATCTCACCGTGCTGCCGCCGCGTGAGGCACTGCAAGCGAAGCTACACCAGTCAATCGCGGCGGCCCGCGCCCGGCTCGATGACAAGCGGGAGTCGTGATGACGGACACCCCTTTATCGAATAGCGAAAGCGTTGAGACTCTGGATACGCCCGGTGCGGCTGATTCGTCGCCATCGATTGGGCAGCGCGTCGGCCACTATGTTGCGGCGCACGTGTTCGAGGCAAGCGCCCTCGCGCTGACCCTGGTCACCGGTCTTGCCTACGTGGTCGGCCGCTCCTACTTGAATGGATGGGAAGAGGCGGCCGGAGTACCCGGCCTGATGTTTCGGCGCGATCTATCCGACGTCATGCTCGGGGGCGCGACCGTGGCGCGCGTCTGGATGACGCCGGTGCTGCTGGCCGTGGCGCCATTTTTGATCATGTGGGTAATTGACCTGCGGTGGAATTTTGTAGCCAATCAGGCAGTGAGTCTCGCGTCGATATTATCGGAATCCAGCCAGGCTCGACGGACCGTGGCAGGAGGTTGATAGCGATGCGCGCTATGGGGCCGGCGCTCGTTGTAGAACTGCCGCCAGCGTTCGATGAGCACCTTGGCCTCCGCGCGGCTGCGGAACCATTCCCGGTTCAGCAATTCGTCACGCAGCTTGCCGTTAAAGCTCTCGACGAATCCGTTTTGCCACGGACTGCCGGGCGCGATGAAGGCCGGACCGATTGCAGCGTCTCGTAGCCAGCGCATGACCTTGGCAGCGGTAAATTCAGCGCCGTTGTCAGACCGAACGAACGCGGGCTTGCCGTACAGCCGCATCAGTCGCGACAGCGTCAAGATCACATCCTGCGACCGTAAGCTGGCGCCGACTTCGATCGCCAGGCACTCGCGGGTGTATTCATCGATCACGCAAAGCATCTTCAACGCCCGCCCGTCCACCAACTGGTCGTGCACGAAGTCGTAGCTCCATACCGAATTCGGCTGTGTCGCACCGGGCAAGCGAATGTCGTTGCCACAACGACGACGGCGAGGACGCCGCCGCGGAATGTTGAGCTGCAAGGCTCGCCACATTCTCCGCACGCGCGATTCGCCCAGCGCCGGCCAGGCCGACATCCGCCGGTAGCCGAAGCGCGGCACTCCCTGCGCGGCCGCCATCAGTTGCTCGCCCAGACTCCGATCCTTCTCTGGTTGCTTGAGCGTATAGGCCGCCACCCGGCGGATGCCGGCCAGGCCGACATCCGCCGGTAGCCGAAGCGCGGCACTCCCTGCGCGGCCGCCATCAGTTGCTCGCCCAGACTCCGATCCTTCTCTGGTTGCTTGAGCGTATAGGCCGCCACCCGGCGGCTCAGCCCCAGATAGCAACATGCCTTGCGTTGCGAGAGACCTCGCCGGGTCAGGACTTCCAGCGCTTCGCGCCGGCCCGTTGGGGTGCTCATTTTTTTCCGCTGAATTCCTTCAGGCCGTCGATAACCAGCAATTGGCAATCAGGCGCTTGAGTCGCTCGTTCTCCGATTCCAGATCCTTGAGCCGACGGGCGTCGGGCACATCCATGCCGCCGAACTTGTTGCGCCAACGATAGAACGTCTGTTCCGAGATGTTGTGGCGCTTGCACAGATCTTTCACCGGCTCGTCCCGACTCTCGGCCTCGCGCAAGATCCGAATGATCTGCTCGTCGGTAAATCGCTTCTTCATCGAGTTCTCCTTGCCTCTAGGATAAAAGAGAACTCACTTGCCAAATGGCTACAAGAATCGTCTTGTATGTTTAAACCAGATCAGCGCGGTACAGTCTGGTTACCGCTAAGGTGACCGGACCGGGCCGTGTAGCCTGGAATCGTCTAGAGTCGGCGAGTCTGCTTGCCAGTTCGTACCTGAGTCGATTGCGCACGTCCTCCGTGCTGGTCTTCCCGATGCCCGAACGGTTAGTCGAGCGGTTTGATACCAGCTCGCATGCACAAGAAAGGGATATGAAGACCATGTCTGGATCATCCGTAATGGTGGGCATCGATGTGGCGAGTACCCATGTCGATGTGGCGTGTCTCGGGGCAACCTTGCCAGCCGAACTGACGCATATCAGCAACGACACCGAGGGGCACGTCGTTCTGGCCGACGCTCTGGCGAAGCTGCAACCCGGACTCGTGCTGATGGAGGCCACGGGTGGCTATGAGGCGGCATTGGCGTGCACGCTGCAGGCAGTCGGGCTGCGCGTGGCGGTGATCAACCCGCGCATGGCTCGTGACTTCGCTCGTGCGATGCAGCGCCTGGCCAAGACCGACCGCATTGATGCCGCCACCCTAGCCGAATTCGCTGCCGTACTGGCCCAACGTCCTGACTGCGAGCGCTTCGTGCGTCCGCTGAGCGATCCCGCGCAGCAGGATCTGGCGGCTCTGGTCACCCGACGACGCCAGCTTGTGGCTATGCGACTTTCCGAGCGGCAGCGCCTGCGCCTGGCTCGCCCGGTCACACGCCCGAGCATTCAGGCATTGCTCGAAGCCATTGCGTGTCAGCTTAACGACGTCGACGCCAAGATGCTCAGTCACGTCGAGCAGCACCGCGCCGTCATGTCCAAGCTGTTGCAGGACGTGGCGGGCGTGGGCCGTGTCGCCGCGACAACCTTGATTGCGGAATTGCCTGAACTGGGTCATCTCAATCGGCGCCAAATCTGCGCCTTGGTCGGCGTGGCACCTTATGCCAAGGACTCTGGTTCCATCAGAGGCCGTAGACGCATCGCCGGCGGGCGCTTTGAGGTACGACGTGCGCTGTACATGGCGACGCTCACCGCGACTCGATTCAATCCGGCCGTCCGCGCTTTCTACGAACGTTTGGTTGCCGCAGGCAAACTCAAGAAAGTGGCCTTGATTGCCTGCATGCGCAAGCTCATCACGCACCTAAATGCCATCGCCCGTAACCACCTGAATGCTCAAAATCAACCTCTCACAGCTTGACATTCAACACGGTTACTCAGGTCACGTGGATTCGGGGCAGGGTCAATGCTCCTCGTGACAATCGTTGAGAATTTTTATGATTCAAGCTGAGTAGCATAGCCCTGCAGACACCATCTACAGATGGATAACTATGCGTCGCGTCTTCGAATTCGATACTTGGTGACTCGATATCCAGAGGCTATCTGTCGTATGTGCCGCGCTTGTACTCGCAGGAGGCGGCCGTGACGATAGCCTCGCTCCGTCCGCTGCCCGTACGTTTGCACAGGTGACGGCATCCCGATCCGTACGGTCGATGGCGCGGCAGCAGGCCACGACGCCCGTGCATTGACGTGGACAGCGCGACGAGATGAACGGCGCCCGGTGAGGGGGCGCGCGGCAGCCAGGTGCGGTGTTCAATCCATAGGGAAATCCGCCATGTGCATGAAAATGCAAGAAGTGGGACCAGTATGCGAGAAAAACGTGCCTCGATTGCGACGAATTATTTCGTCGTTCTTAGCGTTGCAAGCTGCCTTGTCGGCAACGACGGCGATGAGTCTACCAATCAGCGTTTACCGAGCAACCTCATTATTCAGCGAAGGAGCTTGATTTATGCTTTACCATCCCTCAGTCCGAACGCGCGTTATAACTATCGTGGCATCTGCGCTGCCTTTGCTTGCCAGCACCATGTATATTCCGACGGCGGCGGCGGTGGAGCCCCAGGTCGAAGTGACACAGTTGCTGAAAACAACGCGCTCGTGGGACGGCGTTCAATATCGAGCGTATCCGGATGGCCAGCCAGAGGTATCGGTACTGCGCTATAAGATCGCGGCACATAGCGAACTGCCGTGGCATATCCATCCGGTAATCAACGTCGCCTATGTTCTTTCTGGCCAGCTGGCGGTGATCCGAAAGAGCGACGGGAAGACAATAGCGATCGGGCCGGGAGACGTGCTACCTGAGATGGTTAATGCACCGCATCGGGGCCAAAGTGGCGATGAACCGGTTGAACTGATCGTGTTCTATGCTGGTACCCCGGACGCTTCGTTAACGATCAAGTCCGAGCCGGACTAATAGCGACCTGCACAGGCCGCCCGGAAAGAACAAGTGTCCAGTCGCGTTGTTCATCGGCGAAACTCGCGACCTGAACGGCAACCCGTTCATCGGGCGGAAGCATCTGATGGCGCTGGTCGAAGACTGCGACAATCAGCTTGCGGCCGTGGCCTTGCCCGACAAAATGCTGGTCGGCCGTGCTGCCAATCTGAACAGCGTCCAATGTCGGTGATCCGGATTCTCGTATCCCGACAGTTACAGTTATTTGACCCGAAGACGCGCCGATTGCAGAGGGCAAGCCACTGTCAGAGGTCTACTGCAGCCATATTCTGACGAGCACCGCATACCGATGACCTTCATGAGCACAGTCCAATGCCAATTTCTCCAGCCACGGATTTCCTCTTTTTCGATCTCCTGGCGGATAGCCACCTCCGACTGACCGGTGCGCCTCTATTGAGCCAGACAATACGTGGCACGGATGCCGCCCGCTGGCTATACGAAGACGCACCATTTTGTGTAGTGGCTCACAACACGGATGAGGATCCGCGGTTCATCTATGCAAACAAAGCAGCACAACGTTGCTTTGAATACAGCTGGGCCGAGATGACAGCTTTACGTTCACGGCTTTCCGCTGCTCGCCCTAACCGGCACGAGCGTGAACAATTGCTCGAAGCTGTACGAACCCGCGGCTTTGCAACCAACTATCGTGGATTGCGCATTGCCAAGTCGGGAAGACTGTTCTGGATCGTGAATGTGACCGTCTGGAATTTAGTCGATCGCGATGGCATATATCGAGGGCAGGCCGCAACTTATCGCCATTGGACGGACGTCTGATCCATGTGTCAGGGCTATCGCGTCGAGGATCGTGCGGATAGTTTGTCGCTAGGCCGACCGTAAGCATGCAGCGTATGGGCACTTTCGCGCAAGCTCTTCGCTACGGTTGCTGCCACCACTACTGGAGGCATTCCGGTGCCGCTATTCTGGCATCGAGGTGTACGTCATTGAAAAGGTAGATGTTGAATTCTGGCAGGATCTAATGGAACGGAGAATGGCATTTCAACAGGATAAGGACATTTTGAAAATTTTTCGACGTTTATAAGAGAAGGCGGCATGATTAAAAATGAGAATGAAAGCGAATGCGATACGCACAATCAATCGCCTATGGAAATTCGGCGTACCCGTCAGTTCGATCCCGGCGCATTCGAAATGGCGATCGGTAGAATGCTCAAAGCTAGCGGCATTGAAATAGACGCTTCACATACAGGCCGCACGGCACAACGTGTGTGCGAACTCTGGCAGAAGCGTTTACTCGACGGCTACGATGTTGATCCTGCGGAGGCGCTGGGCGCGGGCTTCGATGATCACCGGAAAGATATGGTGATCATCCGCAGCATCGCTGTCCATGGTGTTTGCCCCACATTACTTGCTGCCATTTCGCGGTGTAGCCCACGTGGCCTACCTGCCTGGAGGGCGCCTGCATGGCTTTGGACGTATCGCTCGGATGATAGATGCGATCAGCCACCGTTTCACGTACCAAGAGTGGATTGCAAACGAGATTGCAACAGCACTTGTTAATTTCGGTAAAGCGCTGGGAGCAGCGTGCATGATCGAAGCTGAACAACTGTGCTTGCTCATGGGTGAAAATCGTCGCGGCGACGAGCGCGTAATCACGCAATCCTTCGTTGGCGAATTCGACCAGAATGTCCAAGCTCGCAACGAGTTTCTTCGTGTCATCAATCAATAGTAGCCATTTTGAGCGAGACTTAGTTCAAGCATGGCGGCATGCCGCCGTGGTTGGCCGGTCTTGGTTGTTCGTTGGATCGCTGCGTGCGGGTCTGTGCGCGGCCACCATTACGAGCTTGATCCGCTCGGCGCAACGGAGGGGACGCGATCCACTCGCCAATCTGAAGCACGTCCTGACACGCACGCCGATGCACAAGGGCAGTGACATCGACGCGCTGCTGGCGCATCACTGGCTGCCTCTCTCGACCGCGACCTAAGCTCGCTCGTCAAGACGAGCTGGCTGGCCGCTTATGGGTCTAGGGAAGATACCTATGGCAATCTGCTTGCCCTAACCATGGGAGTTGCCTAGTATCTAACTCGTGTTAGTAAATCAGATCAATTTCCGAGAGGGCCGTGCAGCGAGAGAGCGCTTCGCTTCCGAAGTGGCTATAAAACCAATATCCGAAAAGGATTGATGCGCCCCGGTTGATGATCGTTTCCGCGATCGCCCACGCAGGAGATGTAACAGTCGAATTCGACTCACTTCACGTGACAGACGATCTTCCGACAAGCGCATGTATCAAGGAATCGCAAACCAATATGTTCCGACCCAAGCCAACGAAACGCGTAACAAGTAGTCAGGTAGCAAAGCTGGCGGGCGTGTCGCGTACCGCCGTTTCGTTCGTGCTGAACAATGTGCCCGACACGGGAATCAGCCTCGAAACGCGCGAACGCATATTGCTTGCTGCTAACCAGCTCGGCTATGTGCCGAACGCCATGGCCCGCTCGCTGGTTAGCGGTGCAACACGAACCGTCGCACTGCTGATCCCGCAAGGCGACCACGCGAACGTCAATGTAGACGCATACATTCCGAGGTTTCTTGCGGGCGTCAACCTGACGTGTCACGCGCACGGCTACAAGGTTCTGCTGGAACCGGTCGCGGAGACGAGCCGCGCCGGCGAGTTTCTCGATCTCGTCGAAAGCGGGCGGATCGATGGTCTGATCGTCCTGAATCCTCGCCGCCTCGACGAAGCGTATATGTGCGAGCTGGGTGCGAGCGGCTTTCCGTTGGTCGTCTTCGGTTCAGGCCTGACCGAGCACAAGGACGTCCATAGTATCGAGGCCGACAACCGGGACGCAGCACGACGCGCCACATCGCATTTGCTTGCGCTCGGACATTCGAGGATCGCGCATATCGGCTTTGCGTCGGAAGATTGCCAGATCGCAAGGGAACGTCTGCTCGGGTATCGCGACGCGTTGGAGGCCGCTTGCGTTGATGTCAATCCCGCATGGATCGCATATGGAAATTACAGTGCGCAAAGCGGCTTTGACGCAATGCGCGTCATGCTTGCGCACCGGCTGGGCTTCTCCGCACTCTTTGCCGGCAACGATACGATCGCGTTTGGCGCAATGGCTGCGCTGAGGGATGCGGGGCTAAGAATTCCGGAAGACGTAGCGATTGTCGGTTTTGACGATATTCCGCTTGCTGCATATGCAGCGCCGCCACTCACGACGATGCGTACCGAGCCGTGCAAGGAGGGGGGCGCTGCGGCATCCATGCTCCTCCAGCTGATTAGTGGCAAACATCCGGCACCAGATCGAGTGAAGGGAACTGTGCCGTTGATCGTGCGGCAATCCTGTGGCAGCGGTATTCCCTGAAGTTGACTGGCTTGGCAAGCAACATCGATCGCGCGCTATTTGATTTGTACAACTGATTAATATCCAGATTTACACCGCCATTTTGACAGCACTTCGGCTTGCGTTTTCCTGGCATGTCTCTTGATCGGAGGAGATCGAAATATGGATGCTGATTCAAAGACGTTACAAGAATGCGAGTCTGCCGGACACGATGGTGGCACCAGATCGGTGGCCGACCTTTGGCCCCAAAGAAAGCGCAAATCAAGACCCAGAACCCTGATTTTCGCCCTGGCTGTCAGTAGCTTGCTTTGCAGCCGTATCGAGGCGGCTGCCGCAGAATTGACCGCGACCTCCAGTGAGCCGACACCGAATGCTGATCAAACAACGGTGGCGGATGGATTCAACAAGGCTGTAGCTCTGGCTCGCAAGCTAAACTTCATTGCCGACAACTGGGCATTCTTCACCACACCGTCCCCGAATGGGCTCGGATGGCCGAGCGCACAGAGCGATCCGCGCTGTCCGTCGTCGACCCAGGACCTCAGTCCAGGCTATCTTGCGGCCATTCAGAACCGCTGCGCCTATTACTCGCGAGACTACGTCCACCAGGCGACGGGGGCGTACTACCTCGGATATTACGAACAGAACTATCAAATGGCGGACCATTTCGTGACGCCCCTGCATGACAACGGCGGTGTCAAGGCACCCTATTGGGCGATCGGCGCGAACGGCAAGATCTACGAGCAGAACGACGAGTCGCCAGCGCCATTCGAGATCGGCGAAAATATCGCAAAAATGTATCGCTTGACTGCGGATAACCGCTATCTCGGTGTGGACTTCACGAACTATACGAACAACATCAACAATGGCTTTACCAACGTCAGCAACAATAAGTACATCAATTCCGATGGTTTCCGGATGGCGCGCGTCCAGAACGGCGAGGCAGCCACTTATAACGAGTTCGTCCACGATCGCGGAAACAACCTTCCGACCAATCTCGCGATCCTCCTCGGCGGCGACATGGCGTCGAGCGAGATCGCCTATTACCGCGCGATTTCGGCCTACACAGCCTTGAAGTCGGCGAGCGACACGACAAACGTTACGAACAAATACGATACGTTGTCGAATAATTTCAACGCGAATTGGTATTTGTCGAATTCAAGTCATTTCTCCGTTGGACTCGTTGGTACGACGGATAACACCTATGACTCGTCGAATTATAATAGTCTGAATTATTACGATTATTACGCTCAGGAGCCGAATATCTTTCCGCTTTACAAGGGCGTGATTACCGACTCGGCAAGGCTGGCGAGTCAGGCGAACTACGTCGATACCCAATCGGAGAACCTGTATAGGACAAAAGGCGATCTTGCTTACCCGGGGATCGAGTCGCATACCTATCTTCCGACGGCGTTCTACAACGCAAACCAGCGTGATACGGCCTGGAAATGGCTGACAAGATTGGCTAAATGGCAGGTTGACCATGGCAACAATACTTATCCGGAAGTAGCGTTTGCCATGGTTTCCGACGTGATCACAAAAGTCCTTGGTGTCGATTACGATGCGCCGAACAGCGTTCTCTCTACGCTCAGCGGCCTTCCGCCCACGTTCACGAAGGGCAATTTCGTTAAGGTCGACAATATCCCGATTTATAACAAACAGAAGAATGTAACGATCAATGTCGCCGTCACCCAGAAGGTACTCGACGCCAACGGGATGACCGAAACCGACTTGGGGTTCGATACCGATCTGGCCACGGTGGCAAGCAACCAGGGCTTCCATTGGGCACCCGGATTTCGCAACGCAGGCACGAATACGCATTGCACCGTGACCCGGACATTTGCGAATGGTTCGAGTGATTCCCTGACTTATTCGCTCAGGCCGAATAGTGCGACCGGTATCTCCACTTGCGTGGATAGTAGCAACATTGGGATCTGGGTCTATACAGGCGACTCGAACTCCAACGTGAGATCCCTCGCCGCCGTTCTCGCCCCCTGAAACAGTAGTCAAGCGCCACTGACGGGCGCCCTGAACAGGAGGCGGAAGCGATGTTGCATAACTTTCAGCGGCTGCCGCGCCGCTCTCGTGCTGGCCTGGTGGCCGTCCCCGTCGCGTTGGCGATGCAGGTCGTCGTGCCCGCATTCGCATGCGCTGCCACGCTGCAGTTCAATGACCCGGGTTTCGAGGCCGGCTCGAGTCGCGGTTGCTCCGGCTCGTGGGGCGTATCCGGCGCTGGATGCGCAACGAACAACACGCACTCGGGCGTGTATGCCGCGTACTTGAACGGGAGCGACGGAAACTCGATCTCACAGACCATTACGTCGCCGGTCGATGGCACCTTCGACTTTTCTGCATGGATCTCGGTTGCTACCGTGGGCTCGGACGGGTCGACAGCAGGCAGCGGCGGAACGTTTTCTATTCAAGTAGGCAACAATAGCGCGCAAACGATCACGATACCGTCGGCGGTATCCACGACCAACTACATCAAGTACACGCTGCCGCGCCTGGCCGTGAAAACGGGTGACTCCGTCAGGATCGGCTTCAACTCGTCGAGCGGCCGTCAATGGATCAACATCGACGACATCGAGATCGTGCCATCCGCACCGAACGATCCACAGATCTCGTCGGACGGTTCCACCGACGGCAATACGCTCGTTGCAATGTTCAACTGGGCAAAGGTGAAAGCGAATTCGTGGGTCCGTTACACCGGTGCGACCGGCGTGATCAATATGGACGAAAACAACAAAAGCGGGACCACGACGGCGACCTACGCGTCCAGCTATTGGGCAGGCTATCCATTCCGTTCGGACTTCTACTCCCGAGATTTTGCGCACCAGTTCGTCGGCGCGCACATCCTCGGACTGGATGAGCAGAACAAGGCCATGTTGAATGCCTTTGCGGGCTCGGTGAAGGCGGACGGATATCCGGTCTGGTCGCTCAACTTCGACGGCGCCACCCCCGGCTCGATCGACTATACAAGCGATTCGTCATTTGTCCGCGAACTGCCTGCACCCTTCGAACTTGCGCAGCGGGTGAGCGATGGCTATAAGTGGACCGGCGACGCCGGTTACACCGACAAGAACGGTAAGCTGTACCCGTTCGTCAGGAATACGGTCAGCACCTTCGTAAGCAACCACTACGGAACGCTTAAGGACGGCACCGCCAACGGCCGGCAGGTCAATATCGCGCAAGAGAGCGGCAGCGACATATTCAAGGGCGTCGCCAGCTACAACGAAGGCACCGGGGGCAGCCCGGTGGAGGCGGCGGACGTGCTGTCGAGCCAATACCAGGCCTATCTGGCCATGGCAGCGTTGGCCACGGCCAACGGCGATCCAACGACGGCAAGCGACTACGCGCAAAAGGCCGGCGATCTGCAGACCTATTACAACGCCGGCACCTGGAGTGGTCTCGATTCGAGCACCAGTTCGGCGAACTCGACGAACGTGATTCGAAGTTACGATTCCAAGGCGGCCTCGTCGACAGCCTGGGGCGCCGAAATGAGCTGGTTCCCGCCGATGAAAGGCATCATGAAAGCGGGCACGCCTCGCAACGACTACATGAGCTGGCTCAACACCACGGCGCTCAAAGCCGGCTCCACGCCGCCCAACCTCGAGGCGATCACCTATTTGCCCGACGCCTTCTTTGCCGTTCACGACGGCACGACCGGCTGGGCTTGGATGCAATACATCTATAACCGGATCAATAGCGTGCATGGCGGCTATGGCGCCAACTTTGTGAACGGTGACTATCCTGAGGTGTCCTTCACACTCATCGGGCAAGTCGTTCAGGGCTTGCTCGGCGTGCAGCCCGAAGCCGCGGACAATAAGATCACGACCGCTTCGCAGTTGCCAAGTTCAATAGGCTGGCTTCAGGTCACCAGTATCCCGGTCGGCAACGGCAAGATCACGCTTCGGCACGACGGCGCGACCAAGAGCACGCTCTCCAACACCAGTTCGTCCGGCGGTCCGACGTACTCGTGGCATGCACGTTTTCCCGGAACGTATCGCAGCATTGTGGTCAACGGCGCGAATCAGGCACTGAAGACCGAGCAGCCGGAAGGAAGCAACGGTCCTGCATATACCTACGCGGACGTCTCTGTCGCGCCGGGTAGCAGCGCTGTGGTTCAGGTTTCGCCCTGAGGACAATCGGCCTTCTTTGGCATTAACGGTTTCGCAGAGGTACCTATGTCAAGCATCGCGCTCAAGGGCGTATTCAAATCCTATGGCAATCACGAACCAATCATTCGAGGCGTCGACCTGGATGTCGCACAAGGTGAGTTTTGCGTGTTCGTCGGCGCCTCGGGCTGCGGCAAGTCGACTCTGCTGCGCATGATTGCCGGCCTGGAAGACATCACCGGCGGCGAACTGTTCATCGGCGACCGGAAGATGAACGATGTGCCGCCAGCGCAGCGCCGTGTCGCAATGGTATTCCAAAGCTACGCGCTCTTTCCCCACATGACGGTCTACGAGAACATGGCCTTTGGTCTGACGCTGGCCAAGGTCGACAAGGGTGTGATTCGCGAAAAGGTGGGACGGGCTGCGCGCATTCTGCAACTGGAGCATCTGTTGGGCCGTCTCCCCAAAGCGCTGTCCGGCGGACAACGGCAGCGGGTGGCGATCGGTCGCGCGATCGTCCGCGAGCCGGGTGTGTTTCTGTTCGACGAACCGCTTTCGAATCTGGATGCGGCCCTGCGGACGCAGACGCGTTACGAGATCGCGAAAATACATCGCGACAGTGGTTGCGCCTCCACCATCTACGTGACGCACGACCAGGTCGAGGCCATGACCCTTGCCGATCGGATCGTGCTCTTGAATTCGGGCAAGGCCGTGGATCAAGAGGGCAGCATCGCGCAATGCGGTGCGCCGCTGGAGTTGTATCACCGACCTCGGAATCTGTTCGTGGCGGGTTTCATCGGATCGCCGAAGATGAACTTCGTTTCAGCCACCCTTGTATCGGCATCCGAACGAATTGCCAGGGCCAGGTTATCTGGAGGCGAGATGCTTGACGCGTGGGTCGACGCGCGACGTATACCGTTGGGCGAGACGGTGACGCTCGGGATGCGTCCGGAGGATACGGGACTGGGAGGCGATACCCAGCATCTGGTCCGGGAAGTCCAGTGGCAGGAGCGGCTGGGGGATGTCACTTACGTCTATCTGCGCAGCGGCAACGAGCATGCCCCGTGGGTGGCCAAGATGCCGGGCACAGTGCATGTTCGAGCCGGGCAGCGTCTCGCCGTGCCCGTTCCGCCGACGGCCGTGCATGTTTTCGACTCGCGCGGCGAATCGGTGCCTCGCTGTATCGAAGACTCGGCACTGGTTGCCCCTCTCGCTGCCTGATTTACAGCTGCGTCGCACACGGCGCACATTGGAGGAGATTGGAATGAGCATTCGTGTATGCGGGCTCGCCATAGCCATGGCGACGTTGTGCACGGCGGTTGCGGTATCGGCGAGTGCCGGGACGCTGGTACTCAATTCGGACACGTCGGATCCGGCTGCGAAAGCGGCCTTCGAGGCGATCGTGAAGGGCTTCGAAGCAGAGAACCCGGACGTGGACGTAAAAATGAACACGTTCGATCACGAAGGCTACAAGACCTCGATCCGCAATTTCCTGACGGCGAATCCCCCTGACGTGGTGACCTGGTACGCAGGGCACAGGATGGCCCCGTTCGTCGACGCGGGACTGTTCGACGATGTAACCGATCTGTGGACGCAGAACGGATTGAGCGAGAAGCTCAAGACCGCGGCTGACTCGATGACAATCGACGGCAAGAAATGGGGCATTCCCTACCTCTACTACCAATGGGGCATCTACTATCGCAAGGACATTTTCGCGAAACTGGGTATCCAGCCGCCGACCACCTGGAAAGCGTTGCTCGACGCATGCGCGAAGCTCAAGGCGAGCGGCATTGTGCCGTTTGCGATCGGCACGAAGCAGACGTGGACTACCGCAAGCTGGTTCGATTATCTGAATCTCCGCGTGAACGGCTATGCGTTTCACATGGATTTCACAAGCGGCAAGATCCCCTACACCGACAAACGCGTGCAGGCCGTATTCGATCGGTGGGATGAACTAACGAAGCCAGGATACTTCCTTCCTGATCATGCATCCTACACGTGGGAGGAAGCCGTTCCGGCGCTGGTGAAGGGCGACGCTGCAATGTATCTGATGGGGAGTTTTGCGGTCGCGCCCATGCAGGAGGCAGGCCTCGGTCCTGACAAGCTCGGTTTCACGCCGTTTCCGACCATCACCCCCGATCTGCCTCGTTCGGAAGAAGCACCGATCGATACGGTACATATCCCCTCAAAGGCGAAAAACAAGACGGACGCGCGACGCTTGCTGGTCTATATGTCCCGTGCAGATGTCCAAAGCAAGGTCAGCCAGATCCTGAAAGAACTGCCGGTCAACAAGGATGCGGCGCCGCCGGCCGATCCCTATCTGAAGGCGGGCCTCGTGCTCCTTGCGAACGCCAGCGGACTCTCTCAATTCTACGACCGCGACGCACCCGCAGAGATGGCAAAAGCGGGCATGGATGGATTTCAGCGCTACATGCTGAAACCCGATGCTCGCCAGACAGTGCTGGAGCGTCTGGAGCAGGTGCGCAAGCGCGTATACAAGTGAGTTTGGGCCACCAGGGGAGAGACTAGTGAACACGACCTTTCGACCGGATCGCGTATCGGCCTGGCAACGCCATCAGCGCGGCATCGCACCGTGGCTCTTTCTTGCCCCGGCGCTGATCGTCTTCGCGATCTACGTGATAGCACCGGTATTCCAGTCGATCGGGCTTAGCTTCTACGAATGGGACGGACTGGGCAAAGCCCGGTACATCGGTTTCGCCAATTACGTGGAGCTGTATCGCGATCCGGATTTTCTGAGCGCGCTGAAGAACAACCTGATCTGGCTGATCGGCTATCTTCTCGCGATTCCCGCCGGATTGTTCATGGCGCTGTTTCTCAATCAGGCGGTATTCGGTGTGCGCGTCATCAAGTCGCTGTTTTTTTTCCCGTTTGTCATCTCGCAGGCAGTGATCGGCCTCGTCTTCAGCTGGTTCTATGATCCGAGCAATGGCTTGCTCTTTCACTTCCTTCATTTTTTCGGCGTCGTTCCGGTTGCCGTGCTGTCGGACGACAGATTCGTCACGTACGGCGTCGTGGCAGCCGGTCTTTATCCGCAGATCGCCTATTGCATGATTCTCTATCTGACCGGGCTCAACAACGTGCGGGCCGACCTCATCGAGGCGGCTCGCCTGGAGGGGGCGGGGGGCTGGAAGATGTTGACGCGGGTCGTATTGCCGCAGTTGCGCTCCGCGACGTTCGTCGCTGTAGTCGTGACCGTTGTCGGCGCACTGCGTAGCTTCGACATGATCTCGGTCATGACCCAAGGCGGTCCTTACGGATCCTCCCGAGTACTTGCCTACTACATGTACGAGCAGGCACTTAGCGAATATGGCTATCGAATGGGCTATGGCTCAGCCATTGCGACAGTGTTGTTTCTGATCATGCTGGTCTACATCGGATTCGTGCTGATGCGTATCCACCGACGGGAAAAGGAGCATGACTAAGTGTTTCCGATGCCGATTGATCGAACGAGCAAATCCGTTCAATACCTGTATCGAATTGCACTCCCGTTGGCGCTGGCGATCTGGCTTTTGCCGCTGATTGCCATCGCACTCACATCGATCCGAGGACCGGCGGACCTGCGTGCGGGAAACTATTGGGGACTGCCGAACCAGTGGCAACCGATCGAGAACTATGTTGCGATTTTTCAGTACACGCCACTCGCGCGCTACATCCTCAATAGTTTCTTGATCACTGTTCCCGCCGTTGCTGGCGCGCTTGCGCTGAGTTGCCTTTCCGGTTTCGCGCTGGGAATCTACCGGTTCCGGTTGAATCTGCCGGTATTCTTCCTATTCGTTGGGGGAAATTTCGTGCCGTTCCAGATCCTCATGGTTCCGGTACGTGCACTTAGCCTGCGATGGGGATTGTATGACTCGGTGCCAGGCCTGGTGTTGTTTCATCTCGCGTTTCAAAGCGGCTTCTGTACGTTCTTCATGAGGAGCTTTATCCGCGAACTGCCTATCGAATTGATCGACGCGGCCCGCATTGAAGGCGCGACCGAGTTCAAGATCTTCCTCAAGATCGTGCTACCCCTTGTGAAGCCGGCCGTCGCAGCGTTGTCCGTGCTCATCTTTACGTTTGTCTGGAACGACTATTTCTGGGCGACGGTGTTGATCCAGGGTGACCATGCAATGCCGGTTACTGCAGGGCTGAAAGCGCTGAATGGGCAATGGGTGGCGCAATGGCAACTTGTATCCGCCGGTTCCATTGTTGCAGCTCTTCCGCCGGTACTCGTGTTCTTCCTCAGGCAAAAACACTTTATTGCGGGCCTCGCGATGGGCGCCACCAAGGGATAACCGAATGCCCGAAACCCCGTTTGTCCACCTCGCGAGCGAAGGCATCAGCCTGCTGCTGGAACCGGTCGCCGACGGAGTGCCTATCTTGCGCCATTTCGGAGCACGTCTTGGCGAATGCGACGACATCTGGCCTGCTGCCGGAATGCGGCCGCCGCCACCGACGCTGCTCGACGGTGATCCCCCTCTGAGCGTGCTGTCGACACACGGCTTTGGCTGGTTCAACCAACCGGCGATCGCAGGGAGCCGTCCGGGTAATGAGGGAGATCTTGACTGGGCGCTGAATTTCAAACAGGACAGTATCGACAGGAGCGGACACGCGCTGCTCATCACGTTGAGTGACGAACTTGCCCGACTGAGGGTGAAACTCGGCTATGCGTTGGAATCGGGATCGGATGTCGTAAGTACGTGGGCTGAAGTCGAAAATTTTGGCGACACGGAGTTCAGGCTCGATTGGCTGGCGGCGGCCTGCATTCCGTTACCGCCCCGAACCGATCAGGTACTGGGTTTCTCGGGGCGATGGACGCTGGAGTTCCATGAGGCCCGCGAACCCCTCGGTATCGGCACATGGCGTCGCGACAATCGGCGGGGGCGCACGTCACACGATTCGTTCCCGGGCGTGATGACCGGTACCACGCTGGCCGATGATACGGGGGGCGTTTTCGGCGCCCACCTGGGTTGGAGCGGAAATCACACGATACTCATCGAACCGTTGTCGGACGGTCGTCGTCAGTTACAGATGGGCGAATGGCTCGCGCCTGGCGAGGTCGTACTTCGCGCCGGAGAGCGCTACCGCACGCCGACTGCGCATCTGTCGTTCAGCTTATGCGGCCTGAATGGCCTGAGTGCCAATTTCCATCACTTCGTTCGGCAACACGTATTGAGTTGGCCGGGCAATCAGATGGCACCCCGCCCAGTTCATCTCAATACCTGGGAAGCCGTGTATTGCAACCATGATCTTGTCGGCCTCAAAGCACTGGCGAGCGTCGGGGCTGAAGTCGGCGTCGAACGCTTTGTGCTGGATGATGGCTGGTTCCACGGACGAAGCAGCGACCGCGCCGGGCTCGGTGACTGGCAGCCGGATACGCACAAATATCCGCACGGCTTGACTCCGCTCGTCGATCACGTGCGCGCCCTCGGCATGCAGTTCGGCTTATGGGTGGAACCGGAGATGGTGAACCCGGATAGCAATCTCCATCGCGCTCACCCGGAATGGGTATTGCGGCTCGAAGGGCGTCCCGTGGTGACGGGGCGCAATCAACTGGTCCTTGATCTCGCCAATGGGCAGGTTTTCGAATGTGTGTTCGATCAACTGGATGGGTTGCTGCGCGAATACCCGATCAGCTATCTGAAGTGGGACATGAACCGCGATCTCGCCGCTGCCGGGCATGATGGCCGTGCTGCCTACCGGCTACAGACGAATGCCCTCTATCGACTACTCGCACGCCTGCGTGCGGCCCACCCGGAAGTGGAAATCGAAAGCTGCGCGTCCGGTGGCGGGAGAGCCGATTATGGCGTGCTTTCGCACATGCATCGCGTATGGACCAGCGACTGCAACGACGCATTGACGCGTATCGATATTCAACGGGGCTTCCTGCGTTTCTTTCCCCCTGAAGTCATGGGCGCCCATATCGGGCCGGCGCTTTCCCATACTACCGGCCGTCAGCACATGCTGGCCTTCCGAGCGGCGGCAGCACTGTTCGGGCATCTCGGCCTGGAAATGGATGTTAGGCTACTTGACGTTACCGAACGAACCGAACTTGCATACTGGATCTCCGTTTACAAGGAGTGGCGCAATGTCGTGCACGGAGGCACGCTGCGGCAGGGTGGGTCAGAAGGGCCTTGTGCGTGGCTGCAGGTAACGGCCAAGGATCTCGGATCAGCGCTCATTGCCGTTTACCGGCGCAATGAAGAGCGTGCTCGCTATATGCAGCCGCTGACGGTCAATGGCCTCGATCCGGAACGGCGCTATCGGCTGCAAGCGATCAGCGTCCCGGTTGCGCCTCATTTCACGCAGCAGACAGATCTGCTCCGCGACCTCATTGAGGGCAACGTCGTCCTTTCTGGTGCGACACTGCGCGGAGTCGGGTTGCCGCTGCCGCCGATGCCACCGGAATCGGCGGTCGTTATCAGCTGCAGAGCGGTATAAGTGGCGCGGAGATACAACCCGTACGTTCGGACGGTATCTTCGCAATTGAAGGGGGCTCCGCCGGTCGTCGTGCCCGCGTTCTGATCGCAACATCGCGCAAGGTTGGCTTCGGCGGAGTCGGGTTTGCAGAGCTGGCGTGTGGCCTCGCCGCGGCCAGCGCACAATCTCGGCTTGCCCCTTCCTGCGGACCGAGGCTGGCTCGTCGGTTTGCTGCGAAGGCGCTGGAGTCGAGACGGAAAATGATGATCTACCTGATTGAGGACGACGAGATTCAGGCCCGGCAATATGCGGCCATACTCGAGCATGCGGGCTATGAGATGCGCATTCTGCCGGACGGTGAACGCGCGTTGCGCGAGATTCAGCGCGTCGTCCCTGACGTGATCGTGCTGGATCTTCGATTGCCAGACATCGACGGATTGGAAATCATCGCCTGGGCGCGCGCTCGCTACACGTTTCTTCCGATTCTCGTGCTGACGAATGCGGTGCTCGAGTCCGACCTCGTGGAGACGCTCGAGGCCGGCGCCGATGACTTCCTTGTCAAGCCACCCCGCGAACGCGAGCTCGTCGCGCGCGTCAACGCCCTTCGTCGCAGGACGGGCATCGATAGACAATGCCCTGACATCATCGAAATAGGGCGTTACCGCGTCTCGACTGTCGAGCGAGCGGTGTATCTCGCCGACGAACGGATTCCCCTGTCTCCGAAGGAATATGACGTCGTCGAGCTTCTGGCGAGAAATGTCGGACAAGTCGTGCCACGCAAGACCGTCATCAACCGCATATGGGGACAAGCGTCCGAAGACGAGGGCTCCCGGTCGCTCGACACGCACATTTATCGAATTCGGAGAAAGATGGACCTTTCGCGCCGAAATGGTGTGATGTTGCGCGTGATTTATACGCATGGATACAGGTTGGAAAATTTAATCGGCATGTGAAATGAGTCCGATTTTTTAATATCGATGAGCGCGCTCGCATTGTCGAGCTGCTCGCTGGCAGAAATTAGTCCCGGTGCGACCACGCTTCCGCGGTTACCGCCGCCGCCAAGCGGAGACGGCATGGGTGTCGATGTCATGCCGGCGCACCACAATCGAAACCGACGCTTCCGGTTCCAGGGCCTCCTTGATCACCTGCGGTTTGAATTCTCGCGCGTACGTCGAGCGGACGGAGCGCTCCGCATTCAACATGGCTCGCGGCCTCCGGCAATCTCACCGTGTCGATCATGCAGGCAGATACACATCAATTGGAACCGGCCACGCCAAGATGCTTACCTTCCGCGTGCGTCAATCGATTCAAGGTAAATGGCAAGCGATCATTGGTTAACGATATTTATTATTTTTGTCCATGAATGTTCAGATTTCGGATCGTCAGTGCGAAATAAATTCTCATTGCAACGCCATGATTCAAGAATTTGTTTTCATGAGGACGGAAATGCACGGAACTTATCGTGTTGACTGGAGCGAGTCGCGGGGAAAGGTCATTCTCGAATCGGTGCTCTGGCATCGGTCGATGACGCTACTGCACCAGACGACGCAAGGCAATTGGCGACCGGTCATCGACAGGACGACCGACGCGCTGAGTAGACATCAGGTGCAACGACATGAGAGGCGCGCGTCATGAACAACGACCCACAATTGAGTGAGACGTGGCTGGAGATACATTCGGAAATCGAAGCTTTACGTCAAAAGGCAAAGGCAGCGGCGATCCTGCAGATCAGGCTGTTGATGACGCAATATGGAATCCTGCCGAGCGACCTGAGGGGCGTCGGCAGCGTATCGCCATGTCGCAACTCGAAACCCGAATACTGGAATCCGCAAACTGGTCAGACGTGGACGGGACGAGGCAGGATGCCAAAATGGCTGGTCGGGAAGGATCCGGAGTCGTATCGGATTGCGAGGTAATCCGGGATCCAGCAGGAGAGGCTGGAAAGGCCGCGAGAGATCGGCGAATGGTGACCTGCGGCGGAATTTTGTGACCGGTCGGGCAGTGAGACTCGCGTCGATATTATCGGAATCCAGCCAGGTTCGACGGACCATGGAGGGAGGTTGATAGCGATGTGCGGTATGGGGCCGGCGCTCGTTGTAGAACTGCCGCGGTAATGTTCAGCCTCTTCGCTAGTTTCCGCTTTCTCGACGACGATGGCGTGTTCCCGGCCGTCCCCGAAGTCGTACCGGTATAAGAAGCGCGAGCCAGGTTTCAGGACCTTCTGCAGTCGAACCTTCCGGTCCAGTAGTGTTAACCGGCCTAAGAGGTGCCGCGTGTCCTGAGATTCAAGGGGCGGCTTCATCGACAACCATGCCGCCCGCCAATGTTGCGACCCATGACCTTCAACGACTGCCGCAACCCTGCCTTGAGTACGACAGTCGCAGCGCTTTTGTTCAATCCTCCGTAGGGGCGGAGCGGCGAGCCGATGGCTGATTCTGCACTGTTTCGCTCACTTCCCGGATGATTTCGCCTTGCAGCTTGTTGATGCTGGCCGCAGCGCGTGCATCTGAGGGCGCTAGGGCTTTCAGAGCGAATTTTGCCGAGTTGAACGACTCTCTGAAGGCTTTTCCCACCTCGCCGGCAATGCGCCGTTTGGCAGAGCGTCCTTCACCAGCTTTTGCCTGCGATTCGATTTCATCGTAGCGTGCGCCTGCGTTGGGGTCAGCGACCTTCGGCATGCCCAGCATCTTGCCTTGGTGGGTCGGATGCGGCAGCGTTCCATGGCGGTCGAAACTCATGGTCTTGTGGGTTGTCTTGCCCTGGAGCAGTTGGAGCAGAAACTCGGCAGTAACGTTGTCCATCCGACGAAGCGCGCCAGCCATCCCTTGCTCTCGGAACGTGAAGGGAGCGTGGCCTTCCCTGTTCCGCAGATCGTCCGGCTTCAGCAACGGGCGTTCTGCAGCACGGGTCCGGGAGGCCGGCAGGTAGGGCGCTTGCATCGGGTTGAAGACCTGGGCGATTTGCCCACCCATGGCCATTGCTGCGCGGAATCCGTCATGGTTGACGGGGTTGTCTCTGCCCAACAGGGTCTGCGTGGCGGACGACACGCCGGTCGTAACACCGCCTGCTGCAGCGGATACGGTACCCACGCTTGCCGCCATGGCCAAGCGTGCTCCTGCACGAGCCAAGCCGGGGCCGCTGACTTCAGAATAGCTGCGTGCCTGCATTTGCGACGAGTCATAGCCGACGTTCGCGCGGTGGTAGATATTGAAGCGATCAGAAACATGATCAAATTGATCCTGCCTGTAGTGGAAGTGATCGGTGGCCAGTTGCGCGATGTCTGACTCGCAGGCAGTGATCTGGGTTTGGTGCTTCCTGATCTCTTTCCGGATCGCATTGAAGTCGTATGTCTGTTCTGTCCGCAACATTGATAGCTGCTCGACGAGAGACGGGCCGCGAGCGTGCGAGTTCGACAATACATTGCCCGCTTCCAGACGCTGCCGGAAATGATTCAGGTCATCCTTGCTTAGCGTGGCATTCGGATACATCAACGAGGTCACGAGGTTGGTCAGCGCATCCTCGTCCATGCGTATCTCATGGGTCTGATTCAGGACAATCGCGGCTTGCGCAAGATCGTCGAGCAGTCGCCGGCCCCGTTCGGCGGCTTCTGGCAGCTTGCCCAGTTGGGTATGCGCACCTTTGATCTTTTCTTCGAGGCGCTCGGACTTCGAGGATTTGCTCGAGCGAATGCTGCGGGTTGTGAATGCCAGGTCGGAAGCGTTCTCCGGCGGGTTTGCGCCAAGTGTCGTCGCGACACCGTGAATCGCGGCGACGTTGTCTTTCGCTTGCTTGATGACTGGCGCGATGGTCGCGGCCCGGCTGATGGTTCGTTCGGCGGCGTTGATATCGGCAACGTCTTTCTCATGCCGGACCATCAGTTCGAGGGCTGCCATCCTGTGTTCAATATCCGGGATGCCCATGTTGAGCAGCAGTCTGGCTTCAATGCCGCCGATTTGAGCGCGGTGCTTTGCTACGGAGTCGGCCAAATCGTCGATTCGGCTGATGACCACGGCATCGATCTGTGCGTCATGCTGCTTCTGCAGACTGGGTGCAAAGGCTTGCTCGATATTTTTGGCGATGGCGTCGGCTGTCTTGGTGCCTTCGCCGGGCAAGATGGACTTGGACAATCGGGCGTCTACGGCTGCCTTGGCGTCGTGCTTCACCACGGCTTCTCCAGCCATAAGCGCGCCCAGCTTGCCGAAAATATGGTTCGTCACAAGACCCACGGCGGCGCTCACGCCTGCGGTTCCCACGCCCGGTGCTGCAATCGTTCCTGCGACCGCACCCGGGACGGCGGCCACGAAGCCGCCTGCCGTGGGGATCGCGGCGTTGATAATCGCTCCCCGAACCGTGCTTCGGGTCGAGGAGTCCGTGGCGGTGTGGTCCAGAAATTGGGATTGTGCCGAAGACTTGATGGCTTCCAGCCCCTTCAGCTCCTCGCTGATGGACACGAGCATTTCGGCCGCATGCCCTGGATGAGCGATGATGTTGTCATTGAGCGTGTGCACTGTGGTATCGGCTGACGCACTGAGTCTGTTCTGCAAAGTACTCCGCTTGTCGGCTGATCGAATCTGGCTGATTATGTCCGCCGCGAACCGGGTCAGCGTGTCGCTCGGCTGCGCCGAGCTTTCATCTGAACCGAACAAGATTTCAATGACGGCAAGCCGAAGAAAGGCCGCCTCATTGGACATCTTCCCGAAGGAACTTTTTGCAACTACGGCGTCCAGGCGTTGGAGCTGGTAGCCTTGTGGATCCTCTGACTTCAGCGCCGCGCATGTATCTCTCAGAACGCCGATCAGGTGGTGGTTGTCCCTGAGGAACTGCGTGGCCTCGTCTGCAGAGGTGAACCTTGTCTGCAAGTGATGGAGGAGCAGGCTGGTGACCTCGGCGAGTTCGTGAACCACGCGAGGTGGCGAGTCGGATCGCATGCGGTCGATGGCCTCTTCGCAGGTCTTGATGATCTCCCGGTTGGCCTTGAAGTGGGTGCTCTTGATGACGTTCGACCACAGCGGCGGCGCAATATCCGCGTCGGCATAGCGCCGCAACATCCTGGCGTTGGAGACGACGTCTCCTGAAAGTTGCTGCGTGGCCACGGCCATGGCGTTGGTGGCGATGGAAGACGCGAACCTCGCCGTGCCTTTGACCACATGCCCCGCATAGGGAGCAAGCGCAAGGGCTTTGATGGTGGCACCATCCAGCAACTGAGTGGCAATGCTCGCAAGCGCGAGTGTGTTGCCCGCAGTAGCGGTCATGCGTCCCACGCCATAGTTCAGGTCGGAGAACTGCTGATTCATGTGCTTCAGCATCCGGCTCTGTTGTGCGTCCATACCGACGTACTGGCCGCAGCGGTCATGAATCTCGGCCCAGGCCTCCTTGCGCGCAGCCTCCAGACTGGGCTTGACCTGCAGGTCGAATTCAGGGTCTTTGGATTCGTTCAGCGCTGCACCGACCTTGCTCGCATATTTGGTCAGCGCAGCCTCGAAGACCTGAGCCTGCTGCTGCACGACCTCGGGACGGGGGCACATGAACGCGTCCACAAGCTTGAGCGCGGTCTTCAGCGTCAAGGCATCGCGGGCCAGCTCCTGGCCGGGAGTTAGGTTGCCTCCGGCAAGATGCCGCATTACGTCACTTTTCACCAGCAGCTTGTTCGAGACCCGGTCGATGGCGGCTTGGACGTTATTTGATTCTGCTCCGGCCCGGTTCTGAACCGCCGCCTTGACATCCTCTGCGAATGCCTGGCAATCCCGCGCGATCATCCTGCCAATGTTCTCGTGCGACATGACGGACCTGATGATCTCCGCCCGGCCAGAGGGCATCGAGTCGTGACCGAACGCGTGCCGTCGGTCCATGCCCCGTCGCGCGTCCATCGATTGGACGGGTTTGCTGTCGACGATCGCGTTGTTGATGGCGCGCGAGGTCGAGAAATCCATAATGCCGCAAATCTTGGCGTGAACATCGTCTTTATGTTCCTGCAGGATCTTGCCGATCTTGTCTACTGCAGTGGAAACGACGGCGTCGGCGATCTGCCTTGCATCGACCTCGCTGATCCCGCAATCCTTTTGCAGCTGAGCAGACAGTTTCTCTTTGGCCAGGCCCAGCGACGAATCCGGTTTTTGCAAATCACTTGTCAGCAGCACGGTAGTTGACAGCCGAACGTCTTCGGCGGAAGGCCGACTTTCATGTTGGGCACCAGCCTTGATCTTCTCGAATAGGTTGTTGGTTGCAAACCGAGTGTTCTGGACAACTCCGACGAAGCCACTTTCCGCGGCCGTGGCATGCCCGTAGTTTATGCGGTGCTCCAGCTTGTTCAGCATGGATGCGCTTTCGCCGGGGCGATTCACGGCAGTGTCGACCACGGCTGCCACTCGCGCCGACTGTTGCGGGAAAGCCTGGAGAACCGGGTGGGTTGCAAGCTGCGATGACGTGCTGGCTGACGAACTCGGCATACCCGGCTGTGATGGCGTGCGCGGCGTCAACGGACTGATTGCCCCCGAGGGAGTCGGCGGGCTACGCAAATTCGTAGGGGAGGGCGTCGAATTCTGCGGGGAATTATCGGGATGCGAGCCCGAGTTGTTGTACTTGTTGCTAACGTTTGATGGCATGGAGACCGTCCTTGGCCAAAAAAGGTGTTTCGGGCACATCACGCAACCCGCACGTCGGATTCAAAATACTAACGCACGGATCGACATTTATCGTCTGCAATGCGAAATGATTTCATGATAGGCGAAGCTGGTTTCACATATGCGGGCGCGCTGTAGGCCCAGGACTCTGCGGTTCTGTCGCGATGAAGCGCTGCAGTAAAAATCGGCGGAAGGAAATTGATGAAGCCCGAGATCTGGACGTGATCCTGCTGTGTGCGGCGGTGTGTGGCATGTGCAGTCGGCAAGCGCTGGCGGATGGACGAAACCCATATCAGGGTCGGCTGCGACTGGAAGCCTGGTTCCACGCTACGCCCTGAGCGCATTCGAAAATTCCGGCCGCCATTTTTCCTTCAGTACGACGCCGTGCTGCCGGTAGAACGCCTCAAGTGCCTCGGGCGTTTCGATCACGCTCCATGTTCCGCGATCGCACATCGCGAGTGGGAACGACGCTTGCACCGCAGCTTTGTTGATCACGGCGCCTTGCTCGTTCAACCGCATATGCGCGATGTAATTGTATTGCGGGCCGTGCTGTATCAGCCTATGTGAGCTTGACGACGCCTTGCGCACAGGATCGATCGCGCCGATGGCGGCATTGAGCGATTGCATGATGCGATGTTCGTCGCGACTGCCGCTCGCCACAGGAGCGCGATGTCCCGCCATATTGAGCATGTCATGCATGTCGTAGTCGCCGGTGTAGGGCAGGCTCTTCCAGAAAGGCCCGGTCAGCCCCGACGGATCTCGCGTATTCTTGAGCAATGCCAGGCTGCCTTCGAGATCGTCGTGATCGACGGGATAGTAGCGCTGGCCCGAAGGTGTCGATTTCAGCGCGTGGAGCAACGCCGGTGTGTCGCGCTCATTCACAGCTGGGCCCACATAGAGGCCGAGCAGTTTGTCGTTGGCCCAGTGTCCGACATAGCCATCGATGTCCGCTCGTTCAATCTGCGCCAGCCTGCGTTGGGCATCTGCGCCGTAGACTTCTTGCAGGGAACCGGGCTTTATCGTCTTTTCGAGGATGTCGTGGCCTTTGGCGGGCGCACCGTAAGCCAAGCGCTTCAGGGTCAACTCACCGCTTGCCCGGAAGCTGACGGCAAAAGCCCCCGATCGGGCCGCTGCCGATATTGCACGAAGATGCTCTGGCCTGACAAACGTTCTAGCAATTTCGGCTTCGACGGGTGCCTGTTTGCGGCTTGCGTCAAGTTGCACGCGGCTCGTCACTGCCCGCGCATTCGTGGCCGAGAGTTTGGGTGGTCGAACCGACACGCGCCGTACCACATCCGTGTTGAGCGCGCTCAGTCCGGACAGCGAACCAGTGTCCCGGTCGACGTTGGCAACCTGCGGTGCTACGCGTGCGGTGTCATCGGGGGAAACGGATTCGGGCGTAGATGCATGTGCGATCACGCCACGATTAGACGCGGTTTTCATGTTCCAGTTTTCCCTGGCAGGTAGTTGAAGTACTCCCTCGGGACGCGGCAGTGGCCATTCCGAGGGCCGCCGCGCCGGCTTGCTGCCCTGCTCGATCGTGAGACTGCCATGCCATGAGCGAATTGACACCGCCGAAGGGCAGAACAGACTATTCGGAGGCGGCCAGATAGCACCGGCCGCACGGCAGCATGGTCGCAACTTCCGAATGCCGTTGCCTGCGGGCGATGCCTGCACATGACGCGGACCGCAGCGGCTGGCGGCACGTCAAGCGCGCAGCCAGAAATATTCGCCTGAAGCGATGCCCTCGAACATTTCATCGCTCGATTCGATGATGTTCTGCCGCCAGTAGCGGCCATGTTCCGCGTAATGGGCGAGCAGGTCGGCCAGTTCCTGACCGTCAATACCGCTGCTGAACGGCAACCGAATAATCAGTATGATGCCGCCCGTGTCCGTATCGATGCCGAGTTGGGCCTGATCCTGCGCATAGATGAGCAGGTTCGCCTCGAGCATCAACCTGAATACTGTCAATGTCCGACCAGCCGTTACCGTGCCGAAATGAAAATTGGCGTACATCGCCTCCGTGTCGTTGTCGAAACAATCGAAGCGGACATCAAAGCCTTCAACTTCAATCGTGCGGGCTTCCAGTACGTTGTCGACGTTGGCGAGTCCGACGATCGCACACAGATCCTGAATCAATCGGATATAGCGCTCGGTGCTCATGCCATAAAAATTCGATGGCCGATAGGCGTGACAGAACAAAAGCCGGCCAATGTCCTGGAAGTTGGCCGGTTTCCGGAGCCCGAAAGGACGGGCATCCGGAATTCAGTCGATTAGCCGCCTTGCGCCGCGCTCTTGACGTTACTGGCACCGCTTTTCATCACGTTGGTGAGCGCCGCGGTCATCGCCTGCTGGAGCTGCATCTGCGCGGAAGCCAGCGTCATCGTATTCATCTGGTTGCTGATCGATTGCATCTGGGCCTGGGTTGACGCCGCGTCGGTACCACCCTGCGCCGTGCTTGCCCCTCTGGTGGCGATATTTGATGCGGTGCTCGCCGCACTGTCGACCACGTCGAAACCACTCTTGAGGTTACTGAGAGTATTGCCAAGTGAAAGTGCCATAATGACCTCGCTCTAGTTTAAGACTACTTAGATCAATGCCGATTCTCCTGCGCTGAAACGTCGTCACCCACGCAGCAAGACAGGCTCGTGTTGCAGGCAGGCATGACACCTGCACGTGGCGCGTGTCAGGTTGTCGGCGCCTTTGCTGCTTCCTGCAATCCGGTGAGTACACGGGATGTCGCGAGAAACCCGCGATACAGCTTCGCGAGATTGCTTCGGTCGAAGTCGGTCAACGCAGGTTCGGTGCCGAGGCGTTCCGCGACCGCTTCGATTGCGGTGCACAGTTCGCGGAGCCGGCCATCGCCGGCTGGGTCATTCAGCAGAGTACGGACTTCGTTGAAGTCTCGTGCAAAAGGCTCCAGTGGTTCATACATGGAAAGATTCTCCAG
This sequence comes from Burkholderia sp. NLJ2, assembly GCF_049487195.1. Taxonomy (NCBI): domain Bacteria; kingdom Pseudomonadati; phylum Pseudomonadota; class Betaproteobacteria; order Burkholderiales; family Burkholderiaceae; genus Burkholderia; species Burkholderia sp. NLJ2. Next base: position 936,328 of record NZ_CP137809.1, on the reverse strand, counting down.
AGAGTGGGTGGGGCAGCGGTGTACGATTGGCCGCAGATGATCAACCCGGCATATTGGGCGGAAGCGGGGGCACGCCATGGCGCACAGGAGGCGCGTTGCCGCGGATGGGCGCGTTGTCTCCCATCTTGGTCGGTGTCTCGGTCACGTAGATGTGTTTTATGCCGTCCGAAGTCTGCGCGTATTGCACGTCGTCCGCCGAGACCATTTCCGCATACGACGTCGAATTGGCCGCCGCCGCCTCCGCGACCGATTCCGGCGCGGTGACGATGACTTCCGTGACGTTCGGGTCGAGATCGGAGCGGACCCGTGCGACGGCTGCTTCGAGCGCTTCACGGCTGCCCGCCGATCCCTTTACCACGAAGCGGCCACCACCCGCATACTCGACCTGCACACCAGGAACGCCGAGCGAATCCTCGATGTTGCGCGAAACCTGTTGCGCGATGTCGTATCGGCTTACGATGCCGGAAGTCGCGATGCTGGCGAGCAGCGTGCGCACCACCGCGGCGTCGGTCGCGCGCGCGACCATCCCGGTTACGACGACTGCTTCGCCGACCGGGTGCGCTTGCAGCCCGTCAATGTGAGCGGCCGCGAGTGCCCCGACGATGCGCTGAGCGCGATAGCCGACGTTCGGCGGTGGCGCGGCCCGGCTCGTTTGTGACGTCGATATCGCAACCACCGCAAGCGCGAGCGAGACGAGTGCAATGCATGCCGTCGCCGTGCGCGCATAACGACGACCCCAGGCAGGCTTGCTCTCACGCCGTAAAATCAGGGTCGACAGCAGGTCGAAGTCGGACGGCCATACGGTCGCATCGGGACCTACGCAGAGGACCGTGCCATCGAATTGCATCGGAACCAGGTCGACGAACTGAATCGCCTCGGGCGCGCCCGCCGCAGCCGTCGCCTGTTCGACATCCGGCTCGACGAACCGTGCGTGCACGACGTCGTCGGCGACGTGCAGCAAAAGATCGGCGACATGCCAGTCGGTCAAACGGATGTCGGCACCGTCGTCAGAACCGATTCGATGCGTGCCGATCGCAAGCTGCAACTGCGCACCCGCATGGACACCTGTCAGAATCCGTAACAGCTTCATGGTCTCATTCCAGGGCAATGATGGAAAGTGGCGGCGATCCGCTCGTGGGTATCCACCGACTAATCGACAGTATAGGTACTCGTATCGGTTCTTTTGACGCAAACACGAAAGCGATAAGGGCTATGCGAAATGATTAATTCGCTATCCTAGCGATACGTCATGAGCGGCCGGTTTCAGCGCTGTCGTCGCCTCGCTTGCTGCCGTCGAGTGGACTGGAAGTCCATTTCGGATCGCAAGCAGCGTGGCGATCCCGCGATCGAGACGGCGCGTTGTCCTCGGCATGCCCGCTTGCAACCACGCCAACGGAAAGAGTAGGTTGAAGCGCCGCATGTCGTCATGCGTCGTTTGGTCAGGCAGGCGATCAGCTCCGGCAGCAACCTGAGCGTCGGGGGGGGAGTCGCGCAGCCGGGCGAGCGTGGTGACGAGAATCGGCCCGATGCGTCGCTGGACGAGAAGAAAATCCAACGATAACTCGAGCATCTCTGCCGCGCGCGGTGCATTTGGGGGCAGCGTGCGGAGTCCATGCATTGCGCATTCCCACGCTTTGGAAATTGCATCCGCGCGCTCGGCTTCCTGACCGGGTGCCGCGTGCAGTTCGGCGATCGTATCGAAGCGACCGCGTAGTGGGGGTAAGACGCGTGATTCGGCGGTCCGTATGCGAGGTAGTGGCTGGCGAGGTGCCAGGTCCGTAGGTTCGTCGTGCGGCTGCTCTCGCCCCCCGCGTCCGCCGCGATCGCGGTCCACACCCAGTCCGGGATCGAAATGAGGAACGGGCGCGTCGTCGCCGTCGTCGCCACCGCCATTGCCGGCGATGTTCCGGCGCGACCGGTTCGCGATCTTGCGCTTTCTCGCGAGGGCATTCATCTTGGAGGGGCTCAGAGGCCTGCCGCCGGGTACCGGGTCTTTGCTGTACGTGAAATTCGTCGTGCCGCGATATAGCGCTGCGGTCAGCGCGCTGTTGCGCGCAGCCAGCCGATCAGCGGTGCGCTGTTGTGCGTCTGCCGACTGTTGCAGCTGGGCTGTCGAGGACAGATTATTGGATATGCGAAATGATTGACTCATGCGAACCGCTTCGGGCGGCTCTCCCGCGGGTAAGCATTCATTGCGGGACGGCAAGCTGCATCATCTGAATGGCGAAATGCAGAATGGCCGCGCAGCCTGTTGGCGCGGCGACAAAGATCGTGATCGTGACCGCGATCAGCTTGACGACTTGTGGCAAGGTCTGATCCTGCAATGACGTGATCGCCTGCACGAACGATACGCCAAGCCCGACCAGCGCGGCAACGATCACGGGCGGCAGCGAGACGGTCAGGCATAGCAGCATGGCCTGCGTGGAGAAACGGATCAGCGAGTCGATTTCCATGGCGATTGACGGTCAGGCGCGCTCATTTGTAAGTCATGACCAGGCCGTGGATTAGCGCGGACCAACCATCCATTGCAACGAACAGCAGCAGCTTGAATGGTATGGCGACGTTGGTCGGTGTGATCTGATTGAGCCCCAGCGCGAGGAGCACATTGGCGATCACCAGATCGACGATGATGAACACGACGTAGAGCAGAAAGCCGATCTTGAACGCGTCGGTCAACTCCGATAGCGCGAACGCCGGGGCGAGAACGATGAGGTCGCGCTCGTTCAGGAGCGATGCTTCTTCCTTCGGCCAGACAACGGACGCGGAGCGAATGAAGAAGCGCTTTTCGCGTTCTCGGGTGTGCTTCTCGAGAAACGACCGAAACGGCTCGCGTGCCGCACCGAGCGCCTGGATCACGGCCTGGGAGGATTGCGAGGCGAGTTGTTGTTCGTCGAGCGCCTTCGCCGCCTGCATGCCGACAGGCGCCATCACGTAGAGCGATACGAGTATCGCGATACCGTTGAGAACCATATTGGGTGGAACCTGCTGCACGCCAAGGGCATTGCGCAAGAGTCCCAGCACGACGACGATCTTCGCGTAGGACGTAACGACCATCGCAATGAATGGCAACAAACTGATTGCGATGACAACTAGAAGTAACCCGGTGATGTCACTGAACTGTACCATGACGATGCGCCATCCGGATGATGCGAACGCCGAGATGCTCGCCGACTGCCACGAGTTCCCCGTAGCCGACAGTCTGACCATGCACGACGAGCTTCAACTGTGCGTCCCTTACTGCCGTGGGGAGTTCGATGACGTAGCCGGGTTCGAGCACCGACAACTGCTCGATTGGCAGTGAAACAGTATCGATCTCGAACTGCACCGGGAGCTCGAGTTCGCCGATTCGGGTTGGTTCTTCGTGCGAGGCGACGTCGATCCCGGCACTTGCCTGACTCACTTCTTCTGACATGGAAAATTCCTTTTCGATGACGAACGATTCATCGTGAATTCGCACTGCTACTTGAATGCGTATGTGTCCTCTCGCGCCCCATGCAGCTACCGCGCACCGGGATTCCGTGACTGGCATGTCTGTCGAGAACAGCGTCGCGTCGAAGTGAGGAAAGAGGCTTCGCAGGAGGACGTCGCCAGCTTCCAGCGCGTTGAGCGTGTCGACGGACAGAGTCCGTACGCCGATGATCAGCGCACCAGGTATGACCAGTGCCGGCCTGCGAGCCGCGGGCAGCGTCCGCAGCAGTGTGTCGACGATGTCGTAGCCCCGCATGGGCAGGCTGATCGCACAGTCGATGCGGCGTTCGTCGAACGCCAGCGACAGTCCGACGGCCGGTTGACCGGCCCAGTCGTCGGCGCGCTCTGCAGCGCACCGTCGCGTCACCGACACGACACACGGCGACGGAAGTCCGAAGTGATCAAGGCACTTGACGAGCGGTTCCAGCAAGATACCGGCGATGGTTCGCCTCATCGCCATCTCCTCGGATGTCGCCGTGCGTGTGCACGCGTTGTCACGCTCCGGGTAAGCCGCGATATCAAGATCGGGGTGAGCGTCGAGATCGATTGCGACGAAAACGGAAAATGCGATCGCACCGCCGGGCGCCCCAATCGACAGTTCGATCACCGCCGCGTCGACGAGACGATTGATGAAAACAAGCAAGTTGTCGACTACCGTGACGTTGCATGATGCGAGCCCGGGTACCGACGCGGCAAGTGCTCCGATACGGGTGTCGAACACGGTCCTCGATGCGCGTGCGACTGCGGGTTCAATCCGGACCGGCGAGAACGGTGCAATGGCGGGCACCGCATCTTGTCGCGCAGGAGGTTGCGGCGACGCGGATCGATCTGCCGGGCCGCCGGATGCGTTTGATGTTTCACCAGGCCCGAGGGCAACGAGGCCGAGGGGGCGGAAGGCAGTTGGATCGACGTGAAATGGAGAGGCCATGCGTTGAGAGCTGGTTACCATACGGATAGCTGAATGTCTCGGGCTTCGCCCCAAGAGCGCATCACTTTGTCGAGTTCGCGTTCGAGCAGCACGCTATGCTTCAAGAGTAAATCACGCGTCTCGCCGTCGGGAACGTCAAACCGAATTCTGATGTTGAAACGCGAAAGTGCGACATGCAGCGTCGTGTGTGGTAGCAGCTCAGGATCGAGTGGCACTTGTACTTCCCAATTGCCAGCGGACACGATTGCACTGTCGCTGCAGAATGCACCGATCTCGCGCGTCAACAGGCCAGCGATCTTCAGGAAGCGCTCCTGCCGTTCGAAGATGACTGACACGACAGGGGCGATCGCATGACGGACGTGCTCGAACAACTCATGCGAATCGATTGAGCTTGCGGCGGGCTCCGTGACGGGATTACCGTCAGGCGGTTCGTCGAACGACGCCGTCGGTGCGATTGTCGCGTTGCCGACATGGGGGGCTGCATCCGAACACGAGTTGGATTGGTGGGCGGGTGGCGAACCGGCATCCGAGTCGGGCACGGCCGGCGTGTCGCCTCGTGCATCCGAGCCGCGATGCTTTCGGCTGCGCGCGAGTGCGGCAAAGTTGAATCGACGTTCGCATGTTGTGCCCGGTGCCGCGGTCGCGCTGCCCGGGATGATGCGCAATTGACGGAAAGTGATATGCGCCATGCTGCACCATCAACTCGAGAGCGACACGCGGCCCATCGGGCGCAACTCGACGTGTTCGCCGAGTTCCTGATACGAATATACGGATAGCCAGTCAAGCCGTTGCTCGATCATTCGGCGTACATAGCGGCGGATGTCCATCGAAGTGACGAGCGCAATATCAGTGCGGGGATCCGTGCCGACAAACGATTGAACGCGATCGACAAGCAGTGTCGCCTCGTTGGGGGGCAGCGCGAGGAAATTGCCTGTCGGCGTTTGCTTGATCGCCTGGCGGATGTGCTGTTCCACCTGCAGGTCAAACAGGACGGCGGACAACACGCGTTCGCCTTGCGCTGCACGATGGGCGAGAAAGCGCGACAGGTCGCCGCGAACGTATTCGGTCAACATCAACATGTCTTTTTCCTTCGCTCCCCACGTGATCAGGCTTTCCATGATCGCACGCACATTGCGGATCGATATCTGTTCTTCGAGCAGGCGACGCAGGACGTCGGCAATCCGCGTAGACGGCAGGATCTTCAGCACTTCGGAGACGAGCCCCGGGGAGTCAGTCGCCATCTGATCGAGGATCCATTGAACCTCCTGGATACCAAGAAAAAGCGGCGCATGAGTGCGTATCGCAGCAACCGACGCGTACGCGATTATCTGTTCGGCGCGCCATACGATGTCTTTCGCCGCGACAGTCTGTTCGTCGATCCAATGGGTCGCCTGACCCCCTGCGTCGATTGGTGGGCCGGTTTCACCTTGTTCGATCAAGTGCCGGCGACGCTCCTTCTGTGCTTCTGTCAGTACGGTGTGAGCGGTCGAAAGGTGATGCTCTTGCGGCAGCATGGTCTTATGGGCCGGAAGCGTAACGGCAAGGTGCGGCACATCGTGGATCAGTACCTCGAAGGATGCCGCGGTGAGCGTTGGATGAATCCACATCGTCACGCCGGGAAAAGGAAGGCCGAGTTCGTCCTGCAGGCGTGCACGCTCGAGGTCGAGCGCTTCGTCGAGTCTCGGCAGCGCAAGACTGGACGCAAGATCCGGCGCGATCCGAACGCCGACAGCGCAAGCGAACTGGGGAGCACGAGGCAGGATCGGAGGGACGTCCGATTTTGCGCCGGAACGCTGCATCGCACGCAGTGCCTCCTGCCCTGGTCCGTGAGCCGCACCAGAAGATGGCGAGCCCTTTCGTGAAAGTCGATAGCCAGCGAATGCGAGCGCGACGGCGAGCACGACGAACAGCGCCGCGGGAAATCCCGGTACGGCGGCGAAGCCAAGCAGAAGAAACGCCGCAAAGTACAAGGCGCGAGCGCTCGAACCGAGCTGATGACCGATTTCGTCGCCGAGCGAGCGGCGCTTCGGGTCGCGCTCGTCCGTGACTCGCGTGATCATCACGCCTGCGGCGACGGACAGCAGCAATGACGGAATCTGCGACACCATCGCGTCGCCAATGGACAGCACGGAGAAGCGGTTCGCCGCATCGCCCGCCGACATCGCGTGATACGCAACGCCGACCGCAATTCCCGCGACGATGTTGATCATCGTGATGATGAGGCCGGCGATCGCGTCACCCTTGACGAACTTCATCGCGCCATCCATCCCGCCGTGCAATTGGCTTTCGACCGCGAGCGTCGCGCGCTTCTTCCGCGCCTCGTCGGCGGTCAGCAGGCCGGAACGTAAATCGGCATCAATGCTCATCTGCTTGCCGGGCAGCGCATCCAGCGTGAAACGGGCGCCAACTTCTGCAACACGCTCGGAGCCTTTCGCAATCACGATGAATTGCACGGTCGTGATGATTGCGAATACGACCAGGCCCACGACGAGGTTGCCGCCAACGACAAGCTGGCCGAAACTCTCGATAATGTTGCCCGCCTCTGCATGCAGCAGAATCGACTTGGTAGACGCGATATTGAGCGACAGCCGAAACAGCGTCGTGAACAGCAGCAACGACGGGAACGCGGACAGCGCGGCTATGTCCGGGACGTACATCGTCACCATCAGCAGCGTAACGCTGATCGTGATATTGATTCCGAGCAGCAGGTCGATCACGGCAGGCGGAAGCGGCAGTATCATCAACGAGATGATTGCAATGACCAGGGCGACGATTCCGATTTCGCCACCTGCGGGCAATTTCAACGATTTGAACATGGGCGCTCCGGCGAGTCAGTCCTGATCATTCCGACGCGGGGCGATCGCGTCGACCCAGCGCAGAATTGCCGCGACTATCTCGAACAGTTCTTCGGGTACCGGATCATCGACGCCGACTTTGAACAACGCGCGCGCGACAGGTGGATTGCCGATGATGGGTACGTTCGCGTTTTGCGCGGTCCGCCGCAATGCAATGGCCGCTTCGTCGACGCCCTTTGCGATCACGCGGGGTAGCGGATGTTCGTCGGGAGCGTAGCGAACCGCGACCGCGTAGTGGGTTGGATTGACGACGACGAAATTCGCATGCGCGACCTGACGCTGTGGCGGAGCAGTCGCCAGTTCGCGTGCAATCCGCTTGCGCTCGCCTTTGAGAAGCGGATCACCTTCGTCGTTTTTGGATTCGCGCTTTACTTCGTCCTTCGTCATCTTCATCTTTTGCATGAACATGAAGCGCTGGATCTTCACATCGGCCGCACCCACCAGAACGAATAGACCGGCCACTACCATCAGCAACTTCGCCACAATCTCCCAAAGTATTCGTGAAAGGTCGAGCGGCGATTGATACAGCGAGCCGGCGATGAGCGGGAACAGCCATACGATCGTTTTCCACCCCACGCAGAATACGATCATGGCCTTGATGACCATCTTGATGGACTCGATCGCGGTACGCGGCGAGAAAATCTTCTTCAGTCCTTCGGACGGGTTGAGTGCGCCGATATTCGGCATGACCGGTTTCAGCGATATCTGCAGTCCAACCTGCAGGACCGACCCGCCGACGCCTGCGAGCGCCGCGACGAACAGGAGCGGTATGATCGCCCATAGCGCGACGCCGCTGAGCTCGTAGAGTCGCGCGGTCATCTCGGCGAGCGAGTGATCGGCGAAAACGAACGCCAGCGCACCCTCGACGAGCGCGCGCATCGCATCGCCGAAATGACCGGCGGCCGCAACCAGGAATAGAACCGCGGCCGACATCGACGCGGCGTCAGAGAGATCCGTACTGCGGGATACTTCACCGTCCCTACGCGCGTCACGCAGCTTCTTGTCGGTAGGTTCCTCGGTCTTTTCGTCGCTCATGCGTCGGCTCGGCTGTCGAATACGGAATCTGCGCTCGGTGCGCCGTTCGAAGATACCTTACCAGTTGCAGGTTGGACGACGAATCGCCTGCACGAATTCGATGATCAATTTGCGAAGCACTGCGAACATCTATCACATGAAATGTGCATCGATTTCGCGTTTGCCGTATCCATTTCGCAATAGCGGTGACGTCGCGACTCGAAGATTGGTAAGGTTGAGTCGGGTATCGCGGCACGTCGGGCGCGCCGTGTCGATCAAATGAATTTCAGGTTCAGGAGGGTAGGAAATGAAAGCCGATGCGCCGGAATACATGCAATGCCGCCCCGAAATTGTCGGCGGGTTGATCGAGACGGTGTCCACCGCGCTTCTACGGACCTTTCCGAAAGTGACGGCGGACCCGTACGACATTGAACTGATTCTCGATGCGTTGCGGGTGATGCGACCGAATGTGGCCGAAATTCAGATGCTCGATGGTGTTCTGTGCATGGCTTGCGAACGATGGGATGATGCCATCCGCACGCTGTCCGACGTTTGTGCCACTGCGCCGCATTTCGGCTATGGGAAAGCCCTGCTTGCGTTCTGTCTGTCGACGAAGGGCGATGACGCGTGGAAACAGCACGCTGCCGAGGCGCTGGCGAACAATCCGAACGATGACACGTTGGTGCTCGTCAAGGCGCTTCAGGCGCGCGAGGATCTGGTGAAGGCAGTACAGGCGAATCGAAATGGTGGCCCGTTCGTTCCGCCGCAGTCGGTTCGCGAACTGAATGCCGAGCTTGAACAGTCGACGCAGGAGGAAGTGCAGCCGGTGACGGAGCGGATCGAAATAGCACAGTACGGCGCCACGTTGCGCGCATGAGCGGGCTCTGACACCCCCAATTTTCGAGATCAGATATGACCGTGGACGTCAGTCGTACCGCGCTGAAAATGTCGCTTGAGCAACTCACGAATGGAACTGCGGGAAATACGCAGACCCATTTGGCGGAGAAATTCAGCGCATTGATGCGGAAAGCGCCGATGGAACCTGTGCACGCGTCGCAGAACGCGGGGCTGGAGACGGTCTCAAGGCTTGCGGCAGCGCAGGACGCGGAAATTCAGCATAGCGTCAACGACGTCGCGGATGTCGAGCGACGAGCACCTATGCTCAGCCTGAGTGAGGTGAACGTCGAGACAATTCGCCTGACTTACGAGATCGCGAGTACCCAGCTTGACATGGAGGCGAAGATGAGTGTCGTCAACTCATCGAAAACTGCGATCGAGACGTTGATGAAAAACCAGTGACACCCGAGTCGGTGGCCGCCTGATGGACTGCAAAGAATGATATCTGGACGCATGTCGACTTACGGACTTGCTGCGCGGCTTCTCTGCGTGTTGGCGTTGAGCTTTCAACTCGCCGGTTGCAAGAAGGAGTTGTACACCGGCCTGTCGGAGCAGGACGTCAATGAGATGGTGGTCGCGCTCCTCGAGAATGGCGTCGACGCATCGAAAGAGACGATGGACGGCGGCAAGAATTGGAAGCTTGACGTCGATGGCGATCAACTTGTTCGGGCGATGGAGGTACTGCGCGCGCGCGGTTTGCCGCGCAGCAAGTTCGATGACCTCGGAAACCTTTTCAAAAAGGATGGCCTCGTTTCGACGCCGACCGAGGAGCGAATCCGCTTTATTTACGGGATGTCGCAGGAACTGTCGTCGACACTGTCGAGGATCGATGGTGTGCTGGTTGCGCGTGTGCAGATCGTGCTTCCGAATAACGACCCGCTTGCGCAGACGGTCAAACCGTCATCAGCAGCCGTGTTCATCAAGTATCGGTCGAGCGCCGACATCGGCGCGCTGATTCCGCAGATCAAGACGCTCGTCACGCACAGCGTGGAGGGTTTGACCTACGACCAGGTCAGCGTGACGGCGGTGGCCGCGGATTCTGTCGATCTTGCGCGACCGCATCCTGCGATGTCGTCCATACCGCTCTGGCTGGCCGTTCTTCTGGGGTTCGGAGCAGTGTCGGTCGTGGCGGCGGCGTTGCTCATTCTGCTGTTGCGCCATCGGGAGATGGCGGGCACACATGAGGTCGGCAGCGGACTGCAGTGGCGCGGGCGTGTTGCCGAACTTGCCGCGCACTTGCGCCGCCGTCAGCGGACAAACTGAGTGAGGCCCAGTGTATGGTCGCCGGATCGAGCTCACCGCCACAACAGCGTGCTGCGGCCTTGTTGAACAGCTACCGGCGCAATTTCGCGAAAGCCGTATGTTGTGCCGATCCGTCGTGGACTTGCACAGTCCTCGGCGTCGGCGACGCGCGCTACGCTGCCTGGCGGACGACGCTCGAGCAGGCTGGCGAAGGCACGCGCGACACATACTCGCAAGCGATCGCACGCGCTGCAGGTGTGACGCGGCCGTCGCTCGACATGCTGCTCGAGCCGGCCTTGCGGAAGCCGACACCGGGTTCGGTCGTTGCCGCGCGAATACCGAATCTGGCGCTGCTGGACGTGCTGCCGCACGAGCTCGGACTCGCCATACTGAGAATGCGCGCGCTGTCGCTGCGGAGTGCGGAAGTGCGGCTCCTGATCGATAAACAGACGCGATCGCAAATCTCGGCATGGACAGGCGTTCACCCGGACATCTTCATGCAGGACTCGCATTCGATTGGCATTGCGGATGCTGGATGGTTGAAGACGGCCATCAGGATGCCTCCGCTGGTGTCTCATGATGCACTGACGCTGTCTATCGAGGGTTGGATACTGCTGTTGCGCGATATCGGCGCGGACCCGCCCTCGGACACGATTACATTGAGGCGGCTTGCCTTGCCGCGCAGTCTGGTCGTACCTCGCTGGCTGGTCGAATTGCCCGCACGGTTCGACGCATTCGGCAGCGAGCAGCTCTTCGAGCGACTTCCTCGATTATTGCCGGAGTACGCATGGGTATTTGGTTGAGGCGTCCACAGGTCGCGGATATCGGGCAGCTCAAGCCGAGTAGCTGCGCTCGACTTGGTTTTTGCGGCGACGTCGTGCCGCGCGAACATTTCGGTGCATTGATGTCGATCGAGTCAGCTTACGCGGCGCTTGACGAGGATCGCGATGCGGTGCTCGCTGCCGCCCGTGAAGAGGCAGCGGGCGTCGTTGCGGAGGCGGCGGCGAGAACGGAAGAGATGATCGCCGCCGCACGGAGCGAATACGACGCGGCCGCCGAGCGTGGCTATCGAGACGGCTACGATCAAGCGTTCGGCAAGTGGCTCGACCGCCTTGCCGACGTCGCGGACGTACAGAACCAGCTCCAACTCCGGATGCGCGAACGGCTGGCGGACATCGTCGCATCGGCGGTCGAGCAAATCGTACGCGCCGAAAGCCGCGAAACGCTGTTCGAGCGGGCATTTGCTTCGGTCGAGCGAATCGTGGATGGTGCGACATATTTGCGTGTCGTCGTACACGAGAACGATTTTGAGCAAGCGACGGCGATATTTGCCACGTTCGAGGCGCGCTGGCGCGAGTTTGGCCGCCCGATCGCGATGTCGGTGGTGGCGGATAAACGGCTTGCTCCTGGCAGTTGCCTATGCGAGTCGGACTTCGGCGCAGTCGATGCCAGCCTGGATACCCAGCTGCGTGCGATGCGCGGCGCCGTTGCGCGTGCGCTCAAGCGCTCGATGGAGGAAGCCCGTGCGGATGACGTCGATACGATGCACGGCGACGGATCGATCGACACCACGCCGGATCGGGATGAAGGGTACGAAAGGCACGAAACCGGGCAGAGTGCGGCGGGAACGGACGCGAGTCGCGGAGCGCGGACATGAACGCGAGCGAATCCTTGAGCACGGCCGAGTTCAGTCGCCTGGCAGATGCGATCGAGCGGGAAATTCTCGCGGTTTCGGGTGTCGTGCGCACGGGCCGGGTTCTCGAAGTTATCGGCACCCTGATCAAGGTGTCTGGGCTCGACGTCGCACTCGGAGAACTGTGCGAGCTCAGAACGTGCGAAGGCAAGCTGCTGCAACGGGCGGAAGTCGTCGGTTTTACGCGTGACGTGGCCCTGCTTTCGCCATTCTCGCAACTCGAGCAAATTTCGCGCACTACTCATGTGATCGGGCTCGGCCATCCGTTGTCGATCCCGGTCGGCGACGCGCTGCTTGGCCGTGTGATCGACGGCCTCGGAGAGCCGCTCGACGGCGGTCCGCCACTTACCTCGGAAACGCTGCGGCCGCTGATCGCGGCGCCGCCCGATCCGATGAGCCGTCGAATGATTGACGCGACGATGCCTACAGGGGTGCGAGTCGTCGACGCGATGATGGCGCTCGGCGAGGGACAGCGTATGGGTATCTTCGCGCCGGCGGGCGTTGGCAAGAGCACGCTGTTGGGCATGTTTGCACGCGGCGCCGCGTGTGATGTCAACGTGATCGCCTTGATCGGCGAGCGTGGCCGAGAGGTGCGCGAGTTCATCGAATTGATTCTCGGACCTGAAGGCATGTCGCGTTCGGTCGTCGTCTGCGCGACATCGGATCGCTCGTCGATGGAGCGGGCGAAGGCGGCCTATGCGGCGACAGCGATCTCTGAATATTTCCGGGACCGGGGGCGACGCGTGCTGCTGATGATGGACTCGCTGACGCGCTTTGCGCGAGCCGGTCGCGAAATCGGTCTTGCAGCCGGCGAACCGCCTGCGCGGCGAGGTTTTCCTCCGTCGGTCTTCGCCGAACTGCCGCGCCTGCTGGAGCGCGCCGGAATGGGTAAAACGGGATCGATCACGGCGCTCTATACCGTGCTCGCGGAGGATGAAAGCGGCAGCGATCCCGTTGCCGAGGAAGTGCGCGGCATTCTCGACGGCCACATGATCCTGTCGCGGGAGGTCGCGGCAAAAAACCAGTATCCGGCAATCGATGTATTGGGGAGCCTGTCCCGTGTGATGCCGCTCGTTGTCGACGATGGGCACATGCGCGCGTCGGCACGGATTCGGGAACTGATGGCCAAACACCGGGAGGTGGAGGTTTTGTTGCAGATTGGAGAGTACAAGGCGGGTGCGAATCCAGTTGCGGATGAGGCGATCGCGAGAGCTGACGCGATTAGGTCGTTCTTTTCGCAACGGACGGACGAATATGCGGCCTCCGAGGACACCGTTGCCCGGCTGCATGCATTGTGCGGGACGAGTTGATGGCGGGGAGCGCGAAATCGATGATGCGTGACCGTCGCGCAGTGGCGTTTGCGCGGGCGAGCGAAAGGCGCCGCAGGCTGGACGCGACATTGCGCGAGGAGCTTGCCGCGCAGCGCGCAGAGTTGCAATCGCTCGAAATGATGCTGAAAGAAGCGGCATGTCAAGTCGAGCTGAAAGCGGCCGATGTGCATTGCCACGAGGCCCGAATCGACACGCTGACAACTGGAACCGACTCGTTCTCGCTTGACGAGCTGACGGCATATCGAGCGTATCTCGACGTCGCTGGGGCGTGTCTGCATGCGCTCGAAATCGAGAAGGCGCGGCTGCGGGCCGCGTTCGATGCGCTCGCCGCCGCTATCGAGGAAAAGAACCTTGAGATCGCACGCAATCTGGGCCGAATCGATGCTTGCGACGAGGGTATCGCCCGGATTCGCCGGAATGACGAGCGGGCCGGCGACGAGGCGCTCGACGAGGAGATGGAAGAGGCGGCTCTTGCGCGGCGCATGCGGAACAGGAGGGGGGCGTGACTTCCGCGCTCTTCACGCTGCAGGGTTGGGCCGGCGCGCTGCTCGATGACGTTACGCTGCTCTGTATCTGCTCGGTTCGTCTCTTCATCGTCATGTCCGTCTTCCCGCCGACGGCCGACGGGCTGTCGCAGGGCCTCGTGCGCAATGCGATCGTGCTCCTGTTTGGATCGTACGTCGCATACGGACAACCGGCCGGCTTCGTGCAGACGCTGCACGGCGCGCCGCTGATCGTGACCGGTCTGCGAGAGGCGCTGATCGGAACCGTCGTCGGAATCGCCGCGTCCACGGTGTTCTGGGCGGTCGAAGGCGCGGGCTGCTATATCGACGATCTGACGGGATACAACAACGTGCAGATTACCAATCCCTCGCGTGGGGAGCAGTCGACACCGACGGCGATGCTGCTGACCCAAGTCGCGACGGTTGCATTCTGGGTGTTTGGCGGCATGACGTTTCTGCTCGGTACGCTATATGAATCGTATCGTTGGTGGCCGATTACGCTTGCGCTCCCCCGGATGCCGGCGCTTCTCGAGGCGTTCGCGGTGCAGCAGACCGACAGCTTGATGGAAATGGTCACGAAGCTTGCCGCGCCGATGATGCTTGTCCTTCTGCTGATCGATCTCGCGTTCGGTTTCGCTGCGAAGTCGGCTTCGAAGCTCGATCTCATGGGCTTGAGTCAGCCTGTCAAGGGAGCGATAACAGTGCTGATGCTCGCATTGTTCGTCGGTATGTTCGTTGATCAGGCGCGTGAGCAGGTCACGCTGTCGACGCTGTCAAAGCAACTTCGCGAGTGGTCGCATGTCATGTCGCACGACTGACAAAAAATGGTGGCGTATGCCGTGCTCGGGCCCCAAGCGTGAATCATGCAGTCTTGTCAGATTCGTCTCTTGTTCAGAGAGGTTGAGAATCCACTGGTTTCACGGAGACTATATTGACGACTCGCGGTTCGGCTTGGCGAAAGCGTCACATCTGACTAGGCAAGGAGTCATGTCATGTTCTCAATGCTCTACTTTCCAATGGCATCGGCCTTGAATCCGTTTGGTGCGGACGCGTCGACGCGGTTACGGTCGCATCTGGCGTTGGTTCTCGAGGGCGAATTCGAGGCGGCGCTCGAGAGATCCAGCGAATGGCTCGACGAGACGGCGGCGTCGAAGCGGACATCATCCGATCTGCAATTGCACGCTGACCTACAATTGGTGCTTGGCTTCGAAGCCGAGGCCGAAGAAAACTATCGGCGGTCCCAGCGGAAAATTCGTGACTCGAACTACAAGATTCGCATCACGACCTGCCGGAACACCGCGTGGCAGGCGCTGTTCCGACACCGGGTCACCACCGCGCTCGCATGTTTTTACCGAATATGTGACGAGCCCGACATTCAGGCAGGCGAGTTGGCCGAGGCGCGTTTCGGGATTGCCTGTGCGCTGTATGAAATGGGACGGATAGACGATGCGTTTGACGTGATCGAGTCGATCGAGAAGATCGTCGAACGACAATTCGACGATACATGCGTGCGCTGGCGAGACTTTATCGCCGTATTGCGCTTCGATCTTGTCGTGCAGATCGAATTACGCCGAAATTCGACGTTCAGCGATCACGTGTACTGGCAATCTGCGCAGCCAATGAGCCTGGCGGATCGCGCGCGCGGTGTGCTGGAACCTGCCATCTCCGTCGAGGCGCCGCTGCTGCGCGATCGAGTCGCGTATCTGTTGAAGTTGAGATGCGTAGCTGCGGGAAATCGAGAAGCGCTCGCCGACTTGGTGCGGTATTGCGATGCCGCGGGAGAGCAGGGCTTCGTCGGCTTTCGGTACACGCTGCGCGTTGAAATTGCGCTCGCCTTGCTTGCAGGCAACGCGCCAAATCTGGCTCATTTTGCGTTGGAACCGATTTCCGAGACATTGCATGGCGGAGAATTGAGCCGCCGCTATCTGGAATACTTCTATTGCGCGGCCAAGATACGTCTGGCACAGGATCACGCTCAGGAGTCCTTGAGCTTATACAGGCGCTACGCCCTCGTGGCGATGCAATGCTTGCGTGAGGATGCGCTGATGAGCAAGCCGTTCCTTGTTGGTCAGGAACTGAAGCAGCCACCTCAATCCGACGACGTGACTGCGCGGTTGCCATTGAAATATCGTCGCGCCTATCACTATATTCTCCAGAATCTCAGTCGTAGCGACCTTTCGGTTCGGGAGATCGCGGCGGAGATCGGCGTCACGGAGCGTGCACTGCAGAATGCGTTCAAGATCTACCTTGGGCTTTCGCCACGTGAACTGATTCGCTCCCAGAGAATGGGGCGGATCCGCACGGAACTTGTCGATATCACGTTGACCGGCGAGCGGAGCGTAAAGGCGGCAGGCCGAAAATGGGGTGTTCAGAATGGGTCGACACTCGTCATCGCCTACCGGAAGGAGTTCGACGAGACTCCTTCGGAGACGCTCGCGGGCTGATCCTGTCCGATTCCTCTCTCCCAACCCCAACGCGAAATAATGATGAAAGCGAAAGCACTGTTATATGCGGCGTGGTGTGTCGCGACACTTTGCACCACCGGAATCAACGCTGCGAACGCGATGCCGGTGCGATGGCGGAGCACGATAGTGCACGTCGCGCTGGAAGGAAAGGATCTGAAGGACGTGCTGAGAGATTTCGCCGCGAGTCAAGGCGTCGCGACGTCGATCGCCGGCAACGTTCAAGGGACGGTCACGGGCCGATTCGACCTGTCGCCACAGCGATTCCTCGACACGCTCGCAGCGACTTTCGGATTCGTGTGGTTCTACGACGGCAATATCTTGTCTATAACAAATGCGAACGATATGACGCGGCAAGTCTTGCCGCTCGATCACGCCTCGATCGGTGAATTGCGTTCCGCTTTGCGCCAGATCGGCATAGATGACAAGCGATTTCCGGTCTACTACGACGAGGCATCCGGTACCGTACTCATCAGTGGCCCGGTGCAATTCGTTCAGATCGTCACCGATATCGCGCAGCGGCTCGACACGCTTACCGGACGTCGGAACGGTTCGACGATCCGTATTTTCAAGCTGAAGCACGCGTGGGCGGCGGATCGCAACGTGCAAATCGACGGAAACGCGGTGACCATGCCTGGGATCGCGACTGTGCTGGCGAATTTGTACCGGGTGCGTGGAAGGACGGGAACCAGTCAGCCGACCGCCGGCCCCGGCGTGCAGCGTGTGCAGTCAATGAACGACGTGTCGGGCGGCGCATACGGTGACAACCGGCTGATGCCGCCATTGCCGCCGAGCATGAAGGGAGGGGGGCGCGGCGACGCGTTCGCCAAGGGGATACCGAGTGGCGGTGACAGCGGGGGATCGAGGAGTGCCTCGGCGGGCGGCCCGCCCCAGACCGACGACCGGTCTGAGGGGAGCGACGAATTGCCGATCATCCAGCCCGACCCGATGACCAACTCGGTGTTGATCCGTGACATGCCAGATCGCCTCGCACAGTACGCGCCGCTTATTCGCCAGCTCGACGTACAACCCAAGCTCATAGAAATCCAGGCGCATATCATGGAGATCGACGATGACGTGCTTCGGGAGATTGGTGTCGACTGGAGCGCGCATAGCAGCCACGGCGATATTCAGACAGGCACGGGCAAGACGGCGCAAAACAGCTATTTGAATGGCCAGGTCAATCCGCAATTCGGCACGACGCAGCTCGCGGGCAACGCGATTGTCAATGCAACGCCGGTCGGCGCGTCAGTCACGGCAGTCGTCGGCGACGCGGCTCGATATTTGATGGCGCGCGTGAACGCGCTGCAGTCGACGTCGAAGGTGAAGATCGACGCATCGCCACTTGTCGCGACGCTCGACAACTCGGAGGCCGTGATGGACAACACGACGCGCTTCTTCGTTAGAGTGGCGGGTTATGCGTCGGCGGAACTTTACAGCGTGTCGACTGGTGTCTCGCTACGCGTTCTCCCGATGATCGTGAAAGACGGTCGCGAGACCCGGATCAAGATGAATGTTCACGTGATGGACGGACAGCTGACGGGCGACCAGGTCGATAACCTCCCGGTCATCACGAGCAGCGAAATCAATACGCAAGCGTTCGTCGGTCAGGGGCAAAGCCTGCTGATCGCAGGATACAGTACAGACAAGCGTGCAAACGGCGTGACAGGCGTGCCTTGGCTGTCAAAGATTCCATTGCTTGGCGCGCTGTTCCGATACAACAGCGACTCGCAAAATCACATGGAGCGCGTGTTCCTGTTGTCGCCGCGGATCATCGACCCGGACATGTGAGCTTTGTGCTCCGTAACCGTGTCGAGTCGGTGCGGCATGAAAGACGGGGCCGAGCAATGGAGGTGGCAGCATTTCGCAGGCACCGGAACAGTCGTTCATGTCCCCTTCGAAACGTGAGGTGGTCGATCCGGTTTCCATTCGTGTTTCGATGATGCGTTTCGGGTTGGCGGGTTCGTCAACGCCGCATCCTGACTAATATGGGTATCAGTCGCAAGAGCGGCATCGCAGTTGGGTTGGCGAACGATTGATGCATTGACTTTGACGGAGGCGGAAATGAGTGTAGGCACGGTAAATCGCAATTGCGTTGTTGTCGAGCTGGGTGGTCGGGCGGACGGTGCGGATGCTCGGTCGCAAATCTCCGGTCTGGATCAGCAGATCATGGGGCTTCTCGGGCAGCAGTTGCAGAAGCGAGACGGCGCCGGCGGTGGCTCTCGCGAGACGATGACCGCGCAGTCGGCTGCGGGCGCGCTCGGCAGTTACATGAGCCAGAACAACATGCACGCGGTTGATCCGGATCTGCTCTACAAATTCGCGATGAATCCGTCTTCGGGAACGCCTGAGGACGTATCGAAAGCCGCAAAATTCATGCTCGACCACCCGGATACTTACCAGAAAATCGAAACACATGACGTTGCGGGTGCCGACGGCATTTCGGGGATCGGTAACTTCCAATGGGCGGCGCAGGGCGGACTCGATTCGAGTTCGGCTGCGCGGACGGCCGATACGGGCTCGGCTGAGGAAGTCAAGCTCGGGAGCAAGGCGGAACTCAATGATGCGTCGATGACCGCACAGTCGGCCGCGGGTGCGCTCGGCAGTTACATGAGCCAGAACGGGATCAGCACGGTCGATCCGAACAGGCTTTACCAGCTCGCGATGAATCCGTCTTCGGGAACACCTGGGGACGTGTCGAAGGCCGCCAAGTTCATGCTTGCCAACCCGGATACATACCGGCAGCTCGAAACGCATGACGTTGCGGGTGCCGACGGTATTTCGGGGGTTGCCAACTTCCAATGGGCGGCGCAGGGCGGACTCGATTCGAGTTCGGCTGCGCGGACGGCCGATACGGGCTCGGCTGAGGAAGTCAAGCTCGGGAGCAAGGCGGAACTCAATGATGCGTCGATGACCGCTCAGTCGGCCGCGGGTGCGCTCGGCAGTTACATGAGCCAGAACGGGATCAGCACGGTCGATCCGAGCAGGCTTTACCAGCTCGCGATGAATCCGTCTTCGGGAACACCTGGGGACGTGTCGAAGGCCGCAAAGTTCATGCTTGCCAACCCGGATGCTTACCGGCAGCTCGAAACGCATGACGTTGCGGGCGCCGATGGTATTTCGGGGATCGCCAACTTCCAGTGGGCGGCCCAGGGTGGGCTTGATTCTTTCGCGGCGGCTGACACGAAAGTGGTTGCCGGCCCCATCCTGGCTGGCGCCCCGGTCATGGCGGCTGGCCCCAGCTTGACTGCCGGCGCGAAATCGGAAGCCAGCGTGAATTCTGGCGGCTTGCAGAGTGCGATCGACGCGATGAACAGTGCCGTCGCGCAGGCGGCGAAGGCGCAAACGGCTGCCAGTTCGATCTCGGGCGCTGACCCGGCGGATTCAGCATCCGACGACAACGCGTAACCCGGCCGTATGCGGGTGAAGCAAGGTGGCGGCGGACGCCCGCGCGTAGCGTCGGGGTTCGCCGGATCCTTGCCTCGCGACGACACGGGCCCGCCACCGTCACGAGCCTCGTTCCAGGTCGGCATGTGGCGTGCCGGCGTTGCGTTCGGCGCCCTATGGAATCGCGTGGCGTAGTCGACCCAAACCCACGTATGAGGCCGTGGCAAGCCGGAATTCGAAGCGAACCAGTGGACGATCGACATTCAGGTACGTACGGGCATCAATATATAAGGATTCCTGCGTTTCATGGCTATCTCACCGACTCTTGCGACGAACAGGCAACCCGTCGATTTGACCGGCTACGAAAATGTGCCCGGTCCGGCCGCCGAGGCGCTACAGAGTGTCGAAGCACAGCTTCATCACCTGATGGCGCGTCAGTTGCAGGGCGGTATTGCGACGGCACGGCACCAGAACGTCGATTTCCGAGCGGCGCAATACGCTCCGCTCGACGACTACACCAAGATGTACGACCAGGCGGACCGGGACCGGTGGTCCGATCTTGCTGCCCTTGGTCAGGGCATGTCGCTCGAGCGGCCGCTGGCCGCGATGCAAATTCTGTCCGGAGAACGACAGCCGTCTGCGGCACAGACCGCGGCTGCGCTGCAGTTCGTCAACGATAATCCATCGCTGAAGACCGCGATGCAGAACACCGGTGGGCTAAAGCCTGATGGCAGCGTCGATCGGAACAAGGTCGGAGATCTGCTAAAGGACGTCGAGGCGAATCTCGCCAAGGCGGACGATGACGTGAAGGCGTATCAGAAGGACCATCCGAGGGCTGGCCGGGATGCGCTCAACACAGTCCGTGCGGCCGCATTGCTGGAAGCCTATGAGCCGATTGTTGGCGAGTCGGCGGGACACCAGTCGAGCGGAAAGAACCACAGCTATTCCACCGGCGGTAAAAACAATGGCGGCGGTCTGACGACAAAACAGCAAGTTGCCGATCTGCAAAAGAATGAGGGTTTCAGTTCGGCGCTGAGAAGCGCCGCGAAGGCGTGGTCGACGAGTGGGGCATTCGATGACCTTGATCGCGCCGGCGACGACAAGGCGACCGAAAAGGTCGACGACATCTTTTCGGCCAATAACCTGCATCACTTCATCACGAAGGACGCGCCGACCAGCGATTCGACCGAACATGCATTCCTGGAGAAAGCGAGCCTCGAGAACATCACGGCCGGCACCGACATCAGCAAGCTCGATCAGGACATCTTCGCCAATCCGCAAAACTATTCCCCGCAGCAAAAAGCTGCGGTGATGGTCAAGCTGATGGAGACGCTGGTCGACGTGCAAGCGGGTGGCGCTGACAAGCTGCGCGATGTTACCGCAACGGTGCTTGCGCTGAAGCAAGACATCATGATGCTGGCGAATGATCCGGCGACGAACGACTATCTGCACCAAACGGTGCCGCCGGAGATGCAGAACCTCGACGCGACGTTGGAGCAGGCGGGCGGCCTCGTGAGAGATTCCGAAGGGGAAGGTGGAATGGCCAGTGCAAACGGCACGAACCAGGTTTCCGCTCGTAATACCACAAACCAGGTGAAAGACGCACTCGACGAAGCGGAAAAGAACGCAAAGAGACTGGGCAAGTTGGGGAATGAAGAGGGCGTGGAGGCGACGGATGCGACGGAGAGCATCACTGATGGTGCGGAAACTGCGGAGAGTGCGGTGGACAGCGCAGTGGAAGGTACCGCGGAGGGTATAGGAGAGGCGGCGACAGGCGCCGTCGATGGAGCGGAGGGTGCGGTAACGGGCGTTGCGGAAGGTGCGGTTACAGGCGCTTCGGAAGGCGCGGTAACGGGCGCGGAAGGCGCGGCAACGGGCATTGCGGAAGGCGTGGAGGGTGTACTGGCCGGAACCGAGGGAGCGGTAGTCGGCGCAGAGGCCGGCACGGGCGTGGCCGAAGGCTTGATGGGCGCCGTGGCAGGAGGAATGGCCGCGGCGGCTCCGGTGCTCGCAGTCGGCGCCGCGATTGCAGGGATCGCGGGCATCATACTGGCGATCGTGGAAGCAGTGAAAAAAGCACAGAATCAGAAAGCATTCGGCGAGAACGTCAATCCCACACTCAATCAATTCGGCATTCCATTGCCGAAATGAAGAGGCAAGCCGGAGGGGCATGCAATGCGCCGAGTGCTGCTGGATCGCAGTGAGGAAGTCATGCGCTTCGTCGCTGACAGGACTGGAGAGCGTCGCTACGACGACTATGCGACGATCGGCCTCGAGAAGAATGGTTGCATTGTCGCGGGGGTTGTCTTTCAAGGGCACAACGGCCCCAACGTGCTGATGCATTTCGCGCTCGACGGATCGCGCCATCTCATTACACCGGCGTTCATCTGTGCCGTGTTTACCTATCCATTCAAGGTACTGCGCTGCAAGCGAGTGACAGGTCTCGTGCGGACCGACAATCACGACGCGCAGCGGTTGGACGAGCATCTCGGCTTTGTGCAGGAGGGGGTGATGCGCGCAGGTGCGAACGACGGGACCGACTTTATCCTGTATGGGATGCTCAGGCACGAGTGCCGATTTCTGAGCGGTCGATATTTCGAAGCGCTGCGGATCGAGTTGCCAAGAATTGCCGACGGATACCGCGAAGCGGCTTCGTCGGCGAGAGGCGACATGGCCAACGCAAGTCTATCCGGTGTGGTAGGTGGCTAATCAGACGATTCGGAACCTGCCCGAAGTCTGGATGCCCGACGAGTCGACGCTGGCGATGCGCCGCCAGATCTCACGCCGTTCACAATGGGTCCGGCAACGCACGCGGCTGAACAACGAGATTCATGCGGGGCTGGCCGCCCACCTGAACCTGGCGAGCCCGGATACAGATTCATCTCGGTGCCCATCGCGGGTTCGATGGCCGCCTTGTTGAACGCCGGCATCAGGTCCTGCACCTCGGCGGGCGCCATGGGTCCCTTGACCAGTTCCTCCAACAGGACCTTGGGCAGCTCAGGCAGCGGCCCTCGGGCCGATGCCATTAAGACTACTGAAAGTTATCGAAACGTCGTCGCGTCGATCCCGTGCCGGGTGATCTTGTCGTACAGCGTCTTGCGAGGCAGGCCCAGTGCCTCGGCGGCCCGGATGACCTGCCCCCCTGCATTACGCAGCGCCTCCTCGATGCATACACGTTCCGCCCGCGCCATGCGCGACGCGAGCGATTCGGCACCGGCTGGCGGTTGCGCCAGACCGTCGTCAACGCCCAGGCAGAACCGCTCGGCCACGTTCTTGAGTTCGCGCACGTTGCCGGGCCAGTCATGGAGCTGCCAGCGCATCATGTCCTCTGGTGCCCACGCCGGTTCCGGCTTGTCGTAGCGGACGCTCGCCGCGCGTACGAAGTGCGAGAATAGCTCGGGAATATCATCCGCGCGGTCCCGCAGCGGCGGCAGATCGATCGACACGACATTGAGCCGGTAGTACAGATCCGAGCGAAACCGCCCCTGATCCGACAGTTGCTTGAGATCCTGCTTGACGGCGCCGATCACGCGGACGTCGACCGAGATCGACGCGTTGCTGCCGAGCCGCTCGATGCTGCGTTCCTGCAGCACGCGCAGCAGCTTCGCCTGGAGCGCGAGCGGCATCGTTTCGAGTTCGTCGAGAAACAGCGTGCCTCTGTTCGCGTATTCGAACTTGCCGATGCGCCGCTGGTGGGCGCCCGTAAACGCGCCCGGCTCGTGACCGAATATTTCGCTTTCGAACACTGCCTCAGGCAGCGCCGCGCAGTTCAGTGCGACGAACGGACCCGGGCGGTGGCTGGCCGCGTGGAGCGCCCGCGCCAGAACTTCCTTGCCGGTGCCGGTTTCGCCGACGATCAGGACATCGGCGCCCGTGGGCCCGATCGCATCGATGAGCGCATGAATGCGCTGCATCGCCGGCGAGCGGCCGAGCAACGGCCGTTCGCTGCTCAGTTGCGCGCGCAGGCTCTGGTTCTCCATCACGAGCTTGCGGTGCGCCAGCGCCCGCCGCACGGTATCGACGAGCCGGTCGGAGTGAAACGGCTTCTCGATGAAGTCGTACGCACCGGAGCGCATCGCGCCGACCGCCATCGCGACATCGCCGTGCCCGGTCGTCAGGATGACGGGTATGTCGGCTTCCGCAGGGCGCGCCTTGATGCTGTCGAGCAGTGTGAGACCGTCGATGCCGGGCAGCCGGACATCGCTGACGATCACCGCCGGTGGATCGTCGGCGAGCGCGGCGAACGCGCTTTCGGCGTCCTCGAACTCGCGGACGTCGATGCCTTCGAGCCTCAGCGCTTGCGCACAGCCGAGCAGCACTGCCGGGTCGTCGTCGATCACGTAGACGGCGTGTGCGCCGTGCGTGGTGTTCAGGATCGTCATGTCGATAGTGAAGCTTTCGTTACGCGTTGCAGTTCAATCGTGAAGACCGCGCCGCCTTCGTCGCGATTGCGCGCATGCAGGCGGCCGCCAAATTCGTCGACGATGGCCTGCGAGATCGCGAGCCCGAGCCCGAGGCCTTTTCCAGCCGGTTTGGTCGTGAAGAACGGTTCGAAGAGGCGCGCCATGACGTCCGGCGCGATGCCGTTGCCGCTGTCGGCCACGCCGACGCGCACGGATTCTCCGGACAGGTCCGCCGTGACCGTGACCTGGCGGGCCGCGACGGCCGTCGCACTGGCGTCGATCGCGTTGGCGAGCAGGTTGACCAGCACCTGTTCGATCCGGATCGAACTGGCCAGCACGATGGCATCCGGCGGCACCGGCTCGACGCGGATCGTCACGCCCGCCGCCTTCCGGTGCGGCTCGATCAGGAGCAGCGCCTGGCGCAGCGATTCGCCGATCGACACGGGCTCCCGGATGATTCCCTCGTGCCGCGCGAATCCCTTCACGTGCGCGACGATCCTGCCCATCCGTTCGGCCAGCTCGTTGATCAGCACGAGGTTGCGCGTCAGGTCGCCCGGGCGGCCCAGTTCGGTCATGCGCACGGCGTTGCTCGACAGCGTCATGATCGCGGCCAGCGGCTGGTTCAGCTCGTGCGTGATGCCGGCCGCCAGCTGGCCGAGCGCAGCGAGCTTGCCGGCCTGGATCGCGGTGTCGCGCGTGTCGCGCAGGATGCGTCGCGCCGCATCGAGCGCGTCGACCTTCTCTTCGAGCGTTGCGTTGGCGCGAGTCAGTTCGGCGGTGCGCTCGGCGATCCGTTGCTCGATGTCGCGCTGCGCTTCCAGCAGCGCAACGCGCGCATGCTGCCGCTCCTTCTTCCGGCTGTTGCGGAGCCAGACGAGCGTGACGAGCGCAAACGCGAGCGCCGTCGCGGCGGCCGCGCTGATGGACGCGAACGCCGCGCTGCGCCGGTCGTCGGCCGGATCGACGAGCACGGCGACCTTCCAGCCGAGCGGGCCGACCGGACGATACACGACGCGATACCAGTCGGGACGTCCGCCGAACGGCGCGACGTGGAGCCGATCCGGCGGGGCGGCCCGTTGCGGGGTGCCGCGCGGGAGCGTGGTGATCGTTCCGAGCGGCGCGTCGCCGTATTGCCGGGTCTCGTCGAGCTTGCGGCGCGAGTCGGCGGACAGCGGCATGAGCGCGCGATAGCGCCAGCCGGTCACGGACGACAGGAATGTCACGTTGTCCCCGTCGATCACCAGCACGATGTCGCCGCTTTTCGTCAATGCGGATTCGTACCGGTCGAGCGATGACTTGATCGCAACCGCGCCGATCGCGCGCCGCCCGGGACGGGCAAGGTCCTCGATCGGCACCGCGAGGAAGTAGCCGGCCTCCCCCGTGGTGTTGCCCACGCCGTAGAACCGCCCGACGCCATGCTGCATCGCGCTCGAGAAATAGGGGCGAAACGCATAGTTCGCGCCGACGAAGCTCCCCGGTCCATCGCTGTTGCTCGCGGCGAGCGTGGTGCCGTCCGCGGTCATGACATACGCGGCAGAGAGCTCCGCGTTGGTCTGCACGGCCTTCAGATAGGTGTTGGCCTGCTCGCGCAACCGTGCGTTTCCGGGCTCGTCCAGCAGTTGCGCGAGCACGGGCTCGAGTGCGGCGATGCGCGGCAGCGATTCGTAGCGCGCGAGCTGCGATTCCAGCGTCAGCGCATAAAACGACGCACGCTGCGCGACTTCGGCGACGTGCACGCGCGCGTAATGCCGCAGCGCGAGCACGTAGGTCAACCACGCGGTCGCGCCGCAGCACGCGACGATCGCGAGCGCGGCCGTCGTGCGGCGCAGCCGCCTGGCGGTGCGCGCATTCATCGCGCGGCGCCCCCGGTGCGGGCGCCGCGCGGCGAGGCGGCGCGGCCGGCGTCAGTCCTTGATGAGCGAATGCTTGCCGGTGTCGCGCATGCAGACGTAGACGAGCAGCGAACAGAAGATTGCCGCGGTGACGTACCAGTAGAAGAGCGTTTCATGACCTGCCTGTTTGAGCCAGAGTGCCAGATACTCCGCGGTGCCGCCGAAGATCGAGACGGTCAGCGCGTACGGGAAGCCGACGCCCAGTGCCCGGATTTTCGCAGGAAACAG
Source organism: Burkholderia sp. NLJ2 (assembly GCF_049487195.1). NCBI lineage: Bacteria > Pseudomonadati > Pseudomonadota > Betaproteobacteria > Burkholderiales > Burkholderiaceae > Burkholderia > Burkholderia sp. NLJ2. The sequence continues at coordinate 910,025 of NZ_CP137809.1, read as the reverse complement.
CTCCGCCTTGACGACCGCGTTGATCGACGTATAGCCCGACACGATCACGAGCGCCGCCATGTTCAGCAGGAAGGCCGTCCATGCGTCGTGCGTGTGGCTGATGGCCGTCATGATCGGCACCGTGAACAGCGTGCCGAGCACGCCGAACGCGATCAGGACCGGGCGGCGGCCGATGCGGTCGGAAATCCAGCCGACGACGGGCTGAAGCAGCGCGAACAGCGCGAGCGACGCAGCGGACACGAGCGTCGCGTCGTGCTTGCTCATGCCGACCGTGTTGACGAGGAATTTCTGCATGTAGATCGAGTACGTGTAGAACGCGATCGTGCCGCCGATCGTCAGGCCCACCACGGTCAGGACCGCACGCGGGTGCTTGCGCAGCTCGGCCAGCGCATTCTGTTTCTCCTGCTTCTTCTGCGCGCCGCGGGCCTTTTCGAACTCGCCCGTTTCCTCCATCGACGCGCGCAGGCGCATCGCGGCGAGCGCGCCGGCCGCGCCGATGAAGAACGGAATGCGCCAGCCCCAGCTTTCGAGCTGGTGGGTCGTCAGCACGAACTGCTGAAGGACGATCAGCACCGCCAGCGCGAGCAACTGGCCCGCAATGAGCGTCACGTACTGGAAGCTCGAATAGAAGCCGCGATCCCGCGCCGTCGCCACTTCGCTCAGGTAGGTGGCCGACGTGCCGTATTCGCCGCCGACGCTCAACCCCTGGAGCAGGCGGGCGACGACGAGCAGCGTGGGCGCCGCGACACCGATCACGTCGTAGCCGGGGCACAGGGCGATGATGAGCGAGCCCATGCACATCAGCACGACCGATACGAGCAGCGCCGGGCGGCGGCCGTAGCGATCGGCATAGACGCCCATCAGCCACCCGCCGATCGGGCGGGCAAGGAAGCCGACGGCAAACACGGCGGCGGTGTTCAGCAGTTGGGCGGTCTGGTTGCCGGCCGGGAAGAACGAATGGGCGAAATACAGCGCGAAGGCCGAATACACGTACCAGTCGTACCACTCGATCAGATTGCCCGCCGACCCCGAGAAGATCGATTTGAGGCGGCGCAGCTTGTCGGCAGATGCTGAGGCCGCCGGCGCTTGCGCTGAAGCTCGGGGGGACGGTGCGTGCGCACCGGGTTCGGTAAAGGTCGGCTCCATGGCGTCTCCTGAAGTGTTATGAGCGTGCCGCTCGGTGCGGCTTCAGGACGAAGGCAATTATGGTGCCAACGCGCAAGCGTGAGGTCTGTTTTTCAAGCCTTTGAATTTGTTGATGATTTCTTGATTTGCCGAACGAGGCGGCAGGCCGTCTGTGCGGATTTCCGGAATCTTCCTGCGTTCTCGTGCGGTTGGCCGCTCAGCGTCGACGCGTGCGGGCCGGATGCTCGCTCACGGGCCGCCGAGACCTGGCGCTTCGGCGGCAGATCCCCGACTCGTGGCGTCGAACGACACGGCGCCGGTGTCGCAGGTTTGCGCGCCGACGGCATCGGCCACGCGGCGCGCGTGTTCAATGCACGGTGCGCTCGCGCAGCACATGCGCCGGCCGCGCATGACGCACGAACACGCCCGCCAGCACCGCGCCGATCAGCGCGATCGCGCCGGCCAGCACGAACGCGAACGACCCGCTGCGCTCGACGATGAAGCCGGTCACGGCCGGCCCGATGAGGCCGGAGAGACTGCCCATGCAATGCAGGAAGCCGCTGACGCCGCCAACACGTTCGGGATGCACGACGTCCTGCACGATCGCCCAGTAGATCGCGCCGGTGACGTACAGGAAGAACAGCGACACGGACATCAGCGCCACCGCACCCTGCGTCGACTTCACCGTGCCCGCGAACGCGACGCATGCGCCGGCGCCGAGCAGGCAGGTGACGAGCACGATCCGCCGCGACATCAGCAGGTTGCCGGTGAGCCGGTACAGGCCGTCCGAGATCGCGCCGCCGCACGCGAGGCCGATCATGCCGACGAGCCAGGGCACGACGGTCGCGACGCTCATCTCGCGGATGTTCAGGTGATGCGCGCGCACCAGGTAGCTCGGGAACCAGCTCAGGAAGAAGAACAGCACATAGTTGTAGCTGAAGAACGCGACCGCGGTCGCGAGGATGCGCGGCTGCCGGACGTAATGCGACAGCGTGAGCGCCGCCGCGTCGCCAGCCATGCGGTGGGCGGCTGCCGGTGCGCTGCCGGTCGGCGCGCCGTTCACCCGTTGCATCGAGTTCGGTGCCTGTCGTCGAATTTGCAGTTTTCCAACCGAAGGCAATAATCATGTCGCAGAAAATCTTGATCGTGGGTGCCGGCTTCGCCGGAGTGTGGGGTGCACTGGGTGCGGCTCGCGTGCTTGACAAGGCCGGTGTGGGAAGCGGTGACGTTGAAATCACGTTGATCTCCCCGAAACCGGAATTGCAGATCCGGCCGCGGCTGTACGAAAGCGAACCGCAACGGATGGCCGCACCGCTGCTGCCGCTGCTCGACGCTGTGGGCGTGAAATTTGTCGAGGGCAGCGTCGACGAGATTTCGGTTCGCGAGAAGACGCTCAGCGTTGCGCTGGCCGACGGACAAAAGCGTTTGCTGGCGTATGACCGGTTGCTGCTGACCAGCGGCAGCGCGTTGAGCAGGCCGCCGGTTCCGGGGCTGGCGGAACACGCGTTCTCGGTCGATCGTATTGAAGACGCGGTAGCGCTCGATGCGCATTTCGCTGCGCTCGCGAAGCTGCCGGATTCTCCGGCACGCAATACGGTCGCCGTTGTCGGCTGCGGCTTTACGGGTATCGAGGTCGCCACTGAATTGCCGAAGCGCTTGCGCGAGTGGTTTGGCGCCGACGTTGCGAGTCGTGTCGTCGTGATCGGCGCGCAGGACGATATCGGTCCCGATCTTGGTCCCAATCCTCGGCCGTACGTATCGGAAGCCTTCGACTCGCTGGGCATCGAGACCGTACTCGGATCGCGCGTCGTGTCGGTCGGGGCAGACGGTGTTCGCACCGCGTCGGGCACCCATATCGAAGCGATGACCGTGATCTGGGCCGGCGGGATGCGTGCGAGTTCGCTGACGGCGCAAGTCTCGTCGCAGCTTGACCCGCTCGGGCGCGTCGAGGTGACCTCCGATCTTCGCGTGGCGGAAGCCCCCCATGTGTTCGTCGCGGGAGATGTGGCGCGCGCCCGGAGCGACGATGACGGGCACTATGCGTTGATGTCCTGTCAACACGCGATCGTGATGGGGCAATTCGGCGGGCACAACGTCGCCGCGGATCTGATCGGGGAGGCCATGCTGACATACCGGCAGCCGTTCTATGCGACCTGCCTCGACCTTGGCGAATGGGGCGCGGTTTACTCGGAAGGCTGGGATCGTCAGATCAAGCTGACGCACGCGGAAGGAAAGGCGCGCAAACAGGTGATCAACACGCAGTGGATCTACCCGCCGGCGCCGAATCGTACCGAAGCGTTGGCAGCCGGTAACCCGCAAGCGTCGGTCGACTGACCCATTCGTGCCGCCTGAGTTGTTGCGAGATGCGCAGCGATTCAGGCGGGCGGCGGCGGTGAGCGTCTTCGACAGATAGTCGCGCCTCCGCCGCCCGCCGCCCGACGGGCGGCGAGTCAGTCGACGACGGTCACGATATTGACCGACCCCTGCCTGGCCATCTTTACGTACGGGCACAAGCGTTCTGCAGTTCGAACCCTCTCTTCCGCGGTGCTTCGGTCTACACCCGGCATCCGGACCCGCACGTCGATGACCAGTGCATAGCCGCCATCCATGGGATCGCGGCCGAACGTCACTTGTACCTCCACGACAGTGTCGGTGATCTCCACTGCCGCGCGCTTCTCGATCAGGTTCAGCGCCCCATGGAAGCATGCGGCGAAACCCGCGGCGAACAGTTGTTCGGGATTGGTGCCGTTACCGGGCCCGCCGAACTCGGCGGGCAGCCGCAGATCCACGGCAAGATTCCCGTCATCCGAACGTGCCACGCCGGATGCGCGGCCGTGCCCCGTCTCGCCGCCGGAAACCGTGACCGTCGTCGTATAGAGGGGATGGAAATCCCGGCCCCGATACCGGTCGAGGAGGGAAAGCGGGGGCGCTTGCAGCTTCTTGTCGTGCATGATGCATTCTCGTGTTCAAGGACGCGCGTTCCGATCCCGGTCGATTGATTCGTCGAAGTCGTCTTGCGAAGGCGGGCCGCACTGCCCGGGCAGACATCGTCTTCGGGAAATGGCATGGAACGAACGGTCATATCAGGAATGCGGCAATCTCGTGGTGCAGCCCGATTCCTGGTTGGTCCGCGGGACAAAGTCGCCCCCATGCTAAAGGAGTACGGGTGGTGGCGGTACGGCTGCCGACGGAGACATGATGTTTCCCGTTCGGCACCAATCCGGACCGACAGTATCTGGCTGTTGCCGGTGCGCTTCATGACGACCGGTGCGCCGATCCCGCTCGCCAGGCCCGGCAAAACGAGGCTGCGGGCTCGTACCGCCGAGTGCGACTGCCGGGTGCCGCGTGCCGGGCTTCAGCGATCCACGCACGCGCGCAGCGTTTGCGCGAGGCGGCGCGCTTCTTCCGCATCGGCGATATTCGCGAATCCGATGATGAGGCCGCGCGGCGTTTGCCGCGTGCGGCTGTTCGTATACCAGATGGACAGCGGCAAGATCGCGAGCCCCGCGTCGCGGGCGCGCGCGGCCACGGCGACGTCGTCGACCGGGCCGTCGGGCCCCTCGGGGAACTGCACCGCGAACTGGATGCCGCCGGCGGGCAATTCGACGATCAGCCGCTCGCCGAACGCCTGCTGCAACGCGTGCACGATCAGCGTGCGTCGCTCGCCGTACAGCGTGCGCATCCGCTTCAGATGGCGGGCAAAGTGGCCCTGTTCGATGAAATCCGCCATGGCCGCCTGCAGGAGCGTCGGCGAGCCGGCATTCATGCTGCTCGCGACCCGTTCGACGCGCTCCACGGCTCGCTCGGGCACGACCGCGTACGCAAGCCGCAAACCGGGATACATCGCCTTGCTGAACGTGCTGCAGTAGATCACGTGATCCCGCCGGTCGAGACTCTTCAACGCCGGCAGCGGGCGGCCCACATAGCGAAACTCGCTGTCGTAGTCGTCTTCGACGATCCAGCCCGACGCTTTTTCGGCCCAATCCAGCAGGGCGATGCGTCGGGCAAGCGACAGCGTATGCCCGAGCGGGCTCTGATGCGACGGCGTCACCAGCGCGAAGCGTGCCCGTGCGTCCAGCTGCATCGCGCGCTCGACGTCGATCCCTTCGGCGTCCACCGGCACCGGCACGAGCTGTACACCGGTCTCCGACAGAAAGCCGCGTGCGAGCAGATAGCCGGGATCCTCGAACCACACACGGTCGTTCGGACGCGCGAGGCTGCGCAGCACGAGTTCCAGCGTCGCGCGGTAGCCGCCGGTGATGAACACCTGTTCCGGCGCGCAGGTGACGCCGCGCGACAAGGTCAGATAGGTGGCGATGTGCTCGCGCAGCGGCCGGTAACCAAGCGGATTCGGGTAGCCGAGCATCGCGCGGTCGCTGCTGCGCGCGTGCAGCGACACGAGCCGGTGCCATACCTTGCGCGGAAATGCGTCGAGCGCCGGGACCCCGGGTTGCAACGGGCGCGGCTCGCCGCTCATCGCGACGGCGATCGGCTGCGGGCGTGGCGGAGCTTGGCTGCCGGACCGCCCGCCCGACGCCCGTTGCGAGCCGGTGTCCGCGGCGCACTGTGCTGGTTCGACGGCACGCGCGGGCAGCGAACCCGTCAGCGATATCGGCAGCGACGGCGACACGAACGTGCCGGCCGCGCCGCGCATTTGCAGATAGCCCTCGTCGACCAAGATCATGTATGCCTGTTCGACGGTGCCGCGCGCGGTGTTCAACTGGGTCGCCAGGCCGCGCAGCGCGGGCACGCGATCGCCGGGACGCAGATGGCCCGCGGCGATCGCGGTTCTGAACCGCTCGCAAATCTGCAGATAGACCGGCAACTGATGGTGCCGGTCGATTTCGATGCTCAGGGTGGGCGTTGACGCGGACATCATGGCCTTGTGGGTGACCGGAACGGATACGGTATGGACTAGTTGGGTCGACGATTCTTGGCTCTTATCGATAGGACATGATTCTTCCACAATTGCGCCATGCGATGTGACGGGTATGACCTGCTTCGTCGGAGACGGCGCCCGTCACGCACCCCGCGCATTCAAACGAATTCCTTTCGTCAGGAGATTTGCGATGAAGATCGTTGTCATCGGCGGTTCGGGCCTGATCGGCTCGCGTGTCGTCACGCTGCTGGGCGAAGCGGGCCATCAGGCGCTTGCCGCATCACCGAGCACCGGCGTCAACAGCATCACGGGCGAAGGCCTGACCGATGCGTTGATGGACGCGGACGTCGTCGTGGACGTGGCGAATGCGCCGTCATGGGAACCGAAGGCGGTGCTGGACTTCTTCCGCACGTCGGCACGCAATCTCGGCAGGGCCGAAGTGGCCGCAGGCGTGCGCCATCACGTTGCGTTGTCGATCGTCGGCTGCGACCGGATGCCGGAGAACGGTTATTTCGCGGCCAAGGTCGCGCAGGAGCAGGCGATCGAAACAGCGGGCGTACCGTACACGATCGTGCGCGCCACGCAATTCATGGAGTTCATCGGCGGTATTGCGGATTTCGGCACGGAAGGCGGCACGGTCCGGGTCGGTGACGGGCTGTTCCAGCCGATCGCCGCGGAAGACGTCGCGGCGAACCTCGCGCAGATCGCGCTTGCCGGGCCGCTGAACGGCACGGTCGAGATCGCGGGCCCGGACCGCGCGCCGTTCGCGGAGATCGTCGCGCGCTATCTGAAGTCGGTCGGCGACACGCGCCCGGTCGTGACCGATCGCGACGCCCGCTACTACGGCGGCCGCGTCGAGGAAAAATCGCTCGTGCCGCTCGGGAATGCGCGACTCGGCGGCATCAGTCTCGACCAGTGGCTTGCAAGAAAGTAATTCGCGCTGGCACGTGTTGCGGTTCGCCGGCGCAGGCCGGCGAAGACCAATCGGGATGAGCGGTATCTGGGGGCAGCGGAAATGAATCAAACGGAACCATCGGAGCAGGGCGTTCGTCGCGACTTCCCTGGTTGCGCCGATGCATTGTCGGCGAGCTTCGGTGCAAGCTATGCGGGCATCCTTGCGTTCGTCGCGGTGGCGAGCGAGGGGAGTTTTACCAAGGCAGCCGAACGCCTCGGCGTCGGCCGGCCGGCCGTGAGCCGGAATGTCCAGAAGCTGGAAGCGCAGTTGAGTACGCGGCTGTTCCAGCGGACCACGCGCATGACCGAACTGACTTGCGAAGGCCAGCGATTCTTCGAGAACTGCCATCAGGGCGTCGCACAGATCGTCGAAGCCATGAACGACATGCTGGAGCTGCGGCAGGGGCCGCCACGCGGCCTCATTCGAATCAGTTCGTCGGTGGGATTCGGCAGGAAAGTCGTTGCGCCATTGCTTGAAACGTTTGCGCGGGCCTACCCCGACATCGTCATCGATCTGCTGCTCGACGACCGGCCGATCGACCTGGTGTCGGAACGGATCGACGTGTCGTTCCGCAACGGGCGCATCGAGGACTCCAGCATCATTGCGCGGCAACTGATTCCGATGCAGATGGCGCTCTGCGCGGCGCCGTCGTATGTGGCCAGGCATGGCCTTCCGAAGCATCTGGACGATCTGGCCCGGCACGAGTGCATCAATTTCCGTCTTGCCAGCGGTCGCGTATTCGAATGGGAATTCAATGTCGACGGCCGCCTGCAAAAGTACCTGCCGACGTCCCGCCTCACGTTCAACGACTCGGATCTGGTGTTGCGTGCGGTTCTGAATGGATCGGGCATTGCGCAGATGGCGGGCTATCAGATTCGCGACCATATCGCATCGAACGAGCTCGTTGTCGCGCTGGCGAATCATGTACCGGACGATCGCGGCCACTATATCTGCTATCTCGGCCGGCAACACCTTCCGACGCGCATTCGTATCTTCATCGACTTCATGACCGAACAGATACGCGCACTCGACCTGAACTGCATGACGCGGTTCAATCCGGATATCGCGGATGCCCCGTCGGCGGGATTGGCCGCGTGAAGCGTTCGTGAGGAGTCGTTCCGGCGCTGTCCGCAAAATCGACGGGGCGATCGGCCGCTGGCTCGACATAGCGGCGTCGTGCATTCCCGAAGCACGGGTTACGACAGATTGCGAGGCGACATCGCCGCGCTGACCGGCAATTTCCACCGATGATTGTCGATACGAATCGACACCCGGCGCCAGCCTCTTGCGGCGTCAGCCTGAATGCCGAAGGCCCCCTGTGACGGCACATCGCTTTCCCTGCGTGACGCCGTCGAATCCCGCGAATTGAAGCGAGTTGTGCGACGATTCACCGTGAATCGCTCACACATGCAACGTCGTACCCAAATTCCAGACAATTTTGCGCTCGCAACTGCGTACGCCTGACGGCGTCCGCGCTTGCACATGCGCCCGTCCCTTTTTAGTATGACGAAACCACGCCCGGGCCGGGCACACGTTCATGCAACGAGGAGACCCATGCATCCCCGATCGGCAGCCCCCTATTCCATCGTGGTGATCGGCATTGTGATTGCCTGCGCACTGATGGGCCTGTGCGTGTTGCAGCTGTTCCAGAGCCGCCACGATGCGCTCGACCGTGCCGGCGAAACCTCGCGCAATCTCGGCCTGGTGGCCGAGCGCGACATCGAGCGCAACTTCGAGCTCTACGACCTGTCCTTGCAGGCGGTGATTCAGGGTCTGCAACGCCCCGACGTGATGGCTGCTCCGCCGTCCTTGCGGCGTGCCGTGTTGTTCGACCACGCGATGACCGCGCAATTTCTCGGCTCGATGCTGGTGATGGATGCGAGCGGCGACATCATCCTGGATTCGGCCAACGACGTGCCGCGACAGGGCAATTTTGCGGATCGCAAGTACTTCACCATCCACCGCGACAATCCGGACGCAGGGCTCTATGTCAGTGACCCGTTCGCATCGCGCCTGCGTGGCGGCACGCTGAGCATCGTGCTGTCGCGTCGGGTATCGAATCCGGACGGCTCGTTTGCCGGCGTCGCGGTGATCGCGGTCAACCTCGAATATTTCCACCAGCTGTTCGCCGGCCTGTCGTTGGGACAGCATGGGTCGATCTCGCTGATCGGCGACGACGGCATCATGGTGATGCGCCAGCCGTACGACGTGCGCACGATTGGCCGCGATCTCAGCAAAGCAGCCACCTTTCGGCGGTTCCAGACGGCGCCGGATGGCACGTTCCTGGAAACGTCATCGATCGACGGCGTGCGCCGCCTCTACTACTTCAGGCACCTGCCGAAGCTGCCGCTGATCATCATGGTTGCGGAAGCCGAGCAGGACATCTATGCAGCGTGGCGGCACCGCGCAACGACGATCGGTGCACTGGTGGTGACGTTCGGCGCCGCCTTCATCGCGTTGTCCGTCATGCTCGGCGCACAACTGCGGCGCCGGATGCGTGCGGAGTCCGAGCTCGTGCTGCTGGCGCGCACCGATGGTCTCACCGGCCTCAACAATCGCCGCAGCTTCGGGGAAGTGCTGGACCGCGAATGGCGGCGAGCGCGGCGCGCGCATTCCGTGTTCTCGCTGTTGTTCGTCGATGTCGATCGCTTCAAGGCCTACAACGACACCTACGGCCATCAGGCCGGGGACGACGCGCTGGCTGCGGTCGCGCGCTGTATCGGCGAGAACATCCGCCGGCCGGCCGATACCGCGGCCCGCTACGGCGGCGAGGAATTCGTGGTGCTGCTCCCGGATACACCGCAGACGGGAGCGGCCCAGATTGCGGAGAGGATTCGTGCGGCGATCGACGAACTGGCACTCGAGCATGCCGGCAGCGAATACGGACGCGTCACCGCCAGCATTGGCCTGGCGAGCTGGACGCCGGACCAGGATGGCGAGGCCGGCGCGGTGATCAAGGCGGCCGACGAGGCGTTGTATTACGCGAAGGCGACTGGCCGCAACAAGGTTGCCGCCCTTTAGTCCACCGACTGACCGCCGTCGGCCTGACCCCCGGGTTCCACGACGAGAGCGGCACGACACCGCCGCAGGGCCAGTCTTCCGCATTGGCAGGTAACGCGACGGCGTACCGGCGCAATCTCACGTCGTACACGGATTCCGCCGGATCGCATGCATCGTTGCGGCTTTCGTCACAACAGGCAGACCCGGCGCAGGGTGACCGTTCTCCGATAGACGGATCGATCGAGCCACGGCACGAACACATACTCGTCGTATGCGTCGCAACCGATCAGAATCCAGTGGGACAGAACGTTGGACATGATGGTCTCCTTGACTCCGCTCGTTTCGATGCGAAGGGTGCCGACGCGTCGCGATCGTCATCCGTCGTGCTCACACACCGTATACCCGGCGAGCACGGCGCCTATTCCCGAAACCGCGCGATGCACTTCATGCGCGGAATGTTGCGCGTCGCCGGAATAAACGGGCCCGCGCCGCGGTATGCGGATCAAGCACCGGACGCATCGAGGGGAGGCGCCAATGAACGGCAAGGAGAGGCAAACCCGGGATATCCCGAACCGATCGCGGCGCGATCGCGAGGGTGCCCCGAAGGTCAACGAGGCATCGCGGCCATCGTTGCTACAGGATCGGATCGGCATGCGTCCACCGTTGCGCAACCGCGCGCCGCGTCCCGCGCAGCACGCGATCGACGCCGATGCCGGCAAACCGGTGTCGGCGCACGACGGGATGCGCAAGGCCGCGCGAAGGCTGCAACTCGGTTCCGGCATCCTGTTGTGGCTCTATATTTCCATTCATATGGTCAATCACGCGCTCGGCATCTGGTCGATCGATATCGCCGAGCGCGGACTGCACCTGGCCATCGGGCTCTGGCAAAGCGCGCCCGGCACGATCCTGCTGTATGGCGCGGCCGGCCTGCATTTCGCGCTGGCGATCCGCACCATTTACGGCCGTCGACACTGGACGCTGCCGCCCGCCGAATGGCTCCGTCTCTGGGCGGGGCTGAGCCTGCCCATGCTGTTGATACGCCACGTCGTCGGGACCCGGGTTGCGACATCGTTCTACGGTTTCGAGCCGAACTACGAACGAGTCATCGTGTCGCTCCTCACGAGCGGCACGCAGGGTCTGCAGATCGCGCTGCTCGCACCGGGTTGGGTGCACGGCAGTCTCGGGCTGTGGTTTCATTTGCGCCGGCATGCATTGTTTCGGCGTGCAAAGTTTGTGCTGCTGGCCATGCTCGTCCTGCTGCCCGTGCTGTCGGCGGCGGGATTCGTGCAGATGACGCGCGCGATCGTGCCGGGAAGCCTCGCCGTACCGGCACCCGACGCGGCGCTGGTTGCGCACCGCGCCGCGCTCGACAGTTGGCGACATCTCCTCGTCGTCGGTTATCTGTCGTTGATTGCGGCTGCGTTCGCCGGCGGTCAGTTGCGAAACAGGCTCTTCAGCAGCGGTTCGCGCGATCCATCCCGCGAGCAGCGGCGAACGGACGCATGAACGCATGAACGCCGCGCGCCCGCTCGCGGTTCGCGCACGTCGATTGCGTGTCGCACGGGTGCTCGGGCCGGGCAAAGTCTGCTGACAGGAATTGACAGGGGCTTCGGCGATACTGTGCGCTTTCGCCCCCATCGATCTGAACCCCCTCGCAATGACAACCGATCAAGCTCCCGTCCCGCTGAAGGAATCGCTGGGCAAGCGGCAGTTCCACATGCTGTCCGACGTGCTGCATTCGATCGAGCCCGCGTTCGACCGGGCCGCATTTCTTGCGACGGCGCTCGACGGCCTCGACGGCTTGACGTTGATGGAACGCGTCAGGCGCGCCAGCGTGGCGATCGACACGGGGGCGCGGTCGCTGCCCGGCGGATACGATGCCGCGCTGGCATTGTTGCAGGAGGCGGCGCCCCGATTCGGCCGGGGTTTTGTGTCGCTGATCGCCCCCGATTATGTCGGGCAGTACGGTCGGCACACGTTCGACCGTTCGATGGACGCGCTGAAATATTTCACGCCGTTCGGCACGTCGGAATTCGCGGTGCGTGAATTCCTGCGCATCGACAGGGTGCGTGCGCTCGCCGTCATGGAAACCTGGTCGCACGATGCGGACGATGCAGTACGCAGGCTGGCAAGCGAGGGCAGTCGCCCGCGCCTGCCATGGTCGTTCCGGCTCCGCGAGATCGAGGCCGACCCGGCGCTGGCGGCGCGGATACTCGACAATCTGCGTTCCGACTCGAGCGCTTATGTCCGCCGGTCGGTCGCGAATCACCTGAACGACGTGGCGAAGATGCATCCGGCATGGGTGCTCGATCGGGCCGAAAGATGGGGCGGCGACGATCCGCATACGCGATGGATCGTCCGTCATGCGCTTCGCACCCTCGTGAAGCAGTGCGATGCGCGAGCGCTCGCGATACTCGGTGCTGAAAGTACGCCTCGCCTGGAGGTCGGCCCGTTTGACGTGACGCCCGCGCAGGTGGTACTCGGCGAGTCGATCACGCTCGCGTGCGAGCTGCGTTCGACCGCCGAGGCGGCGCAGCGGCTCGTCGTCGATTATCGGATCGGCTATGTGAAGCAGAATGGCGATGCGTCGCCGAAGGTGTTCAAGCTGAAGGGACTGACGCTCGAACCCGGCCAGCGCATCACGCTCCGGCACAGTCGGGCGATCCGCGATTTCACGACGCGCCGGCACTATGCGGGCCGGCATGAGGTCGAGCTGATCGTCAACGGCCGGGTCGTGGCGCGATCGTTCTTCGCGCTCGCCGTGTGAGCGGGGCCGTTTGCGGGCTCGACCTCGTCGTGCGAAGCGGCGTGAAGGCGGGATGAATGGCGACGCGATCCGCTCGATGCGGCCGGCGGGGTGGGGACCTGCGGCGGGTCGACGCGATGCGCGATGACCTCCGGTTGCGCCGCGTGCCGATTTCGTTGCGGGTTCGAACCGTTGACCTCGGTCAACGTCCGTTGCCGGCGAGCGCCGATGATGAAAACAAATCCGAACGCCGCCGGCGCGTCGGTTCATCGAGCGAGGTCGGTATGTACACGAAGATCATGGTCGCCGTAGACGGCAGTCCGTCATCGAAACTGGCGCTCGACGAAGGCGTGAAGCTGGCCGGAATGTGCGGCGCCCGTCTTGTTGCCGTGTTCGTCGTCGACAAATCCCTCCTGATCACTTACGCCGGACGAATGAACCCGAATGCATTGATCGACGAGGTTCGGCGCGATGGTGTCGAGGTCTTGCGAGACGCCGAGCGGACCATGTCACGCGCGGCGGTGAATGGCGATACGGAAATCGTCGAGACGGACCTCGGTCAGGATATCGCCGAATGCCTGCAGCGTTACGTCGTCGATCGTTCGATCGATCTGGCCGTGATCGGCACGCACGGACGACGCGGTGTGCGGCGGCTGGTGCTCGGCAGCGTCGCCGAACGCTTTCTGCGCGGCTCGAGTTGCCCGGTCCTGCTCGTGCGCGGCGATGATGGCGCACATCCCGCCGTCGCGCCAGCTTAGCGCCGGCATGCGGTGCTGCGCCAATCCGATCTTCAGCACGGTTCCACGAAGAAGGGACGACAGTGCAGGCTGCGAATGGCCGCACGTGCCTGAACCTCGCGCATTGGCTATCGTTGCAGGATCCATGTGACGCTCGCGTCGCCGGACGGCGCATGCGAGCGTACGTTCGCGTCCGATAGGACCCACGCCACCGAGCACGAGGCCGCGGTCGACGGGCTGCGAGCCGCGATGACCTGGATCGAGATGAGGAAATCGAACACGTTCACGGTCTGAATCGCCGGCTGTCGCTGACGTGCCGTATCGGTGTCGCATCGACGATGACGTTTGGTCCGTCACGCGATGCGATCCGCCCCGGATCCCGCTAGTCGTCTGCCCGATCTCGACCGCGAAGCGATGACGTCGGGCGCGCGGTCGGCTCGTCGTCGCGCGCATGTTCGCCAGGTTGCTGAACGTGATGCGCAACGGCGTCAGTCAAGGTCGGAAAGAAGCTGGCGGGCCCGAATGCGTCGAACAGGCCATAAGCGCGCAGGCGATCCTTCACCGGCCCCTTCATTTCCGCGAAATTCAGCGCGATGCCTTCGTCCCGGAGCTCGTCGCAAAGCGCCACGAGCCGATCCGCGGCACTGACATCGATGTCGGTGACGGGCTCCGCCGCGACGACGATTCGATTGACCGGACCCGCCGACCGCGCGAGCGCAACGCGCAGATGCTCGCAGAAGATTTCGACGTTCGCGTAAAAGAGCGGGGCATCCCAGCGGAACAGCACGAGCCCGGGCGTCTGCACGGCGTCCGGATGCCGCGCAATGTCGTGATAGCCGCGCACGCCCGCCAGCCGGCCAAGCACCGCATCGTACGGATGCCATGCACGCCAGACGAACGACAGCAGCGACAGCGCGCTGGCGAGCAGGATGCCGGGCACGACACCCATGCCGATGACGCCTGCAAAGCACAGCACCGAAATCAGGCATTCGCCGCGGCGCATCCGATACAGTCGCACGACGCTGCGAACGTCGGCAATCCCGAACGCGGCGTAAATCACGACAGCGGCCAGCGCGGCGCGCGGGACGGCCGTCAGCAACGTCGGCGCGGCAATGAGCAGCAACGCGATGCAGCTCGCCGCGACGAGGTTCGTGACCTGGCTTTGCGCACCCGCCGCAATCGCGACGGGGGTGCGCGATGCGCTGCTGCTGACCGCGCAGCCCTGCATCGCACCGGCCAGCAGATTGGCCGCGCCCAATGCGACCAGTTCCTGATTGCGGTTCGGCGTGTCGCCTGCACGCGCGGAAAGGGCGCGCGACAGCATGCTGATGTCGGCGAACGACACCAGTGCGATGGCGATCGCGCCGGACGCGAGCGCGGTCACATCGGCGAGCGAGACGACCGGAAGATGCGGTGCAGGCGTGCCGGCCGGCAATGCGCCGATCGTCGCGACCCCGTGCAGCGGCGACATGCGCGCGGCCAGCGTTGCCGCGAGCACGGCGATCAAGACACCGGGCCAGCGCGGCATCGTGCGCTTCATCAGCGCGATTGCCGCGAGCACGCCTGCGCCCAGCACACACGCATCGGTGGAAAACCGGTGCTCGACGAGGGCCCGCACGATCTGCGGCAGGCCGGAGAACATGTCGTTGCTCGTGACGGACATGCCGAACAGCTCGGGCAACCGGCCGACTGCGAGCGTGACGGCGATGCCGTTCAGGTAACCGTACTGGATCGGACGCGACAGCAGATCGGTGACGAAACCGAGGCCGAGCGTACCGAGCAGGATGCAGATCGTTCCGGCCGACAGCGCCAGCGCGCCGGAAAGCGCGATGGCCCGCTGCGGGTCATGACCGGCGAGCGGGACGATGGCCCCGGCAATCAGCGCGGCCAGCGCCGAATCCGGGCCGAGGACGAGGATCCGGCTCGGGCCGAGCACCGCATAGGCGAGCAACGCGGCGATCGATGCGTAGAGCCCCGTGACGGCGGGCAGGCCGGCCGCCTGCGCGTAGCTCATGCCGACCGGCACCAGCACGGCCGAGAGCGCCAGGCCCGCATACAGGTCGCGCGCGAGCCACGCGCGCCGGTAGTTCGCGAGTAGCGCAACGCCAGGGAGCATGCGGGCGATGCGTCCGGAAAGCGGCCGGTTCATCGTGGCTTCATCCGGGAGAAGTCCGGTCGAAAGGGATGGCTTGCTCCTGTCAATGCGCGTTCATCGCGATGCGGCCAGCCTCGACCGACGGACGAAATGGCGGTGCGAGAGGGGGCATTGCTTCGGATGACGGGGCCGATGCCGTCGCACCGGATGCCGGCGCGGCGGCTCGACCACGCTCGATTTCACGCCGCCTTGAGCGCCGAAAGCTGCAGTGCCTGTGCGAAACGGGCCAGTGTGGCGATCGATCCCGTCACGCTTTCGTACCGCTCGCGTCCGATCTGTCCGTCGAGTATCACGAGCATGCCTGCGTCGCGAGCGAGTGCGACGAGTGCCAGCGTGTCGAGTGCGGCTGTCTCGTCCTTGCCGGTCTGATTGCCCGAATCGGAAAGATAGGTAGCGTGTGACATGACGGCTCTCCTGGTGGCTCGAGATCGGGATACCGCGCAGCCGGTATCGATGGTTTCAGTATCGTTGCCGCGCCCGTGCGATTCAATCGGCGTACCCTGAAGCTGCGGTAGGAATCGCGAGAATGCCGTCGGCGGATTCCTACATGGCACGCCGGGATCGACTTCGGAAGGAATCGTGTCGGCAACCGCCCGGCGGCCGTTGACGCACATCAAGCGCGTGTCACCGGATCGTACGGACGCGGCGCCCGGCGACCAGCCTTGGAACGCGAAGCGCGCGAAGACGATCGCGCGAGGAGGCGAGCATGCTTGCGATGATGTTTGACGGCACGACACCGACTTTGCGCGAGGCACGCATGCCGGACCCGTTGCCGGCGGCGGGCCAGCTGCTGATCGACGTACACGCATGCGGCGTATGCCGGACCGATCTCCACGTTGTCGACGGCGATCTCGCGCATCCGAAGCTGCCGCTGATCCCGGGGCACGAAATTGTCGGAACGGTGCGCCTGGTCGGCGACGGCGTGACGGGTTTTTCCGTCGGCGACCGGGTGGGCGTTCCATGGCTCGGATCGACGTGCGGTCATTGCGCGTATTGCGCATCCGGGCGGGAAAACCTGTGCGACAGCCCCGGATTGACCGGTTATACGATCGACGGCGGCTATGCCGAGTGCGCGGTCGCCGACCATCGGTATTGCGTGCACCTGCCGCAGCGCTATTCCGATCTGGAGGCCGCACCGCTGCTGTGCGCGGGCCTGATCGGCTACCGGACGTTGCGGATGGCCGGCAACGCTCGCCGCATAGGCATCTACGGTTTCGGCGCGGCGGCCCATCTGGTCGCGCAGGTCGCGCATCTCGAGGGGCGAAAGGTGTTTGCGCTGACGAAGCCGGGCGACACCGTGGCGCAAAAACTTGCGCTGTCGCTGGGTGCGGCATGGGCCGGCGGCAGCGACGAAACGCCGCCGGAGACACTCGATGCCGCACTCATTTTCGCGCCGGTGGGCGCACTGGTGCCGACGGCACTCCGCGCGGTCGACAAAGGCGGGATCGTCGTGTGCGGCGGCATTCACATGAGCGACATCCCGAGCTTTCCGTACGCGTGGCTGTGGGGCGAGCGCCGCATCGCGTCGGTGGCCAACCTGACGCGTGCGGATGCAGTCGAATTCATGCGGATCGCCGATGCCATGCCGCTGCAGGTCGAGGCAGTGCGCTACGCGCTGACCGACGCGAACCGCGCGCTCGACGACTTGCGCGGCGGGCGCGTATCGGGTGCCGCCGTGCTGAGCATGCGCGGTTGATCCGCTCGACCGATCCGCGGCGCGGTCAGATTTGCCGCAGCCCCTCCGAATCGACGATGCGAATCTGCTTGCCTTGCGCCGCGACGAGCCCCTTGTGCTGGAACTTCGACAGCATGCGGCTGACCGTTTCGAGCTTCATCCCGAGATACTCGCCGATTTCGTCGCGCGTCATCCGCAGCACGAATTCGGCGGCCGAGTAGCCGCGTGCCTTGAAGCGCGCGGAAAGATTCAGCAGGAACGCGGCCACGCGCTGCTCGGCGGTCATCGTGCCGAGCAACAGCATCAGCGCGGATTCGCGGACGATTTCGCCGCTCATCATCTGGTACACGTGGTGCTGCATCGGCCGCACTTCGCGGCACATCTGCTCGAGCTGGCCGAACGGAATGATGCAGACGGTGCTGTCCTCGAGCGCGATCGCGTCGCCGTTGTGGTGTCCGGTGTGCACGCCGTCGAGCCCGAGTGATTCGCCGACGATCTGGAAGCCCGTGATCTGCTCGTCGCCGTCGCGATGCATCACGATGGTCTTGAACGACCCGGTTCTCACCGCATAGATGCTGTTGAACGTGTCGCCCGCGCGAAACAGCGTTTCCCCGCGCTTGATGTGACGCGTCGTGCAGATCATCGCGTCGAGCCGCGTCAGATCGTCGGACGAAAGGTCGGACGGCATGCACACGGTACGCAGCGTACACGTCGAACAGCGGGACGTGGCGCGCTTCGGCTGGTCCGCCGGTTCGACGGGATGCAGCGGGATGACCGCGCGTAACGGCATGGTCGTCGAGATATCGGCATTGCTCTGCATGATCGGCTCCAGTTGGGGCAGCGGCGAGCCGCCGTGGGGCGGGATCGCGCTGGCCGTCGTACCGGCGGCTTTGGCCTCTGCCGCTTTCCTGACGGGAGCGCCACACCGGGCAGGCCGGGAAACCGGTACGCCGGTTTCGACGATGATGCTGCCTGTGCTCCGGGAGGCACGCATGATTGGTTTTCTTGATCGGCAGTATGGATGTTGCGCGACGTCGAGGAAATCAGCAGGCCTTGAAGATGCGGTAGGAGAGCGGGAAGTTCTGTAGGGCGTTTCCTACAAGGGGGTGGGGTTTTGTCGCGCTCGCTGCGGCGGGCGCGGCATCCGCCGGCGGGCGCCGACCGTGCGCCACGTCGTCGTCAGAGGTCGTCCGGATCGTCGAACAGCTTGTGACGCATCGCATAGCGCACGAGTGCCGTATCGTTCGGCATCTGCATCTTTTCGAGTATTCGCGTTTTGTACGTGCTGACGGTCTTGACGCTGACGCAGAGCGCCTGCGCGATTTCGGAAACCGACTGGCCGGTGGTGACGCGCCGGAATACGTCGAACTCGCGGTCGGACAGGCGCTGATGCGGCAGGAGGTCGGTCGGCTCGTTGAGGCTCTGCGCGAATTGCTCGGCCATGGTCAGGCTGACGTACACGCCGCCGGCCGCGATCTTGGTTAGTGCCGCGACCAGCTCGGCACCGGCGCTTTCCTTGGTCATGTATCCGGATGCCCCCGCGCGAAACGCGCGCACCGCGTATTGCTGCTCGGCGTGCATCGTCAGCACGAGGATATGCAATGCCGGTTGCTCGTCCCTGATCTGCTTGATGAGTTCGATACCGTTGCGTCCGGGCATCGACAGGTCGAGCACCAGCACGTGTGCATCGGTGCCGCGTATCAGTGCGATCGTCGAAGCGCTGTCGCATGCTTCGCCCGCGACGACGAAACCGCTTGCGTTCTGCAGGATGTGCCGCAGGCCGTCCCGGACGAGCGCATGGTCGTCGGCGATGAGTACCCGGATCATGGCAATGCGCGCCCTTGCCGGGTCGCGTGGAGCGGCCATCCGACGGCGTGGGTCGATTCTGTTCCCGGCTCGGGCATCGCAATCGTCCGATGTTGGTCGAAGGTCGTGATGGCCACCGTCAACGACGGGACGATGGCCTTCGTCATACGGGCCAGATCGGCGGGTCATCCGGTCCGCGGGTGCGGCAGAAAGTGTGCGCGCTTTGCCGGCGTTCGCCAATCGGGACCGATGCGGACGGCCGGCACCGCGCGTGCTTGACCGGCGTCAACCGGATGGCGGCCGTCGGGATCCGGCTGGTTTTTCAACCCGATCGAAACCGGACGACGACAGGGAGGCGCCATGTCTGCACGGATCTTTGCAGCACTCGACGGCAGCCGCAGCGCGCGGCTCGCGCTCGACGAGGCGATTTTGCTCGCACGCACGTCGGGTGGCCTGATCGTCGCCGTGCGTTGCTCGGCAGCGTTGCGGAAGCGCTGGTGCGCACCGCGGACCGGCCGGTGCTGGTCGTGCGGGAAGGGCCGGGCGCGGCTGTCCCGTTGTCGCTCGCTCAGTGAGACAGCAGGACCGGCACCGTCATCGTCTCGAGGATCGTGCGCGTTGCACCGCCCAGCACGCGCTCGTGCATGCGGGCATGGCTGTACAAGCCCATCACGAGCAGATCCGCATGCAGGTCGGTCGCCCGGTTCAGCAGCGTCGCGCCCACGCTGACCGACCGTTCGCGCGGCGTCGTCGAGAACGATGCGCGAATGCCATGGCGTTCGAGATACGCGGCGACGTCGACGCCTGCCGGCGTCTCGTCCGGATCGGGACGCTTGTGGACGATCGTCTCGACGTTGACGAAGCGCGCGCGGACCAGCAGCGGCAGCGCGTCGGCCATCACGCGCGCGGCTTCGCGCCCGCCGTCCCAGCCGATCAGCACGTTCTCGCCGAGCGTTCGCACGTCGCCCGCGCAGGGCACGACGATCGCCGGGCGTCCGCTGCCCATCACGACATCCTCGACGAAATGGCGTGCCACGTAGGTCGTGCGGTCGTCGGGGTCTTCCTGGCCCAGGAGCAGCAGATCGGCATGTCGCGCATGCTGGACCGCGGCATCGGTCGCGTTACCTGCCGGCGCCCGCCATTCGACGCTGCGTCCCGCGCGCTCGGCGGCCATCAGGAAGTGCTCCTCCGCGTCCTTGCACCGCTGCTCGCACAGGCGCTCGTAGACGGCAAGCTTGAGCGGTTCGTCGGGCCGTCGCAGCGGTTCGAAGAGGTCCTGGCAGACCACGTAGAGGCCGATCAGATGCGCGTTCCAGCGCCCCGCGAGTTCGAGCGCGAGGTCGACGCGCGTCGAGCAGCGCGCGCTGTCGTCGAGGTGGACCAGCAGGGTCTTGTAGCTCATGACGGTTCCTTTTCGGCCGATGCCGCAGGGGTTTCGGCGGGCTCATTCGGTGGGCAACTCGCCGGGATCATCAGGACGGGGCACCTGGCGTGACGCAGCACGCGCTCGGCCACGCTGCCGAGGACGAGGCGACGAAAACCGCGCCGTCCATGCGTGCCCATCACGATCAGGTCGGCCCCGATTTCGCCGGCGAGGCTGACGAGCCGTTGCGGGATGTCTTCGCCCGCCGGCGCGACATCGGTGATCTGCGGCGTGCCTGACACGCCGCGCGCTTTCATGCGTTTCGCTGCGTCGTCCGTGACGCGCAGCCCTTCTTCACGGAAGGCATCGATCAGGATCGACGGGTCGTATCCGTACGTGTCGTAGGCCGGCACCAGGAAATCGACGACGTAGACGGGTGTCAGCCGCGCCCCCGTTTCCGACGCGAGCGTCAACGCGGCGTCGAGTGCGCGGGACGACGTGTCGCTGCCGTCGAGCGCCACCAGAATGTGCGAGTACATGGCGTGTCCCTTGAACGGATGTCGATGGAATCATCATCGGCGCGTGCGTGTCGATCGCGCTGATCTGGATCAAGCGTCCCGGTTGGCGCGAAGCACGCGCACCGCCGCGCGCGCCGCGATTCAGGTTTCGTCGGTCGGCTCGACCACCACGATGATCGCGCTCGACGAACCGGCATTGACGACGAGGCGCGCGAGCGTACGCATCGGCCGGCTCAGTGCGACATCAGCACCGGCAGCGTCATCGACGACAGCACCGTGCGCGTCGCGCCGCCCATGACCAGTTCACGCCAGCGCGGATGGCCGTACGCGCCCATCACGAGTAGGTCCGACCCGGTTTCGTAAGCGCGCGACAGCAGCGTGTCGCCGACCGACGAGCCGGTGCCGGTATCGATATCGAGCACGTTGACGTCGCGCGCATGGCGCGCCAGCATCAACGCGGCATCGGCGGCCGGAATGCGCGTGGTTGCCGCTTCCGAATTGCCGTTGACCACGGCGACGACCGTCGTGCGTTTCGCATGCTCGAGGAAGGGCATCGCATCGTGCGCGGCGCGGGCAGCTTCCCGGCTGCCGTCCCAGGCGACGATCACCCGTTCGCCGATCGACGGGAATTCCCCGGTGTACGGCCAGAACAGCACCGGGCGACCGACAGACAGCACGAGGTTCTCCGGAAACTGGTCGTCGATATAGCTCTCGGGATCGTTCGGGTCGCTTTGGCCGGCGATCACGAGGTCGGCCAGGCGCGCCGCACGCGGCACGGCCACATTGGCGCGCTCGTCGGCACGCACCCAGGCAGCCGGCACTTTCGCGCGTGCCGTCTCCGCGTGGAACAGGCGCTCCAGCGCGCCGAGCCGTTCGTCGCGCCGTTCGCGATGCTCGCGGAAATAATCGGCGGAACCGGCCATCACGTAGAACGAATGCGGCTCCGGCGTGTAGACCGCGAACAGCCCGGTCAGATGCGCACCGAAACGCCGGGCGAGACGCAATGCGAACTCGAGCCGCGAATGCGCACGGGCGCTCGTATCGAGGTGTACGACCATGCTCTTGTAGCTCATCGGAATCGCTCCATCGACGGGTGATCCGCCAGTGCAATCCAGTCTACGAAGCAGGTTTTCCGCGCGCTTGACCCAGATCAACGGCAGCCGTGCGCCGCGGCTGCACAGTACGACGGTCGCGATGCCGCTACCGGGCGGGCGGCATGACGCCGATGCCGACCGATCGATCGGATCGACGAAATGAAGACGATGATCCGCACACTTTCAGGATACCGAATGACGTTCGTCGCACGGGCTGCGATCTCGCATCGTCCCTGTTCGCGCGAACCGTGGCTGGCGGCGCGAATGGCGGGCATCGTCGTGGGGGCGTGCGTCGGCCCCGCATGCCCGTGAAGGCGAAACCGGGACGATCGGCATGCGCCAGTCCCGACGAGCTGATGGGTCACCCTTTCGATGGAGCAACAGCGATGAAAGCACTCGTCTACAACGGGCCGGGGCGCAAGGCGCTCGAACGGCGGCCCATGCCGGAACTGCAGTCGCCCACCGACGCGATCGTCCGCGTGACGCGCACGACGATCTGCGGAACCGATCTGCATATCCTCAAGGGCGACGTACCGACGTGCGAACCCGGCCGCGTTCTCGGCCACGAGGGTGTCGGCGTCGTCGAACAGGTCGGCGCCGCGGTCGACGCGCTGAAGCCGGGCGATCACGTGCTGATTTCGTGCATCTCGTCGTGCGGCCGATGCGAATATTGCCGCCGGGGACTGTATTCGCACTGTACGACCGGCGGCTGGATCCTCGGGCACCGGATCGACGGCACGCAGGCCGAGTACGTGCGCATTCCGCATGCGCAGACCAGCCTGTACCGGATTCCGGCCGGCGCGGACGAGGACGCGCTCGTGATGCTGTCCGACATCCTGCCGACCGGATTCGAGTGCGGCGTGCTGAACGGCAAGGTGCAGCCGGGCTGCACGGTCGCGATCGTCGGCGCCGGCCCGATCGGGCTGGCGGCGTTGCTGACCGCGCAGTTCTACTCGCCGGCGCAGGTCATCATGATCGACCCGGACAGCAACCGGCTCGAAGTCGCGCGACGCTTCGGCGCGACCGATTGCTTCGACGGCCGCACCGGCGACCCGGTCGACGAGGTGATGAAGCTGACCGACGGCGTCGGCGTCGATTGCGCGATCGAGGCGGTCGGCATTCCGGCGACGTTCGAGATGTGCACGTCGCTCGTCGCGCCGGGCGGCGTGGTCGCGAACGTCGGCGTGCATGGGGTCAAGGCAGATCTGCACCTCGAGAAACTGTGGGATCGCAATATCTCGATCACGACGCGGCTCGTCGACACGGTCAGCACGCCGATGCTGCTGAAGACCGTGCGCGCCGGGCGCCTCGACCCGACGCGCCTGATCACGCACCGGTTCTCGCTCGACGACGTCGAGCGTGCGTACGACACGTTCGGCCGCGCGGCGCAAACCCATGCGCTGAAAGTCATCATCGAAGTCGGCTGATTGCCCGGTATCGCGCGGCGGGAGCCGGCACGCGACGTCCGGTTCCCGCCACGTGCGGCCGGCGCCGCCGTCAGGATGAAAGCGCGGCCGGCTCGTGCATATCGCCGGACTGGATCTCGTCGAGATCGACGCGCTGCGCGTAGGTCGGCACCTCGCACGGCCAATGCAATCGCTCCGAGATGCGCCGCCGCAATGCATCGGCCGCGGCGGGTTCGCGAGCGCGGCCTCGCTCGCCGGACGGGCACGTGTCTGACCGCAACCGGTCATTCGACATCGCTGCCGGGATCGTCGACAATCCGTCGTATTGCACCGCGCCCGCGCGTGCCAGGCCGCCCGAGAGAATCCTCAATGACCGGAATATCCATCAGGTCCGCCAATATCGACGACGCACAGGCGATCGCCGATTTCCACGTCAAGGTCTGGCGGCATACCTATCGCGATCTCGCGCCGGCGCAAGCGCATGCCGTCCTCGACGAGCGCTATCGCGGTAAAAGATGGCAGGAAAAGCTGGCGTCGAACGACGGCGATCAGCTGGTGCTCGTTGCGGAGGCCGACGGCAGGATCGTCGGCATCGGGGCGGCCGGCGCGCCGTCGGAACCGATATTCGACGGCCGTGGCGAGATCAAATTCCTGTATGTCGATCCCGAATTCACGCGTCGCGGCATCGGCCGCATGCTGCTTGCACAACTCGCGACGCATTTGAGCGGGTTGCGGTATCAGGGCGCCGCGTTGAGTGTCGTCAAGGGAAACGAATCCGCGATTGCCTTTTATGAAGCGCTGAACGCGCGGCTTGCCGGCGAGACCATCGATGCGGGGCCGATCTGGCGGTCGCACAACATCGTCATGGTGTGGGACGACCTGGCGCATCTCGTTTCCTGACCGAAACCCTGCCGCAAGCAACGGCGCGCATCACGCGAGGCAGGCTCGCAGCCACGACGTGAACGCGGTCACGAGCGGCGTCTCGGTCAGCTCGTGACGCGTGACGAGATAGTACGCATGACGCGACGGCACCGTGGCACTGAACGGCCGCACGAGCGTGCCGTCGATCAGGTCGTCGCGCACGGACAGGCTGTCGCCGAGCGCGACGCCTTGCCCATGCACCGCGGCTTCGACGCCGATGTGCGCGTTGCCGATTTCGAGGATGCGGATGCCCGGCAGCTTGTCGGCGTTCGCTTCCGCCAGCCAGCGCATCCACGAGCCCGCATGCTCGCAGAACAGCGTGCGTCCGGCGAGATCCTGCACCTTGCGGATCGCATCGGGTCCGTTCATCAACGCCGGGCTCACGACCGGGAACAGCGCCGGATGCTCGAGCAGCTCGACGTGCCGGTTGCGCCAGTTGCCTTCCCCGTAGCGGATGCAGACGTCGACGTCCGTCGAATAGATCTCGCGTTCGTCGTTCGACGGAATCACCTTCAGATGGATGCCCGGATAACGCTCGAGAAAATCGCCGATGTGCCGGGCGAGCCAGCGCGACGTCAGCGACAGCGGTGTCGACACGACGAGATCGCCGACGGCGGCCGGCGAATCGAGCCTGACGGTCGCGTTCGCGATCATGTCGAACGCGGCGCCGACCGGTTCCAGCAGCGCCTCGCCTTCGGGCGTGAGCTTCACGCGCGCCTTTGATCGGACGAATAGCGCGACGCCGAGCGTGCTTTCGAGAATGCGGATCTGGTGGCTGACCGCGCTCGCGGTCACGTGCAGTTCGTCGGCCGCCGCCGACACGCTGCCGCGCCGGGCGGCGGCTTCGAACGCGCGAAGCGGGTTCAGCGGGGGCAGGCGGTTGCGCATCGGCGAGTGTGTCGCAGGCGACAGTGCTGAGAAAAATTCCATTTAAGCCGAGTCAATTTCTCGCTACAACAAAAAAAATTGAATGCCTACAGTGGGGGCAATCCAACCGAGTCGAGGTCGACCGCAATGAGCCTTACCGAACCGATCGAACGCCTGTGGGGCGGCCGCTTCCAGTCGAAACCGTCCGACGCGCTGCAGAACCTGTCCCGCTCCGATCCGAGTTTCTATCGCCTCGTGCCGTACGATCTGGCGGGCTCCCGTGCGCATGCGCGCGAGTTGAACCGCGCCGGCATCGTGAACGACGACGACCTCGCGCAGTTGCTGGCCGCGATGGACGGCATCGCGCGCGACTACGCGGCCGGCGCGATCGCGCCGTCGCTCGCCGACGAGGACGTGCACACGTTTCTCGAGCGCGTGCTCACGCAGCGGCTGCCGGCGCTCGGCGGCAAGCTGCGCGCCGGGCGTTCGCGTAACGACCAGGCGGCGAACGACCTGCGCCTGTACCTGCGCGACAAGGCGCGCCAGCTCGTGCGCGGCGTGCTCGACCTGCAGCAGGCGCTGGTCGGGCAGGCGAGCCGGCACGTCGACACGGTGACCGCCGGCTTCACCCATCTGCAGCCCGCGCAGCCGATCGTGTTCGGCCATCAGTTGCTGGCGCATGCGCAGTCGCTGTATCGCGACGCCGACCGCCTGGTCGACTGGGACCGCCGCACCGCGCGCTCTCCGCTCGGCGCGGCCGCGCTGGCGGGCTCGGCGATCTGCGTGCGGCCCGAGCTGTCCGCGCAGGAGCTCGGTTACGACGCGCCGTGCGAGAACTCGATCGACGCCGTGGCCGCACGCGATCACGTCGCCGAATTCGCGTTCGTCGCGAGCATGCTGGCCGTGAACCTGTCCCGCCTGTCGGAAGAAGTGATCCTGTGGACGTCGCGGCAATTCCGCTGGGTGGAACTCGACGACGGTTATGCGACGGGCAGCTCGATCATGCCGCAGAAGAAGAACCCGGACATCGCGGAACTCACGCGCGGCAAGGCGGGGCGCCTGATCGGCAACCTGACGGGCCTACTGGCGACGCTGAAGTCGCTGCCGCTCGCATACAACCGCGATCTCGCGGAAGACAAGATCGCCGCGTTCGATTCGATCGACACGCTCGAACTCGTGCTGCCGGCGATGGCGGGGATGATCCGCACGATGCGCGTGAATGTCGACGAGATGCGTCGCCAGGCGCCGCTCGGCTTCACGCTCGCGACCGAGGTCGCGGACTGGCTTGCGCTGACGGGTGTGCCGTTCAGCGAAGCGCATGAAATCACCGGCGCGCTCGTGCGTGCATGCGAACGCGACGGCATCGAGCTCGCGGACGCCAGCGCGGAACAACTGCAGGCCGTCGACCCGCGCCTCGCGCCGGCGGTGCGCGCGCACCTGACGCTCGACGCGGCCGTCGCCGCACGCGGCGGCGCGGGCGGCACGTCGCCCGCGCGCGTGCGCGAGCAGATCGGCCGCCTGAGCGACGCGATCCAACGCCAGGCCGCATGGGCGGCCGACTACCGGGGGCCGTCATGCTGAGCGCATCCGATTCGCGCCGTCTCGACGGCGCACCCGGGCCGGCTGGCGCCGCGGCAGACGAGATCGCCGGCCTCGTGCGCGTGCGCCGGCGTTACTGGGGTCGTTATGTCGCGTCGATCGCGATCATTGGCGCGCTCGCCTACGTGGCCGCCGCGTTCGCGCGCGGACAGATCGAGTGGCGCGTCGTCGGCCAGTTCCTGACCGCGCGCTCGATCCTGACGGGGCTCGGCAACACGATCGTGATGACCGTGCTCGCGATGACGCTCGGCGTCGTGCTCGGCGTCGTCACCGCGGTGATGCGGCTGTCGTCGAACCCGGTGCTCGGCGCGATCGCGCAGGGCTACATCTGGCTGTTCCGCGGCACACCGATCATCCTGCAACTGCTGCTGTGGTTCAACCTCGCGCTGGTGTTTCCGACGCTCGGCATCCCGGGGATCGCCGAATTCCGGACCGTCGACGTGATGACGCCGTTCCTTGCGGCGGTGCTCGGACTCGGCATCAACCAGGGTGCGTATACGTCGGAAGTCGTGCGCGCGGGGCTGCTGTCGGTCGATACCGGCCAGTACGAGGCCGCGAAATCGATCGGCATGCCGCGCCTGCAGGCGCTGCGCCGGATCATCCTGCCGCAGGCGATGCGCGTGATCGTGCCGCCGATCGGCAACGAGCTGATCGGCATGGTCAAGCTGACGTCGCTCGCGAGCGTCGTGCAGTACGCGGAGATGCTGCACAACGCGCAGAACATCTACTACGCGAACGCCCGCGTGATCGAGTTGCTGATCGTCGCGGGCATCTGGTATCTCGCGGTCGTCACCGTGCTGTCGCTCGCGCAGGCGCGCGTCGAACGACGCTTTGCACGTGGCGCGGGTCGCGCGGCGGGCCGCGCATGAACGACACGACCCTCAACCATCGGGAGAACGTCATGACGAACGCGGTCGTTCGCGCGGTCGACGTGCGCAAGTCGTACGGCGATTTCCAGGCGCTGCACGGCATCACGCTCGACGTCGCGCAGGGCGAAGTGCTGTGCATCATCGGGCCGTCGGGCTCGGGCAAGAGCACGTTCCTGCGCTGCATCAACCAGCTCGAGACGATCAGCGCGGGCGCGCTGTGGGTCAACGGCGAACTGGCCGGCTACCGGCGCACCGGCGACCGGCTCCACGAGCTGTCGGAGCGCCAGGTCGCGCGCCAGCGGCTGGCCACGAGCATGGTGTTCCAGCGCTTCAACCTGTTTCCGCACAAGACCGCGCTCGAGAACGTGATCGAGGGCCCCGTGCAGGTGCTCAAGCGCCGCCGCGCGCAAGCGGAGGAGGAAGCGCGCGCGCTGCTCGCGCGGGTCGGGCTCGCGCACAAGTGCGACGCGTTTCCGGTCGAGCTGTCGGGCGGCCAGCAGCAGCGCGTCGCGATCGCGCGGGCGCTCGCGATGCATCCGCAACTGATCCTGTTCGACGAGCCGACGTCGGCGCTCGATCCCGAGCTCGTCGGCGAAGTGCTGGCCGTGATGCGCGATCTCGCGAAGAGCGGGATGACGATGATCGTCGTCACGCACGAGCTCGGCTTCGCGCGCGAGGTGGCCGACCGCGTCGTGTTCATGGACGGCGGCCGGATCGTCGAGAGCGGGCCGCCGGACCAGGTGCTGTCCGCGCCGACGCACGCGCGTACGCGCGATTTCATCTCGGCCGTGATCGCATGAACGGGCCGGGCGCCCCGACCCGCAGCGCCCGATCGATCGAGCCGTCAACGAGACCGGCGCAGCACCCCATTACTCCACTACGACAAGGCGACACCCCATGAAAGCATCCGTCCTGACCCGCACGCTGGCCGCCGTCGCATTCGGCGCGCTCGCGCTTCATGCCTCCTTCGCAGTCGCCCAGGCCGCGAGCGCGAAGCGCACGCTGAACGTCGCGATCGTGCCGAACTATCCGCCGTTCGAATACAAGGATCCCGCGACCGACAAGCTCGCGGGCTTCGACGTCGATCTCGGCGAAGCGCTCGCCGCGAAGATGGGCGCGAAGCTGAACTGGGTCGAGACGAGCTTCGACCAGATGATGAGCGCGGTCGCGACGCAACGCGTCGACATGATCCTGTCCGGCATGACCGACCTGCCGACGCGCCGCGACGCGGTGACGTTCGTCGACTACATCGAGACGGGCCCGCAGTTCTACACGCTGAAGGCGCGCGCCGGCGAGTTCGCGCAGATGGGCGCGCTGTGCGGCAAGCGCGTCGGGTCGAGCCGGCGCACGTCGTTCCCGGACAACACGACCGCATGGAGCGCGGAGAACTGCGTGAAGGCCGGCAAGCCGGCGATCGTCGTGGTCGGCACCGACGGCTCGTCGGACGCGCGCATGCAGTTGCGCCAGAACCGCATCGACGTGGCCGTGCAGGGCGGCGAGACGCTGCCGTACCAGAACAGCCTCGAGCAGAACGCGTACGCGCCGGTCGGCAAGCCGTTCCTGTCGCAATACACGGGCATCGGCGTCGCGAAGAGCAACACCGCGCTGAGCAGCGCGCTGACGACGGCGCTCAACCAGCTGATCGCGGACGGCTCGTACCAGAAGATCCTGGCGAAGTGGGGACTGCAGGAGCACGCGGTGACGAAGGCGATGATCAACGGCACGCACTGAGCGCGCGATGGCGGCGCTCGCTCCCCGCTGGCCGGACGCGAAGCGCGCGTGCGTCGCGCTCGCGTTCGATCTCGACGGCCCGACCGGCGACGCGATGCTGAACGGGTCGATCTGGCGCAACCCCGCGTATTTCACGCTCGGCAGCTACGGGCCGTGGCGCGCGCTCGGCCGCTTGCTCGACATGCTCGCGGCGTTCGATCTGCCCGCGACGTTCTTCGTGCCCGCGTGGGTCGCACGGACCTGGCCCGCGCAATGCGCGGCGATCGTCGAGCGCGGCCACGAGATCGGCTACCACGGCTACCGGCACGAAGCGTTCTGGACGCTCGAGCCCGGGCGGCAACGCGAGATCATGGCGCAGTCGGCCGACGTGTTCGCGCGTACGCTCGGCGTGCGGCCGGTCGGGTTCCGCACGCCGTCCGGCGACTGGAGCGCGGCGACGGTCGCCGTGCTGCGCGAAGCCGGCGTGCGCTATTCGAGCTCGATGCGCGGCGACGACCGGCCGTACCTGCTGTACGGCGAGGCCGGCGAGCCGCCGCTCGTCGAGATACCCGGCCGTTGGGAGACCGACGACTACGCGTCGCTTGCGTATCACCGCAACCCCGATTATCCGGCCGGGCTCGACCGGATCGCCGGCTACGACGCGACCCTCGACAACTGGACGCGCGAATTCGACGGCGTCTATCGCGAAGGGCTGTGCCTGACGACGCTGCTGCATCCGAAGGTCTGCGGCAAGCCCGGCCGCATCGCGCTGCTCGAGGCATGGCTCGGTCATATGCGCACACAGGACGGCGTCTGGTTCGCGCGCTGCCGCGAAGTGGCCGACTGGTGGCTTGCGCAGCACGCGCGAGATGCGCAACCCACGCAACGGAGCGGCCTGTGACAATGACCCATTCATGGCCGGGCGGCGCGCGATGCGCGGTCGCGATCACGGTCGACTTCAACGACATTCACGGTATCCAGACCCGCGAGCCGCGCATCGTCGGCCGCGAGAAATCGCTGTCGGTCTGGCGTTACGGCGCGGCGCGCGGCGTCGACCGGCTGCTTGCGACATTCGACGCATTCGGCGTTCCGGCGAGCTGGTTCGTCCCGGGCATCGTCGCCGAAACGCATGCGGAAGCGGTGCGCGCGATCGCCGCGGCCGGCCACGAGCTCGGCGTGAGCGGCTATCGCTGCGAAGACTTCGACGCGCTGCCGCTCGCCGCGCAGATCGATGCGTGCCGCGCCGGGCGGGCGGCGCTCGCCGACACGATCGGACGCGACGTGCAAGGTTTTCGCTCGTTCACCGGCAATTGGGCCGACGGCTTTGCGGATGTCCTCGTCGACGAAGGCTTCACGTGGTCGTCATCGTGGCGTGGCGACGATCTGCCGTACGTGCATCCACGCGGCGACGGTGGCGCGGACGGCGCGCGGCTCGTCGAGCTGCCGCTGCACTACGAACTCGAGGACGAGCCGTACTTCGCGTTCAACCTGTCGCCGCCCGTGCCGGCCGGTCAGCCGCGCATCGCGGCGTATCGCGACGTGCTCGACAACTGGCGGCGCGACGTCGACGGGTTTCGGCGCTTCGGGCTGTGCTGCGTGCTGCGGCTGCATCCCGAGATCATCGGCACGGCAGCGCGGATCGACTTGCTGCACGCGTTGCTCGCGCATCTGCGAGACGCGGGCGACGTCTGGTTCGCGACGGGGCGCGACATCGCGAACTGGTGGCGTGCACAGGCGCCCGTCAATGCCCCGGGACATCCGGTCGACGTGTTCGCGCACTGCTTGGCAGAGGAGTCGGCGCGATGACGATGAAATCCGACACGCGCGCAACGCGGCTCGCAGCGTTCGTCGCGCAGACGCCCGCCGACGCATTGCCGGACGACGTCGTCGCGAAGGCGAAGCGTCATGTGCTCGATACGTTCGGTGCCGCGCTGGCGGGCGCGTTGGCCGTCGAGACGCGCAGTGCCCGTGCGCTGACCGGCGCCGTCGCGCATGGCGGCGCGTCGCTGTGGGGCACGCGCCGCGCCGCGGGCGCGCGCGATGCGGCGTTCGTCAACGGGATTGCCGCGCACGCGCTCGAACTCGACGATTCCGGCGGCTGCGATCATTCGGGCGCGGTCGTGCTGCCGGCCGTGCTCGCCGCGCTGTCGTGCGCGGGGCGCCCGGTGACGGGCCGCGAATGCGTGGCGGCGATCGTGCTCGGCTATGACGTCGGCCGGCGCGTGCTCGAGGCAGCGGGCGGCTACTCGGCCCACAACGGCGCGGGCTGGCATTCGACGCTCAGTTGCGGCGTGTTCGGTGCGGCCGCCGCGAGCGCGCGCGTGCTCGGGCTCGACGCCGCGCGCACGCGCGACGCGCTCGGCCATGCGGCGAGTTTCGCGGGTGGCCTGTGGGGCTTCATCCACGACGGCTCGCAGACGAAGCGGCTGCACGCCGGGCGTGCGGCGGAGGGCGGCGTGCTCGCGGCGCTGCTCGCGCGCGAAGGCGTGAGCGGCCCCGCGCACGTGTTCGACGACGTGTGGGGCGGCTTTTTCAACACGTTCGCCGCGCAATCGCATGCGCCCGACGCATTGACCGACGGCCTCGGCGCGCACTGGAAGCTGATGCGCTGCTCGATCAAGCCGCACGCATCGTGCCGCAGCGCGCATGCGGCTGTCGACGCGGCGCTGCAGCTCGCGGACGGCCGCACCGTCGAGGCCGGCGAGATCGAGCGGGTGGTCGTGCGCGCGAGCGCGTTCGTGGCCCGCATGTGCGGCGGTCGCGACCTGTCGACGCTGTCGTCCGCGCAGATGAGCCTGCCGTACGCGGTGGCGGCGGCGCTTGCATTCGGCGACACGGGGATCGACGTGTATCGCGCGGGCCGGCGCACCGATCCGCGCGTGACCGCGCTGCTCGCGCGCATCGCGGTCGACGTCGATCCGGCGCTCGGCGATCTCGACGAGCCGACCGTGATCCTGTATCGCGCGGACGGGGGGCAGGAAGCGCGCCACGTGCCGATCGCGCTCGGCGACCCGCGCAATCCGCTGTCGGACGCAGCGCTGCTGGCGAAATACCGTACGCTGGCGGGCATGGCGCTCGACCGTGCGCAGGTCGATGCGCTGAGTGACGTGTGCCTGTCGCTGGACCGGCAGGCGGATGCGCGCGTGATGAACGACTGGCTCGCAGGCGATGCCGAGGCGGCGGAGGCGATGGTCTGAATCTCGACGTCGTGTCGAAACGGGATGGGCGTACCCGTCCGGGAGCGGGAGTGAACGCGCCGCATCCGGAGCCGTGAGCGCGGGACGGGCCTTCCGCAGAGTTGGCCGCCGGTGAAACCGACATTATGTTGCTGTCGATATAAAGGGCGAACGCATTAAAAATAATCGTCCGGAAGCGACGAAAGAAGTGCGCTATACGTCTCTCTTGCTGCATCGGCCATTTTTCGGTGGAAATCGGGAAAAACGCCAATACTGCGTCAGGATTCAGATGTCTCCCCATATTTCCGGTAGCTGATCGCTCGAAGCCCGATCTTGCTTCGAGAAATGACTTACCTCGATTCAGCCCTTGCTCGTGAGCATCCGCATCGTGCCGTCACCCCACGAAAGAACTCGGGTTTTGCGAGGCGGCACTGTGCGGGTAATCAGCTGAGGAATCTCGTCACGGCCGTGCGCCGGACTCACCCGGCCTGGTGTACGCGGAAGAGAAATGCGCCTGTCGACGGTAGCGATAACGCCCCTCACGTTGCCATGCAAACGGCAGCAATCTGCGCGTCCCGGATGCCGTTCATGTCAGATGCGTTACGGCGTGTCGTTACGTTACGTGTGCGAACGCCGCAGTTGCGCAAACGTTGCACAGGATTATTCCGATTTATTCATACTTTTCAAATTCCGGACATAGGTCATTGGTTTATCGAGGATTTTCCGCGTCGCAACAAGAGAATGCGTCTCGATGGCATGGATCGTGCATTAAACGCTATGTGCCGAAGTAGTTAATACCATAACGTTTAGACCAATCATGAATAAGATCCACACTCCGATATCCGGACGCGACGCGGGGGCGAAGCGGTCGATTCCGGACATTCAATCGATCAATTGCGTCCATTCAGGATGGCTCGGGCGCGGCATTTCCGTTGTCATACCGAACCGTGTTGACACGTCCTTGCGGCGGTCATGCAGCGGCGCGGGGGCGTGCGCCTAAGCAACCAGAAGTTCGTCCGTCGTCCGGAATCCTGGCGTGAATTGAACCGCCCGTTCGATAAAGGAGCATTCTATTTCATATAGGAATACGAATTTATTGATTGATTCATCGACGGATTGATGCCGCCCGGGATGAATGGTGTCGATGCATCGGGATACCGAGGGCGGAGTACGTCCGGCGTCAGTCGGGACATGTCCGTTGGCGCGGCGATCGGCGCGAAGCGCGGACAGTCGGGTGGCGCCGGCACTTGATTGCGTGCGGGAAACCGGATGTTGAGGAATGCCTGAAATGAGCACACTCGAGTTCGTCGACGATTCGCACCGTGCCGAAGACGACATCGTGCGCGTCGACGATGCATGCGAGCGCGCTTGACGGCAAATACGGGCGCCATCGTGCGCCGCCTGGAGAAGAACCATGTTCGGATTTCAGTCGATCATTGCGCGCCTGCTCGATGCACTCGTCGTGGTGCTGGGGGCAGCTGCCGCGTCGCATGTGCGGTTCGATGACGATTCGCTCGGCCGACCGGACGCGATGGTCGTCCCGTTTGTCGCGATGCTGACGCTCGCCCTCTTTCCGGGATTTCAGGTGTATCAGTCGTGGCGCGGGCGGTCGTGGATCGCGATGATCAGCCGCATCAGTGCTGCATGGGTCGCCGTGCAGTCATGCAACCTCGTGCTGCTGTTCGCGATGCATCGCGTCGATCAGGTGTCGCGGCTGTGGTTCGTCTACTGGACGGCGATCGCGGGATGCGGATTCATCGTCATCCGCCTGGCTGCCTATACGATGCTCGCACGCGTCAGGCATGCGGGCCTGAATCTTCGCAAGGTGGCGATCGTCGGAAACGGCGCGCATGCCGTGCGTGTAATCGAAACGCTGGCGCTGTCCCCTGCGAGCGGGTTTCGCCCCGTCGTGCTCCACGATCCCTCGGGATCGTCCAACGGCGTCATCCCGGCGATCGCGGATTTCGCCGAGTTCGCCGCGGCCGTGCGTGCCGAAGCCGCGACGGAAATCTGGCTCGCGTTGCCGATCTCCGAGGAACGGACGATCCGGCGCGTGCTGAAGACGTTCGGCGACGATCTGATCAATATCCGCTTCATGCCTGACATGTGCAGCATCGCGTTGCTCGGCGGAACGATGATGGATCTCGTCGGCATGCCGGCGATCAACCTGGTTGCATCGCCGATGTCGCATCGCGCCTTGATGCAGAAAGCGCTGTTCGACCGGGTGTTCGCGGCCGCGGCACTCGCCGCGCTGGCGCCGCTGCTCGCCGTGATCGCGCTGGCGGTCAAGCTGTCGTCCCCGGGCCCGGTGCTGTTTACGCAGGTCCGGAAAGGCGCCGATGGCCGGGTGTTCAGGATCTACAAGTTCCGCACGATGCGCGTGCACGCCGAACAGGCCGGCATCGTGCGTCAGGCGACCCGGGGCGACTCGCGCATCACGCGCGTCGGCGCGTTCCTGCGTCGCACCAGCCTCGACGAGTTGCCGCAGTTCTTCAACGTGCTGTGCGGCGACATGTCGGTCGTCGGGCCGAGGCCGCACGCCATCGAGCACGACGATCTGTACCGGCCGCTCGTCGAGGGATACATCCATCGTTACCGGATCAAGCCGGGCATCACCGGATGGGCGCAGGTCAACGGCTATCGCGGCGAGACGGATCACCTCGACAAGATGGTTGGCCGTGTCCAGCACGATCTCTATTACCTGCGCAACTGGTCCTTCGGGCTCGACATGAAAATTGTCGCCGCCACGGTGCTGAAGGGCTTCGTCCATCCGAACGCCTACTGATCCCGGCCGTGATCGAACGCATTCCGGTCGTCTGCGACGGCACCGCATGTCGCAGCCCGATGGCGAGCGCCATGCGGGCGCATGCGGTGCCGTCCGCGCAGGTGCGTTGCGCAGGACTGATCGCGCTGGCGGGCCGGCCGCGATCGACGTGATGCGCGAACGCGGCATCGACATCGCGTCGCCTGTCGCGCAATCGGCCTTCACCTGACGATACCGCTCGATCACGAGGCCGAGTCGACCCGGCAGTGGGCGAGCTCGTTGGCAGCAGTCGCGCCTTGTGACGCAGACCGGGTGCCGTCGTGTGCCGGGCGGCCTGCCGCCGGTTTCGTTCGCTACATGACCGCGGAACCGGGCCGCATGCCGCGGGCCGAACCCGGAATGATCCGGCCGAGTGCCCGGCGCAGCGCCGGGTCATAGCCCCTGTCGAGCCAGAGGACGAAGAGCGCGATGCATAGCGTGAACGCGATGCCGGAAAGCCCGACGATGCGCGCATTTGCGTGCAATGCCGTCTGTTCGATCCCGGTGACGAGATTCCCGGTCGGGCAGTGAAGCACGTACAGGCCATACGATATCGTGCCGCTGTAGCTGCAGAATGTGCGAACGACGCCGCTCGGCTCGATGCGCGTCGCGACGATCACGATGGCGGGAAACAGCAACGCGACGACCACGGCCGTATAGATCCGTTCCGCATGCCCCGTCACGTCGACGGCGAGTACCGCCGCGATCGCGAGCATGACCAGAAGCGTCAGGACATTGCCTGGCTTGCGGACGGTGCCGGTATGGCGATGAACCAGGACGCCGACCGAGAACGAGAACACGACACGGACGAGCCCGACCGGGAGGGTCGTGATTTTCCATCCGCCGTTGAACGCGTCGTGCGACGTGAGCCAGACGACCAGCATCAGCGTGATTGCGACGACCGCGACCAGCACGCGATTCGACAGGACGGCCACGAATCGGCCGAACAACAGGTTGGCAACCAGTTCGAAGAACAGCGACCAGCTCGGCGAGTTCAACGGATAGAGGGCGCCGCCTCTCGGGACGGGCAACATGACGACCGCGAACGCGGTGACCTTCGCGAGGCCAGCCCACGAACTGCCGGCGGGCCACGCGTCGAACAGGCCCAGGATGACGAACGACAGCGCGCCCAGCAGGGCGCCCAGGATATAGAGCGGATACAGGCGGATGAAGCGGGCTCGCATGAACTGAAAGGTCGTCATGCGCTGGTCGAGCAATCTCGATTCATACGTACGGGCGAGAACGAAGCCGCTCATGACGAAGAACAGGTCGACGGCCAGATAACCGTGGGAGAAACGTGCCCAGGGAAACAGCGCCGGCAGATGCAACGTCATGACCACAAGTGCTGCGATACCCCGAATGCCGTCGAGCGCGACATACCTGTCTTCATTCCTTTGCACGTTATCCCCCGTTTGCGCATCGGACGACATGAAGCAATGTCCATGCCTTTCAGCTATTCCGGTTGTGTCGGCCGGTTGATTCCGCCACAGGAACGCGGCGGGATTCGGCCCATGAATTCAGGCCATGCACATGCACATCGATTCTCTGCACCGCGGGCCCGTGACAGGCCATCGCGTCACCGCAGCACGACGGCATGCGCTTCAGCGGGCGCTGCAACGCCGGCTTCGATGCGCCTGCGTGCGCCCAGGGTGCTGCCCAGATGGCATCCGATGAACGCCCAGAAATACCAGTTGTAGCTGAGGTAGTAGAGCGTGTTGTCGGAATAGCTCTCGAGCAGATAGGCGGCGATCAGCGCAACGGCCATGGCGGCCGTCTTCTTGTCCGTTCTCGACCGGTGGATCGCCACCGCAAAGGCAAGGAACACAGCGACGTAGAGGCCCAGCCCGACCATGCCCGTTTCGTAGATGGTCTGGATATAGGCGCTGTGTGCGTCGGCGCTTTCCTCCAGCGGGAAGAAGAAGCGCGAGTTGCTGCGGAACGAGCCCAGGCCTTTTCCGGTCGTGCGCGAATCCTCCGAATCGACCAGCGCGTACTGCCACAGAAGCTGTCGCCACGAATAGGAATCGATCTGTACCCCGCGATGCACGTCTTGCGCGGTGCCTGACGACCCCAGGTCACTGAAGCGGTCCGAGATGGCAGGCACGAGCAGCAGGGCCGGGACCAGCGCCAGCGTGACAAGCAGCTTGCGGTTCGCGAGGGCTGCATAAATCGCGAAGGCCGCAGCCGTGGCGATCCACGCACTGCGCGTTTCGGTCAGCAGCAGCAGCACGAGCAGCAGCCCGACATACGGCAGGCGTCCCGGAAGGATGCGGGGTAGCCGGTTGAGCCGCTGGAACCGTCGTTCGTAGAAGAGCGTGGTGATGACGAGCAGCAGGTAGAACGCAAGGATGTTCGGATGCTCGAACGTGGCGCTCAGTCGCCCGGCGAGCCGGTCGATGAACACGTACTGGAAGATGCCGAACAGCGCCACAGCGAAGGACGAGTAGATGATGCACTTGAGCAGCGCCTCGGCGTGGCTGGCGAGCGTGCTCGTATTGAACGCGATCGTGAAGACCATGTACGTCGACAGCAGGCCGAGGAAGAGCCGGAAGCCTTCGCCGGCGTCGGGCGAGCGCGACAGCGTGAGCGCCGCATACGCGAGGTAGGCAAGCCAGATCAGCAGCGGCGCGTGCAGGGCCCGGATCCCCTTGCGCATCACGACGAACATG
This sequence comes from Burkholderia sp. NLJ2, assembly GCF_049487195.1. Lineage (NCBI taxonomy): Bacteria > Pseudomonadati > Pseudomonadota > Betaproteobacteria > Burkholderiales > Burkholderiaceae > Burkholderia > Burkholderia sp. NLJ2. The sequence continues at coordinate 871,952 of NZ_CP137809.1, read as the reverse complement.
CCTGCCGCGATGATGACGGCATTGAGCACCGCGCCCGGCGAAAAGCCGCTACCGTCCAGGCGCAACGCGCCGAACACGACATCGAGCGCGGACCGGATCACGATGATCGCAAGGAAGAGTCGACGAATGAGCGGCATGTGAGTTCCAGCGTGCAAGGTCGGTCGGGGCGGGCGCGCTCGGGCGCGTCACGTCGGCCGGGTGGGGTTGGTTTCGCCGGCGGCGCTGCGTGCGCCGCGCCGCGCCGTGCCGGCTCGCGGGCGGCCGAGCACCGTCTGGCAGAAGAAATCGAGGTCGCCCGTCAGCTTCACCCAGCCGAGATAGGCGAGCGTGACGCCGGCGATCTTGGCGGCGAGCACGAGCGGCTGAAACGCGGTGTTCGCGGCCGGCGCGAGGCCGGCATGGCATGCGGCGAGCATGCCTGCGATGCCGATCATGCAGGGCGTCGTGGGGCCGAACAGGTCGCGCAGCGAGCGGTGGAACCCGTAGCGCGCGAGGATGTGGAAGCCCTGCACGGCGTTGACGAGAAAGCTCCCGGCCAGCAGCCACGAGAACACGACCAGGTCGCCCGCGTGAATGCCGAGCGCCATCGCCGCGATGCTCGTGACGGCGGACAGCGCGCCGGAGAGCGACAGCAGATCGGTGCGCCCGAGCGCCTGGTAGATCGCGCCGATCGACGACAGCACGACCTGCACGACGATCGACAGGCTCAGCACCGAGAAGATCGGCACCGCGCTGCTCCACTTGCTGCCGTACGCGAGGTGGATGATTTCCGGCGCGCAGACGAAGCAGCCGATGCCGGCGTATCCGCCGACGATCGTCAGCACGCGGACGACGTCGCGATAGGACGAGAAGATCGTGTCCTTCTGCTGCTGTCGGGCCGCGTAGATCGGCTGCAGCGCGGGCGAGACGACCTGGGTGAGATTCGAGATCGGCATCAGCATCAGCCGATACGACATGTCGTACAGGCCCAGCGCGTGGCTACCCATGATGCGGCCGATCATCAGCTTGTCGAGGTTTCTCGTGAAGTAGTTGATGAGATTGAAGACGAACTGGTATCCGGAGTAGGCGAGGATCGTCGACAGGCCGCGGAAGTCCGGCCGGATCAACGGATTGAAGCGGCACGCGAAGAACGAGAACATGAGCATGAACGCCGCATACGACGTGCTCTTGATCGCAAGCGCAATGACGCCGCCGCCGCTCCAGGCGCTCCAGATCGCGACGGTGCCCGACAGCAGCGCCGCCGCCACTTCGATCACGACGATCGCACGGAAGCGCTGGGCCTTGCGCAGCAGCGCGAACGGCACGATGCCCCAGCACGACAGTGCGATGGTGGCGCCGAGATAGAGCGAGATCCCGGTGTATCGCGGTTCCCGGTAGAAGGCGGCGAGGAACGGGCCGCCGAGCATGAAGATCGCGGCCAGCGCGCTGCCGACCAGCACGGTCAGCCATTGCAGCGTCGCGAGCTGTTCGCGACGCAACTGCTGGAACTGCACGATTGCCGGTCCCAATCCCATTTCGCTGAGAAACGAGAAGAACGTGACGAGCACGGACAGCACGGCAACCATGCCGAAGTCTTTCGGGTTCAGCAAGCGCGCAAGCGTGCCCGTCACCAGCAGCTGCACGAGGATGTTGCTGTAGCGCCCGACGAAATTGATCGAGATGCTCGTGCGAATGGCGCGATTGAGGTTCGACATACGTTTGGTCTTCGAGATGCGGGGCCGGCCAGCCGGCCGCGAGGGGCGCGTCGTCCGGTCGGCGACGATCGCGCGCCGGCGCCGGTCGGACGATCCGCCAATACATTCGTCACCCGTCGCAATACTCATGCCATCTCCCCGCGCTGCGGACGGTGTGTGCCGGGGACGATCCGTGCGATCCCGGTTCATCATCGCGGCGATTGTTACGTAACGCTCGCGCCGCTTGCGCCGGACGTGTTACGTAACGGCACGCTCGCCCGACGGCCGTCGAGTCCGCTGTGCACGCGCAGCGGCGAACGCGTCGGCTGTCCCGCGTGCCGCGCACGCGTACCGGATTCGCGGCGTGCTTCGGTGTCGCGCACCGCTCGAACCGTTTGGCATACATCCTGCTTGATGAGGTGCGTCGTCGTGTGCGGACGTGACGCGAGGCCTGGCCGGCAGTGCCTGCCGTGTCCGAAGGCCGCGTCCGCTCCATGCGGTCGCGTGATCGGAAGTGCCCGCGATGCGGGCGTGCGGCCGAAGCGTGGCCGCCGTGGATATCGATAACTACATCGAGTGCGCCGCACGCGCCCGGCCTAGATTAAATACGGGGGAATCACCATGCCTATTCGCGTCGCCAGAATTCGAACCTATCCGCGCGAGAGTGCATCTGCCGTCGATCGTTCGCGGTTCGGAGGACTTGATGCGCTTGCCGACTACCGAGCGCAGGGCCGAGCCGGGACGGCAGGCGGCGAGCGCGCCGTGCCCGGTCCGTCGTAGCCGCGCGCGAACGTTCGCGGCAAGGGGCCTGCCTGCGGGCGATGCCGCTGGTGTGAGGCCGTAGCCGCAGCGCCTGACCGGGCGCGCAGTCGATTCCGTCGCAGGCATGTGCCGCACGGTGGCGCACTACTGCCCGGCGAGATCGCGTCGGAATCCGTCCAGATGATCCGTATCGAATCCGGCTGGCATTGAACAGCGCCGGTTTCGACCAGAATTCGAGCAATGTCCATGATTTCGAGACGCGCACTATCGTTGATGAATGCGTTGGCATCGGCTGTCGCAGGGATGCGCGGCCGCATGCGATGGCAGGTATGGTTCGCGGGCATTTCGCTCTGCAGTGTCCTGCCGGCATGCACGGTCGCGCCCGGGATGCGCATGGCGCACTCGCCTAGCGTGGTGGCGACGAGCGCGAGCCCGTCGGGCCCGGAGAAGTCGATAGAAGTGCCGATCATTCCGGTCGACCTGCAACTCATCCGGCAGATCAGCGACGCGGACCGGCGCCAGAGCGTCGACCAGGTGCGGCCGCTCATCGCGAAGCCGTCGCCGTATCGCCTCGGCGTGGGCGACGTGCTGCAGATCACGGTGTGGGACCACCCCGAGATCAGTGCGGCGCTGGGGCCGCAGCCGAGCACACCGCAAAGCCGTCCGAACGATCCGTCGCAGGGGTTCGTGATCGACAGCGCGGGAAACCTGCAGTTTCCGTATATCGCCAGCGTGCACGCGGCAGGCCTGACCGTCGACGCGCTGCGCGCGGCGATGCTCGAGCGGCTATCGAAGGTGTTCGTGAGGCCGCAATTGACGGTGCGCGTGGCGTCGTACCGGTCGCAGCAGGTCTACGTCGATGGCGAAGTGAAGACGCCGGGCGCGCAGCCGGTCAACGACATCCCGATGACGCTCTATGAGGCGGTTTCGCGGGCCGGCGGTTTTCTACCGACGGCCGACGAAGGACGCATGACGCTGATTCGCGACGGCGCGACCTACGATCTCAACCTGGCCCGCCTGATCGCGAAGGGTGTCAATCCTGCCGACATCCAGTTGCGCAACGGCGATCTGCTGCGTGTCGTGTCGCGCGACGAGAACGGCGTGTTCGTGATGGGGGAAGTCAACAAGCCCACGACTGCGTTGTTCATGAGGTCGGGCGGCCTGAACCTCAGCGACGCGCTGTCCCAGGCAGGCAGCATCAACTCCACCAGCGCGGATGCCGCGCAGGTCTTCGTCATTCGCGGCGCACAGACCGAGGGCGCGCAGGTGTATCAGCTCGATGCGCACTCCCCGGTGTCGATGGTGCTCGCCAACCAGTTCGAGCTGCAGCCGCGCGACATCGTCTACGTCGGCGGCAACGGCCTCGTCCGCTTCAGCCGTGTGCTGCAATTGCTGCTGCCGGGCATCACCGCGGGCCTGACCGGCGCGCTCATCACGAAATGATGGACATGATCCTGGTCGTCTGCGAGGGCAACATCTGCCGCAGCCCGATGGCCGCGGGGCTGCTGAAGCGCGCGTTGCCCGCGCTTCAGGTGGTGACCGCGGGCTTGACCGCACGGCCCGGCAGGGAAGTGGACCGCGATGCGCTCGAGGTCATGGCGCAGGTCGGCGTCGACATCGGCGCGCACGTCTCCGCGCCGCTGACGCCGGCGCTGATTCGCTCGGCAGACATCGTGCTCGCGATGACGCGCGAGCAATGCAAGCGTATCGAGTCGGCGAATCCGTTCTCGACCGGGAAGGTGTACCGGCTCGGGCACCAGCAGCAAATCGATATCGCGGACCCGTTCCGCCTCGGGCGCGCGGCCACGACGGCCTGTCTCGCCGACATCCAGCGAGCGCTGACGTACTGGCTCGACATCATTGGCCAACCTACACGATAACCGTCATGGAAGTGACTCAAAAACTCCGCCGCATTTCGCTGACAGGCGACGACGAGATCGACTTGTCCGAGTACCTCTCGGTGCTCCGGGAGCGCTGGAAGGCTGTCGTCCTGTGCACGCTTGCCGGAACGTGCATCGGCGCGAGCTACGTGTTCGTCGCGCAGCCGGTGTATCGAGCCGATGCGATGTTCCAGATCGAGGACGGCGTGAATTCGACCCAGGGCATGCTCGGGCAGCTCGCGTCCGTCTTCGACACGAAGCAGTCGGCCATCGCCGAGATCGAGGTGATCAAGTCGCGCAAGGTCGTGATGGCGGCCGTCGACGAGCTGCATCTCGAGATCACGGCCTTGCCGCGATATGTCCCGCTGGTGGGCGCGGCGATCGCGCGGCGCCATGCCGGCGACGGCCTTGCGCCGCCGATGCTCTGGATGTCGAGGTTTGCATGGGGCGGCGAGCGGATCGACGTGTCGCGCTTCGACGTGCCGCGCGACACCTATGAAAAGCGCTACACGCTGGTGGCCGGGCAGGACGGGCATTACGAACTGCTGGACCCGGACGGCAATGCGGTGCTGCACGGCAAGGCCGGCGAGCTGTCGCAGGCCGGCGCGATCGCCCTTCGGGTCGATCGGCTGGCCGCCCGGCCCGGCACCCAGTTCCGGCTGGTCCGGACCTCCGCGCTGAAGGCGGCTGCCAAGCTCCAGACCGCACTCGCGTTCGATGACAAGAGCAAGCAGGCGGACATCATCAAGATGTCGCTGGACGGCCCCGATGCCACGCGCACGTCGCTCATCCTGAGCGCCATCGCGAACGCGTACCTGAAGCAGAACATCGACCGGAAATCCGCCGACGCCGAGCACGCGCTGACTTTTCTCGACGAGCAGTTGCCGGTGTTGCGCAAGCAGCTCGAAGCGGCGGAAACGCGCTACAACGATTACCGCAACAAGAAAGGCGCCACCGACATGGCGGAGGAGTCGAAGCTGTTGCTGCAGCAGGTGGTGGACAACCAGACGAAGCTGGAGGTGCTGCGACAAGATCGTGCCGAGCTCGGGCAGCGCTTTGCCGAAGGGCACCCGGCCATGCAGTCGATCGACGCGCGGATCGACACGGTCGACGAGACTCAAAAGAAGCTGAACAGCCGAATCGCGAGTCTGCCGAACACCGAGCAGGAAGCCGTGCGCCTGCTGCGCGACGTGCGCGTGAATACCGAGCTCTACATGAACCTGCTGGACAGCGCCCAGCAGTTGCGGATCACGAAGGCGGCCCAGATCGGCAACGTTCGCCTCGTCGACGATTCGGCCGAGCCGGAAACGCCCGTGTGGCCGAAAGGCTCCGTGATCGTCGCGGTCACGACGCTGCTCGGCCTCGTGGCAGGCACGATGGCCGCGTTTGCGCGGCGGATCTTCGTCGGCGGCGTGGAAAGGAGCGAAGACGTGGAGTCGGCCCTCGGCGTGCCGGTGTTCGCGGTGGTGCCGCGGAGCCCCGAGCAGCGGCGCCTGTCGCGGCTGATTCGCCGCAAGGTCGGCGACGGTGCGCGCGTGCTGGCGACCAGTTCGCCGGAGGACATCGCGATCGAAGGCATCCGGAGCCTGCGCACGGCGCTCAAGTTCGGGCTCGGCGGTGCGGCCAACAACATCATTGCGCTCACGGGGCCGCGCCCGGCCGGCGGCAAGTCGTTCATCTCGCAGAATCTCGCGGCGGTGCTGGCCAGCGGGAACAAGCGTGTGCTGCTGATCGACGGTGACCTGCGGCGCGGCCACCTGCATGAAGCGCTCGGCATCGCGCGGGAGCCGGGCCTCACCGATGTGATCCGCGGCGCGAGCCTCACCGATGCGATCGTGCGCGACGTGCTGCCGGGCGTCGACCTGCTGCCGCGTGGCGCGGAGAGCCTCAATTCCGCCGAGCTGCTGCTGTCCGATCGCCTGAAGGCGACGCTCGACGAGTGCAGTGCGGCCTATGACTTCGTGGTGATCGATACGCCGCCGGTGCTGGCGGTGACGGATCCGGTGCTGATCTGCCGCTACGCGGGCGTGTCGCTGCTGATCCTGCGGTACGGGCGCAGCCCGATCACGGAGGTCGTCGATGCCGCGAATCGGTTGCGCAATGGCGGCGTGCGGCTCAACGGCGTGCTGATGAACGACATGCCGCTCGAACGCATGCAGTACGGCGCAGCGTATTACGGGAACAGTCGCTAGCCGGCCAGCGCCGGCGCGCCGAACCGGGCGCATCGGCTTCGATCGACCGACACACACCGGGGTGGAAGCATGAACAACACAGTGGCGATCATCATTCCGACGCGCAATCGCCGGGCGCTGCTGGCGCGCGCGCTGCAGTCGGTGTTCTGCCAGACGTACGCGCAGATCGAGGTCATCGTCGTCAACGACGGCTCGACCGACGATACGCGCGCGTTCCTGGACGCGCTGGCGGCCCGCGAAGCGCGCCTGACCGTGCGCCACAACGAGCGGTCGATGGGCGCACCGGCCGCGCGGAACCTGGCCATCGGGCTATCCGACGCCGGCTTCGTGACGGGGCTCGACGACGACGACGAGTTCCTGCCGACGCGCATCGAGTCGCTGGTGTCGGCGTGGCATGCGCTCGATCGCCGCTCGGGAAACGTCGCGTGCCTGTTCACGGAGAGCGTGATGTTCGACGGCGTGACCCGCGCGGTCACGCGCGACCGCAAGGAGAGCGTGAGCTACCCGGACCTGTTCAGGCACAACTTCATCGGCAATCAGATCTTCTGCCCGACCCAGCGCGTCCGGGCGATCGGCTGCTACGACACGGCGCTTCCCGCGTGGCAGGACCTCGACCTGTTCATGCGCATAACGAAGACGTACGGCAGCGCGCGCCGGATTTCGGACGCGAGCTACGTGTGCTACGCCGACGATCGGCCCGACCGCATCTCGAAGAATTCGGCGTCGCTGCGCCAGGCGTTCGACCTCATCTGCCGCAAGCATGCCGAGGTGTCCGGACGGCTCCATCATCAGCTCTACATGCAGATCTTTTCGCAGTTCTACGGCACGCGGCCGACGTTCGACGACTGGAAGCGGCTCGTGACCTGGCGCGCGGACGCCGAGACCTTCATGCGGATGCTGCGCGCGGATATCCGCTGCCGCGTGCTGCGGCTGGGGCGGCCGGCAGGCGCCTGACCGGGCGCGAAGCAGGGGCCGCACCGGCGGCCCACCGACAAACCGTGTGCACGCGCTCGACCAACGGCGCCGGAAGGAGAACCTGGTGATCGACCAACAAGTACGCGCCGCCGCGTCGAAACCCGGTTTCGGGTTCCTGACGATTGCGATCGGTGCGGACCGCTACCTGAAGCAGGCGGAAATCCTGTCGCTGTCGCTGCGCCGGAACATGCCGGGCGTGCCGATCGCGATCGTGTCGGATAGCGACCGGCTCAAGCCGCACTGCGACATCCTGCTGCCGGTCGACCGGTCGATGCCGATCGCGACCGCGCAGAAGCTGCTGCTGGACGTCTACTCGCCGTTCGACGAGACGCTGTTCATCGACTCCGATTGCGTTGCGGTGCGCGACTTCAGCGACCAGATCGCGCGCATCCGCCAGTTTCCGTTCACGCCGGTGATCCAGACGCTGACGCCGCCGGACGGCACCGACGAGTACTTCGCGGATCTCGGCATGGCGCTGCGGCAGGTGGGCGGGCGCGCGTTCCCGAAGTTCAACGGCGGCGTGTATTTCTTCCGGCGCGGGGACGCGTCGAAGGCGGTGTTGACGCTGGCCCGCGACTATTTCCGCCACTACCGGGACTACGGCATCAAGCCGTTCGACCGCGGCGGCCCGGGGGACGAGACGGTCATCGGCCTTGCGCTTGCGCGGCTCGGCATGCTCGACCTGTACGACGACGGCGGCAGGCTGATGCGCACCCCGACGGGCCTGCGCGGGCGCCTGCTGATCGACCCGGTGAAAGGGGCATGCAGTTTCGAGCGCGCCGAGGGCATGGTGCATCCTGCCATCTGCCACTTCGCGGGGCCGTACTTGTTGACGCCTGAATATCGGCTCGCGGAAGTCGCGCTGAGAACGGGCATTTCGCAGGCGAAGCTGTCCGGTCTGACGAAGACCCGCGCGATCTGCGGTGCACTCGCCGCGCGCCTGATGCGGCTCGCGCGTTATCGGGTCGACGGTGTGAGGAAACGCGTTGACAGGATGCTCGCGACCGGAGGCGGGAAATGAAGACCATCGACAACGGAATGGATGCGCAGCCGGTCGACCTGCGCCGCCGCCGCGTGCTGACGGCCGTCGCGACCGCATCGTGCGCGTCGATGGTCGGCCCGCTGGGTGTGTTGGGTGCACCGTCGGCGGCGGTTGCCGCGAGCGGCGCGCAACCCGCCGGCAGCCTGTTTTCCGCGCAGTCGTTGTGGAACGCCAGGCCCGTGAACCCGCGGCTGGGCGGCACGTCGATCCCGGCGGACCGGAATCGCGCGTATCTCGAGCAAGGCGCATTCGGCAGCCGCGTGTTCGACGGACTGTCGACCGATGCGGCCATGACGATCGCCGGCGCGACGGGCAACGACGGCGTGTGGGTGTCGGACGAACTGCGTAATCGGCCGGTCGTGATTCCGCATTTCCCCGCCGCCACGCTGCCGGCGACCGGATCGGACGGGCACTGCGAGATTCACGATCGCACGACGAACCTGATTCATTCGTTATACGGACTGAAATACGACACCGCGGCGCGGACGTGGCGCGCGAAGAAATACACGGTGACGGATGCCGCAGGAACCGGCTGGGGTTCGCCCGAGCGGCCCGACGGGCCGCGGGCTGCGGGCGTGTCGACTGCCGGCGGGCTGTTGCGCATTCACGAGGCCGAGACGCTGCGCGTCGCGCACGCGCTTGCCGTCGCGCTCGACGCGAGCGGGCTGCGCAGCGGGCCCGTGTATCCGGCGACGCTCGAGGATCGCAACGGCGTGACGCGTTACCGCGGCCCGATTCGGCTTGGCACGCTGCTCATGCTGCCGCACGATTTCGACGAGAGCATGTTGACGATGCCGCATGCCCGCGTGATCGCGGCCACGCTCAAGACCTACGGTGCGCGCGTGGTGGATCAGACGTCCGGCACGTTCGCGATCTACGGGGAGATCGGCAGCGACTGGTCGCAGTCCACCGGCACGGGCGGCAAGTGGGTTGCGTCGTGGCAGACCGACCTCACGCGGATACGCGACGCGCTGCGCGAGGTCGCGGCGGTGGACGGCTGGCTCGATGCGAACGGCAACGCATTTGAGCCGCAGCCGTGGGCGGAGATGAACCTATTGTCGATGCGCGGGCCGTGGGTCGTGACGGGCGGCGCATCACCGGCAACGGCAACGGCACCGGCGGCGGCGGCACAAGCGCAGGCCGGCTTCGACACCGTGCGCGGGATGTTCGTGCTGCCGGCCGGGGACCGGCCGCTGGCATACCGCAAGCTGCTGTACCTGCGCGACGATGCGACGCCTGGCGGTTGGTTCCGCTGGCAGGACGCCATGCGCTGGTATGTGAATCCCACCCCGCGCGCGACGTACCGGATCGCGGCGAGCGGGTTCGGCGAGGTCGCCGCGTCGGTCGAGATCCGGACCCGGGACGGCGCGAAGTCGCTGGTGGCCACGCGTCAGCTCGCGATCGGCGAATCCGATCAACTGCGCGTGCCGGACGACGGTGCGCAGTTGACGGCGATCCACGTGTCGAAGCCGGCCGGCGCGGCGGCGGGGATCCGGCTCGACTTCGTCAGGGTGGCGTGACAGCCGGTCGTTCGGGCCGTAGCAGGCCTGGTGCTGCGCCCGCGCGGGACGCGAAATGAAGCAGTACAGAGGATTCCATGAAAGTTGCCTACGTCGTCAATCAGTACCCGAAGGTGAGCCACAGCTTCATTCGCCGCGAGATCCTCGCGCTCGAGAAGGCCGGGGTCCGGGTCGCCCGGTACGCGATGCGCGGATGGAACGGCGACGCGGTGGACGAGGCTGATCTCGCCGAGCGCGACGCGACCGGGTATCTGCTGAAGGCCGGTTTGCTGCCGCTGGCGATCGCGTCGATCCGGCAATGCGTGTCGCGGCCGAAGCGCTTCTTGCGCGCCGTCAGGCAGTCGCTCGAACTGATCGGCAGAACGGATCGCTCGCTGGCGCTGCATGCGATCACGCTGGCCGAAGCGTGCCTGCTGGCCGAGTGGCTAACGCGCGATGGCGTCGCGCACCTGCATGCGCATTTCGGCACGAACTCGACCGAGGTCGCGATGCTCGCGTCGACGTTGTCGGGCGTGCCGTACAGCTTCACCGTGCACGGCCCCGACGAATTCGACAAGCCGGAATTCATCAAGCTGCGGATGAAGGTGCGCCACGCGAAGTTCGTCGTCGCGATCAGCGATTTCTGCGCGAGCCAGATCTACCGGTGGAGCGCGTACGAGGACTGGGAGAAGGTTGCGATCGTCCGGTGCGGGGTCGACGCGTCGTTCGGCGACGGGCACGACTCGGCGCCCGCCGCCGAGCGCCGGCTGATCTGCGTCGGGCGGCTCTCGGCCCAGAAAGGGCACATGCTGCTGATCGACGCGCTCTCGGCGGTCGCGAAGGACATCGACGGCCTCGAGCTCGTGCTGATCGGCGACGGCGAAATGCGTGACGAGATCGAGGCGCTCGTGCGCGCCCGGGGGCTCGGCCGTGCCGTTCGCATTACCGGGTGGAAGGACACGCAGGGCGTGCGCGAGGAGTTGCTGGCCGGCCGCGCGCTGGTGCTCGCGAGCTTCGCCGAGGGGCTGCCGGTCGTGATCATGGAGGCGATGTCGCTGGGGCGCGCCGTGATCGCGACCGGGATCGCCGCCATTCCCGAGCTCGTGCAGCCGGCCCGGACCGGCTGGCTCGTGTCGCCCGGCTCCGTTGCGTCGCTGGCGGAGGCGATTCGGCAATGCATGGCGATGACAGACGCGGACCACGCCGAAATGGGTGCGCGCGCGCGGCAGCTCGTCAGGGAGCGGCACGATCAGGATCGCGAAGCGTCGCTGCTCGCGCGGCTGTTTGCCGGGCAGGCCCGGCCGGCGATGACCGGGAGGCGCGCATGATAGCAGCCGCCGTGGATGGGGTGTTGATGCTGGCGGCGGTTGCGTCGGTCGTGCCGGCGCTGACGCTGCTGGCCGAGGTGGCGATGTCGGTGCGCCGTGCGCGTCGGAAGTGGCAGGCGGGGGGCGAGCCAGGAAGCGGGCCGGAAGGTGGGCAGGAGGCTGGGCCGGAAGGCGTACCGCGTCCGTCGATTGCGGTGATCGTTCCCGCGCACGACGAAAGCCGGTCGATCGCCGCGACGCTGGATGCGCTGCTTCCCGACCTGACGGCGCGGGATCGCGTGGTCGTGGTCGCGGACAACTGCAGCGACGACACGGCCGAGATCGCGGCGCGTCTCGGTGCCGAAGCGATTTCGCGCGTGGATGCCGAGCGGCGCGGCAAGGGCTTCGCGCTCGAGTATGGCGTCGCGCATCTGGCCGGCGGCGCGCCGCCGGACGCCGTCGTATTCGTGGATGCGGATTGCCGGGTCGCGCCCGGCGCGATCGCGCGCCTTGCCGCGCTGGCCTGCGCGAGCGGGCGGCCCGTCCAGGCGAAATACCTGCTGCGCGCACCGGCGGGGGCCGGGCTCGGGACGCGGTTCTCCGAATTCGCGGTGCGCCTGAAGAACGATATCCGGCCGCGCGGCGGCCGGCATCTCGGCGCGCCGTGCCAGCTCGCCGGAAGCGGCATGGCGCTGCCGTGGCCGCTCGTTGCTTCGGTTACGCTCGGCACCGCGAACCTCGTGGAGGATCTCGCGCTGGGCATCGACCTGACGCTGGCCGGCCGCCCCCCCGTCTATTGTGGCGAAGCGCTCGTCACGAGCGAACTGCCGACGGCGGCATCGAGCCACCGCGTGCAGCGTCAGCGCTGGGAGCAGGGGCATCTGCGGATGATCGGCCACATGGCGCCGCGGCTCCTGCTGGCCGCCGTCCGTCTCCGGTCGTGGGCGTGCCTCGCGGCGGCGCTCGACCTGCTGGTATTGCCGCTGACGCTGCTCGTGTTCTGCCAGGTACTGTTGGTGGCGGTGTGTGCGGTCGCGTACCGGATGGGCGCGAGCGGCGTGCCGCTGCTGATCCAGTCGGCCGCGGCGGGCATGGTGGCGAGCGCGGTGGCGCTGGCGTGGCTGACAGGCGGCAGGGATCTGATCGGCTGGCGCGACTGGCTCCACGTCGGGTTCTACATGGTGCGCAAGGTGCCGATGTACGTCGGCATGGCGCTCGGGCGGCGCACCGGCTGGATCCGGACCGACCGCGAGTAAGCGGGAACGATTGCGAACGAATGCGGATGCGCGCGGCGAGCCGAGCCGCCGCGTCTATTCGGTGGCAGCGAGTTCCCGCCTGAGCCGGTTCGACGCGGCCACCCGAATCGTATAGGCGGCAAAGCGCGCGCCGCCGAGCAGGTAGCGGCGCCACAGGCGACGCGGTTCGAGGATCAGGCGAAACAGCCATTCGATGCGCAACTGCCGCCACAGCCGTGGCGCGCGCGGGAAACGCCTGGCCATGAAGTCGAGGATCGCGCCGCCGTTGAGTATCACGCACGGCGTGTCGAGCGCGTCGCGCAGCATCATGGCGACGCGCTCCTGCTTCGGCATCCCCATTCCGAGAATCACGAGGTCCGCACGCGTCGCGGTGGCGCATTGCACGTACGCATGCGGTTCCTGGAATCCGTCCAGCGTCGCCACGACGCGCCCGCCGAGCTGCGCGACCGCGTCCGCTGCGCGGGACAGGTACGGCTCGGACGTGCCGAACAGGGCAATCGATTTGCCGTCGAACCAGCGAACGATCTGCGGAATCAGGTCGGTGCCGTTCATGTTTGCGCCGGGGTTCGCTCCGATCATTTTCAGCAGGACGGACACGCCGACACCGTCACGCAGGATCAGGTCCGAGCCGTGCAGGTCGTCGAGGAACGACGGCGCGGACTTCGCCGTGACGATCGCGTGCGCATTGAGCCACGATACGACGAACGGGCGTTCGACCGTCGCGAGGCGCACGGCGAGTTCGTCCATGAAGCGTTGCGTGTCGCCGACCCACGTCGCTGCCGCGAGCAGTGCGATGGTTTGTCTGTTGAACTGATTGTCCGGAGCGGGGGTCATGATGGCGTGTCGGTGGCGATCGATGGGAATGACCAGGAGGGCGGCGCGCGGGTGGCCGGCGGGCGTCAGTGCGCGAGCACCGGGGCCGGGCGCCACGGCGACGCGTACAGCGTCGTGTCGTCGGGGATGCCGTCGGCATACGCGCGCCGCGAATCGCCGAACGGCGACGCCGATGCGTTCGCCGCTGTCGCGTCTGCGGATGACCGCCGCGCCATCGCCTGGGCTCGCAGGCGTTGCGACAGGCCGTCGGCGCGCGTGCCTGGGCGAGACGGCGGCGGAGCCGCGTCGAAACGCGACGATCCGGACGCGCCGGACGAGCCATAGCGATGCGGATCGCGGCGGCGCGCGCTGCCCGCCGGTCCGGCCGTTTGCCCGTTCGATGCGAGCGCTCCCGTGCGCGGCTGGCGTCGCGTCCCATCGGTTGCATAGAGCGACAGCAACGATCCGCTGCGCGCGTTCGACGAGCGACCCGAGATGGACGACAGCGATGCGTCGGCATCTTCCGGCGCGCCGCGCAGATGAGCGGGCGGGAGCAGCCTCGCGTACTGCGTGGCATAGGGGTCGTATGCCGGCGGCGTCGAATCGATCTGCCGATCGGCGGCGCGCTGCGCGTGCGCGGCCGGAAATAGCATCGACGCGGCGATGACGATGGCAGCGTGAAGGAGGGGGCGCGCAAGCGGCCGCCGGCGCACACCGTTCGATGGCTCGGCGCCGCCGAATGTGTGCTCGCGGGGCGCTTCGGCCTGTCGTTCCTGCTGCGCATACTGCACGGGCTGCGCGTGCCGAAGCGCGCCCGGCGCGCATCGATCCGCGTTCCGAAGGCCGATGCCAGGCATCGGGCGCGCGGTGCCCGGATCGGGAATGCTGTCCCGCCAAGCCATCGCGCGTTCGCGCGTTGAACCCATGGTGTGTTTCCCCGGTGCCGCAGTGGTCTGGTGTTGTCGTATTGGCTGTTTGTCGTGCGTCGCGCGTGCGTGCCGCCGCGCTGCGTTCGTGGCCGGATCGGGCTTGCGCCGTGCGCCGCTTCGTGGGCATGCGCGGGCCGTGAACCATCGTTGTTCAGCAATTCGCATGCCACGGTGGATTGGGTTCGCGGTCGGCCGGAATCCTGCGCGTTGCGCGCAATTCGGACGGTTTTGCCTGAAATTCGCGAGGGTGCCGGCGCAGCGTTCGGCGTATCGGCAGCGGGGCGTGTGGCTGTTACGGCGCGGGTAACGTTACGTGTTACGAACGAAGTAACGTGTCGTGGCTTCGGCGATGCGATGCGGTGCGCGTTTGCCCGCCGACGAGCGTCGGCGGGCAGGGAAGCTGGGCGTGCGGCAGTCGTTCAGCGCGAGCCGACGCGCTCGTCGTAGATCTGCTCGAGCGTCCTCGTGCACCTGTCGATATCGAACTGGCTGCGCATGAAGCCGCTGGCCGCGCGCCCCATCCGCGACAACGCGGCGTCATCGACGAGCAGCCGCGCGAGTATGCGGGCAGCAGCTTCCGCATCATGCGACGGGAGCGCGCAGCCCGTTTCGTTGTCGCGGATGCCCTCCAGCGACCCGCCCGAGACGGACGTGACGACCGGCACGCCGCAGGCCTGCGCTTCGAGGATCGCGATCGGCAGGCCCTCGGCGTCGCCGTTGCCGGCCGTCAGGCTGGGCAGGCAGAAGATGCGGGCCTCGTGCAGTTGGGCGAGCACCTCGTCCGAGCTGCGGGAGCCGAGAAACTGCACGGGCGCACCCAGCGCGTCGGCAAGCAGCCTGGCTTCCTGCAGCAGCGGGCCGTCGCCGATCATCGCGAGTTCGGCGTCGTGCACGTGCTCGCGCACGCGCGCGAATGCGCGGATCATCGTCAGCGGCGCCTTCTTCTCGACCATGCGTCCGACGAACAGGATGCGCCGCGGCCGCTGCGCGAGCGGGAGCCCGGCCGGCCTGAAGCGCTCGACATCCACGCCGATGTACGCGACGGCGACTTTCGACGGCGGGATGCCGTAGTCGATCGCGCGCCGCCGGATGGCGTCCGACACGGCGATGAACGATACCGCGGGGTCCCGCGCCATCTTCAGCAGGCGCTGCGGATAGGCGCGGTGGTGGCGCCCGCCGTGGCCGCTTTCCCACCATTCGCGGTGGATGTTGATGTCGTAGCCGTGCAGCGTGACGATCATCGGCAGGCCGGCGGCGCGCACGCTTGGCCAGATGTCGGTGGCGTCCGTGCCGAAGTGGGCGTGAACGAGCGCGACGTCCTGTTCCCGCAGCAATTGCACGAGCCGCGCGTGCGGTCGCCACGCCCAGGTGCGCAGGGCCCGCAGGATCCGGCTGCGCTCGGGCGGCACGAGATGGCGTGCGATGCCGGGTGTCGCGAGGCATACGGGGGCCTCCTCGAAGCCGACCAGGAGCGGTTGCCACGCGCGGATTGCGCAGGCCTGGTTGCGGATGAACGTCTCCGAGATCGAGAGGACCTTCGTGCGAAAGATGGCGACGCGGCGCAGGCGCGCGGCGTCGCCGGTTCGACAGCCCGGTGCGGTCGCGTCGGGCACGGGTGGGCTGGCGTCGGTATCGGCAGGCCGCGGCGGGGGGGCGGTGCTGGGCGTCATGGTGGAAGAAGTCGCTTCGGTCGTGTCCGGAATGTCACGGATGGTTCGGTTGCGCAGGCGGCGCGAACGACAGGGATTCGTCGACATCCGCGCGTATCGCGGCCGACACGCGCAGGGCGCCGCCGGTCGACAGGTGCTGCTGATCAATGTACAGCATCTGGTTGTCGGCGAAGAAACGGCACCGATGCGCATCGCACAGGGTCTTGACCGGATCGGCGAGCACGGTCGACGTTTGCGTGGCGACGGTGTCGAGCACCCGGTTGCCGCGCGTATCGAGATCGGTCTGGTCCACCGCGATGCTCGAACACGCGAGCGGATCGCGCGACAGGCCGTTCACGCGCTGGCGAATCCCGTTCAGGCAGCCCGCGAGCCTCTTGATCGGCGGGACGTTGATGAACGGTACGTCGCGCACGATCACGACCGACTTGCCGGCCTCCCTGAGCCGCGTGACCGCATTGCCGAGCCCGAACGCGAGCAACCGCGCGCGGTCTGCCGACGGTTGGCCGAGCGCCGTATAGGCGCCGTCGTCGCGCAACCCGGCCTCCCAGTATCCGGCGATGACGACGGTCCGGATGCGTGGATCGCCCGCAACCTGCGCGAGTGCCGCCGTGTTGAACGCCGCGCACTCGCCGACATTGCGCGGTGCGATGTCGACGCGGCGGCTCACGCCGATGAGGAACGGGCACGACGATTTCGTCAGTTGTACGAAGCCGAAGCCGCGTTCGGCGGCGATCCGGCGCAGGCCGGGTGCCAGCGCAGCCGCGTGGCTGTCGCCGACGAGTGCGATATCGATGCCCGTCGTGCCGGCGCTCGCGCAGCGGGCCGAGCGGTTCGGGCGGGTGACGCCGTACGGCACGAGGCAGGGGTCAGGCGCCGGAACGGACTGCGCTTCGGCCGCGACGAACCGCTCGGGCCACCGTTGCGGATAACCGTGCGCGAATACGGACGATGCGAAGACGAGCGCGCCCGCCGTCATCACGCCCGCATAGCGGACGAGCACCGTGCGTTCGCGTTGCGGCCGGGAGGCGCGAAACGGCGTTTCCACGTACGCGAGGCTCAGCCGGGCGAGCGCGATCGACAGCAACAGCAACGCACCGCGCACGGCTGCCGACGGCTCCGTTTCGCTGACGAGGCGCGCGATGCTGATCACCGGCCAATGCCACAAGTACAGCGAGTAGGAGAGCAGTCCAAACCATCGGGCCAGCGGATGACCGAGCAGCACCCGGTTCACGAACGCGCGTGGGGACGCGAGCAGGAACACGGTACCGGCGACCGGCGCGATGGCGGCCGCGCCGGGAAACGGTGTCGCGGCATCGTAGCGGAGCAGCGGGACGGCGATGCACGCGAGTCCGGCGAGCGACAGCACGTTCTGGGCCGTGGCACGGTCGGCCGGGCTGTCAGGCGAGGCACGATGCGCGTTCAGCACCGCGAGCAGCGTGCCGGCTGCGAGCTCCCAGGCCCGGAACGGGATCAGGTAGAACGCCGTGGACGGATGGCGCGTCATCTCGACGATCGACGCGGCCAGCGACAGCAGGATCAGGAGTACGAGCGCGCCGATCAGCCGGCGCGGCGCCAGCTTCGAGAGCAGTGCGATGATGGCGGGCGCCGCGATATAGAACTGTTCCTCGATGCCCAGCGACCATGTCATGAGGAGCGGGTTGTATTGCGAGACCGGCCGGAAATAGTCGATCGATTGCCAGAGCGTGACGTTCGACACCGACAGCACGCTGGCCACGGCGTCGCGGCCGAACGCCGCGAGTTCCCGCGGGGTCGCAACCAGCAGCATCGCGACGAACGTGCAGGCGAGCACCGCGAGCAGTGCCGGCACGATGCGTTTCGCCCGCCGCACGTAGAAGCGCCGGTAGGAGAACGTGCCGTCGCGTGCCGCGTCGTAGATCTGGCCGCCCACCAGGAAGCCGGAGATCACGAAGAAGATGTCGACGCCGATGAACCCGCCGTCGAGCGCGAACCCGTAATGGAAGACCACGACGCTGAGCACCGCGAGCGCCCGAAGGCCATCGATGTCGGGCCGGTAGCCCGGCGGGCGGTGAGCGTTGTGTATCGGGGTTCCTGTCATGGCGTATCCGCGCGATCGTGACGGCCGTTCATGCCGCGGTGCCGCGCCCGATGCCGTGGTATTCGATGCCGCTGCCGATGAACGCCCCGGATGCGTACAGATTGCGGCCGTCGAAGATGGCACGTGCCGCGAGTTTCCCGGCGATCAGCGCGAAGTCGGGGCTCTTGTAGGATTTCCACTCGGTCAGGATCACGAGCGCATCGCTTTGCTCGAGCACGGCGTTCTGGCTGTCGGAGAACGACAGTCGCGACAGCGCGGCGGGGTCGTGCGCGAGGTCGCGTTCGAACACCCGCTTCGCCTCGTCGATTGCGACCGGATCATGCGCACGCACCGTCGCGCCGTGCCGGAGCAGCGACGCGATGATCGTCCGGCTCGGCGCTTCCCGCATGTCGTCGGTGTTCGGCTTGAACGCGAGGCCCCAGACGGCGAACGTCCGGCCCGACAGGTTGCGGCCGAAGCGGCCGAAGATTTTCTCGAGGAAGGTCGTGCGCTGGTCGTCGTTGACTTGCCCGACGGCTTCCAGGATCCGCATCGGGTAGCCGTGGGCGCGCGCGGCGTGCCGCAACGCATGGATGTCCTTCGGAAAGCAGGAGCCGCCGTAACCGACGCCTGCGTACAGGAAGTGATAGCCGATGCGCGGATCGGAGCCGATGCCGCGGCGGACTTCCTCGATGTCGGCGCCGATCCGGTCCGCGAGGTTCGCGAGTTCGTTCATGAACGAGATGCGCGTCGCGAGCATCGCATTGGCCGCGTACTTGGTGAACTCCGCCGAACGCACGTCCATGTAAAGCGTGCGCTCGTGATTCCGGTTGAACGGCAGGTACAGCTCGCGCATCATCGCTTTCGCGCGCTGCCCGGCTGCGTCGCTCGCGCTGCCGATGATGATTCGGTCCGGACGCATGAAGTCCTCGACCGCCGCGCCCTCCTTCAGGAACTCCGGGTTCGACACCACCGAAAAGCCGCACGCCACGCCGCGCGTCGTCAGTTCGCCCTGAACGATCTCGGCCACGAGCGACGCCGTGCCGACGGGGACGGTAGATTTGTCGACGATGGTCTTGAAGCCCGTCATGTAGCGGCCGATCGAGCGCGCGGCGCTCGCGACATGCGAGAGATCGGCCGAACCGTCTTCATCGGGCGGCGTGCCGACGGCGATGAACTGCAGGTCGCCATGCGCGACCCCGGCTTCCAGGTCTGTCGTGAACGCGAGGCGCCCGGCGGCGCGGTTCCGGTCGATGATTTCCTTCAGGCCCGGTTCGTAGATGGGCACGCCACCGGAAAGCAGGATGTCGATCTTGCGCACGTCGACGTCCACGCATACGACGTCGTTGCCGATATCGGCGAGACAGGCGCCCGTAACGAGGCCGACGTAACCGGTTCCTATGATCGTGACTTTCATGAGGTGTTCAGATGGGCTGCGAGTGAAGTGTCCGTCGCTGGCGCAATGGCGTGCCGGCTGCGTTGTCTATATGCCCGATCCCGCAAGCCGCAGACCCTATGAGCCGCGAGGTCGGGACGGGCTACTCCGCCGGCATCGTGCCGGCCGCCTATAGCTAAAAGCAATCGACGTGCCAGCCGGCTTGAGCGCCGCGTGCGTGCTACTGCCGCGTTCGGTATCCATCTTCGTGCAACGTGACGGGAGCCAGCGGTCGCCGCGCGATCTGTTACGTGACGGTTGGCCGGGGCGGCACGTAACGTAGAGGCCAGGTGAGGCTGTCCCGGTACGGTCTACCGTTACGAGTCGGTCGCGCGGGATCGAAGCGCGCTGGAGAGGTGCACCAAGGAGATCACGGAAGTGCGGGTGCGTGACGGTGCGCCTCGCGTGTACGTGATGCCTCGCCGAGAAGGCGGGCGAGATAACCGTAAACGCGTCGAACGCGTGTATCGCGAACTCGGGCTTTCGTTGCGTCACAAGCGACCTCGACGCAGCAAGTCGGACCGACGCGGGCAGCCCAAACAGTCCATCGGTGCGGTCAATGAAGTCTGGACGAAGCGCCGGAATTTTCCAATCGAGACCGGGACGGAAATTGGGCCAGCCTCATTTGAGCGGCGCTACGCGCTAAACGGCTCGTGAGTGTCGATGAAACGTTGGCCGACACATGTCGCTACCGCGGCCACATTATCTATCTGGCATCCAATTGGTACGTTTCGTGTCAGGGTGCCTGTTACGGAGTGTCGTTACGTAACGGCTGCGAACGAGACAGGCGCAAACGTTCAACCATACAAACGTCGATTTATTCATATCTTTATGGATTGGCTTATAGGCCTTTGTTTTGTCGGGATTTTTAGCGCCTCGGAAACGAAATGGACGTATATGGTATGAATTGTGCTGGAAGCGTGGCGTATCAAAGTAGTGAATACCATGACGTTAGACCAATCATGCATTACATCAAGACTCCGATATCCGGACGCGACACGGTGCCACGCAGACGATTCCGGGTGTTCAATCGATAAATTGCTTCCAGATACCAATCCACTGGCGGAACTGAACCGGATCGTGCCGGAGCTTCCGCAACTGCGTGACTGGATACATGCGGCGTTGCCGCGAGTAAAGGGGGCGTCGAATAGAAACCTGAGCTAAGTGGTCCATACGATCAGGCCTTCGTGCGCCCGAATTTCCTCATTCTCCGCATTCGCCGCGGCGCTGCATGACGCACGTGCGGTCGAGCCGCGGTTTGTTGAGTCTCTCCGGAATGTGTCAAATGAAGCGTCCCACTATTCGCGAGCTGCAACAGCAGCTCGGTCAATTGAACCTGATCGTCGAAGAGGTCAGGCAGAAAGAGAAGCAGGCCAGGCTCAAGGAGATTGCCGAGCACGTCAGGCAGTTCGGCATCACCGAAATCGAATTGCTGCGGGCGGCAGGCTTCATCAAGGCCAGGCCGCAGAAGGCGCCGGCGAAATACTACGATCCGGACACCGGCCGATCCTGGTCCGGCAAAGGTGCGCGTCCCGGGTGGCTGGTCGGCAAGAACCCGGACGACTATCTGATTCGGGAAACGCCGCAGCCATGGTGGCCGGAAACACGCTGATTGCCGGGCGGGCGCCTGCTTCCGGCGTGACTCAAATGAGCTGAATTCCAGAGGCATCGTTTCACATGCGGAATCCAAACGAAGATCCGGACGATCCCGACCATTCGGGTCTCAAGAAAAAAGCGAATTATCGTGCGCCGGCGCTCGAGAAGGGCCTCGATATTCTCGAGTTGCTCATCGATCGCCAGTTTGGCATGGCGCAGGCGGACATTTGCCGCGCGTTGAAGCGCAGCCGGAGCGAACTGTATCGCATGATGCAGGTGCTCGAGGATCGCGGTTACATCTACAGGGTGGATCGTTACGACCGTTACGCGCTGACCATGAAGCTTTATTTTCTCGGGCAACATCATGCGCCAACACGATCGCTCGGCGCGCTTGTCACGCCGCTCCTGCAGCAGTTCGCATTGCAGACTGTCCAGTCGTGTTACCTGACGGTATTCGATGGCGACACGATGGTTGTCGTCGCAACGGCCGGCGCTGAAACGGAATGGAACCTGGCGGTCCGGGTCGGCACGCGCGTTCCGCTGCACGGCAGCGCCGCGGGGGAGATGTACCTGGCATTTCAGGACGAAGACGTGCGAACCCGCTTGCTCCGGAACATCGGGCACGATGTCGCGTCGTGGAACCCGCCACGCAGCGATGAAGCATTGCCGACCCATCAGGTAGACGGCTATATCTGCCGCCCGAACGAGCGCATTCCCGGCATCACGGATATCGCAACGCCGATCGTCGACAAGTCGGGCTTCGCAATCGCCATCCTCGCTTGCCCATACCTGGCGCTCTCGGAAGAAGCCGCAGTGATGTCGATCAAGCAGATCGGCGTCGCGCTGTGCGAAACGGCACAGCGCATCTCCGCGACGGTCGATCAGCGGTTTATGCAATCCGCTGTCGAGATGCCGTCGCGTGAGCCGGCGCGGAGTGCGCGTCGGGCGGGGTGAAGAAATTCCGCGGATGCGTACGACAATGCGCCTGTGCGTGATAGCGCGCCAGGTGGGGCGGGCCGATTCAGGTTTCTCGCGTTCTGAATGCGTTGAGGCAATGCACTGCAGCGGAGCGTGGGGGTGACGCAGCGATTTTTAGTGTTCGTGACGTGGAGTACGTTCTGCTTGGCAATGCACGAGCCAACCTGGCGACGATATCAATGGAGGGCGATCATGGGGGCGCTGACGGTCAGGCAAATCGAAGCCGCGAAACCGACCGGAAAGCGGTCGCAATGTTGGGGCCGCCCAGCAAATGATTTGGTGGGGCGAGCGTAACCCGTTGCGGAAGCGCCTGTTGATCGATTGCAATGGACTCGCGCTTGCGAAAGAGGATGTCGTGCAGGGGGATGACGTCCGACGCGTGACAACGAACGTGACCGGACGCTTGCGGAAGACGACATTCGCGCGCTCGGTCGACTCATTCCGCCTGCACGCGTTCCGCATTCCATTGAGTCGGCAATATGAGTAAAACGAGACGATATCGGCTCTGTTATTGCGCGGACGGTAACGTCAAATCGGGTCCAACGGACACGCTGACGAGTCGACGGGGATGTTGAAGTAACGCAGCTTCAACGCAGATGTAAAGTGTTGCAAGGAAAGTGGAAGTTGGTTTATAAACACAAACGATTCGTATTTCCTTCCCGCCTGCAGCCATTGATGTTGAAGGGGTTGTGACATGACCGTCACGCAGTCCGCCGTGCATCAGCATGTCCCTGTTCTTTATCGTGACCATCAAGGTTGGCTGCAAAGCTGGCTACGTCGGCGGTTGGGAGATGCCGCCGACGCTGCTGACCTTGTCCACGACACATTGCTGCGCCTGATTGTCAAACCAGCACGCAAGGATTTCGGGAGCGACGCTGAAGCGCGGGCTTATCTGCGTGCGATTGCGCAGGGGATGTGCATCGACCTATGGCGCCGTCGCGAAGTCGAGCAGGCATGGCTGAACGCGTTGTCGGATCAGCCCGAGGCTGGTGAACCGTCTGCGGAACACCGTGTCATCGTCATCGAAACGCTGGTCGAGATCGGCGAACTCATCAACCGCTTGCCGGATAAGGCGAGGCGAGCCTTCATCATGGCGCAGATCCACGCGTTGCCCACTCGGGAGATCGCTGCTGCACTCGCTGTTTCAGCGCGGATGGTGCAGAAGTATCTCGCACCGGCCTGTTGCATCTGGCGTGGATCGACGCCGGTCTCGTTTGCTGACGCATGCCGGTGATCCTTCCCGCGTCTGGTTCGGAGAGCGATGTTCGAGCTGATCGCCAACGCGGCGATCTGAGGCGGTAGGCGCGGCTCCCGTCTGCGAAGTGTGTTGCGCGGAGCAATTATCGCCAGGAATATTTCGTTTAACGAATTAATTGGCGAATTGAGTCGCCATCGGTATGGCGACATCGGCGTCGACTCGCGGGTCGCGGGAATCACGGCGGTCGGCCGCTTGCCAATAGGCAGTCCGGACCAGACGCTCGCGATACTCGGGCACGGGCTGCCAATCAGGGTAACGCGAATACATCCGTGGCGGACCGGGATCGACGCCAGGTGACGTGCAAGGCCAGGCGCACCGCCGGATTCCGCGTGGTCGACTGATCCGCGAAAAAAATTATCCGGATTCGGTTCGCGTTTCTGGTCCTCATCCGGTTAACAGAGGAAAGGGAATCATTCGCGATGGGTTCATACGCTGAATGACGGCGTGGTGATCCAGCGTGAAAGTGGGTGACGATCGCGCCCGCTGCCATCACGGAGTGCCCGCCTGACACGCGGGAGCGCGGCCGTTGTCCGGTAAGCCGCGTAGATGTTGATTGGATAGCTGAAGGGCATCGTTTTTCTTGGCATGTCGATTTCAAAGGATCAAGACCTTGCCAGACGGGCACGTTTGTCTTGTCCGCGGAGATCGGCATGCAAGGAATGCCATCAGCCCCACCAAAACGATATTGAGAGACGACGGACCGCAATGCGCCACGGAGCAAAGCGGTCGTCGACGACGAAAGCTCGGGCATTCGCCGCACCACAGGTGCGTGATTGCCCGATTTCACACGAGGGAAATGTATGAATCTTTCCGAAGGCATCGATCCATCCGGCCTGCGGCCGGTTTCGAAGTCGCTCGCTATCTATGAATTGCGCGACGACGAGGTGGCCCGACTTGCCGACATTGCGCAGGAGTTGATCGCTCAATACGACAGTGTCGAGAGTGTCGCGTTCGCAAGCGATTGCATGCTGGCCGCGCAGGAATTGCCGCGCTCGCTGCGTTCGCTGGCGCATCGCTATCGACAACTGGAACTACCGTGCAGTGTGCTTCTGTTGCGCGGAATGCCGGTGGACGACACCCGCATCGGCCCGTCGCCGTCGCACTGGGACGCGCCATGGCGCAACCCGCGATCGCTGAATGAAGAAGTCATGCAATGCCTGATGACGTCGCTGCTGGGTGACATGTTCGGTTGGCGCACGCAGGAAAACGGTCGCTTCCTGCGTCACATCGTGCCGATCAGGAATGACCATGCCGAGCAACTCGGCGGCGGCAGCAGTGTGACGCTCGTGTGGCACAACGAGGAGGCGTTCCACGAGCATCGAGCCGATTTCCTTTCGATTCTTTGCTACCGCAACGACGAGCGGGCAGAAACGATTTTCTGCGGGATCGAGGAAATCGGGATTCCAGACGACATGTGGCGGGTATTGAGCGCCCAACGCTTCATGATTCTTCCGGACAAGTCGCACTTGCCCGAGCAGAACGTCAGCGAACACTGGCGACTTGACGATCATGTATTCGAGCACATCCGCCGCATGCACGAGAGCCCGGAGCCGGTGTCGGCCCTGTCCGGGCTGCGCGCGAAGCCGTGGTTGCGGGTGGACGAGGCATTCATGGCCGCGCTGCCTGGCGACGAGGAGGCGCAGCGTGCGTTGCGCTGGCTGATCGACGCCTGCTATACGCATCGCACGAGCGTTGTGATGCACCCGGGCGACATGGTCTGGGTTGATAACAAGCGCGCCGTCCACGGACGCACCATCTACCGCCCCAACTATGGACCGCGCCAGCGCTGGTTGCGGCGTGTCAACGTCCACGTCAACCTGCGCGAGACGTTGCCGTTCCGGCAGGCCCCTTCGATGCGCGAAATACTGTGAGACACGAATGAATACGATGACACTAGAGATGCCCGGTGCGACCCAACCCGACGCGGACGTACGACCGCGGCTTGCGACGCAACCGTCAAGGTTGCTTGTGCTTGGCAAGCACACGATCGACGAACTCGACTACGACCCATCGATGGTGCTCGAGGCGGTCGAGGGTGCATACCTTGGCCTTGCTTCCGGCGAATCGGAGAATCCGCGCAAGCTGATGAGCCAGCCGGCCGACAAGCATTCGGTTGCATATTCGATGCTGGGCCGAGACGGTGGGCGTAAAACCGTCGGATTCAAGACGTCGTATAAATACGACCCCGAACACAACCGCGAACTACAGAAGTACTACACGACATTGCTGCTGTTCGACGATGAAACCGGCCTGCCCGTTGCACTGATGGACGGCAGCCTGGTCGGGTCGCTGCGTACGCCGGCCGTGTCGGCCTTGATCGCGCGTGTCGCCGCGCCGCATGCCAGAACGGCACTTGTCGTCGGAACCGGAACGCAGGGGCGCATGGCGGCGCCGTTCCTGCTGACCGCCCTGCCGGACATCGAGCGGGTGATCGTACACGGCCACTATGAATCGGGAATCGATGCCGTGCGCAGCACGCTGAAGCGCTTTCACCCCGACCGTGACATTGAGGTGTCGACGGATCTCGCCGCGTCGGCGAGTGAGGCGGACATCGTGCTGGGTGTGGCCGGCGCCGGCGTACCGGAGACGGTGCGTCACGCGGCGCTGAAGCCGGGCTCTCTTGCACTTCTGGTCGGATACGGGATTCACGCCGACGCGCTGCATCGTGCCGACTACCGGATCGCGACAAGCGAGGCACAGATGTTGGTGACCGGCGCCGATCTCGTTGACGAAACCGGCAAGCTTCCTGCTGTCGATGCGGAGCTGCCGGACATACTGGTCGGTCGCAAGCCGGCACGGCGCAATGATGGCGACATCGTCTACGCGTTCAACAGCGGAATGATCGTGACCGACATTGCGCTCGGGCGCGTGTTGGCCGACGCGGCTCGGGTGAAAGGGCTCGGCGAGGAAGTCGAACTATGGTGAGCGACATCCCCCGACTGCCCGCGTTGTGGGACCCTGCATTGCGCGATTTCGTGGACGGGCATCACGCAATGATCCGCGATCTGGCGGACGGCTTCGACGCGCCTGTCCATTTCCTGTTTCCAGAGCGATTTGCCCGCAATGTCGCGGCGTTCCAGCGCGTGCTCGACGCATATCGGGTTCCGGGGCGCGTGTACTACGCGAAGAAGGCGAACAAGGCGCGCTGCTTCGCGCACGGAGCGGCAGAAGCAGGGATCGGCGTCGATGTCGCGAGTGCGGGCGAGTTCGCCGACGCGCTGGCCGCAGGGGTGTGCGGCGCCGACATCGGCGTATCCGGTCCCGCAAAGGCGAGTGCGCTGCTACGGCTCGCCATCCTGCACGATGCGTTGATTGCCGTCGACAGTATCGACGAACTCGATCGTCTGGCCGCGATTGCGCAGCAATCGAATCGCGTCGCACGTGTTCTGCTGCGCATGGCGCCAGATGTGCAAAATGGGAGTCGATTCGGCTTGAGCGCCGAGGCGCTCCGCCTGGCGCTGTCGGCGTGTGCCGCGATGCGGTCGTCGGTCGTCCTTGAAGGGTTCTCGTTCCATCTGTCCGGTTACAGTGCAACGGCCCGCTGCAATCAGGCGGGGATCGCGCTGCGCGCGTGCATCGCCGCTCGAGCGCTCGGTCTTGTGCCACACACGATCAATATCGGCGGTGGCTTTGCGATGTCGTACGTCAGCGAGGGCGACTGGCTCGCATTCCAGGGCGCACACCGCGCCGGCGATTACCATGCAAACAAGGTATTCGACGGCTTCTATCCGTATTACTCGGCGTGCGGCGGTGCGCAGATGCTCGATGCAATCCTGGCCGGCATCCCCGATGCAGAATCAACGTCGCTCGCCGAACTGGTACGTGAGCACGGCCTGCAGGTCATGCTGGAACCGGGGCGCGCGCTGCTGGATCAGGCGGGATTCACGGTGTTCGCCGTGCAAGGCGTGAAGGATTGCGGCGACTATGGCATGGCGACCGTCAACGGCACGAGCTTCAGTGTGTCCGA
Organism: Burkholderia sp. NLJ2; assembly: GCF_049487195.1. NCBI lineage: Bacteria > Pseudomonadati > Pseudomonadota > Betaproteobacteria > Burkholderiales > Burkholderiaceae > Burkholderia > Burkholderia sp. NLJ2. The sequence goes on along the minus strand of NZ_CP137809.1, from coordinate 844,664 downwards.
GCAATGGTTTTCCAGCGAATTCCTGCCCGATCCAGAGTTGCTGACGCCCGTGCGCGAATCGTCGCAATCTCTGCGTGCGGCAGGCCCTTATCGCGCGTGTGTCGGCGGCGCGAGCTGCCTCGATTCCGACATGCTGACCTGGCGCAAGATCGCGTTCAAGCAACGCCCCGAACCTGGCGATCTCCTGATCTACCCAAACACGGCCGGCTATCAGATGGATTCCAACGAGTCTCCATTTCACGAATTACCGCTCCCGCCAAAGCTTGTCTTAACGCTCGACGGTGCGCGGCCGCGTTGGCGCGTCGATCGCCATTCCCAGATCTCCGGAGCCTGACAATGAATGTACGTTTTCTCGGTGAACAAGCCACGATTACCCTGCCCGCGATCGTGTCGAAAGTATCGGATCTTGTCGGCCGCACGCCGCTGTTCGAATTGATTCGCGGTGCCAACGGAGCGCGCATCCTGCTCAAGCTGGAATCGACGAATCCGACCGGCAGCGCAAAGATTCGGATGGCAAGGCAGATGCTCGACGAAGCGGAGCAGGACGGAAGCCTGCGGCCGGCCGGACGCGTGATCGAATCGACCTCCGGCAACACGGGTATGGGCCTGGCGCTGTTGTCGGCCGAGCGCGGTTACCGATTTACCGCAGTCGTGGACTGCCACGCGTCGAAAGACAAGCTGCGCGCGATGCAGGCATTCGGCGCGGAACTCGTCTACGTGAGTGAGGGCGAAGCACTCGCGACGGTGGACCGGGAGGCGCTTGCCGAGCGAATGGCAGCCGACGACCCGGACAGTATCTGGACCGAGCAGCATAACAATCCTGCGAATGGCAACGGCTATCGCGAGCTGGCACACGAGTTGCGCGAAATTCTCGGCGACCGAATCGACTTCCTGGTCGGTTCGGTCGGCACGGGCGGCTCGCTTTTCGGCACTGCGCGCGAACTGCTCGCGACGGGCTCCGCGCCACGTGTCGTCGGTGTCGAACCGGTCGGCTCGATCGCATTCGGCGGCGAAGGTGGATCCTATTATCAGTCCGGCACCGGGACACCGCCTGGAGCCGAGATTGGTGCATTGGTCGACTACGCACTACTCGACGAAGGGGTCAAGGTGACGGACGCGGCCGCATTCAATACCGCCCGCTACATCGCACGCAAGAGATCGCTGCTCGTCGGCGGCTCGGCAGGCGGCGTTATCTGGCATGCATTGAAGATGCTCGATTCGTTGCCGGCCGATTCGACGCTTGTCGTCCTGGTATGTGACGGCGGCGAGAAGTATCTCGACACGGTGTTCAACGACGAGTGGATGCGCGAGCGAAATCTGCTCGACGAGTCCATCGCCCGCGAACTCGAACCTATCTTCTCCCGCGCCGTATGAAACTTCATCGACAAGTCTGGCTCGATGTCAGGAAAATCGGCTTGCTCGCTGCCCCCCTTGTTCTCACGCAGCTCGCCCAGGTGGCGCTAACGACGACCGACATTGTAATGATGGGAATGCTTGGACCCCGCGAGATTGCCGCCGGTGGTCTCGCACTGACGATCTTCAATCAGTTTCGGACGATGGGGACCGGGCTCGTGACGGGCACCGGCAATCTGGTCGCGTTCGCCAACGGCCGGCAAGCTCACGCGGAAATCCTGCGGCTGGGGCGCGCCGGTTTTGCGCTATCGACGCTTGCGGCACTGGTGTTTTCGCTACTGATGCTGTGTATCGAAATGCCGCTCGTCTGGCTCGGGCAAGATCCTGATGTTGCAAGGCAAGCGTCGTTCTATCTTGCGGCTGCCGCACCCGGTATATTGCCGTGCCTGTGGTTCCAGGCGCTTCGGCAATATACCGTCGGCTTGCGCAAGCCGGGGCCGCTACTGGTGATCACGATCGTTTCGATTGTTGTCAACGCAGCGCTCGACTACGCATTGATGTTCGGCCGGTTCGGATTCCCCAAGCTCGGTTTGATTGGCATTGCCTGCGCAACCAGCAGTGTGTACCTGCTCTCGTTCATTGCGTTTCTCACGATCGTAAAGCGCCGGCCGGAACTGGCCGAGAACCTGTCGCTTGCCGTCTGGCGCACGGACGCCGAAGCATTGGCGCGAACGTGGCGAATGGGGCTTCCGATCGCGGCCACGTATGGGTCGGAAGCGGCGTTCTTCACTGTCCTGACGCTCGTGATCGGAACGCTCGGCACCGATGCGCTCGCCGCCCAGACGATCGTCAATCAGGTGATTTACATCGTGTTCATGATTTCGGTCGGGTTGTCTCATGCATCATCGATCAGCATCAGCCACGCGTGCGCGCAGCACGACTATCGCGGCGCCCGGCGGCTCGGTTATACCGGACTCGGGCTTGGCGTCGGGGCCATGCTGATCGTTGCGCTGCCGTATCTCGTCACACCGACCCGCGTGCTTGCGCCATTCCTCGACAACAGCGTTGCCGCGAGTGCGGAAGTCCTGCGACTCGCAGCAGGACTGCTGACGATCGCGGCGCTGCTGCAGATCTTCGATTGCAGCCAGAACATCGGTGTCGGCATTTTGCGGGGCCTCGGCGACGTGACAAGCTCGTTCCGTATCTCGATCGTCGGGTACTGGATGATCGGTCTGCCCGTCGCATGGGCGGCCGGTGTGCTGCTGGGGTATGGCATCTACGGCATCTGGAGCGGACTCGCGATCGGGCTTGCCGCAACGGCGTCGATGCTGCTTCACAAGTTCGAGGGCCGCCTTCGAGTGCTGACGAAACAGGCTCGCACGGGGCATTCGTGAACAAGCTGAATGGTCCCGATGTGCAAGCAGGTGACGCGTCGATACGCGAATGCTCGTAGTACCGCGCAGTATCGAACGCATCGATCGCCGGACTGCGCCGATCGTGCCCAAGCATCGGTGCCCGGCGGTGATGGTCCAACACCATCGACTGTCGACCGCAGGGCGTTTGTCGCTGCTGCGAGTGCCGCGCCTGCTGCCCGGTTACGTACAGGTATGCGTCGCGAGACGACCTCCGGGTTTCTAGATGGATGGCGTGCGGGCCGTTAAGCGCTTGATGGCCCGCATGCCCTGTCCACCAAAGACGACAACGCAGTTTTTTTGCAACCGCTACCGGTATGCAAAGCAAATACGTCGTCATGCTCTCGGTGACGTAGCCACTGACGAGATTTACAAGTCATTACAGTGACCGCCAGCGATCGCTCGAATGGATTCCCGATTAAATACGTCGATTGCCTGTCAGTTTTGACAGTCTGCCGGGACATACAAGAACAAGGAAATATGGCTGTATCAAAACGGTGGGATTCCCTTCGACATCGTTGTCCTCGCTTGACCGTCGCGATGATCGAATGTCGCTGATTCTGACGGTGTGAATAATTGATAGCACTATGCGAATGAGTGAAATTGAAATTCTAACAAGTGGAAAGTTTTACGAATTCGCCGGGCTGCAGATTTGTCGAAATGACGAGTGCCATCAATTTTTTCGAAATTTCGTGCGCCAAAGCGGCGGATTGTTGATATGACGTGCTTTGTTTTTGTGTAATGTGAAAGAAAGCTTCATTACATATTTTTTTGCGATGAGTAATGTTCCTGCCATCTGTACTCCGATATACTTGCGCAACGTCAAATTTAAAGCGTGGAATCCAAGCGTGGAGGTTAATCGGGGGGTGTCCCGGTGACCGCCGGCTCGGATGTTGGAACTGAATGAATAAAATATGACGCGACGCAAGTGGGTGAAATCGATCTGTCATCGGATCTGATGCGCAACGCTGTTAATAATTAACAGTTTAATATTGCAGATGTTAACGGTCTGAAGGGACGAGTGTTGTCTGCATTCGCTGTTAAATTATTCATTCGAAAAACTTGTTTATGAATGGCGATCGATTTTACGATGCCATTGCTCGCTGTCGCGGTGATGGCGCGCCGAATGAAAATTGTGGTTGATCGGTAGCCCGTTATGGTATTGACACTTCAGGAAATCGAAAGTCGATTGCCAGGGCATGCCAATGCATACGAATCTTGTCTTTTCAATAAGGGCCCGGCAAATTGGAGACCTTTTCTCGCATCATCGGCGAGATTCTTCGCCCCAACGGCTTGACCGACGGGATCGATCAACTCGCGGAAAAAATTGGACGAGTGATTCCGTTCGACAAGTGTTTGATCTTGCATGTCGGAAGCGGCGAGACAGCTTCTCATGGTCTGATCTATCGGTACGGTGCGGCGAATGACGTCGCCGGAACCCGGCGAGGCTTGACTCTGTTTGGTGCCACGATTGACATTGACCAATATTTGAGTTGCTTCACGTTGTCTAACCGTCAGGACCATACATTTCATTGGCACGATCTCGATGCCGGATTGCCGCCGTGCGATGCGTTTGTCAATGACCTTGCGTTATCTATGCGGGGAAAGGGCATTGTCGCCTGTATCGGAGCGCCACCGGGCGATTCGACCGCGACCCGGACCGTTCTGCAGCTGAAGTGTGAAGACGCGACATTGCACTCGGCGCTTCTTCTGACCTTCATTGCCATGCATTTGCATACCGCGTTGATTCAAAAGATCGCGGGCCAGAACCATCGGGATGCGGAACTACGCGCGGCGGATCTTGGCCGGAAACCCTGCGAGGACTCGAAGGGAATTCAGTTTACGAGAAAGGAATCCGACGTAATCAAATGGGTAGTCGAAGGCAAGACTGCCTGGGAAATTGGCCGGATACTTTCCATGTCGGAAAGGACGGTCAAGTTCCATCTGACCAACGTATACGAAAAACTGCGTGTTTCGAACCGGGCACAAGCGGTGGCGAAAGTCAGCCGTCTGGGATTGATCTAGAGGAGTTCAGGAATGTCTTTCAAGGAAAAGGTCAAGGCGTTTGTCGCGCGTCACGGATTTACGTACAAAGCATATATTCTGTCGATTCTCTTTTTGCCACCGGCGGCGGTTTACATCGCGTGGAAGCGTCCAGGCCTGCCGCCTTTCGGCCGCGTTGTGCTCTGCGTCACCGGTGTACTTGCGCCCCCATTGGTCGGCGTGGCCACGGCGTTGATCCTGAAAAGCGCGTTCGATCTGATCCGGACGGTCGTTTCCGTTTAGTTCGCCTGCTTGTGTCCGGATACGTTCCCAGTTTCCTGAGCCTTGTTTCAGCCCGCTTCACCATTCGCTCCATAGACTCCAATGAATGCCCGACTGCCAACCGTACTTTTGTTCGATTGTGTTCGGGCAATAGCGGGAATACATGAGCCTTCACGCAACATTCCGTATAACTACACGTCGTTTTCCGATCGCGAGATCGTGATCCGCCTGCTCGGCGCAGACGCGTGGTTGGTGCTCGACGCACTGCGTGCCGAGCGCCACACGGGCCGCTCGGCGCGGCTGCTGTGCGAAGTGCTGGGTGACATCTGGGCCGTGCGCCGCAATCCGTACCTGCAGGATGACCTGCTCGACAACCCGAAGCGTCGCGCGTTCTTGATCGGCACGCTGCACGACCGGCTGACCGAGATCGCAAGGCGTCGCCGTGTGCGTGTGGATGGCCAGTATGGTGGCGCCGGCCGCGAGCGCGCGTTGCGCGTCGAGATGCTCGAAGCCGCCGCGCAGCGTGCGGTCGACGAGTTCGCGGACGAATTCGAAAAAATGGCCGACCTGCGCCGCCGTGCGACCAAGGCGCTCGGCCGCTGCACGCAGAAGGACAACATCCGCTTCGACGGGCTGTCGCGCGTGTCGCACGTCACCGACGCGACCGACTGGCGCGTCGAATACCCGTTCGTCGTGCTGACGCCCGATAGCGAAGCCGAGATCGCCGCACTGATCAAGGCCTGCTTCGAGCTCGGCCTGACCGTGATCCCGCGCGGCGGCGGCACCGGCTACACGGGCGGCGCGGTGCCGCTCACGCCGTTCTCCGCGGTGATCAACACCGAGAAGCTCGAACAGCTCGGCGCGGTCGAGTTGACCGAGCTGCCGGGCGTCGCGCACAAGGTGCCGACGATCTTCTCCGGCGCGGGTGTGGTGACGCGCCGCGTGACCGAGGCGGCCGAGGCGGCCGGCTACGTGTTCGCGGTCGATCCGACGTCGCTCGACGCATCGTGCATCGGCGGCAACGTCGCGATGAACGCGGGCGGCAAGAAGGCCGTGCTGTGGGGCACCGCGCTCGACAACCTGGCCTGGTGGCGGATGGTCGACCCGGACGGCAACTGGCTCGAAGTCACGCGCCACGAGCACAACCAGGGCAAGATCCACGACATTCCGGTCGCGCGTTTCGAACTGAAGTGGTTCGACGGCGCATACGCGCCGGGCGAGAAGCTGCTGCGCACCGAGATGCTCGAGATCGAAGGCCGCCGGTTCCGCAAGGAAGGGCTCGGCAAGGACGTGACCGACAAGTTCCTCGCCGGCCTGCCGGGCGTGCAGAAGGAAGGCTGCGACGGGCTCATCACGTCCGCGCGCTGGGTGCTGCACAAGATGCCCGCGCATACGCGCACCGTCTGCCTCGAATTCTTCGGCCAGGCGCGCGAGGCGATCCCGAGCATCGTCGAGATCAAGGACTACCTGTTCGAAACGTCGAAGCAGGGCGGCGCGATCCTCGCGGGCCTCGAGCACCTCGACGAGCGCTACCTGCGCGCGGTCGGCTACGCGACCAAGAGCAAGCGCAATTCATTCCCGAAGATGGTGCTGATCGGCGACATCGTCGGCGACGATGCGGACGCCGTGGCGCACGCGACGTCCGAAGTGATCCGGATGGCGAACGGCAAGAGCGGCGAGGGTTTCGTCGCGGTCAGCGCGGAGGCGCGCAAGCGCTTCTGGCTCGACCGCAGCCGCACGGCCGCGATTGCGAAGCACACGAACGCGTTCAAGATCAACGAGGACGTCGTCATCCCGCTGAACCGGATGGGCGAGTACACCGACGGCATCGAGCGGATCAACATCGAGCTGTCGCTGAAGAACAAGCTGCAGCTCGTCGACGCGCTCGAAGCGTTCTTCCGCGCCGGCAACCTGCCGCTCGGCAAGACCGACGACGCGAACGAGATCCCGAGCGCCGAGCTGCTCGAAGACCGCGTCCAGCAGGCGCTGGAGCTGCTCAAGCGCGTGCGCGCGCGCTGGGAATTCGTGCGCGACCGGCTCGACCAGCCGCTGCGCGAAGCGCAGCACTACCTCGTGCAGCTCGGCTACGAGGCGCTGGCCGAGAAGTTCGCGGATCGCGCGGACGAGCAGCCGGGCGCGACCGTGTTCCACATCACGCAGGACCGCACGGTCCGCATCTCGTGGAAGCAGGAGATCCGCGCGGAGCTGCGCGCGATCTTCAACGGCGGCGCGTTCAAGCAGATCCTCGACGAGGCGCAGGCGATCCACAAGCAGGTGCTGCGCGGCCGCGTGTTCGTCGCGCTGCACATGCACGCGGGCGACGGCAACGTCCACACGAACATCCCGGTCAACTCCGACAACTACGAGATGCTGCAGGACGCGCACGCGTCGGTTGCACGCATCATGAAGCTCGCGCGCTCGCTCGACGGCGTGATCTCCGGCGAGCACGGGATCGGCATCACGAAGCTCGAGTTCCTGACCGACGACGAGATCGCCGAGTTCCGCGCGTACAAGCAGCGTGTCGACCCGAACGGTCGCTTCAACAAGGGCAAGCTGCTCGACGGCGCCGATCTTCGCAACGCATACACGCCGAGCTTCGGGCTGATGGGCTACGAGTCGCTGATCATGCAGCAGTCCGACATCGGCGCGATCGCCGATTCGGTGAAGGACTGCCTGCGCTGCGGCAAGTGCAAGCCGGTGTGCGCGACGCACGTGCCGCGCGCGAACCTGCTGTACAGCCCGCGCAACAAGATCCTCGCGACGTCGCTGCTGGTCGAGGCGTTCCTGTACGAGGAACAGACGCGCCGCGGCGTGTCGATCAAGCACTGGGACGAGTTCAACGACGTGGCCGACCACTGCACGGTATGCCACAAGTGCGCGACGCCGTGCCCGGTGAAGATCGACTTCGGCGACGTCACGATGAACATGCGCAACCTGTTGCGCAAGATGGGCAAGAAGAAGTTCAACCCGGGCCAGGCCGCGGGCATGTTCTTCCTGAACGCGACCAATCCGCAGACGATCAACGCCGCGCGCAGCGTGATGATGGGCGTCGGCTACAAGGTGCAGCGCTTCGCGAACGACATGCTGAAGAAGGTCGTGACGAAGCAGACGCAGCACCCGCCGGCGACCGTCGGCAAGCCGCCGGTGGTCGAGCAGGTGATCCACTTCGTCAACAAGAAGATGCCGGGCAACCTGCCGAAGAAGACGGCGCGCGCGCTGCTCGACATCGAGGACAACAAGATCGTGCCGATCATCCGCAACCCGAAGTCGACGACCGTCGATTCGGAAGCGGTGTTCTACTTCCCGGGCTGCGGCTCCGAGCGCCTGTTCTCGCAGGTCGGGCTCGCGACGCAGGCGATGCTGTGGGAAGCCGGCGTGCAGACGGTGCTGCCGCCGGGCTACCTGTGCTGCGGCTATCCGCAGCGCGGCGCGGGGCAGTACGACAAGGCCGAGAAGATCGTCACCGACAACCGCGTGCTGTTCCACCGGGTCGCGAACACGCTGAACTACCTCGACATCAAGACGGTGGTCGTGTCGTGCGGCACCTGCTACGACCAGCTGGCCGGGTATGAATTCGACAAGATCTTCCCGGGCTGCCGGATCATCGACATCCACGAGTTCCTGCTCGAGAAGGGGATGAAGCTCGACGGCGTGACGGGCACGCGCTACATGTATCACGACCCGTGCCACACGCCGATCAAGACGATGGACCCGGTGAAGCTCGTCAACGAACTGATGGGCACGGAGAAGGACGGCTACAGGATCGAGAAGAACGACCGGTGCTGCGGCGAATCGGGCACGCTCGCGGTCACGCGCCCGGACGTGTCGACGCAGGTCCGCTTCCGCAAGGAAGAGGAGATCCGCAAGGGCGCGGCGAAGCTGCGCGGCATCCCGGTCGTGGCCGGCGAGGCGAGCGCACCGGCGCCGGCCGCAGCGGCCGCGAACGGCCCGGACGTGAAGATCCTGACGAGCTGCCCGTCGTGCCTGCAGGGCCTGTCGCGCTACAACGAGGATGCGAACATCGAGGCCGACTACATCGTGGTCGAGATCGCGCGCCAGGTGCTCGGCGAGAACTGGATGGCCGATTATGTCGCACGCGCGAACCATGGCGGGATCGAGCGCGTGATGCTATGAGCGGCGGACCTCGTCAAAACAATGCAGACGCGGCCGGTTTTCGGGATCGAGCCTATGCGCCGGCGGTCAACGTCGCCACAACATGATCCTGAAGCTCGCGTTCTCGTGCATGGATAAAGAAGTGATCGCCGTCGAACCGATGAAGTGCGAACGGCCCGTCGCTGTAGCGACGCCATTCGCGCAGCGCGTCGATATCGACATGCGGATCGCGCAGGCCGCCGAACACGGTCAGCCCGCACGGCAACGTGAAAGGCGTATCGGGGCAATATCCTTCTGCGAGCGCCAGATCGGCTCGTAGCGCTCGCAGGAAGTGCCGAAGCCAGTCGGGCTCCGACAGCAGGGCGGCTGGCGTTCCGCCCATCGTCTTCAGCCAACGGATCAGGTCCGGTTCGGGCAATCGATGAATCGATAACGGACGAGGTGCAACATGCGGAGCACGGTGTGCGGCACAGAACGCGTGGATGGGCTCAGGAAGCCCTCGGCGGCCGAGCTCCCTCAGCCATTCGATACCGACGACACTGCCGAAACTGTAACCGAACGTGCTGAATGGCTTGTCAAGGAGCCCGCTCGCAGCCTTTGCCAGTGCATCTACCATTGCGTCGAGCGATGCCGGTGGCGCTTCCGCGAAGCGTGTTTGGCGTCCCGGTAGTTCGACCGCAACGACTTCGATCCAGCTGGGCAGGTCAAGCGCCCAGCGTCGATAGAGCAGCGAGCCCGCTCCAGCGTACGGGAAGCAGAACAGCCGATGAGTCGCGGCGGGTTGCGGGCGATGCAGGATGAACCAGGGTGTGATCTTGACTGGCATGCCGATTCAGAACGGAAGTCGTGAGGAGTCTCGGCCGCGACCCGGCGCGGCGCTCCGATGCCGGCACAGCGTAATCGGAAGGGCGGGTGACGTGTGCCGTCCGACGGTACAGGTTGACGATCCAACCCGGTCGTGATGGCTCACGAAATCCGGAAGGGACACCACTTCGCGGCATCGGGGCCGCCCCTGGGCGCTGCCCCAACGAACAGGTTTTTCCGTACACGCAAGTTGGTATTCTGCGCTGCGCGATCGTCCCTGCGCGTTGCTGTCGCGGGCCGCCAACTTCGTACATCGAGACCATGAACGCCGTAATACTCGAAGCCGTTGAGAAGTCGTACCTGATGGGTTCCGTCAACGTGACCGCGCTGCACGACGTCACGCTTGATATCCGCGATGGAAGACTGACTGTCATCGCCGGTGCGTCCGGCAGCGGGAAGTCGACGTTGCTGAATCTCGTCGGTTGTGTAGACCGACCGGATCGCGGCCGCATCGTCGTTGCAGGCGAGGAGGTCGGCCGCTTGTCGGACGACGCACTGTCCGACTTTCGAGCTCGCCGGCTCGGCTTCGTCTTCCAGAACTTCAATCTGCTGCCGGTGCTCACCGCACACGAGAACGTCGAATATCCGCTGCTGCTCGCGGGTTCGCGACTGACCGAGTCCGAGCGCGCGCTTCGCGTGCGGGACATGCTCGATGCGGTCGGCCTTGCGGACAAGGCGCATCACCGGCCAGGGCAGATGTCCGGCGGTCAGCGACAGCGGGTCGCGATCGCCCGCGCACTCGTCGGGGCGCCGACCCTCGTATTGGCAGACGAGCCGACCGCCAACCTGGACAGCAAGACCGGACAGCAGATCATCGCGCTGATGCGGCGACTGCAACAGGAGCGGCGCGTGTCGTTCGTGATTTCGTCGCATGATCCGCAGGTGCTCGCGGCGGGTGATGACGTCGTCCACATTGCCGACGGCAGCGTGTCCACCGTGACACGCACCGATGCACAGGAGGCGTTCGCATGAAGACATTGTCGCTCGCGCTGCGCAACCTGCTGCGCAACCGTCGCCGTTCGATCACGACCTTGCTCGCGATGATCGTCGGCGCCCACGCGGTGCTGCTGTTCGGCGGCTATACGCGCAACATCACGTATGGTCTGCAAACCGATTACGTGAAGTACGGCGGCCACCTGCAGATCGAACGCAAGGGGTTCTACGAGTTCGGGAGCGGGAATCCTTCCGAGTACGGGATCGAGAATTACGAGGCGATCATCGATGCGGTGAAAGCCGACCCGGTACTGGCGCCCATGGTGCTCGTCGCGACACCCACGCTGCAGTTGCAGGGGATTGCGGGCAACTTCGATGCCGGGTTGTCGCGCACCGCACTCGCGCTCGGCGTGCGTGTCGACGACCAGAACCGGATGCGCGACTGGAACGACTATCACTTTCCGGTGACGATTCCACCGATGGCGCTCACCGGAACGGCAGGCGACGCAGCCGTGATCGGTACGGGCCTCGCGCGCGTACTCGAACTGTGCGGACCGCTCAAGGTACCCGACTGCAAGCCGCCCAAGAAGCCCGCAGACACGGCGAAGACCTCGCCGCTGCCGGCCGACATCGCGGCGCTCGCCGACGGGTTGCGCGACGCGCCGTCTGCCGCGACGGACGGGCGTCGGATCGAACTGCTCGCAGCGACCGCGCGCGGTGCGCCGAACGTCGCGGAACTGCAGGTGGTGAAGGCGGAACGGCAGGGGATCAAGGAATACGACGACATGTACGTGGGCTTGCATCTTGCGCAAGCGCAACGGCTCGTCTACGGCAACGAGCGGCCGAAGGCGACGGCGGTCGTCGTGCAATTGCGCCACACCGCGGATTTACCCGCCGCGAAGGCCCGACTCGAGACGCTGCTCAACACCAAATTCGCCGGTACCGATACGGAAGTGGTCGATTACACCGTGCTGAATCCGTTCTACGGCCAGGCGCTTGCGATGTTCACGACACTGTTCGGTTTTGTCGCGCTGCTGATCGCTGCGATCGTGCTGTTCACTGTCGGCAATACGATGAGCACGGCGGTGTTCGAGCGCACGGTCGAAATCGGCACGCTGCGCGCGATGGGATTACGCCGCGCCGGCGTGCGTCGCCTGTTCCTGTGCGAAGGGTTGCTGCTCGGCGTGATCGGCGCGGTGCTCGGCGTCGTCAGCGCAGCGATGCTCGCTGGCGTCATCAACGTCAGCGGTCTTACGTGGACACCGCCGGGTCGCTCGCCGGTGCCGCTGATCATTCGCGTGTGGGGCGAGAACGATCTGATCGTCGGTACCGCGATCGGCCTGCTCGTGGTGTCGATGCTTTCCGCGTTGCTGCCCGCGCGCCGCGCGTCCCGAATGGAGATCGTCGATGCGCTCCGCTACGCGTGATCGAACGACCGGATCTTGCACGATTGAAATGATTGCGAAATCGATTCGTCGGCGGTTTGTCATGTTAGCCTTCGCCGGGAGCTGCGCCGCATGGCTCGGTGCATGTGGCGCACCCACCGAGCAGTCGGTTCCCGCGGGGCTGAATCTGTCGCTGACGCAATCGACTGCGGCAGGCGCATACGTCGTGACGCTCGTGCCGCCCACGACGCCGCCGCCACTGAACCGGATCCATGCATGGACCGTCACCGTGAACCGTGCGTCGGGCGAGCCCGTGCGCGGTGCGCGCATCGACGTGAGCGGCGGGATGCCTCAGCACGGGCACGGTCTGCCGACGCGCCCTCGAGTCGTCCCGGACGACGGTAGCGGCGTGTATCGGCTGCAAGGGATGAAGTTCAGCATGCCCGGGTGGTGGACGATCACGCTGAAGGTACGGGAGGCGCAGGGCGGCGGCGACGTGACGTTCAACGTCGTGTTGCCGCCCGCGGCGGCGTCGTGACGATCGAAACGGGCGCCATGCCTGTTTACTGGATGAATTCCATTCACGGAGAAGCTTCAATGCGAAGAGTCATGCTGTACTGGATGATGTTGCTGCTCGCGCCGTTTGCATCGGGTCTCGCGAGTATTGCCCATGCGGGGCCGGCGAACGAAGCATCGGCACCCGCCGCGCCCGTTGCCGCTCGCGCCGACCGGCTGCCCGCCTATCAGCCGCGCTTCGGACGCACGCGCCCGCTCGTCGCCGTCGTTGGCGAGAACTACTATACCGAGCTGACCGATTACGTCGTCCCGTATGGGATCGTCGCCGAATCGGGCGCCGCGGATCTCGTTGCGCTAGCAACGAAATCGGGTCCCATCCGGATGTTCCCGGCACCGATGAACGTCATTCCGGACGAAACGACCGCGCAGTTCGACCAGCGCGTGCCCGAAGGCGCGGACTATGTGATCGTGCCGGCCGTGCATCGCGACAGTGATCCGGCGCTGCTTGCATGGGTCGCCGAGCAGGCGAAGAAGGGGGCGACGATCATCGGCGTGTGCGACGGCGTCTGGGTCGTCGCACGCGCGGGTCTGCTGGAAGGCCGCCGCGCAACGGGGCACTGGTACTCGATGAATGACCTGCGCAAGAAGTTTGCCGATACGCGCTGGGTCGATGGCAAGCGCTACGTTGCCGATGGCAAGGTCGTCACGACGACCGGCGTCACCGCGACGATTCCGGTGTCGCTTGCGCTCGTCGAAGCGCTCGCCGGTCGCGAACGGGCGCTGCAGGTCGCCGAGCGACTCGGACGCCCCGCGTGGTCATCCGAGATCGCAAGCGATCGCTTCAACCTCGGATTGCCGGCGATGGCGACGATCGCGACCAACTACGTGTCGTTCTGGTCGCATGAGGATTTCGGCATTCCGATCGCACCGGGTGTCGACGAAATTGCGCTCGTGCTCGAAGCCGACGCGTATTCGACCACGTTCCGCTCGACGGCCTACACGGTTGCCGCGAACCGCGAACCGGTGCGCACCCGGCGTGGACTGACCATCGTTCCCGACCGCGTTGCCGGCGTTGACGCGCCGACGCGTATGTTGTCCGCCCCGATTACGCGCTACCCGTTGCATGCGCTCGACGCGTCGCTGAAGGCGATCTCGTCGGAATTCGGCAAGCGCACGGCCGCATGGGTTGCACTGCAGATGCAATATCCGGGCTACTGAGCAGCGCACCGCCGCTTCGACTTATTCATCCCCGGTCGTGCCGGTTTTCCACCCGTTCCGGGTGGAGAGCCGCGCTCGTCCCTGTCATTCCGTATTTGCTCCGGAGATTCCGATGCAGACGCATTCGATGGCGCGCCTGTGCGCTGCCGTGATCCTGGCACTTGCCTGCAGTGCCGCACAAGCCGCGCCAGATCCACAGCGGATCCTCGCCGCGAGCGATGCCGTGCGCAACCCGAGCGAACCGTTCACGCTGAACGTCACGCTGACGCAATACACCGACGGCAAGCAAACGGATACGAACGCACTGACCGCCTATTCGCGGATCAATCCGGCGAGCGGCCAGTTTCGCAGCCTGATCCGGTTCGCTGCGCCAGCACGCGACGCGAACAAGCTGATGCTCAAGAGCGGCAACGACCTGTGGTTTTTCGATCCCGCGAGCAAAGCGACGATCCGCATTTCGCCGCAGCAACGGTTGCTCGGGCAGGCGTCGAACGGCGACGTGGTCACGGTCAATTTCGCGCAGGGCTATCGCGCGCAGATCGAGGGCGAGGAGGACGTGCAGGACGGTGAGCGCCAGACGCGCCGTGCATACCGGTTGAAGCTCGTTCAGAGCGTGTCCGACATGACCTATCACTCGATCGAAATGTGGATCGACGCGGCGGACTCGCGTCCGGTGAAGGCACGTTTCTTCAGCGAAAGCGGCAAGCTCCTCAAGACCGCATTCTATCGACGTTATCAGCAACAGCTCGGCGCGTTGCGGCCGACCGAGATCGTGATCATCGACGGGCTCAATCCGAATCTCGTGACCGTGATGCGATATGCGGACTATGTCGCGCGCGAGATTCCGGACGCCTGGTTCCAGTCCGATTTCATGGCACGTTTCCAACCGGAATGATGAAGCGACTCAGCATCGTCTGCATTGCGTTGGCCGGCGCGGCAAGCGCGTGCCATGCGAGTGACGCGGAAGAGGCGGGCCTGGCGCTCGCCGACGCGACGCCGGTGCAGACGGTCGACGACGGCAAGTACCAGTTCAGCATCGAACCGGGCCTGCGCTTCGCGACCCTGCGGCCCGGCGGCACGCGGATGGCCACGCGCCTGTCGCTCGACCTGACCGCGCGCCATGCGTTCTCGAGCGGCTGGGGCATCAATCTCGCCGATCGACTCGACCTGAATGGTCCACTGCGCTTCGATGACGACTCCGGTGCGATCAACACGCTGAAGGAACTGTACGTGGACGGTCGGGTGGGCGGTGGCAAGACCCTGCTGCAGGCCGGCCGCGTCAACGTGAGGCTCGGTGTCGCCACCGGCTACAACCCGACCGACTTCTTTCGCGACAACGCGGTCCGCTCCGTGACATCGGTGGATCCCGCGAGCCTGCGAGAGAACCGGCTCGGCACCGTGATGTTGCGCGGTCAGCAATTGTGGGCAGACGGTTCCATCAGCGCGCTGGTCGCGCCGCGCGTCGCGGATCATGCAACCGACGCGTCGTTTTCGCCGGACTTCGGCGCAACGAATCAGCGCACGCGCTGGATGCTTCAGTTCAGCCAGCACGTGGTATCGGATCTGTCACCGCAGATCGTGATCTATGACGACGGAAAGCCGGGCAGTTCGCCGCAATTTGGCGTCAACCTGGTCCATCTCGTGAACAATGCGTGCGTCGGATACGCGGAATGGTCCGGAGGGCGAGGGCCGTCGACGCTCGCTCGCGCGCTCGGACGCCCGTATAGCGATGTCGCGTTTCGCTGGAAGCTCGCAACAGGCGTGACGTGCACGACGTCTCGCAATCTGTCCGTCACGCTGGAGTATGACCGGGATGGCGCGGCACTCGATCGTGCAGGGTGGCAGGCGCTGCGCAACGGCCCCCCGGCCAGCTACGCCGCGTATCGGACGCTGGCGGCCGCACAGCAAGACCCCGTCACGCGTGACGGGCTGTTCGCGATGGTCAGATGGCAGGATGCATGGTTCCAGCGTCTCGATCTGTCCGGTTTCGTCAGGTTGAACCTCGCGGATCGCAGCAGGCTCACCTGGCTCGAAGCGCGCTATCGCTTCGCCCGTACCGACGTCGCACTGCAATGGCAGATCAATGCGGGTGCGTCGTCAACCGAATTCGGCGCACTGCCGCAGTCGAATCTTTGGCAGCTGCTCGTCAAGCACTACTTGTGACACGAGGCATGTGCGCATGTTTCGCGCGACGCGTGGCGCCGCACACATCGAGGAGCAATTCATGAAAAGCTACGTTACGTCGGGTAACGGACTGCCGCAATGGCCATCGCCGATCAGTCATGCGGTCGTTGCAAACGACACCTGCTACCTGAGCGGTCAACTTTCATTGGACGCCGATGGTTGCTATGTGCCCGGTACACCCGCGGAAGAGGCCAGACGCGCGTTCGCGAACCTGTTCAGCGCACTCGATGCGGCAGGCTTCGACCCTCGGGATCTGGTATTCGTCGACATCGCGTTCGTCGACATCGGTGCGCTTGCGGAGGTGAACGAGGTATACGCGGATTTGTTCCCCGCCGATCGTCGCCCCGCGCGAACCGTATACCAGGCGGCCGCGTTGCCGTTCGGCGGCCAGGTGAAGGTGATGGGCGTAGCCGTTCGCGACGCCTCCCGTTGATGTAACACGGGAGTGGGCCGGTCAGCGCTCGACGATGGGGCCGGAGAAGGCGCCGAGCAGCGCGACGAGCTGTCGTTGTTCTTCGTCCGACAACGCGATTTTCTTCAGTTCGCTATGCCCGATCGCAGCCGCCGGCGCGTCCGCGTAGTGCCGCATCACGGCTTCAAGGGACGCGAATTGTCCCGCATGCATATACGGCGGTCGCAGTGCGACGTTACGCAGGCTCGGCGTTTTGAACGCGGCAAGCATCTGTGGGTCGTCGGTCGAGATGAACTGCAGCTCCTCGCACTGCTCGGGCTTCGCGTCGCTGAACGGTCCCATGCAATTGAATTCGTCGTGCAGAACCTTGTCGACCGCCGCCGCGCGGCCGGTATCGGAGGCCGCTCCGCTGCGCGGCGGTACGCCGATGTTGTGGAACTGACGATCGCTCAGCATCGGCCCGGTGTGGCACGTCACGCATTGACCCTTGCTCATGAATACGCGCAGCCCCGCCTTTTCGACCGCGCTGAGCATCGCGAGCTTGCGCGGGTCGCCAGTCAGGACACCGTCGACGTAAGTATCGAAGTTCGACGGCCCGTATTGCAGTGTCGCTTCGTACGCCGCGATCGCCTTGCCGAGATTCGCGAACACGCGCGACACGTCGGTGCGCGTGCGTTCGTCGAGTGCCCGCCACGCCGCCTTTTCGACGTCGGTGCCGAGCGGACCCGCGTCGCGCGGCAAGGCGCTCAGGTCGGGTAATGGTCCGAACAACGACTCGTATTCGCCGCGATAGTGCTCGGCCAGCACATGTGCGGCGCGCAGCCGGGTGCCGGCGTGTTCGTTGTGATCCTCGATCGGCCCGATCGCTTGCGACCACACACTGTCCTTGCGGCCGTCCCAGAATAACCATGGAGAGCCGGCCACGCCGACCACGGGCATCGTGCGGCGTACGCCGGTGCCCAGGCCGATCGCGAGCGGTCGCCCGTCCTCGAACTGGCGGTCGACGGCGTGGCAGCTGGCGCAAGCGATTGCACCGTTGCGGCTGAACCGCGGGTCGGCGAACAGCCGTTTGCCGAGCCGCGCCGCGTTCGCGGACGTCGCGACCCGATTCGAAGGATCGGCCTTTGCGGGCGTGCTGGACGGCACGCGCATCGATTTGAGCAGCGCCAGCTCGTCGGTGCTCCAGCGATCCGACGTGTCGGCAGTGTCGGTCGCCGCGTCGGACGTGTGCGCGGGCCATGCACTCCAGACAAGCGTCGCGGCGACCACCGCGGCGGTCGCCAGCCCGTAATGCGTGCGGGACGGCCGGCGCACGCGCCGGCCCGGGTCACGCGATCGCATCGATCGTGCGCGGTGCCGGCAGCAGCGCGTGCGTGTTGCCGGACATCAACCACTTGCGTTGCACCGGCGCGACCGCCGCCAGCGGACCATTGGGGGCCAGAAACTGTTCCATCACCTTGCGATGGCCCCCGGAATTGCGAAAGACCGGCCAGTCGGTGCCGAACAGGATCTTGTGATTGATGTTCATGCGGAACAGCTCCGCGAGGGCGGTCGACCAACCCTGAGGATGCTGGGAACCGAGAAACGCGCTGATGTCGAGATACACATTCGGTCGATACGCGCACTGTCGCACGCACGCGTCGACGTGATGGACGGCGCCGTGCGCGAGGATGAAGTTCACGTCGGGAAAATCGAACGCCGCGCGGTCGAGCAGATCGGGGTGCGAGTACGCGAATTCGAGCGTCGGGCTGGTCGGACCCACGTGCAGCAGAACCGGCAGTCGGTGTGCGCGACAGATTTCATACAGCGGGTAGAGGATCTTGTCGCTCGGGCTGTAGCCGCAGGGCGGATAGAGTTTCAGTCCGGAGAAGCCGTACTCGACCACGCCTTTCTCGAACAAGGCGACAGCGTCGGCACCCCAACGCGGATCGACGCCGCCGAACACGTGGAAGCGCTCGCCGTGGCGCTGCAGAATCGCATGATGCTCGGCGTACATCTCGGCGATCGTCAGCTCGCTCTTCATCACGTACGTGAAGTCGGGCAGCAGCAGGACGGCCTGTTCGATGCCGGCCGACGCCATGTCGGCTGCCAGTGCGTCGCCGAAGTGGTCCTGGCTCTGCGCGAGGTAAGTATCCAGGAGTTCCGAGCGGGATTTCCGAACACCGTTTGCGACGAGCCGCACATGAACGTTGGCACACAAGCCCTCGAGGAACGCGCTCGGGATAAAGCGCGTCGACGCGATGTGGCAGTGCGAGTCGATGATCGGGCCGCTGTAGATCGGATCACTCATACCGATGCTTTGGCTGCGACAGCGCGGTCGGCCTCGCGGCCGCGGAGCATGCCGAGTGCACGTTCCTTGAGGTCTCCGACGCGCTGCATCATGAAGTGGCCCGCGTGAACCTTCCCGTCTGCGCGCGCGTAATCCGGCAAGGTGCCCCAGGTCTGGAAGCCGTAATGTTCCCAGACCCGATGCGCGGGCGTGCCGTCGCGCACGTCGAGCGTCACCAGTTCGACTTGGTCCAGATCGCATTGCAGTGCGATTTCGACGAATGCGGCGGGCAGCACACCGCCGCCTCGATAGGCATCATGGATCATGCCTTTCGCGAGATCCGTGATGTGGCGATTGTTCGGGTTCAGGTTGCGGCGCAACGTGCACAGGCCGATCAGCTGTCCCGTGCTGGCGAAGATCGTCAGCAGACGTACCTTCTCCGCGGCGAGATTCGAGCGCAGTTCATCGAGGTAGCGGATCGCTTCCGCATCCGTGATCGTTTCGGCGAAACCGATGATCGGTGCGCTTTCGCTCGTGCGTCGCATCAGCTCGATGACCTGCGCACCCAGTGCATCGTCGATGGTGTTCGCCCAACGATACGTGACATGCGTGACGTCGGCCTTCGGCAACACGATCGGGTACTGTGCGCCGTCGGCAAGCTGGGTACGGATGGAGTCTTTCATGGGTGTCCCTGGATCAGATGGTTTCGAGGGCCACGGCGCTTTCGGCGCGTGGCGGCGTCGCGGTGTCGCAAAGGTCGTCGAGCACCGCCTGGAGGCCATGATCGATGAGCCATTGATCGTCGTAAATCGTGTCCAGATACTTGGTGCCGCTGTCCGGGAGCACCAGCACGATGTTGGCCGGGCCCTGCAAGGTCGCGATGTAGCGGCGCGCGGCCTGCGCGATCGCGCCGGATGAGCCGCCGAGCAACAACCCTTCGTCGAGCGCGAGACGGCGGCAACCGACGAATGCGTCGCGATCTTCGATGCGCATCGTGTCGTCGACGAGATGGATCAGGATGTTGCCGGGCTGGAAACTGAGGCCTGCGCCATTCTGCAAATGCGGTCGGTACGTGCCGCCGAACACGACCGAGCCGGCGGGTTCGACGCCGATCACGCGGGTCGACGGATCACGCTCCTTCACATAGCGCGCGATTCCGCTCAGGTGGCTACCGGTGCTGGCGGACACGATCACGGCGTCGAGCCGATCGGCCAGCTGGGAAACGATCTCCGGCCCGGTGGAGTAGTAATGGGCGTCGATGGCGGCCGGATTGTTGTACTGATCGAGGTTGACGCAGTTCGGCACGCTTGCGGCGAGCGCTTTCGCGACGGCAATTCGCTTCTTCTGGAAACTGCCGGTCTCGTCCGGTTGTTCGACCATCTCCACCTCTCCACCGAATGCCCGCACGAGGTTCGCATTCGTCTTCGGTGTCTTCGGGTCGAGCACGCAAATGAAGCGATATCCGCGTGTTGCGCACAGCATGGCGAGCGCATGCCCCATGTTGCCGGACGTCGATTCGACGATCGACCAGCCCGGTTTGAGGCCATGATCGCGCTCTGCCTGGCGCAGAAGCTGGAGGGCGCTCCGGTCCTTGACGCTGTTGCCGGGGTTGTAGCACTCGAGCTTCCCGTACACGCGGATTCGCCGGTGCTCGTTCGACAGGCTCTTCAGATAAAGCAGCGGCGTATCGCCGATCAGTTCGACAAGACTGTTTGCGTACATTCGAAATCTCCGACCAGCTGGTTGACGGTGGCTTGTGCGTCGTTCGCGAGTTGCGCGACGCGATCGGACGCGTGTGATCTGGACTGCTGTCACAGCGCGACTTTAGTGATCGAGGCCCTGGGTCTGTAACTGTCCGAACGGGCATCGGACCGGGCGGCCGTCACAGTTCGCCCGACTCCATGTCGCCGGACCCGGCATCCGCGAGGAATCGCAGTCGCGGATGCGGAAGTGCGTCGGGCGCGAGAATCGGGTTGTCGACGAACGTGCCGACGAGTCGCGCCAGGAGCGCCGCGTTCTGGTGAACCATGTGATGACTGCCGCCCAGCATTTCGATCTGGATCGGACGAAGCAGCGCGGAGGCAATGGCCCGCGCGCGCGTCGCGCAGGTCATTTCGTCGTATTCGCCGGTCACGAGCATGGCCGGGATGTCCGCGATCGAACCGTCGCGCTCGGCCTCGATTCGATGCGCGCGGAAGTTCAGCAACTGCTGGCTGTAATCGATCATGTTCGTCGCGGACATGAAAGGCGCGTGCAGCCAGTGGCGCGTCGACGCATCGGACAGCGCGAACATCGATGCATGCCCGCCTCCGCCAGCATCGCTTCGTTCTCGCTTCTCCAGCAGCGCCATCATCGATTTCGCCATGCTGTCCGCAGCCTTCGGCATACGGGCGACGAGCGAACACATCGTGTTGAGATTGTTTTCGTAGGCGCTGTCCGCGCCGTCGTAGTCCTGCGCGCCGGCAAACGACGGTGCGATCAGGCTCATCGATGCGATACGGCCGGGCAGCGCGCGCGCCAATGCAAGCGCATAGCGTGCCCCTCCGCACCAGCTCGCGACGTGAATCGCGTCGATCCGCTCGACGTCGAGCAACTCGGCCACGCTGCGTGCATAGCGGCCAGGGGCATCGGGATCGGAATAATACGCACGTGTCAGTCCTGCTTCGGCAGGCGTGTCATCTGCTTCGTCCACCAAATAGATGGAAAAATGCGGCGCCAATCCGGCAGCGAAATCATGCCAGACGTCGTGCGGGATGCCGAAGGCGTTGATGAGCAGCAAGGCCCGGGAACCCCTTCCGCAATTCAGATAGACATGCCCGGTTCCGGTCGTGATGCGCCGCGCGGACGGCACGTCGACCAACCGGGGCGCGACGCGTCGCTCATGCGCTGCGGCGTGAGCGGCGACGCGCGAGGCGATCCGATCGCTCCAGTCGACGTTGTCGCAGGACAGCCGGTGCACCCGGACGTCGGTCGGGAACTCGCGTGCGTCGTCGCGGCATCCAAGCGTATGCGCGGCGTGCCGCAGGTTCGTATCGAGCAGGTCGAGCACGGCGTCCGGGCCATCTTGCGCGGAGCGGGTTCGCGTCGGAACCTGCGCGAATCCGGCGACGCTCGCAGAGAGCGCGTGCCACGTGATGCGCAAGTCGCCGTACACGACGTGAAGGCCGGCCGTCGCTTCGGCCGCAAGCCAGGCCAGCAGGGCTTCGGCCGTCAACAGGCGAGCCGCGCCGGCCGATTCGCCGGGCAATGCCAGCGGTTCATGCTGAAAGTAGGTATCGGCGCGCCGGCGCACCTCGAACACGGTATCGGCGACCGCATCGGCGAGCGTATCGAGCGGTGGTAACGACAGGGTATTCGCGTCGTCGACGATATCCGTGCCGTTCGCGAGCGCGTCGCCGAGCACGACGATGCATGCGTCGGTCATGGACGCCGCGTCGACGCCGAGCGCGGCCGGGATCGTCCGTGGCAAGGACGCGAATTCGCGCGTACGCCGCAGCTCGGGATCGTCGATAACGATCGCGATCCGCTGCGTGTCGGGGGCGCTCAGCGTAGCGCGAAGTCTCGCAACGCGCGCGTTCGTCTTCGGTTCCACCGCGGTGTGGGCGGCCGATGCCGCGTCGCTGGCGCCGAACGCGACGCGCATTGCGTCGAGGTCGCCGGCAAGCAGCCAATGGATGCTGCCGTAGCCGCCGGCGGAAGATGCCGTGCGCGCGTCGAGCGGTTGACCGTTCAACGGAAATCGATCGTTCATCGCCATCTCGCTACGCTTTCACGGACAACAGCATTTCAACGAGATCAACCGCGTCGCCGATGGTTTCGAGATTCGCGACCTGTTCCGTGTGCGATGCAAAGCTGACGCCAAGGCGATCCTCCGTCAGCGCCATCAGGGACAGCAGCGAAATCGAATCGAGCATCAGATCCGACGTCAGCGACGTTTCTCGAGTCAGCATCTCCGGCGCGATATCGAGCGCGGCAATCTGTGGAATCAGTTCGGTAAGCGTAGCGAATACATTCGCGTGGTCGTCCATCGGATGCTCCAAGTGCCGTAGGGGTTCCGCTTTATAGCGTCAAGCCGCCGCACTGCCTACCTGCACTGACGTACAGGATTGGCGTACCGGTGAAACACTCGCCCGAACGGACAGGTTTCAGTCTTGAAAGCCGCCATTACATTGCCGGTTACCTTACCGACAGGGAACGACCATGACCCTCGCAAACGAAGCCGTGCTGATGGACAAAGCGACTTTCTCGCGCACGCTGCGCGAAACGCTGGACGAACAACTGACCCTCGATCATTCGATCTTCGCGGAGTTGTTTACGCCGCAGAAAAACTGGCGGTTGCTGAAGATCATCTCGCTTGAGGGATACCAGATCACCCGGTACTTTCTCGAATACATCGAGAATCTTTACTTCCGTTGCCCGTTTCCCGACCACAAGCGCCGGCTGCTGTACAACCTGTTCGAGGAGGAGACGGGACGTTTCTCGAAGACGAAGAACCATGTCGAGCTCATGGAGGACTTCATTCGGGCGCAACGGATCAGTGACGAGGAGCGCGATGCGTGGTCGCCGTCCGCCGCGACCCGCGAGTTGATCGAGTATCGGCTCGAGAATTGCAAGGGGGAGGGCACCTACCATATCGGTGCTGCCGCGGTGATGATCGCCAGCGAAGGGCAGAGTCTGGAAACCCGCGCAGGCGAAGCACGCCACGCCATTCTGGCGAAGTGCTACGGACTGACCGAGGAAGACACGCGCTTCTTCTCGGTTCACCAGAAGGAAGACGTCGCGCACGTGGCCGAGGGCATCTCGCTCGTGACCGATCTGTGCACG
Organism: Burkholderia sp. NLJ2; assembly: GCF_049487195.1. Lineage (NCBI taxonomy): Bacteria > Pseudomonadati > Pseudomonadota > Betaproteobacteria > Burkholderiales > Burkholderiaceae > Burkholderia > Burkholderia sp. NLJ2. Next base: position 820,916 of record NZ_CP137809.1, on the reverse strand, counting down.
ACCGTGGAGATGCAGCAGGAAGCACTGTTCGCGGTGCGCCACACGTGCAAGCTGTTCTGGAACATGTATGAAAGCGCGGCACAAAAGTACTACGCGTCCGCGGAGGGCGTCGCGCACGCGTGACGAGACAACGCCGATGATGACCTTCGATGATCTCGTCGCCCGTCTGCGCGACAGCAGTCATACCTTGACCTTTGTCGACGACAAGGGAGCCGAAACTGTCCGGACTTTTCACGAACTGTTCGAGGATGTGCTCGCGACGGTGGAGCGCGGCAAGGCGATCGGCCTCGTGCCAGGGGCACGCGTCGGCATCGCGGCACCGAACGGCTACCCGTGGATCGTGTGGGACCTTGCGTGCATGGAGCTCGGCTGCGTATCGGTCGCTTTCCCGAACGATCGCCTGCCCGACACGTGCGACGCATTGATCGAGCGCTACCGGCTGAGCATCCTTGCGGTGGATGCACGGTGGCTCGATTCCGCCGAGTCGATCGCCGGCCGGGTCATCGATATCGATCCGGCCGACGCGCGCGGTTCGGACACGCGTATCGAGCCGGTGCGCGTCGAGCATCGGCCGGATACGCATTCGCTCGTGTTCAGCTCCGGCACGACCGGCAAGAACAAGGGGCTCGTGATGAGCCGGCGCGGTACCGCGCACCTGCTCGATCTGTATCGCGACGCGTTCGGCGTCGCGCCAGGCGAGCGCTTCCTGACGTTTCTGCCGTTCGCGAATTATCAGCAGCGGATGACGTATTACTTCTGCCTGTATCACGGTGTCGATCTCGTTTCCGTGCCGTTCCACGGACTCTTCCCGGGTCTGAAACGGCATCGCCCGACGTTCGTGATCGCGCCGCCCGTCCTGTACGAAACGCTGCATACCGTGGCGCGAGCGGCCGCCGGTCCTGCCGGCGACGCGTCGACGCTCGCGGAGCGCCTGATCGCGCTGACGGGCGGCAACATCCGTTACATGATCACGGGAATGGCGCCGATCAAGCGCGCCGCACTCGATTTCTTCTGGGACTGCGGGATCGAGTTGTACGAGGCATTCGGGATCACCGAGGCAGGGATGGTGGCCTGGAACAAGCCCGGACGCGTGCGAGTCGGCACGGTCGGTCAACCGGCGGAGCCCGGCAGCGTGTCGTTGTCGGAAGACGGGGAAGTGATCGTTACGCGCGGCGCACTGCTTTCGCTGGGCTATTTCGAGGCGCCGGAAGAAGACATCCGCGCGACGTTCGTCGCTCCGAACGCGGTGGCGACGGGCGACATCGCCGAGTTCGACAGCGATGGCTTCCTGCGCGTTGTCGGTCGCAAGAAAGACGCAATCATCACGAGCAACGGCGAGAAGTTCCATCCCGAGCCCATCGAGGCGCTGTTGTATCGCGATCCGCGTGTCGAGGTGGCGGTCGTGATGGCCGGCTCGCATGCGGGGCTGAGCGTCGTCATCGCCACGCGCCGGCCGGACGATGCCGAAGTAACGGACGCGTTGCGCGAGCTCGTCCGGGCAGTCAATGGCACGCTTCCTGCGCAACGGCAATTGACGAAGATCATTTTCACCGACCGCGCATTCGACGTCGAAGGCGGCCTGCGCACCCGTAACCTCAAGCTCAATCGCCGCGCGATCGCGGACGCGTTCCTGCGCGACGCATGAGATCACGCTCTTGCGCGAGCCTCCGCGTCTGCGCGGCGGCTCGCGCCGACCTCATCCTGGACACACCATGACGACGCATCCCAACTCGAATCCGAACGTGTTTACGATGGATGTCGAACCGACGTCCATCATCGAGACGCTCGCGCACCACACCGAGCGGGACCCTGATCGCATCGCGCTGACGATCTTGCGCGACGGCGAAGCGATCGAAAGCGAAAGCACTTTCGGCGATCTGTATGCCGGCATGATGCGCGTCGCGCGCGGCCTCGCACACCTGACCGAGCCAGGGGCTCGCGTGCTGTTGCTGCTGCCGACCAGCGCCGAGTTCGTCTGCACGTTCTACGGGTGCCTTGCATCGGGCCGCGTCGCCGTTCCGGCCTATCATCCGCAGCAGGTACGCAAGGTCGCGCAATGGTTGAAGCTGCAGGCCATTGCCGACAATTGCGGCGCGACGCTGATCGTCGCGCCTGCGACATCGATCGACACGCTCGCGACCTTGTGCGAATCGCAGCAATTGTTTGCCGGCTGCAAGCTCGTCACGTACGAAGCGCTCGTCGATGCAGGGATGCCGGACGAGTCGGGGCTGCCGCACATGCCCGATGCGGGCGATCTGGCGTTCCTTCAATACACGTCCGGGTCGACGGGCACACCGAAGGGTGTGATGATCACGCACGGCAACATCATCGACAACCAGCGGGCGATCGCGACGTTGATGCAGCACGACCGCGACACGCGCATGTTGTCGTGGCTGCCGTTGTATCACGACATGGGACTGTCGATGCCGCTGCAGCTGGCGTCGATCGGGCTGTCGGTCGTCCTGATGTCGCCCGTTGCGTTCGTCCAGCAGCCGGGCCGATGGTTGCGTGCGATCTCGGCGCACCGGGCAACGACGTCCGGCGGGCCCAATTTCGCGTATGCGCTCGCGGCAGCTGCGCTGAACGCAAGCGATGCCGGAGATACGCTCGATCTGTCGAGCTGGCGCGTGGCGTTCTGCGGCGCCGAGCCGATTCATCGCCAGACGGTCACCGACTTTATCGACGCTGCGCAGCCACACGGTTTTGCGCCCGGGTCGTTCTACCCGTGCTACGGGATGGCCGAAGCGACCCTGATCGTATCGGGCGTCCGGTGCGGTGAAGGCGCCTTCTATCTGGACGTCGATAACGTGAAGCTCGCCGCGGGTGTCGTCGAGCCTGTCCAGCCCGGCGACGCGAATGTAAAGAGTCTCGTTTCGTGCGGCGGCACGGCGCCCGGCACCGAGATCCGGATCGCGGGCGCCGACGGTCGCCCGGTTGCCGATCCGAACGGTGTCGGAGAGATCTGGGTCCGCGGCGGCGCGATCGGCGTCGGTTACTACGGCAACCCGGACGCCACGCAGTCGACGTTCGGTGCGCGAGTCGAGGCCGATCCGGACGCGCGTCCGTTCATGCGAACCGGCGATCTGGGCGCAATCGTCGATGGCCGCCTGTACGTGACCGGCCGCGTGAAGGACATGCTGATCGTCCGCGGGCGCAATCTGTATCCGCAGGATATCGAGGCGTGCGTGCAGGATGCGGTGCCGGCGTTGCGCCGCGGCTGCGGCGCCGCTGTGTCGGTGCACGTGGATGGAGAAGAGAAGCTCGTGATCATCCAGGAGGTCGGCCGCACCGCGCGCCGCACGATGGACCTGGACGCAACGCTGCGGGCGATGGTGTTGGCGGTTGGCGAGGACTTCGGCGTCACGCCGCACGCAATCGTGCTGGTCGAGCCGGCGACCATCGAGAAGACATCGAGCGGCAAGATCGCGCGCGCGCTGTGTCGTCGCGCGTATCTTCAAGGGGAACTGCGCGCCGTCGCCAACTGGACCGATGGCGCCTATGCAAGTGGCGCCGGCGCATCGCCGGACCTGACGGCCGCGCCGGTAGTCGCACCGGTGCCGCCGGACGTCGATTCAGGCGCGACGCTGATCGAGCGGGAGATCGCCGCCCGGATCGTACGGGTCGTCGCGGAACGACTGAAGATATCCGAAGCGCAGGTGTCTCGCACGGCCGCGTGGGTCGAGATGGGTTTCGATTCCATGAGCGCACTGCAATTCTCGTTGAAGGTGCAACACGCGATCGGGCTGACGTTCGACGCGGCCGTGCTGTGGGATTGCGCGAATGTCGAGCAACTCGCCGCGCATCTGGCCCGGATGCGCGGCGCCGCGGACGCGCTGCGGTCGAGCGATGCGCCCGCACCGGCTCCGGCGCGTGCTTCGGCCGATGAAGACGCGCAGGCGGCACGGTCCCCCGAGCAGCTCGCGGCGCTCTCCGATGCGGACGCCGAAGCGCTGCTGCTGAAAGAGCTGCAGCGTTGAGCCGCACCCCGGCAGTGCCGTCCCGCGAACGTCTGGAGTTGTACACATGAATGAGTCTAATCAGGCGCCCTCGGCGTCCCTCACGCCCGTGAAGCAAGCGTTGCTGAAGATCGACGCGTTGCGACGCGAGCTGGCCGACGCGCGTGACGCGATGAACGAGCCGATCGCGATCGTCGGCATGGGCTGCCGTCTTCCCGGCGGCGCGGATTCCGCCGACACGCTCTGGTCCATGCTCGCGGCAGGGACCGACGCCGTGGGCCCCGTGCCGGCCGATCGCTGGACGGATGCCGTCTACGACCCTCGGCCGGGCCGCCGCGACACGAGCTACAGCCGGCACGGCGGTTTCATCGGCGACGTCGATCGTTTCGACGCGGCGTTCTTCGGCGTGTCGGACCGCGAAGCGCCGCACATCGATCCGCAACAGCGTCTGCTGCTCGAATGCACGTGGCGAGCGCTCGAGGACGCCGGCTTTTCACGAGAAACGATCGCACCGTACCGAACCGGCGTGTTTGTCGGCTCGTCGGTCGACGACTATGCACGGGTCAGCGAAGGCCTGCCTGACGCTGCGCTCAGCTACGCGCAAACCTCGCTGGGCACCGCGCGCCCCTTCGCGGCCGGCCGCATTTCCTACCTGTTCGGCTTTCACGGCCCGGCGTTGCATCTCGACACCGCCTGTTCGTCGTCGCTCGTCGCCGTCCATCTGGCCTGCCACAGCTTGCGCACCCGCGAGTCCGACGTCGCATTCGCCGGCGGTGTGAACCTGATGCTGTCGCCGGAGATGACGATCGCGCTGAGCGAGCTTCAGGCACTCTCGCCAAGCGGGCGCTGCCGGACGTTCGATGCGGCCGCCGACGGCTACGTGCGCGGCGAGGGCTGCGGTGTCGTCGCGCTGATGCGCCTGTCCGACGCTCGCGAGCAGGGCAGATCGATCCATGCGGTGATCCGCGGCTCCGCGGTCAATCACGACGGTCGCAGCAACGGGATGACCGCGCCGAACGGCCGGGCGCAACGGGACGTGATCCGCGAGGCGCTCGAGCGCGCCGGCGTGTCGCCGGCTGACGTCGATTACGTCGAGGCGCATGGCACGGGTACGCCGCTGGGCGATCCGATCGAGCTTCGTGCGCTCGAGGACGTGTATTGCCGCGAGTCGAGTCGCACCCGGGATTTGTACGTCGGCAGCATCAAGACGAATATCGGTCACCTCGAGTCAGCGGCTGCGGTCGCCGGTTTGATGAAGGTCGTTTGCGCGCTGCAGAAGGGTGAACTGCCGCGACACCTGCATTTCGACACGCCAACCGCACACGTCGACTGGCAGACCAATGGCATTCGCGTCGCGTCCGAACATGCGGCATGGCCGTCGTCACGACCGGGCCGAAGGGTCGCGGCGATCAGCTCGTTCGGCATGAGCGGCACGAACGCGCACCTGATCGTCGAAGCGTGGCAGGGCGAACACACGTCGCATTCGGAGCCGAGTGTCGCGCTCCCCGGGCACGCGCGCTTCGACATCTGGCCGGTGTCTGCCCACACGGCGCCGATGCTGAAGCAGGCGATCGGAGACTGCGCGGCGCATGTGCGCGCCGACGCATCGCTTGCACCGGATGCCGTCGCGAGCGCGCTGCGCATCGGGCGCGACAGCCATCGGCACCGTGTCGCGATCGTCGCGGATTCGCGCGATGCGCTGCTCGACGCATTTTCGACAGCGGAGCGGGCAACTTCCCTGCGACTCGTGCCGCCCGGGGGCGTCCGGGACCGGCTCGCGTTCCTGTTCACCGGGCAGGGCGCGCAGCGTGCGGGCATGGCTCGACAACTGTATCGGGACTTCGGGCCGTTTCGCGACGTATTCGACGCATGCGACGCACACGTCGAAGCGCAAGGCGAGCTGTCGCTCGTCGACGTGCTGTGGGGCGATCATCAGGACAGGATCCACGAAACGCGCCATACGCAGCCTGCGATGTTCGCGCTCGAGGTTGCCCTTGCGCGCTTGTGGATGCACTGGGGCGTCGTGCCTGACGTCGTGATGGGCCATAGCATCGGCGAGTACGCCGCTGCATGTATCGCCGGCGTGTTTTCGATCGAGGACGGCTGTCGCCTCGTGACGGCGCGCGGTCGGTTGATGGATACGCTCACCGCGCCCGGCCGGGCGCTCGCGGTGTTCGCGAACGTGAGCCAGGTCGCCGACGCCGTGCGCGACTTCCCGGGACGGGCCGCGATCGCCGCGGACAACGCGCCGGAGAGCGTGCTCGTGTCTGGCGATCCGGACGCAATCGAATCGCTCGAGCGGCTGTTTGCAGCGCGCGGAATCGCGACGAAGGCGCTGGCGGCGTCGCGCGCATTCCATTCGCCGCTGATGGAACCGATGCTTGCCGAATTCGGCTCGATCGCTGCGACCGTGCAGTATCGGGCGCCTGCCATTCCGATCGTATCCAATGTAACCGGCCGGTTCGAAACCGAACGTTTGTGCGATCCGGCGTATTGGGTCGAGCACGTCCGCGCAACGGTTGCCTTCCGCGCGGGTGTCGACACGTTGCTCGATGACAAGGTGACGACGGTCGTCGAGATCGGGCCCGGCAAGACGCTTTCAAGCCTCGTCGCCGCATGCGCCGGGGCCCGGGCCGGCAATGGCGATGTTGTCGCGTTGCCGTCGATCCATGGCGACGGGCGCGAGACCGAGCCGTTGTTGCGCGCATTGGCGCATGTCTATATGGGTGGCCGTCGCGTCGACTGGCACGCCTACGAGCGTTCTCGAGCCGTGACGTCCTCGGCGAATCCCGCTCGCCGCGGCGTGCTGCCGCCGTACCCGCTCGAAGCCAGCCGTTATTGGGTGGGTTGCCGGGAGCCGGCGCAGCGGGCGAGACTGCTGGCGAGCGCGCTCGCGGCAGGCAAGCAGGCAAGTCACGGCGTGCTCGGTCGTCTCCTCCCGATACCTGCATCGGACGATCATCGCTATGAGAGCGAGGTGTCCGATCAGCATCTGCCGTTCCTGAGCGGACACGTTCTGCATGGAGAGCTCGTTTTCCCGGCGGCAGGATTCGCCGAGGTCATGCTCGATGCCGCATCGCGGCGGAATGCCATCGCACCGGACCCCACGACCGACCGCTGGCAAGTCGCGAGCGCGGTGTCGTTCGACAACGCGCTCATGCTGGAATCGGGGAAAGCGGTCACGTTCGGTACGGTCGTGCACGGAACCGGTGCTGCGCATACGAGCGACGAAGGGGCCCGGATCGAGATTCACGCGTGTCACGACACGGCGGCGCCCGAACCTGAATGGATCCTGCAATGCGCGGGGCGGATCGGCTCGATGCACGGTGTACCCGAAGCGCCGCCGCTTGACGACTGGCGCGCGCAATGCCGTGACGCCGTGTCCGTCGACGGGTTCTATGAGCGCTTGCATGCCACCGGGCTCGAATATGGCGGTGCGTTTCGTTCGATTCGCGCGCTGTCGCGCGGCGGCGATGCTGCGCTGGCCCGAATCGAGATCGGAGCGGACTGCACCGACGATACCGAGCGCTTCGTCCATCCGGCGCTGCTCGACAACGCGTTTCAGGCCGTTGCCGGCGCGCTGTGGGACGCGGAGCTGAACACCGCGTTCGTACCGATCGGCATCGAACGGATCGCGTGCATGCCGATGCGGGGCGTGCGGACCGTGTGGTGCGCCGTGCGCGCACGGGTGCAGCGCAGTCTCGCTACGGCCGATCTCTGGCTGTATGACGACGACGGTCGCTGCATCGCAATCGTCTCCGAACTGCGGTTGCTCGCGGTCGACCCGCGCCGATTCAAGCGTGCTGCACCGCCGGCTGCAGTGCACCGGCACGTATGGCGGCCGCTGGTACCCGCACACGAAGCGGCCGGCGCTCACGTGGATGTCGTGCTGATCGGCAACGATTCGGCGTCGGACGCGGTGCTGTCGCAAGCGTGCGAAGCGGCCGGAGGCGCGTGTGCAGTCGCGGAAATGCAGGCCGATGACATGTTCGACGGCGACGCCGGCGCACAGCGCATTCGTCTTGCGCTGAGCGACGCGCTTGCATGCGTGGACGCACGACGAACCGTACTGCTCTATACGTGGCCGTCGTCCGACAGTGCAACTTCGGACGACGAACTGGCTCGAGTCGGCGCCGCTTACCGTCGCTTCGCCAGCGTTTGGCGCGAAGTGCAGAATACCCATTGGCCGGCAGGCGCACCCGCCTTATGCATCGTTACACAGGCGGCACAGCGCGTACCCGGTGTCGACCACGGCGTGTCGCCTTTTCAGGCAGCCGCATGGGGTCTCGCGCGCAGCCTCATGCACGAAAGCGGTGAAATTCCGGTGTTCGCGGTCGATCTGCCCGGGCCGGATTCCGCGTCTTGCGCGAGCGCGCTGGCTGCGCTGGCGGGAGCCACGGTGACGGGCGAGACGCAGTTTGTGTCGCGGGGCGATGTCGTGTACATCCCGCGGCTCGTCAAACGCGACGTCGGCGCGGCGCAACCACTCGCGCGCGGCGCGTATCTGGTGACGGGCGGGCGAGGTGCGATCGGCACGCAAGTGATCGAGCGGCTGATCCGGAATGGCGTACCGAAAGTCGTGTCCGCAAGCCGCCAGTTGCCTGGGGACAGCGAGCGCGCACGGCTTGCCTCCATCGCCGACTCGCACGGCTCGATCATCGAATTTGTGGCCGCGGATGTCGCCGCGGCGGCTGACGTGGACGCGCTCGTCCATGCGCTCGAAGCCGACGCGAAGCATCCGCTCGTCGGTGTCCTGCATGCGGCGGGCACGCTCGACGACGGCTTGCTCGCGACCCAGCCGATGTCCGACGTGATGAGGGTACTTGCACCGAAAATCGCCGGAACGTTGAACCTGCATCGCGCGACCGCGCATCTGTCGCTGCGACACTTCGTGTCGTTCTCGTCGATCGTGGCCTGTATCGGCTCTCCCGGGCAATGTGCATACGCTGCGGCAAATGCCTACGTGGACGCGCTGACGGCCTCGCGCAATGACGACGGCCTGCCTGGGCACACCATGAACTGGGGGCTGTGGGGAGGCAACGGGATGGTCGATCAGCTTGACGCGCACCAGTTGCGCCGTATCGCCTCGTTCGGCCTCAACCCGCTCGAGCCGGACGTCGCACTGGGCATGCTCGATGCGCTGATCGCCGAACCGGACGGGCAGACGCAGATCTGGAGCGTCGAGGTCGATACGCTGATCAAACGTAGCCCGAGTCGGGCGATGGCGGCGTTGTTGTCGGAACTTGCGACACCGTCGGGTCCGGCGAACCGCACCTCCGGTGCCGGCCCGCGATTGCGCGAGCGCCTGGACGGCTTGTCCGCCGACGAACGCATGCAACGGCTGCGCGAACACATGACCGACGCAATCGCGACGACATTACACACGTCCAGCGTGCGAATCGCACCTGATATCCCGTTGATCGAGCTTGGGCTCGATTCGCTGATGGCCGCGGAATTCCGCACGGCGTTGCGCACCGAACTGGGTGTCGATGTTCCGTTCGGGCGGTTGCTGGAAGGCGCGACCATCGACGACGTCGTGCGCACCATCGCGGCGATGCTCGATCGCGATGCGTTGCAGGCACCCGGGGTGACGCAGCCGTCGCGCGCTGCCGACCGGATTGACGTGGTGTCGCGCGAAGCGACGTTCGGCCTGGAATTGGAAGGGGGGGAGCTGTGAGCTCGATCGAATTCATCAATGAACTGGCCGGGCGGGGAATCGAGCTCTGGGCCCAGGATGGCAAGCTGCAGTACAAGGCGCCGAAGGGCGCCGTCACGCCGTCGCTCGTCGACGAGTTGAGGACCCATAAAGCGACGCTCGTCGCGCTGCTTGAACAGTTTGCCGGCACCGCAGGCACCTATCCGCTGTCATTTGCGCAAAAGTCGCTCTGGTCGCTGCATCAGCTCAATCCCGACAGCGCGGCGTACAACGTCACGTACGCGACCCGGATCGACGACGATGTCGAGGTGGCGACACTGCGTCGCTGCGTCGACTATCTGATCGCCCGTCACCCGATTTTGCGCACCGCGTACCGTGTGATCGATGGCGAGCCGCGACAGCAGGTCGGTTCGGACGCGCGCGCGCAGTTCACTGTCGATCGCGTGTTTGCGGCGGATGAAGCCGCCATCCGTCGGTGGATCGACGACGAGTCGAACCGCCCGTTCGACCTGACGCAGTCGCCGATCCGGCTCAAGCTGCTCCTGAACGAACATGACGGTGCAAACGCGATTCGCGTCGTTCTGCTGTTGAACGTACACCATATTGCTGCCGATTTCTGGTCGCTCGAAATCCTGCTCGGCGAGCTTCGCGCGCTGTACCGGCTCGCGCGCGCGGGCGAGCCGCTGAAGCTGCCGCGTCTATCGTTGCAGTACAAGGATTGCGTCGAGCACGAGCGCGCGCGGCTCGACGGGAGCGACGGCGAGCATCTCGCCGCGTTCTGGCGCCGGGAGCTGGCGCAAGGATTTCCGGTGCTGAATCTTGCGACCGACAGGTTGCGTCCACCGCGCAAGACGGAGCACGGTCGCGTATACGACTGGCCGCTCGGTGCGACGCTGTCGCAGCAGGTACGCGACACGGCCAGGCTGCTGCGCGTGACGCCGTACATGTTGCTGCTCGCGGTCTACCAATTGCATCTGCACCTCCATACCGGGCAGGAGCGGTTGATGATCGGCGCACCGACTTCCGGGCGCAACGTGCCGGGCAGTGAAGGCGTGGTCGGTCATTTCGTGAACACCGTCGTGCTCGCATGCGAGGTGCAACCCGACGATTCGTTCGACGACCTGCTGCGACGCACGCGCGAGATGATGCTGCGCGTGCTCGATCATCAAGACTACCCGTTCCCGATGCTGGTCGACGCGCTGCGTCCGGCGCGCGATCCAAGCCGATCGCCGATCTACCAGGTGATGTACAACTGGAACCAGGCACGCGGCGATTTCGCCGCGCAAAACGCTGCCGACGTGCCGTTCTATCGGGAGCGCCTTGCCGCGTCGAGCACGGGTACGCGCGGCGCGACGCACGACCTGACGCTCAACGTCCAGGATCTCGGCGACGAATATTCGACCGCGTGGACGTTCAATACGGATCTGTTCGACGACACGACAATCGATCGGTTCGCGAACCAGTACCAACACCTCGTCGAACAGGTGGTGGTGGACGCGACCCGACGCCTGACCCAATACAGACTCGCGGTTGCACCGGCCGACGATGCGCAAGGCCGTATCGCCGCTGCACACGCGTTCGCACGCCAGGCGACAGTCGCCGATTTCGATACGCTGCGGGATACATCGCGCGGGGCATGGGCATTCGACGACCGGACGATCTCCTACGGTGACGTGTACGGCGCGGTACGCGCTGTGCGTGCGCAATTCGACGCGCTCGGGATCGGTGTCGGCAAGTGCGTGGCACTTCGCTTGAAAAGCGTCGCCGAGCGTGCAGTCGTGCTGCTTGCGATCCGTGCCGTCGGCGCTCGCTACGTCGTATCGGGCGACACCACCGACGGAAATGCCGACGCGGTGTGCCGGGGGCACGGTGACGAGTGGTCCGGCTGGAACATTGGCGCGATCGACGTGGTGCGCGTACATCACGCCACCGCGCCAGACGATCGCATTGCCGTGGACGAGGCGGCGGCGGTCGAACCGCTGCTCGATTACGTCGGCCAGTTGCTGCATCTGGATGCCGGCACGACTGCGCTGGTCCTGCATGGTACTCAGGACGTGCTCGCGGCAGCGACGCTCGCTCAAGTCGTGCTTGCGGGCGGCATGGCACGCTTGTCCGAGCGGGCTTCGATCGGTGCGCTCGCCTCCGACGATCCCGTGGACACGGAAATCGCGCGTGCCGAGCTCGACCATTTGCTCGCAGACGGCCCCGCGTTGATCATGCCGTCTCTTCTGTTACGGCACGCCGACGCCGCCGGCGTTGTGCGGGCACGCGCGCTTGTCGCTTACGGTGAGCATCCGCATGCGTTGACAGCGCTCGTCAACACGGATCGTGCCCCGGTGGCGGCAACCTTCGTGCCGCTGCGCTGCGCGGAAATCTTTCCGGCGATGTGCGCGTTCGTTGCGGCGCGAAATGGCTGGCGGCTTCTGGCGCCATCGTACCCGGGACGCGTCGCGCTCGTGCTCGGATCGTCGCGAAGCTTTGCCGACGATCGACAGGCCGGGAAACTGCATTTCCTTGACGGCACGTCGGCCCGCACGTCGGACGCGCCGATTCCGCTCGAGACAGCATACCGGGACAGGATGCTCATATCGACCGGCGTTGCAGTCGTGCGCCGTGACGGCGATGTGCTGTGTGCGGACCCCTCGTTGCGCGTCGCTCGTCACCGGCCCGTACCGATCGAGATCGGCACGGTCGAGCAGACCATCTCGGCCGTTCCCGGTGTTGCCGCCGCGGTATGTGCGTGCGTCGTCCGGGACACGCAGGACCTGCTGGTCGCCTACGTCGTCGCGGATGGCAGCGACCTGGACGCAGGTGTACTCGAGCATGCCGTTCGTTCGGCGTTGAAGCAGGCGTTACCCGACTCGATGCACCCGGACGCGATCATGGTGCTCGATCGCCTGCCGCTCGACGCATGGGGTGCACTCGACGCGGACCGGCTCCCGCTGCCACGCGCAAGCGAGACGGCCGTACGGTTTGCGTCGACCGACATCGAACGCAAACTCGCCGCTATCTGGGCCGATGTTCTCGGCCAACCGTCCGTCGGCGTCGACCACGATTTTTTCGAACTGGGCGGCGATTCGATTCTCGCTGCAGTCATCGTATCTCGCGCGGCGCTCGACGGGATGTATCTGAAGCCGCAGGACATCTTCCAGCATACGACCGTGGCCAGCCTGTCGACGGTGGTGCGCGAGACACCGGGCCTCGATGTCGATCAGGGGGCGGTGCACGGCGAGGCGGCACTCGGTCCCGCGGCACAGTGGTTCGTCGAGCGGGTCGAAGTGGATCGTTCGCACTTCAACCAGGCGTTGCTCGTTCCGCTCGGCGAGGCGCCCGACGCGAACATCATGGCCGAGGCGATCCGTGTCGTCGCGCGCCATCACGACGTGCTGCGTTCCCGCTTCGTTGTGCGCGACGACGGAATGCATCACCTGTTTGCGGGTGACGACGGGTCGGACGAGGCTGATTTCTCGGTCGTCCGATGTGTCGATCCGGACGGCCGGCATGGCGAACGCGCCTGGCGCGACGCGATCGACGCGGCGCAGGGCAGTCTCGACATCGAAAGCGGCAGGCTGATGGCAATCAGGTGGCTCGAGAGCACCAGCGTGTCGAGCAGCCGGCTACTGATCGTCGTCCATCACATGGCGATCGACGGCGTATCGTGGAGCATCCTGCTGCAGGATCTGGCGGATTGCTATCTGCGCTTGCGCGACCGCACGGCGGCGGCGTTGCCACTGAAGACCAGTTCCGTGAAGGCATGGGTCGACCAGTGGATCGCGCTTGCGCGGAGCGACGCGCTCGATGACGATCGCAACTATTGGCGGAGTGTGAACGCACAGGTGCGCGACGTGTTGAGCGGGCCGAAGCGGGTCGCGCTGATGCGCCACGGGCTTGCCCCGATCGTTCAGCATGCCTATCAGGAGTCGTCGCTCAGTTGCGCGATTACGCTCGACGCCGATCTGACTCACGCGTTTCGAACCACGGCGCCGCGCGCCTATGGAACCGACGCGAATGACCTGCTCATTGCAGCACTCCACGCTGGTTTTCGTGCGTGGAGCGGTTGCGATGCGTTGCTGCTGGACGTCGAGGGGCACGGTCGCGACGCGCTCGGTGATTCGATCGACCTGAGCCGCAGCGTCGGCTGGTTCACGTCGATCTACCCGGTGCTGGTTGACGTGCCGGCTGCCGCGTCGGACCCGTCGGCGCTCATCAAGTCGGTCAAGGCGCGACTGCGCGAGGTACCGCGGAAGGGCGCGAGCTATGGCGTGCTGCGCTATCTCGACCCGACGCCCCGGGCCGGCGACGACTCGCTCGTTTCGTTTCCGCAGGCGCCGATCCTGTTCACCTACCTCGGTCAACTGGAGCAATTGTCAGGGCCGTCGTCGCTTTATGGCGGGCCGCCCGAACCCGCGCCGGGCATTCGAAGCCCGCGCCAGCGGCGCACGCACCTGTTGGACATCGTCGCGTACGTCTCGCGCGGCAGATTGACCGTGGAGTCCAGCTTCTTCGGGGTGCCGGGCGTCGACGAAAGCATCGGCTGCCTCATGTGTCGCGTCGAAGAAGCGCTGACGATGCTCATTCGCCATTGCAGCGCGGACGGGGTCGGCGGATTGACACCTGACGACGTTCCGCAACTCGATGTCGACCAGCACGCGCTGGACGCGCTGCTGGATGAAATCGACGCACTCGAGCGCTGAACGAGGCGACGCGCCGTACGGCGCGTTCGTCGAGCATGACCGTACCAGGAATTCAGGATGACCCGAAACGTCGACACCATTTACTATCTCACGCCGCTTCAGCGAGGCATGCTCCACCATTCACGGCTCGATCCGGCATCCGGCATCTACGTCGAGCAATTTTCCTGCGTGCTGGAGGGTTCGCTCGACATCGAGCGATTCCGGGGCGCTTGGGAAACCGTCGTGCACCGCCATGACACGCTCAAGACGTTGTTCATCCGCCTGCATGAGGAGAAGCCGTTGCAGGCTGTCCGGCATACGGTCGGATTGCCGTTCGACGTGATCGACTGGCGTGACCAGGCGGCCGATGAACAAGCGAGTCGCTTCGATCTTCTGCTGGCCAGCGATCGCACGCGAGGCTTCGATTTTGGCGTGGCCCCGCTGATGCGCGTCACGCTGATCGTGCTCGGTAACGAGCGATATCGATTCCTCTGGACCTATCATCACGCCATCCTCGACGGTTGGTCGATGCCCTTGCTGCTCGGTGAGGTTTTTCAGCGCTATGCGCGTCCGGACGTGCCGCTGCCCCCCGTAACAAAGGATTTTCGCGACTATGTTGCGTGGTTGCGTACGCACGACAGCGCGCGTTCGCTCGATTATTGGCGCGACAGGCTGCGCGGCTATCGCACCCCGGCGGGATTCGCACCGTCGGTCGTCCCTTCGGCGGCAACACGTCCCACGGTCGACCTGGAGGCACGTCGCACGCTCGCGGTATCGACCGGAACGATGCCGAAGGAGTGGATGGAGGCTGCTGCCCGCGCGTGCCGCCGCGATCGGGTGACGCTCAATACGCTATGCCAGGGCGCGTGGGCGGCGCTCCTCGCGCGTTATGCCGGTTGCAACGACATCGTGAGCGGAATCGTCGTATCGGGGCGTACGGCGGATGTGGACGGCATCGAGCGGATGGCCGGCTTGTTTATCAACACGCTGCCGTGGCGTGCAAAACTCGACGGCGAGCTCGATACGGCGACATGGTTGCGAGGCTTGCAGGCGGACACGCAGGCGCTGGAGCAGCATGCGCAGAGCGCCCTCGCGGATGTGCTGAATTGCAGCGAGGTGTCACGCCAGAAATCGCTCTTCGATACGCTTTACGTGTTCGAAAACTACCCGGGCAGGGACGCGTTCGACCGGCTCGCGGCGAGTTGCGGGCTGCGGATCGACGACCCGCGTGCGGTCGAGGAAACGAGTTATGCGCTGGCGCTCATCGTATTGCCGACGGATACGCTGACGTTTCAATTGACGTATGACACGGCGCGATTCGACGCCGCGTTCATCGAACGCGTCGCCGGGCAATACCGTCGGCTGCTCCAGGTCCTGATCGACGCTACGCCTCGTCAAGTTCGCGATCTCGTACTCGACGTGCCGCCGCCGATCATTGCAGGGCCGACCCGAGAGAAGCCTGCGCAATCGGCGATCGGCGACGCGACGTTGTACGCACCTATCGCCCGACACGCAACGCGAATGCCGGATCGAACCGCGTTCTCGTCGCTGGATGACCGTCAGTCGCCGGGCGATGCGCGCGGTGTCACGTACGGCGTGCTCGCAGATCGCGTGCAGCGCGCCGTTTATCAATGGCGGAATTTCGGCTATCGGCCGGGCGAACGCGTACTGGTCGCGTGCGATGACCCTGTCTCCGGGCTGGTGCTGCTGCTGTCCGGACTGATGTACGGCGTCGATTGCGTGATCGCCGACCCCGATCTGCCATCGTCCGCGTTCGACGCCGTTACCGACGTCAGCTGGTGTCCGGAGCCGCTGCGAAGCTGCGTGACCACCGTCCGGCATACGCCGTTGACGGGTGTCGTCTGCTACGTGTTCGACGAGCGAGACCCGATGTATGGTCAGATCGACGGCACGATGGAAGACCATGGGGATCCTGCGCAGGGGGCCTGTTCGCTGCTGCGGCGCGACGCCTCCGGTGACTGGCGGGTCCTGCGTTACACCCATGCTCAACTCGTCGAAGCGGCGCGCGTGTTCTCGGCGACGTTTCCCGCGGGTGCGTCGCAGGATGTCGCCTTTGGCGAAGGGCCGTTGTCGCACACGGCGTTGTGGACGGTACTGGGGGCACTGAGTGCTGGATTGTCGCTCCGCCAGATTGCGAGCGCCGGTGATCCGGCGTTTCTGCAGCGGGCGGCTTCCGCGGATACGCACTGGCACAGCGTCGTCTTGAGTCCGGAGGCAACGCGCCACATCGCGATCGCATCCACCGACCTGTCGGGAGACGGGATCCGTGCAGACTGGGTGATAGCCGATGCGCGCTCGTTGACGCGACATGGCGCGCTCAGGCTCGCCGAACTCGCGCCGCACGCGCAGCGCATCCGACGTCTGTGCTGGCCGGCGTGGTCGATTCCGCATGCTGTCTTGTCGGCCGACGTGTCCGACGGATTCGAAACGGGTGCGGTATCTGCCGGCAGCACGGTATTCGTGGCGGACACGCATCTGAACCCGGCGGGCGTGGACGCACTCGGCAAGCTCGTCGTAACGGGACATTCCGTGCCGGACCTGATGCTGCGCAACGGCAAGGCGGACCGGGACAACCTGATCGTCACGCGCAACGGTGCGTGTCTGCACACGACGCTGGACGCGTGGCACACGGAACGTGGCTGCCATACGCAGTTGCCCGACACCGGCGCGTTCGCGGAACTGATGACGGTAGGCTGGCTCGATCTGGAAGTCGACGTCGCGCGCATCGCGGGCATCGACGAGGTCGCGCTCGTGGAGCGGATCTCCGATGGCGGCGACTGGGAGGTTGTACTGTTCCACTGCAGCGCTGACGTCGGCGCGGCGGATATCGCGCGCCGGCTCGTCGGCCGGCGCGGCGTGCCGGAACTGTCTCCCGGCGCGATCCTCGCCCTTGCGGTTTTGCCGCGCGCCCCGAACGGCGCCATCGACCGTGTGAGGTTACTGGCCGGTGACGTCGAGATCCGCAGGGATGACCGTCATGTGGCGCCTCGGGACGTGGTCGAAACGGCGATTCACGAGATCTGGCGCATCCTGCTGAAGCAGCCGCGGATCGGCATTCACGACAATTACTTCGATCTCGGTGGGGACTCGCTTCAGGCAACCGTGATGCTGTATCAGATCAACGAGCGGCTGCAGCACCAGATCGACATGGACACGCTGCTCGCCGCGCCGACTATTGCCGGCTTGGCCGCCAGTATCGCGAATGGCAGTATGCGTCGCGATATGCCGCCCGTCGATCTGCGTGGGGAAGCGCGGCTCGATCCGGCGATCGAGACACGGCAGCCGTATTCCCCGCGACCGTATCGCACCGTGCTGCTCACCGGTGCCACGGGATTCCTTGGCGCGCACCTGCTCCACACGCTGCTCGCGACGACCGACGCTCGCGTGATGTGCGTTGTCCGTGCCGACGATCCGGTCGCCGGCGTACGGCGCATCGAGGCCGCGATGCAGTCGCATGGCTTGTGGGAAGCGCGGCACGCGCATCGGATCGTTGCCGTGCCGGGTGATCTTGGTGAACCGAACCTGGGTTTGTCGACGGCAGCATTCGACGCACTCGCAAGTGAAATCGATGCGATCTACCACAATGGGGCGCTGGTCAACTTCGTCTATCCGTACGCGACGCTGAAGCAGGTCAACGTGCTGGCAACCCAGGACATCATCAGACTGGCGAGCCTGCATCGGGTCACGCCGATTCACTACGTGTCGACGGTCGGTACGCTCGATCGCTATTCGGATGCATTGCCGGAAGCGCTTGCCGTGCCGTTCCACGAACACCTGACGAGCGGCTATGAAGAGAGCAAGTGGGTCGCCGAGCAACTGCTCGTTCAGGCGCACGCGCGCGGCGTTCCCGTCACCGTGTATCGTCCGGCGCGGATCGTGGGACATTCGGAGAGCGGACGAATGAACCTGGACGATCTGTTTTGCCGGTTGATCAAGGGAATCATCGTGTTCGGAAAGGCACCTCGGGACGTCGGGTTCGACAACATCCTTCCTGTCGACGTCGTCAGCCGGATCATCGTGAGCGCGTCGCTCGAGCCGACTGCCGCGGGGCAGGGGGTGCACGTGATCAATCCGCGCTGGAACTCGCTGGATGCGCTGGTCGATTTTATCGAGGACGAAGGCTTCCCGATCGAGCGGATGGGCTATGACGCGTGGCTTGCCGCACTGGCAGAGCATGTACGACGCGACCCGTCGCACCCGCTGTCGATGTTGATTCCGGTGCTGAAGAAACTGAACCCTGCCGCGGATCCGACGGTCGGGCGCATTTTGCCGATCGACGTCACGCAACTGAGGCGGCTCGCGGGCGGCGTGCTGGCATCGAGTCTGCGGCCGACGAACGACTGGTTGCGCACCTTCTTCGACTACTTTTACGAATCGGGCTTTCTCGAACGGGCACACGCGAAGCTGGCCTCGGCGTGAGGAATTCGGGCGTGTCGGCCGCTCGCGCCGGCGCGTCCTTTCGAGGATCGATGCCTGCAACCGGCGATCGCGGGCTTCCGGCAAGCCGGTCGGGACGGGCCCGTCTTCGGGCCAGGTCCGCGTCGCCGGGCGTGAGCGCCGCCATTGTCGAGATTCATCGACGCGCGCGAACCCATGGAACCTCCAATCTCAAAATATTGCGTTAACCTGTTGAATTGGTTTATAAATGGTAATGATTCGCATTTTCTTTATCGTCTCTCGTCTTTAAAGCCGAAGGGGTTGTTCCATGTCCGTCGCCCAACTCGCCGTGTATCACGATGTGCAGGCTCTTTATCGCGACCACCATGACTGGTTGCAGGGCTGGCTGCGCAGGCGACTGGGTAACGCTTTCGATGCGGCGGACCTTGCCCAGGACGCATTTCTTCGTCTGATCCTCAAGTCGGCGCCGAAGCGCTTCGACAGTGATGCCGAGGCGCGGGCCTACCTGCGCGCGATGGCGCAGGGCATGTGCATCGACCTGTTCCGCCGCCGACAGGTCGAGCAGGCGTGGCTCGATGCGCTCGCCGCGCAGCCGGAGCCCTGCGAGCCTTCGCCCGAATCCCGTGCGATCGTCATCGAGACGCTGATGGAAATCGGCGCGCTCATCAGCCGGCTGTCGGACAAGGCGAGGGACGCGTTCGTCATGGCGCAGATTCATGGTCTGTCCACGCGCGAGATCGCCGACGAACTCGGTGTATCGGCTCGCATGGTGCAGAAGTATCTCGCTCAGGCGATGCTGCAGCTGGCCTTGGTCGACGCCGGCATCAATCACTGACCGATGGCCGCCTCGTCGTCTTCCTCCACCGTGGAGCCCGGTGCCCCGGCCGATTTCGAAAGCCTCGAGCAAGCCGCCAACTGGTTTGCGCTGCTGCATGCCGATGGCGGGAGCAGCGAGCATCGCGGCGCCTGGGCGGCGTGGCTGGCAGAGCGGCCGGAACATCGGCGAGCGTGGGCGCATGTCGAAGCGGTCAGCCGTCGATTCGCGCCGTTGAGGAGCGAGAGCCAGGGCGAGCGCGATGCTGCCGCGGCAGCCGTGCACGTTTCCGCGACACGTTCGGCGAGCCGGCGCCACGTGCTGGGCAGTCTCGCGGCGCTGGCCGGGACCGGTCTCGCCGGCTGGCTCGCCTGGCGTTGCACGCCGCTGCCGGCCCGCGTCATGGCATGGCGGTCGGATTACCGCACCGGTGTTGGCGAGCGACGGGATGTGCAGCTCGCCGACGGCACGCGAGTGTGGTTGAACACGAACAGTGCATTCGACGTTCACTACGACGATACCAAGCGGGCCCTGACGCTGACGATGGGCGAAATGCTCATCGATACGGCCAAGGACAGTCAGGGGCGTGCGTTCTTCGTCGACACGCCGAACGGCCGGATGCGGGCGTTGGGTACCCGGTTCACCGTCCGGCAATCCGGAGCGCACACGCTGCTGGCCGTATTCGACGGCCGGGTCGAGATTCGCAACCTGGCCGGGCACGTCGAAATCGTGCCGGCCGGCCAGCAGCGGCAGTTCACGGCGGAGGCGATCGACGCGCCGGAGCGAGTCGATCCCGCACGCGAAACGTGGTCGCGCGGCGTGATCCTGGCTGACGACGTCACGCTCGACGCGCTGATCTCCGAACTGGATCGCTATCAGCACGGGCACATCGGCGTCGATCCGTCGGTGGCGGGCATTCGCGTCGTCGGCCGTTTCCCTGCCGACAACCCCGGCCAGATGCTCGCGATGCTGGAACGCGACCTGCCGATCCGCGTACGTCGCACGTTGCCGTGGTGGGTCACGATCGAAGCCCGGTGACGGGCGCGATGCCGGCCGGAGTCCGGGCGTCGGAGGTGATCTCGTCCTGCAGCAAAAAAACGCCGGTTCCGGTTCGCGTTTCCGGGCGTCATCCGATTAACAGATGAAAGAGGACCATTCGGAGATCAAGCAGTGCTCTGAATGCCGACCCGGCGCCATCAGGCGGGGCATCTGCTCCGGCCGGACGCTGCCTGCTTCCCGGCGGAAACAGGCACCGTCGCGATGGCGACAGTCGCAGCCAGCATGGCACCGCCCGAACGACCGGGCGCGGCCGCTATCAAGCCAAGGTATCCGGCTCTGTTAGACGCGCGATGGACCTCCCCTTGGTCACTTCATTCTCAAGGAATGCCGTCCATGCATTGCCCGTCGTTTGCGTCGAATCCCGATTGTTCGTTGCCCGTGCGCAGCGGCGCACGGATGCGCACCGCGCGCCGTCCCGCTGCGCACGCCGTGCGCTGTGCCGTTGTCGGCATCGCGCTCGCCGGGAGCGGCGCGTGGCACGTGGCGTCCGCCCAGTCTGCCGCCGGCGCGGCGGCGCCGGCGGCCACCCGGCGTTACGACGTTCCGGCCGGCCCGCTGTCTGCGTCGCTGAACCGACTTGCCGATCAGGCCAACGTGATGCTCAGCGTGCCCGGCGACCTGACGGCCGGGAAGACCAGCGCGGGCGTCCATGGCACGTACTCGGTACAGGGCGCATTCCAGGCATTGCTGGGCGGCACGGGCCTGGAGCCGGTGCAGCAGTCCGACGGCAGCTTCTCGCTGCGTCCGGCTCCTGCCGCGGCTACGGGTGCCGAAGCCGCCGTGCTGCCGGCCGTGAAGGTGCTTGGCAAGCGGATCGATGACGCGGTTCCCGAGGTTTATGCGGGGGGGCAGGTGGCACAGGGCGCGAAAGTCGGCCTGCTCGGCAATCGCGACTATATGGACACGCCGTTCAGCATCTCGAGCTATACGGAAAAGCTGATCCGCGACCAGCAGGCGACCAGCGTTGCAGATCTGCTGACCACGACGGATCCCTCGGTCCGTGCGGCGATCGACAGCACCAACCGCTACGACGCGATTACGATTCGCGGGTTGCGTGTCGAGAACGGCGAGATCGCGCTCAATGGCCTGTACGGGCTCGTGCCGGCCTATCGCGTCGGCGCGGATCCGGTCGAACGGGTCGAAATCCTCAAGGGGCCGGGTGCATTGCTGAACGGGATGATGCCGCAGGGCAGCGTCGGCGGCAGCGTGAACGTCGTGACGAAGCGTGCCGACGACACGCCGCTCAACCGCCTGACCGCCGAATACGCGTCGAGCTCGGTGTTCGGCGGCCATGCCGACCTCGGCAGGCGCTTCGGCCAGGACGGCGAGTTCGGTATCCGCGTCAACGCGGCCCACCGCGAAGGCGACACGCCGATCGACGAACAATCGCGGCGCAACACGTCGCTGTCGGTCGGGCTGGATTACCGCGGCCGCCGCCTGCGCGTGTCCGGCGACGTGATCTACCAGGAGGACTTCATGCGGGCACCGGTGCGCGGCTACACGCCGATCGCCGGCATCGCGGTGCCGGAGGCGCCGAATTCGCGGACCAATCTCGCGCAGACGTTTTCCTATTCGAATTCCCACAGCCTGACGGCGCTCGGGCGCGCCGAGTACGACCTGTCGTCGAACGTGACGCTGTTCGGCGCGATCGGCGTGAACCGCTTTGGCTTCGACAAGATGGAAGACCCGGGCGCGACGATCATCAATGCGCGGGGCGACGCGAGGTCCACGTCGAGATACCAGTCGGGCGCATCGCATGCGCTGTCGGCCGAGGCGGGGGCGCGGACGCGTTTCAGGACGGGCCCGATCGATCACCAGCTCGTCGTGAGCGGCAGCTACCTTCAGCAGACGACGTGGTTCGGTCAGACCGCCTACGGCAGCTACGCGACGAACATCTACATGCCGACCCGCCTCGCCGGGCCGGGTGCGCCGGTCTCGGTGTCGCCTGAAGCGAAGGACAGCGCGCAGATCCTGCGCAGCATCGGCGTGGCCGATACGCTGTCCGCCGCCGGCGGGCTCGTGCAGCTCACGGTCGGCGTGCGTCGCCAGCAGGTGAGCAGCCGCAACTTCGACACGTCCGGCGCGGAAACGTCGCACTACGACCAGGGTGCGACGACGCCGTCCGTCGCGCTCGTCGTCCGGCCGCTCGACCAGTTGTCGTTCTATGCGAACTACATCGAAGCGCTGACGCCCGGTTCGGCACCGCCGCCCGACGCGGCGAACCCGAACCAGGTGTTCGCGCCGTTCAAGTCGAAGCAATACGAAGTCGGCACCAAGCTCGATCTCGGCAGGTTCGGCGCAACGCTCGGGCTGTTCCAGATCGACGTGCCGAGCGGGATCGTCGATCCGGTCAGCAAGCTGTTCAGCCTCGACGGGCTGCAGCGCAATCGCGGCCTCGAACTGTCCGGCTTCGGCGAAGTGACGCGCGGCGTGCGTCTGCTGGGCGGCGTCACGTGGCTCGATGCGCGGCTGCGCCGCACGCAGGGTGGCGTGTACGACGGCAATCATGCGGTCGGCGCGCCGTCGCTGCAGGCCACGCTCGGCGCGGAATGGGATACGCCGTTCGTGCCGGGCGTCACGCTGACGAGCCGGATGATCTACACGGGCAAGGCCTACGTGAGCCAGGACAACACGCAGCACGTGCCGAGCTGGACGCGCTTCGATCTGGGCGGTCGCTACGCGACGAAGGTCGCCGGCCGCGACGTGACGCTGCGCGCGAACGTGACGAACCTGTTCAACCGCGACTACTGGCAGGCGAACCCGACCGGGTATCTGTTCACGGGGGCGCCGCGCACGTTCTGGCTGTCGGTGTCGACCGACCTGTGACGGACGCCGGCAATCTGGTCGCATTCGCGAGCGGGCCGGCCGCCACCGCGACGATGCTGCTGCGCAAGTTCGCGTGCCGGCTGCGCGTGTGGGTGAAACAGGCCGGAGCGACACGATCGTGAACGAACGGCCCGTGGCGGCAAAACACCTGCGCGTTCTGCGGCCGGGTTCGGCGTCCGGGGGACGGGCACGTGTCGGCGTGATCGCGCTCGTGCTGATCGCCGGCATCGGTGCGATCGCGCTTGCGAGCCTGTGTGCCGGCAACCTCGTGCTCAGCCCTGCCGCCGCGCTCGATGCGCTGGCCGGCGGCGACACGCCCGCCGCACAGATCGTGGGCGCGCTGCGTCTGCCTCGCCTGATCGCGGCGTTGATGGTCGGTGCGAGCCTCGCGGTGTCCGGCGCGCTGATGCAGGGCATCACGCGTAATCCGCTGGCCGACCCGACGTTGACGGGTGTCGTCAGTGGCGCCGCGCTCGCGGTCGTCGCAGCGACCGTACTGGCGCCGGCCCGGACCGCGGGCATGCTGCCGTTCGTGGCGCTGGCCGGCGGCGGCATCGCGGCAACGCTGACGTTCGCGCTGGCGTGGCGCGCACAGCTGTCGCCGTTGCGTCTCGCTCTGGCCGGAACGACGATTGCCGCACTCGGCAGCGCGGGTGTCATTTCGCTGATGATCGTGGCGGGGCCGCAGGCCGGGCCGTTGTTCTACTGGCTGGCTGGCGGCTTCGCGGGTGTCGGCTGGCAGCAGGTCGCGATGGTCGCGCCGTGGACCGTCGCAGGTCTCGTTGCCGCCCTTGCCGGCGCACGCGTGCTCGACACGCTTGCGCTCGGCGACGAAGCCGCGCAGGGCGTCGGCCTCGACCTGTTGCGCTGGCGTTTGATTCTCGGCGGCATTGCGGTCGCCTTGTCTGCGTCGGTCGTTTCGATCGCGGGGCCGGTCGGCTTCGTCGGTCTGTGCGTGCCGCATCTCGCGCGCGTCGCAATCGGCGGCGGCTATCGGCGAACGTTGGCCGTGACGGCGCTTGGCGGCGCATTGCTCGTGTCGGTAGCGGATCTCGTCGCCCGCACGGTCGCGGCGCCACGCGAACTGCCGGTCGGCTTCCTGACCGCGCTGGTCGCGACCCCGCTGCTGATCGCGATGATTCGCCGCGACGAAGGTGTATCGACATGACGGGCGTCCCGATCCGGCCGATTCGTGCGACGCGCGTACAGGGCATCGCGACGTGGCGGACGTTTGCGCACGGCGCAGGGTGGGCGGCGATCCTGATGCTCGTGGTCGTGGTGTCGGTGTGTTTCGGCGCGGCCGACTTTCCGTTGACGTCGGCAGTGCAGGCGCTGATCCATCGTGACGGCGCGCGCGACGTCGCCTTCGTGATGTGGGCGCTGCGCATGCCGCGCGTGCTGCTTGCGCTGATGATCGGCGCGCAACTGGCAGCGAGCGGGCTCGTGCTGCAGGCTGCGCTGCGCAATCCGCTCGCGGAGCCCGGCGCGATCGGCGTGTCGTCCGGCGCGACGCTCGGCGTGATGTTGCTGCTGCTCGTCGCGAACTTCGCGGGTTCGCTCGACGGCAGCCGGCTCGACGCGTACGACATCACGTGGATGCCGCTCGTCGCGCAGGTGGGCGGCATCGGTGCGGCGCTGGGCGTCTACGCGCTTGCATGGCGCGACGGCACGGCGCCGTTTCGGCTGATCCTGATGGGCGTCGCCGTCAGCGCGGCGATGTATGCGGTCGCGATGACGATACTCGCGGGCTGGGGTTCGAGCCGCATCGAGGTACTGCTGACGTGGCTCGCCGGCAACCTCTACGCGCGCGGCTGGCAACACGTGCTGCTGCTCGCGCCGTGGACCGCGGCGACGATTGCGTTGCTGCCGGTCGTGTTGCCGGCGGTGCAGGTGCTGTCGCTCGGCGACGACGCGGCGGCGAGTGTCGGCCTGAACGTCGAACGCTGGCGCCTCGTCGCGATCGCCTATGCAGGCTTCGCGGCCGCCTGCGCGGTTGCGATCGCCGGGCCGGTCGCGTTCGTTGGCCTGATCGCGCCGCATCTCGCGCGGCTGGCCGTGGGCGGTTCGCTCGCGCGGCAGGCGCCGTTCGCACTCCTTTGCGGTGCGTTGATCGCGGCGCTTGCGGATCTGACCGGCCGCGTCGTCGTTGCGCCGGCCGAAATTCCCGTGGGAGCGGTCACGGCGCTGTTCGGCGCGCCGCTCTTTCTTTATCTGCTGTCCCGCTCCTCACGATGACACTCGTTGCCCGCGATCTCTCGCTCGGATATGGCCCGCGCCGCATCGTCGACACGCTGTCGCTGTCGATCGAGCCCGGCCGGATCACGATGTTGCTCGGTCCGAACGGCTCGGGCAAAAGCACGCTGCTGCGCGCACTGGCTGGCCTGCTCGCGCCGCGCGACGGCGATGCGTTGCTCGATGACGTGCCGCTGCGGCAGTGGCCGCGTCGCAAGCTCGCGCGACGCATCGCGTTCCTGGCCCAGACGCAGGACATTCCGTCCGGCCTGACGGTGCGGGCGCTCGTCAGCCACGGACGGTTCGCGCACCGGAACTGGCTGCGCGGAGAAACGGACGACGATCGGGACGCAGTCGATTGGGCGCTGGACATGACGGGGCTGGCCGCGATGCAGGATCGTTCGCTCGTCGCGCTGTCGGGCGGCGAACGTCAGCGCGTATGGATTGCGATGGCGCTCGCGCAGCGCGCGGACATTCTGCTGCTCGACGAACCGACGACCTATCTCGACCTCGGCCATCAGCTCGACGTGATGCAGACGCTGCAGCGGCTCAACCAGGCATTCGGGCTGACGCTCGTGATGTCGCTGCACGACCTGAACCAGGCGATGCGTTTTGCGGATCGGGCGATCGTGATGCGTGACGGGCGGCTCGTTGCCGACGGCGCGCCGGTCGACGTGCTGACGCCGTCGTTCGTTGCGGACGTATTCCATGTGCGCAGCGAACGATTGCATGGTGCGAGCGACGGCGTGCCCGTCTGTCATCCGCTCGGTTATGCCGCACCCGGCAGCGGAGAGGACGATGCGGGTCCACCCGTTCGCGACGCGGTGTCGTCAGTCGGAGAGGCCAGCGATGATTGATCGCAAGCGCCGCACGCTGTCGTTCGCGTTGCCGGCTTCGCTTGCATCGGTGCTCGCGCGGCCCGTTCGCGCGGCGGTGCCGGGGGCGCCGTACAGTGTCGTCGACGATCGCGGCGCGACGCTGCGCTTCGATGCTGCGCCGCGCCGGCTCGCGGCGATTTCGTACTTCGGCGCCGATACCGCACTGGCGCTCGGCGTGCAACCGATCGCGTCGACGTTTCTCGTGCGCGACCGGCGGCCCGCCTATCTGCTGGACAGAATGGATCGCGTGATCGACCTGGGGCAGCGCGCGAGTCCGAATCTGGAATTGCTGGCGAGCGCTCATGCGGATCTGATCGTTGCGATCCGGCGCTACACCGAAGCGAACGCGGCGCGGCTTCAGCAGATCGCGCCGTATCTTGCGCTCGATATCGAGGTTGGCGCCGACAGCGACCGCAGTATCGCGCTCGTCGGGGCAGCGCTGGGTCGTGCCGAGGCTGCTGCCGCACTCAACCGGCGCTTCGCCGACGTGCTGGCGGGATTCCGTGCGCGTGCAGCATCACGCGCCGCGCCGCGCTACCTGTTCGTCTGGGGGGCGGGGGTTGCGCCGTGGGCGTTCTACGACGAGAACATGACCTGCTCGCTACTGAACGCGCTGGGTGGCGTCAACATCGCCGGACGCAATCCGTTGCCGTCGCAACGCGACAATACGGCGTTCCAGATGAGCCTCGAGACGTTGTTGCTCGCGAAGCCTGACACGATTTTCGTCTACGACGACAGCGGTCGGCGCGCCTTCGAGCAGAACCCGGTCTGGCAGCACCTGGTTTCGACGCGCAGGGTGAGGATCGTGAGCGTGGGCGATCACTGGATCGAATCGTTCGGACCGATTGCACGGCATGCCGTGCTGGCTGAAGCGGCCGCGTTCCTGCATCCGGGCTTGTTCGCGCCCCCGGACTTGCGGGAGATCGCGTCACCCTATTTGAGACGTGCGGATTGATGCGCTGCCCTGGGGCGTGACGGTCGCGACGAGATCTTGCAGGTGCGTTTGCGACTACAGACGCAAAACGGCCTGACAACGACCGAGAGGCCGGTGGGGCGATCTG
The DNA here is from genome assembly GCF_049487195.1 of Burkholderia sp. NLJ2. NCBI lineage: Bacteria > Pseudomonadati > Pseudomonadota > Betaproteobacteria > Burkholderiales > Burkholderiaceae > Burkholderia > Burkholderia sp. NLJ2. The sequence goes on along the minus strand of NZ_CP137809.1, from coordinate 793,342 downwards.
GATTTCTCGCGCTCCAGATGCGTTGAGGCAATGCGCTGCAGCGGAGCGTTGGGCGACGCAGCGATCCGTCAGTGCTTGCGTGTCGAGTGTGCGGTCGCCGGTTGATCGGATCGGCGGCACGCTCACGGGCGTTGCAGCGACGGGCCGCGGCGGTGCGCCACCGCAATGCCGATGCGCGCACGGTCGACGATGCGCCGCCCGTTCCTCCGGCGCGAAAAAACTTCGATTGCTGATGGAAATGGGCAGCCGCATGTGCTATGCACGGATTCAAGAATGAAACGCGTCGAAGGATGCAAACCCGTATCGCGCAAACCGGAAAGTATTCATAGGATAGGTAAACCGCGCGCGCATGCCGCGGCGATCGCCATCGATACGGGGTGTCGATGGCGCCCGGAACCTGGGTGGTGACGTTTGGTGGTGGCCGCGATGCATCGAGACAGGCGCGCGGCCGGTCGCGATTGCCCAATCCGGGTCCGTTCGTTTTTACGGGGGGCAGCATGGTGAACTGGATCAGCCGGTGGGCGATGCGTCACGCCCCGACGCCGGAAAAAACCGCCGCGTCGATGCTGGTGACTGCTCGCATGGAATTGTTTGCTGCCGAGCAGCGTGTCATCGATGCAAAATTGCGAGCAAGCTACTGGAGCACGCGCGTTGCGTTTCTCGAAGAAGTGCGTCAGCAGGGCATCGATCCTTGGGTACACGCGCTGCCGTCGCCACGGCCTGAAGCCGAGGTCACTCCGCTTGGCGCGGGCCCGCGTCTCGCCGCCGGCACCTGACGGCCATACGCTGCGTGATCGCTCGCGGTTTCTGGAAAAGTCGATCCGGTAAATGCGAATCGATCAGTCAGGACGCTGGTGGCGGACGTCGCGAAAGGTGCGCCCGCCGGCTCCGAGGCCGCCAGTGCGGCGCTGGATTCGGCGATTGCCGCCAAACGCGCTTTGCGCAACACTGCAACGAATCGGCCAACAGGCGGTCCAGGTCGCCCAAAGCAACCTCGACATCCATCAGGCGCGCTGTCGAGTCGGCCGCACAGGCCTCCAAGCGGTAACGGCTGACTGCCGTTGGAGAGGTGGCCAGGCGTGAGCGCTCGCGGCTAGGCTATAAGGCGCCAGGGGTACCGGCGCCTGCAGATCGCGGCGCGATTCGATCCTCTGGTTTGTTGCCATTGTTATTGTTGGAGCGTGCCGGAATGGGAAAGCACCTTGATATTCGCTTCCGTTATGCTTTCGTCGCTGCCGTCGGCTTGGCCGCTGCGGGCTTTGCGCATGCCGACGACGGCGCGCCGCAGACGTCGAGTGGGGCCGGCCCGGGGCAACACACGCTCGACGCGTTCGCCGTTTATGGTAATGGCCGTGCGACCGAGGGCGGCAACATGCACTGGCGTGCTTACGAAATCGGCTTTGGCCAGGCACTGAACGATTACGCGTCGGTGTTCGTCGCCTACCTGAACGAAGGCCATCCGACGGACAACCATCGCGACGGTTTCGCGCTGCTCGGCGCGGCACGCTTGCCGCTTGGCGGGAGCATGGCGCTCGAATTCGCAGCGGGCCCGTATTTCAGCATGAACACGACGCACGTCGACGATCAGGCGCACAACGAAAAACGTCTCGGGGTCCTCGCATCGGCTGCGTTGCGTTACGCGTTCACACCCAACGGCATCTACCTCAAGGCACAGTACAACCGTGTTCAGATGGCGGGTGGGCACGCCTCCGATATGGTGCTGTTCGGCATCGGCTCGGGATTCGGCGGCGACCCTCATCCGTCGTTTTCCGACGGCAGGACGCAGCTGAGCGTCTGGGCCGGAACGTCGCAAACGAACCGGCCGAGGGTTCCAATCCAGAAGGGTTACCTGGTCGAACTCAAACGGCCGATCGGCAATGCCTGGGCGTATTCGGCGAGCTTCGTTTACGAGGGTGTCAACGACGTCGCTGCCAGAAGGGGCGTCGCAGCTCAATTCTGGTACGTCGCGCCAATCGCGAGCAGATGGAGTCTCAGTGCCGGAGTCGGCCCCTATCTCGCCTACGACAAGAGTGTGCCTTCCGACAGGATGAAGCTGGCGGCGCTGTTCAGTGCGCAGGTCGGCTATGAATTCATGAAAGACTGGAGTGCGAATCTTCGCTTCAACCGGGTTGCGAGCGGCAACAACACCGACCAGGACATGTTCATGATCGGATTGGCCCACAATTTCTGAGGTGGGGTTGCCGCGCAGGAATCCTGGCAGTTCTGCAATCTCCGCGTCGGCGAGGGGCTGGCCGCGGGACCCGCGCAACCGATGAGTGGACGGGCCTCGCGGCGATCTTCGCTTCCGGAATGGACGCATCCGAGTATGTGGGGCGTTCGACGAAAGCGGTGCGAAAGTACGCTGATTTCGAGCAGGGGCGGCGTCCCTGGTCTTTGCTCAGGCGGACGTTCGTCAGTATTCGCGATGCTCGTGTTCGTGCATGCGCTCGTGCTCATGCTCGCGCCACGGATCACGGCCATGCGGATGACGATGCCTCCATTCGTCGTGCTCCCAGTAGCGATCGCCGTCCCAGTAGCGGTCGCCGTGCATGCCGAGTGTGATCGACACGCTGGGCGCCGGGGCGGGATATGGCTCTTCGTACCTCGGTGGCGGTGCAACGTAGACTTGCGCGAACGCCGCACCGGCCGCGACGAGTGCGCCGCCTGCCACGAGTGTTGCCAGCATCCGACGTATTGCAATTGTCATGGGTTTCATCGAGATGTCCTCCGTCAAATATCCGAGAACGAGCACGATTCGTTCCCATACGGAGCGGCAGACTCTTCGCTCGTTATTCCCCCATCAGCAGATCCGCTTCCTTCAGGTGTTCAGGGCGATTTCCTGGCGCCGCCCGAATTCGAGGCCGGCCCCGTGGGCGGCGGCACCGCACCGCTGGCCGCTTCTCCCGTGTGTCCAATACCTCGCGGCCCCAAGGCTCCGGAAGCCGCCTTCATGTACTCCGGCGTCCCTTTCGCCTTCTGTCGTACGCCCGGCGTCGGCGCGGTCGGCCGCTTTTCCATGTCGGCAAGCATCTGCTGGCACGGCAATGGTCGATTGTTGCTCGGCTGAAGCAACGCGACAAGCGACGCGAACGGATTGAGCAACCCCAATCCGACCGCCACCCCGCCGCGTGCAATCAGCGCACCTGGCTGAACGCCGACGTGCGGCTGCCTGAATGTCCCGCGCACATACAACGGCGAGCGCAGCGAAATCACCCGGAAGCCTTTGGTATGCGGGTGTATCCGCAGGTTCATCGACTCGTCGCGCATATTGATGTTGCCGTCCATGTCGATCACGGCGTCGTCGGTGTCGAGTGCGAATACGCGCGAATCAAACACGCCGTCGGTCGCAACCAGATCGGCCGCCGCACAATTGATCTTCACGTCCCGCTTGCCGAATAGTTTCTCGTAGACGACATTCGCGACATTCAATCCCGCCGCCTCCATCAGCAGCCGGCTGACTGCACCGTCCGTGACCAGTGTCTTCACCTCGCCGTTGGCGCTCGCCGCAAGTGCCGCCGGCGAATTGCCTGTCGCCGATAGCGCCATGTCGCCGTTGATTTCGCCCAGGCTCGTCTGCATCACCTCGAAGGTCGGAAAGAGCTGCTTGAGCCGCAGGTGCCGCGCTTGCATCGAGACGCGTGCCTTCAGGGGCATTGCGTTGCTGTCCAGATGCATCGTCATGGCAAGTGTGCCGCCGGCGACGCCAAATTTCAGCGGATCGAGCGTCAGCACGCCGTCGTGCAGGACAACGTGCGTGTCCAGCGCCGTGACAGGCAGGTTGGCGTTCTTGATGATGCGCCGGCCGGTGAACGCGACGTCCGCGTCGATCGCTTTCCACCGCTCGGTACGGAATGCCTCGACCGGCAATGCCTTGTCGGCGGGCTGGTTAGGAGCCGCGCCGCGACGGGTCTTGTTCGCATTCGAGTCTGCTCCAATGATCGGCGCGAGATCGGCGAACTGGAGCAGATTCGACGCGACCTTCCCGGACAACACCGGTCTCGGTTTGCGTGCCGCGTATGTCAAGGATCCGTTCAGGTCGCTGTCGCCCACCCGCCCGGTGAAATTCTCGTACTTGAAGACGTTCCCCGCTTCACGAAACTGGCCGATCAGCCGGCCCTCGGTCGCGAACGGGCGCGTTTCCGGCAGCGTGACGCCGCTGATCTCGTAGAGATGCGCCATGCTCAGTCCTGCCAACCAAAGGCGCAAGTCGAGCGCCGCCAGGTGTGCCGGATCGGTCAGTGTGCCGACCAGCGCGATACGCGTGTCGCCGATGCGTACACTCGCTTGCACCGGGATCGGCCGCCGCGCGTCCTGCAATGCCAGCACACCGCCAACCTTCCCGCTGCCGCTCACCGCCAACTTCCTGTACGTTCCATTGACGGTCCAGCCAATCGCATAAGCAGCGATCGAGCCTTGATCGGAAGCCGCGCCCGCACTGTTCGCGCCGAGTGCCGCGGCTGCGCCGGAGGTCTCGGTCGTCACCGAGGCCGCGGAAGGCGAGTGCGCCGGCGCTACCGACGATGCGCTGGCGGCAGCGGGAGCACCTGTTGCCTTCGACGCGCCGGGTGCGGCCCTGGCCTGCACTTGTGCGTTGAGCTTCGACATGTTTGCGCTACCGACCACCCCCGCTGATTCCTTGCGCGAACTTTTCTCCTGCTGCCTGAGCACTTCGCCGAACGGAATCGGCTGACCAAGCGTATCGATCGTCGTCTTCAGGTCGGCACGTTTGAACTCGTCGTAGTAGGCGACACTGCCCTTCATGAATGCGATGTCATGCAGGTCGAGTGTCCAGTTGCGCGGCTTGCCGGACGATTTCAGATTGAAAGTCCAATTCTCGCGCCCGTCCTTCAGGCGTTCGAGATCGACCGACGGATTCAGGAACTCGATCGTCGGAATGACGATGCGCCTGTCGATCAGCGGTAGCGCGGCCACGTCGAAGCTGATCGCGTCGAGCGTCGCGAAATCCTTCGAGCGAGCCCAGTCGGGGTTCGCGATTGCGATGTTGCGCGCGGTAAACCTCGGCCACGGTACCCATGCACGCCAACCGTGCTCGAACGGCGGCCGGTGCCAGTCCACGCGCAGATCCCCGTTGATCGAAAATGGCCGGCCGATGGCTTCGGTGACCTTGTCGTCAAGCCACGGGCGGGCGTGGTTCCAGTCAAACGTCTGCACAAAGAGCGCCAGCGCGCCGACCACCACGGCGACGGTCACGGCAAACCACGCGACTGCCTTGCCGAACGGGCGTGCGATGTGCATTGTCCACTCCGGGTCGCCCACGATGGTCAAGTACGCTGCAATCCGTGTTCCCGGCACCGGGCCGACATGCAGGCGCATGTGCAATGCGTGCCCGGCGGTTGCTTCCCGTGGCCGGGCCGGGATGCAGCCGTCCACGGTGGAACCGATCGAGCCGCGACGCCACGCGATACACGGACGATATTCCGGGCGGGAAATCGAGCACGACAACCCGCGAGCGAGGCCGTCCAACTTGCGCCGACGAGCCTGCTCGCCGCATTGCATCGTGACCTGTCCGTGCGCGGCCGCGAAACATAGGATGGATGCGACACCTGACTTGCTCGTGCATCAATCGCAGACGGGGCGAATTTACAGCGCGGTTATAAAAACGCCGTGACGCTCCCGGCGCTCGCGACGCAACGTCCATGCCGCCGCCGCGCAGTGCGTGGCGACCGACTGGCATGGAAATCGCTGATTCTCGTTCAGCGGCGCTTGCCTCGACAAACGTCGCATGTTGCGATCCTTCCACAGCGTTCTACCAGGTGCATGCGACTCGAACCCTTGATCCGGCGAGGTTGGCGCTCGACGGCAAGAACGTGCTCGTCACGGGCCGCGGGCGCTGCATTTCAGAGTACCTTTCTTATGACATTCGATCCTCCGTTGCCGGATGCCGTTGACCGGCCCCGCATCGCAGTGTTCCGGGCGCTGCAACTTGGCGACATGCTGTGTGCGGTACCCGCGCTGCGTGCGCTGCGGCGCGGTGAGCCGAACGCGCGCATCACGTTGATCGGCCTGCCATGGGCGCGCGAGTTCGCATCGCGATTCAGCGAATATATCGACGATTTCATCCGGTTCCCGGGCGGGCCGGGTCTCATCGAGCAGGCCGAGCCCGACGCCGCGCAAGCAGACGCGTTTCGCTCGACATGCTGCGCGCGCGGGTTCGATCTCGCGCTCCAGCTTCACGGCAGCGGCGAGCACGCGAACGCGGTCGTCGCGTCGCTAGGTGCGGAGCGTACCGCGGGTTTCGTGCCGCCCGGCGGCCGTGCCGCGGCGCTCGATCACGTGATTCCGTGGCCCGCCGACCAGCCGGACATCACGCGGTATCTGCAACTGATACGCAGTCTCGGCTACGACGACTGGGGCGACTATCTCGAGTTTCCGCTCGGGGGCCTCGACCATGCGATCTGGCAGGTGCTCGGCGAGCAGCACGGGCTGAGGCCCGGTCGCTATGCAGTCGTCCATCCGGGGGCGCGGATGCTGTCGCGGCGCTGGCCGGTCGAGCGTTTTGCCCGGGTCGCACGCTGGCTCGCGGAGCACGGCCTGCAGATCGTGCTGACCGGCACGCGCGGCGAAGCGGATCTCGCGGCCGAGTTCGTCGCAGGCCTCGGGCAGCCATGCGTCAATCTGTGCGGCGGCACGCCGCTCGGCGCGCTCGCGGCGCTGATCGGCCGCTCCCGGCTGCTCGTCTGCAACGACACGAGCGTCTCTTACATCGCAGCGGCGCTCGGCACGCCGAGCATCGTCATCGCGTGCGGCAGCGACGTCGTCCGCTCGGCGCCGTTCGATCGCGAGCGGCATCGCGTGCTGGCGGTCTATCCCGCCTGCCGGCCGTGCAGGTTCGATAGGTGTCCCTATGAGCACGTGTGCGCGACTGCAATCGGCGTCGACGAGGTGATCGGCCACGCCTGCCAGCTGCTCTGCAAGGAGGCGCGCCATGCACGGTAAGCGGCTGCGCGTGCTGACCTGGCACGCGCGCGGTAACTACCTGTACTACCTGTCACAGGCGCCGCACGAATTCTTCATCGTGACGAAGGCGCAGCGTCCGCCCGGCTATGCGGGGTGCATCGGTCATGTTCCGTGGGGCAACAACGTGCACGAAGTACCGCCGGAATGCGTGCGTGACACGGAGTTCGACTGCGTGCTCTATCAACATCACCGGCATTATCTGCATGATCGCCTGAATTTCCTGAGCGACGCGCAGCGCGCCTTGCCCGCGCTGTTCATCGAACACGACCCGCCACGCGGGCATCCGACGGATATGCTGCATCCGGTGCAGGATCCGAACGTGCTGCTCGTGCACGTCACGCCGTACAACGCGCTGATGTGGGACAACGGCATCACGCCGACCCGCGTGATCGAATACGGGGTGCTGATTCCGGACGACGTGGCATATCGCGGCACCTTGCCGAAAGGCGTGACGATGGTCAATCATCTTGCCAGCCGCGGGCGGCGGCTCGGCGCGGACCTGTTCGATATCGTGCGCCGCAGCGTGCCGCTCGATCTCATCGGCATGGGTTCGTCCGAATTCGGCGGTATCGGCGAGGTGCCGAATCCCGCGCTGCCGGGCTTCCTGTCCCACTACCGGTTCTATTTCAATCCGATTCGCTATACGAGCCTCGGGCTCGCGGTGATCGAGGCGATGACGATCGGGTTGCCGATCGTCGCAATCGCGACGACCGAAATGGCCCTGCTCGTGAAGTCCGGGCACAACGGTATCGCGGATACGCGTCCTGCAGTGCTGATCGATGCGATGCATACGCTGATTCGCAATCCGTCGCTCGCTCGCGCGTTGGGCGCTGTCGCACGCCAGGATGCGCTCGCGCGCTTCGGCATTGCGCGGTTCGTGCAGGATTGGGATACGGTGCTGCTCGAAGTCGCAGCGTGACGCGATGCACGCTCAGCGCGTGGTTGAAGGCACGTCGCGTTCGTGTTCGGGAATCAATGCAAGCCGGTTGTACAGGGTCTTGAGGCTGATTCCGAGCGCTCTTGCGGTGCGCGGTTTGTCGCCGTTGAAATGCCTGAGCGATGCAACGATGAAGCGCTGCTGGGATTGCAGCAGCTTCCTGCCGAATTGCAGCGTCATCGCGTTCTTGCGAACCTCGTCGCGCGGAAGCAGCCGGGGCGGCAGATACAGTTCGATCTGTTCGTCGGCGAGGATGAATGCGCGTTCGAGCACGTTGCGCAGCTCGCGCACGTTGCCGGGCCACGAGTAGGCGAACAGTGCCTTCGAGGCCTGGCTCGACAGCCGCTTGCGCGTGCAATGACGCGCGTTCAATCGGTCGACGAGTGCCTGCGCGATGTCGCCGACGTCCTCGTCGCGCTGCCGGAGCGCCGGGACATGTAGCGCGATCCCGGCGATCCGGTAGAACAGGTCCTCGCGCAAGCGACCTTCCCGGACGGCTGCCACCGGATCGTGATGGGTGGCCGCGATGATGCGGACGTCGAGTGGAACAGGTTCGGTGCCGCCCACCCGCATGATCATGTTCGATTCGAGCGTGCGCAACAGCTTCACCTGCAACTCGGCGGGCATTTCGGCAATTTCGTCGAGAAACAACGTCCCGCCACGTGCCGCTTCAAAAAAACCGACGTGTTGCGATATCGCGCCGGTGAAACTGCCTTTTTCGTGACCGAACAATTGCGATTCCGCAATATCGGGAGGAATGGCGCCGCAATGGATCGGAACGAACGGACCACGCCGCCGTGGACTCATGTTGTGCACGAGGCGGGCCACGATGTCCTTGCCCGCACCGCTCTCGCCGACCACCAGAATGCTGGCATGCGTCGCCGCAACCTTCGCTATTTTCCGTAACAGGGTCTGGATCGAGCGCGACGAGCCGAGCAGCCGCTCGCGATGATTGTCGGGTCTCGGCATGGCGAAATATCTGATGAAAAAATTAAGCGATTCTCTCGTGAAAAGCATAGTGATTTTCACGCTGCAACGCATTGAATCTTGCGATGCGTGACGCGCGAACGGATAGATTCAATCGATAGCCGCGAACGCATGGCGTGCGACGCGCGCAGGGAGCCGGTTGCGTGCCGGGGCGTGGCATGCGAATTGCGGCACCGTGACCGGATCGGCGCAATGCCGGCATGACGAAAGGAGGTCACGATGAATGCGAGACAGTTGCAAGCCTGGACCGAATGGCTGAAGCGTCATCCGTCGAAACGGCTCGGCGCGGCGGTCGCGCTCACGGCGGCCGCATTCTGCGCCGCCGCCGCGCCACACGTGGCGGTGGCCGCCGACAACGACAACGACGTGAAATCCACGCTGACGACGGCCGGCGCGAGAATCCACGACGCGGAGATCACGACCAAGGCGAAGGCCGCGCTCCTCGGCAAGGACAACCTGTCGTCCGGTGACATCCACGTGAGGACACGGCACGGCAACGTCGTGCTGACGGGCAGCGTGCCGGACCTGCAGCAGCGCACGCTTGCGGTCAATACCGTGAAGCAGGTCGAAGGGGTGCAGGACATCCACGACCAGCTGACGATCCGGCCTAAATGACGCTGAGTCGGGCAGGGCGTCCACTCATGAATGGCACGCTTGAATCAGTCTGCGGACAGACGATCCGGACTCCGTTGCAACCGTGACGGCTTGCGGCTGTCAACCGGCGTTGCCCGACCATTCGGGACCCAGGACGTGCTCGTGTCGTTCATGCGCTGCGCGCGCCCGAGCCGGCCGCACCGAATGTCCGCAGGAACGAGGCCGCACCGGCGGCGGTCCGGACGCCGCCGACTCCGCCGACGTTGACGGCCATGCCAAGGAGATATCGCATGAAGCCCAGCATCCGGATCCTCGCGGTGCTGGCGGCCGGCGCGCTTGGCGCGGCGGTTGCCGCGCACGCGCAAATGCCGAGCGAGCCGCCCGCGTCCGATTCGCGGGCACAGCGTGGCGTCATCAACCCGTCGCCGGGGCCGGACGATGCGCGAATCGCGCGGCCCCCGCAACGCGCCGATGTCGAATTCGTCGACCAGGCCGGGCTCGCCGGCAAGAGCGTCATGCAGGCGAGCCGGCTCGCACTCGAAAAATCGACGTCGTCGGACGTGCGCGCATTCGCGAAGCGGATGGTCGACGATCAAGGCAAGGCGAACGACCGGTTGCATCAGCTCGCGGCGCGCAAGGGCGTGCCGATGCCGGCGGCGCGCATCGTCGATCCTGACGTCGACGTGCTGCACGACATGAGCGGGCGGGATTTCGACGCTGCCTATGTCGCCGCAGTCGGGCCCGACGCGCAGCGCAACGCAATCCGGCTGTTCGAGGACGAAGCGCGCGCCGGTCGCGATCCCGACTTGCGCGCGTTCGCGGAGGCGACGCTGCCGGTGCTCAGGCACCATCTGACGATGGCGCAGGCGCTCGCACGCAAAGTGGGCGCGCCATAGCGTGTGCGTCGTTCAACCGGTGGGCGGCGCGCTGTTTTCGCGTCCCTTGCGAGCGATCCGGATGCGGATTGCACCGCGTGCGCCGCAGCGTCGGCACGCCGTTGGCGCCGATCGACCGTATGCCGCAATGAGGACCGACCATGAAGCTTGACCCCGTGACATCGCTGCATCGGCCTGAGCCGACGATGCCTGACTTCAATCCGGATCCCCTGCCGCCAGACTTGCCGAAGCCGTATCGACACCCGGAAGGCGATCCGCCGGAGCACCGGCCGCCCGAGCATGAACCGCCAGGTCGCAAGCCGCCGGTGCATGTGCCGCCGGCGCCGAGCGCACGCGTGCCCGCGTGCCCGGGCGGGTGACGGCCGCGCACACGCTACAGGGGAATTGTAAAAATGCGCACACGTGGCACGCGAAGTCCGTGCTCCAGCGCGTGCGCATTCACAGGGGCGGGACCGGCACGGAATTCGCTTGATCCCGGGCAGCGATCTTTGTCCCGACAGGCGTGGCCGATTTCGATCTTCCAGCAGGCGGCACACATGAATCAGACCCTCGATCCTGCCAGGACACCGCCGGCCGGCAACGACTACTCCTGACAGGCGATGGGCACGACGTTGGCGCGAGGCGTGACCGGCTGCGCGCGGAATCGAATCCTGCCATGCGTGCGCTCCCCCGGCGGATAGATTTAATCGATGATCGCGGATTGCGTGATATGCCTTCTATACTCGTAAGTAATCGTCATGTCCCAATCGTGCGGCACGCGGGAAGGCTGCGGCCCTCCTGCACGAGTCCGCCGTCGCGCACCGCTCGACGCCGGCACCGGCCTGACGCCGGTCGTGGCAGCGTGTACCGCAGCAGCCCACAGGAGTCCGGATGCCCTATGTCCTGATTGTCGAAGACGACGCCGATTCGCGCGCGATGCTCGCCGCGCTCGCGAAGTCGCAGCAGTTGGCGTGCGATACGGCGGCCACCCTCGAGCAGGCCCGCACGCTGATCGCCACGCACACGCCGGATCTCGTGCTGTGCGACCTCGTGCTCCCTGACGGCAACGGCATGGCGCTGTTCGACATGCTGCCGAAACATGCGCACTGCGAAATGGTGCTCACGACGGGCCACGCGAGTCTCGAAACCGCGATCGATGCGCTGCGTCGAGGCGCGACCGACTATCTCGTGAAGCCGGTCAACATGCAGCGGCTCACCAGCATTCTCGCGCGCGTTCCGCGCACGGGCGCCCTGCACGAGGAAATCGCGGAACTGCGCTCGGAGCTCAAGCGCCTCGGGCGCTTCGGTCGCATGCTCGGCCGTTCGCCGCCGATGCAGGCGATGTACGACGCGATCGGCCGCGTCGCGCGCACCGAGGCGTCGGTGTTGCTGACCGGCGAATCGGGAACGGGCAAGGAGTTGGCTGCCCAGACGCTTCACGATCTCAGCCTGCGCCGGCAAGGTCCGTTTCTCGCGATCAATTGCGGCGCGATCGCGGCCAACCTCGTGGAGAGCGAAATGTTCGGCCACGATCGCGGCAGCTTCACGGGGGCCGACCGCCAGCACAAGGGATTCTTCGAACGCGCCGACGGCGGCACGCTGTTTCTCGACGAAATCACCGAAATGCCGATCGAGTCGCAGGTGAAACTGCTGCGCGTGCTCGAGACAGGACAACTGACGCGGCTCGGTTCGACGCACGAGATCGATGTCGACGTGCGGATCATCGCGGCGACGAACCGCGATCCGGAAGCCGCGATGGAAGACGGCAAGCTGCGGCCCGATCTCTACCATCGGATCAATGTATTCCCGATCGCACTGCCGCCGCTACGGGAGCGGGGCGACGACATTCCGATGCTCGCCGATACGTTCCTGCAGGGCTTCAACGAGCAAAACGGACGCAATCAGCGCTTTGCGCTTGCCGCGCGCGAAGCACTGAAATCGTATCAGTGGCCCGGCAACGTGCGCGAGCTACGCAATTTCGTTCAGCGTGCCAGCATTTTCTGCGATGCCGACGTGATCGAAACGCTGCCGCCGCCAATCATGGAAGAGCTCTCGACGATGGTCGATCCGAACGACGATCAGGTTACCGTGCCGTTCGGCACGTCGCTGCAGGAAGTCGACCGCCAGTTGATCGAGGGGACGATCGCCCAGTGCGGCGGCGTCAAGGCACAGGCTGCCGAGTTGCTGGACGTCAGCCTGAAGACAATCTACAACCGACTCGCGCAGCTCGATGGCGCGTCGGCCGAATCCGCGGACAACAAGCCCGCGGACAAACCGGATTCATGATGGGGCGGTGCGCACACATGCCGCGGCGGTGTCGCCGGACGGATTGTCTACGACGATGACAGCCGGGCGCGCGCGGGCTGCGCACTGAGTGGAGGCAACACAATGATGCGGTTTTCACGAACGCAAGCCCGACATGGCGCGGTCGCGATCATGCTGGTGGCCGCCGTGACCGGGTTCCAGGCGGTCGCGATCCGGCTTGGCGGGGTGAACCTGCCGCTGCTGCTGTACTACCCGATGCTCGTGGTCGTCGTGTGGATGACCACGTTCCGGTTCGGGCTTGCCGCGACCGTGGTGAGCGGCGCGCTGGTCTGGACGCTGTTCCTGTCCGATCCATCCGCCTACACGTTGCCGCTGCCCGAGCGGCTCTTGCGACTCGGTTCGTTCGTGCTGTTCGGGGCGCTGGCATGCGCGCTTGCGTCGGCGCTGCGCCGCGCGCAGTTTCTCCAGCATGCGCAGCTGCGCCGCGAAACGGACGCGCGTCGGCGGGTCGAGGCCCTGCTGCAATCGCTCACGCTGGGCGTGCTGGCGACCGACCGGCAAGGCCGGGTCACCTACCTGAACGAACGGGCTGCGGAGTTGGTCGGCTGTGTGCGGGACGACGTGCAGGGCCGGCGCGTGAGCGACGTGCTGCGGGTGTACGACAGCGACGGACGGCGTGTGCCGCTTAAGTCGCTCGAGCACGCACTCGAAGGCGGTGGCGGCGCAGTGCCGGCGCAGCACTGGCTGCACACCGGCGGTCGTGAGGCGCCGCTGCCGATCGTGGGCACCGCGTCGCCGATTCGCGACACGAAAGGCAACCTCGACGGCGCCGTCATGGTGTTGCGCGACGCACGTGGAGAACGTGTGAACGACAAGGCGAACCGGATGCTGCGCGCGGTCGTCGACGCGTCGCCGGACGCGATCGTCGGCATTGCGGCCGATCGCCGGATCGTCAGCTGGAACCCTGCCGCGCGGCGGATGTTCGGCCACGACGCGCGCGACGTGCTGGGGCGCGACGTGGCGATGCTGGTCGCGGCACGCTGGTGGCGGCGGACTGCGGTTGCAGAAGCGTTCAGCAACATGCGCATTGCGATCGGCCCCGTCGACCTGCTGTGCATCGCGCGCAACGGCGAGCGGTTTCGGGCGACCGTCGCAGCGGAACCGGTGCGGGACTTCGCGCGCGAACAGGTCGCGCTGTCGATGACGCTGCGGCCTTCAAGCGATCAACGCCAGCGCGATCGCCGCGCGCAGCGCACACTGCGCGGTGCGCGTAGCGCGCGCAAGCAGGCCGACACGTCGAACCGGATCAAGGATGAGCTGATCGCGACCATGTCGCACGAGCTGCGTACGCCGCTCAACGTGATCTACGGCTGGGTCGAGGTATTGCGCCATTCCGTCGATGCGAACCTGCAGCAACAGGCGATCGACGCGATCGACCGTAGCGCGCGATCGCTGTCGCGGATGGTCGGCGACATCCTCGACGCGTCGTCGCTTGCGACGGGCAAGCTGCGCTTCGACGCGATGCCGGTCGATCTCGTGCGTATCGTCTCCGACGTCGCCAGCGCGTTCCGCTCCGCGGCAGAAACGGACGGCATCGTGCTCGAGACGGACTGCCCGCTGAATGTATGTGTCGTGACGGGCGACGGCGAGCGTCTGCGGCAGATGCTGTCGAATCTCGTGTCGAACGCGCTGAAGTTCACGCCGCATGGCGGGCGCATCAAGGTCGGCCTTGCATGGACCGACGCAAGCGCGGTGCTGACGGTCGCGGATACGGGGCAGGGCATTGCCGAGGATTTCATGCCGCACGTGTTCGAGGCGTTTCGCCGCGCGGACAATTCGCCGGCGTCGTCGCGCCGCGGTCTCGGTCTCGGACTGTCGATCGTCCGTCACATCGTGGAGCTGCATGGCGGCTCGGTGTCCGTGACGAGCGCCGGACGTGACCTCGGTACGACGTTCACGGTGACGCTGCCGGGCGGCTGGCGGCCGATCGGCCCGATGGCGTGGGCGGCCGCCGGATCGGCGGACATCGGCCGTCCGCCGGCGATGCTCGACGGGCAGCGTGTGCTGGTGGTGGACGACGACGCCGCGACGCGTTCGAGCCTGTCCGCCGCGCTCGTCACGCTTGGCGCCGAGGTCGATGTCGCGTCGTCGGGCCGCGAGGCGCTCAGGCGGGTCGCGCGCCAGTGCCCGACCGTCGTGCTGTCCGATCTCGCGATGCCCGACGGCGACGGATTCTGGCTGCTCGACGCGTTGCGGCGCGATTCGCAACCCAACGTGCACGACTTGCGCGTCCTGGCCGTGACTGCTCATGCGGGGCTGGCCGACGAGCGCCGCGCGCTGGCGGCGGGGTTCGACGCCTATCTGTGCAAACCGGTCGACCTGCAGCAGCTCGCACAGGCGATCTCGAGCGCGAAGAACGGCGACGGCTGAACGGCGTGGGCGGCAGACCTCGAGCGCCGCTGTCGGTCCTGCTACGTCAGCTACGTCAGACGGAAGCGAGGGGGTGTGTACGCCCTCAGCTTCGGTGGCCCTCGGAATCGCTCTCGCCGATGCAGCCGTTGCGCGTCAGCGCGGGTGTGCGTCGCGCGCAGGGTGGTCCGGCGGTAGCTCGTCTTTCGGCATATCGGAGCCGAACTCGTCATCGACGCTCCAGTAAGGCACGCTGCTGTAATAGTCGTGGATCGGCCCCGCCCATTGCGGATCGGCCAGCGTCGGCCAGTGATCCTTGTCGAATCCCGGTGCGCTGCGAATCTGTTCGATCGACACCGACAACAGGAAGCACTTGTGCTCGGTATCGAGCGTGAGCGCGTTCCATGGAACTGCGTGCAGCGTGTCGCCGATCCCCAGCAGGCCGCCGCTCGACAGCACCGCATAGGCGATACGACCGGACGCGACGTCGAGCATGATTTCCTTGAGCTTGCCGACATCGTCGCCGTCGGCGGTGAGCACCTTGTCGCCTGCGAGCGTGCTGGCGGCCATGACGTCGGGGCCGGGGCCGCGCGTTGTTTCGCGTCCCTTGCGGATGATGCGGGTTGTGCCTTGGTCGGGGGCGTTCATGATGATTCTCCTGGCTGGCGTGGCCGTCGCCCGTGTCGGGCAGCGTGTCGTGCGGGCGAATGTCCGGACTGTCGTGACGCGCCGCGCGTCGTCACGTCCGCTTGCGCTTCGGTATGCGTAGGTGCGCGTTGGATCGAGCAAGCGGCGTGCCTCGGCGCAAAGCGCGTTCGGGCGCCGCGCGAGCGTGCGTGCACCGTATCGGCGATTGCTTCCGGCCTGGCTTCGACGGATCGATGCGCGTGACGCCGCCGGTTGCCGGCGGATCGCTGGCCTGGAACGTGTTCTCGAGCGCGTCGTCGATGTGCTGCTCCGAATGACGCGAGTGCGTGTCGCCGTGCAGCTTCAGCGGCAGCGCCGAATGCGTGGCGCGCCGGCCGCGCGTCGGTACGTCGCCGCCGGTGCGGTGGAGCCTGGTCATGTCGGATGCTCGTTCAGGGATCGTAGGTTCGCCGGCGCAACGGACGTGCCGATGGCATCGCGGGTATGGCGCTTGCTCCAGGGAATTCACCGCAACGCGAAGCCGGCGTCGTGCGCGGCGGGAAGGACTGGCCTGCGGGCCGCACATGGCAAGACGGTGCAACGCACGCAACGACGGCGGCGAAAACGCAGGAGGGAGCCATGACTTCTCCTAAGCAGACACATCAGGTGCATTACGAAATCAACGTATGCGGCGGCGGATTCGATACCGTCGGGGTTCGCTTTGAGGCATGGAAGCTCGAGCCGCTGATTTCGCGGCCCGACAGGCTGATGTTCGAGGGCAAGACGGAGGTGCGGCAGCTCGGTGGTGCCGGGTTCGACGGTACCGACGCCGCGCGTCGCGCGCTGCAGCAGGCGAGCCGGCCGCAGGACGATTTCGCGCTCGCCGCCCACTCGTCCGATGACGGCTGCGAATTGTGGATTGTGCTGGCTGCCTACGAGGCGTGAGTGCTTCACGCCGGTTGAAAGTTTTGCCGTGCTCGAAGCAGGTATTTCAACGACCGGCGGCTTGCGGTTGCAGGTGTGCAGCCTCGCATCGCGCGGCGCAGGCGGCACGCCCTTGCGAATCGACGGGCATTCCGTGGCGGTGGCCAGCACGTTCGACGAGGACGTGTTCACGGCGTTCGAGCAGTGGGACATCGAACAGAAGCGCCTCGCGCTGAAATCAATCGCGGCGGAATTCGCTGCCACGATCGTGCAACGCAGCCCGAACGCAAATGCCGGGAATTTTCACGTTAACCGGTTCCGAGCGCGACAGGCGCATGGCCGGCTGCATGTTCTGGAGGACTTCGATGAAACCGATCCTGATACACGGCGCCGCCGTATGGGCGATCGCCGCGGCGTGCGGTGTCGCAGCGTGCTCGCAGGCGGGCTCCTATGAAACGCGTCCCGACGTTGCGTCGCAACAAGGCGGCGCGATGCAGTCACATTCGACGCAAGACGCAAACAGTCATTACGACACGGGACCTGCAGCAGGCGGGACTGCTTCGGCGCCATCGACGGACGACCGCCGCCCCCCTGGCTCGCAGCCGCCCATGATGTATTGACGGCTGCCGCAACAAGCGTTCTCGCGCGTCACGCATGATCGACGACGCAGTGCGCGGCCCGTAATGTGCGGTGCACCTGCACCGACCCGGTGCTCGCCGCCGCGCATTCGGGCAGGGCTCGCCGTTCGACTGCGTCGCCGTTGATTGCCACCCTCATCGCGTTGTTCGCGATCGCGGGCGTGACGGCTCAGGGCTGACGCGGCCGCCGGTGATACCTGCTCATCAACGGCGTTGCGGACACCCCGTGCACGATCACCGACGCGGCGACGATCGCAAGCACCGGCGCCGCAAGCGGACGCACCGCGTCGGCGGGCCCGTGTTCCAGTGCGAACAACAGGTAGTAGAACGAGCCGATGCCGCGGATGCCAAACCACGCCATCAACCGCCGCTGCGCACGCGTCGCGCGCGAGCCGGCGAGCGACAGGCAAACCGCGGCCGGCCGCACCACGAAGAACAGGATGGCGGTCAACCCGGCCGTGCGCCACGTGATCAGCGCACCGGGCTGTGTCGCGAGCACGCCGCCGACCATCGTCATCACGACCGCCTCCGCGATGCGCTCGAGTTCGATCGTGAAGGCCAGCACCGATTCGGCCATGTACGCATGTGCCTTTTCCGGATGCTGCTCGGTGGCGACGACGTCCGCCGAGTCAATCTTGCCGATCACTTCGCGCGGCGGGCGGTCGCCGCTCGCCAGGTGTTCGACGCGCCGCATCGCGACGCCCGCAGCGAACGTCGCGATGAAGCCGAACGTTTGCGCGAGCTGCGCCGCGCCGAACGACAGCACGATCAGCGCGAGCGCGAAGAATCCCTCGAGGCCAAGGGCCTGCGCGTGTTGCGTGCGCAGCCAGCCGATCAGCTTCGTGGTCGTCCAGCCGAGCGCGCCGCCGATCACGGCCGCGCCGGCGATGCCCCACAGCGCGGCCAGCGCGAACCCGGCGGACAGCGGCGGCATCCGGTGCGTCGCGTCGGGATTGCCGCACAGCGCGAGTCCCGCGAGCGCGAACGGCAGTGCGATGCCGTCGTTCAGACCGCCTTCGCCCGTCAGAGCGAAACGCACGAGATCGCGGTCGCCCGGGTCGCGCACCTGCACGTCGTGCGCGAGCACCGGGTCGGTGGGCGCGAGGATCGCCGCAAGCAGCATCGCGGGCCCCCAATCGAGCCGCAGCGCGAACACTGCGCAACCGGCAAGGAGCGGCACGGTGACGATCATTGCGAGCAACCCGAGCCGGCACGGCACGAGCCAGAGCGGGTCGAACCATGGCACGCGCAGCCGCAACCCGATCGCGAACAGCGACACGAGCAATGCGACCTCGACAACGCTGCGCAGCAACGGTGCGTCGCGTTCGAGGTCGAGGTGCAGCAGACCCGCGCCGGCCGGCCCCAGCAGCACCCCGAGCAGCAGATAGATCATCGCCGTGCTGCACGGCAGATGGCGCAGTGCCGAGGTGGCGATGCCCATGCCCATCAGCACCGCACCGACGATCAGGTACCAGAGGGTTTCGTGCATGTGCTGCCTCCGCGCGGACGTCCGCGGATCGTGTCAAGGCTTGCGGCCGAATGCCTCGCGCAGCTTCCGCTTCGCGTGCTCGAGCGTCGCCCGTCGCGATTTCGGCAGATTGCGGCCGGCACGGTTCATGTAGAAGTTCAGCATCGACATGGTTGACTGGAACGGCGTCGCCTTGCGGCGCCGGCTGCGCTCGGCGGAGCGCTTCAGCGACGCTGCGATCGCGCCCGGATCGTCGCTCTTGTAGATGTCCGGCTCGAGGTCGAGCGCCTGGCTGGTACGCGTGACCTCGCCGGACCAGCGCCCGCGATGTTGTGGATCGGCATTGCGACGTCGGCCCGGCCGCCTCGCCGGGCGTTTTCCATGGCCTTGCACTGCTGAAAGATGACTCATCGATCGTTCTCCGTCGAGGCGAGTGAAACGGACAGGCACGGTGACGCCTCGTCGCGTGCCGCAATTCGCATGCCGCGCGGCGTGCGGTGAGCCCGGTGCGAGGTAGCGGGCACGGCGATTGCGAAAAATTCAACGGATGCGCGTTTCCACGGAGGACATACACGGTGGTATTCGCAACCTGACCCGGGCAATGATCGAGCCCCCTGGCGAGTCGACGCAGGCACCTGCACGATGCAGCCGCCGACAGACGGGGCCGGCCAATTCAACGGAGGACATCATGCATTCGAATGCCGAAAGGGAACTGGACACAACCGTCCGCTTCGACCCTGAGACGGGCACGATCACTTTTCATGCAGCGTGGGCTGTCGCAGCCTGCGCCGCGCCCGGCGGTGCCCCGGGTCCTGCAATCGACCTCATATTCGATTGCTGGGCGATGGAACGCTATGCGAATCTCGATGCCGCCGCACGTGGGCGCGTCCACGCACTGCTGCAAGATGCCGTGGAGCAGACGGTCGACTGCCTGCCAGAGCAAGCGGACGAGTGCAAGCTGACCATTGAAATCACGGATGCGCTGATTGATGTGGCGACACGGCTGCATTGACGACTGACCGGGCGTCGCTCATGACATGCGTTTGAAAAGAATTGACGCTGTTCCGATCGCGTTGATTCATCAGGCACTTCGACTCGATGAAGATGTCCTCCGAACAGCGCGAACAGCCCGGTGACGATCAGGTATATCGCAACGATGTCGTTCAGCAGGCGGGGTACCGCGAGCATGAGAATGCCGGCGATCAGCGAAACCAGCGGGCCGGCGCTAGTGAGAATGTGCATGCCCCCTCCGCGAGATTGACAATGAGTGGGCACGGCCTGCCGTGCCTCCGGCACCCGTCTCGACGATGCTGGCCACAAAAGTGTCTACGGCTCGGCCGATGTCGTTGAGTACCCGTCCAAAACCGCAACTGAAAGCACGCGTGAAGTCCGCAGCCGTCGCGGTTGAGTATTTGTTATCGGATCCTGCGGCTAGCCGCTGGTGCAGCGCCGGCCGGTCGGCGGCACGGTGCCTGACGATGTCGCGCCGGCGCGGCGCTGAGGCCGCAAGCAGCGTGGATTCCGGTCCGGAATGCGCGGACTTGCGCCATCGCCGGGAACGTGCCGCGTTCGCCTTTTGGCGTTTATTTGGTGTTCGGGCGGGGTGACGCAAGATTCGTTTTAGGGGCTGGATCGGAAAGCCTTACGGACATTGGCTCACAGAACAGGCACGATCCAAAGTTAAACTAAATGTGATCACTTGCCGCCGCAAAATTTTGCACAATGGCGGCAGCGCGGGCTTCCGCCGCGATTCGACCCCGGCGACCGGCCGTCCGGACCGGGGACGGCCCGAACCGGTCACCGATCGCCTGCCGACTACCGACCACCGACCATCATTAACGAGCCCAATGTGCCGCCGCCCATCGCCATGGACCATCCGAAACGCATCCTGATCGTCGAGGACGACGCCGACATCGCCGACGTACTGAGCCTGCACCTGCGCGACGAGCGCTACGAAGTCGTGCACAGCGCGGACGGCGCCGAAGGGCTGCGCCTGCTCGAACAGGGCAACTGGGACGCGCTGATCCTCGACCTGATGCTGCCGGGCGTCGACGGCCTCGAAATCTGCCGGCGCGCACGCGCGATGACGCGCTACACGCCGATCATCATCACGAGTGCGCGGTCGAGCGAGGTGCACCGGATCCTCGGCCTCGAACTCGGCGCCGACGACTATCTGGCGAAGCCGTTCTCGGTGCTCGAACTCGTCGCGCGCGTGAAGGCGCTGCTGCGGCGGGTCGACGCGCTCGCGCGCGATTCGCGGATCGACGCGGGCACGCTCGACATCGCCGGGCTGTCGATCGACCCGATCGCGCGCGAGGCGAGCGTCGACGGCGCGCGCATCGACCTCACGCCGCGCGAATTCGACCTGCTGTATTTCTTCGCGCGGCATCCGGGCAAGGTGTTCTCGCGGATGGACCTGCTCAATGCCGTGTGGGGCTACCAGCACGAAGGCTACGAACACACGGTCAACACCCACATCAACCGGCTGCGCGCGAAGATCGAGGCCGATCCGGCCGAGCCCGTGCGGATCCTCACCGTGTGGGGACGCGGCTACAAGCTCGCCGCGCCGGGCCAGCGGGACGCATGATGAAACTCACGCTCACCCAGCGGCTGTCGCTCGTGTTCTCGATCCTGCTGCTCGCGTGCTCGGGCGCGTCGGCGTGGCTGCAGATCCGCGCAAACGACATGCGCGAGAAGGAAGTCGTGCAGGCGCTGTCGCGCGACCTGGCCGCCAACATCGCCAACAGCGCGCCGCTGATGGACGCGAACGGGCTGCGCCCCGACGCCGTGCGCACGCTGTTCGGCCAGTTGATGGGCGTGAACCCGAGCGTCGAGGTGTACCTGCTCGACAACGCGGGGCGGATCAAGGGCGACGATGCGCCGCCCGGCCACGTGAAGCGCGATCGCGTCGACCTCGCGCCCGTGCAGCGCTTCATCGCGGGCCAGCCGCTGCCGATCCTCGGCGACGATCCGCGCAGCCCCGACGCGCGCAAGGTGTTCAGCGCCGCGCCGCTACAGCGCGCCGGGCAGCCGCCGTCGGGTTATATCTACGTGGTGCTGCTCGGCGAGGCGCACGACCGGCTGGCCGCGCGCGTCGACGCCGGCAACGTGCTGCGCACGACGCTGTGGTCGATGGCGCTCGTCGCGCTGCTCGGCCTGCTCGCCGGTCTCACCGCGTTCAGCTTCATCACGCGCCCGCTGCGCCGGCTGACGGACGCGCTGCGCCGCTTCGACGCGAACGGCGCGCCCGACACGCAGCCGCCGATGCCGCGCTCGCTGCCGGGCCGGCGCGGCGACGACATCGCGGTGCTCGAATCCGCGTTCGCGCAGATGGCCGACCGGATCGGCGACCAGTGGCGCGCGCTGACGCACCAGGATCAGCAGCGGCGCGAACTGATCACGAACATCTCGCACGACCTGCGCACGCCGCTCACGTCGCTGCACGGCTATCTGGAGACGCTGTCGCTGAAGTCAGACGCGCTCGCCGAACCCGAACGGCGGCGCTACCTGTCGATCGCGCTCGCGCAGAGCGCGAAGGTCGGCAGGCTCGCGCAGGCGCTGTTCGAGCTCGCGCGGCTCGAGTCGGGCGGCGTGCAGGCCGAGCGCGAGCCGTTCTCGCTCGTCGATCTCGTGCAGGACGTGTTCCAGAAATTCGAGCTGGCCGCGCAGGCGCGAGGCGTCGCGCTGCATGCGCGGATTCCGCCGCGCGTGCCGGTCGTGTCGGCCGATCTCGGGATGATCGAGCGCGTGCTGACCAACCTGCTCGACAACGCATTGCGGCACACGCCGTCGCACGGCGAGGTCGAGGTCGCGCTGGCGCCGCAGGGTGACTGCGTGGTCGTGACCGTGTCGGATACCGGGGAGGGGATTCCGGTGGCGCGGCGCGAAGGGCTGTTCCAGCGGCCGCAGCGGCCGATGGGCGGCGGCGCCGTGACGAGCGGCGGGCTCGGCCTGCTGATCGTGCACCGGATGCTGGCGTTGAACGGCAGCAGCATCCGGCTCGTCGACCGGGCCGGACGCGGCGCGGTGTTCGAGTTTGCGCTGGCAGTTGCGGTGCCGGCGGCCGGCGACGCACGCTGAAATCCGTCAGCGGCGCCTGCGTTCAGCCGCCGCGCTTGCGCCGCACGTCGCTCGGCGTCGTGCCGGTCCAGCGCTTGAACGCGTGGCGGAATCCGACCGCATCGCTGAAGCCGAGCGTCAGCGCGATGTCCTCGGTGCTGAGCGTGGTCGTGCTCAGGTAGTCGATCGCGAGCGCCTTGCGCACGCTCGTCAGCAGTTCGCTGTACGACGTGCCTTCCGCTTCGAGCTTGCGGCGCAGCGTGCGCGACGTGATGCAGAGGATGTCCGCGATCGCGTCGATGTCCGGGAAGTGTCCCGGCGTGCGCGTGAGTTCCTGATAGACGCGGCGCGTGACGCCCGACTGGGTGCGAAGTTCGTCGAGCAGGCGCGCGCAATGCGACGACACCTGCGCGGCGGTGATCGGATTCGCGAGCTGCGGCGCGCGCGCGAGCCACGCCGCCGGGTAGTCGAGCACGTTGCGCGGCTGGCCGAACGCGAGCGGGCATTCGAGCGCGTCGGACAGCAACGCCACATGCGGCGGCTCCGGCTGCGTGAACTGCGCGCGCGCCGGCACGCACCATGCCCCCATCACGTCCTTGATGATCGTCACGTGCAGCGCGAACTGCATGTCGATCAGGAAGCGGTACAGCGGCGGGTCGAGGCAGGGCAGCAGCACCTGGTCCTGATTCGGAAACAGCCACGACGCCGTATCGCCGTGCGCGACCCAGTGGATCTCGAGCGCGCGGTTCGCGAGCTGGTGATATTTGACGGCCGAGTCGAACGCATGGGCCATCGACTCCGAGCACAGCATCGCGTAGCCGTACATCCCGTAGCTCGACGCATGCAGCAGGCGGCCGACGCGCACGCCGAGATCGGAACCGTCGTACCGGCCGATCGCATTGCGCGCGGCCGTCAGGAACTGCTGCGACGAGGTCAGCGTGAACGGATCGGCGACGGCGGCAGGATCAAGGCCGGTCTCGGCCAGCACGGACTCTGCGTCGAGCCCGAGGTCCGATGCGACCTGGAGCAGGACCGCGACCTTGGACGGCGAGAAGCGTTTCTCGCGCAGCAGGGCAGACAGCGTGGCGTCGGGCAGTCGATCGCCGGGCTGCCGTGTGTCCGTCGGTTTCATCAGCGCGTCACGCGGCATGACTGAGTCCTGAGTCCGATTCGATACCGTTTGCGGGCCCGCGATTCTGCGCCCGAACGTGCGGTTTCGCCACTGGGTTCACCCTGGGTGCAACCGCGACGCGCCGGGCCGGATCGCCCGGCGCATACGGCCGATCAGCGGTTCGATGAGAGATGGATACCAGCCCGCGATTATATCCAGCCCGAGTTGGCCCGGCGGCTCGAAGTGTCGGTGCGGCAACTCGAACGCCTGTTCACGATGGAAACGGGCAAGTCGCCTCGCGCATACGCGAGACAGATTCGAATCCGGATGGCGTCGTGGCTGCTGACGAGTTCGGATCGCACCGTGGCCGATATCGCAATGTCCTGCGGATTTTCGGATGCATCGCACCTCGGCCGGGAATTCAGGAAGGAATTCGGAGAACCGCCCAACGCGTATCGCACGGCGCGGCTGCCGAACGCGCCGGAGACGGCGGCACGTTGAACCCAAGGAGACGGACGACATGCACGGCGACAATGCACGCGACGCGGCACTACCCCTCGCAGGTTTAAGGATCGACGGCGCACGCCGCTCGTATTCGATCGACGAACGTGACTGGCGGCCCATGACGATCGGCGATACCGTCCTGCCGGGCTTTTCATGGATCCCGGTGGCCGACGACGAGAACGGTGCCTGGAGCAGTTACTGGATGCGACTCGACGCGGGTGCCCGCTCGCCGGTGCACCGGCATGACTCCACGGAGATGATCCTGATTCTGGAGGGGATTTTCAAGGACGAGGATGGCGCCTGTTTTCTCCCGGGCCAGACTGTGTCGTATCCGGCCGGTTCGACGCACAGCACGTCGTCGGAACGCGGCTGTACCGTGCTGGTTGTCGCGCAGGCCGGCGCGAGCATGGTTTCTCGGTGAGGTGTGACCGGTAGGCAGCTGTTTCTGGTCAGGATTGCGAAAAGTATGGGATTGGCCCCGGGAAATGTTTCCGGCATCCGGAATTTGGATGGATACGCTCCGGGTTGCTGTTGAGCCGAGAAGCGGCGATATCCCGGAACATAAGATTTGGAGACCTGAATGAAATGGAACGTTCTTGCCTGCACGATTCGTCCTCGACTTTGCCTATGTGCGTGGCGCCGATAACGCATCGTCGAACCGGAATCGGATCGTTGCACGGGTCGCGCGGCGTCACAAGTTCTGACCGGGTCCATCCGTGGACGGAGCGACTGGCACGCAGTGGCCGCTTATTTCTCTTTCATACTATATTGATCAATGCAACCGCCGTTTGCCGAACTGCTGTTCAGGGGGAGCGCCGCCTGGACGCCATGGCGGTGATCGGGGTCGAGTCTGAAGCCGATCGATGGCGACAGCCGACCGGGGTGCGTTGTCATCGGGGTCGAACCCATGCCCAATCTTCCACGCAGATTGCTCGCCGCAGGCATGAGCGTCGTCGCGTTGTCGTTCGCCTGCGGCCCGTCCTACGGGCAACAGATCGTCAGGATCGGCGTGTCCAGCCCGTTGACGGGCATCAGTGCCGCGAACGGCAAGGACCTCGAGAACGGGGTGCGCCTGGCCGTCGAGGAGGCGAACGCCAGGCACATAAGATTGGGCGGTCAGGATGTCCGTTTCGAACTCGATTCCGTGGACGACCAGGGTGACCCGCGCATCGGTGTCCAGGTTGCCCAGAAGCTGGTCGACGACGGCGTGGCCGCCGTGGTCGGTTACTACAACTCCGGCGTGGCACTGCCGTCGGCGCCGATATTCGCGAAGGCCGGGATCCCGCTGATCGACCCGGCGGCCACCAACCCGGCCATCACCCGCCAGGGATTGAAGACGGTGTTCCGCATCATCGCGACCGATACGCAGAATTCCGGCGATGCCGGAAAATATGCCGTCACCGTGATGAAGGCGCGCCGCATTGCAGTCATGGACGACCGGACTGCGTTCGGCCAGGGCGCGGTGGAGGAGTTCAAGAAGGCCGTGCTGGCTGCCGGCGGCACGGTCGTCGCATCCGAATACACGAACGACAAGGCGGTCGAGTTCAACGCGCAACTTACGAATATCAAGGCCGCAAACGCGGACCTGCTGTACTTTGGCGGCCTGGACAACCAGGCGGCGCTCATTGCGAAGCGGATGCGGCAATTGGGCATGCGCGTCCAGTTCGTCGGAAGTGGCGGCATCGCCGACAGTATCTTCATCAACGTGGCCGGCTCGGCGGCCGAAGGGGCGATGGCGTGGGAATACGGCCGGCCGATCGATACGCTCCCGCAAGGCAAGGCGTTCGCGCAGAAATTCAAACGGCGCTTCGGCCCGAACATGCTGACCTATGCGCCGTTCGCCTATGACTGCGTCTGGGTGGTGATCCATGGGATGCAGCAGGCGAATTCCTCGAAGCCCGCCGAGTTCCTGCCGGCGCTTCGTGCGACACGCTACGAGGGCGTTACCGGAATGATCGCGTTCGATGCGAACGGCGACCTCAAGAATCCGACGTCGACGCTTTATCAGGTGAAGGGCGGCCGCTGGGTTCCCGTCACGACGATCGGAGCGGAATGATCGCTGTGCCGCTTCGTACGATCCCGGGGCGATCGATGCGATTTGCCTCGCACGCCGGCTGCCTGTCCGTTTCGATCATCTTTTCGGCCGCGTCGATCATTTGCAAAGCGTGGCCGTCGGGCGATAGTCGGCGTTCGTGAGACGGTCCATGCCCGCCCGGGCGATGCGGCGTCGAACGAGCGGCGCCAGCATCGATCCGGGAGCGGTTCCCGCGATGCGCGAAGCCTGCGCGCCGGCCGCACAAGGATACCTACATGAACACGAGACACTGGACCGGGTCGTATGGCTCGATTCCCACCGAGATCGACGCCGATCGCCATCCTTCCGTCAGCGCGCTGCTGGACGACGCGATGCGCCGCTTCGCCGATCGCCCCGCGTTCCATTCGTTCGGCCGCACACTGACCTATGCCGATGTCGACCGCCTGTCGAGCGCGCTGGCCGCGTATCTGCAGCAGGTCGTCGGCGTCCGCAAGGGCGATCGCGTGGCCGTGATGCTGCCCAACGTGCTCGCGTTTCCGGTCGTGTTCGTCGCCGTCGCGAAGATCGGCGGGATCCAGGTCAACGTGAACCCGCACTACACCGCGCGCGAACTCGAGCATCAGCTCAACGACGCGGGCGTTGAAGTCGCCGTGGTGTGCGGCGGGTCGATGGGCACGTTCGCCGAGGTGGTCGGTGGCACGCGCGTGCGCACCGTGCTGAGCGTGGGGCGCGGCGATCTGGGCGTGGTCGATGCGCCGGCCGGTGCGTGCGACGCGCTGCCGCCCGGCTCGATTCCGCTCGCGGACGCGCTCGCCGCAGGCGAATCGCGTGCGGGCGAGCCGGTCGCGCTGGGCGGCGCGGACCTGCTGCTGCTGCAATACACGGGCGGTACGACCGGATTGTCGAAGGGCGCCGCGCTGTCGCACCGCAACCTCGTCGCGAACATCGAGCAGTTCGCGGCGATCGTGCCGGCCGCGCGTGAGCCGGGCGAGGAGGTCGTCGTCACGGCGATCCCGCTGTATCACATCTTCGCGCTGACGGTGAACTTCCTGTCCTACTTCGCGATCGGCGCGGCCAACTGGCTCGTCGCGAACCCGCGCGACATGGACGCGTTCATCGACGTGCTGAAGGCCGCGCGGCCGACCGTGTTCGTCGGCGTCAACACGCTGTACGCGGGGCTCGCCGGCCATCCGCGCCTGAAGGAAGTCGACTGGTCGCGGCTGAAGCTGTCGGCCGGCGGCGGCGCGGCGGTGATCGACGTGATCTCGTCGCGCTGGAAGGCGGTGACGGGCAACTTCATCCGCGAGGGCTACGGGTTGTCGGAAACGTCGCCGGTGGTGTCGTTCAACCCGCAGTCGATCGACGCATTCACGGGCACCACGGGCCTGCCGCTGCCGTCGACCGACGTGAAGCTGCTCGACGACCAGGAGCGCGAGGCCGCGATCGGCGAAGCGGGCGAGATCTGCGTGAAGGGGCCGCAGGTGATGAGCGGCTACTGGCAGAAACCTGAAGCGAACGTGGCCGCGTTCACGGCGGACGGCTATTTCCGCACCGGCGACGTCGGCGTGTTCGATGAAGCCGGTTTCCTGCGGATCGTCGACCGCAAGAAGGACATGATCATCGTGTCGGGCTTCAACGTGTATCCGAACGAGGTGGAAGCCGTCGCGACCGCGCTGCCGGGCGTCGCCGAATGCGCATGCATCGGCGTGCCGGATGCGCGCACGGGCGAGGCCGTCAAGCTGTTCGTGGTGCTGGCGCCGGATGCCGACGTGACGGAGGCGCAGCTCGTCGCGCATTGCCGCGAGAGCCTCGCGGCCTACAAGGTGCCGAAGCTCGTCCGCTTCGTCGACCGGCTGCCGAAGTCGACGGTCGGCAAGATCCTGCGCCGGGAACTCAGCCGCACCGACTGATGGCGCCGAAGCGCCGCGCGGCCGTGGCTGCGCGGCCCGGCGCACCGAAGGCCCCGAAGCAGACGCGCGGGCCGCTCAAGTACAATGCGAGCGGTTCGATCGACGGGGACGCGATGACCGGCTCAGATTCACTTTCCGCCCAGCCCGGGCGTGCGCTGCCGTCGCCGAGCGCGACGGTGCCGATCTCGCTCGTCAACGGCTTCCTCGCGAGCGCGGGTGCGCAGCGCGACGTGGTCGAACGCTACCTGCGCGGGGCCGGCATTCCGATCGAGCTGCTCGGCGAGCCGCATGCGCGCGTGACGGAGGAGCAGTTCTCGACGCTGTACCGCACGCTCGCGATCGACCTCGACGACGAGATGCCCGGCATCTTCTCGCGCCCGCTGCGCGGCGGCACGCTGAAGTATCTGTGCCTGAGCCTGCTCGATGCGCGCAACCTCGAAACGGCGCTGCATCGCTTCGGCCAGTTCTTCCATATCCTGCTCGACGACTTCTTCGTCGAATCGAAGCGCGACGGTCTCGTCGCGCAGGTGCTGCTGCGCCCGAACGAGGCCATCGGCCCGATCGGCGCGCTCGGCCAGGAGCTGATGCTCAAGCTCGTGCACGGCGTGTGTTCGTGGCTGATCGGGCAGAAGATCCCGCTGCTGCAGATCGAGTTCGCGTGCCCGCGGCCGCGCCATGCGGTCGACCACCTGTACTTCTTCACCGGCTCCGTGCAGTTCGACTGCGAGCGCACGCTGATGCGCTTCAGCGCGGACTACCTCGACGCGCCGATCCGGCAGAGCAAGCGCAACCTGCGCAAGTTCCTCGCGCGCGCGCCCGGCGACTGGATCTTCGAGACGTTCAGCGAACAGCTCGTGTGCCATCGCGTACGGCAGTACCTGTCGGCGGCGCTGCCCGACCTTCCCGTGATCGACCAGGCGGCCGAGCACCTGCATTGCTCGGTGCGCACGCTGAGCCGCCACCTGGCCGCCGAAGGGACGACGTTCCAGGTGCTCAAGGACGAACTGCGGCGCGACATCGCGATCCAGCGGCTGACCGATACGCCCGATACGATCGCGGCGATCGGCGCCGATATCGGCTTCGACGATCCGAGCGCGTTTCATCGCGCGTTCCGGCACTGGACGGGGAGCACGCCGGGGACGTATCGGCGGCAGACGTAGTGCTTGGGGAGCCGGTTTTCGAGGACGGCTCCCATAACAGGCTTCCATTGCTCGTTCCCATAACCGGCTTCCTTCGCTCGCTCCCATGGCCGGCTCCCTTCGTCGATTCCCATAATCGGCTCCCGTTGTGGCCGTCGACCGCCCGCCGACGGCATGCTCTGCCGCTTCGGCTGGCATACCGATTGCTCTCCGTTTTCGTCGAATCCGGATCCGGCCAAACCCTTATCCAGCCGACCGTTACCGGCCGCGCCCGCGCATCGCGTGGCCGGTTTTGTCACCATGTGGGCCGGATATGACAACGGGAATCGGCCATCGCGGCATTACGATGGGTCACTTCGTCGCCCGGGTCTGGCCGGTTTTGCCGTACCGGCCCGGTAGCGCGCCTCATTCACCGCCTGATTGGAACATCGACCATGAGCTATAACGCCCCCGTCAAGGACATGCTGTTCGTGCTGAAGGAACTCGCGGGCATCGACGCCGTCGCGCAGTTGCCGGGTTTCGAGGATGCCGGTTACGACACGGCGCAGGCCGTGCTCGACGAGTCCGCGAAATTCTGCGGCGAGGTGCTGGCGCCGCTGAACGTCGAAGGCGACCGCAACCCGAGCAGCTGGAAGGACGGTGTCGTGACCGCGACGCCGGGCTTCGCGCAAGCGTTCCGCCAGTTCGTCGAAGGCGGCTGGCAGGGGCTGCAGCATCCGGCCGAGTACGACGGCCAGGGGCTGCCGAAGCTGATTGCGACGCCGTGCATCGAGATGCTGAACGCGTCGAACCTGTCGTTCGCGCTGTGCCCGCTGCTGACCGACGGCGCGATCGAGGCGCTGCTGACGGCCGGCACCGACGAGCAGAAGCAGCGCTACGTGCCGAAGCTGATCTCGGGCGAATGGACCGGCACGATGAACCTGACCGAGCCGCAGGCGGGCTCCGATCTGGCGCTGGTGCGCTCGCGCGCGGAGCCGCAGGGCGACGGCACCTACAAGGTGTTCGGCACGAAGATCTTCATCACGTGGGGCGAGCACGACATGGCGGACAACATCGTCCACCTGGTGCTGGCCCGCACGCCGAACGCGCCGGAAGGCGTGAAGGGCATCTCGCTGTTCATCGTGCCGAAGTTCATGGTCAACGAGGACGGTTCGCTCGGCGCGCGCAACGACGTGCACTGCGTGTCGATCGAGCACAAGCTCGGGATCAAGGCGAGCCCGACGGCGGTGCTGCAATACGGCGACCACGGCGGCGCGATCGGCTACCTGATCGGCGAAGAGAACCGCGGCCTCGAATACATGTTCATCATGATGAACGCGGCGCGCTTCGGCGTCGGGATGCAGGGGATCGGCGTGGCCGACCGTGCGTACCAGAAGGCGGCGGAATTCGCGAAGGAACGCGTGCAGAGCCGCCCGGTGGACGGCTCGGCGAAGCAGTCGGTGACGATCATCCATCACCCGGACGTGCGCCGCATGCTCGGCACGATGCGTGCGCTGACCGAAGGCGCGCGGGCGCTGGCGTACGTGGCAGCCGCGCACAGCGACATTGCCCACCGCCATTCGGACGAGGCGACGCGTGGCCGTCATCAGGCAATCTACGAATATCTGGTGCCGGTCGTGAAGGGCTGGAGCACGGAGATGGTGAACGACGTGGCGAGCCTGGGCGTGCAGGTGCACGGCGGGATGGGCTTCATCGAGGAGACGGGCGCGGCGCAGTACTACCGCGATGCGCGGATCCTGGCGATCTACGAGGGCACGACGGCGATCCAGGCGAACGATCTGGTGGGCCGCAAGACGATGCGCGACGGCGGCGCGGTGGCGAAGGCGCTGATCGCGGAGATCGGTGAGACGGTGGCGGCGCTGGGCAGGCTGGACGGCGCGGCGGCCGCGTCGATGAAGGCGCAGCTGGAGAAGGGTGCGCAGGCGCTGTCGTCGGTGGTGGACTACGTGGTGGCGAACGTGAAGCAGGACCCGAACGCGGTGTTCGCGGGCAGCGTGCCGTACCTGAAGCTGGCGGGCGTGGTGCTGTGCGGGTGGCAGATGGCGCGCGCGCTGGTGGCGGCGCAGGCGAACCGCGCGAGCGACCCGGCGTTCTTCGACGCAAAGATCGCGATCGCGCAATGCTATGCGGAGCACATTCTCGTGCAGGCAGGCGCGCTCGAAGCGTCGATCGTCGGCGCGAAGGGCAACGAGAGCGTGCTCGCGTTGACGGAAGACCAGTTCTGACCGATTGACGGTCGGGACGCAGGAGGAGACAGGATTTTGACCACACAGGACTTGCTCGCGCAATACGGCCCGCGCGAATCGATGGAATACGACGTCGTGATCGTCGGCGGCGGCCCCGCCGGGCTGTCGGCGGCGATCCGGCTCAAGCAGCTGGCCGCCGAGAAGGGCACCGAGATCGGCGTGTGCGTGCTCGAGAAGGGTTCCGAGATCGGCGCGCACATCCTGTCGGGCGCGGTGATGGACCCGCGCGCGATCACCGAGCTGTTCCCCGACTGGAAGGAACAGGGCGCGCCGCTCAGCGTCGAGGTGACGGAAGACCGCTTCCTGTTCCTGTCCGAGAAGAGTGCGGTGACGACGCCGAATTGGGCGTTGCCCGAGAACTTCAAGAACCACGGCAACTACGTGATCTCGCTGGGCAACGTCACGCGCTGGCTGGGCCAGCAGGCGGAAGCGCTCGGCGTCGAGATCTTCCCGGGCTTCCCGGCTGCCGAGATCCTGTACAACGACGACGGCTCCGTGAAGGGCGTCGCCACCGGCAACATGGGCGTGGGCAAGGACGGCGAGCCGACCGAGAACTTCCAGCTCGGCATGGAGCTGCACGCGAAGTACACGTTGTTCGCCGAAGGCTGCCGCGGCCACCTCGGCCGCCAGCTGATCTCGAAGTTCAAGCTCGACGCAAACGCCGATCCGCAGGCGTACGGGATCGGCATCAAGGAACTGTGGGAAATCGATCCGGCCAAGCACAAGCCGGGCCTCGTGATCCACACGGCCGGCTGGCCGCTGAAGTCGGATACCTACGGCGGCTCGTTCCTGTATCACATGGACAACAACCAGGTCGTGGTCGGCTTCGTGGTGGGCCTCGGCTACACGAACCCGTACCTGTCGCCGTTCGAGGAATTCCAGCGCTACAAGACGCATCCGTCGATCCGCGCGTTCCTGGAAGGCGGCAAGCGCGTGTCGTACGGCGCGCGCGCGATCACCGCGGGCGGGCTGCTGTCGCTGCCGAAGACGGTGTTCCCGGGCGGTGCGCTGATCGGCGACGACGCGGGTTTCCTGAACGCATCGCGGATCAAGGGCAGCCACGCGGCGATCAAGACCGGCATGCTGGCCGCCGACGCCGCGTTCGACGCGGTGCAGGCCGGCCGTCAGAGCGACGAGCTCAACGCGTACCCGGATGCGTTCAAGCAGTCGTGGCTGTACACGGAGCTGTACCGCGCGCGCAACTTCAAGCAGTGGATGGCCAAGGGGCTGTACCTGGGCACGCTGATGGTCGGGCTCGAGCAGAAGGTGATGGGCGGCAACGTGCCGTGGACGCTGCATCACCAGCATGCGGACCACGAGATGCTGAAGCCGGCGTCGCAGTGCGAGCCGATCGAGTATCCGAAGCCGGACGGCAAGCTGACGTTCGACCGGCTGTCGTCGGTGTTCATCTCGAACACGAACCACGAGGAGAACCAGCCGGCGCACCTGACGCTGAAGGATGCGAACGTGCCGGTGAACGTGAACCTGCGCACGTACGCGGGGCCGGAGGCGCGCTTCTGCCCGGCGGCGGTGTACGAGTTCATGAAGAACGACGACGGCAGCGATCGCCTGGTGATCAACGCGCAGAACTGCGTGCACTGCAAGACCTGCGACATCAAGGACCCGACGCAGAACATCGTGTGGGTCACGCCGGAAGGCGGCGGCGGGCCGAATTACCCGAACATGTAACGCATCAACGCGCCTGCGTGCGCGAACGAACCGGAGCAGACGATGAGCAATGCAGCGAAAGAAGTCGTGGTGGTGAGCGGTGTCCGTACCGCGATCGGTGATTTCGGCGGCAGCCTGAAGGATTTCTCGCCGACGGATCTCGGTGCGAAGGTCGTGCGCGAAGTGCTGTCGCGCGCGAACGTGCCGGGCGATGCGGTCGGGCACGTCGTGTTCGGCCATGTCGTGAACACGGAACCGAAGGACATGTATCTCGCGCGCGTCGCGGCGATCGACGGCGGCGTTGCGCAGCACGCGCCGGCGCTGACCGTGAACCGCCTGTGTGGCTCGGGCCTGCAGGCGATCGTGTCGGCCGCGCAGACGATCATGCTCGGCGATGCCGACGTCGCGATCGGCGGCGGCTCGGAGAACATGAGCCGCGCGCCGTACACCGTGCCGGCCGCGCGCTTCGGCCAGCGCATGGGCGACGGCAAGCTCGTCGACATGATGCTCGGCGCGTTGCACGACCCGTTCCAGTCGATCCACATGGGCGTGACGGCCGAGAACGTCGCACGCAAGTACGACATCTCGCGCGACGCGCAGGATGCGCTTGCGCTCGAATCGCATCGTCGCGCGGCGCGCGCGATCGCGGAAGGGCGCTTCAAGGATCAGATCCTGCCGATCGCGATCCGCTCGAAGAAGGGCGAGGTGGCGTTCGATACCGACGAGCACGTGCGTCACGACGCGAGCGCGGACGATTTCACGAAGCTGCGCCCGGTGTTCGCGAAGGAGAACGGCACGGTGACGGCCGGCAACGCATCGGGCATCAACGATGCGGCCGCCGCCGTGCTGATGATGAGCGCGGACGCCGCGCGTGCGCAAGGCGTGAAGCCGCTCGCACGTCTCGTTGCCTATGCGCACGCGGGCGTCGATCCGGCCTACATGGGCATCGGCCCCGTGCCGGCCACGCAGAAGGCGCTCGAACGCGCGGGCCTGAAGATCAGCGATCTCGACGTGATCGAGGCGAACGAGGCGTTCGCCGCGCAGGCCTGCGCGGTCACGCAGGAGCTCGGGCTCGATCCCGCGAAGGTCAACCCGAACGGGTCGGGCATCTCGCTCGGTCACCCGATCGGCGCGACCGGTGCGCTGATCACGGTCAAGGCGCTGTACGAGCTGAAGCGCATCGGCGGACGTTACGCGCTCGTGACGATGTGTATCGGCGGCGGCCAGGGGATTGCTGCGATCTTCGAGAACATCTGATAATCGACGCTCAGCACCCGAACACACAGGAAAATTCATGGCCATCGAAATCGTCGGCGTCGTGGGCGCCGGAACCATGGGCAACGGCATTGCGCAGACTGCCGCCGTTGCGGGACTCAACGTCGTGATGATCGACGTCAGCGATGCCGCGCTCGACAGGGGCATCGCGACGCTGAAGGGCAGCCTCGAGCGGCTCGTGTCGAAGGACAAGCTCGACGCGGCCACACGTGACGCGGCGCTGGCGCGCATCACGACGTCGACCGACTACGCGACGCTCGCGTCGGCCGACATCGTGATCGAAGCCGCGACCGAGAACGTCGAGCTGAAGGGCCGCATCCTGAAGCAGATCGAGGCCGTCGCGCGGCCGGACGCGATCATCGCGACCAACACGTCGTCGATCTCGATCACCGCGCTCGCAGCGCCGCTCGCCGATCCGTCACGCTTCGTCGGCATGCACTTCTTCAACCCGGTGCCGCTGATGCCGCTCGTCGAGATCATCCGCGGGCTGCAGACGAGTGACGCGGCCGCGTCGGCCGTGCGTGAACTGACCGAGCGCTTCGACAAGTCGCCGATCGGCGTGCGCAATGCGCCGGGCTTCGTCGTGAACCGGATCCTCGTGCCGATGATCAACGAGGCGTTCTTCGTGCTGGCCGAAGGCATTGCGTCGGCCGAGGAGATCGACGCGGGGATGAAGCTCGGCGCGAACCACCCGATCGGGCCGCTCGCGCTGGCCGACCTCGTCGGCCTCGACGTGTGCCTCGCGGTGATGGACGTGTTCGTGAAGGACTTCGGCGATCCGAAGTATCGCGCGTGCCCGCTGCTGCGCGAGATGGTGTCGGCAGGGCGGCTGGGGCGCAAGACGGGGCGCGGGGTGTACGACTACAGCAAGTAAGCGGCACACCATGCCACTTCGCGCGGCCGCCTTCGGGCGGCCGCGTGCATTGAACGGTGCGGCTACGCGTCCAGCACCCCCAAATCCCGCGGCAACATCCGCTTGAACATCGCAAGAATCTGCCGCGCCGCCTTCGGCGGCAGCGTGATCGCATGGCGCACGGCCGCCGCGATCTGGATCATCATCAGCTCGGCGAACGCGCTCCGTTGTGCGCGTGTCGTGTCGGGCGCCACTTCTCCCAATGCATCCGCGAACAGCGCGGCCAGGAACTCGCCGTCGGCCCGGTCGAGTTCCTGCAGCGCGCGGTCGGCCTGCGTCGCGCGCCAGATGTCGCGCATCAGCGGCTCGTCGACGAACATCCGGTAGTAGCTGTCCGTGATGCGGGCAAGCGTGTCGTGCAGGTCGTCGAGCGTCTTCATCGCGGCCAGGTCGCGCCGCACGCAATCGTGCCCGACTGCGTTGTAGCGCTCCGCGAGCGTGCCGATCACGGCCGCCTTGTCCGGAAAGTACTGGTACAGCGAACCGAACGAGATGCCCGTGCGTTCGACGATGTCGCTCATCCGGAACGCGTCGCAGCCTTTCTCGATCATCACTTCCGACGCGCACGCGAGGATGCGCTCGAACCGCTCGCGGCTGCGCTGCTGCGTCGGCACGAGCCGCGCGCGCGCCGGCGCGTCCGCTGCCGCCGCTTCGGGCTCGTCGTTCTGCCCCGATTTTTGTCGGCCCATGCCGCCTCCAGAAAAACTTGACGTTGCCAATGCGAGAGTCTATCGTGTTTTTGAAACGCGAGACATTCTCGTATTTTAGTCAAAGGAGACGCTCATGTCGGCACTTCCCATCCTCATCGTCGGCGGTTCGGGCAAGACGGGCGCCCGCGTCGATGCACGGCTGCGCGCGCGCGGCATCGCTACCCGGCCCGTGTCGCGCACGTCGGCCGTCCGCTTCGACTGGACCGAGCCCGCGACATGGCCGGCCGCGCTCGACGGCGTGTCGGCCGCGTACGTGACCTACCAGCCCGACATTGCCGTCGAAGGCGCGGTGGACGCGATCGCCGCATTCGCGCGGCTTGCGCGTGAAAGCGGCGTCGAGCGCGTGGTGCTGCTGTCCGGGCGCGGCGAGCCCGGCGCGCAGGCGGCCGAGGCCGTGCTGCAGGCGTCGGGGGTGGGCTGGGGCGTGGTGCGCGCGAGCTGGTTCAACCAGAACTTCTCCGAGGGCTTCCTGCTCGACAGCGTGCTGGCCGGCGAAGTCGCGCTGCCGACCGGTGCGGTGCGCGAGCCGTTCGTCGATACGGACGACATCGCGGACGTGGCCGTGGCCGCGCTCACCGATGCGCGCTTCGCGAACCGTGTGATCGAGGTCACCGGCCCGCGCGCACTGACGTTCACCGAAGCCGTCGGCGAAATCGCGCGGGCCGCCGGCCGGCCGATCGCTTATCGCGAGATACCGCCCGATGCGTTCGTCGCGGGGCTGCGCGAGGTCGGTGTGCCGGAGCCGGTCGTCGAGTTGCTCGACGAACTGTTCGGCACGGTGCTCGACGGGCGCAACAGTGCGGTGACGCACGGCATCGAGCACACGCTCGGGCGGCCCGCACGCGATTTCGCCGACTATGCGCGTGCGACGGCCGCAACGGGCGTGTGGAGCGCATGACCATGATCGCGTTCATGACTTCCGCGTTGCTGTGGGGTTCGGCCATCGGCTGCGGGCTGATGGCCGGCGTGTATTTCGCGTTTTCGACGTTCGTGATGACGTCGCTCGGACGAATCGCGCCGCAGGCCGGCGTAGCCGCGATGAATGCGATCAACGTCGACATCGTGCGTTCGCCGTTCATGCCGCTGTTCCTCGGCACGACGCTGATGGCGCTCGTGCTGGTGGTGATCGCACTGTTCGATCGCGATCAGCCGGGCGCGATGGCGGCGCTCGCGGGCGGCGTGCTCTACGTGTTCGGCATGTTCGCGGTGACGATGGCCGTCAACGTGCCGCTCAACGATGCGCTCGCCGCGGCCGATCCGGTCACTACGCAAGGCGCGGCGCTGTGGACGCGCTACGTGCACGACTGGACGATGTGGAATCACGTGCGCACGGTGGCGTCGGCGGTCGCGTGCGTGTTTTTTATCGCGGGGATTGCGGCGCGGTAGCCCCGCGGTCGAGCCGGACTCGCGCTACGCATCGAACGCCGACTGGCGGGAGACGGGCAGTTGGCCGGGCACGATGACGTTCCGATTCACGCCGCGGTTCGAACCGCGGCTCCGTGATGTCGCGCAAGCCGTGCCGGAAGCGAAAACACCGGTTGCGTGCATGGCCGATGAAGGACGCCGGGAATCGGTGTCCGTGACGCAGCGATTTCGTTTTCTTCATCCCGGCATCCTGGACTCGCCAATGTGACAAGTGCCATGGAAGCTGCATTTATTTCGGGGTTTCCGGAAATTTATTTTAATACGACCCCCGGTTGCCAGAAAGAATGCAGCCCGGCCGATTTTTAGCTGATCGAGCCGATAACGACGAAACTGAAATTCCGGTCGCTATATTTTCCGTATGAGTCGCCGGTTTGAATCGTGGCTCCGCTGCCGGAAAGTCCCGGGAAAATCACGTTGTCCAGCGTGTTTTGCCCGCCGCCGTACCCCCATTGCGAGCCGACAATCGCGGGCGTCTTGATGAATGCGGTATTGAACGAGAGCTGGTACGTGCCGGCGCTTTCGCGTTTCACGATGAATCCGCCCGAGCCATCCACGACCGTGCCGTTGCCCTGGACGCTGC
This sequence comes from Burkholderia sp. NLJ2, assembly GCF_049487195.1. NCBI lineage: Bacteria > Pseudomonadati > Pseudomonadota > Betaproteobacteria > Burkholderiales > Burkholderiaceae > Burkholderia > Burkholderia sp. NLJ2. The sequence goes on along the minus strand of NZ_CP137809.1, from coordinate 755,065 downwards.
CCCACAGTGTAACTTGAGCCATGATCGTTTCTCCTTCGCTAATTTTTTGAAACAATATCGGGAATTGAAACGGAACGTCGATCTTATGTGGCCAGGATTCTCCGGATCGACAGCTGTATTGTATGTGATGGATTTTTAAAGTCAGGGTGGGCGGTAAATAATTTATTCGGATTTGTATTTTAAATAAATCGATCTTGTAGTGGGTTGCGTTAATTGTTGCGTAATATCGGCGGGTGGGCGCCGGACAGGCAATCGTCGGGTGTCGGCAACCGATAAAAGCCCGTATTTATCGGGATTTCCGCGCGACCCCGGCATTGCCGGTGTCGCGGCGCGAGACCGCTGCGGCATGAGCACGCAAGGGCCTGGCGACGCGTCAGGCGCCGCACGTCGAGTACGATGGCGGGCCCGCGCCGGCGCCCGCCCAAAGCGTGTTCGCGCACCCGGCCGTCGCTTGCAGCGCTCGCGTGCGAGAGCCGACCTCCGCGCGTCAGTAGCCCGAATCGCTGCGACCCTGATCGGTGACGATCGCCACCCCCGAACTCGTGCCGAGCCGCGTCGCGCCGGCTTCGAGCATCGCGAGCGCGGCCGCGCGGTCGCGCACGCCGCCCGATGCCTTCACGCCGAGATCCGGGCCGACCGTGCGGCGCATCAGCGCGACATCTGCGAGCGTCGCGCCGCCGTGTCCGAACCCCGTCGACGTTTTCACGAACGCGACGCCGAGATCGCGGCACATCTCGCACACGCGCACCTTCTCGTCGTCGGTCAGCAGCCCGGTTTCGAGGATCACCTTCAGCGGCACCGCGCCGCACGCATGCTGCACGGCCGCAATGTCGGCCTTCACGTCGTCGGCGCGGCCGCTCTTCAGCGCGCCGAGGTTGATCACCATGTCGATCTCGCCGGCGCCTGCCGCGATCGCGGCCGATGCCTCGAATGCCTTCGCGGCCGACAGCGCCGCGCCGAGCGGAAAGCCGACCACCGCGCAGACGAGCACGCCGGTATCGGTCAGCTCGCGTGCGGCGAGCGGCACGTTCGCCGAATTCACGCAGACCGAGTAAAAGCGATGCGCGGCCGCCTGGCGGCAGAGTTCGCGGATCTGCGCGTCGCTCGCGTCAGGCGCGAGCAGCGTGTGATCGATGGTTTGAGCGAGTTGGGCGTTGGAAAGCGGCATGTTTCAGGACTCCACGGATCGTGTGCCGGAAAGGCACACGGAAAGTTGATGTTTTCACATCGGTTTGTTACAAATACGACATTCCGGCCGGGCCCGCGCGCCCGGCACGACACGCGACGAGTGCGAATGGCAGGCAGGATACAGGCATGGAAACGAAGAAGGGTGAACGGATCAAGACGCTGATGAACGTGCTGCAAGGGCAGAACGCGATTCATCTGAGGGAAGTCGCCGAGCTGTTCGGCGTGTCCGAGATGACGATCCGCCGCGATCTCGCGGACAACCCGCACGGCCTCAGCCTGATCGGCGGCTACGTGACGCGCCATTTCGCCGCGCAGCGCAGCGACATCGGCGAGTACCTGATCAGTGCCGAGAACAACCGGCAGACCGAGGAAAAGCGCCGCATCGGCAAGCTGGCCGCGCAGTTCGTGACGACCGGCGACACGATCTTCGTCGACTGCGGCTCGACCACGCCGTTCATCGTCGACTTCATTCCGGACGACCTCGAATTCACGGCCGTCTGCAATTCGCTGAACGTGTTCGCGAAGCTGCAGCAAAAGCCGCACTGCAGCGTGATCCTGTGCGGCGGCACGTACCACCGCAAGAACATGGTGTTCGAGTCGGTCGCCGAAACCGGCATCCTCGACACGGTGCGCGTGTCGAAGGCGTTCATCTCGGCGGCCGGCGTGAGCGACCGCTGCGGCGTCACGTGCTTCAACTTCCACGAAGTCGACGTGAAGAAGAAGGTGATGGCGCGCGCGCAGAACCGCTTCCTGCTCGTCGACCACACGAAGTTCGACGAAGTGCGCGCGGCCTATTTCGCCGAACTGACCGACTTCAACTACGTGATCTCCGATGGGCAACTGAGCAGCCGCTACGAAACGACGATCCGCGAACACGGGATCGCGCTCGTGACCTGATGCAACGCGGCTGCGCATCGCCTTACGCATCGCGTGCTTCCGTCGCGCTCAGGTAGCCGGTGACCACGTCGAAGCGGCGCGTCGCGCCCGGCGCGAGTGCCGCGACGTGGCCCTTGCGGCGTTCGGCTTCATAACCCTCCGGCTCGCAGGTCGACGGCAGCGCGAACGCGGCGACCTGCTGGTCCGCGTTGTGCAGGATCCAGCGCGTCGCATGCGGGAACTGTTCGGGGCGGTACGCGGTGTGGAATGCGCCGCCGTCCGGATGCGCGAGCAGGAAATGCGCGACGCCGTCTGCGTCCGTTTCCGCACCGTGCATGAAAAACACGATCTCGGGGTCGTACAGCGCGGGCGTATCGAGTGTCGCGAGCCGTTCCGGTTCGCGCGCGAGCGTGGCCGTATAGTCGCGCCACGCGGTGGTCGGCTTCACGTGCGCGGGCACGCTTTCACGCAGCCGCAACCCGTCGCGCGACAGCGACTGCACGAAACGACCGCCCGGCACGTACGCATAGTTCAGGTGTGCCATGTACATCAGGTCCATCGGTGCGCCGCCGAGATTCGTCACGTCCATCGCGATCGTCATCTGCGCGTCGTGCTCCGCGAGCCGCACCGACGGACGCGCGACGTAGTGGCTGCCGAAGCCCTGCACGTATTCGTATTCGCCGGTCACTTCGACCGTTGCGCCGTGCGCGTCGGTACCGACGACCAGGCTCGCACGATCCATCGGCGCGCACGGCATCTCGCCGTGCAGTGCATGCGTGTCGTCCGGCCCCGGGCAGCCGTTGCGCAGCAGCCCGCTGTGGAACATAAAGCAGCCGTAGGTATCGATGATCGACGCCGCGCGCTTCGGCTGCCGGAACATGTGCTTCATCGTCAGGTCGCGGCCGTCGAACGCGGCGGCCCAGATCATCTGGCCGAGATACGGCAGCACGACGACGTGACCGCGACGGTTCTCGAGCTTCAGCGCCTCGACGCCGGACGGATACGCGAATGCGGTGACGGTGACGCCGTCGGTGCGGTACAGCGTGCGTGGTGCTTCGCGGAAGTCGTCGCGCCGCAGTTCGATCTCGCCTCGCATGGTCATGCTCCCGACGTGTTGCGCGTCGCGGCGTAGCGCGCTTGCGTGGCGGCGCCGGCCACCGCGTCGGGTGTCGCGGCCGGCAGGTGGCGCAGACAGTAGAAGCCGTAGTAGACGATCACGACGAAGCAAGCAAGCGGCACGACGAACGCGAGCTGCATGTTGCCGCCGGTGTGGTCGGAGATCAGCCCCTGGATCAGCGGCACGACCGCACCGCCGACGATGCTCATCACGAGGATCGAGCCGCCGTATTCGGTGTCCTTGCCGAGGCCGTCGATCGTGAGGCCGTAGATCGTCGGCCAGCACGGGCCAAGGAACACGCTCACGCACACGGCCGCATAAACGGCCGTGATGTTGTGCACGCTGATCGTGTACGCGAGCAGCGCGATGCACAGCACGCCGTAGCCGATCAGCACCTTGGCCGGGCCGACGCGCTTCATCACGAGCGTCGCGATCAGCTTGCCGACGAAGAACGCGAAGAACGTTGCGAGCAGGTAGCGCGATGCGCCGCGTTCGGTGAGGCCGCCGATCTGCATCGCGAGCCGGATCGTGAAGCTCCACACGCCGACCTGCGCGCCGACATACAGGAACTGCGCGACGACGCCCGCGACGAAGCGCCGGTTGCCGAACAGGCGTGCGAGCGTGCCGCGCGCGTCGATCTTGTGCGTCGCCACGCCTGGCCCGTTGCCCTTGCAGGCCGGGTAGGGCGTGAGCGCAAATACGATGAACACCGCGACGAGCACGACGATCAGCCACTTGTACGGCTCGAGCGTGGCCTGGATCATCGCGAGCTGGTGCACGTGCGCGTCGGCTGCCGACATCGCCGCGAGCTGCGCATGCGACGCGTCGCCTTCCTTGAAGATCAGGAAGCTGCCCATATACACGCCGGCCATCGCGCCGAACGGATAGAACGTCTGCGAGATGTTCAGCCGCCGCGTGCCGGTGTCGCGCGGGCCCATCAGCGTCGAATACGAGTTCGACGCCGTCTCGAGGAACGACAGGCCCGCGGCGATCACGAACAACGCGACGAGGAACATCCCGTACTTCGCCATCGACGCGGCCGGGAAGAACAGCAGGCAGCCGGTCGTGTAGAGCAGCAGGCCGACGAGGATCGTCGTCTTGTAGCTGAACTTCTTCACGACGGTCGCGGCGGGAATCGCGAGGAAGAAGTAGCCGAGATAGAACGCGGACTGCACGAACGCCGATTCGAAGTCGGACAGGAAGAACGATTTCTTGAACTGCGCGATCAGCACGTCGTTCAGGTTCGCGGCGGTGCCCCACAGCGCGAACAGGCAGCACAGCAGCGTGAATGCGAAAAGCGGCGTGCGGTTCAGATAATAACCGTCGGGTGTGTGTTCGATCCTGGCACGGCTCATGGGTGTCTCCTTCCCAATTGTCTCGTCGATGAAGGCGCCGTTCAGAAGCCGGCGTCGCGGAGGAAGCGTTCGAACGTCGCGGCGTCGGCGTACGACTTCTGCGTGCCGAGGCCCGTGACCGAATGCGCGGCGTACGCGGATGCGTGACGCATCGCGTCGATCACATCGCGCGACGCGGCATAGCAGCGTGCGAAGCAGCCGATATAGGCGTCGCCGGCGCCCGTCGTATCGCGCGCGTCGACCGGCACGCCCGGCACGTGCTGCACGCCGTCGCGCGACACGAGCAGCGAGCCCTTGTCGCCGAGCGTGACGAGCACGTGTTTCAGGCCGCGCGCGACCAGCGCCTCGGCGGCGCGCGCCGCGGTGTCGCGTGAATCGACCGGCATGCCGGACACGATCGCGAGCTCGGTTTCGTTCGGCACGAAGAATTCGACGGAGCGGATCCGCTCGAAATCGAGATCGGCCACCGCGGGCGCGGGGTTCAGCAAAACGGGGATGCCATGCCGCGCGCCGAACGCGATCGCGTGATAGACGGTGTCGAGCTCGATCTCGAGCTGCAGCACGATCAGCGCGCATTCGGCGAGCACCGGCACGGCCGCGTCGATGTCGGCCGGTTTCAGGTGGCGGTTCGCGCCCTTGACGATCAGGATGCTGTTGCTCGAATCGGGTTCGACGAAGATCGGCGCGACGCCGCTCGGCACGCCCGCGACCTTGCGCACGTGCGTGGTGTCGATCCCTTCGCGCTCGAAGTTGCGGATCGTGTTGTCGGCGAACACGTCGTCGCCGACCTTCGTCACCATCACGACGCGCGCGCCGAGGCGAGCGGCCGCGACCGCCTGGTTCGCGCCCTTGCCGCCGCAGCCGAGCTCGAAGTTCGGTGCTTCGAGCGTTTCGCCCCGGGCGGGCATGCGCGCGACATAGGTCACGAGGTCGACCATGTTGCTGCCGATGACGGCGATTGTCTCCATTTGCGTCTCTTCCTTGGTATGGGTGCGCCGCATGCGTGGTCGGCGGCCTGCAACAGGTGATAATAAAATCACATTAAATGTGATAATGCAATCTCCTGATGTTAGGCTGGTCACTGTCCGGGGCGTGGAAGTGGCGGTGGTTGCGCCGTCTCGTTGCGGCTTCTGATGAATTTTTGTCTGATGTCGTATAAGAATTGCCGACGTGAAACGAGCCTGGCGACCGGAGTTTCACGCAGGATTGGCGGACTTTGCGTGGCTCACGTTATCCGATGACGGACCACAGTGGCGACACGGCGTCAGGCAATCGATCGACTCGCGTCGCATATCGCCGGATCGGATATCCATCGCAAAAATGACCATTTGGGACACGCATCGGCAGGCATTACAGTCTCGCCTCCTGCCGGTTGCGACGCCGGTGATTCCGACGTTATTTCAGAAATCAGCCAAATGAATCGTTTGACGCATTCCCGGGCGCGCACCGCCGCGGCCGCGCTGTTCATGCTTGGCGCGGCGTCCGCCGCGCATGCGGCTCAACCGACGCTGCACGTCGGCATCGACGCCGAATCGTATCCGCCGTTCTTCTCGAAGGACGCCACGGGCAAGTGGAAGGGCTGGGAAATCGATGTGCTCGATGCCGCGTGCAGCAAGCTGAACGTGCGCTGCGAACTCACCGACATTGCATGGGACGGCCTGATTCCGGCGTTGCAGAACCGCAAGATCGACGTGATCTGGTCGTCGATGACGATTACCGGCGAACGGCAGAAGGCCATCGACTTCAGCCGTGCCTACTACGAATCGCCGACGGTATTCGTCGGCGCAAAAAGCGATCGGCGCCGCGTCGATTGCGCGGTGCCCGCGAGCTTCAAAGGCCGCGTGATCGGTGTCGAGGCGGGCACGAACTTCTCGGCGTTCCTCGACGCCCGGTTCAAGCAGGACGCGCAGATCAAGGCCTTCGACAAGTTCGACAATGCGCTCGCGGATCTGGTCTCCGGCCGGGTCGACTATGTGCAGGAAGCGAAGGGGCTGTTCACGGCGTTCCTGTCATCGCGCGACGGGAAGGATTACGAGGTCAAGACGGTGTGCGCGGACAATCCGGTGCTGGGCCTCGGCATCGGCGCGGGCGTGCGGCAAGGCGATGCGCTGCGCGGCAGGTTGTCGACCGCGATTGCGCAACTGCAGCAGGACGGCACGTGGGATGCGATTACCGCGCGCTATCCGAACCTGAAGGGCACGATCGAGAAGGGCCGCTGAAGCGATGGCAGTGGACGACTCGCTGCTGGCGCTGCTGGCGCTGCTCGCATTCGGCGAAGGCGGTTACGGGCGCATCTTCGCGGGTGCGTTTGCATTGACGCTTGGCGTCGCGGCGGCGTCGTTCTGCACCGGGACGCTGCTCGGCATCGCCGGCGCACTCGGGAAGCTGTCGCGGTACACGCCGCTCGCGTGGCTCATCCGGCTCTACACGACGCTCGTGCGCGCGCTGCCCGAACTGTTGTGCTTGCTGCTCGCGTTCTACGCGGTCGCACCGGCTGCCGAGGCGGCCCTGCGCCGCAGCGGCCTGGTGTCCGACGGCTTCGCATTCGATCCGTTCGTCGTCGCTGCGTTGTCGCTCGGTTTTATCCAGGGCGCGTATCTCACCGACATCTTCCGCGCGGCGCTCGTCAATGTTCCGGTCGGCCAGATCGAAGCCGCGTACGCGTACGGGATGACGCCGTGGCAGACGTTGATGCGCATCCGGCTCCCGGCCGCGGCGCGGCTTGCGCTGCCCGGTGTCGGCAACGTGTGGCTGAACGCGACCAAGGATGCGTCGTTCATCAGCGTGCTCGGATCGTTTACGGATCTGCTGAAGGCGAGCCAGCTCGCCGCCGGTGCGACCCGGCACTACGTGTTCTTCTACGTGGTCACGGCGGCATTGTTCCTGCTGCTGAGCATCACGTCGACGGGGCTCTTCGCCGCGCTCGAGCGATACGCGCACCGCGGTATGCGGAGCGCAAACACATGATCTTCTCGATGCCGTTCCTGCTCGATACGGTGATGCCGAAGCTGCTCGCCGCGGTGCCGACGACGGTCGCGCTGATGCTGTTGTCCGGCACGGCCAGCCTGCTGCTCGGCGTGCCGCTCGCGCTTGCCGCCGGCGCTCGCCACGCGCCGCTTCGCTGGTCCGCGCGCGGCTGGATCATGCTGATTCGCGGCACGCCGCTGCTGGTGCAGCTTTATCTGCTGTACTACGGATTCGGCCAGATCGTGCCGCGCGAATGGATGCGCGACAGCTGGGCATCGCCTCTGTTGCGCGACGCGTTCTGGTATGCCGTCGTTGCCTTGAGCGTAAACGAGAGCGCGTATGTCGCGACGATCCTGCGCGGCGCGATCGCCGGCGTGCCGGCCGGCGAGATCGAGGCCGGCTACGCGTACGGGATGACGCGCATGGGCGTGCTGCGCCGGATCGTCGGCCCGCGCGCGTGGCGGCTCGCGCTGCCCGCGCTCACCGGCGAAGCGATCCTGCTGCTGAAATCGACCGTCCTCGCGTCGACCATCACGGTGTTCGACGTGATGGGGACGGCCAACACGCTGCGCTTCGAGACGTTGCGCGTGTACGAACCGCTGACCGGCGCGGCGATCATCTATGTCGTGCTGGTCGCGCTGCTGACGATTCCTGCCGCCCGTCTCGAGAGACGCCTCAATCGCTACCTGACGCGCGAGTCGGACGACCGCGCACCCGTGCGCGCACGTCACGCGTCGTCGGGCGAGTGGGCGGCACCCAACTGATTCCCCTGTTCCGCATTGAGCATGACGATGTCCGATCCTCGACCCCTGCTGTTTTCCCTCTATGAACAGGCCAGCGTCGGCTGCGGCGGTGCGCCGAGCCTCTGGACCCATCCCGCCGACGAACGGCTGCGCGCCAATACGCTCGCGTACTGGTCGGACCTCGCGCGCAAGGCCGAGCAGGCCGATCTCGACATGCTGTTCTTCGCGGACGTGCTCGGCCTGTACGACGTGTACGGCGGGTCGGCCGACGCCGCACTGCAGTGGGCGGTGGAGTCGCCGGCCAACGATCCGATGATGCTGATCCCGGCGCTCGTCGCGCAGACCGAGCGGCTGGCGTTCGGCGTGACCGCGAGCACGACCTACGAACATCCGTTCGCGCTTGCACGCCGCTTCAGCACGCTCGATCACCTGAGCAACGGCCGGATCGGCTGGAACATCGTGACGTCCTACCTGACGAGCGCGGCGCGCAATTTCGGGCTCGACCGGATGATCGGCCACGACGAACGCTACGCACGCGCGGAGGAGTTTCTCGATGTCGTGTACAAGCTATGGGAAGGGAGCTGGGCCGACGACGCGGTGGTTGCCGACAAGCAGGCGCCGCGCTATGCGCGCGGCGACCGGGTGCGGCCGATCGCGCACGAAGGCGCGCACTATCGCGTGCACGGCCCGCACGTATGCGCGCCGTCGCCGCAGCGCTCGCCCGTCCTGATTCAGGCCGGCTGGTCCGGGCGCGGACGCGAATTCGCGGCAAAGCACGCCGAAGTGGTGTTCGTCGCGAAGTCGAATCCGCACGAGATCCGCACCGGTCTCGACGAGATTCGCCGGCTTGCAGTCGAAAACGGCCGTGCGGCGGACGACGTGAAGGCGTTGACGGTGCTGCGGATCGTGACGGCGCGCTCGTCGAGCGACGCGAAGGAGAAATACCACGCGCTGCAGCAGCACTATCACCTGCAGGCACAGCTCGTCAGCTACGCGGGCGACACCGGCATCGACATCGATCGTTATGCGGACGACGAGCCGCTGACCACGCAGACCGAAGGGCTGACGTCCTACGTGATGCGGCCGGACGGCAGCGGCAAGCCGCTGACGGCCGGCGACGTGCGGCGCAGGTTCGCGAGCGTGACGCGCGGCACCGACCTGATCCTGGTCGGCTCGCCGGACGAAGTCGCCGACCGGATCGCCGAGCATGCGCGGCAGTCGACGACGAGCGGCTACATGCTCAATCCGCTGATCAGCCCCGGCACATTCGACGATTTCGCCGAACTGATCGTGCCGGAATTGAAGAAGCGCGGCCTGTACCGGACGACGCCGCCGGACGGGACCTTCCGCTCGCGCCTGGGGGGCGGCGATCGCCTGCCGGACAGTGCTTACGGTGCGTCGTTTCGGCAATCGTGATGCCCCCCGGGGCCCAACGGACGTACGCTTGTCGCTCATCGTAGAGCAATCTCGACGCCGAGCAGCGGCCGGCGCTCGCGTACGTTATCGTCGGTCCTGAATCGATTCACTGGCGTGAGCGGCGCGCCCGTGGCCCGCCGCCCGCCGCTTGCCGATCGTGTTCGCGCGCGACGCGTCCGTCGCGCCGGACCATGTCGGACGGGCAAGGGTCGACCGCTCCGGGAGCGACGTGCGTGTGTAACATGCCGTAATCATGCGTCGTCAAGCTCGTTTCCATGATCGGCAGCCGGACGGGCTGGACGGGCCGATGCATGAGCCAACGATCCGTCGGTGCGCTCTCCCGCTACTACGGTATGCGCCGGCACAGCTTCGATCATGCGATCACGAAGCTGTTCTGATTTGCGGTAGAGACATGACGGAACAGCACGGGTATCGCGACGTCGCCGTGTCCGCCGCGCGATCAGCCGTTACCGTCGAAACCAGCCTGGACGCAGGTCCGCATCGCGTTACCTGTCGACTGCGACTTTCATGTGCCGAATACATCGTTGGCTCGACATTGGTGCACCGATCCGCGCATTCGTTCACGGGTAAATTCGAATTCAACGAGAACGTTTACCCGAAAATGTAACGAAATATTCAGCGACGCCACTGATATTCGATTGTCGATACAGGGCGGTTGCACGAATTTTCAATAACATCCGATGAATACTTCCGTGGCGAACGTTCGCGCAAAATCGACGCGTATACGATTCGCACGCGGCGCCGTCGATTCGTGTTCAGCGATCGTCGGGCAGAACTCACGAAATTTCCATTGATTGCCGTCTGCATTGCGTTTAACGCGCGGTGCGCTCGGTGTCGACTTAAGCGTGCTGAGGAAATGCACGAATAATGGGAATAGCTGCCCGGATTTGCGCGCGGCGGCACGCAAGTATCGCCGTTCTGTCAGTGGGCGCCGGTTTCAACCGAACGCGGGCGGTATCTGACGATCCACGGCCGAAACGGGCTCCGCATTGCTGGCGCATGGTCGCCGCGGCACCGTCCCTCATCAGTTCCTGCATTGCCGGCCGGCATTTGCAGCGGATTGGACGGCCCCAATTCCTTCACAATCGTCTGGAGCTGGACGGTCCTCGCACTATCCCATTCGATATCCCTGGTCAATGATTTACGTCAATTTTTCGTCGGGCCTTGTGAATGCATTTGCATCGGATTCGACGATTGTCAATAAATAGTGCCGTATCATCGGCTTGATTGATTCCGACAACAACACGTCGAAAACAGACATTGATAAATCGGCGGACGAGGGCCGCCGCATATGATGCGGCGCAGAAATCGAGAAATGTAAGAAATTGTCAAAGGGCCGTAAGATGCAAACAGTGTCGAATCATTCATCGACGGGGTTAAGCGTGAATCGTGGTAGAGGCCCCGGAAACGGGCATCAACGAGCAAGCGTAATCATACTGTTGCTCGAAGGTTTTTCGATTATGCAGATGGGCAAGCTGGCTGCGGTTTTCGAACTCGCCAATGAACTTGGTCGAGCGGACGGCGCATTCGCCGACCATTATGAATTACGGCTTTATTCGATTAATGGCGGCCCGGTTCGTTCGTCGTCCGGTGTCGGGATCTGGACGGACGCAGCCCGCACGCTCGAGGCAAGCACGCTTCACGCGATGTTCGTTCTGAGCGGTCAAGGCGGGATCGATGAACTCGACGAGCAGTTGATCGCGTGGCTCAGGCACGCGCATCAGCGTGCGCGTGTCGTCAGGGGCAGCAGTGGTGGCCGGAAGTTGCTGACGCAGATTCATCTGGCGCAAAAGGAGGTCGACAAGGCGTCGCCGGCGGTGGACGGCGGCGGTGCTTCGCACGCCGGACGCGACGACGTCGAACATGCCGGTGATGAGGACGATGGGCCGTTCTCGGATGCGTTGTCGATCGTGCGCGTCGACATGGGCTACGAAATCGCGCAGGAAATCGTGACGTGCATGGTGTCCGGTGCGAATCGCAAGCTGACCGACGTGCTGTTCGGCGCACGTGTCGCGCGGGCCAGCACGTTGATCCGGAGGGCGGCACATCACCTGCGTGTCAACAGCGAGAATCGAATCTCCATCGCGGACGAGGCGCAGGCCGCTGCCATGAGCGAGCGCAATTTCCTGCGTCGCTTCAAGAACGAGATCGGTGTCACGCCGACCGAGTTCGTGTTGAGAATCCGCCTCGAAAAGGCCTGCCGCATGCTGATCGAGACAGATCTTCCGGCCGACAAGGTCGCGAGACGAACCGGCCTCGGCAGTGGCGACCGGATGGCCAAGCTGTTTCGCCAGCACTTGCAGACTTCACCGACCGAATACCGGGCCACGGCTCGAAATGGCGGCGACGCTTCGGCGGAGATGCTGTATGCGTCGGACATGAGCGACTGGATGAACGGTGCGACATCCTAGGCGCGCGATCGCCGTTCGCCACTCGAAACCGATGTGCGGAAATTCATCGCGCTGAAAATAGTCGATATCCGGATAAACAGTATTTCGTTCGAATGACATGCTGGTCATTCCGGAATAAAAAATACGGATATCCGTCGATCGCCATGCGACGAAGGTGGATTCGGCCACAATCGTGGCGCGGTCCGACACCAGCCGTCCAGAACACGTTTCCACTCGATTAAGTTATCGACTGGCCTTTCGAGGAGGCGGCACCCCGGCTCTCCTCGGAATTTTGCCTGCCGTGTCGCCGTTAGCGCACCGTGCAGGCCTTTTTATTCCCCGAGCCAGCATTCGCGCCGACGTCATCCGGCCGATGCTCGCTCGCATATTCCGGGCGGTGACCGGCGATGCAATCGCTGCCCGGTGCGCCGGACAAGACCGGCAAGATGAATCACGCATTGGCGTGAAATGGCGTGTCGATATGGCGATCGGAATTCGGGAATCGCTCATCGAAATCGCACGTCATTTGGAATGGTATTTCACCGGACCAATCGTGAAATCACTCGAATAATTCCGCCACGGAATCGGCCTTGATTTCTTCCGCCATCAACAAGGCGAATTCGGACGCAAGCGATAAAAGCGCGAGTCGCGCCGAATATGCCGCACTGCGGAAACACTGAGGCAACGACGTCGCGACGAGCAAACGGCAAGCCATTCGAACCGGCAAGCCCCCGGCAGCGCGCCGCGGCATGACCGGACGTGTACCCCGGGCGAAATGAAATGTAGACGTGAAGCGCCGGTGCGCCGAGCGAACGGGTGTTGAATGATGAATTAGGAGTTCATATCAATGAATTCGTTGATCAATCGAGCGACCGATATCGGGCTGATCGTGCTGGGCGCGTTCATTCCGGCATTGATCGGCGCCACCGGCGGTGCGCGGGGATCCCTGTTCGACGGTGCGCTGGTTGCCTTTGCCGCCGCGCTGGCGTTGTCGGTATTTCCCGCCTGCGGCATCTACGAGATCACGCGCACGCGATCGCCGCTGCACGTGCTCGGCCGGACCGTGCTCGCGTGGATCGTCGTGCAGGGCATGAGCACCGCGCTCCTTTACATCCTGCATCGCGCACACGTGCTGTCGAGCGAATGGTTCGTGTACTGGACGCTCGCGAGCGGGATCGGCCTGATTGCGTTCCGCGCGCTGACGCTCGCGATCTTCGGGATGATCGAGCGTGCCGGCGGCCAGGTTCGAGCGGCCGCGATCGCGCACGCCGACCTGCGCGGCCAGCGCGAGCTCGGCCACCGCACGGTCGGACGAATCAAGCAGATGGTCAAGCGCAGCTTCGACCTGGTCGGCGCGTCGTTGCTGCTCGTCGTGCTGGCGCCGGCGCTGCTGGGCATCGCATGGACCGTACGGCGCGACGGCGGCCGGGCGATCTTCGGGCACGAGCGCGTCGGCCGCAACGGCCGGCCGTTCAAGTGCCTCAAGTTCCGCTCGATGGTGACGAATGCCGATGCGGTGCTCAAGGCGCTGCTGGAGCGCGACCCGGACGCCCGCGCGGAATGGGATCGTGAATTCAAGTTGAAGAACGATGTCCGCATCACACCCATCGGCCGCTTTCTCCGCAAGACGAGTCTCGACGAGCTGCCGCAGCTGGTGAACGTGCTGAAGGGCGACATGAGCCTGGTCGGGCCGCGACCGATCGTCGAGGCCGAGCTCGAACGCTACGGCGCCGACGTGCGCTACTACCTGATGGCGAAGCCCGGCATGACCGGCCTCTGGCAGGTCAGCGGCAGAAACGACACCGATTATTCGACGCGCGTATCGCTCGACGTTTCCTACGTTCGCGAATGGTCGCTGCGTCGCGACATCGGCATTCTCTTCCGGACGATCAACGTGGTGTTGCGCGGTTCGGGCGCGTACTAGCCGTCGCCGCGGGCCCGCCGGGGAATGCGCGCGGCGGGCCGTCGCGATGGCAGGCGCTGGATTTGTAGTGGCAGGACGCATGTCCGATCTTGACAGGGGTGCTGTACTCGCGCCGCACGGTGCGAGGCGATCGGAGCAATTTCAAATTAGAACAAGTGCGAGGTTGTAATGCAGAGGTTGCATCAAATCGAGTCGGCGCGCTTGTCCGCGCCGCGCCGACCGTCGCGTGTCGGTCCGCTGGCGATGATTCTGCCGCTGTGCGCATTGCTGGGCGCGTGCGGCATTGCGCCAGGCATGCGCATGCAGCAACCTCCGTCGATTCCGCTGCAGAGCGGAACCACGCCGGACGAGAATGTCGCGCTGCCGGTTCCGGTCACGAACATCGACCTGTCGCTGATTCGGCGGATGCGCGAGATGGAGCGCGGTACGCGCGGCGAAGCCCGCGACATCGTCGCGTCGCCGGACGCCTACACCATCGGCCGCGGCGACGTGCTGCAGATCACGGTATGGGACCACCCCGAACTGGCGGCGGCGCTCGGCGCGCCCGCACAGGCCGCTCCGCGGGCGGCGGACGCGCCGCCGGGTTTCGTCGTCGACCAGGACGGCACGCTGCAGTTTCCTTATGCGGGCCGGCTGCCGGTTGCGGGGCTGACGGCCGAGCAAGTGCAGACACAGCTCACGCGCCGTCTCGACAAGACGTTCAGGAATCCGCAGGTCACGGTGCGCATCGCGTCGTTTCGCGCAAAACAGGTTTATCTCGAGGGCGAGGTGCACACGCCGGGCTCGCAGCCGCTGAACGACATCCCGATGACGCTGTACGACGCGATCGGGCGGGCGGGCGGCTTTTCGGCGGCGGCCGACCAGAGCCGGATCGTCCTCGTGCGCGACGGCGTCGAGCGCCGGATCGACCTGACGGAGATGGCCGAGCAAGGCCGCAATCCGTCGAAGATCGTACTGCGGAACGGCGACCTGGTGCGCGTGCTGCCGCGCGACGAGAGCGGCGTGTTCGTGATGGGCGAGGTCAACAAGCCCGTGACGGCGTTGCCGATGCGCAATGGCCGATTGACGCTGAGCGAAGCGATTTCGCAGGCCGGCAGCCTGAACGCGAACACGGCCGACGCCGCGCAACTCTACGTGGTGCGCGGCACGCAGGACGAGCAGCCGCAGGTCTACCACCTCGATGCCAAATCGCCGGTCGCGATGGTGCTGGCGAACCAGTTCCAGCTGAAGCCGAAGGACATCGTGTACGTCGACGGCAACGGCCTCGTCCGGTTCAGCCGCGTGCTGAGCCTGTTGCTGCCGGCCATCAATGCCGGCCTGACCGCGGCAATTGCGACCAAATGATCGAATCCATTCTGATCGTCTGCGAGGGAAACATCTGCCGCAGCCCGATGGCCGAAGCGATGCTGCGCCAGGCGATGCCCGGGCGCCGCGTTGCGTCCGCCGGCCTGAACGCACTCGTCGGCATGCCGGCCGCGCCGTATGTGCAGGACGTCATGCGCCTGCGCGGATTCGACGTGTCGACGCATCGTGCGCAGCAGATCGGCCGGTCGCTGTGTACCGACGCCGACCTGATCCTCGTGATGGACAGGCGGCAGCGCGTATCGCTCGAGAACCAGTTTCCGTTCGTGCGGGGACGCGTGTTTCGCGTCGGCGAGTACACGGATTTCGATGTGCACGATCCGTACCGCCAGCCGAGGTTCGTATTCGAACGCTGCGCACGGCTGATCGAGCTCGGCGTAACCGAGTGGTCGAAGCGCCTTCGTATCGTTTGACGCGGCCGTTGGTCGATGCCCCACTGGAACTCATTCGCCTCATATCGTTATGACTCAACAATCCGCTCCGCCGCAGCAAACCGCCGAAGACGGCAGCGAGACCGATTTTGTCGCGGTGCTCGACATCCTGATGGAAAGTCGCTGGCTGATCGCGACGATCACGTGCGTGTTCCTGATCGCGGGCCTCGCGTATGCGATGCTCGGCAAGCCTGTGTTCGAGGCGAACATCATGGTCCAGGTCGAGGACAGTCCCGACACGTCGGCCGCCAAGTCGTTGCTGGGCGACGTGTCCGCGTTGTTCGACGTCAAGTCGTCCGCCGCTGCCGAACAGCAGATTCTCGCGTCGAGGCTGGTCGTCGAACGCGCGGTGGACAAGCTCAACCTCTTCATCGATGCATCGCCGAAGCGCTTTCCGCTGATCGGCGACTGGATCGCACGCCACGGCGACGGCCTGTCCGATCCCGGCGTGGCCGGGCTCGGCGGCTACGCATGGGGCCGCGAACGGATCGACGTGACGCTGTTCGACGTGCCGCGCAAGAATGAAGGCGACACGTTCAAACTGACGAGCCTGGGCGGCAAGCGCTATCGGCTCGAAGGCGGCGATCTCGATGCCGCGGTCGACGGCACGGTCGGCACGCTCGAGCACTTCCGGTCGCCGCGCGGCCCGATCGTGCTGCGCGTCGATGCGATCGTCGCGAAGCCCGGCGCCGCGTTCGTGCTGATCCGCAACTCGCGGTTGAAGACGATCGAGGATATCCGGGACCGCCTGAACGTCCAGGAGCGCGTGAAGCAGTCGGACGTCGTCGTCGCCAGCCTGCAGAGTACCGATCCGAAATGGGTCAGCGACACGATGAACGAGATCGGCCGCCAGTATGTGCGGCAGAACATCGAACGGAAATCGGCGGAGGCCGCGCAGTCGCTCGAATTCCTGACCGCGCAGCTGCCGCAGCTCAAGCAGCAGCTGACCGATTCCGAGGCGCGCCTGACGAAATTGCGCAACGAGCACGGTACGGTCGATCTCACCGAGGAAGCGAAGCTCGCGCTGGTCCAGACGGCCGACGCGAAGACGCGCCTGCTCGAACTGCAGCAGAAGCGGCAGGAGCTGATGTCCCGTTTCACCGACCGGCATCCGAGCGTGGCCGCGCTCGACGAGCAGATCGCGGCGCTGAACGGCTATCGGAACACCGCCGAGCTGCAGATCCGGCGCTTGCCGGACCTTCAGCAGGAAGCCGTGCGGCTGATGCTCGACGTCAAGGTCAACACCGATCTCTACACGGCATTGCTGAACAACATGCAGCAACTGCAACTCGTGCAGGCCGGCAAGGTCGGCAACGTGCGCCTCGTCGACGTGGCGGCGGTGCCGGAAGTGGCGGTGCGGCCGAAGAAGGCGCTCGTCGCGGTGGCGTCGCTGCTGCTCGGGCTGCTCGCCGGTTGCGGCGCCGCGATCGTCCGCTCGATGCTGTTCCACGGCATCTCCGATCACAACGAGATCGAGCGCCGTCTCGGCCTCGCGGTATACGCGACCGTGCCGATCAGCGAGCACCAGCGCGATCTGGCCGAGGAGGCCGCGCGCAAGAGCGGCCACAAGTCGGTCCTGTCGATCGACTTCCCGAACGAGCCCGCCGTCGAGTGTCTGAGAAGCCTGCGGACCGCGCTGCAGTTCGCGATGCTCGAGGCGAAGAACAACATCGTGATGATCGCCGGCCCGGCGCCGGCCGTCGGCAAGACGTTCATCTCGTCGAACCTCGCGGTCGTGATGGCCAGCGCCGGCAAGCGCGTGCTGCTGATCGACGGCGACATCCGCAAAGGCCGACTGCACGACTATCTCGGCTTTCCGCGCGACCGGGGCTTCACTGAACTGATCGCCGGCGGTGCGCGCGTGGAGGACGTGATGCATCGCGAGGTGGTCGACGGTCTCGATTTCATTTCGACCGGGACGATGCCGAAGAATCCCGCCGAACTGCTGCTGAACCCGAATCTCGCACCGCTGCTCGACGATCTGTCGTCGCGTTACGACATCGTCATCGTCGACTCGGCGCCGGTCCTCGCCGTGCCCGATAGCGGCATTCTCGGCGCGTTCGCCGGCACGGCGCTGCTCGTCACGCTGGCCGGCAAGACGAAGCTCGGCGAGATCGGCGAATCCGCGAAGCGCTTCGCGCAGAACGGCATTCGCCTGAACGGCGTGATCTTCAACGGCGTCAATCCGCGGCTCGGACAGTACGGGTACGGTTCGAAGTACGGCGGCTACCGGTATGTCGCGTACGAATACGGGGCGCACGATGCATGACGCGCGCGTTGCCGTCGGCGGCCCGGCACGCGATCTCGGCCGCGCGCCGCGCAGGGAGGCGCAATGATCAACCCCAGGGATTCGATCGTTTCGCTGGCCGGCGTCGTGATCGGGCAGATCGCGCTGTTCGTCTGCATCTTCGTGATCGGACGGCGGTTCGGGCCGGAGTCGCTCGGCCACTTCAACTACCTGCTCGCGCTGGCGACGTTCGCCGGCACGTTGCTCGCATTCCGCTTCGAACTCGCATGCGTCGACGACGCGCCGGGCGAGTCGTTCAACGCGTTCGTCAACGTGACGGCGCTGAGCCTGGTCGTCGTTGCCGTGTTCGCGATGGCGATCGCCATCGCCGGCCGTACCGACCTGTATCTCGTCGCCGTCTATGCGCTGGCAACGTTCGTGCAACTGGCCGCCGGCTCCTACCTGAACAGCCTGAGGCGCTACGGATGGATTGCGCTGTCGCGCGTGGTGGTCAACGGCGTGTTCCTCGCCGGCCTCATGCTGTCGCTCGCGTACCCCGCGTGCGGGCACGTCGACGTGTTCGCGCTGTACGCATGGGTGACCGCGGCGGTCTCGGTCGTGATGGCCGGTGCGATCCTGCTCACCGGTTATCGCGCAGGCTATTCGTTCAGGCTTTCGCGCGGGTTCTTCGTCAGGAACCGCCGCTTCGCGCTGTATATCCTGCCGTCGACGCTGTGCGCATCGGTGCTGACCTATGCGCTGTCGATCGCGATTCCGCACTGGTTCGATGCGCAGAGCGCCGGCTATTTTGCCGCCGCCTACCGGCTCGGCTTCTTTCCGGTGTCGCTGATCGCGCAGAGCGTCGGCGGCGTGTTCCGGCGCGACGCCATCGGCGCGATGGCGCGACCGGATGCGGGCACGACGGTGCCGCGGGTGTACCGGACCTACGCACGCGCGCTCGCGGGGCTCGCGGTCGTGTACATGGCGGGTGGGCTGCTGCTGTTCGCGCCGCTCGTCAACCTGTTCTTCGGCGAAAGCTGGCGCGGCTCGGTCGGGTTCTATCACAGCCTGATGCCGCTGTTCGCGCTGCAGCTGATCTACGTGCCGCTGTCGCAGATCTTCCTGGCCGCGCGCGCGCAGCGCACCGATTTCCTGTTTCAACTGACCTGCGGCGTGTGTCTGGCCGGCGCGCTGGGCATCGCGAGACTGATGAACCTGTCGGCCCCGACGAGCGTGCAGATTTTTTCGCTGACGGGCGCGGCGCTGATGGCGGCCGGCATCGCGCTGACGTACCGGGTACTCGGCACGAACCTGTCCCGATCCCGGGCGCTGGCGTGAGATCGCCGATACGACGAACGAGCACACCATGATCCTGATAGTCATCGATTCACTCGAGCGCTACTACTTCGCCACCCGCCTGGTAAGCGCGGTCCGGCACGAGTATGAGTTCGCATTCCTGACAAGCGAACCCGTCGCGCATCTCGGCCTGCTGCTGGGCGGCTACCGGTCGGTGTACCTGAACCGGCTGATGCCGATCGACGTGGCCGACGGCCAGCCGGCCGACCGCACGCCGTACCAGCTGTCGATCGAGGTGCTGAACGGGCAGATGACGGAGGCCCGCGCGAAGCGCGAGTCGGCGGCGATCTTCCAGATCGCGTCGGAAGTCCTGCGCGGCCTGCGGATCGAGCAGTGCGTGATGTGGAACGGGCAGCAACTGGTGTGTCGCGCGGTGCGACAGGCATGCACGGCGTACGGCGTGGCGACCCGCTTCATCGAGATCTCGAATCTGCCGGGCAAGCTGTTCGTCGACCCGCTGGGCGTCAATGCGCTGTCGACGATCAGCCGGAATCCCGATGTGATCGATCGCCTGCCGCTGCCCGACGCGCAGACGCATGCGCACTGGCTGTCGACCTACGAACGCGACAAGCGGATGCCGCTGCCGCAGGCCAGAACGTCGCTCGCGCGCAAGGCCACGTCCGCGACCAACTATGTGCTGAAGGCGCTCAGCGGTGGGGTCGCCCGGCGGCGCCTGGCCAGCGTGCGCGCGCGCAACGGGATGCCGGCGCCGCGACAGGCCACGTACCTGTCGGCCGACACGCTGTCGGCCTGCCGCTATGTGTTCCTGCCGCTTCAGGTGTCCGGCGACACGCAGATCAAGCTGCATTCGGACGTCGGCAATCTCGATGCGATTCGCCATGCGTTCGAGTTCGCGGCGAACGAGAGCGCCGACCTGTTCGTGAAGCTTCACCCGGCCGAGACCGACGCGGCCGAGATCGACGCGATCGTGCGCCTGCAGGAGACCTATCAGTTCGAAATCGTCACGTCGCCGACGACGGACCTGCTCAGGCACGCGTATGCGGTCGTCACGATCAATTCGACGGTCGGGCTGGAGGCGATGCTGTACGGCAAGCGCGTGGTGTCGCTCGGCCGCTGTTTCTACAAGGAGTTCGACCGCGACCGGCTGCTGAAGTACATCCATTCGTTCCTGATCGATGGAATCGATTACTTCGGCGCCGGGCGGATCCCCGCCGAGGCGGCGCGGCGCGTGTTCGCGAGGCGGCACTGACATGGCCGTCACGTTGCGACAGACCGCCGACGCGATCGCCGAAGACTGCCGCCGCAATGCGTTCGTCAAGACGCGCAGCGTCGTGGTCTTCTACCGGATCGTGCATTACCTCGCGTGCAGAAGCCCGCTCACGCTGCTGGCCGGCGCGCCGCTCATCCTGCTGTACATCGTGCTGTGCGACTGGCTGATGGGCATCGAGATTCCGGTGAAGACGAAGATCGGCAAGGGGCTCACGATTTATCACGGTACGGGCCTCGTGATCAACGGGTATGCGGTGATCGGCGACTACTGCACGCTGCGACACGGCGTGACCATCGGCAACACCCTCCTGAAGGACGGCACGATCAGCGGCGTTCCGACGATCGGCGACCACGTGGAGTTCGGCGTTCACAGCGTCGCGCTTGGCGCGATTCGGGTCGGCGACCGTGCGCGGATCGGCGCTGGAGCGGTGGTGCTGACCGACGTGCCGGACGGCCGCGTCGCCGTCGGCGTTCCGGCGCGCATCCTCGACAACGGACAGGAACCGAAATGAAAGTGTTCATTCTGCATCCCGGCAAGGCGAACTATCCGGAGATCGCCGCCTACGGGCGTTGCCTGCGCGCGCATGGATTCGAGGTATTCGACGGCGACCTCGATGCCTACGCGCGTTTTCCGGATCGGGACGGGTGCGTGCTGTGGTGCATCATGGGCTTCTATCGTGCGTTGCCGCCCGCGAAGTTCGTGATTCACGACTATCGCTCGCTGTCGGTCGGCCGGCTCGCGGCCGTCAAGGACTACATGAAGCGGATGCTCAATGTCCGGCCCGATCTGCGGATTTTCCAGAACGAGCGCATGCGCGACGCGATGGCGTTTCGCGACGACGTGCGATCGTTGCTGTTGCCGATGGGCGTGCCCGACTGGATCTTCGATCCGGCGGGCACCGATGGCGAGGTCGCCGCCCGGGGCGACGCCGGCGCCGATGCCGACGCCGTGCGTACACCGTCCGGAAGGTTCTGCTATATCGGTGAAATGAGCCGTGAACGCGGCTTTCACAAGGTGCTGGCCGCCTACCGCGACGCGCGGCGCGACGCGACGGACACGCTCGTGCTGGTCGGCCAGCCGGAACCCGAAATCCGCGCGGCGTTCAGCGATACGCCCGGCATCCGGTTCGTCGGCCGCGTGCCGCAGCCCGACGCGCTGCGCATCGTTCGCGACAGCGAATACGCGGTGTGCTTCTTTCCGTATCACCGGCCGCATTGCTTCCAGACGCCGACGAAGCTGCTCGAATACGCGTCGCTCGGCAAGAAGATCGTCTGCAACGACGCGCCGTCGAACGTGCGCACTGCGAACGAGCTCGGCATCCAGTGCCACGTCACCGGCGCGACGATCTTCGACGAACTGTTTCCGCTGTCGCGAATCCGCGCGAGCCGCCCCGACCCGGCCACGATGCAGTCGCTCGAATGGGGGCGCGTGATCGAGCGGTCGGGCGTGCTCGCGTATATCGATGCGGCCGCGGGGCGCGGGCCGGGTATCTGAGGGCGGGACATGAATGCGTTTTCATTGTTTGCGGTTCGCGGTCACGAGCGCGTGATACTGCCCGGTGCAATGGTGCTCGGCGGGGCGTTCGCGCTGCTGTTTTCGTTCGGCGCCTTCTATTTCTACCTGCTGTTTCTGGTGCTGGCCGGGGCTGAGCGAAAGCCGGACCGATTCCTGGTGCTGGTTGCGTGCGTCGGCGCCGTCATCGTGATGGGTCCGCTGATCGCGCTCAAGTTGCCGTTCCAGGACGGTGGCAACGACAAGCTTCAGTATCTCGACTTCATGTACAAGATGCAGTCGCTCGGAATCTGGCAGTACATGATCCGGCAACCGGAGATCGTGTCGTTCTCCGTTCTGCATGGTGCCGCGAGCCTGGTCGGCGTAACCGACACCGCGTTCCTGCTGATTTTCGTCGTGTTCTTCTCCTGGCTGCTGGTCGTGATCTGGCGTGAGCAATACCAGGCGATTCCGCTGTTTCTGGTGCTGTTGCTGTCTTCGTCGTCGTTTTTCGGCACGTACGGCAACCTGATGCGGCAATCGATGGCATTTCCGCTGCTGTTCATGGCCATGTTCTCGGCGAGCAGACGCAAGGCGAGTCTGGCCATCGTGCTGGCCGGCCTGACGCATATCCCGTCGCTGATCGTGGGCGTCCCGTTCTTGCTCTATCGGTGGTTCGGCCGGATCGCAATCTGGTGTTCGCTTGCGTTGACCGCGATCACGATCGTCGTATCGAAGCTGGCGCCGGGACTGTTCGCCGCGTCCGGCAACGACGATTCCTATCTGTCGAACAAGATCAACCTCTACTCGACGTGGGATACCTACAGCATTGCCGGGGTGGCGGCCGTGGCGTTCGCGATCTTCCTCCTTAGCAACGGACTGTGGCGTCGACGGGAAAAGTGGTGGCGGGGCAGTGCGGAAAGTGCGCATCACGGCCTGCGGCACTGCCTGGTCATGATGAACTTCGCCGCGCTGGCGCTGGTGGCGACCTCCGATCTGACGAAGGTGTTCGAGCGCATCTACATCTATTTCTTCGTGGTCGCGCTGATGTATCTGTCGTTATGCATGGTGCATGTGCGCCGGGGCCCGTTCAAGGCGCTGATCCTGCTCGTTGCCGTGGCCTACGGCGTGTACGGATTCGCGAAGAACCTGTCGATCCAGCCGTTGCTCTATGCGGGTGACCCGATCGCGTTCCTGACCGCCAGCCTGTTCGGGATGTACAGCCATTTCATGTAACGGATGCCAATGAAAATCGCTCATTTAGTCGAATCCAGCGCCACGGGCACATTGTCGATGGTGTGCCTGATAGCGAATCGCCTTGCTCGCGAAGGTCACGACGTGCATGTCATCTACTCGGTGCGACCGGATACGCCGCCCGGGCTGGCCGCGATGTTCGATGCGCGGGTTTCGTTGCGCCACGTCCAGATGAAGGGCGAGGGTCTGCTGCGGACCGTGGGTCGGCTGCGCACGACGCTCAACGAGATCGGCCCCGACGTCGTGCACCTGCATTCGTCGTTCGCCGGCTTTCTCGGGCGGCTGTCGACGCTGTTTGCGTTGCCGAAGGCGGCGTTCTTTTACAGCCCGCACTGCATTTCATTCATGCGCCGCGATATCTCGGCAGTGAAGCGTCTGGCGTTCGTCGGACTGGAGTGGATCGCGTGCGTCCGGAAGTGCCTTTACGTCGCGTGCTCGGAAAGCGAAGGCCGGGCAATCCGCGTATGGCTTCGTCAGCCGGTGGTGGTGGTCGAGAATGCCGTGGGCGACACCCCGTCGTCCGCGCGTTCGGGCGCCGCCGGGCGGTCGGTGGACGGCCCCCCGTGCGTGGTGACCGTCGGCGGCGTCCGCGCGCAAAAAAATCCCGGGTTGTTCGCGCAGATCGCGCACGGCATGCGCGCGAGCGGCACGCGCTTCGTCTGGATCGGCGACGGCGACGATGCATGGAAGGCGCGGCTGGCCGACGCCGGCGTCGAGGTAACCGGATGGTTGCCGCACGACGAGGTGGCGCGCCGGCTCGGCGGTGCGGACGTGTACCTGTCGACGTCGTCGTGGGAGGGCATGCCGGTGTCGGTCATCGAGGCGATGCTGGCCGGACGGCCCGTCGTCGTGTCCGACTGCGCCGGCAACGTGGATGTCGTGCGCCATCTGCAGACGGGCGCGATCTACGCGACGGCGGCCGACGCGGTCGCGTGGCTGGAGCGCCTCGCCGGCGACGCCGCGCTACGCCGGGAGCTGGGCCGGCGGGCGAGCAGCGAGGCGCGACAGCGTTTCGGCGAGGAACGCTTGTTCGGAGAGCTGGCGCCGCTCTATGCTGCACGGGCGACTCGCTGACAACAACCATCGGCTGCGATCGACCGACGCAATTGCGCGGCGTCCGCTGCGTCGCAACACGAACAAGGCCGATCCAATTTCGTGGAGAAATGTATGAATGTATCGATCACGCCTGACGTCACGGTCGGCAACAGCCTGCCGTTCGTCCTCTTCGGCGGCCTCAACGTGCTCGAGAGCGTCGAGTTCACGCTCGACGTCTGCGGCACGTTCGTCGAGGTCACGCGCCGTCTCGGCATACCGCTGGTGTTCAAGGCTTCCTTCGACAAGGCCAACCGTTCGTCGATCCACTCGTATCGCGGCGTGGGATTCGACGAAGGGCTCAGGATCTTCGACGAAGTCAAGCGCCGGTTCGGCGTGCCGGTCATCACGGACGTGCATGAAGTGTGGCAGGCCGAGCCGGTCTCGCATGTCGTCGACGTGCTGCAGGTGCCGGCATTTCTCGCGCGCCAGACGGATCTCGTCGTCGCGATCGCGCAGACCGGCAACCCGGTCAACATCAAGAAGCCGCAATTCATGAGCCCGACGCAGATCGAGCACGTCGTATCGAAGTGCCGCGAGGCCGGCAACGAGCGCGTGATCCTGTGCGAGCGCGGCTCGTCCTTCGGGTACGACAATCTCGTCGTCGACATGCTCGGCTTCCGCCAGATGCGCGATGCGACGGGCGACTGCCCGGTGATCTTCGATGTCACGCACAGCCTGCAGATGCGCGATCCGCGCGGCGCCGCATCGGGCGGCCGGCGGCGGCAGGTGCTCGATCTCGCGCGCGCCGGGATGGCGGTCGGGCTGGCCGGGCTGTTCCTCGAAGCGCATCCGGACCCCGACCACGCGCGCTGCGACGGCCCGAGCGCGCTGCCGCTCGCGCTGCTCGACCCGTTCCTGCAGCAGGTGAAGGCGGTCGACGATCTGGTCAAGCGGCTTGCGCCGCTCGAGATCCGGTGAGCGGCGCGATGTATTGCGGGGCGGTGCGCCTGGTGCTGTTCGACGTCGACGGCGTGCTGACCGACGGCTTGCTGCACGTGACGGCCGACGGCGAGTTCATGAAGAGCTTTCACGCGCACGACGGCGTCGCGGTCGCGCTGCTGCGCGCGCACGGCATCCGCAGCGGCATCCTGTCGGGCAAGCACAGCGGCGCGCTGACGTGGCGGGCGGCGCAGCTCGGCGTCGACGTGCTGGTGACCGGCTGCGACGACAAGGCCGCCGGTTATGCGGACATCAAGGCGCGGCAGCGGATCGACGACCGCGAGATCGCGTATGTCGGCGACGACGTGAACGATCTGGCGGTCATCGAACGCGTCGGCGTGTCGTATGCGCCGGCCGATGCGCATCAGCTCGTCCGCGCGCGCGTCGACCATGTCGCGCGCACGGCCGGCGGCCGCGGCGTGGCGCGCGAGGTGGCCGAACATCTGCTGACCGGTGCCGGGCTGTCGCTCGACGACGCCTATCGGCCGTTGCTCGAACAATGGAGCGGTCATGACGTCGTGCAATAAAGGGCGCCCCGTGCGCGTCGTGATTCCGGCCCGGTACGGTTCGACGCGACTGCCGGGCAAGCCGCTCGTCGATCTGGACGGCGAGCCGATGATCGTCCGCGTGCACGCGCGCGTGCGCCGCGCGCTGCCTGATACCGACATCGTCGTCGCGATCGACGACGCACGCATCGCGGCGGTGCTCGACGCACGCGGCATCCGTTTCGCGATGACCGATACCGGTCACGCGTCCGGCACCGACCGCGCGGCGGAAGTCGCGCGTGTGTTCGGCTGGCGCGACACCGATGCGGTGCTCAACGTGCAGGGCGATGAACCGCTGGTGCCGACGGCGCTGCTCAAGGCATTCGCCGGCTTCTGCGGCGCGGCGCCGGACCTCGGGGTCGCGACGGTGGCCTGCCCGGTCGGCGATACCGCGCTGCTCGACGAGCCGGCCATCGTCAAGCTCGTCGTCGATTCCCGCAGTCGTGCGCTGTACTTCTCGCGCGCCGCGATTCCGTTCTGCCGCGACGGCCGGCCGGTCAGCGCGAGCGGTTCGAACCGCGGCGCGTTCCTGCGGCATATCGGCCTCTACGGCTACTCGAACGCGGCATTGCAGGCGCTCGCGAGCGCGACGCCATGCGAACTCGAGCAGCTGGAAATGCTCGAGCAGTTGCGCGCGCTCTGGCTCGGCATGCCGATCGACGTGATGCGCTGGCACGATGCGCCGCCTGCCGGCATCGATACACCCGACGACGTCGCCCGTGTCGTCTCCCTTCTCAAACGGCAAACCCATGATGCAACAGAACCATATTGAGTCCGCCCGGCAAGTCTTCGAGATCGAGTCGCGCGCATTGGCCGGCGTTGCCGCGCGGCTCGACGCGAATTTCGACGACGCGGTCGGGATCATCCTCGGGTCGCGCGGCCGTGTCGTCGTGTGCGGCATGGGCAAGTCCGGCATCGTCGGCAGGAAGATCGCCGCGACGTTGTCCAGCACCGGAACGCCCAGCTTTTTCATGCATCCGGGCGAGGCCTATCACGGCGATCTGGGCATGGTGACGCCGGACGACACGTTTCTCGCGATTTCGAATTCTGGAGAAACGGACGAGGTGATCAAACTGATTCCGTTCCTGCGCAGCAACGGCAACGACCTGATCGCGCTGACGGGCAATCCGGCGTCGACGCTCGCGAGCGCCGCGCGCGCCCATCTCGACATCGGCGTCGAGCGCGAGGCGTGCCCGCTGCAACTCGCGCCGACTGCGTCGACGACGGCGACGCTCGCGATGGGCGATGCGCTGGCGGTGACGCTGATGCGGGCGCGCGGCTTCCAGCCGGAACACTTTGCCCGCTTCCATCCGGGCGGCTCGCTAGGCCGCCGGCTGCTGTCCACGGTCGACGACGAAATGGCGTGCCGGGATTTGCCGTTCGTGACGGAGGACACGTCGACACTGGACATGCTGGATGCGATGACGCGCGGGCGGCTCGGGCTCGCGATCGTGAAGCGGCGCGCCGGCTGGGGCATCGTGACCGACGGCGATATCCGTCGCGCGATCGAGCGGCATGGCGATGGCGTATTGCGGCGCACGGCAGCCGACATGATGTCGATCGAGCCGTCCACGGTGCGGCCCGGCACGCGGGTCGAGGATGCATTGCTGCTGATGCAGCAGCAGCGGATCGGCGCGTTGCTGGTGGTCGACGGCGGCGATGTCGTCGGTGTGTTCAAGAAATAGGCGCTGCCGTCATGACCCTACCCACGCTTGCCTTTCGAACGAAACGGGCTGCCGCAATCATGCTTGCCATGGCCGCGATGTGCTGCAGTTCGTGCGCGCAGTATCCCGCCCGGCCGCGACCGCAGTCCGCCCCGCCGGGCATCGTGATTGCGCACAGTCCGGCCTCGAGTCGGGTCTATCTCGGTTCGCCGACGCTCGCGATCCTGGCGGACGGAACGTACGTGGTCGCGCATGACACATTCGGTGCGGGGTCCGCGCAAAACACCGAGACGTTGTATGCGTCACGTGACCGCGGTCGTTCCTGGCGGAAGCTGGGCGAGCTCCGCGGGCAATACTGGTCCTCCCTGTTTGTCGATGGCCAGGGGCTGTACATCATCGGGACGAGCGGGTTCTCGGGTGTGCCGGTGATTCGGCGTTCGCTCGATGGCGGGAAGACGTGGAGCGTACCGCGCGATGGCGACAGCGGCGTGCTCGCGAACGCCGGCCGGTATTTCACCGCGCCCGTGCCGGTGGTGGTCGCGAACGGCCGCATCTGGCGGACGATGGAAGCGGTGGAGCAGACCGGCATCTCGCCGTTCATGATGTCGGCACCGGTCGGCAGCGATCTGCTGAAGGCCGACAGCTGGACATTCAGCAATCGCCTTGCGCCGAATCCGGGATGGCTCGGCGGAAAATTCGGCGGCTGGCTCGAGGGCAACGCGGTGGCGAGGCCGGACGGGAGCGTGGTGAATGTATTGCGCGTCTATTACAACGCGCTGCCCGAGCGCGCGGCGATCGTGACGGTCAACGCCGATGGCACCGCGGCCCGCTTCGATGTGGCCGCCGGATTCGTCGACATGCCCGGTGCCGGCAAGAAATTCACGATTCGTTTCGATCCTCGCACGAAACTCTACTGGTCGCTGAGCAACGCCGTCACCCATCTCTATCGGGGCAACAACTACGAACGCGCGCGCAATGCCGTGGCGCTGATTTCGTCGCCGGATCTCGTGCACTGGACAACGCGTCGCACGGTGCTGTCTCATCCGGACTGGAACAATCACGGCTTCCAGTATGTCGACTGGCAATTCGACGGGAACGATATCGTCGCGGTTGTGCGCACGTCGTTCGACGATCCGGAGGGCGGCGCGCATTCCCAGCACGATGCCAATTTCGTTACGTTCCATCGTATCGTCGATTTCCGTGACGGTCTGAGGGCCGACTAGCGCATGGCGATCCCGGCTGCACGGCGGATGCGGGCCGGGCAGGTGTCGCAGGCGGTCCGAACTTACCCCGCGATGCCGGGCAGGATAGTGCTTTCGTGCAAAGTGGCCAGGTGGAAGCGCCCACACAGAAACGGCGAATACAACTCGATCGCTGCCTGAATCGGCGCGTGACGGCCATACGCGACGGCCGACACGGCAAGCAGCGAACCGGCGGCGAGCGCGCGATACCGGGCGTCGATGCGCGGCACGCCATGTCGCAGCACGAACGACAGCGCGACCGCCGAGCCGACGATCCAGCCGGCGACGACTTCCGACGGCGTATGCGCTTCGTCGAATACGCGTGCGACGCCGATCAGCGCGCCGAGCGCGAGCCCGAGCGACAGCGACGTGCCCGGCCGCACGTTCGCGCAGCCGTGCAGTGCAAGCACGCATGTCATCGGCCATACCGCCGACGCGAGCATCGTGTGCCCGCTGATCACGCGGAAATCGATCGCGCGGATCTGTACGCCGCAGCCCGCGTACAGCATCTTGGTGACGCCGACCAGGACCATGCCCGCCGCGAGCATCAGCGCCCATGACGCCGCGTGACGCGGCCCGGTTGTCGACCGCGTCAGCCAGCCGATGCACACGACGGCAAGCGGCAACGTCATCGCCGCGTCGCCGAGATCGGAGACGGCTGTCCACATGAACGAGTCCACGCGTGTCGACCGTCAGGCGACCAGCAACGCCGACATGCGCGTCTCCAGATAGCTTTCGAAGTCCGCAGCCACTTCCGGGTGCCGCAGCGCGAACTCGACCGTTGCCTTCAGATACCCGAGCTTGCTGCCGCAATCGAAACGCGTGCCGTCGTAGCGGTGGGCGAGCACCTGCTCGTCCGTCAGCAGCGACTGGATCGCGTCCGTCAGCTGCAGTTCGCCGCCGGCGCCGGGCCGAAGCGCGCGCAGATGGTCGAACACCTTCGGCTTCAGCACGTAACGGCCCACGACGCCGAAATTCGACGGCGCCTTTGCCGGCTCCGGTTTCTCGACGATCCCGGACAGCTTGAACAGGTTGTCTTCCCAGCGTTTGCCGTCGATCACGCCGTACGACCTCGATTCGTCCGGCGCGATTTCCTCCACGCCGATCACCGACGCATGATAGTGATCGAATACGTCGATCATCTGGCGCAGCACCGGCGTCGGGCCGTCCAGCAGATCGTCGGCGAGGATCACCGCGAACGGCTGGTTGCCGACGAGCTTTTCCGCGCACAGCACGGCATGGCCGAGCCCCAGCGCTTCGGCCTGGCGAACGTAAAAGCAATCGACGTGGCTCGGCTTGATGCTGCGAACGAGGGAAAGCAGCTTGTCCTTGCCGCGCGCTTCGAGTTCGGCCTCGATCTCGTAGGATTTGTCGAAGTGGTCTTCGATCGCACGCTTGCTGCGGCCGGTCACGAAAATCATTTCGGTGATGCCGGCGTCGATGGCTTCTTCGACCGCATATTGAATGAGCGGCTTGTCCACGACAGGCAGCATCTCTTTCGGGCTGGCCTTGGTTGCAGGCAAAAATCGCGTGCCGAGACCTGCGACCGGAAATACGGCTTTCGTCACTTTCAACATGATTTCGGATTCCATCCGTTCAGGATTAGGACCAACGATACCGATGGCGGGCAATGCAGGAATGCAATCGTCGTTCGCCGGTGCTGTACCGCTCGCGCGAATGGTTCGCGCGTCGTCCGAAAATCGTATGGGCGTTCCGGTTTCGAATGGTGACCGAATCTAGGCTGAATCCGACAGCGATGAATCGCGAAATGAAATTGCCGATTTGTCGCGTGTCTGATGCCATCTAGGAATTGTCGGCATGAAGTCGACCGAATGACATAGATTCAGGCATCTATTACTGAACGGTTCGATAACGGCGCCGCGTTCGCGGCACACGGAATCGCCGTCGGCTCAGGAGCGGTCATGACCGGACAAGGCGATATCTTCGATGTAATTGCGGAATTCAACCGCGCGTATCTCGTGCTTGCACAGCGCATGCTGCGTATCGACCGCGAAGAG
The DNA here is from genome assembly GCF_049487195.1 of Burkholderia sp. NLJ2. NCBI lineage: Bacteria > Pseudomonadati > Pseudomonadota > Betaproteobacteria > Burkholderiales > Burkholderiaceae > Burkholderia > Burkholderia sp. NLJ2. The sequence continues at coordinate 724,214 of NZ_CP137809.1, read as the reverse complement.
GGAAAGCGGCAATTAGGTATCTCGGATGAAATTGCCGCGTCCATCGTTTCGTTGACGCTGGAGCAGATCGATGAACTCGCGACCGGCGGCGAACTGGTCTGTGAATTTCGCGCCGAAAGCGCGCCGGGACGCGCGTGATCCGTTTTTCGGTTTCAAGCATGCGAGTTCCGGTCGTACCTTTTCATGACATTGCATCGTGAAAATCCGGCGGCCGTATTGTCGCGCCCGTTCGGTCTTTTATAACGCCGTAAAAATATGGAGGAATCGCATGACCGGTTATCGCGAATTGAAGGCGCAAGCCGACGAGTTGATGAAGCGCGTCGAGGAAGCGAGACTCGCCGAACTCGAGGCCGTCATCCACGAGGTTCGCACCCGGGTCGCCGAATATGGCCTGACAGTCGGACAGATATTCGGTCGCGCGGGCGGTGCCGGAAGACCGGCCGCGCGAAAGACCGCGGCAGCGCCGAAGTATCGTGATCCGAAGACCGGCGCGACGTGGAACGGGCGAGGTCGCGTGCCCGGCTGGATCAAGGGCGGGCGCCGCGAACGGTTCCTGATCGAGCGCAACCCGGCTTGAGCGCGTAGCGGCAAACCGGGCCGCGACGATCGGAGCGCGAGTCGTGAATCACGGGGATGCACCTATCGTCTGGATGCATCCACATCGATTCTGCACTGCGCGAACCGGACCGTGACACGGTACTCACGGTGCTCGCGCCCGATGCATGACCGGCGATCGTGCGACCGGCAATGGTCGAGAGGGCTGCTGGCCGTGCGACGGCGACGGCGCGTTGTGAACGACCGATCCTGGAGGCACGTTAGTCGAACGTGATGAACTGCGCCGACGACCAGACCTTGCTGTCGTTGCGCTGCCGTCCGAAGAAATACACGGGACGACATCCGAACGGCGCGTTGCCGGGGGCCACGTCGATGCTGCCTGCGAGATCGACGGGCAGCGGCTGGTCGGTCAGCCGCTCGACCGCGACGAACAGCTCGGTGCCGCCGAGCGCATGCGTTGCCGCGCCGCGCGCGAGCAGTTCCGCGCCGCTGATTTCAAAACGGAACGCAGGCGCATGCACGAACGGATTGCGCTGCAGCGGATCGCCGACCTTCGCGAAGCTGTCGATCGTGCCTTCGATGACGATCGTCGCGCCGGCGAGATTGCCGATGTCGAGCTCGATGCTGTCTGCGTCGCCATAGGTATCGCTGCGGAACTCGACGTCGGTCGCGCCGGTGCGCCATGCCGATTCCTCGACATGCTCGAAGCCGTGCGATCCAAAACGGTGAATCGTGCCGTTGCCGATGCGGATCCGGCCGCGCCACGCGGCCCAGCGGTAACGGTCGCGGATGCGCGCGCCGCCCCAGCGGATACGAATCAGGCGATCGGCGTAGCCGAGTTCCGCATGCAGGTTGCGTTCCCACAGCAGCCCTTCGTGATCGTACGCAGCCACGTATTCCCAGCCTGACTGGCCAAGCAACCGGTAGTCGAGCCGCGCCGGCCCGCGGTGCGTAAACGCGTCGCCTTGCCAGTGATCGCCGCAACGCACGAGCAGCGCGCTGTGCTCGCCGGTGGTCGCCCACGTGCGGCGCGCGCGCAGCGCTTCGCCGACGCTCTTCCGGTCGAGCGCGGGCGCGAGCACGCCGGTCAGCCCGCCGTGCACGCCGAACACCTGCACACCGGGCGCGCCGCCGCCCGGCCGGCCGCGATGTTCGTCGCCGCTGGCCGCTACGCCAAGCCGGTAGCCGCGCGCGATCACGTCCTGGTACAGCCAGCCGAAATGCCCCCATGACGACGCGATCTCGACGAGCCGCTCGAGCTCCGGATGGTGCCAGTCGGGGATGTAGCGGCGGCCGCCGACATGCGGCATCACCAGATGCTGCGCGGCATCGTCCGCATACGCGTCCCACAGTTCCTCGACGGGCCAGCGGCCGAGTTCGACCGTATGGCCCTTCATGTCCTCGTTCCAGACGAGCGTGCGGTTGTGCTCGCCGCGCGCGTTGTACGGGAAGTCCGGCCGAGCGTCGCCGAGAAACACGACGTTGTGGTCGCCGCCTGCGGTCGAACTCCCGCACCATTCCTGCACGGGATAGACAACGAAGCGGCCCGGCTCGTTGAAGCGCTCGACCGCCTCGACACCGAGTTGCCAGTTTTCGTCGGTGATCTGGAAATCGTTCGCGGTATAACCGAGCACGTCGATGCCGCCGATGTCGCGTGCGTAGCGTGCGTTGTACTCGGGGCTGTTGGTGCCGACCGTGTCATGCGCGTGCACATGGAGATCCGCATACAGCGCGCGCGGCGCGGGCAGCGACGCGTCGACCGTGAGCCACGCTTCGGCCGCGCGCACGTCCGGCCGCGCGGGCATGTCGGCCACGATGCGCAGCGTGCCCGCATCGGTCGGCAGGTCGTCGAGCGCGCCGCTCGCGAACTCCGCGTCGGGCAGCGCGTGCTCGCGCCGGTAGACGGTTTCGCCGCGTGCGTCGTACGCGGTAACGCGTACCGCGCCGCCGACGTCGCGGCACGCGTTACCCCAGCGGTCCTGCAGCGACAGCCGGAACGGCGCGCGCGTGCCCGGCTGTACGAAGCGCGGGCCGTTCAGCAGCACGTCGGACGGCGCGCCGGCGCGGATGTCGATCGATACGTCGCCGGGCACCGCGACGAAGCGCGACGTGCCGAGCGGATCGACGTAGAGCCGGAACCGGAAGCTGTCCTCGGCGAAGGTCTGCACGCGCGTGCCGGGGCCGCGCCGACGGTCGCCGAGGCGAATCACGATCCGGTCGCCGGCATTCACGTAGCCGTCGACGATGTCGACGATCACGGCCTTCTGGAACGGCCGCTCATGCCCCTTCTGGTCGAAGCGCACGTTCAGCGCCTGCACGGTGGCCGGGCTCTGCCCCGGCACGAGCGGTGCCGCATGGTATTCGGCGCTGATGTAGTTCGCGGCGCTCGGGTCGCTCGTCTGGAACAGCGCCCAGTCGGAATAGAACTTGAAGGTGGCCTTCAGCCAGCCGCCGTCGGCGATGCCCGATGAGCCGACTTCATAGTCGAGCACGATTTCGTTCCACTCACCGGCTTCGAGATGCGTGACGTTGCAACGCACGCGCCCTGCAAACGGCAGACGCTTGTGGCGTTCGTACAGTCCGTCGGGCGCAACATGCGGGCCCAGGCGGTCGCGCAGCGCGGCGGCGCGGGCATCGACGGTATCGAGGATGTCGTTGGATTCGTTCATGGGGAATTCAATAAGGATGGCGATGGAATACAGGCGCTTCAATGCGAGAATGGCCAGGGCGCGCTCGCGTCCCAGACGGGGATGCCCATGTACGCGTACCACGGCGCGATCACGCAGAGGCCATAGCCGATCGCGATCAGCACCGACACCACACCGACCTTCGCGTAGTCGGCCGTCGAGAACGCGCCGCTGCTGTACGCAATGACGCCGGCGGTGATCTGCGTGGGCAGCAGGTACGCGAAGCTGTCGGTGTCGCTGACCAGCATCGTGAACGCGACCGGATGCAGCCCGAGGCGCGGCGCGAGGGCAAGCGCGATCGGCGCGATCATCGTGACGGCCGCGACGTTGGACAGCATGCCGATGCGGATCACGTGCGTGCCGAGCATCACGATCGCGATGGCCAGCCACCAGCCGTGCCCGCGCGCGGCGACATAAATGTGATCCGCGGCCCAGCTTGCCAGCCCCGACGAACTGATTGCCGCCGACAGCGACAGCGCGCCGGCCAACAGGAACAACGTGCCCCAGATCGTGCGCTGCTCGACCTCGGCCCAGCCGAAACGCAGCACGCCGGGCGCGAACAGCAGCGCGAGCGCGATCAGCGCGACGATTTCCGATGGCAGATGATGGAGCGGTTCGGTTGCCCACAGCACGGCGACGCCCGCGAACAGCGCAAGCACGATCGCGTCGTTGCGCGTGGCTGGCGGTTGCGCGCGACGCATGGCCGCGATCGCGCCGGGACCGCCGGGAATCGCGACCGCGCGAGAGCGGAAATAAAACTGCACCCAGCCCTGTGTGATCGCGAACATCCCGAGGTATGGCCACTGCAGCTTCAGCCACGTCAGATACGAGATCCGGATGCCGAGCTGCTTTTCGAGCAGCCCTGACACGACCATGTTGGGCAGGTGGGCCGTCAGGATACACATGCCGCTGATCATCGCGCCGTACACGAGCGTCTGGATCACGATCGCCTTGCGTGCGGCGCGCTCGCGCGGCGATTCGCCGAACAGCCGGACGATGCCGTTCGTGACCGGCAGCAACGTGGCGGCACGTGCGTTCGCGGCCGGCACGACGAGCGCCATCACGCAGTTCACCGCGAACATCGCCCAGATCACGCCGTTAGCCGTGCGAACTTTCAGGCGATCGAGCAGCAGCAATGCAATGCGTCGGTCGAGCCCGCACGCCTGCATGATCGCGGAGAACAGGAAGGCGGCGAGACACAGAAACACGACGGGCGCGGCGAAGCCGCTTGCCGCTTTCGGAAACGACGGGCTCGCGTGCGACAGCACGAGCAGCATCGGCAGCAGGATGCCGCTTACGCCGACGGGAATCGCGTCGGTGATCCACACGATCGCGACCCATGCGACGACCGCGAGTGTCGCCTTGCCTTCGGCGGAAAGATGCGCGGGCGCAGGCAACCACCAGGCGATCGCGAAGAACGCCAGCCAGGCTGCGGCGAAGCCGATCGCAGCACGCCACCGCGCGCCATGCGATCGGCCCGTCGCGTGCGGATCGGCGTGTCGCGCCGCCGGTTCGGCCCGTGGCGGCCGGCTTGCCTGCGCACCGTCCAGCGACGGCGTGCCGATTGCGTTTTCGGTCACTGGTATGCTCCCCGTGCGTCGGGCCCTGAAATGGCAGACCCGACCGTCTGTCGAGATGTAATAATACGTATTAATACAAGTTGAGCGATCCAATTGCTTTTCATATCGATATCGAAGATCGCGCATAGCGCGAGCCGAGCACGGAGAGGAACGACCGATGACGCTGGTGCGTGACGACACGACGTCGCTCTACGAGCAGATCGCGACGGCGCTGCGCGACGAGATCGAACGCGGCGTGTACGAGCCGACCGGCAAGCTGCCGTCAGAGGCCCAGTTGAGCGAGCGTTTTCAGGTGAGCCGCGTGACCGTCAGGCTCGCGCTCGATCGCCTCACCGACGCGCGCATCGTCGAGCGCAAGCAGGGCAAAGGGACCTTCGCCGCGAAGCAGCGGCTGCGGCATCGGCTCGACGTGCTGCGCGGGCTTCACGATTCGATCGCCGGGCAGGGCGCACGGGCACGGATGGAATTGCTGCGCATGGAAGCGTGCGACGTACCGCCGGGCTTGCGGCAGGCATTCGCCGCCGACGTCACGCGCTGCATTTATCTCGAGCGCCGGCACTGGGTCGACGACGAGCCTGTCGCGCTCGCGCAGACCTGCCTGCTGCCCGATGCGCGTACCTTCACCTTCGAGCAGGCCGAGAGGATGTCGACCTACGAGGTGTTGGAGACCTTGCTTGGCTGGCGCATCACGGATGCCGATATGTCGGTGACGGCCGTGGCCGCGCCGGACGATATCGCTGCCCAGCTAAAAACCGGAAAACACGCGCCGCTGCTCGTGTTGCGGCGGACGTCGCATCTGGCCGACGGCCGTACGTGTGAATCCACGGTGTTTCATATTCGGCCCGAGCGCTTTGATCTGGTGGTCCGCAGCGGTGTCGAAGCACGGTTTGTCGGTTGAAGCGTGCTTTCAGTCACGGATTGCGACGATGGCCCTCAGCGCAGTCGATCGATCGGGCAAGGCGCCCGCGTGTTTTCTAAATCACCTTTCGATCTAGATTTCGCACTTTTTATTCTTTCTCGGAATTTCACGGTTCTGTCATATTTCTGTGCACCGAATTCATCGGACCAGAAAAATGTCAAAGACCACCATCATCGCGACGATCGGGCCGGCGTCGAATACCGCTGAAACGCTGCTTGCGTTGTACCGTTCGGGCATGACCGTCGCGCGCCTGAACGGCTCGCACGGTTCGCTCGACTGGCATCGGACCACCATCGACCTGATCCGGCGGACCTTGCCGGATCTCCCGATCCTGCTGGATATTCCCGGGCGAAAAATCCGCACCGTGCAACTGCGCACGGAGCCGTCGTTCGTGACCGGCGGCCGGCTCGTGCTGACCACCGATCTGTCACACGACGGCAGCAGCAAGGTGCCGGTCAACTACGACCGGTTTCATCTGCAATTGCGCGCCGGGGTGCGCATCTATGCGGACGACGGCACGCTGTCGTTCGTGGTCGAGGCGGTGCGCGGACAGGACGTCCACGTCGTCGCGGAGACAACCGGCACGTTGAAGAGCCGCAAGGGCATCAACGTGCCGGCGGTCGATCTCGGGCAGGAACTCGTCACGTCCCGCGATCGGGAAATGGTCGCGTTCGCGAAGCACGCGGGCGTCGACTTCGTCGGGATCAGTTTCGTCGAATCGGCGGCACACGTGGCGGCGATTCGGGAATTGATCGACGCGCCGTCGCCACGCATCGTCGCGAAGGTCGAGAATCAGGGCGGTCTCGATCATCTCGACGAAATCGCCGGGGCGACGGACGTCATCATGATCGATCGCGGCGATCTGTCGGTGGAGACCAGCATCGATCATGTGTCGCTGTACCAGAAGCGGATCATCGCGGCCGCGCGGCAGCAGGGCAGGCCGGTCATCGTTGCGACCGAGCTGTTGCACAGCATGATAGAGAGCCCGTTGCCGACCAAGGCCGAGATCGGCGACGTCACGAATGCGGTGATCGACGGCGCATCGGCCGTCATGCTGTCCGGCGAAACCGCAGTCGGCAAGTTTCCGGTGGAAGCGGTGGCTCGGCTGCGCAGCATCGTCACGCTCGCCGAAGCCCATCGGCATGCGACGCTCCCGGAGGCGGGCGGGTTTGCCGCGGCACCGAACGATCTGCGCGCCGCGACGCTCGCGCTGACGCGCACGCTGCCGATTTCGAAGGTCGTCGTGTTGTCGCGCACCGGCTACGCGGCTCGGCTCGTGTCGATGGCCCAGGTGCGGCAGCCTGTCATCGCGGTCGGCAGGGATGCGGCGCTCGCGCGCAGCTGGAACCTGCTGCCCGGCACGACGGCGGTATTCCTGCCGGAGCTCGATCTGGCTGCGGAAGGCGCCGGCACCGCCGCGCTGAAGGCACTGTGGGAGGGCGGCCGGCTTCAGGTCGACGACGTCGTGCTCGTGGTGCTGGCCGCCAGCGACGACGCACAAGCGTCGCTGAGTTCGCTGCAAACCGTGCGCGTCGGCCAGCTTGCCGCGCAACTCGCATGGTCCGTAGACAGCGGCGTGGAGGCCTGACATGCACGATCCGCACCTGTTGGCCGGCATCGTCGTGCTGCTTGCGGTCGTACAGTCCGTGTTCGGCATGGGCATCCTCGTGTTCGGCACGCCGACGCTGCTGCTGATGGGATACGACTTCACGTCGGTGCTCGGCCTGCTGCTGCCCGCTTCCGTATCGATCTCGGCGGTTCAGGCGTGGTCCGCGCGACAGCGTCCGGTGCCGGCTGCCGAACGGCTCACGATGGCCATTTGCGCGATCGCGGTGCTCGTATCGCTTGCGATGCTGGTGCGGTTGAATCTGAAGGCGCGGGTCGACCTGCTGATCGGCGTCGCCATGCTGAGCGCCGCCGCGGTGCGGTATTCGTCGCGGCTGCAGACCGGGCTGCGCAAATTCGTTCACGCGCGCAGCCGGCTGTATGTCGGTTCGATGGGCGTCGTGCACGGGCTCACCAACATGGGTGGCGCGTTGCTCGCCGTGTACGCGGCCAGCCGATACGACGACAAGCATGCGATGCGCGCCGCGATCTCGCGCTACTACCTGCTGTTCGGTGCGATCCAGCTCGGGACGCTGGCGCTGCTGCGTCCGGAGGCGCTCGGCGTCCGGGGCGCCGTGATGGCACCGGTCGCAGTCGCGATCTACTTCGCGGTCGGCAACGTGCTGTTCACGCGAGCCCGTGCGCCGCTGTACGAACGCGCAATGACCGCATTCATCGGCGTCTATGGCGCGGTCGTGCTCGCGAAGACGCTGGTCTTCGCGTGACGGGAGCGCAACCGATGCAGAATGTCCTGGCCGCGCTGGTTCCGATCTTCGTGCTGATCCTGGCGGGATTCGTGCTGCGGCAGCGCCGCCTGCTGCCGGACGAATTCTGGCTGCCATGCGAAACGCTGAACTACTACTACATGTTTCCCGCGCTGATGTTCAGCCAGGTCGCGAAAGCCAATCTGACGCAGTTTCCGGTGCGGCCGATCGCGGTCGCGATCCTCGGTGCGGTGGCCGCGAGCGCGGCGCTGCTGTATGCGTGGCGAGCGTGGAGCCGGCAGCCGGGGGCCGTGTTTTCGTCGGTGATCCAGGGGGCGTTACGGCCCAATACGTATGTGGGTGTTGCCGCAGCCGCGGCGCTGTACGGGAGCGTCGGTCTCACGCTCACGTCGATCAGCATCGCGGTCGCGATTCCGCTGCTGAACGTCGCATCGATCATTATCCTGATGCACCACGGCCGTGGTGGCGCACCGTCGGCATGGCAGATCGGCGGCGCGCTGCTGAGGAACCCGGTCATCATGTCGGTCGTACTCGGCGCCGCGTTCAATCTCGGCGGGCTGGGTTTGCCGGGCGTGATGTCGAGCGTGCTGTCGATTCTCGGCGCCGCGTCGCTCCCGCTCGGACTGCTCGCGGTGGGAGCGGGCCTTGACGTGAAGGCCGCGAAGGCGGCGCGCGGCCCCGTGTTCCAGTCGTCGGTGATCAAGTTGCTGCTCGTGCCGCTGCTGACCTTCTGGATCGGTTTCAGCCTGGGCATCCGGGGCCCGGCACTCACGACGATCGTGTTGTTCAATTCACTGCCGTGTACGCCGTCCGCGTACATCATGGCGAAGCTGCTCGGCGGTGATCACCGGTTGTCCGCTGGCATCATTACCGTACAGACGGCGCTTGCGGCCGTCACGATGCCGTTGGTGCTGCTCGTGTTCCACGGCTGAACCGGATTCGCCGGAGCTGGCGTGGCGAATTGCAAAGGGCCGGCCAGGTTGCACTGACCGGCCTTTTGCATTGCCGAACGGCGAATCCTGCGATCGGGACCTTCCGGCGCGCATTCCGGCAGTCCGCAGCGGCCGGAGGCTGACGGACGGATATCGATTCCTCAAAACATTGGTAGGGCCGCGCGATGCCGGGCGGTAGAGTCGACGATCCGGTCGTGGACCGACCGCATCGGGAGCAGCAGGCGCAGCATGCGTCCGTCCCGGCGGAACGACGAACCTGGGAGGTGCCCGACATGAGCCGCGATGTGCTGTTTTCGCCGGAAGCAGGGTGTGCCGGCCCGAAGCATGATGGCGAACGTTTCGTATCGGCATCCGGGAGCGCGATCGAAGGGCTGTTCGCGAGCGATGACGAACGCGGCTTCGAATGCGAACGGCCGGTCGGCCGGCAGGGTTCGCCTGACCGGCATGGATGCCGATGGGCGCGATCGTGAGCGCAGTACGCGCAAATCGACCGCGCCGATCGCCGGCGCCGCCCGTCCTGAGTGCCGCCGGCATCGCGAAACGGTTCGACGCGACCGTCGCGCTGGCGGCGCTGGACCTGTCGATCGGCGCCGGTGAAGTCGTCGCGCTGATGGGCGCGAACGGCGCCGGCAAATCGACTTTCGTGAAGATCCTGAGCGGCGTGATCCGGCCCGACAGCGGCACGCTGACGCTGCGCGGCGCACCCTATCGGCCGGCTTCGCCGCACGCGGCGAAGCGGCTCGGCGTTGCCACCGTGCACCAGTCGGTCGCCGACGCCGTCGTGCCGACGCTGTCGATCGCCGACAACCTGTTGCTCGACCGGCTGTGCGATCCGGCCGCGCCGTGGCGCGTGCCGCCGGCCGCGCGGCGCGCTGCGGCGCGACCGCTCGCCGAGCGCGTCGGGCTCGACGCCGACCTGTCGGCGCCGCTCGCGTCGCTGTCGCTGGCCGATCAGCAGCGTGTGACCCTGGCGCGCGCGCTCGCCGGGCAGCCCGGCCTGCTGATTCTCGACGAGCCGACCGCGAGCCTGTCCGCGCCGGAAGCGGACAGGCTCTTCGGGCTGCTGGATGCGTTGCGCGACGACGGCGTCGCCATCCTGCTGGTATCGCACCGGCTCGGCGACTTGCGCCGCATGGCCGATCGCGTGGCGATCGTCCGCGACGGCCGGATCGTCGCCGATCTGGCCGCGCCGGTCGACCTCGATGCCGCGGTGGAAACGATGATCGGGCGGCCGTTGCCGCATGCGCGCGCGGCGGACGCGGGCCGTGCCGCGTCGTCGCCCGAAGCGGGCCTCAGCCTGCGGAACCTCCGGCTGTCGCCGGCCAGCGCGCCGTTCGATCTCGACGTCCGGCGCGGCGAGATCGTCGCGATCGCGGGCCCGGTCGGCGGCGGCAAGTCGCGCCTTGCCGGCGTGATCTTCGGCGCCGCGCGCCCGGCCGCTGGCGAGATGACGCTCGACGGCCGGCCGTGGCGGCCGTGCTCGCCGGCCGACGCCATTCGTGCAGGCGTGTTCCTGGCCGGCGAGGACCGCTGGCGCACGTCGCTGTTTCCCGACAGTGTGCCGTTCGCGTCGATCGCCGGCACGATCAGCTTTCCGTTCCTGTCTCGCTGGTTTACGGGCGGCGCGGTGCGGCCGGCCCGCGAACGCGCCGCCGCCGCGGCCGCGATCGCCGCTTTCGGCATCCGCTGCACGGGTCCGGACGACCGGCTGGTGCGCCTGTCCGGCGGCAACCAGCAGAAAGTCGTGCTCGCGCGCTGGCACGCGGAACGCGCGCGGCTGTTGCTGCTCGACGAACCGTTTCAGGGCATCGATGCCGGCGCGCGCGCCGATATCGTCGATACGCTGCGGCGCCACGCGCACGAGCGCGCGACGCTCGTGTTCGTCAGCGATCTCGAAGAAGCGGCCGAAATCGCCGATCGCATCGTGCGGTTCGATCGCGCCACGCTCGACCATCGCTTCCGTCTTCCTCCTGAGTGACCGTGCCTCCCATGAAACCCGTTTCCTCTTCCCTGGCCCACGATGCATTGCCTGCCGAACGGGCGCACCGCCCCGCGGCGGGCCGCATCCGCGCGGCGCTCGAACGCACGGGTATCCTGCTCGTGCTGGCCGCGCTCGTCGTCGTGTTCGCGGTCAGGGAGCCCGCGTTCCTGAACCTCGACAACCTGTTCAGCATTCTTCAGGCGGTGTCGATCGTCGCGCTGCTCGGCATCGGCGTGACGATCACGCTCGCGGCGGGCGGCTTCGACCTGTCGGTGGGCAGCGTGGCCGCGTCCGCGCAGATGGCCGCCAGCTACGTGCTGGTCGTCTGGCACGGCGGCACGCTCGCGGCGGTGGCCGCCTGCGTCGCGCTCGGCGTGGCCGCCGGGTTGTTCAACGGCCTGCTGATTACGCGGCTGCGCGTGCCCGACCAGCTCGCGACGCTCGGTACGCTGTTCCTGCTGGCGGGCCTGCAATTGATCCCGACCGGCGGCCGGTCGCTCGCGACCGGTTCGGTGCTGCCCGACGGCACGGACGCGACGGGCGTGTTCCCCGCCGCATTTCTCGCGCTCGGGCGCTGGCGCCTGTTCGACGTCGTACCGTTGCCGGTGCTGCTGCTCGCGGTGGTGACGGTGCTGGCCTGCGTCGCGATGGAGGCGACGCGCTGGGGCCGCGTGATTTACGCGATCGGCGGCAACGAAACGGCCGCGCGACTCGCCGGCGCGCCGGCCGCGCGCTACCGGGTTGCGGCGTATGTCGTGTCGGGCGCGATCGCGTCGCTGGGCGGCGTGCTGATCGCCGCGCGGGTCGGACGCGGCGACGTGAGCGCCGGGCACTCGCTGCTGCTCGACGCGGTGGCCGCCGCGCTGGTGGGTTACGCCGTGTGGGGTGCCAAGCGGCCGAACGTGTTCGGCACGGTCGTGGGCGCGGTCTTCGTCGGCGTGCTGCTCAACGGGCTGACGATGCTGAACGCGCCGTACTACATGCAGGACTTCATCAAGGGCGTGTTGCTGGTGCTCGCGCTGGCGTTCACGTTCGGCATCGGTCGCCGTGCGGACGCGCGCGCGTGACGGGGTGGGGCGCGCAGCGCCACTGCAATCGGTTTGACATCCGAAGGAATATCCATTGCCGAATCGCTCGGTTTGAACGCGCGTGTCGCGCTGATAGATTGTGCGGATATCACCCCCCCCCCACGGAGACAGGAAGACCATGCGCTCGTTGCTTCGCCGCAAGTCACGCATCGACCGGAAGGCCGGCGCGCTCACGCTGTTTTTCGCAGCGGCATTGGCCGCACTCGCACCTGCGGCGCACGCCGGCCCGATCAAGGGCGCGCCCGCGCCGTTCGACAAGGGCGGCGTGAAAATCGCGCTCGTCAACTATCTGTCGACCGGCGACTTCTTCCAGGCCTACGAGGCCGGCGCGCAGAAGCAGGCGAGGGCGCTCGGCGTCGATTTGCGCATTTACGAGGGCCGGCAGGATGCGGCCGAACAGCGCGAGCAGATTCAGCAGGCGATCAGCATCGGCGTGTCCGCGATCATCGTCAACCACGGCTTGCCCGAATCGCTGAAGGACGTCGTCCAGCGCGCGCTGGACAAGGGGATCAAGGTCGTCGCGTTCGACGTCGATCTCGGCAATCCGAAGGTGCCGCAAATCGAGCAAAGTGATCGCGACCTGGCCAACCTGCTGCTCGGTCAGGCGGTCAAGGACAACGGCGACGCATTCGCGGCCGGTTATGTGTATGTCGCCGGCTTTGCGCCGCTCGACCGGCGCGATGCCGCATGGCGCGACTTCAAGCGCGCACACCCGAAGGTGCAGGAAAAGGCGCGCTGGGGCACCGTCGACAATCCGATCGCGCAATCGGTCGCGAATCAGGCGGCAGCGGCCTATCGCGCGAATCCCGACATCCGCGTCGTGTTCGCGCCTTACGACGAGTTCGCGCGCGGCGCAAAGCTCGCCGCGGACGAAGCGAAGCTGTCGTCGAAGATCCGCATCTACAGCGCGGATATCTCGACCGCGGACATCGAGGCCATCCGCGCGCCGAACAGCGCATGGGTCGCGACGGCCGCGACCAATCCCGCGATCGTCGGCGCCGTGTCGGTGCGGGCCGCCGCGCTGCTCGTCGCCGGTCAGGACCCGGGAGCGCGCATCGTCGTCAAGCCGACGCTGATCACGCGCGACGATCTCGTGAAAAACGACATCCGCACCGTCGCCGAACTCGGCGCGAAGTTCCCGGCGTTCCGCGCGAGCGACGCGGCGACCGCCGCATGGATTCCGAAGGCGGACTGACCGCCGCCGACAGCAGGCGGCGGACGCCGCGCTGCGCGACGCACAACCGACTGACGCACCGACACCCCGGCCATGACGACCCTGAACGACTATCTCGCCCAAAAACGCGACGCCTGGCGCGCGAAGCAGGAAGCGGCACGCAACGATCCCGATTTCAAGGCGACGCCGCTGAAGGCGACCGTGCGCGCGCTCGGCCGCAGCGGCGTGCGCGAGATCCGCATTCGCGACTTCCAGGTAATCAGCGACAGTCCGCCCGACTTCGCGGGCTACAACCTCGGGCCCGCGTCGCCGGAGCTGCAGCTCGGCGTGCTGGGCAGCTGCCTCACGCACATCACGCTGATCCAGGCCGCCGAGCGCGGCCTGAAGATCGATTCGATCGAGGTGGAGGTGACCGGCGACCAGCATCCGCTTGCGCAGCAGCCGGGCTTCGAGCATGTGCCCGTGTTCCCGCACAACCTCCGCTATACGCTCGATATCGTGTCGCCAGAGCCGCCCGACGCGATTCGCGCGCTGCATCAGGCGGTCGAAGCGGTCTGCCCGATCTTCAACCTGCTGAGGTTGCCGCAGACCATCGACGGCGAACTGCGGCACACCCGTGCGTAACGCGCCGGGGCCGTCTGTTCGGCAGGACTTGCCGGCTCATGCGAGGGAATGTCGAGACCCTCGGCTTCCGGATCCGGATGCCTGATGGTCATGCGGCTCGTGCCCCGTGCCGTCGGCACGATCGTGAAAGCGCTGGAACGCGTCCAGCAACCGCGCGCGTTGCGCGGCCAGCGACGGGTCGCGCCGATCGCGCGGCCGCGCGACCTCGACGTGGATCTCGTCGTCGACGCGGCCCGGGTTCGGCGCGAGCATCAGCACGCGATCGCCGAGATACAGTGCCTCGTCGAGATCATGCGTGACGACGATCGCGGACATCCGGTGCCGGTGCACGACATCGAGCAGCAGCGTCTGCAACCGCATCCGGGTGATCGCGTCGACTGCGCTGAACGGTTCGTCGAGCAGCAACAGGTCCGGTTCGCCGAACAACCCGCGTGCGATCGCGGCGCGCTGGGCCATCCCGCCCGATAACGTGGCCGGCAGTTGCCGCGCGACGCCGGCAAGGCCGACTTCGTCGAGCAGCCGTGCGACGGTCGGCTCGCGGCCGCCTCGCGCACCGGACGCAAAGCCGACGTTGTCCGCGATCGATAGCCACGGCAGCAGCCGCGGTTCCTGAAAAATGACGCCGATGCGCGGGGATGGCCCGTCGAGCGCGATTCCGTCCAGCTTCACGCTGCCGCGGAAGTCCGCGTCGAGACCGGCGACGATCCGCAGCAGCGTGCTTTTCCCGCACCCGCTCGGGCCAACCATGCAGACAATCTCGCCGCGCGCGACCTGCAGAGCGATGTCGGCGAGGATCGTCCGATCTCCGTAAAGCTTGCGGGCGATCCGCAGGTCGAGCAGCGGCGTATCGGCGCCCGCTGTCATGCGTGCAGAAGGGGACGTGCTCATTTCGATGCCTCGCGCGGCGTGTTGTCGAATGCGTCGCGCCAGCCAAGCCAGTGCAACTCGATGCGACGCATCGCACCGTCGGTCAGCTTGCCGAGCAACGCGAGCAGCAGGATCGCGCCGAACACGAGATCGGGGCGCCCGGTTTCCCGGCCGTCGCTCAACAGGAAGCCAAGGCCGCGCGTCGCCGCGATCAGTTCCGCGGCGACCATGAACATCCACGCAAGGCTGAGGCCGGTACGCAGGCCGGTAACAATCTGCGGCAGCGCGGCCGGCAGCAGGATTCGACGGAACAGCGCGACCGGGCCAAGCCGGTATACCGCGCCGAGTTCGACGAGCTTGCGGTCGACGTCGCGAATACCGGCGACCACCGCCAGGTGAACAGGAAAGAACGCGCCGATCGCGATCAGCGTGATTTTCGGCGCTTCGTCGATGCCGAGCCACAGCAGCAGCACCGGCACCCACGCGAGCGACGGAATCGCACGCAGCGCCTGGAATGTCGGCTCCAGCAGCGCGTCGATACGGCGGCTCAGGCCCATCGCCGCGCCGACGACGAGTGCGAGCCCGGCGCCGGCCGCGAAACCTGCCGCGACTCTCAGCGTGCTCGCACCGATATGGCGCGCGACACGGGTGATGCCCATCCGCGCGAGCGTATCGAGAATCTCGCTCGGCGCCGGGACGAGATGCTCCGGCAACCCGCCGTGCCGCACGCCATACTCGATCAGCGCGAGTGCGGCGAACGGCAGCGCGAGCCCCGCGACACGCCATGCGCGCAACGGATCGCGCCGCGCCGCGCGGGGTGAGGCGGCGTGGCCGGGCGCGAGCGCGTCGTCGCGGGTGGCGGTGTCCGTCATCGGCGGCATCTCAGTGCGACGCGGCGACCAGCGGGCGCGCAAATGCCGGATCGATCAGCACATCGACGACCTTCGCGGGATCGACGCCGGGCTTGGTCAACTGTTCGGCCGTCAGCACCGGCGCCGCTGCCTTCAGTGCCGCCCGCTGGGTATCGCCCGGCACCGGGTCGCTGAAGTCGTTGCGCTGGAGCTGCAGTTTCGCGACCTGCAGCGATACCTTCGATTCGTCGGCGACGATCTGCGCGGTGTCGGCCGGATGCGCGATGATCCATTGGCGCGCGCGATCGTAGACCTTCAGCACGCGCGTGACCGCCTGCGGGTACTGGCTGGCGAATGCGTCGCGGACGTTCAGGAAACCATAGGTGTTGAATGCGACGTTGCGATACAGCAGGCGCGCGCCGTCGTCGATCTGCGCCGCCGCCATGTGCGGATCGAGACCGGCCCATGCGTCGACCTGACCGTTCGCGAGTGCGGTGCGTCCGTCAGGATGCTGCAGGTTCACGATCTCCACGTCGTCACGCGTCAGGCCGGCCGTGTGCAACGCGCGCAGCGTGAACAGGAACGGATCGGTGCCGCGCGTCGCGGCGATTTTCTTGCCCTTCAGGTCCGCGAGCGAGCGGATCGGCGAATCCTTGCGGACCACGAGCGCGGTCCACTCCGGGCGCGAGAACACGTATACGGCGTGGATCGGGTTGCCGTTTGCACGGGCGAGTACCGACGCGAGCCCCGCCGCCGATCCGAAGTCGACCGCGCCGCTGTTCAGGTATTCCAGCGCGCGATTGCTGCCGAGGCTCAGCACCCAGCGAATCGACGTGCGGTCGGCCTTGAACTCGTCGTCGAGCCAGCCAAAGTGGCGGATCACCAGGCTTTCCGGCGAGTAGTACGCATAGTCGACGCGAATCTCCGCGGGTGTTGCCGCATGTGCGTGCATCGATACGAGGCCGGCGAGCGCGGCAACGACGAAAGCCGCGGATTGCCACGCGCGGGACCAGGACAGCTTCATCGGGGAATCTCCGGAAGAGCGGCAACGTGCCGCGAACAGGCAGGGTGACCGTCCAATGTACCGAAGCGCTGGCGATTCGATAACGAAGAAATCCGCGATTGCACATGCGCGCTGCTGCTAAGCGCACGTGACGAGCAACTTTATGACGCACACCGAATAATTTATCGCTTTATATCGCTTGGGATAACCGGATCGCGAGAACAGAATCTCCGCTGCCGGAACTCGACGACAGGACGTACCGTACGGTCGAGCATTCGCTCCACGCGCTGTCGACAGCGAATGCACGCGCCGCGTTCCCGGCTCCCTGTGGATCTCGCCGACCATTCGGCGCAACGAAGGCATGCGATGAGTTCGATCGATCTGAACGCTGTCACGCCGGTATCCGCGCCCATCCGCTCCGCGAGCGACGTGGCGCGCCTGATCAATACGACGGACAGCTCCGTCAGCGATGCGCGGATGATCGTGCTGCTGGCGCTCGGCGGTGTGTTTCTCGATGCGTACGACCTGACGACGTTGTCTTACGGCATCGACGACGTCGCGCGCGAGTTCGGGTTGACGCCCGCGCTGACCGGGCTGGTCGGTTCGGCGATCATGATCGGCACGATTTTCGGCAGCCTGATCGGCGGATGGCTGACCGACAGGATCGGCCGTTATCAGGTATTCATGGCCGACATGCTGTTCTTCGTGATCGCGGCGATCGCCGCCGGGCTTGCGCCGAACGTCTGGGTGCTGATCGGCGCACGCTTCGTGATGGGGCTCGGTGTCGGCATCGACCTGCCCGTCGCGATGGCGTTTCTCGCGGAATTCTCGAAGTTCAGCGGCCGTGGCAACAAGGCGTCGCGGCTCGCTGCGTGGTGCCCGATGTGGTACGTGGCGTCGTCGGTCTGTTTCCTGCTGATCTTCGGCCTGTATTTCCTGCTGCCGGCCGAGCATGCGGGATGGCTTTGGCGCGCGTCGCTGATCTTCGACGCAGTACCTGCGCTCGTCATCATTCTGGTCAGGAATCGCTTCATGAACGAATCCCCGCTGTGGGCCGCGAACCAGGGCGACCTGACCAATGCCGCGCGAATCCTTCGCGAGTCGTACGGCATTCACGCACACGAAGCGGAGGATGCGCCACGCAAACCGAGCCAGCCGCCCGTGCGGATTCGCGTGCTGTTCCAGCGTCCGTATCTCGGGCGCACGATCGTCGCCAGCGTGATGAACCTGTGCATCCCGTTCGAATACACGGCGATTGCGTTCTTCCTGCCGTCGATCCTGTCGCAGTTTCTCGGCGCGGGCGTGTTCGAGACGATCGCCGCATCGCTCGCGTTGAACGTTCTGTTCGCGTTTACCGGCGGCTTGCTGGGCATGCGCCTCGCGTATCGATACCCGTCGCGCCATGTCGCGATCGCGGGCTTCGCGCTGCAGTTCGTCGCGCTAGTCGCGCTCGCGCTGACGGGGCATCCGCACGGCGCACTCGCGGTCGGCCTCGTGCTGCTGATGCTCGGCACCTGGCTGTTCGCCGAAGGTTTCGGGCCGGGTGCGCAGATGATGATCTATCCCACCTTGTCTTACCCGGCGTCGATCCGCGGCACCGGTGTCGGCTTCGGGCGTTCGCTGTGCGGCATCGGCCAGGCGCTTGCGCTGTTCGTGCTGCCGATCCTGCAGGCTCGCCTCGGTACGGACATGTTCTGGGTCGTCGCGATCAGTGCGGTCACGCCGATCGTGTTTCTGTTGATCGTTCGCTACGAGCCGACGGCGCGCGACATCGACGACGAAAGCGCCGCGTAAACGCTGGCGGGGGAGCGTTCGCCGCCCCGGAAAATACCAACGGCTTCGTCGGACCGCACGAAGCCGTTTGCGCTGAAGCCGGTCGCCGCCGAATGCGGGCAAGCCGGCTTCGACGTTGCCGTCATGCGCTGACGGCCTCCCGCCCGGCATCGCGCTTGACCTGTTCGATATCGCGAAACTGCGCGGCCGGATGTTCGTCCGGCAGCCGCGCCGTGCCGCCGAACAGTTTCTCGCGCAGCGTGCCCGGCGCATACCGCGTCGGATAGACGCCGCGCCGCTGCAGCTCCGGAACGAGGAAGCGCACGATGTCTTCGAAGGTTTCATGCGCGACCGCATACGCGAGATTGAAGCCGTCCACGTCGGTTGCGGCAACCCATTCCTGGAGGATGTCCGCCACGGTCGCTGCCGACCCGACGAACACCGGGCCCATTCCGCCGATGCCGCCCCAGGCCGCCAGTGCCTCGATCGTCCACGCGGTGTCGCCGCCCGCCAGGTGCTCGACCGCCGAAACGATCGCATTGGTTTCGACGCGCCTGACGGGATCGGCCGGCGCATACTGGCCAAAGTCGATGCCGGTCCAGCCCGACATGAACACCAGCGAGCCGTCGTACGACACGTAGCGGCGGTACTCGTCGAACTTGGCCTGCGCCTTTTCGTCGGTTTCGTCGACGATCACCGTGACGAGGTTGTAGATCAGCACCTTGCGCGGATCGCGTCCCGCGGCGGCGGCCTGCGCGCGCACATCGGCCACGTAGCGCGCGAGCTGCTCGCGGGTCGGCGCGGCGACGAACACGCATTCGGCGTGCTGCGCGGCGAACGCCTTGCCGGGGCCGGACGCACCGGCCTGGAACAGCACCGGCGTGCGCTGTGGCGACGGTTCGCACAGGTGATAGCCGGGCACGTCGAAGAAGCGGCCCTTGTGGCCGATCTCGTGCACCTTCTCGGGATGCGTGAACACGCGGCCGTCGCGATCGCGCACCACCGCGCCGTCTTCCCAACTGCCCTCGAACAGCTTGTACAGCACCTCGACGTATTCGGCCGCGACCGCATAACGATCGTCGTGCGTGCGCAGGCCGTGATCGCCGACGTTCTTCGCGCCGCTCTCCAGGTAGGACGTGACGATGTTCCACGCGAGCCGGCCCTTGGTGTGATGGTCGGCGGTCGACAGCCGGCGCGCGAACGTGTACGGGTGCTCGAACGTCGTCGACGCGGTGATGCCGATGCCGAGATGCTCGGTCGCCATCGCGATCGGTGCGGCAAGCTGCAGCGGGTCGTTGACCGGGATCTGCGCGGCCTGGTGCAGCGCGTGGTAGTTGCTGCCCTGGTAGACGTCGTAATAGCCGATCACGTCCGCAATGAAGATCGCGTCGAAGATCCCGCGTTCGAGAATGCGGGCGAGGTCGGTCCAGTAGTCGAGATCCTTGTACTGCCATGAACGGTCGCGCGGATGCGCCCACAGGCCCGGCGACTGATGGCCGACGCAGTTCATCTCGAACGCGTTGAAGCGAATGATCCTGCTCATCGCGCGGCTCCCGGCTCCGTGCCGGCGCTCGTGCCGTCGCCGACGCGCCAGACGAACGGCGGCGTGCGGCCGTTGATGACCCAGTCGCCGACGATCCGGGCCTTGTAGACAAGCGGATTGTGCGACGACACCGTACGCGCGTTGCGCCAGTGGCGGTCGAGCGCGGTCGTGCTGCGCGTGGCGGACGCACCGAGTGCGTCGAACAGGCGCGTCGCGGCGCGCAGCACGAGTTCGGACACGACGAGCTGGCTCTGCGCGGATTCGATCTCGGCCGCGACGTTTGCGTCGTGCTCGGCCTGTTCGTCGCCACCGAAGCGCGCCTCGTAGGCGAGCTGAAGCGGCTGCGCGGCGCGCAGTGCGAGCGCGTCGGCCGCGTACGCCCACGATGCGATCTCGCCGATCACCTGTTGCAGCTGTGCGTCGTCGCCCGCGCGCGGCGCGTTGCCGTGGCTGTACACGCGGGTGCGGGTGCGCACGAGTGCGCCCGCGTCGCGCACGATC
The DNA here is from genome assembly GCF_049487195.1 of Burkholderia sp. NLJ2. Classification (NCBI taxonomy): domain Bacteria; kingdom Pseudomonadati; phylum Pseudomonadota; class Betaproteobacteria; order Burkholderiales; family Burkholderiaceae; genus Burkholderia; species Burkholderia sp. NLJ2. Next base: position 703,785 of record NZ_CP137809.1, on the reverse strand, counting down.
GCGTGGCCGATGCCGGCCAGCGTCGCGACGTGGAAGAGTTGGTAGAACGCGGTCTGGTACTTGAAGCGGCGTGCGAAGTCGATCACGTCGTGCGCGTCGACCGTCGCATTCTCGAAGCGCGTCGTGCCGCTGCCGGTGGTCGTCTGGCCGAAGCCGTCCCAGTCGTCTTCGCGGATCACGCCGGGCTGCGCGGTCGCGACGGCGACGATCACGTCGCTGCCGTCGTGGGCGCGCTGCGCGAACACGTCGATCCAGTCGGCGAACAGGCTGCCCGTGCTGTAGAACTTCCGCCCGTTCAGCACCAGCCGGCCGTTCTGCTCCGACACCTTCGTGATGGTCTGGCCGAGCGGCACGTCGCCGGCCTCCGACCACGCGTTGCCGACGAGCTGGCCGTTGGCGAAGCGGTCGAACCATGTCGTGCGTTGCGGCCCGGGCGGCGCGTTCAGCCAGTCCTCGACGAACGCGAAGTGTCCGCGCAACGCCTGCGGCAGATTGGAATCGGCGGCGGCGAGCTCGATCAGCAGCCGGAACAACTGCGGCAGCGATGCGCCGGCACCGCCGTCGTGTACTGGCAGCCGTACCGCGCCGAAGCCGGCCGCCTTCAGCCATCCGATCGCTTCGTGCGGCAGTTCGCGGCGACGTTCGCGCTCGGCGGTGCCTGTTGCGATGCGGTCGAATATCGGCCGGAACCGGCTCGCGAGTGCGTCGTAGTCGGTGCCGGTGGAAAGGTCGGTGTCTGCGTGCGACGAAGTCATGCGGATTTCCTCGAAGAGCGGGGCCGTTTGCGCCGGGAGGCCAGTATAGGAAGCGTGGGGCGGGCGTTCCAATAACGGATTCGCAGATCGTTATCGTCGATGGGCATTACGCGGACCGGCTGGGGACGCCCCGGCGCTCGGGCATCGATTGCGACGCAGAAGCACGATATCGCGTGCGAGCATCGCCATGTCGTTTGTGATCCGAAGGAATATCGTTCCGAGAATCGCTCGGTTTGACGACCTGCAACGCGCTGCTAGATTGAGTGCTTTCGCCATTCGACAGGAGAGCCCGATGTCAGATACGAGCGCCACCCTTCAGGAGCAGTCGGCCGATCGGAAACCGCAAGTGGCCCGCGTGATCGCCGACGATGCGCAAGCGATCGCGGCCGCGCATGCGCTGGCGCAGCGGCTTGCGGAAGGCGCTGCCGAGCGGGATCGGGAGCGCCGGTTGCCGCGCGACGAGATCGAATGGTTCTCGCAGTCGGGGCTATGGGCGATCACGGTGCCGAAGGCATACGGCGGCGCGGGTGTATCGCATGTGACGCTCGTCGAGGTGATCAGGATCGTCGCGGCCGCCGATGCGTCGCTCGGACAGTTGCCGCAGAATCATTTCGGGCTGGTCGACGTGATCGCGCTGGTCGGCACCGACGCACAAAAACGTCATTTCTTCGCGGAAGTGCTGAGCGGCAAGCGGTTCGGCAACGGCTTCTCTGAGAAGGGCACGAAGCACGTGCTCGATCTGAAGACGCGCGTGCGCCGCGATGGCGACGGTTATGTCGTCGACGGCACGAAGTTCTACTCGACGGGCGCGCTGTTCGCACATTACGTGCCAGTGCTCGGTCTCGACGACGCGCAGCACGCGTGGCTTGCGTACGTGCCGCAGCCGACGCAGGGGCTGACCGTGATCGACGACTGGTCGGGGTTCGGGCAGCGTACGACCGCGAGCGGCACGGTGGTGCTCGACGGCGTGCGCGTGCCCACGTCGCATGTGCTGCCCGCGCAGCGCGTGTCGGACGAGCCGACGCTCAACGGCCCGCTGTCGCAGATCATCCAGGCGGCGATCGATGCCGGCATCGCGAAAGCGGCCATCGACGATACGCTGACGTTCGTGCGCACCCGCACGCGGCCGTGGGTCGACAGCGGCGTCGAACGGGCGGCAGACGATCCGCTGATTCTCCGCGAGATTGGCCGTCTGCATATCCAGCTTCATGCGGCGGAAGCGCTGCTCGAACGGGCGGCGCGCACGCTCGACGAGATCGGCGCGCGCGGCACGGTGACCGACGACGATGTCGCGCACGCGTCGGTCGCGGTCGGCGAAGCGAAGGTGCTGACGACCGAGATCGCGCTGCTTGCGGGCGAGAAGCTGTTCGAGCTGGCCGGCACGCAGTCGACGCTCGCCGAGCATAACCTCGACCGGCACTGGCGCAATGCGCGCACGCATACGCTGCACGATCCGGTGCGGTGGAAATATCACCTCGTCGGCAACTACTACCTGAACGGCGTGCGTCCGGCGCGCCATGCGTGGAATTGAACCGCTCGCGTTCTTCAGCTTCAACGACGTGCTGTATTTCTTCCTGTCGTGGCTACCGAGTTACCTGAGCAACGATCAGCACCTGAATATCAAACAGATGATCGTCGCCGGCATCTTGCCGTGGCGGGGCGCGACGATCGTCTGCAGCGCGTAGAAGCCGTATGCCGGCAAGCCGGTCGCGATTGCGGTCGGCAAGTTTGATAACCGTTCGAGCAATATGCACGGCATCTTCTCGGACGGAATTGACCGACTCGGCGGTCACCGTTGCCCCACCCCGACGCACCTCAAATCGTGGTCGCGTACGCCGCCCGATGCCTTCACGCCGAGGTCGGGCCCGACCGTGCCGCGCATCGGCGCGATATCCGCGAGCGTCGCGCCGCCGTGGCCGAACCCCGTCGACGTCTTCACGAACGCGACGCCGAGATCGCGGCACATCTCGCCCACGCGCACTTTCTCGTCGTCGCTCGGCAGCCCCGTCTCGAGGATCACCTTCAGCGACACCGCGCCGCATGCGTGCTGCACGGCCGCGATGTCGGCCTTCACGTCGTCGGCGCGGCCCGGCGCGTCCTTCCGCGACCGCCGGCCGATTCGTCTGGTCAGACTGGTCGGATGGTTTGGTGCATGGACGCGCGCCGCGAACGGGCAACCGCGGCGTTCGGCATCGATTCATGCACCGAAATGAGGAATGCATTTCGGCACGCTTGGCGGCTATTGCTGACAATTGAAGCGTCAAGCGGGGGTGGCCCGGTTTTTGCTGAAGAGGGCATGGCCGCGCAACGGTTGCGCGCTGCCCGACGACAGACGAGACAAGGAAGACTCACCGTGAATTCGATCACCCGACCGTTCCCCCGACGCGCATGGCTGGCTGCGCTGATCGCCGCGCCCGTGATGGCGTTGTTTGCCGCCGCGCCTGCGCGTGCCGATGCGCTCGACACCATTGCGAAAAGCGGCGCGCTGCGCGTCGCGGTGCCGGAGGACTATCCGCCCTTCGGCTCGGTTGGTACCGACATGCAGCCGCAGGGCTACGACATCGACATGGCCGAACTGCTTGCGAAATCGCTCGGCGTGAAGCTGAAGCTGGTGCCCGTGAACAGTGCGAACCGGATTCCGTATCTGACGACCAACAAGGTCGACATGGTGATCTCGTCGCTCGGCAAGACGCCGGAGCGCGAGAAGGTCGTCGACTTCTCGACTGCCTACGCACCGTATTTCCAGGGCGTGTTCGGGCCGGCCGACGTGAAAGTGAGCACGCCCGCCGACCTGAATGGCAAGACAGTCGGCGCCACGCGCGGCGCACTCGAGGAGATCGCGCTATCGCAGCTCGCACCGAACGCGACGATCAAGCGCTTCGAGGACAACAACGCGACGATCCAGGCGTTCCTTTCAGGGCAGGTGCAGTTGATCGCGGCCGGCAACATCGTCGCAGCAGCGATTCTCGCGAAGAATCCGCCGCGCCGGCCCGAGGTCAAGTTCGTGATCAAGAATTCGCCGTGCTTCGTCGGCGTGAACAAGAACGAAGCACGCCTGCTCGCGAAGATCGATGACGCGATCGCACATGCGAAACAGGACGGCACGCTGAGCGCGATGTCGAAGAAGTGGCTCGGCCAGCCGTTGCCTGCCGGCCTGTGAGCGATCGCCGCCGTGCCTGCGACGGCGCGGCGATCGTCGTCTGAACCCGATCCTTCCCATCTGTCATGAGCTATCAGCTTCGATTCGGCGAGCTCGCCGAATACGCCGGCATGTTCGCGAGCGGCGCGGCGACTACGTTCGCGCTGACCGCCGTCGCGACCGTGCTCGGCGTTTCGATCGGCGTGCTCGGCGCGGCCGCGTACAGCGCAGACGCGCGCGCGGCCGTGCGGCTGCGCCCGTTGGTCGGCGCGTACGTCGAGGCGATTCGCAATACGCCATTCGTCGTCCAGCTATTCTTCATCTTCTTCGGATTGCCCGCGCTCGGCGTGCGCATCGACGAATACACGGCCGCGATTCTCGCGATGACGCTGAATCTCGGCGCGTATTCGGTCGAGATCGTGCGCGCGGGCGTCGCCGCCGTGCCGAAAGGGCATCTCGAAGCGGCCGCCGCGCTTGCGATGTCGCGCGCGCAGATGCTGCGCCACGTCGTGTTGCCGCAGGCGCTCGCGAAGGTGTTTCCGGCGCTCTCGAGCCAGATCGTCATCACGATGCTCGGCTCGGCCGTCGTGTCGCAGATCTCGGTGGCCGATCTCACCTATGCGGCGAGCTATATCCAGTCGCGCAATTTCCGCTCGTTCGAAACGTATTTCGTGATCGCGCTCGCGTATCTGGCGATGGCGCTGCTGCTGCGCGCCGCGCTTGGCTCGATGGGGCGTCGCCTGTTTTCCCGCCGTGTGCGAGGTGCGCGATGACCGATTTCACGTTCGGGCAGATTCTTGCAAACCTGCTGCTCGCCGCACGCTGGACGGTCATGCTGTCGATCGTGTCATTTCTGTCCGGCGGTCTCGTCGGCCTCGGGTTGCTCGTGATGCGGGTATCGAACTCGCGCATGCTGCGCAGCTGCGCGAAGCTGTACATCGAGGTGTTCCAGGGCACCCCATTGCTGATGCAGCTGTTCATCGTGTTCTTCGGCCTGCCGCTCATCGGTCTCGATGTGTCGCCGTGGGTTGCGGCCACGGCCGGCCTCACGTTCTTCACGAGCGCGTATCTCGCGGAAATCTGGCGCGGCTGCGTCGAGGCGGTGCCGAAAGGGCAGTGGGAGGCATCGGCAAGCCTCGCAATGAGCTACGTCGAGCAGTTGCGTCATGTGATCCTGCCGCAGGCCGCGCGCATCGCGATCGCGCCGACGGTCGGGTTCGGCGTGCAGGCCGTGAAGGACACGGCGCTGGTGTCGATCATCGGCTTCACCGAGCTGACCAAGGTCGGCGTCGCGATCTCGAACGCGACGTTCCGTCCGTTCGTCGTGTACGGGCTCGTCGCGCTCATCTATTTCGCACTCTGTTATCCGCTTACCCGTTACGCGCGCACGTTGCAAAGGAGATGGAATGCCGCTCGTTGAAACCCGTGGTCTCGAAAAGAATTTCGGTACCCATCATGTGCTCAAGGGCATCGATTTCTCCGTCGAACGCGGGCAAGTCGTGTCGATCATCGGCCGCAGCGGCTCGGGCAAGAGCACGCTGCTGCGCACGCTCAACGGGCTCGAGAGCATCGACGCGGGCACGATCGCGATCGATGGCGAACGCGTCGATGCGCGACACGCGGACTTGCGTGCACTGCGGCTCAAGGTCGGGATGGTGTTCCAGCAATACAACCTGTTTCCGCATCTGAGCGCCGGGCAAAACGTGATGCTTGCGCAGTCGGTCGTGAAGAAGTCGCATCGCCAGCAGGCGCGTGCGATCGCGGAGCTGATGCTCGAGCGGGTCGGCCTCGGCGACAAATTCGACGCGTTTCCGGAACAGCTGTCGGGCGGTCAGCAGCAGCGCGTCGCGATTGCGCGCGCGCTCGCGATGAAGCCGAGCGTGCTGCTGTGCGACGAAATCACGTCGGCGCTCGATCCGGAACTTGTCGGCGAGGTGCTGGGTGTCGTCGAGCAACTCGCGCGCGACGACATGACGTTGATCATGGTCACGCACGAGATGAACTTCGCGCGCGCGGTGAGCGACAAGGTGGTGTTCATGCATCAGGGCAGGGTCTGGGAGAGCGGGACGCCGGAGGAGATCTTCGTGCGACCGGGGACGGTGGAGTTGAAGCGGTTCCTTGGAGGGCTTCAGAAGACGGAAGCGTTCGTGAACTGACGCCGGTCCGCTCCGCGGATGTTCGTGACGGTGCTTGATCTGCTCCGAGCCGCGGCGGCGTGTTGCTCGCGTCGAACGTGCGTTCGCTCGGCGCGGCCGTCATGCTGATCGCGAGCCTGTTCGTGTTCATGGCGCCGCAAGCGTGGTGGTCGCTGCTGAAGAAGATCGTGCCGCGCAATCGCGTTCGTGCTGGCTGGCTGGCGCGTCGGCGCTCGCGGGTGCGGTGATTCTTGCGTTCGCGCTGCGCTCGCGCAGATGCACGACGCCGTCTGACGCAACTACGCGGCGGTGCACACGACGCTCACGCGTATGCGTGGATCAGCGTGTCGAGATTGCGTTGCGCGAGCGGCGTGAGCGGCGCGAATTCCGCCGATTGAAACAGCGGGACTTGCCCGCGCAGATGTTCGAGCGCCTGCTTGCGGCCGGCGCGGAAGGCCGCCGACGGCGCGTCCGGATCCTGCGCCCATTCGCGTGCGATCGCGCGGTCGTACTCGCGCAGCCGGTCGGGCGCGGCCGCGAGGATCGCGAGATCGGCGTCGAGAAAAATCCACCCGGCGCGCTGCAAGTCCGGATCGGACGCGAGCGATGCGGGCAGCCGGTGCGACTTCGTCGCGAGCACGAGCTCGTGTGCAGCGTACACATGCGATGCGTGCGCATGCAACCACGACTCGGTGCAGCGTTCGTTCGTGACCTGCACGAGCCAGTGCGCACTGCGCGCTTCGTTGTCCGCATAGTCCGGCAGCGTCGTCGTGTAGACGAAATCGTGTGCCCATACGGCGAGCTCGATGGCCGGCCACAGTGGTTCCGCGCGATACGGCGCGAGGTGCGCGAACAGTTCCGCCAGGTGCGCGAGCGTGTGGTAGAAGCGCTGCGGCTCGCTGTATGCATGCTCGACGAGCGGCCAGACAGCGGCCGTGCCGAAGCAGGCATCGCAGGATGCGCGCAGCGTGCGGGCGAGGTCGGGAGTGAGGGTGTTCATGTCGACGATCGGTTCGGGCGAGCGATGCGCGCAGCATAACAAACGCGGCGGCGCGTGCTGCGTCTATACGGTGACGGTACCGCGCCCGAGTTCGATCACGCGGCCCCCGACGCCGATTTCGCCGTTCGCGCTGACCGACAGCCGCAGCCGACAAGGCCGGCCCACGGCGTCGCCCTGCTCGACCTGAAAGGTCGCGGGCAGATCGTGTCGGGCGGCAAGCAGCCAGCCACCGAGGTTCGCACAGGCCGATCCGGTGCCCGGGTCTTCCGAAATGCCGCCGCCCTGTTTCACGAAGAAATAGCGGGAGACCACTTTCCCGGGGCGTTCGGCGTCGAACGCGAACACGTAGGCGGTCTTGCGGCCGAGACTGCTTGTCGGCCGGATGTCGAGGCACGCGCTGTCGGGCTGCGCGCGGCGCACGGCGTCGGTGTCCTTGAGTGCGACGAGCAGTTGATCGGCGCCTGTATCGATCCAGATCGGCGGTGCGAGCAAGTCGTCTTCCGTCAGCCCGAGCAGTGCCGCCGTCCGCGCATCGGACAACTCGCACGCTGCCGTCTTCGGCATGCCCGCATGCGGCGCGATGAACGTCCACACGTCGTCGTGTGCAGTGACGTCGACCACCGCGGCCTTGAATTCGAGCGCGAGATCGTCGCCTGCGTCGAGCAGATCCCGCACGACATGCGCCGTGCCGAGCGTGGGATGACCCGCAAAGGCCATCTCGTACCCCGGCGTGAAGATGCGGACCCGCGCATGTGCGCGGTCCGACGGCAACACGAAGGTCGTTTCGGACAGGTTGAACTGCACGGCGAGTGCCTGCATGGTTGCGTCGTCCATGCCGCGCGCATCTTCGAATACGCAAAGCGGGTTGCCGCCGAACGTCGATTCGGCGAATACGTTCAGCAGGCGGAAGGCATACGTGGTCATTTGAATCTCGCTTGGGTATAGCGAAAGGGCTCATCGGCTGTCGGTGCCGGCGCCGGGAATGCATGTCGTTGCGACGCAGTACGCTATTGTGCCTGCAAGATTCGATGAAAGGCGCAGCATGCGTGCCGTTTGCTTTTCATGCGTGATCGGGTTCTCCGATTGGTCGATGGCGATCCGATCCGGGAATCCACATTCCCGTAGCACCGGCGGATGTTCTTGCGTTGGAGAGTTCCTTGATGCGTTGGTGATCCGGCGTGATTGCGTTGCCCTGCGGCGTGACACCCTGACGTTCCATTTGAAGCTGATGCACTCAGCGCCGCAGCCCGGCGATGACCGCGCCGGGCTGCGGCGCTGAGTACGGTGCCGATCGGACCGGGCAATCGAGCCAACGACCGCGCCAGTTTCTGCGCCAGCGAGCGCGGCTGCCATGCCGCCCGTCGCCCCAGCAACGCTGCCGATTGTGCTGCCGGCCTCGCGGGCACGATTGCGCGTATCGATACGCGAGGACAGACAACGCGGACAGCGGATTGCCGGATTGGGCGACGACGGCGGGGCGGACTTGGCCGCAGCTGGATCGGGATTGCCCAGTTCGTCCATCAACGATTCGATCGCGTTATGCCGGTCGTGGCAGGCTTCGACCATAGGGGATGGGGCAGGTTCTTCGTACCGACCAAACGGCGGATAGCTATCGCCCGCTTCGGAACTGGCTTCATGCGCAGCGTGAACGACGTGATCGGGATACGGCGCGAACGCCTCTCATTCGTCGAATTCGTCGACATCGACGGAACGCTGGACGGTAGCGCTGTGAGTCGGCGGTGGAGCGACAGGCGAATGTGGGCGTGCCCGCCGGTCCAAGGTGGCGAGCCAATAGAAACCCGCCGCGAACATCGCGACGAGCGCGAGGCCCAGCCCGATCAGCACAAAGATAGGGGGATCAGCGATCACGGAAACTCCTCGGCGAAGTGCGCCAGTGCGGAAATGCTTCGACGGAGCGGCCGTAGCTGGCCGTGCTCAAGAAAGTGATATGTGGTTGAAAGAAAGTTGATTACGGCTCATGCGCCGATTCAACCTCGCAATTCTGTCAGGGATTTTTGAGATGTTTGGCGAGGTAATATTCGCGCCGATTGCCGTAACCAATACCGTCGATATTTGTGACTAACCGAATGCGCTGTTTAGTCTGCACGGTTGGGATTGCAGGTCAGCGAGCTCGCCGCTAATACGAGTGTGGAGCGGCCCCCAGTTCGTCGCTTCTCGGCAACGCTTGACACTTGTTGACGCTGTTCTATTGGATTCCGTGCGATGTTCGAGGCCCGTGAGAGCGGATCGGACGAATCGCGAGTAGACCAAGATCATGAATAAAAACCATTATCGGCTGGTATTCAGCCGCGTACGCGGCATGTTGGTTGCGGTGGAAGAAACCGCCAGTGCATCAGGTAACGCAGGGCGGGGCGAAATCGGTTTCGCCGTTCGTTCGCCGTACGTATTCGCAAGCTTCACGCTTCGTCATGTGGCACTCGCCGTACTTGTTGCGGCCGGCGTGATGCCGATATGGGCCAATGCCCAGGTTGTTGCGGGCGGCGCGCACGCCCCGTCCGTGATTCAGACACAGAACGGACTTCAACAGGTGAACATCAACCGCCCCGGCTCGTCGGGTGTGTCGATGAACACGTACAACCAGTTCGACGTACCCAAGCCCGGGATTATTCTCAATAACTCACCGATTAACGTCCAGACTCAACTAGGCGGCATTATCGGCGGCAACCCGAATTTCCAGGCGGGCGACGCGGCACGTCTGATCGTCAATCAGGTCAATAGCAACAACCCGAGCTTTATTCGTGGAAAAGTCGAGATCGGGGGCGCAGCCGCGCAGCTCGTGATCGCGAATCAGGCCGGCTTGGTTGTCGATGGCGGCGGTTTCATCAATACGAGCAGAGCCACGCTGACAACCGGCAATCCGAACTTCGGGCCTGACGGCTCGCTCACGGGTTTCAACGTCAACCAGGGCCTGATTTCGGTTGTCGGCGCGGGACTCGACACGGCCAATGTCGATCAGGTGGATTTGTTGGCCCGTGCCGTACAGATCAACGCCAAGGCTTACGCGAAGAACCTGAACGTGATCGCTGGATCGAACCAGATCGACTACAACAGCCTGAACGCGACGCCGATCGCCGGCAATGGCGCAGCGCCTGCCATCGCGATCGACGTGAGCCAGCTCGGTGGTATGTACGCGAACAGGGTGTTTCTCGTTAGTTCCGAGAATGGAGTCGGTGTTGCGAACGCGGGCGACATCGCGGCACAGGCGGGTGATCTGACGCTGCAGGCAAACGGTCGTCTCGTGCTCTCGGGCCACACCAATGCGGCCGGCAACATGTCGCTGTCGGCCTTGGGTGGCATTCAGAACAGCGGCGTCACGTATGGCAAGCAATCGGTCACGGTCAACACTGGCGCTGCTGATCTGACCAACAGCGGCGCGCTGACCGCCCAACAAAACCTGACCGCTAACGTCGGCAGTCTCAACTCGACGGGCACGCTCGGCGCAGGCATCAACGTCGACAGCACGGTCGGCACGAGCGGCGATCTGAACGTCACGAGCAGCGGCCAGTTGACCGCGACGGGGACCAACAGCGCGGCTGGCAACGCGACCTTCACCGGTAGCGGCGTCGATCTGTCGAACAGCGCAACGGCCGCCAACGGCAACCTCGCGCTGACCGCGACGACGGGCGATGTGAACCTGACTGGCTCGACCGCCAGCGCCAAGGGCGCCGTGAGCGCACAGGCGAGTGGCACGGTCATCAATGACCGGGGCAATCTGTCCAGCGGCGCGGGTATGACGCTTGGCGGCGGCAACCTGTCGAATCAGGGCGGCCGCGCCAATTCGCAAGGTCCACTGTCGGTGCAGATGGCCGGCACCGTGTCGAACCAAAACGGCATGCTCAGTTCACAGAGCACGGCCGACGTTCGCGGGAGTGCGGTCCAAAACAATGCAGGGCTGATTCAAAGCGCGGGCAAGCAAACGATTGCTGGCGCATCGGTCGACAATTCGGCAGGCCGGCTGATTTCCCTGAACGCAGACGGCCTGTCGGTGACTGCAACCGGCGCACTCACGAACGCGGCCGGCGCGAACGTGAGCGGCGATCCGGGCGGCGTCATCGGCGGCAAGGGCGACGTGACCGTACAGGGGAACACGGTCACGAACAGCGGCTCGATGTCGGCCGACGCGAACCTGCACGTGATCGGCCAGAGCGTCGACAACGGTAAACGGCACGATCTCGGGCAACGGCGTGAGCGTGAACAACACGGCGGCCAACGCGACCATTCCGTCGCTCGGCTTGCTGCCCGGTCAGGCAGTGCCTGGACTGACGATCGGGACGGTGAGCGGTAACGCGACCGGCACACAATCGGGAGCCGCCGCGATCAAGGGCGGTACGCCCACCTGGGTCGATCCGGTGATCGCGAGCGCGACCGCCGTGAACGTGCTGAACAACCTGACGATTCCGCAAGGCGGGCTGTACCGGCCGAATCCTGCCCCGAACCCGACGTACCTGATCGAGACGAACCCCGCGTTCACGCGGATGAACAATTTCCTGTCGAGCGACTATTACCTGAACCAGATCGGCGTGAATCCGCTGACGACCGAAAAGCGCCTTGGTGACGGGTTCTACGAGCAGCAGCTCGTGCGTAACCAGGTCACGCAACTGACGGGCAAGGCGGTATTGGGGCCGTATACGGACCTTCAGGGCATGTATCAGTCGCTGATGCTCGCGGGCGCTGAATTGTCGAAGTCGCTGAACTTGCCGCTCGGCATGAGCCTGTCGGCGCAGCAGGTGGCCGCGCTCACGAGCAACGTGATCATCATGCAGACGGAGACGGTCGGCGGCCAGCAGGTATTGGTACCGGTCGTGTATCTGGCGAAGGCGGATCAGCAGAACACGAACGGCCCGCTGATCACGGCCGGCAATATCGATTTGAAGAACACGCAGGTCTTCACGAACAGCGGCACCGTGAAGGCGGACACGACGCTCGCGCTTCAGGGCAAGCAGATCGACAACGCATTCGGTGCGCTGCAAAGCGGTGGGTTGATGTCGCTCGACACGACGGGCAATGTGGATCTCACCTCGGCTAACGTGAAGGCTGGCAGCCTCGACCTGAACGCAGGCAACAAGCTGATTCTGGATACCGCGACGCAGACGACGCACCTGGTCAGCCGCGACGGCGCGACGAGCGACAAGACGACGCTCGGGCCTGCCGCGAACCTGAACGTGGCTGGCGACGCGTCGATCAAGACCGGCGGCGACTTCCAGCAGAACGCGGGCAACCTGAACGTCGGCGGGAACCTGAACGCCAACATCGGCGGGAACTGGAATCTTGGCGTGCAGCAGACCGGCGAGCACAAGGTCGTGCAGCGCGCGAACGGGGTGTCGGATACGGACCTCAACAGCGCGACCGGCAGCACCGTGAACGTCGGCGGCAAGTCGGCCATCGGTGTGGGCGGTGACTTGACGGCGCAAGGTGCGCAGCTCGACTTCGGCCAGGGCGGCACGGTCGCGGCCAAGGGGAACGTGACCTTCGGTGCGGCGAGCACCACGTCGACCATCAACGCCAACAGCTCGGGCGACCAAGGGAATCGCAGCTATGCGGAAACCCGGCATGGGTCGGACCAGGCGCTGACGGGCACGACCGTCAAGGGCGGCGATACGCTCAATATGGTGTCGGGCAAGGACATCAATGTCATCGGCAGCACGATCGACCTGAAGAAAGGCGATGCGAACCTGCTGGCGGCCGGCGACGTGAACGTCGGGGCCGCGACCGAAACGCATGTGTACAACTCGCGTGAGACGCATAGCCGCAGCGGCGTCGTGAGCGGCACGAAGATCGCCAGTTCACAGGACGCCACCTCGACGGTCGCGAGCGGCAGCCTGATTTCGGCGGACGGTGTGTCGATCGGCAGCGGCAAGGACATCAACGTTCAAGGTAGTACGGTCGTCGGTACGCACGATGTGGCGCTGAACGCGACGCACGACGTGAACATAACGACGTCGCAGGACACCAGCCAATCGTCGACCACCTATCAGGAACAGCACTCGGGTTTGATGTCGGGCGGCGGCCTGTCTTTCTCGGTCGGCAACAGCAAGCTCGCGCAGCAGAATCAATCCTCGAGCGTCACGAACAACGCCAGTACGGTCGGTTCGGTCGACGGCAATCTGACCGTCAACGCGGGCAATACGCTGCATGTGAAAGGCAGCGATCTGGTCGCTGGCAAGGACGTGACCGGGACGGCCGCAAACATCGTGATCGATTCGGCCACCGACACCACGCATCAAGCGCAACAGCAGCAGACGAGCAAGAGCGGGCTGACTGTCGGCCTGTCGGGCTCGGTGGGCGATGCGATCAACAATGCGATCAGCGAGACGCAGGCCGCGCGCGAATCGGCGAAGGACAGCAACGGCCGCGCGTCGGCGCTGCATAGCATCGCCGCGGCCGGCGACGTGGCATTCGGCGGCATGGGTGCCGCAAAGCTGCTGGATGGTGCCAAGGGGCCGCAGGCCCCGAGCATCGGCGTGCAGGTCAGCGTCGGTTCGAGCCATAGTTCGATGCAGTCGTCCGAAGACCAGACGATTCAGCGGGGTTCCAGCATCAATGCAGGCGGAACCACGAAACTGATTGCGACAGGCAACGGCACGCCGAAGGACGGCAACATCACGATCGCGGGCTCGAACGTGAACGCCGCCAACGTGGCGTTGATCGCGAACAATCAGGTCAATCTCGTCAACACGACCGATACGGACAAGACGCAAAGCTCGAACTCGTCGTCGGGATCGAGCGTCGGTGTGTCGATCGGCACGAACGGCATCGGTGTGTCCGCGTCGATGCAGCGCGCGCACGGCGACGGGAATTCGGACGCGGCGATCCAGAACAATACGCACATCAATGCCAGCCAGACTGCGACCATCGTGAGCGGCGGCGACACGAACGTGATCGGCACGAACGTGAACGCGAACAAGGTCGTGGCTGACGTGGGCGGCAACCTGAACGTGGCGAGCGTTCAGGATACGACCGTGAGCGCCGCACATCAGTCGAGCGCGGGCGGCGGCTTCACGATCAGCCAGACCGGCGGCGGAGCGAGCTTTAGTGCGCAGAACGGCCATGCAGACGGCAACTATGCGGGCGTGAAGGAGCAGGCAGGCATCCAGGCCGGCTCGGGCGGATTCGACGTGACCGTGAAGGGCAACACCGATCTGAAGGGCGCGTATATCGGCAGCACGGCCGATCCGTCGAAGAACAGCCTGACGACGGGCACGCTGACGACGAGCGACATCGAGAACCACTCGCACTACAGCGCGAACAGCGCGGGCTTCAGTGCGGGGGCATCGGTCGGATCGAGCGGCAAGTCGGTCGGTCCGTCGTCGGTGTCGGGCTCGGGCGGCGTCACGCCGATGGTGTTCCAGAACGACAGCGGCGACCAGAGCGCGACGACGAAGAGCGCGGTGAGCGCGGGCACGATCAACATCACGAAGCCGGGTGAGCAGACGCAGGACGTCGCGAACCTGAACCGTGATGCGACGAATCTGAACGGAACCGTTTCGAAGACGCCCGATGTGCAAAAGACGCTGTCGCAGCAGGCCGATACGATGAACGCGGCGCAGGCGGCCGGGCAGACGGTTTCGCAGGGGATCGGGCTGTACGCTGACGGCAAGCGCAAGGATGCGATCGACGGGGCGAAGGCCGCCTACGAGCGCGGCGACCTCGTTGCGATGCAGTCGTATATTGATCAGGCGCAGAGCTGGGATGAGGGCGGTGCGTCGCGCGCGGGCTTGCAAGCAACTGGCGGTGCGCTTATCGGCGGGCTCGGCGGCGGTAGCGCGCTCACGGCGATCGGCGGCGCAGCGGGAGCCGGCACGTCGTCATTGCTGGCGAACCAGGCTGAGAAGATCAGTAAATCGGTCGGCGAAACGACCGGCTCATCGCTGGTCGGCAACATCGCTGCGAACGTGGCGGCAACGGTCGGCGGCGCACTGGTTGGCGGCAGCGCCGGCGCTGCCGCTGCATCGAACGTCGAGCTTTACAACGCCAGCGAAGACAAGAACCGAGGCGAGGATCAAAAGGAAATCTCGGAGCTTAAGAGGGAGCTGGATAAAAAGCGCGCGATGATAGGTCAAGTCGATCTGACGCAACGCCAAGAGGACGGACTGACAACTGTGCCAGTCACGGCTGTGGCGGGTGTATTGGGTGGCGGAAAGAAAGGAAACGCGATCGCGCCTCCCCTAAACACGTACGCTGTTTATCCAATGGGCTCAGGAGCCGCAAATGGGCCTTTGCCGCCGGGATATGTTACGGTTTCGCGGTGGGTATCTCCAGCGGAAGCATCACTTTGGGTTCAAAACCAAGGGACGGCGATTCCCTCAGGGATACCGCGAAATGGTACGTCGCAGGTATATGTGGCTACAGCAGGAGCGCCATACCCTCCAGGTGCGAACGGGACGGTGCGAATCGATTTCGCCGTGCCCAGCGGTATGCTGCAACCTGGAAATGCATCCAATAATTTCCAGATACTGCAACCGTCAACAAGTCGACCGATCTACAACGTCACGATCAACGTGCCGAATGGTGTGATCCTTCCCAAGGCTAAGTAGGAGAGAAGCATGCAGGTTTCTTCGGATTTTGGAATTGTCGTGCGCCGTCAGGCTTTGGAGGAAAAGCAGGTGGATTTGTCTCCTGTTCTGATTGAATTTCATTTCGAACAGTACTTTGACCAATCCAATGAATTCGTGTCACTGGGCCCGTTTTTTGGTGGTGATGCGGCTGATGACTGCATGAGAAGCCTCGAGAGGTTGGGGCTTAGTTACATAGACGACTTCTTCATTTTCATGGGTGATTTTCCACAATGGTGTCGTTTCGAAGTGTTTTCTCCGACTTACAAGTCGTGAAGCCTGGGGCAGAAGGCAAGTCGGTGATTCGCGAGCCAAGGAATTTCAAGTGGCGGGAGTGATTAAATGAAGAGTTCCTTGATAGATATGAAAGAGCGTCTCACTGACGACCAATTGGCGAGGTGCATCGAGAATTGTTTTTTGGAGCTTGGGCGGCCACGCCCAACCATTACGCCGAGAAATTACGGGGATTCCAGTAAAGCCCTATACGCACATGGCCAGCGAGAAAGCGAATGGTGTTGGATCAACGTAATAGAATGGCCGCCGGGGCAGCGAATCGTTAATGAATATCCCTACGCATGCTCGATCGAGAGTCGAGGGGATGCATTGTTTTCGGCTATTGTTGTTTCTGCAATCTCGTTGATAACAGGTGGAAAAATTTACGATGATGCGGGATATCTATGTCCCGGGCATGAATTTTCTCCTGATGAATTCAAGGAGAAATTACTGGTTGAGGTTAGTCAAAAATATTCCTGACCAGGAGTGACCAATCTTAAAATTGAAATTATGAGGAAATTTGCGTTTTGGTCACTTTTTGTCTTGCTTGGACTATTGATTTATCTAAGAGCGCAGTAGGAGATACGTACAATCCTGAGATCAAATTTATTAATGGTGAGGGCGCATTGAAACCGATCGAACATGTTGAAGAAATTATCACGGATTCGTTCGGACTGTGGGCCACTGGACTGTTTAGTTCGATCGGTTCTTGGAATCCAATATTTTCATTCGATGACCGCAAGGACGCTTTTTTTGGGTTGATTGACCGGTTGCTCCGAGACGAGAAAATTAAGTTTATCGCTCCAGGATTGGATTGTTATGTGTCGCCTGAAAATCCCAATCCGCGATATACAATTTACGATAAAGAGGCGCATTGGTCCGATGTGCCGGAGGTAATTGTTGAGAATCTCCGCTCCCAGTGGCCGGAGGGCGCGCGTGATGAAAATGATTTGGATTTGATGACTTACTTCTATAGTATCCCTGGGATAGTCTGGGTCGGAGATGATGGGTCGCTCGTCGTATCATAGGACGGTTTTCGAATCTGTCACCCTCGTCAGCGAAACCGAAGATTTCGTATGCCACGACCGGCGTGCAGGCCGACTTTGAATCAAAGCTCACGCCGGATAGTACGCCTATTGGTAGTGGATATCTGAATATCGCATCATGAAAGCTGAGATCAAGTTGCTGCAGTCGTTGCAGTTGGAAGATCGGTTAATCAACTACTGGCCAGACAATGTGTCGAATTTTGGTACGTGGATTCGTGCCTACATTGGTCCGCAAGGCGAGGCCGGTTCGGAAGCGTTCGACATCGAGGTTTGCACGCCAGAGTGGCTTAAATCGCAATGTGCCATCAAGGGGCCAATATGGGGTAGACACATGCTGATTGTTGAAGCCTATGATTACGAGGCCATCAAAGCGATCCTTGAGCACTACGTCGCAACTAGTGATGGTGATAATTGGCCTGTGATCGCCGAAAAATTGAGTCGAATGGGGGCGTGGGAATTTGAAGATTATCACGAGTGATGGTGTCTCGTGACCAGTGTTGAGTGTGTGGTGACTGATTGCCCCAAGCAACAAGACAGATTAATGCTGAAAATCTTGGGGTAACAAACATTGCGATGAGTGTGGTTTCGCTAAATGAAAAGTAATTGCTTTGCAAGAGTTGTTGTTGATGTTTCGATATTTCTGGAGTATTCCGGAGATAGCGTCATCGATCCGGACGCGTCCATAGAGTTGCTGGAGCAAATTGGTAACGAATTGAAAAAAATGTCCGGATCAGAAAGGGCGTCTCTTTCGAGAAGTATTCGTGAATTGGCACCCCAATACGGTCCTCGGGCGAATTTCGTATCTGATCTCCCGTCAAATTTGGGGATTTCAGAGTAGCGATAGCGCGCATAAACTCACCCGCGCCGATCGCTATGTGATCGGAAAATATTTTTGCGGTTTATATATAAATGATTACGACTACGCGGTTTGCGGTCTTGCCAATTACTGCCTTGATTACGCTTGCCGCGCAGGCACAACAGACCCCCACTCCGAACGACCAGGCTGCTGCTGCCCGCGCGAACGCGGAGCAGAATCAGCAGGTTCAACAGCGCCGTGACGCCCAGCAGCGCGACGCCACCGTGCAAGCGCCGGGCGTACGCTCAGACGTGCCGCGTCCGGAAGCTTACCCGGTATTACCAACCGAGACGCCGTGCTTTCGGATCGAGCGTTTCGCGCTCGACGTGCCTGACTCGTTACCGGCGGCTGCGAAAATGCTGGGTGCAACAGCGTTGCCAATGGATCGCTTTGCCTTTGCGCGCGACTGGCTTGCGCACTACGCCGGCCAGTGTGTCGGCAAGCAAGGCGTCGACCTGATCGTCAAAGGGCTGTCGCAGGCAATCCTCGCGCGCGGCTACATCACAACGCGAGTGCTCGTTCCTGAGCAGGATTTGTCCAGCGGCACGTTGAAGCTGGCTCTAATTCCAGGCGTGATTCGTCACGTTCGCTTTGCCGACGAAAAATTGCGCGGCACGTGGAAGACCGCTTTCCCGACCCGCGACGGCGACGTGTTGAACCTGCGCGACATCGAGCAAGGGCTTGAGCAGATGAAGCGCGTCTCAAGCCAGGATGTGTCGATGCGGATCGCACCGGGCGACATGCCTGGCGAGAGCGACGTTGTGCTCGACGTGAAGCGCGGCAAGCCATGGACCGTTGTTGCGTCCATCGATAATTCCGGCACGCGCTCGACCGGCAAACTGCAAGGCAACGTATCGCTTGGCATCGACAACCCGCTGGGCCTGAACGACATTTTCAACGTCGGTTTCAACCAGGACCTGGAATTCGGCGACAAGCGTTTCGGTTCGCACGGCTGGAACGCGTTCTACTCGATTCCTTGGGGCTACTGGACCGGCACGCTCTCGGCCTATACGAGTACATACTTTCAACCGCTCGCGGCCGTGAACCAGACATTCGTTGCGAGCGGCAACATGAAGACGGTCGACTTCAGACTCAATCGCGTGCTGATGCGCAGCCAGGACGATGTGTTCGGCGCACAGGTTCGCTTGACTCGCCGCTTCGGCGACAGCTTCATCGAAGGCACGACGATACCGTCGTCGCACCAGAACGCGACCTTTCTCGAATTCGGGCTGAACGACCGGCATTATTTCGGCTCGTCGCAGTTCGACGGCTCGCTTGCCTATCGTCAGGGCTTGGGCTGGCTCGGTTCGACCGACAGCATGTTCGCGGCGGACGGCGGGCAGACCTACCGATTCAAGATGGTTGTGCTCGATGCGAATCTGTCGACGCCGTTCGCCATCGGTACGCAGCCGTTCAAATACGTGACGACCTTTCACGGTCAGTACACGGGCAACACGGTTTCGTACCTTGACAGCGTTACGATCGGCAGCCGTTATACCGTGCGGGGATTCGACGGCGAAAGGCTGCTGGCGGCATCACGTGGATTCTACTGGCGCAATGAGTTGCAGGCCTCAATCGCTCGGACCGGGCTATCAGCCTATGCGGGTCTGGATTACGGCCGCGTGTGGGGACCGGAACCGGTCGCGTTGGTCGGCACGCAGCTCGCCGGAGCCGTGATCGGCGTGAAGGGCAGCGTATCGACGCGCTTCGGCGCATACGCTTACGACCTCTTTGCTGGTACACCTGTCTACAAGCCGTCAGGTTTCGAGACCGCGCGCGTCACGCTTGGATTTCAGCTTACGGCGCAATTCTGAGCGAGGCGTGTAAAAGCAAATAGCCATTCGCGTGAGGTGGCATGCATACAGAGCCGTTGGGGAGATTCAATGCTGAAGAATGCTTGTGCCGGTAATGAACCACTCTGGAAGGTCTGGTGGGGACTCGGTATCCCCATGGGAGCAACCATGGTTCTGATCAATGCCTGTGTCAGGTACGTGGTTCAATTACCGACGCCGAATATCTTTTTGGTGCCGCTACTCTGTGTGCAGATCGCATTGGTTGCAGCATGGGTGCGCACGGCTTGGATTTGTGCCCCGAACGTGAGGCATCGTTCGTGGATGTATCTTGCATGAATCTGGCTTGTGCTTTGGCTGCTTTCACAGGTTCAGCAAGCGTTGCAGCATGGGTAAGCACTAGTGACTCTGCGTGACGTTACAGTGGCAGTCTGCGAGAGGTGCTTTGGCTTGGGTTGTCGAAGTCCGGTTACTTTGCCGTCGAAAACTGGTTTGTCGAATGGCTTGAGCGCTTTGACTTGTTTGTCGGTTAGCATTGTTTTTCGGCCCATCATGCAGCCCATCGAGAGGCACTGGATTGCGCTGGATGGTGTTAGAGGGAATTGGACGGGTTGATGATGTAAGCGGCTGATTTGTCGGGGGGTACTTGGATTTTGATGGATGTTCCTAGACATTGATCTGGTGGAAGACATGGCACCCGACAGCAGCGCCCTGGAGACGATCGTACGCGGCGTGGAACGCTTCCGGATCCCGGCCGAAACGGATTGGCCCACGGCGAGGCAAACCCTCGCGGACAACGACGGACAGTGGAAATTCTCGGCCGTCCTGGTGGCGATCGTCGCGCGGCGCGAGCCGACGATCCTGTTGACCAAGCGTTCGTCAGGGCTCAGCGAATATTCATCGCACGTGAGTTTCCCTGGCGGACGTCCGGCGGAGTCCGACAGCAACATCGGCGCGACTGCATTGCGCGAAGCATTCGAGGAAATTCGCCTCGAGCCCGGCGCGATCCGGGTGGTCGGGTGCCTGCCGATTCATAAAACCAGAAAGCGCCATCACGCGATCTTTCCCGTGATCGGCATCGTGCCGGAAACGGCCGAATGGGAAGCGGCGCCGGCCGAAGTCGAGGAGATCTTCGAGTTCCCGTTCTCCGCGCTGCTGAATCCGGATCTGCCACGGCAATACAGCGAAGGCGAACGCGCGGGCGCCTGGTACTGGGCGGATCAGGCGCAGGACATCTGGGGCGTGACCGCGTTCATCCTGAAGTCGCTGGCTGGTCTGGTTCTCGACGCTGCGTGACTAAAGCGTGCGCCGGGGTCAGGCGCTGACGCACTTCAATGCGACGACACATAAACCGCATCCTCGAACGCCTCCGGAATCGCGAAACTCGCGCGCATGCGCTGCGTTTCCTTTGCCGGCGTCAGGCCGAACAGACGTTTGAATTCCCGGCTGAACTGCGACGGGTTCGTATAGCCCACCGCATAACCGGCCGCCTCGGCCGTCAGGTCCTGGCGCACCATCAGCAGCCGCGCGTGATGCAGGCGCGTCGACTTCAGGTACTGCATCGGCGACACCTGCGTGATCGCCTTGAAGTGGCTGTGAAAGCTCGGCACGCTCATGCCGGCTTCGTCGGCCAGTTGCGACACGTCGAGCGGCTGCGCGTAATCGGCATGGATCACGCGCAGCGATCGGCCGATCCGGCCGAACTGCCCGCGCATCGCCAGCGCGCTGCGCATCGCGCTTCCCTGCGCGCCGGTCAGCACGCGGAAATACAGCTCGCGAAGCAGCGCCGGGCCGAGCACCGCGGCTTCGAGCGGCCGCTGCATCGCCTCGACGAAGCGCAGCACCGACGCGTGCATCGCTTCATCCATCGGCGTGGACATCATGCTCCTGGGTGCCTGCACATGTTCCGCCACGCCTTCGCGGTCGATCTGCGCCGCGAGCTCGGCGGCCATCGTGAAATCGAGGTGCAGATACAGCGCGAGCAGCGGGCGCTCGGGCGTTGCGTCGGTTTCCATGCTGAACGGGACGGGCACGGACACGGCGAGGTAGTGGTGTTCGTCGTACAGATAGCGTTCGCCGCCGAAATAGCCGCGCTTGCAGCCCTGGCAGACGATCACGATTCCCGGGTCGTACAGGACCGGCGTGCGCGACAGCGCGCGGTTCGAACGCAGGATGCGCACGCTCGGCAGCGCCGTCAGGTTGTAGCCTTCGTCGGGCGCCAGCGTGCGCAGCAGCGTGACCAGGCGTTTCCGGTTTCGCGGTGATGACGACAGCGACGGATGTCGGGCGGAGGTGGACTCGGCGCTCATAGTTTTGTGCAAGAAAATCAGCGGAATCTGGCTTATTCGGTGTGGATCGTCAGACTAGTATGCATGCTTCAATCGACATTCGGGAGAAGCGAACATGGCATCCGGCAACATCATGCTCATCACCGGCGTCAGCAGCGGCTTCGGCCGTGCGCTGGCACAGGAGGCGCTCGCGGCCGGCTACACGGTGGTCGGCACCGTGAGAAGCGCGCAGGCCGCGCAGGAATTCGAAGCGCTGTCCGCGCAGGCGGCTTTCGCGCGTGTGCTCGACGTGACCGACTTCGATCGCATCGACGGCATCGTCGCGGAAATTGAAGCGAACGTCGGGCCCGTGGACGTGCTGGTGAACAACGCCGGCTACGGGCACGAAGGCATCATGGAAGAAGCGCCGCTGGCAGAGATGCGCCGGCAGTTCGACGTGAACGTATTCGGCGCGGTCGCGATGATGAAGGCCGTCGTGCCGTTCATGCGTGCGCGCCGGCGCGGCCGCATCCTGAACATCACGTCGATGGGCGGCCACATCACGATGCCGGGGATCACGTACTACTGCGGCAGCAAGTTCGCGCTGGAAGGCATTTCCGAAACCCTCGGCAAGGAACTCGAGCCGTTCGGCATTGCAGTGACGGCCGTGGCGCCCGGTTCGTTCCGCACCGACTGGGCCGGCCGCTCGATGGCGCGCACGCCGCGCTCGATCGCCGACTACGACGCGATCTTCGACCCGATCCGCAAGGCGCGCGAGGAGAAGAGCGGCAAGCAGCTGGGCGATCCCGCGAAAGCCGCGCGGGCGATGCTCGCGGTCGTCGCGGCGGAACATCCGCCCGCACATCTGTTGCTCGGCAGCGATGCGTTGCAACTGGTGCGAGACAAGTTGTCGGCACTGGAACAGGAAATCCGTGCATGGGAGGCCGTGACGGTGTCGACGGACGGCTGACGGCTGACGATCGGCCGGGCGGGGCGCACGAATCCGGATGCCCCGTTTCGCACGGGGCGTCGTCGACGCGATGCAGCACGGCAAGAAAACACCTTGATGGACAGTCGGTCCGACTTGCCGTGCATCTCGTCCGGGCGCACCGGCGCGGTGCGCATTCCAGGCGTTCATTCACCGTCAGTGGATGGTCGGCAGTGCGGTGCACCGTCGCATCACGGTTTCACAAAAATGCTGATAATGGCTTTCGGCCGTACGCCGTGTTCGTCCAACTCACCACAGGAGTCAATCGCGATGCCATACGTCACAACGAAGGATAACGTCGAGATCTTCTACAAGGACTGGGGCCCGAAGGATGCACAGCCCATCGTCTTCCATCATGGCTGGCCGTTGTCTTCCGACGACTGGGACGCGCAGATGCTCTTCTTCGTTCAGAAGGGCTATCGCGTGATTGCGCACGACCGGCGCGGCCACGGCCGGTCGGCGCAGGTGTCGGACGGCCATGACATGGATCATTACGCAGCGGACGCGTTCGCGGTCGTCGAAGCGCTCGACCTGCGCAATGCGGTGCATATCGGTCATTCGACCGGCGGCGGCGAAGTGGCCCGCTACGTCGCGAAGCACGGCCAGCCGGCCGGTCGTGTCGCGAAGGCGGTGCTGGTCAGCGCGGTGCCTCCGCTGATGCTGAAAACGGAATCGAACCCCGAAGGCTTGCCGATCGAGGTGTTCGACGGTTTCCGGAAAGCGCTCGCCGACAATCGCGCACAGTTCTTCCTGGACGTGCCGAGCGGCCCGTTCTACGGTTTCAACCGGGAGGGCGCGACGGTGCATCAGGGCGTCATCCGGAACTGGTGGCGGCAGGGGATGGAGGGCGGCGCGAAGGCGCATTACGACGGTATCAAGGCGTTTTCGGAAACGGATCAGACCGAGGACCTGAAGTCGATCAGCGTCCCGACGCTCGTGCTGCATGGCGAAGACGACCAGATCGTGCCGATCGCGGATGCCGCGCTGAAGTCGATCAAGCTGCTGCAGAACGGCACGCTCAAAACATACCCGGGTTATTCGCACGGCATGCTGACGGTGAACGCGGACGTTCTCAACGCCGACCTGCTGGCGTTCGTGCAGGCGTAACGGTGTCGGCGCATGCCCGCTTCGGCGGGCTGCGTCGTGATCGACGGCAGGCGACGTCCGGCAGCGCCGTTGGAAACGGCTGCCGGATCGCCGGCCACATGCTTCAGCCCAAACCGTTGAAACGAATGCCCGGATACGTCAGCCGCGGCATCCGGCTGCCGAGGCATGCATGCAGTTCGCGCACCGGCGCGGCCTTGCCGGAATCCTCCGGCCTGACGAGGTAATACGCGTCGCCGGTGCTGACCGCCATCTTGAACGGCAGCACGCGTTGCTTTTCATCGATTGCGCTGGCACACGGCGCGAGGTCGCCAATCGAGATGCCGTAGTGGGCGATGACCCGCTTCAGCGTTCGCGCGATGTCGGGCGTCGCGGAAAGAGCCGGCTACCATTCAAGCCGATGAATTTTTCAAGTTCCCATCGTCGCGCCAGCGCAAATCCATTATCGACAGCTCGCGGAAGCGGAGTTGATCGACGACTCCGGATCGCCGCAATACAGCAAGTGGTAGTGTTGCGGATCACTGTAGAGTGCATGGAAACCTGTCTCGACGAACACCGACACAAGGTTCCCGACCACCAATGCGGCAAACAGCGCGACTGCCAGCTTGACGAAAAGTGACCGTGCCGCACCGCTCGAAGGCGTGCCGACGTCGATCGTCTGCAAACGCTGCTGGAACGCGAGCATCAGCACGCAATAGATAATGCTCGCGGTCAGCACGACGTAAGACGCGGTATACATGTGCATCCCGAGCACTGCCCCGCCATAGGGGAGTGTGCCGGGCAACACATGCAGAAACATCTGCATCAGACCGATGAGACTGCCGACCAAAGCGCCGACTGCGCTCAATGCGTAATTGGCCGGTGAAGGTTTTTCTCCCCATACGTTCAGCAGCAGCCCGGCGCCGAGGATCATGAACGCGACGCGCTGCAGATTGCAAAGCGAACACGGTAGCTCGCCGTGTGCCAACTGAAAATAAAACGCGATCAGCAGCACGGCATTCACGCCGCACAACGCGAGCAGATCGATAAAACGATTGGCTTTCATTGTTGACCTCTTACCAGGAGCCGTAGGTGGCGAACTGCGGAATATGATGCGAGCCGTGATGAGCGGCCCAGACCGCAACCAACAAGGTGGTGAGCCACCATGCCGCGCTGGCGGATTTGTCGCGCCCCAGCAAGGCAAGCAGAAGTGCAACGGTGGCGGAAAGAAATGGAAGAAACCCGATGAACATGATTAGCCTCGTTATTTGGAAAGGGTGGCCAGGCAAGGCGCATGGAACAGACTCCCACGTAAGAATCCGCGGCAAGTCCTGGTCATCACCATCGCCCACAACCCGCCGAGCAGCACGGCGAGCAACGTGCCGAACACCGCGAACCCCTCGAAACCGGTGGCGTGATACAGGCTCAGCGTCGCCGCACAGTAGACGCCCAGCGGAAACGTGAATCCCCACCAGCCGAGATTGAACGGCAGGCCTTCCCGGCAATAGCGCAGCGTGAAGAGGATCGCGCAGGCGAGCCACCAGAGTCCCGCTCCCCAAAGCAGCAGCGAGCCGACGATGCCGAGATCCCGCGCCATCGCTGCCGTGCTGGCCAGCTGCGTGCCCGCAAACGCCGCGGGTGCGGCTTGACCGAGCGTCAGCAGCCCGAGCGCACCGGTGCCGATCGGGCCGAGCGTCAGCCAGGTCGACGGACCGAGATCGCGATGCGGCAGCTTGTGAATGACGAACCGGAAGAACACGATCGTCAAAATGGCGAATGCGAGCGGCACCGATATTGCCCACAGCGCATAGCCTGCGCCGATCAGCACGCGTGCTTGCGCACCGGCGAAATGAGGCGCGAGCGTGGCCGCGCTCGACGCTGCCACTTCCGGTGCGACGATAGGCAGCAGCAATACCGCTGTCACGCGCTCGAGCGCATGCGCCTGCTCGGTGAACATCATGAAGGGCACACCGATCGCGACGACGACGGACAACAGTGCATCGAAGCACCACAGCGCGTATGCAAGTGCATAGGCATCCGATCCGAAGCGACCGCCCGCGAACAGGACGATACCGTTGATGATCGGCACGAGCCCCATCGGCAACGTACCGAGAAACATCGATTGGATCGGATGGCGAAGCAACGGCCCGATCGTTTCGGGAAAGCGGATCGCGCGCGCGGCGAACAGTGTTGCGAATGCGAGGTAAAGCACGATGTCGATGGCCCACAGCGTCGATGCGAGCGCGCGCTGTCCGCCAAAGTGCAGCGGCAGGCCGGCGAGCACCAGCGATACGATGCCGTTTCCCATGGTCACGGCGAACCAGTTCGGCGTGAATTGACGGATTTTTTCGGACAGGCCGTGCGGAGCCGTGATGTGCACTGGCCCGGTCATTTTCGTCTTGTTCATTGAACGCTCCCATATCGAGAAACTGCTGAATTGAATTTTAGGTAGCGGTGATCCATAATAAAAATACATTGTTCATATCGTCGGCATATCATTTTTATATATCTATGAACTTCACTCATCTGACTGCATTCTTTGCGGTCGTCGAAACGGGCAGCGTCACCGGGGCGTCGGAACAGTTGCACGTCAGTCAGCCTGCACTGACCCGCGAGATCCGTGAACTGGAGGAGCGGCTGGGCGCGACGCTGTTCGATCGCATGCCGCGCGGCATGCAGCCGACCGAGGCGGGTCGGCTCCTCGCCGACTATGCGGCACAGATCTTTTCGCTGGCCAATGCGGCCGAGGCGGCAGTCGGCGAATTCGCGGGGCTGACGCGGGGGCAGTTGAGCGTCGGCGCCAGCCGGACGATCGGTGTCTATCTGTTGCCAGCCGTGCTGAACGAATTTCGTGCGCGCTACCCGGGCATCACGATCGATTTGGGCATTTCGAACAGCGAGAGCATTGAGCGTGCCGTTCTTGCCAACGACCGTCAGATCGGCATGATCGAAGGCCCTTGCGACGATGCGACATTCGATGCGACCGTCATCGCGAGGGACGAACTGATACCCGTTGCCGCACCGACCCACCCGCTCGCGCGCAAGCGACTACTGACCGCCGACGCGATCGGCCACGCCGATCTGGTGATGCGCGAACCGGGCTCGGGCACACGAACCATGGTCGAGCAGGCTTATGCGAAGCAGGGATTGACGTTGTCACCGAAGCTGATTGTGGGTAGTACCGAGGCGATCAAGCATTTACTGCAATTCGGCAACGCAATCTCGTGGGTGTCGCGTGTCACGGTCGCAGAAGAACTCTCGTCTGGCGCGCTGGTGCAATTGCCGGTCAAGCAACTGCGGATTGAACGGAATCTGAACATGATCTGGAGGAAAGGCCGCAGCCTGAGTCCGAGCGCGCGTGCCTTTCACGACCTCGCGACGGAACTGTTCAAACGCAAGTCACGATAGCCGTCGGAAAACCGTCGGAACGTTTCGATTCGCCGCGCGCCCGATCGCGGCGCGCATCAAGTCCTCGTTCGGAATGGACGGAACGCTCGCATTGACGCGCCGCTCGGGCGATTGCATCAACGACCGGCGTTGACGACATCGTGACGTGCGGCATGCCGGGCCGCGATTTTTGCTTCGGCCGCCTGGATGTCGTCCGGGTAGTGCGGATCGTCGCCTGCTGCGGGTCGGTAGCCCGCCTGCTCGACGCGCACCAGATCCGCATAGACTTCTTCGCGAGTCAAGTGTGTCGACGCGGTCTGAGCGAAGCTTGCGGTTGCGCCGGTAAGCGTGGTTGCGGCCAGCGCGATGATGATGAGCGATTTCATGCAATTCTTCCGTGAAAATAGTGGATCGATGTTCGCCGACTCGGCGATGGATGCTCAAGAACCTGTTCAACTGCCGAAGTAGACGTTGCAGAAACTGGCAGGACCGACACAGGGGTCCGGTGCGTCATCCTGTTGTCCGGCACCCACGTCGCCATGTGTGTTCGTGGCGACAGCTGCTTGATTTGCCGACCGCAATCTGGCGACTTCGTGGGCATACATGGGGCTCACTTCGGGATACGACGTGTCAGTCACGAAGCGGGCGCCGTTATTGACTGATTCAATCAATTCCTGCCGAACTTGGTCACGCGTAATTTCATGGGCAGAGACATTCATTGCGCAGGTTGCCAGCGCGAGCATGACGAGAGTACTTCCGATGGATTTTCTGGATTTAATTTTGGTATCCATAATGTTGTTCTGGATAAAAATATCGATTCCGAAATTGCAAGGATTCTGACCGTTATCGACAATCGCCGGGGTGGGGAGGGCAGCGCACTGACAGGTTGGCTTGATCTAAAGAATCAGGGCCTGTCAATATCGTTCTGCGTGTCGATGGAGGCATCTTAAGGTGTGCCGTGGTATTTGATAAATATATTGTTAATATTGATGAAATACCATTTTTATATATCTAGCTGGCGCGCTGTATCGACCCGGTGAATTCCCGCTCACGCCATCGTGGACGTAGACATCAAGCGATGGACGGCGAAGGGTAGGAGCGTGATCGCGCTCGGCGCTGCGTAGGGAATCGGCGATCCGGGTTACGCTGCGTTTGCGCCAATCCTTTTATCGAGATCATCATGTCCAGCATCCAACAGACTTTCTCCGAACACCTGTTTTCGTATGGCACGCTGCAACTCGAACCGGTACAGCTCGCCACCTTTGGCCGCAAGCTCGACGGGCACGCAGACGCGATGCCGGGATATGCGATGACGATGCTGAAGATCGACGACCCCGAAGTCGTCGCGACGAGCGGCAAGACCCATCATCCGGTGGTGGCCTATACGGGCCAGTCCGGCGACCGTGTGACCGGCACCGTGTTTGTGATCACCCGTGAGGAACTTCAGCACGCGGACGACTACGAAGTCGACGCGTATCGCCGCGATCGCGTCGTACTCGAGTCGGGTGTCGCGGCGTGGGTGTACGTGGACGCCAGTTCGCCGCACCCGGGCTGAATCCGGTTCGCGGGCAGGATCGACTTGGCGCGTGTTCGCCCGCTAGTTGTTGCGCAGGAACACAACGTAGCCGCGGAACCACGGATTCGCCGCGAGGTAGGGCGGCGCGTCCCATTCGCCGCCCTGGATCACGCCGACCCGAAACGGCAGTTGCAGCCGCGCGACGCGCGGCAGGTAGGCCGCGTAGTCGGGGATCGTGCTGCGCCCCTGGTAGGTCTGCACGACCACTTCGTCGACGATTCCCCTGAGCTGGTTGACCTGGTCGGTATCGATGCGGCTGCTCCAGTCGAGCAGCCCCGTGATGCTCAGCCGGCAATCGGCGGGCAGGGTCTCGCGCAGCGTGCGCAGGAATTCCAGGTAGTCCTGCAGATGGCGCGTACGCGCATCGAAGTCGATCTGGATGCCCGCGATCGTGCGGCCCGACGCGCGCCAGCGCGTGAGCTGCGCCAGCATGATCTGCGTGACGCGCGGCGTCCAGCGCAGCGTATGCGCACGATAAACGAGCCAGACGTGCGCGTTCGGCGCGGGCGGCAGTGCGACACCCTGCGCGATGACGCGCACCTGCGATTCGTCGCGCGGCGACGCTTCGATCTGCCCTTGCAGCACATAGACGGCACGCGCGCCGCGTACGACCGCCTGCGGCTTCACACCGGCCCACAGCCAGAACGTGTCGTACTGTGCGGGATCGACGGTGCCGGCCAGCGCGACGCGCCCGGCCAGCAGCAGCGCGACGCACGTTATGCGCTTCACGCGGTGCTCACCAGTAGTAGCGGAGCTTTTGCGTCCACGGGCTGCCCGGATAGGTGGCCTTCAGCGTATCGAACCAGCGCTTGCGCGTGTTCTTCGGCACGTCCTTGCCGCCGCAGTCGTTGCTGCCCGACGGCGCATAGCACTTGATCGCGCGGTAGAACGCGTATGCGCGGTCGTTCGGGTCCGCCTGCGCATCGGCCATCACCGTCACGTAGCTCGACATCCGCTCGTACGGCTTGCCCGCGAACTGCGACGGCAATTTGCCGAGCGTCGGCGGTACGCGCGTGCCGGTCGTCGACGACGCGTTGCGCATCCACAGCGGCACCGGATCGCTTTCGAGGCCGGCCGCGGGCGGATGAAGGCGCACGAAATCGGCGAGGCAGTTCAGCCCTTTCGCGTTGCCCGGACTCTGCTGCAGCGTCGCGGCGAG
The DNA here is from genome assembly GCF_049487195.1 of Burkholderia sp. NLJ2. Lineage (NCBI taxonomy): Bacteria > Pseudomonadati > Pseudomonadota > Betaproteobacteria > Burkholderiales > Burkholderiaceae > Burkholderia > Burkholderia sp. NLJ2. The sequence continues at coordinate 673,758 of NZ_CP137809.1, read as the reverse complement.
GTCGCGTGCGGGCGGGCACGTATAACCGTCTTCGTTCTTGGCGCCGGGCGCGATGAACGGCTTCAACGGATCGGCAGGTGTGCCCGACACCAGCGCGGCGTCGGCGATGAAGTCGGCATAGTGCGAGCGCGTGAGCTCCTTGTACAGCAGCGTGTACAGTGCGGTGTCGCGCAGCGCGGCGCCGGTCGCCTGGTTCTGCGCCTGCGCGCGCAGCAGGTCGGCACCGGCCGTGCTCTGCAGCAGGATCGCCCGGAGCGCGGCGTTCTGCACGAGCGAATCGTCGGCGAACACGTCGTTGACGAGCCCGGCCTGCTCCAGGTTGATCGCGAGCGCGAGTTCCAGCGCCTCGCGCTGGAAGCGGAATTTGGCGAGCGGGATCAGGTCGCGCCACAGCTGGCGGGCCTTGTCGCTCTGGCCGCTGTCCTCCAGTGCGAACGCGCGCAGCGCCTGCTGGCTCAGGCCGAAGTAGTCGAGCGGCGCGGCGGGCGTCTGCGGCAGCAGTTCGAGCGCGGCATCCGGCTTGTGCCCGATCTGGACATACCAGGTCGCGAGCAGGTAGTCGTAGAGCGCGGGCGCGTTCGCGAAGCGCGGCTTCTGCGCCTGCAGGTCGTCCAGCGTCAGCGGCTTGCTGCGGCTTGAATTGCTGCTGTCCGACGTACGCATGCGCAGCAGGTCGACGGTCGCGAGCACGGTCGGCGACTGGATCTGGGCCGCGGCGAGGTCCGACCCGAACAGCAGCTTGCTGTCGAGTTCGTTCGCCAGTTGCATCAGCGGCACGTTGGACGTCGCCGGCGACCAGCGCGCGAGCGCGTGGCCGTATAGGTCGGCCTGCTGCGTGACGTTGCCGCCGAGCCACGCGACCCGCCGCAACAGCCCGGTCGCGGAGGTCGCATAGCGTCCCTGCGGATAGACCTTCAGGTAAGTGCGGAACACCGTGTTCGCGGCGTCGAGCGACACCTTCGTCACGCGCGCGCGCGACGGGGTCGGGCTGTCGTTGTCGAACACGTTGGCCTGCGCGGCGTTCAGCTGCGCGCGCCCGACCATGTAGAGCCCGGTCTCCTTCAGCCACGGGTTCGCGCTGTGCGATGCGTTCGCGAAGGCTTTGGTCGCGGTGAGGAAGTCGGCACGGTAGAACGCGTTCGTGCCGTCGAGGTAGGCCGCGAGCTGCTGGCCGAGCGGCGACTTGACCGGCGGCTTCGTCCAGGCGGCGCTCGCGCCGCCCGCGGCACAGGTCTTCTGTGCGATGTCGGCGCGCGCCGCGCGCAGGCGTGCGGCTTCGTCGGCGGGGACGCCGCTCGCGCCGTTCAGTGCGTCGTTGAACGCATCGGCGCCCGCGTTCATGCTGCGGCAGATGCTGCCTTCGCCGTCGGCATACCGGTTCGACGGCGTATCGGCATCCGTCGCGCTGCCGGTCTTGTCGGGCTGCTTCTGGCCGATGTCGATCCACCCGGAAAAGTCGAGCGGAAACGGCACGATGATCTGGTTGATCCGGTCCTTCGCCGGGATCGTCTTCGGGTCCGGAAACACCTGCGCGACCTTGGCGCTGTCGACCATCATCAGCATCGCGTTGATGCGCGTGTCGTTGGCGGGGCTCAGCATCGGCATGTTGCTGCACGAGTACGTATTCTGGCGGAGCGTGGCCGGCGCGTAGCAAGTGTCGTCCGAGCTGGCGTGGGCGCCGGGGATCCAGAGCAGGCTGGCCGCCAGCGCGGCGAACAGGTGTCGGTGCAGCAATGGGTTTCTGGGCATTTTTTTCTTGTGCCGGGTGTGGGGCCGCAGCGGCCGGGTCTCTCAGGTGAGGCGTTTCGCCCCGGCGCGTATCGTACCGCACCGGCCGCCTTGGCCGCGAGCGCGCGCAGGCCGGCCGGCGATCGCGTCGAATGCGGGCCGGCGAAATGGAAGTCCACTCAGTGTAGACGCAACGCCACCTTGAATCCGGACTGCCTGAATTAAGATGCAGCCGGCAGTGACGGACCTCCGACGACAGGCACCTGTCGTCGTCCTCGCTGCCCGACGGGGGCGGTCTGCCGAAAGCGGTGTTCGCATCGATCCGCACGACGGAGTCGATCATGACGGGAGCGGACGGATGCCGGTTTTCATGCCTGTTCAATAGTATTGCTTATCAATCGGCCGATCGATGCGATGCAGCGTATCGGCGAACGGCAGACGAGAGTACGCCGGAAAGCGAAAAAAGAGGATTCCGATGAAACCCTTTGCATGGATGGTCATGGCAGCCGCGCTCGCGCTGTCCGCATGCGGCGGCGACGACGTCGCCACGAACGGCGGCGCGTCGTTGTCGACGCCGAACAATCCCGGTTCACCTTCCGGCCCGACCTCACCCGGCGGCGGTTCGAACGGCGGGCCGACGGGCGGCGGGACCACGCAGCCGCAGGCCGGATGGTCGAAGGCCGCCGCCGTGGACGGCAAGGGGCCGGAAGCGCAGCCCAGCGTGACCATCGACGCGAGCGGCAACGCGCTCGCCACCTGGATGACCAATGGCACGGCCGGCACGACCGGCAACGAGATGTGGGGCGCGCGCTATGTGTCGGGCTCGGGCTGGGGAAGCGCGACGCGGCTCGACACGAGCGACGGTTCGCATGCGATGAACGCGCTGACCGGGGTGCAGCCGCAACTGGTCGGCAACGCGAGCGGGCAGGCGGTCGCGTTCTGGACCGAGTGGACGCCGGGCCCCAACACGTACGCCCTGTGGGCGCGCCCGTACACCCCGAATGGCGGATGGGGCACGCCGGTCGCACTGGTGCCGGACATGGCCGGTTCGTCCTATTCGGCCGGCATGGACAGCCAGGGCAACGCGCTCGTGACATGGACACAGTCGATCAGCCTGCTCGATACGCGCATCGCGTGGACACGCTATACGCAGGCCGGACAGTGGTCGCCGACGGCGCTGGTCCAGATGCCGGTGCAGACCGGGCCGGGCGCGGTGACCGGCGATACCGACAACGTGAGGCCGATGCTGTCGGTCCTGTCGTCCGGCCGGGCGGTGCTGGCGTGGCGACAGACCAACCATACTCACTCGGCGCTCTGGACCGCGACATACGACGCGACCAACGGCTGGACCAACGTCAACCAGGCCGTATCGAACACGAGCCTGTTTACGACGATCATCTCGCCGGTCGCCGGCATGGACGCGAAGGGCAACATCACGCTGATCTGGGGGCAACTCGACGTGACCGGCGGGAAGATCTACACCGCCACGATGTCGCAGCGCTACGCCGCCGGAACCGGATGGCAGCCCGCGCAGCCGGTGGCGCCGGCGATCGTGGAGCCGACGGGTTTCATCGCGACGCCGATGCTGACCGTCAACGAAAACGGCGCGGCCGCCGCGATGTGGGCGGAAGGGGGCGCGGTCCTGCAGGCGAGCGTGTCCGATGCCAGCGGCAACTGGGGGCCGCTGCAGCGGCTGACCGAACACCTGAACGGGGCGGCGCTCCAGTACCCGCCGCTGGTGATCGACCCAGCCGGCAACGTGACCGTCGCCTGGCAGGACACGGGCACACCGAACGCGTTGGTCCTCCTCGTGGCCGGCTATCGGAACGGTGCGTGGAGCACGTCGACGCAGGATCCGCAGGACGGGTCATGGCCGGCGCTGGCCGTCAACGCCGCGGGGGCGATGGCGCTCGTCTGGCAATCGTTCGTCACGAACGTCGGCAGCCAGATCCAGTCCAGTTTTTACACGCCGGGCTCGTAATCGTGCCGCGCCGGGAATTCGAAGGAGAAGTCATGAAGCAGGTCTTGCAGTGCGCCGTCACCTTGCGGACCGCGCTGGGCGCGGCGGCCGCCGGCCTCGTGTTGTCCGCGTGCGGCACGACGCAGATGAACATGGTCGACGTCCAGACGTCGACCGCGAAGACGCTCGGGCTGGCGTCGTCGGACGAGATCACGATCGCCAACGTGCAGTACGGGAAGAAGGACGGGCTGGGTGGCCAGAAGGTGAGTTACGACGCGACGACCGGCAAGGGGCGGCGTTTCGGCTGTACGGTGTTCATGATTCCGGGGCTCACGCCGATCGATCGGCCGACGTACAACAACTGGGAATGCCATCCGCAGCGCTGATGGCCGCGATGACGACGACGCCCGTTGCCGGGCGTCGGTCGACCGCTTCGGTGGACGATATGCCGCGTCGGCCTTGCACCGGCGCAATTTGGTCCGATAATCGACGAACCGATTCATCCTTTCCCGTCGGCTCGATAAAAAAACTGTCATGGATCAAGCGGCATTCGTCCCTGTTTTCAAGTTTCGCACGATCGACTACCCCGAGCCGGACCGGTTCCACGTCTGGGTCAAGGACATGCTGTGCGACTACCGGCTCGATGACGACGGCGGCCACGGCGCATTCGACGCGGAAGCGAGCGGCGCGGCGCTCGGCCCGTTGATCCTGTCGGGCCGGCGCTGGCGGTCGCGTGCGCCGACCTATACGGTCCACCGGACCACGCGGCGGATCCGGCTCGACGGGCAGGATTCGATCCGGTTCACGCTGCTGCTCGGCGGGCGCGTTGCGAGCCGCATCGGCGGGCCGGAACTGGTCAAGGGCGCCGGCGACCTGTTCGTCTATGACGTCGCGCAGATCAACGATTGCAAGGTCGATGCCGGCGACGTGATCAGCCTGGTCGTGCCCAGATATCTGCTGCCGAGCCACGCGGCGCAGTTGCACGGCCAGACGCTGACGAGCGGCGTGAGCCGCCTGCTCGGCGACCAGATGCTGTCGCTGTTCCGGAACCTGCCGAGCCTGCGCATGCTCGAGGTGCCGAGCATCGTGCAGTCGATGTTGCTGCTGCTGGCCGCGGCGGTGTCGCCGACCGCGCAGGCGCTGCACGACGCGCGCGGCCCGATCGACAACGCGCTGGTCGAGCGGGTCCGGCGCTACATCGACACGCATCTGCTGGAGCCCGACCTCACGCCCGACCGGATTTGCCGCGACATCGGCGTGTCGAGAGCGCGGCTCTATCAACTGTTCAAGGAAGACGGCGGCGTGATGCGGCAGATCACGCGCAGGCGGCTGCGTCACGCGTACCACGTGCTGGGCGATCCGCAGCGCAGGCATCAGCGCATCGCGGAAATCGCGTGGGCGCACGGCTTTCCCGACGAGAAGTATTTCCACCGGTTGTTCAAGGCGGAGTTCGGCCATACGCCGAAGGAAACGCTCGAGTGTGCGGCCGCGCCGATTCTGCTGCCTTGCGACGCGGCCGACGCCCGATGGGCCGACGGCGGCCGGCTGGCGGGGTGGACGCTGCCGTTCGGCGTGCTCACCAACTGAGCGGGCGGCGCGTTGCCGTTGCGCGACGGCCCGGCTCGTGCATCACGCGTACACGCTGCTCGCGACACCATCGTCGGCGACATCGTCGATCGCGGCCCGCAAGTCGTCGATCGCGACCATCAGTTCGCGAACCTGCCGCAACGACGGGTATTGATGCAGCACGGCATGCCATTGCGGCAGCGTCAGCAGCGCGTGCCAGATGACGCCGAGGCCGCCCGGATCGGCATCCGGTTGTTGCGCGAGCGCGCTTGCGTATTCGAGGCTCGCCTGCGTCGACAGCAACTGCATCCGGCTCGCGGCGCCCAACAGGCGCGGCGTCGCGTCCGCGGACGCATCGCAGCAATAGAGCACTTCCCGTTGCAGCGCGGCGTCGTCGGCCGTCAACGCGCGGAGCGACGCACCGTGCACGCGCACCGTGCCCTGGTGCGTCTCGAACGAATAGATCGTGTCCGCGTCGGCCTGCGCGAGCAGGTTCAGGCCGCGCAGCAGCCGCGGCAAATCGGTTGTCGCCGCATCGGCTGATGCCTTCGCTTCGACGAGGAAGCGGACGTTCCATGCGGGCGCCGGTTCATCGCCGAGCGCGCGTTCGAGCAGGATCGCGTCCCATTCGGTCTTTGCGCGATCGTGCCGGCCCGGTATCGATGACGGCACGCGCATCGATGTGACCACACGGTATGTGCGCCGCTCGTCCACGGCTTCGAGCCTGCCGGCCAATGCGTCGAGTACCTGTGCGGCCAGCGCTTCGACGGCCGCGCCGCGCTGCTGCGACGCGGCGCCTTGCGCAACCGCGATCGTGCTGCCTTCGAGCGGCCCCTGGCGCACCCACAGTGCACGGTATCGACGAACGTGCTCGTCCGACGCCAGCGCATCGAGACGCAGCAGGCGTTCGAGCGCCGCACCATCCTTCAGCTTGGCGATGTCCTGCGCGAAAGCGGCGTCGGTCGCCATGTCGGGCAGCGCGAGCAGGTGCTGCAGCGTCGCATGGAGATCGGCCCACGACGCGGACGTTGCGGCCGCATGCAGCCGCGCGAGCCCGTCGCGTTGCCACGCCTGGGCACTGCGCTCGAGTTTGGCCGGGTGCGCGATCGCATTGACGGCCGAGTGCAGCGCGCGCCGGTCCTGCTCGGCGTGCGCGTGCAACGACGCGTATTCGCGCACGCTCGGCGCATCGTGCCGCAGCACGGCGGCCTGGAAGGCGGGATCGCCGGATTGCCTGTCCATCGCGTCGCGGATCATCCGTGCGAGCGCATCGATGAAGCGCTGCTGCAGTTCCGCACCGGGCGCTTGTCCATCGCTCCGCATCCGGCGCGCTTCCTCGATCACGATTGCAAGGGTGGCGGCCGGGTTCGCGGCGTCGGTCGGCGACGACGCGCGGTCGAGCGGCGGCAGCCGGTAACGGCGAGCGACGGTGCGCAGGACTTCGTCGAGCAGGGCGGGCAGCGGTGTCAGCGACATGGCAGGTACCGGGATGAATGCGGTTCGCGTGATCGGGGTTCGGGCCGGCGCGCGCGATGATGTGCAACGTTATCACGCCGGGTCGGGTGTGCACGATCGCGTGGTCGAAGGCGCGGCGGGATTCGATCCATCAGGGTGCCGAGCGTCGCCTACGACGTGCGCATTCCCGGCTGCGGATGCTCGCCGGGATCCAGCAAATTCGTGTTGAAGTTGCACGACTGCGCGGCGAGCCGCGCGATCTCGGCATTCAGCGAATGCGGCCGGTTGGCCCGGTGCAATGCGACGTAGCGAACGGGCGGCAGCGCGGGGCGCGTCTGCACGATGTCGAGCGCGCCGCACGCGACCATGCGCGACAGGCACGCCTTCGGCAGATAGCTGACGCCGAGCCCGGACAGCACGAGGCCGATCTGTGCGATCAGGCTGTTGCTGGCCAGAATCCGCTGCATGCCGACACCGTGTTCCTCGAGAAAGCGCGTGTACAGATGGCCCGTACCCGACAGGCTGCCTTGCAGGATCAGCGGAAATTGCGCGATGTCCGCGAGCGGGATCGCCGTCTTCCGCTGCGGGGCGAATCCGGTTGCGCACATCCACGCATTGTCGACCTCGCCGACAGCGGTCGACACGAACGACTCGGTGGCGTGGATCTGCGGCACGACGATCAGATCGATCGTATCGGCTGCCAGGCGCTCGCGCAGCGTCGCGTTCAGGTCCACCTCGGCTTCCACGCGCACTTTCGGATAGGCGGCCTGGATGGCCGCGATCAGGCGCGGCAGCCACGTGAGCGCGGTCAGTTCGGTCACGCCGATCCGGACCTGCCGCACCAGCGCCTCCTTCGAACTGATGCGCTCGACGATCTGGTCGCGCCGTTCGAGCAATTCCTTCGCGTGATCGAAGAGTTCGGCCCCCTTGTCGGTGAGCCTCGCGCTACGGTGCGCGCGATCGAACACGGTCAGGTCGAAGGCGCGCTCGAGCTCCTGGATGCGCTTCGATACGGCCGACTGCGTCGTGTTGAGCCGGGTCGCCGCCGCTTCGAACGAGCCGAGCTGCACGATCCAGTACAACGCCTCCATCTGTTTGAACGTCAGCATCTCGCCCGCCGATTCATGAATTAAAGCGATAGTTTGACATATAAAAAAATCGCTTTTTTCGCTTATTTAGGCTGCTTAAGGTGTCGATGTCGTGTCGCCCGGCGTGTCCTGCGCGGCCCGAACCGGCCGGAAAACCCGTGGCCGGAACGCGCGGCGCACGATGCGCCGCGTGCAATCGTTTGGACCCCAGTTATGGAGAGAGACATGGACACCGTCATCGAGAACCCGCCGGCCGAGCACGCCGTGCGCAAGCCGCGCGTCGGGCTGGCGTGGCAGATCGTCATCGGGCTCGTCGTGGGCATCGCGGCCGGACTCGTGCTGAACCGCTTTCCGCAGATGCGCGATGCGGCGGTGTCCGGATTCCTGCAGCCGGCCGGCGACATCTTCATCAAGCTGATCCGGATGATCGTCGTGCCGATCGTATTCACGAGCATGGTGATCGGCATCGCGGGCGTCGGCGACGGCAAGTCGCTCGGGCGTATCGGCCTGAAGACGCTGATCTACTTCGAAGCGGTGACGACCGTCGCGATCGTGCTCGGCCTCGTGATCGGCAACGTGCTGCAGCCCGGCGTCGGCACCGACCTGTCGCAGCTCGGCCACGCGGACATGTCGCATTACCGGCAGGCGGCGCAGCAGGCGCAGGCCCACCACGGGCTGATGGCGCTCGTGCTCGGCGTGATTCCGGACAACATCGTCGCGTCGATGGCGAAGGGCGACCTGCTGCCGGTGATCTTCTTTTCGCTGCTGTTCGGACTCGGGCTGCAATCGGTGCCGGACGAATACCGGATGCCGGTCCTCGCCGTGCTGAAGGGCATTGCCGACGCGATGTTCAAGGTAACGAACATGGTCATGCACTACGCGCCGGTGGGGGTGTGCGCGCTGATCGCGGTGACCGTCGCGAGCTTCGGATTCGGTTCGCTGTTGCCGCTGCTGAAGCTGGTCGCCGTGACCTACCTCGCGATCCTGCTGTTCGCGATCGGCGTGCTCGGCGTGGTCGCGCGGTTGTGCAGTTTCCGCATCCTCACGCTGCTGCGCGTGATCAAGGATGAACTGATCATCGCGTTCTCGACCTGCAGTTCGGCGACCGTGCTGCCGCAGTTGATGAAGAAGATGGAGGACTACGGCGTGCCGAAGAGCATCACGACGTTCGTGGTGCCGACGGGATACACGTTCAATCTCGACGGCGCGTCGATCTATCTCGGGATCGGCACGCTGTTCGTCGCCCAGCTGTACGGCGTGCACCTGGGCTGGCAAGAGCAGATCGTGCTGACGCTGACGATGGTCGTCACGTCGAAGGGCGCGGCGGGCGTGCCGGGTTTCATGTTCGTGATCCTGCTCGCGACGCTGGCGAGCGCGGGGCTGCCGCTCGAGGGGCTCGCCTTCATCGCCGGGGTCGATCGCGTGATGGACATGGGGCGCACCGCGCTGAACGTGATCGGCAATGCGCTCGCGCCGCTCGTCATCGCGAAGTGGGAAGGCCGATACGACGCGGAAAAAGGCCGCGCGTATCTCGCGTCGCTCGACGCATGACCCGGGCCGCACGACACCGACCGACAACCTTACGAAGCAAACAGGAGCATCGCAGATGAGCAGTATCCGTGGAGCCTTCTTTCCCGACGCGCTGATGCGCGAAATCCGGTCGCGCTTTCATCACATCGACCGCGACATCGACGGGCGCGAGCGCCTGTTCCTCGACAACGCCGGCGGTTCGTTTCGGCTGAAGGCGGCGCTCGATGCGCATTCGCGTGTCGATGCGCTGCCGGATTGCCCCGAGCGCATTCACGAACGCGCGCTCGACCTGCAGGCGATCCAGGCACGCGGCGAGGACGACGTGCGCACGATCCTTAACGCGCAGGGCGGTTCGATCTACGCGTCGCTGACCGCATCGGGCGCGATGTTCGACATGGTGAGGGCGATCATGGAGAACGTGCCGGGCACGAACGCGGTCACGACCGTGCTCGAGCATCCTTCCTCCTACGACGCGATGACGTATTACGCGGAACGAACCGGCAAGACGTTGCGCATCGCGCCGAGCAATCCGCGAACCGGCGGCGTGGACGTCGACGCGATCGTGGCGCTCGTCGACGCGGATACCGCACTGCTCAGCGTGATGGCCGCGTCGAACATTTCCGGCGCGAAACTCGACATCGACGCGATCGTTGCGCGGGCGCGCGAGAAAAAGCCGGATCTGTTCATCGTCGTCGATGCGGTCCAGCATGCGCCGCACGGCGCGATCGACCTGCAGAAAACACCGGTCGACGGCATCAATTTCGCGCCGTACAAATTCTTCGGCTGCCGCGGTTCCGGGATCTCGTGGCTGTCGCCGCGCGCGGCGTCGTTGCCGCATCACCGGCTGGCGGCGAAAGAGTCGGGCGAGTGGGAACTCGGCAGTCCGGCGCCGGCGCAATTCGCAGTCGTCACGGCGATCGTCGATTACGTTGCGTGGATCGGCGCGTATTTCAACGATTCGGACGATCGGCGCGCGCTGTTCGCCGAAGGCATGCACCGGATCGAACTGCACGAACGTGCATTGCTGGCGGCGCTGCTCGATGGTCACGGTGGCCGGCGCGGGCTCAGGGCGATGGAAGGCGTCCGCGTGTTCTGGGACCATGACGAACTCGCGGAGCGCGATCTGATCGTCGGCATCGGGTTCGCGAATCTCGATGCGACGCGGGCGGTGCGCGAATATGAGCAGCGCGGCGTGATCGTCTACGAGCGGGTCGCGTCGAGCCTGTATTCAGGCCGGATGCTGAAGTCGTTCAATCTCGACGGCGCGGTGCGCGTGTCGCCGCTTCACTGCCATACGGGCGACGAGATCGAGCGGTTTCTTGCGATTACGGAAGCGATGGCGGCGCGTTGATCGTCCGATCGACCTCGATGGTGAAACCGGCGACGGCTCGCCAACAAGCCGATTCGGCACGCGCCGTCGCCTTGAACCGGTGCTACAGGCCGCGGTGTTCGAGCGGGATGCCGGGCGCATGCGGATTCGCGTCGTCCGTGGCGTGGCGACGCAGGTTGCCGTCGTCGAACTGCGCGTCGGCGCGCGCCGTTTCCGGATAGCGCTCGGGGTACAGGTGGCGCTGCGCGATGGCCTCGTCGAACGTGCCGGACCACTTCGCGACGACCACGGTAGCCAGGCTGTTGCCGATCGTGTTGCACGTCGCGATCGCCATCGACATGAAGCGGTAGACACCGAAGATCAGCGCCAGCCCCTCCACCGGCAGCAGGCCTGTCGACGTCACGGTCGCCGCGAACACGACGAACGATCCTCCCGATACCGTCGCGGCGCCTTTGGACGTCAGCAGCATCAGCAGCAGGATTCCGAGCTGGTGCTCGAACGTGAGCGGCACGTTGTACGCGTGTGCGATGAACATCACGCCCATCGCCATGAAGATCGACGTCCCGTCGAGATTGAATGCATAGCCGGTCGGCAGCACGAGCCCGACGGTCTGCTTCGCGCAGCCCAGCCGTTCGAGCTTGACCAGCAGGCGCGGCAGTGCGCTTTCCGACGACGCCGTGCCCAGCACGATCAGGATTTCGTCCTTGATGTAGCGCATGAAACGCCACATGCTGAAGCCGGCCAGTTTCGCGGCGAGGCCCATCACGACGACGATGAACAGCACGACGACCGCATAGAAGCTGAGCACGAGCTGCGCCAGCGCGACCAGCACGGCCGTCCCGTTGCTGCCGACCGCAAAGGCGATCGCGCCGAAGGTGCCGATCGGCGCGAGCTTCATCACGAGATTGATGAACGAGAACAACACCTCCGAGATCCGGTCGAGCCCGTCGTTGACGCGCGCGCGCCTCGCTTCGGGAATCGCGAGAATGCCGATGCCGACCATCACCGCCAGGACGACCACCTGCAGCAGCTCGCCTTTTGCGAATGCGCCGATGAAGTTGTCCGGCACGAGATGCATCACGAACTCGGTGAACCCCTGCGGCGCCGCCTTGACCGCGGCGACCGGCACCTTGCCGACCGCAACGGACGTCATGCCTTGACCGGTCCGCAACAGGTTGCCGGCGAACAAGCCGAATGCCAGCGCGATCGTGGACACGACTTCGAAGTACACGATCGCGCGCCATCCGACCCGGCCCGCGCTTTTCACGTCGCCGGCGGACGCGATGCCGTGCACGATCGTCAGGAATACGAGCGGCGCGACGCCGGCCTTGATCAGCGCCAGGAAAACGTCGCCGAGGATCTTCAGTTGCGTGGCGAATGCCGGGAACAGCAGCCCGGCAACGATGCCGAGCACCAGCGATGCGAGGACCTGCATGCCGAGCTTGCGATACCACGGGCGCTTCGGCACGGCGGGGGCCGATGCGTCGCGCGAGGTCGGTGCCTGATTCATGATCGTGTCTCCTCCACGGCGTGCATTCAGATATCGCGGGACAGTGCGACGGCCCGATCCACCATTTGCGGTGCGAGCCCCAGATAATTGGCCGGATCGGTCATGCGATCGATCGCGTCGCGATCGAAATGCCGCGTCACTTCGGGGAGCGCGGCGAGCGCTTCGGCGAGCGTCCCGCCCTGTTCGTTGACCGTCCGGCACGCGTCGTACACGATGTCGTGCGCCTGCTGGCGCCCGGTGAACGGCGCCATCTGCATCATCGCGGCTTCGGCGACGATCAGCCCCTTGCTGATGCCGAGGTTCTGCTTCATCCGTTCCGTGTCGACGATCAGCCCGCCGAGCGCGAACTTCGCCTGATGCAGCGCGCCGGACGTCAGGATGAAGCTCTCCGGGATCGCAATCCATTCCGCGTGCCACGGGCCCGTCGCGCGCTCGAAGTCCTGGATCATCGCGTCGACCATCAGGCCGGCGTGCTGCCGCACCGCCTTGGCCGCCGCCAGCATCAGCTCGCTCGAGATCGGATTGCGCTTCTGCGGCATCGTGCTGCTCGCGCCACGCCCCTTGACGAACGGTTCGTAGACCTCAGCAAACTCGTTCGACGCCATGATCATGATGTCGGTCGCGATCTTGCCGAGCGAGCCGGTGATCAGCGCGAGCAGGTTCACGGCCTCGGCGAAGCCGTCGCGCGCAACGTGCCATGTCGTCGCCGGTACGCCGAGCTTCAGTTCTTCCGCGAGTGCCTTCTGGACATCGAAGCCCTTGTCGCCGAGCGACGCCAGCGTGCCGGCCGCGCCCGCGAACTCGACGACCGCGACACGCGAGCGCAATTGCGCGAGCCGCTGCTGGTGCCGGTCGAACATCGCCAGCCAGATGGCCGCCTTGTATCCGAACGTGACCGGCAACGCCTGTTGCAGATGGGTCCGGCCGGCCATCGCGGTATCGCGGTGCCGCTGCGCCAGATCGGCCAGGATCCCGCGCAGCGCGCGGATGTCGCCGTCGATCGAATCGAGCGCATCGCGCACCTGCAGCGCCACAGCGGTATCCATGATGTCCTGCGTTGTCGCGCCCCAATGGACGTAGCGGCCCGCTTCGCCGCACATCGCGACGAGCTGGTGGACGAGCGGCAGGATCGGATAGCCGACGATGTCCGTCTCCTCGCGCATGTGCTCGAAATCGATGCGCTCGATGCGCGATTCGTGTGCGATCACGTCGGCGGCGTCGGCCGGAATCACGCCGACCCGCGCCTCGGCCTTGGCCAGCGCGACTTCAACATCGATGTAGCGCTGCACGAGCGCGTAATCGGAAAAGATCGCGCGCATCTTTGCGGTACCGAATGCGTCGCGAAACAGGATCGAATCCACGACGGTGCTGGAGACGGGGAGGGGGCTGCTGGGCATGGCGACCTCGAAAACGGGGCAAGAGGAATCGGATCTTCGATGCAGGGTTGCGCCGATATGTCCGGACATATTGAAGCGTATTATGTCCGGACATATCGCTCAAGCGATGTTTACCCTTAAACTGTCGGCGACGACCGATTCGCCGAGAAAATGAACAGACCCCACTTTGCCGAGATTGCGCGCGACCTGACCGAAGGCATCGCGTCGGGCCGCTTCCCGGTTGGCTCATACCTGCCGACCGAGCTCGAATTGCGCGATCTGTACCAGACCAGCCGGCATACGATCCGTGCGGCACTGCACGAGCTGCAGCAGCTCGGTTTCGTCTCGCGCCGCAAGAACGCCGGGACGCGCGTCGAATCGGCGCAGCCGAAAAACGACTTCCGGCCGTCGCTCTCGTCGGTCGAGGATCTCGTCCAGTTCGGCTCTGAGAATTTGCGTGTGGTGCAGTCGGTCGAGCAACTCACCGTTGCCGGCAAGCTCGCGAAGGTGCTGAAGTGCGAAGAGGGAGCACGCTGGCTGCGTATTTCGAGCTTGCGTGTCGAACACGACGCATCGCGTCCGCCGATCGGCTGGACGGATGTCTATATCGATCCCGGCTATGCCGAAATCGTGGAGACGGCTCGCAGCGAGCCGGACACGCTGATCAGTTCGTTGATCGAGGCCCGCTACGGAAGATGCGTCGCGGAAATCCAGCAGAACGTGCAGGCGGTGAACGTCTCGCCGGACATGGCTGCGCGGCTGAAGATCCCGGCGGGAACGGCCGCGCTTGAAATCGTGCGACGCTATATCGATTCGGCGGGCATTGCGTTCGAAATCTCGATCAGCATTCACCCGGCCGAACGATTTTCCGTATCGATGAAGCTGAAACGGTCCGACAGCTAGCCGGGTGGAGCGATGAAGACGTCGACGTCCCGCTTGTTCGACGTCAGGTCGCAGGCAGCGCCCTTGATCGGACCAGTCGTTTCGACCATTGAATACTGGTGCTCGCGGCCTTCTCGACCGCACTGGCGTTCGTCATCGACTTCCGGCTCGTCCAGACGCTCGGGTCGGTCGGTACGATGGCGCCAGCCTATCTGCGCGTACCGATCGGCGTCGGCATCGGCATCGTGCTGCTCGGCGAGTCGCTGTCGGCGTCGGCATGGCTGGGGCTCAGGTGCGGGGTCGCCGGCGTGGCGGCGATGACGCTGCCGTCACGCAAGATCGGGCAGCAGCGCGCGTGACGATAAAGCGGGCCGCGCGTCTATCGCGCCCGTCGCACCGCGGCAAGCGACCGGCCGGGTCTGGCCTGTCCGCATGCCGCGCGCACATCACGCCGTCAACGTCACCGACAAACTGCCGAGCTCGCCGAAGCGGACCGTCAGCGCATCGCCGAGCGGCACGTCGATCGCGCCCGCGTACGAACCGGTCGTCACGATCTGGCCGGCGCGTACCGCATCGCCGCGCGACGCGAGGAAATTGACGAGCCACACGAGCGGCTTCAGCGGATCGCCGTCTGGATGGCGGCCGTCGATCGCGCGATTCAGCGCGCCTTCGAACGACAGCGCCAGCGTCGCGAGCGGCACGTTCAGCCCGTCGTGCACGACAGGGCCGACGCACAGCCCCTGGTTGAATTGCCCGTCGGCCAGCAGCTCGAACTTCGACGCACGCGCCGGTTCCGCATAACGACAGCCGAGCACTTCGAGCACGATGCGCACTTCGCGGATCGCGTCGCGCACGTCGTTCTCGTCGTACGGCTGCTCGCGCGCGGGCAGGTCGCGATCGAGCACGAACGCGATTTCCGGCTCGATCCGCACGATCGGCCCGCCAACGACGCGGTACGGCGCATCGGCTTCGCGGATCGTCGACGCGAAGATCGGCGCGAGGATCACGCGGTCGGGCGGCGGCAGTGCGCATTTCCATCCGCCGACGGGTTCGCCGAGCAGGTCGGCGACGCGCTGCTGGATCGCCAGCGCGGTGTCGACGTCCTCGGGGCGCAGCGCATCGGGCAGCAGCGGGCCGGGCGAGCCGGCATGGCGGGCGGCGACGAGATGCTGGGCGGCGCCGTCCACGCGTTCGGTAGTCGTTGTCATGTCGGTTGAGCGAGTTGAAAGTGAGCCGGCAAAAAAGGGCCGGACGAAGGTTGAAGCTCCGATGATAGCGCCTTCGGCGCGGTCGCAGCGCGGCAGCCTGTCGCCGGCCACGCGCGCACCACCGGCAGCAGGCACGAAGTGCGGACACGTGCGGCGTGTCGCTTTGCCGCATGGCCAGGTTCCCGCGACGCTTGATTGCCGTCAACAACCGAACCGGTCGTCGGCCGATGATGGTGACATGGTCGCGCGATAGGGCGCGCGGCAGTTCACCCCAGCGAGGTTCGCATGTACGAGAGGATCATGGTCGCCGTCGACGGCAGCGCATCGTCGAAACTGGCGCTTGCCGAGGCAGTGAAGGTGGCACTGGCGGGCGACGCGCACGTCGGCGTCGTGTATGTGGTCGACAAGTCGGTGCTGTTCACTTACGCGGGCCGTTTCGACCCGCATGCGCTCGTCGAGGAAATCCGCGAAGACGGCTTCAAGGTGCTGCGCGAAGCCGAACAGATCATCGCGTTGGCCGGCGCGAAGGGCGAAGCCGAACTCGTCGAGACCGAGAGCATCGGCGAGGACATCGCGGAACGCCTGCAGCGCTACGTGAAGGAGCGTGGCATCGATCTCGCGGTGGTCGGCACGCACGGGCGGCGCGGCATCCGGCGCGTGCTGCTCGGCAGCGTCGCCGAGCGCTTCGTGCGCGGCTCGAAGTGCCCGGTGCTGCTGATTCGCGGCGACGATGCCGATGTGCCGGCTGCCGCCGCCGCGGCGTAACGCGGCGGGCGCGCGATGATACGCCGCCAGTACCGGATCGTCGTCGCGGCGATCGCCGTGTTCGTATCGCTCGCCGGGATGATGGCCGTCGTGACGGGGCTGTTGTTCGATTCCGAGACGGCGCTGCGCGGCGGCGCGATCGCGTTGGTTGTCGGCGTGGCCGGCTTCGTCGTGATGCTCAATCCGGGCGCGAAAGGCGAGGAGTGACGCACCAGCGACGCGCTTTTACACAAACGTCGGCGTTCTTGCGGTAACGATATTTGCCCGAGTGTGTTCTGCTGGTGTTGTCACCGGCCATTCCCTACGCGGGTGAATCATCCCGGAATTGCGTAGGTGATTTGCCGGTCCATCGCTTGAATGCGCGGGCGAAATTGCTGGTGCTGGTGAATCCGAGCAAGAAAGCGATCTCGGTTACCGAGCCTGTTCGCTGTTGGATGTAATTGCAAGCCAGTTCCCGGCGCGTGACGTCCATGATCTGCAGGAAATGGGTGCCGCGCTGCGCCAACCGCACCTGCAACGTAGCCGGGCTCACGCATAACGCTTCGGCTACCTTCTCCCTGCTGCAGTCGCCGGAGGGCAGCAATTCGATGATCTTCTGCGTGACGCCGGTCACCACGTCGCTCTTGTCCAGACGTGCAAGATATTGATTCGCGATGTTGTCGTTGACTTGCGCCAATTCCGGGCAGGCTCCGCCGAGCGGCTGCATCAACTCATGCCTGTCGAAAGTCAGCGTAATGGCCTGATTCGAAAAACTGACCGGTGCTCGCATCAACGCGCGGTACGGCTCGTCGCCCTCACGCGGCATGGGACGATGGAATTCCACGGACAGCGGGTTGAATCCCGGTTTGTACAACATGCGCATCGTGTGCACCAGGAAGCCGACGAATGCGTCTTCGGTTTCGCCGCAGACCTCGATCTTGATATCGGTGGCGCGCACGGCGATTGTGTCGCCTTCTTCAATGACATGAACGGTCGCCGCCTGCGACACCAGCCGGAAGTGCCGCTCCAGCCGGCGACAGAAGTCGAGCAGCGTGCTGCTGGCGGCGAGCGCATAGCCGAGCGCATGCAAATTGGAGATATGGATGTGCCGGGCGACCGACAGGCCGAAATACGGATTGTTGGTGGCCTCGACGCACGCGCGGTATAGCCTGGTCAGGGTCGCGACAGGCAGCCGGACCATCGGGCCGTTCACCAAGTGGGGTTGCACGCCGACGGAGCGAAAAATGCGCTCGCTGTCCATTCCGCTGGCTTCCAGAGTCTTGGCGATTGCCGTGCAGTACCCCCCTATGGTCGTCGCTTCTTGCGTTGTGACGAGGGGCGGTTGGCGGTCGGGTTTCAAGGCGCGGTGATGTCGACAGGCGGTGGTGCTGCCGATTCTACACCGCCGCTGAATCGCCCAACGCGCGCTCACGCCGGCCGCCATTCGACCGCGCCGGAACGGCCACGTCCCCCCGCAGTCACTGCTCACCGGCATGTTCCGCGAGTGTTCACCGCGGATCGCTTTGCGGAATGTACTTTTCGTTCCAAAGAGCCGCGCGGTCATTTCCCCCTGCCTATGATCACTTCCTAGCGCGGACAGGTCTGTGCCTCTCCGCCACGACATCATTCCAAGATAAACCGGAGACGTCATGACCGACGAAGCCTTGCTGTTTGAAACAACCGGCGCGGTTGCGCGCTTGACGCTGAATCGCCCCAAGGCGATGAACGCGATGAATATCGCGCTGCTGACCGAACTGGACCGTCGGCTGGCGCAGATCGCCGCCGACGATGGCATTCGCGTCCTGGTCTTGACCGGCGCCGGCCCAGCATTCTGTGCCGGCGCGGACTTGAAGGAGGTGCTGGCAAGTCAGAAGGCGGAGGTGGGTGAAGCAGATTTCCTCGACCGTGCCGACGCAACGCTTGCGCGCCTGCGCAATTTCTCCAAACCGGTGATTGCCGCACTCAACGGCGTCACCATGGCAGGGGGCCTGGAGCTGGCCATGTGCGCCGATATCGTCATCGCTGGGGAAAGCGTTGCCATCGGGGACGCCCATGCCAACTTCGGCGTCTATCCCGGCGCTGGCGGCGCAGCGGTCTTGCCGCGCCTGATTCCCCAGAACATCGCCATGTATCTGCTGTTGACCGGCAAGACGCTTTCGGCGGCCGAGATGAAGGCTTACGGGTTTGTATCCGAAGTACATCCCGACGCTGAATTGTCCGATGCAGCGATGAAGCTGGCCGGCCAGATTGCCGGAAAGAGCCCTGTCGTGTTGCGGCGCATGAAGGAAGTCGCGCGCACCTCCGCCGACAAGAGCCGGGACGACGCCCTGCTGCACGAGCAAGTCATGTTGCGTCGCCATCTGCGCAGCTTTGACCTGCAGGAGGGCTTGCAGGCATTTGCCGAAAAGCGCGCACCGCGATTCCAGGGCCGTTAAGCCGCCCCGATTTCTTCATACCGCATTTCTCATTCCTCTTTCTGGAATTACATGAACGATATCTATGTTGCCGGTGTCGGCATGACGCCGTTCGGACGCTTGCTGGAGCGCAGCGTATACGACATGGTCGGCGAGGCCGTCACCCTGGCATTGAAAGACGCCGGCGCAGAGGCCGCCGACATCGGCTCGGCATTCTATGCGACGCTGACCAATGGTCAGTTCCAGGGGCAGACCGCGATTCCCGGGCCGATCGCCATGCGCCGACTCGGCATCGCGGGCATTCCGGTGTTCACCGTCGAAAACGCCTGTGCGTCCGGCGCTTCGGCATTCAACCTGGCGGTGCAGGCGCTGCGGGCCGGCGCCTGCGACATCGCGCTGGCCGTCGGCGCGGAAAAGATGAACATTGCCGACAAGGCCAAGATGTTCGCCGCGTTCGATGGCGGCTGGGACGTCTCGACCGTCGAGGAAAACAAGAAGACGCTGCTGGCATTGGGCGAAGGCGTCGAGCCCCCGCCTGGCACGATGTCCGATCGCCCTTACAGCGTGTTCATGGATGTCTACGCGGCCATCGCTCGCAACCATATGAAGCGCTATGGCACCACGCAGCGCCAGATCGCCGCGGTCGCGGCCAAGAACCACCAGCACTCGGTGCATAACCCGCTGGCGCAATTCCAGCAGCCGATGTCGATCGAGCAGGTGCTCGCTTCGCCGCCGATCACCTACCCGCTGACGACGGCCATGTGCTCGCCGATCAGCGACGGCGCCGCCGCTGCCGTGCTGTGCACCGCCGCTGGCCTGAAGCGCCTGCAAGGCGAGGCTGGACGCGCAGTGCGCGTGCTGGCCAGCGTCATTCAGACCGGCATGACGCGCAGTGTCGACGAGCCGCACAAGATCATCGCCCACCTCGCGGCGAGGAAAGCCTACGACCAAGCCGGCGTTACGCCGCAGGACGTCGACGTTGCCGAAGTGCACGATGCGTCGGCGATCGGCGAGATCCTCAACGCCGAATCGCTGATGCTGGTGCCGTTCGGCGAAGGCGGCCCGGCAGCCGAGCGCGGCGACTTCACGGTCGGCGGACGCATCCCGATCAATCCATCCGGCGGCCTCGAATCGAAGGGCCATCCGATCGGCGCGACCGGTCTCGGCCAGATTCACGAACTGGTGACGCAGTTG
This sequence comes from Burkholderia sp. NLJ2, assembly GCF_049487195.1. Classification (NCBI taxonomy): domain Bacteria; kingdom Pseudomonadati; phylum Pseudomonadota; class Betaproteobacteria; order Burkholderiales; family Burkholderiaceae; genus Burkholderia; species Burkholderia sp. NLJ2. The sequence goes on along the minus strand of NZ_CP137809.1, from coordinate 653,773 downwards.
CGCGGCGAAGCCGGACAGCGTCAGGTTCAGGACGCGCGCATCGCAATCCAGGAAAACGGCGGCGGCCTGTACGGCATCGAAGAGGCCGTGGTCGGCGTCAACATCCTGGCGAAACAATAAGGAGTCCGCTATGGGACACGTATTTCGCACCGAAGAGCAGCAGGCTGCCGTCGATGGACTGAAACGCTTCCTCGACGCCGAGATCGATCCGATCTTCAGCAAGCAATACCGCGACAAGTTCGTGCCGCGCGACAAGATGGCCGACATCATGCGGCGGCTGACGGAATTCGGGCTGGTGTCGGGCATCGCGAGCGAAGCCAACGGCGGCATGGGCCTGGATTGGCTGACGTCGCTGATGCTGTTCGAGGAGGTGGCGACCACCTCGGCCGACCTGTCGGTGCCGGTGCTGATCAACTCGTTTGGCGTCGTGCTGCTCGAGAAGGTCGCGCCGCCGCATTTGCGTGAACGCTACCTGCCCGGCCTGTTGAGCGGAGACAGTTTCGTCTCGATGGGCATTTCGGAACCCGACGTCGGCTCCAACGTGCTGGAGATCAGAACGCGTGCGCGCCGCGATGGCGACCATTTCATCATCAACGGCGAAAAGACCTGGATCAGCAACGGCGAGTACTCGGATTTCCTGATCTGCACTTGCCGCACCAGCGACGATCCGCGCAAGGGGCTGACCCATTTCCTGCTCGACCGCAACGAGCATCCGTACGAAGTACGCGGCATCCACAAGATCGGCTTCAACAGCCAGTCCACCGCGCAAATCTTCCTGACCGACGTGCGCGTGCCGGCCTCCAACATGATCGGCAACGAAGGCGAGGGGCTGCGCAATACGCTCTCGCTGTTCGAACGGTCGCGCGTATTCGTCGCCGCCCAGGGGCTGGGCATCGCTCGCCGCGCGCTTGAAGAAGCGGTTCGTTATGCAACGGAGCGGCGCCAGCACGGCAAGGTCATCGCGGGTCACCAATTGATCGCGGCGATGTTGGCCGAAATGGCGACCAACGTGGACGCTGCGCGCCTTTTGACCTACCGCGCGGCATCGATGATCGAAGCAGGCGTGCCGGCCGAGATGGAAGCGGCGATGGCCAAGTATTTCGCCTGCGAAGCAGCCGTGAAAATCGCCCGCCAGGCCGTGCAGATCCACGGGGGTAATGGCGTCACGACCGAATTCCTCGTCGAGAAGCTCGCGCGCGAGGCGATCATCGCGCCGATTCCGGAAGGCACGACCCAGATTCAGCAACTCATTATCGGCCGTGCCTTGACCGGCGTGCCGGCGTTCTAAGAAACATAGCCACAGGAACAATCATGCGCATTGAAGGAAAAGTCATCGTCATTACCGGCGGCGCGTCGGGCCTCGGCCTCGCCACGGCGCGCTATCTGGTACAGGACAAGGGCGCGCGCGTCGCCATCTTCGATCTGAACGCCGAAGCCGGCGCCAAGGCTGTCGAAGAGATCGGCGCCGAACACGCCATGTTCGTGCAAACCGACGTCGCCAGCGAGGAGTCGGTGCAGAACGCGGTCGCAGCCGTGACTGCCCGCTTCGGCACGGTTCACGTCTGCATCAATTGCGCGGCGCTGCCCACGCCGTGCAAGGTGTTGGGCAAGGACGGCAAGGCCACGCCGCTGGCGAAGTTCGCGCAAGTGACGACGGTCAACGTCAACGGCGTGTTCAACGTCATGTCGAAGTGCGCCGAGCAGATGGTCAAGAACGAGCCGGAAGCCGGGGAGGAGCGCGGCGTAGTGATCAACATCTCGTCGGGCGCCGCCTACGAGGCGCAGATCGGTCAAGTCGCCTATGCCGCCTCCAAGGCGGCGCTGCTCGGCATGAACATGCCGGCGGCGCGGGAACTCGGTGACGTCGGCATCCGAGTCAATGCCATTGCGCCGGGCCTGTTCCTGACGCCGATGGTGAAGTCGCTCGACGAAAAGATCGTCAATGCGTTGACGTCGCAGATCGAAGCCCCGCGGCGCCTCGGCGACATGCGCGAGTTCGCGCACTGCTGCGCTTTCATCATCGAAAACGCGTACCTCAACGCGGACACTATCCGTCTGGATGCAGCGTCGCGCCTGCGCGCGCGCTAAACGCGCGGCGCCGGCGGCAGGGCAGCCCTTCCTCTGAGACGAGGGGGGCAAAGTACAAAGGAGACAAATCCGTGAAGATGAACTTTTGCCGCATCATGCGCCTGATGACGCTGCGTTTTCGCGATCGGCAAGCGATCGTCAATGTGGAGCGCGGCCGCAGCTACAGTTACCACGATTATCACCTGTTGACCAACCGCATTGCCGACGCGCTGCGCAACGCGCTCGGGGTCGGCAAAGGCGACAAGTTCCTGCTCATCCTGGATAACGACAGCCTGAGCCTGATGATGCTGCCGACTGTCCTCAAGCAGGAAGGCACGGTGGTCATGACCAACCTGCGGGACGCGCCGGAAGAGCACGCGCGCCAGATCGAACTGGTCAAGCCGAAGGTCGTATTCATTGAAACCCGTCTGCTCGATGGCTACTACGCCATGTTGCGCGCGGCGGGTTGCGAGATCGTCGTCATGGACGACCCGACGCCGGAGCAGGCCGCGCGCCCCGGCGTGCATGCGTTCTGGACCCTGGTCGGCGCGGCTTCCGAACTCGACGCTAACGTCGAGCTGGACGACGATGAGCACATCTGCATGTTGCGCTTCACCGGCGGCACGACCGGTCACGGCAAATGCGCGATGTACTCGATCGACAATCTGATGGCTTGCCGCGACGGCGGTTTCAGCAACCCCGATTTCGGCTTCAACAGCCGCACGCGCATGTTGCACGTGGCGCCGCTCTCGCATGGCACGCTGGTCGCTTTCATCCCGACTTTCTATGCCGGCGGCACCAACCTGACGCTCAATCAGCTCGACCTCGAGCAATGGCGGCAAACGGCCGAGCAGCAGCGCGTGACGCATTCGTTCCTGGTGCCGACCGTGCTGTACCGTCTGCTCGAATTGCAGCACGCCAACCCGCGCGATCTGTCTTCGCTGAACACCCTGATCTATGGCGCCGCACCGATGAGTCCCGCCAAGCTCGAAGACTTGATCAAGTGCTTCGGTCCGATCTTCGCGCAGGTCTACGCCGCCACCGAAGTTCCGATGTTCGTGTCGACGCTCGACAAGGCGGAACACGAGATCGGACAGACGATCGAGGGCGCCGTCGAACGTCTGTCGTCGGCCGGTCGGCCGACGCCGGGCGTCGAAGTCTATGTGACCGATGAGCAGGGCAATCCGCTGCCAACCGGCCAACGCGGCGAAATCCGCATCCGCAGCCGAGCCATCATCAAGGGGTATTACAACAATCCGGAAGCGACGGCCGCCGAGTTTGCCGACGAATCCTGGAAGTCGGGCGACCTCGGCTACATCGACGAGGGCGGCTACCTGCACATCGTCGACCGTTTGAAAGACATGATCATCAGCGGCGGTTTCAATGTCTACGCAATCGAGGTGGAAGCTGCGTTGGCCTCGCACCCGGCCGTCGTGATGTCTGCCGTCGTCGGCATTCCCCATCCCGAGTGGGGCGAGGCCGTGCACGCGGAAGTGATGCTGCGCCCCGGCGCCTCGGTCGACGCCGCCGAACTTATCGCGCACGCCAAGGAAAAGCTCGGGAGCTATAAGGCGCCGAAGTCGGTTGTGTTTGTCGAACAATTGCCGACCTCGGTGGTCGGCAAGGTGTTGCGGCGCGCGGTCAAGGAAAAGTACTGGCAAAACATGCAGCGCAAGGTCAGCTAGACAGTTCCATATGGCATGTAAGCGGGAGTCAACTCAGGGTGATGCCGTTCTGATCCCGTCCTTCATAACGACCGGAGTTTTCGATGAAAAGTATTCAGGTACGCGCGTTGGCGATTGCCGCATTGATTCTGGCCGCGTCCAGCAACGCATGGTCGCAGTCGGGCCAGTCTGCCAGTGCACCTGCAGGTATGCCTGCTGCATCCGCTGCGGAAAGCGTGGTCGCTCCCGTCAGCACAAGGAAGGCCAATCGCGCGCTGCGCCGGAAGGTGTATGCCGCCATCGGCAAGCACAAGAAGATCAGCGCCGGCAATATCAGCATCGTCGCAAGAGGCGGCGCGGTGACGTTGAGCGGCACGGTCACGGACGCTGCGCAGGTCAATGAGGTTGCGGAGATCGCGAAGGGGGTTCCAGGCGTCACCTCCGTGACCAACAAGCTCGTCGTGCAAAAGCCGTTCGGCGGTTCGTAACAAGCTCGCGCCTCGGGGGAAGTGAGCGCGAAGGCGTGACGCGACAGACTTCTTTCGCGTCCGAACTTTTCCCATCCAAAAGACCGAATGTTGATCGCGAATGACCGGCGAGCTGCCGCCGCGCTGGAATCGTGTTTTGGCCAAGGGACTGCATTGCATGGGTGGCCTGTACCGGCCGCTGCGTACGCATGCCCACCTTGTCCTCCTCACCATCAATGGCAGGGTTTCTCGGAGCTACTGATGAAATGCATTCAGCTGACTAGCCGAATCGATTTGGCCAGAACGGCGATCCCGATTGGTGCCGTCACCAGGTTTATCGGGCACTTGTATTTGCACGGGCAGTAGATGGGCAACTCTGCTTCCAGTGCCACACCGAACTAGTAGCAAAACGCGACTAGGAGACCCTCGACGAGCGCAGTTGGCGTCGAGGCGAAGCATCCGATGTGTTCAGTACGTACGGCGGTCGCAACAGGCCGCTTCAAAGCAAAAAACCGGAGACGCAATGAAATTGAAATGGATCGCTGCGGCCGTTCTGGCGGCAACAGGTAGTGCAGTGCACGCACAGTCTTCAGTGACGCTGTATGGTGTCATCGATTCCGGGATGTTGTATCAAAGCACGTCGGCGGCCACGTTGAGCCCGACGGCGCCGAACCGTGGCAAGGTCTATCGCTACAAGGATGGCGGTATCTATGCGAGCGCCTGGGGACTCAAGGGATCGGAGGACATCGGCGGCGGGTATCACATCAATTTCAAACTGCAGGGCGAGTTCGACAGCGGAACCGGCAAGTTCAACCTGGCCGATACGCCGGGCGCGGTGGCCCAGTTCAACCAGATCGCGATGGTAGGCGTGTCGGGACCGTTCGGTACACTGAATTTCGGTCGACAGATCGTGCCGATTGCCTATGCAATGGCCGAGACGGACGTACGGGGGGCTCACTATTTCGGCAGCACGCTGACTGCGTGGCTCGGCATGAACCAGGCTGCCGGCTGGCAGGGCATCAGCACCAACGCGCCGATCGGCGCGTTGTACGACAGCAATGCGATTGTCTATGAATCGCCGAAGTTCGCCGGCGTGTCCGCGGCACTCGAGTATGCCCCCGGAGGGGTAGCGGGCAGCTTCCAGGGCGGTACGCGGGAGTCCGCCGTACTGAAATATTCGAACTATGGCCTTCGTCTTGCGGCTGGCTATTACATTGGCCACGACACGAACCCCGGCCCGACGACAGTGGCCACCGGACTGGCCAATAACCGCCTTCTCTACGTGGGTGCGCTATACACGTACCGCGCATTCTCGATTTCCGCATCGTATTCGAACGGCAGGAATTCGGCGCATTCCGACCTGGTCAACCTCGACCTGTATTCGGTCGGCCTCGGCTACCAGTTCTCGCCTGCCTTCAAGGTGACCAGTGGCGTGTACTACCTGAAGGACCGCAACAACTCGACCAACAAGTCGACCGAAGTTGCAGTCGGTGCGGAGTACAGCCTGTCGAAATCGACGCTCCTCTACGGCCAGGTGGGGCATGTGAACAACCGGGGAACGATGAACCAGCCAATCACGTTTGGCCAGCCCGTGGCGCCGGGCACGAGCACGACAGCGGCGATGCTGGGCATCCGTCACGCTTTCTAGCGACTGCCTCATCGCCAGGTTCGACGAATGAGCGCACCGTGACGTGGGACCGATTCACGTGATTGACTTCGAGCCGACGTCATGGTTGATCCGCACGCGCGGCACGCGGTGAGCGTCCGCGCCGCTGTGCTCGATCGCGCGCAATCGTCAGCGAGTGGCTTGCAATGACACTTGGTTGACTCGGGGCGACGAAGGAGGAAGAAAAAACGGGGAGGGCTACATCCCGTGAGTCATCTCAGACATGCGCCGCAGCGCTGACGAGAGGGAACGCCGGGACGCTGCACGGACCGGCGAATTGGCTCCACGGACGGGTGTGCGCACGATGTTCTCCCCATCATCGACCACCATGCGTGACACCTCCGTCGACATCATCGATGACGATCCGTCGGATATGCACCGGGCGCACCGAACAACGTCGGTGCGGTCTCTTTACTCTGTATTCCTGAGTCCGGCTACGGGAGTGCTCGAGCCACGCTCCGTACGGATGGACTCATGGGAATTTGACTCTCTCGATCGACGCCATGACACTTCTCTACCCGCTCGCCCCTCCTTTGCCGCACCACACTGTCGAGGTTGCCACCGGTGTGCACTGGATCCGGCTGTCCATGCCGTTCAAGCTCGATCACATCAACGTATGGGCCATCGACACCGCCGACGGCTGGGTGCTGGTAGACACCGGCCTGAACGCCCCCGACACCGTGGCCGACTGGTTGGCGCTCATGGCGCAGGGGCCGCTGGCGCGGCCGCTTCAAGGGGTGTACGCCACACACATGCACCCGGATCACATCGGCTTGGCAGGCTGGTTCACGCGGCGCACGGGTGTACCGCTGTACATGAGCCGCGTCGAATACCTGTCCTGCCGAGTATTGCATGCCGACACGAACCGCGAGGCCCCTCGCGACGGGGTGCTGTTCTATCGGCGCGCGGGGTGGTCGGAGGCTGCCATCGAGAGCTATCGCAGCCGCTTCGGCAGCTTCGGCAAGCATATTCACGCGCTGCCTGAGAGCTATCGGCGCCTACAGGACGGCCAACAGGTTCGACTGGGCGAGCACGACTGGCGGATCATCACAACCGGTGGCCACTCACCCGAGCATGTCTGCTTGTACTGCTCCGATCTGAAGCTACTGATCTCCGGTGATCAGGTGCTACCGAAGATTTCGTCGAATGTGTCGGTGTTCGCCAGCGAGCCGCAAGCCAATCCGCTGCAGGAGTGGTACGAGTCGCTCGGCAAGCTAATGAACGGCGTGCCGGATGACGTGCTTGTGCTGCCTTCTCACAACGAGCCCTTCTACGGTCTGCATGAACGCTTGGCCTCGCTCAAATCGGGACAGGACCGTGCCCTGGATCGATTGCGCCAATCGTTGGCGGCCGGGCCCCGACGGATCGTCGACGCGTTTGCCCCTCTGTTCGGCCGTCCCATCGGGGAACAGGATGCGCTGCAGCTGAGTCTTGCGACCGGCGAAACGGTGGCCTGTATGAACTACCTCATTGCCAGGCGCGTCGTGAAGTGTGCGATGGACGACGACAACGTCGCTTGGTATTCCCTGGAAGCTTGAATCGGAGGCATGCTTCGAATTGTTGAATCGATCAACTGGTTGGTTACTTTGCGAGTATTGATCGACCCGTTGCGTTCTCTCGTGTCGCCGGTGTCACGGCGATCCGGGGCCACACCTTCAGAAGGAGTCATCGTCCCATGCCTCATCCCATTTCCTCTTTGGGCGCGGGTCACACCATTGTCAGCTTGGTGACGGTCGCCGCAGGCCTATATAGCTTCGCCCGATATCAGAAGATCGATAGCACAACCCGGTCCGCCAAGATTTACCTGGCAGGGATGGTGGTGTCCGTGTTCACGTCGTTTGGTTTGTCCAGTACCGGCGGTTTCAATGTCGGGCATGCACTCGGTATCTTGGCGCTGCTCGCAACATTGGGCGGACTACTCGTCCCGCGGATCAAAGTCCTGGGGCCTGCGCGACTGTACCTGTCCCAGTTCGCATTCACGTTCAGCTTCTTTCTGCTGTTGGTCCCCGGGATCAACGAGACGCTGACACGACTGCCGGTTAGTCATCCCCTCGCGAACGGCCCCGAATCCCCAATCGTGCGCGGATCACTCGCAGTGTGGCTAGGTGTTTTTGTGCTGGGAGCGATAGTCCAGTTTTTGTGGCTTCGTTCGTACCGCAGTCGCACATGAATTTGCGAGGAGCCGCCTGGCTATCGTCGTGACGCTTTCGGAGGTTCGTAAATCAATGTTTTAAAAGACATCTCGTGAATGATGTCGAATCTTCTGGAGCTTCGCTGGGCGGTTCTGGGGCAGCGTGAGACGACACCGGCGACCGCGCGCTTCTGTCAAACTGGCGCCCATGAAACCGCGCCTCGCCTTACCGCCTTCCTCCGATTCCGCGCCTGCACCCGCAGGCTTTCCCGACGCCGACGAACTGGCCGCGCTGCGTGCGTGGTACGCGGGCATGACCGTGCGCCAGGCCGTCGAGCGCTACCTGCCCGATCGTCTCGGCGAAGGGCGGTCCGCGCGCGGCGTGATCGGCGGCATTCGCCGCCGCCTCGTGCGCGTCGCGCGGCAGGCCGGCCGGCCCGATCTCGCCGAGCGGCTCGGTCATCCCGACGGTGAGCGTTTACGGGAGGCGAAGGCCGCAACCGAAGCGATCGGCCTGCTGCGTCATGCGCGCGCGCCGATCCCGCAGATCAGCGACGACGTCGGGCTATGGCTGCCCGCACGCGCGGTTGCTGCGCTGCGTACGCACGGGATCGCGACGCTCGCCGATCTGACCGTGCGGATTCCGCGCCGGCGCCAGTGGTGGAGTGCGATTCCGGGCCTCGGCATGGCCGGCGCGCGACGCATCGAGGCGTTCTTCGCCGCACATCCGGACCTGACAGAACGGGCGCGCGCGCTGATCGCCGCGACGCCGCGCGGCAGCATCGTGCCGTGGGAGCAGTTGAAGCTGCCGCATGAGGTCGACGGCTCGGCCGGCACGTTTCGCGCGCCGCGCGCGACCAGCACGCTCGACGCGGACAACGATTACGCGGCCGTGCACGCATGGCTGTCGCTGCACGAATCGGCCGCGACGCGGCGCGCGTACCGGAAGGAAGCCGAGCGCCTGATCCTGTGGGCGATCGTCGAGCGGGGCCGCGCGCTGTCGTCGCTGACGACCGAGGATGCAGTCGCGTATCGCGCATTCGTGCGCCGCCCGACGCCGTACGAACGCTGGGTCGGGCCCGTGCGGCCGCGTGGCGCGCCCGACTGGCGGCCGTTCTCGGGCGGGCTGTCCGCGCGCTCGGCGGCGTACACGCTGTCGGTGCTCGGCGCGCTGTTCCGCTGGCTGATCGAGCAGCGCTACCTGCTCGCGAATCCGTTCGCGGGCGTCAAGGTGCGCGACACGCGCGGCGCGAACGCACTCGACACGTCGCATGCGTTCACCGAAGGCGAGTGGCTGCTGGTCCGCACGATCGCCGACGGGCTCGAGTTCCGCAAGGACGCGTCGTCCGGCTGGACGCTCGCCGCCGCGCAACGGCTGCGCTTCATCCTCGATTTCGGCTATGCGACCGGGCTGCGCGCGAGCGAGCTGGTCGGCGCGACGCTCGGCGACATCGAGACGGACGCGCACGGCGACGCGTGGCTGAAAGTGATCGGCAAGGGGCACAAGGCCGCGCGCGTCGCGCTGCCGCCGCTGGCGCGCACGGCGCTCGATCGTCACCTGGTCGCGCGCCGGTTGCCGGTCACACCGGCGCGCTGGCGGCCCGATACGCCGCTGATCCCGAGCCTCGCGGAAGACGGTGCGGCCGCGATCACGAGCGTGCGGCTGTGGAAGGTGATGCAGCGCTTTTTCGCGCAGACGGCCGACGTCGTCGATGCCGACAACCCGGCGCTCGCGCAGAAGTTGCGGCAGGCGAGCCCGCACTGGATGCGTCATACGCACGCGACGCACGCGCTCGCGCGCGGGGCCGAGTTGACGACGGTGCGCGACAACTTGCGGCATGCGTCGATCTCGACGACGTCGATTTATCTGCATGGCGACGATGTGAAGCGGGCGCGGCAGATGTCGAGTGCGTTTGCGGCCGACAAGTAGGCGGAATGTGCGGGGGCGTCACGTCTGCGCCATTTTTCGTGAAGCGCTATCGGACGATTCATCGGGCCGCGATGTAACTGTCAGGTGTGTCAGGGGATTGTTGGCCGGGAAGGCCCGCACACGCGTGCCTGTATACGCTTTCGGTCGACGGATGGATGACGCGCCGCAGCGTATCTGCCGACAGGACGGAACGGTCCGGCGTACACAGCGGTCATAAACTTTTTCACCAGGAGCAGCGGATGGCATCGAGCCAGGGAACGGTCGATTTCATCGTCGAGCAGATGGCGGCGGCCGGAACGGTATCGGCCCGCAAGATGTTCGGCGAATACGGCATTTATTGCGACGGCAAGATGGTCGCGCTTGTCTGCGACGACCGGCTGTTCGTCAAGCCGACACCCGAAGGCCGCGCGTTTCTCGGCACCTGCGAAGAAGGCCCGCCGTATCCGAGCGCGAAGCCGCACCTCGTCATTACCGGCGATCGCTGGGACGACCGCGAATGGTTGTCGGCGCTGATCCGGATCACCGCCGCGCAGTTGCCGGTGCCGGTGAAGCGAAGCCGATAGCGGCCGGGCACCACGCGTAACCACGCGTAACGCCATGCAGCGTGCAGGCGTATTCTGTGACACATGCGTGCGACCACCGCGCGCCCGGAGGGAGCACAAGAATGGAGACATCCGGACATCCGCGCGGCAGGTGGCTTGCCCGTCGCGCCTGGCGCGCGCTCGTCGCGGCCGTTTGTGTCGGCTGGAGCGCGCTGTCGTTCGGCGCGGAAGGCGCAGGCGGCGCGGCGGCGCTGCTTGACCGTTACCACAGCCTCGGCGCGCAACTGAAGGACAACGCGTTTCACCGGCCGCTGTACCTCGAATCGTCGGAGGCGTCGTCGTCGCTGAAGGGCGACATCTACGCGCTGGTCGACTATCCGTTCGCGGTCGTGAACGGCCAGCTCAACGATCCCGCGCAAGGCCCCGCGAACTGGTGCGCGGTGCTGATCCTGCACCTGAACACGAAGTACTGTCATGCGTCGAGCGGCAGCAACGGCCCGGTGCTCGACGTGAACGTCGGCCGCAAGATCCAGCAGAAGCTCCCGGATACCTATCGCCTGCAGTTCCGCTATCGCGTGGCGGCCGCGACGCCCGACTATTTCCAGGTCGACCTGACCGCCGACAGCGGCCCGATGGGCACGAAGGATTACCGGATCGCGCTGGAGGCCGTGCCGGTCGGCGCATCGCGCACGTTCCTGCATCTCACGTATTCGTACGGCTTCGGCACGGTCGGCCGGATGGCGATGAAGACCTACCTCGCGACGGTCGGCAGCGACAAGGTCGGGTTCACGGCCGTCGGCGGCGCATCGGCCGCGCAGCCGCAGTACATCGGCGGCGTGCGCGGGCTGCTGGAGCGCAACACGATGCGCTACTACCTCGCGATCGACACGTATCTCGCGACGCTCGACAAGCCGCTCGACCAGCGCCTCGCGCGCTGGTTCGACGCGACCGAGCAGTATCCGCAGCAACTGCACGAAGTGGAAAAGAGCGCGTATCTGCAGATGAAAGCGCAGGAGGTGCAGCGACAGCAGGCGGAGCGGTAGGCGGCGCCGTCCGCCGGCTTGCCGCTCAGTTCGACGCGCCGCCGACCGTGCGGATGCTGTGCCACTGCCCCTGTTCGACGCGGAACAGCGTGTAGGGCGGCTTGATCAGGTCGCCGCGCTCGTCGAACGAGATCTTCCCGGTCACGCCCGTGACCGACACGCCCGGCAGGCTCGCGACGACCTTGCCGCGATCGACCGAATCGGCCTTGCGGATCGCCGCGATCATCGCGAGCGCCGCGTCGTACGCGAACGGCGCATACAGCTCGACATCCTGGTTGAAGCGCGCCTTGTAGCGCTGCGCGAACGCGACCGCGGACGGCAGCTTGTCGAGCGCCGGCCCCGGTTCGAGATCCTGCGTGCCTTCGCCCGAGTTGCCGGCGATCTTCAGGAATGCATTGCTTTTCAGCGCGCCGGCGCCGAACAGTTGCGCGCGGATGCCGAGCGAGCGCATCTGCTTGACGAGCATCGCACCCTGTTCGTCGAGCCCGCCGAAGAACAGCAGGTCGACGTTGTTGCTCTTCATCGTCGTCAGGATGCCGCGGAAATCGACAGCCTTGTCGTTCGTGTATTCGCGGTCGACGACGCTGCCGTGCGCGTCCTTCACGCCTTTCTCGAACGCGTCGGCGAGGCCCTGGCCGAACGCGGTGCGATCGTCGATGATGCCGATCCGCTTCGCCTTCAACTGCTCGACCGCGAAGCGGCCGGCCACCACGCCGCCGATGCCGTCGTGCCCCATCGTGCGGAACACGTTCTTGAAGCCCTGCATCGTCAGTTGCGGATTGGTCGAGCCGGGCGTGATCATCGCGACGTTCGCCTGCCGGTAGACGGCCGACGCGGGGATGCTGCAGCCCGAGTTGTAGTGGCCGATCACGCCGATTACGCCGTCGTCGACGAGTTTCTGCGCGACCTGGATCGCGATGCGCGGATCGGCCTGGTCGTCCTGCACGTCGAGCACGAACCGCACCGGCTTGCCGCCGAAGGTCGGATGCTTCGCGTTCTCCTCGTCGAGCGCGAGTTGCGCACCGTATTGCAGGTCCTTGCCGACGCGCGCGACGGGCCCCGTCAGCGGACCGGCGAAGCCGATCTTGACGGTTTCCGGGTCCGCGGCCTGCGCGGACGCGGTGGCCGTGCCGATCGAGCAGACGGCCAGCCAAACCAGCCAGTTACGACGATTCATGATGCATGCCTCCTTGCAGTGGTTGAAGTCGCGGCGCGCGTCAGAATCGCGCGGCCCGGTATGGCGTGAGGTCCAGCGGCGGTGCGCGCTGGGCGACGAGGTCGGCGACGATCCGCCCGGTGATGCCGGCGAGCGTCACGCCGAGATGCTGATGACCGAATGCGTGGATCACGCGCGCGTTGTCACGTGCGTGGCCGATGACCGGCACGCCGTCCGGCAGCGTCGGACGAAAGCCGAGCCAGCTGCGCGTTGGCGCGCCGAGCGACGGCAGAGCTTCGCGTGCCGAGCGCGTCAGCAGCGCGACGAGCGAGCGGTTCATTGGGGCGTCGAAGCCGCCGAGTTCGACGGTGCCGGCCGCGCGCAACCCTTCGTCGAGCGGCGTCATGTAGAAACCGCGCTCGGCCCAGCCGACCGGCCGCGTGACGATCTGCTCATGCGCGGCGAACTGCACGTGATAGCCGCGCTCGGTATCGAGCGGCACGGCATCGCCGCACGCAGCGGCGAATTCACGCGAGCGGGCGCCCGCGGCAATGACGACGTGATCGAAGGCGCGCACCGAGCCGCCCGCATGCACGTTCACGCCGTCGCCGACGGGCTCGATCCGCGTGACGCGCTCGCGTTCGAGCGTCGCGCCGCCGGTTGCCAGATGTGCGAACAGTTCGCCGAGAAACCCGTGCGGATCGGAGAAATGCCAGCTTCCGACGAACAGCACGCCGCGCGCGAAGATCGGCGCGAGCGCGGGCTCGAGCCGGCGGATCGCGCTCGCGTCGAGCAGCTCGAACGGCACGCCGAGCCGGCGCCGCAGCGCGAGCGACGGTTGCGCGGCATCGAACGACGCCTGCCGCGCGTACAGGTACAGGCATTCGCGCGGCCGCACGAACGCCGCGAGCCGCGGCGAGGCGAGCAGCGGCGCATAGCCGTCGGCGGCGCGCGACAGCAGCGCGGCCAGCGCGCTCGCGCTGCGTACGTGGCGCGTGGGCGTCGATGCGAGCAGGAACCGCGCGAGCCACGGCGCGCCGCGCAACAGGTAGGGCCAGCGGATGCGCAGCGGGCTGTCGGCGGCGAACAGGAAGTGCGGGATGTTGCGGAACACGGACGGGCCGTTCACCGGCACGCAGCCGTACGGCGCAAACGTCGCGGCGTTGCCGAACGACGCGCCGTGGCCGACGCCGGCCGGATCGAACAGCGTCACGCGATGCCCGTCGCGCTGCAGCCATGCCGCCGCGCCGAGCCCGATGAAGCCTGCACCCACGATGGCGACGTTCGCCATGACGCATCCCCTCCGGCACACATGGTTCACACAAAGTTGAGATTAAGAATCACACAGTAATTTTTTGTGTGCAATCAAAATGAGATTGTGTGGCGCTAGTGTTTACCCGATTTCAACTGGCTGATTCAACAGACTTTTCCGCCAACGTTTGACGGGGAGGGGATGTCATATACAATCGCTGGGCAGGTCAAAATGACAGACAAACGCTTTTTGTGTGGTCACAGGCGATAAATGGCATCAGACAAACTTTCCGGCGAGCGCGACGGCGGCGCGCCGGTGCAGGCGAAGCGGCCGACTTATGTCGAGGTATCGAGCTCGATCGAGGAGGAAATCCGCAACGGCACGTATCCGCCGGGCAGCCGCCTGCCGCCGCAGCGCCAGCTCGCGACCGAGCTCGGCATCAACGTGTCGACCGTGTCCCGCGCCTACAAGGAACTGCAACTGCGCGGCCTCGTGATCGGCAGCAAGCGCCGCGGCTCGCTCGTCACCGGCGGCGCGATGCCGAGCATCGCGCCGGCCCGTGCATGGCTCGCGGCGGGCAACGGCGTGATCGACCTGACCGTGAACCGCCCGGCGACCGGCGAATTTCTCGCGAGCCTCGCGCGGACGTTCGGCACGCTGCCGAACGACCCGCGCTTCGCCGCATTGCAGGAATACCAGCCGCCGCAGGGGCCCGACTGGGCGCGCGCGGCCGGCGCGCAGTGGCTTGCCGCGCCCGGCTTCGCGCCGTCGAGCGACCAGGTGGTCGTCACGAGCGGCGCGCAGCACGGGCTGTATGCGGTGCTGAACAGCCTGATCGGCACCGACGGCGTGATCGTCGCCGATCGCCTCACGTATTACGGGCTCAAGGCGCTCGCGCCGGTGTTCCAGTTCGAGATCGTCAGCGCGCCGGCCGACGACGACGGCCTGCTGCCCGACGAGATCGAGCGGATCTGCCAGCGCATGCCGGTCAAGGCGATCTTCGTCGTGCCGAACCTGCAGAACCCGACCGTGACGACGATGAGCCTCGCGCGCCGGATGGCGCTCGTCGACATCGCGCGGCGCCATCACGTGACGATCATCGAGGACGATGTGTACGGCCCGCTCGTGCGCGACCGGCTGCCGGCGATCGCGGGGCTGTGCCCCGAGCTGACGTTCCATATCGGCGCGACGTCGAAGATCCTCGCGCCGGGGCTGCGCCTCGGCTACCTGAGCTGCCCGCGCGACAGCGTCGCGCTGTGTGCGGAAGCGGTGCGCACGACCGCGTGGATGCCCGCGCCGATCTCGATGCTGATCGCGACGGTATGGATCGAGGACGGCACCGCCGAGCGGATCATGGCCGCGCAGCTCGCGGAGATCCGCGCGCGCGTCGATCTCGCGCGGGAACTGCTGCCGGCCGGGCAGTTGAAATCCGATCCCGCGTGCATGTTCGTGTGGCTGCGGCTGCCGCCGCCGTGGCGCGCCGACGACTTCGCCGCGAACGCGAAGGCGCGCGGCGTGATCGTGATGCCGTCGTCGACGTTCGCGGTCGACCGCGCGGAAATCGAGCACGGCGTGCGCATCAACCTCGCGTGCCCGGCCACGCGCGACGAGCTCGTCAACGGGCTGCGGATTCTGTCCGGCACGCTGAAGGACCGGCCGCGCGCGCTGTTCGGTTCGATCTGACGGCGGGTGCTCAGTCGAGCAAGCCCGCGACGACGTCGACGATCCGCTGCAGCAGCGCTTCGTCGTAAGGCAGCCACTGCACCGCGCGCAGCGGCGACGGCGGCGGCTCGGTCGCGGGTTCGACGGGCTCGCCGTCGCGCGTCACGCGTCCGGTCGCGCAATGTACCGACCACGCGCCGACGCGCACATGGCGTTCGTCGATCGTCATCCTTCCTTGCGCAATCGCGTCGGCGAACACGAGCGACAGCACGTGCTTGCGATGCCGCGCCATCACGCCCAGCGGCAAATCCGACAGCCGGTTCAGGCGCTGCCAGCGATCCGCGTCGATTTCGCGCTGGCGAACCGGATCGACCGCGAGCGCGGCGGTGGCCGCGCGCGTCGCGTCGTCGTCGAGCGCGAATGCGGATACGCTGACGAGCAGGTCGACCGCGCGCGCCACTTCCGAGAACACGACGCGATCGATCTCGCCGATCGGCAGCGGCACCCAGCGCCGTTCGTGCCGGCGTTCGACGTGCAGCCGGCGCGACGTACCGTGGCTTTCCGAACCGGGATAGAGCCGCGCATCGACGAGGAAGGTTGCACGCACGTCGCCGAATTCGCGGACGAGCCCGTCGTCGTAAGCGCGGATCGACCAGCCCTCGCGGCGCGCGACGCCGAGCAGCGGCCGGCTCGACAGCACATGACCTTCGAACATCGCGGATTCGCTGGCCGAGGCGTCGCTTTCCTCCGGCACGTAGTACTCGCGGAATGCCTGCCTGACCGGCTGCCGGAGCGCGCGGCCGACGATCGTGCGCTGCCACGCGAGCCGCTCGTCCGCATCGGCCAGCAGCGGGTGCCACAGGCGGATGTCGCTGTCGTCGGCGATGTCGCACGCGTGCCCGGCCGCGTCGCGCAGCACGACCTTGCCCTTCGCGATTTCAGGCATGAACGAAAGCGTCGTCCCGTCATTGCCGCGCGCTTGCCAGATCATGCGCGTCGAGAACGCGGCGCCGGCCGGCGCATCGACGAGCCGCTCGCGCCATTCGGCATGGCCGAGCGTGATCGGCTGCCAGAAGCCCGCTTCCATGCACGCGGCGAGCATCGCGAGCTGCTTCTTGTCGGGCTTCGCGTCGAGCGTCATGCGCAGCGCGGTATGCGGCTGCTCGCCGAGCGCGCGTTCGGCCGGCTTCAGGTTGCGCGCGAGCTTCTTCTGCACGCCGGCATGACGTACGGCGGCCAGCGCATCGCGCAGCGCGCGCACGCTTTCGGGTGTCGGGATCGTCTCGACCGCGTGGCCGAGCGCGATCGCGAGCGACTGCGACGGCGCCGTCTTCGCGGCGGTCGGCGCGACGCACACGCCCGTCAGCAGCGGCCCGATCAGCGGGCGCAGCCACGCTTCGTCGCGATAGGCGGCCACGCGCGCCGCGCGGGCGACGACCTGCGCGTCGTCGGTCGTGAACGCGCGATCGGCCTCGTACGGAACGGTGCCGGCATGAATCTCCGAGACTTGCCGCGCGGCCTCGGTCAGCGCGTTGCGCGCGAATTCGACGTACGCGGCGTCTTCCGCGAGCGTGACGGCTGGATCGCTGAAGTCGATCCACAGCCGCTTCGGCGCGAAATAGCCGTCGTGCGTCGCGGCCAGCGCGAGCAGCGCGGCCGGCCCGAGTTCGGGCAGCACGTCGAGTTCGCGCACCCGAAACGGCGAATCCGCCAGCGCTTGCGCATACGCGTCGCGTCGTGCCGAGAAGTCGCGGCGTCCGGCGAACCAGTCGAGCGCATACGCGCCGTACGCGGACGCGGCACGCAGGCCGCCTTCCTCCGGCTCGCCCGCGATGCGCGCAAGCTCGGCCTGCAGCGCGGGCGACGGCAGCGCGTCGAGGCAGGGCAGTTCCTCCAGCGCACGCTGCCACGCGCCGGGCGGGATGTCGCGGAACAGTTCGAGCGCGGCATCGCCGTCGACGAGCGGCACGAGGCCGAGCGCATCGATCTGCCCGCGCAGCCAGCGCGCGAATTCGGCGCGCGGGTCGTCGTACGCGAAGTCGCGCTGCATGATCGCGCGCTCGGTGCGACGCAGCGCCGGCCACACCGTGCCGAGCGTGTGGGCGTCGAGCGTCGACAGGTCGATCGGCGCGCCGGTGAAGCGCGGATGGTCGGCGGTGCCGGTCAGCCGCGCGACGAGCAGGGCGGCGAGCGCGCGGTCAGTCATACGCGTTCTCCTTGCCGGCGGCGCGCGATGCGCGGATGTCGGCGCGGCGGCTCGCGCGCGCCGATTCGCGTTCGAGCGAAGCGCCGTTCCCATCGGGGAGGCCGACGACGATCCGCGCATCGAGCCCAGGCAGGACCTGGAACACCTTGCCCCAGTGGACGGTGCCCGCGCCGCGTTCGGCCTTGACCATGAACGATTCGCTGACGACGAGGCGGCCGGTCGCGTCGTTCTGGCGCCATTTCTGTATTTTCCGGGCCGCGCGGGTCACGCCGCCGACGTCGGATGCCTGTTCGATCATGTGCTGCATGGCCTGACTCCACCCGTGAAAACCGTGCGATCGCACAGTATTGCACCCCATTTGCGCTAGTCGGACGAAAGGCCGTGCGGCCGTCGCTTCGGGCCGGCGGCGGCCGCGCCGCGCAAGGCTTCCGGCCGCCCCGGCATTTCATAAGACGTACAGTTTTCACGTCATACGCGATTCGCGCCGAACTGTACTCTTGTTCGCACGATCGATGTGTGTACTCGTCGCCGACTGTTCTGCTTTTAAGATTCAACCATCAAGTGCACAGTGCCGCAGATCCAGTCGTACCGGAACCCTGCCGGCGCATCTTCAAGAGAGAGCCAGTGCGATGGAAAAGGCAAAACCGGAGGGAAAGATCAGGAATCACGACGGCCCGGTCGGCGGGTGGAACACGCGCGTGTCGGACGCGCACGGCAAGGCGGCGCAGCGGCGCATGCCGGCGGGAGACGCGCGATGAAACTCTATGAAAAACTCGCGGACGATATCGAGCGCCTGATCCGCCAGGGCGTGTACCGGCACGGCGACCGGATTCCGTCGGTGCGGCAGGCGAGCCAGCAACACCGGATCAGCATCACGACCGTGCTGCATGCGTACCTGCTGCTCGAAAGCCGCGGGCTGCTGGAAAGCCGGCCGCAGTCGGGTTATTTCGTGAACCTGCGTCGCGACGACAGTCATGCGCCGGTGCGCGAGCTGCGGCCATCGAAACCGATCGCGATTTCGTCGTCGGTGGACGTGAGCCGGCTCGTGCTGTCGACGCTGCGCTCGATCGGCACCGACGACGCGGTGCCGCTCGGCTCGCCGTACCCGGACCCGAGCCTGTTCCCGTTCGAGAAGCTGAACCGCTACGCGTATGCAGCCGGCCGCGACAAGTCGCTGTCGGGCGTGACGGACGGGCTGCCGCCCGGCCACCCGCGGCTGATCCGGCAGATCGCGCGCCGCTACCTGGAAAACGGGATGTCGGTAGACCCGAACGAGATCATCGTGACGGTCGGCGCGACGGAGGCGATCAACCTGTGCCTGCAGGCGGTCGCGAAGCCGGGCGATACGATCGCGGTGGAGTCGCCGACGTTCTACGCGATGCTGCACGCGATCGAGCGGATGGGGATGAAGGCGATCGAGGTCGCGACGCATCCGGAATACGGGATCGACATCGCCGCGCTGGCGGCGATTGCCAAGTCGCAGCCGATCGCTTCATGCATGGTGATGCCGAACTTCCAGAACCCGCTGGGCTTTCAGATGCCCGACGAGCGCAAGCGCGAGCTGGTCGAGTTCGCCACGAAGGCCGGCATGCCGATCATCGAGAACGGTGTGTATAACGAACTGTATTTCGGCGATACGCATCCGAGTTCGCTGAAGTCCTACGACCGCAGCGGGATCGTGCTGCATTGCTCGTCGTTCTCGAAGAGCCTGACGGCTGCATATCGGATCGGCTGGGCGTTGCCGGGCCGCTATCGCGATCAGGTCGAGAAGCTGAAATTCCTGAACACGCTCGCGACGCCGTCGTTGCCGCAGCTCGCGATCGCGGAGTTTCTCGAACGGGACGGCTACGAGCATCACCTGCGGCGCTTGCGCAAGGCATACGCGCAGCAGGCGAACCTGATGCGTGCGATGGTGTCGCGGTTCTTTCCGGAGGGCACGCGCATTTCGAGCCCGGCCGGCGGGTACGTGCTGTGGGTCGAACTGCCCGGGCAGGTCGATGCGATGCGGTTGTATCAGCTCGCGCTGGAACAGGGGATCACGATCGGGCCCGGCTACATGTTTTCGACCACGGATAGCTACCGGAATTTCATCCGGCTGAACTACAGCAGCCCGTGGTCGCCGGAGATCGAGCAGGCGGTGATCGCGGTCGGGAAGCTGGCCGCGGCGTGCATGCGGTGAAGGGGCGTGTGTGGTGTCTTGCGCTTCTGCGACGAAGCCGGCCTTGGGCCGGCTTTTTCTTGGTTCTTCGTGGATTCCCGTTGCTGCCGCTCGAGCCGTTGCATCTCCTGGGGCAGGTGTCAGCGCACAACGGTCACGCGTTCCGAAGATCCGAAAGCTTGTCCTCCCTTAGCGGATCGGTTGCAGCAACTGAGAGCCCGGCGTACCACGTGACTGACCTGACTCTAGCCCCGCATCCAACACGACTTGAGACCCCAATGGCAAGCAATGATCAGAGATCTCCGCGCACTTCACCGGTTCCCAGCGCGCTCCGCTGCCGGTTGACTTCCGCCCAAAGCTCATCGCTGTCGTCATTGCGCAGCAGGACCATCCAGTCCAGTTGATTGTCGGTCACGCCGAAGTATTCCAGGATTTCCCGGCGAACCCCGTCGATGAACTGCGCGTATTCCGGGGTTGCCTGGGCCTGCGCGTGCAAGGCATCGTATGCTGCATCGTCCGCGCCGCCGCCGTGTTCGTCGATATAGCGCGAGATCCACTGGTCTCGTTCGCGATCGTAATCGGCCTCGGCGCGCATCGCTTGCACAGCCGTGTAGAAATCCAATTGGGCAAACGCGGCGATCGCCGCCGTTGTCGCCTCGTCGAATGTAGTCGTCATTCCATCTCTCATGTTGGTCATGGCACATCATCGCACGGTCGCACCCCGGGCAGGCGCCTCGAATCCGGACGGTGCAACACGCCGCCTGGCGCCGACGTTTGGCTCGTGCAAAGGCACCATGATCGGAAGGTTGACGCCTTCGAGTGCGCCACTCATCAGGGCCGCGCGGGCGACAGGACACTCATTTAGCGATGAAAACGACCGGGCGCGGCAGATCGCAGAACAAGTTTCGAGCGTATCGACGCGAGCGTCACGCCGGCACTTAAGCGCCAATGCGGGCGCTGGTCGTGAATTGCGCATAATGGCCGAACTCCGCAGGATACCTCCCCGGTGATACGTTACCGGCTCAAAACGACCCGGTGCCGCCACCCGGTCCACACGGACAGCGAGGACCGTTCTCAGTACTTCATCAGCCATTCACCTTGGGGGAGCGTATGCTGCTCTTCGGCCAGATCAGTTACCTCACGCAGGACTTGCCGCTGCGGCCGTGGCCGCCATCATTTCTCTTCTCGCATCGATGGCGTATAGGTGATTCCTACCAGCAATCCTTCAGGCCCGATGAAGCGACTGACGGTCTGGCCCCACGGCTCATTCCGGTTCCTGACCAGCATCCGATACCCTCGTGATTCGAGTTCGGCCGTAGCTGCTTCGACGTTGTCGACATCAAACTCAATCCACGCTTGCGGGATGGGCACGTCACCACGCCACGAATCCGAGCCGAAGCACGACTGAGCGGCCTGAGAGAGCGGCCACAAGGCGAAAGTGTTTGCGCCTTTCAGACTCTCCGTATGGAGGTAGCCGCCATTCTCTTCCTTGAAGGGGATGCAGAAAGCCCCACTGTAGAGCTCGCGGCTTGCCTGGGCTTCAATGACAATCGGGCCAAAGCCTGCGATGAACAGGGCCGTGGCTTTTCGGATCTTTTCCATGGCTTCTCCTTCGCCGCGAATAAGCGGCGCCACGAGGAACGAACATATCCGCCCGCGCCCGTAGAAGTAGAAATATCGGAGCGGCCTGTATTCAGGTAGCGCGGGGCATGGATGAGTGTAGGCTTGTTTGAGGTGCCCGGCAGGCATCGCCACCCAGCAGCGAATGGCGACCGAGCGGGTTCGGGAGTACTCGCGGCATCGACTGTGTGCGTCACGTCACAAGCGCACCGCCGACGAGCGAATGTCCTCCTCCGACCGTGGTTGTGCGTCCGAAACTGGCCGCCTAGCGACCGACACCGGCCGCCCTGTACCGGTGGCCTCCGCTTCCCGACGTAGCGCCTACGTCGGTGACTTCCACTCGCCCGCCCAGAGGTCGAAATACTTAAAGGCGGAGATGCGGCCGAGCACAACTTGCTCCCCGATGTCGTCGACGACCTTGAATGGGACGGATATTCCGAAATTTCTTTCCGGCAGGGGAAATATCTCGGCGAACGAAGCCACGCTGCCCAATTTCTCAACCACTTCCGCATGGCTCCCTGCCACAACCACTACTTGAATGCCCATCAGCGCTTGAACTCCACCGTGGCCACATCACAGAGTCGCGCTCTGACTTGAACAATTGTCGGCTCGCTCACCGATTGCCCACGGACATCATAGACAAGTCTACATTTCCAAGACTCTGAAGGCAGGTGCGGCCGACCATGCAGAATTCGCGCACGGTTGTACTCGACGCTTAGCCGCGCGGCTTCAGTTGATTCCAAGCTGTGGTTGGCTACCAAAACGAACTCGCCCAGATCCGGGCTTACCATTTCCGGTGTGAACATTTAAGTCCTCTCCGCCACAAAAATGCGATTCTACTAGGACCATCCGTGCGTGACGCGCCGACGAGAAGCCGGGACTGCGATATGTGGCGTACCGGCGCACTGGGATGCGGCTGATTGCCAAGGGCGATTGTCGACAATCTAGCCACGCAAGTTGGGCGACCGAAACTGGCCGAATGCCGACGCGTCGGCCGCGTGTTCCCCGCGGTAATCCACGATGAACCTTTTCGTTTGCGAGAAGGGTGTGCCCCATCGACCCGTACCAATCACGCCGCAGATATCGACGCGCATCGGCGCCGCCGCGATGGCCGTGTTCGCCACGAAAGCCATGAAGTGGCTGCATTGAAGATCACAGCCACGTGATCCGCGTTACCCGCCCGTCACCGGCGGAAAAAACGCCACCTCGCTATCTTCCCGCACGACGAATCCGCCCGTCACCATCTCGAGATTCACTGCCGCCCGCACGGGCCGGTCCATCCGCAACGCTTCCGCGCTGCGCGCATCGCGCGCGGCGAGCGTACTGCGCAGCGCATCGACGGTAAGTTCGCGCGCATCGATCTCGACGATTTCCTCGTCGGTTTCGAGTTGCTCGCGAATGCTTGCAAAGTATTTGATTGTCAGTTTCATCGCGATGTCTTGAGTGGAATCGGCGGAATCGAAAAACGCGAAGCGGGCGTGGTCAGCCCCAACGCCGCATCGCCTGGTCGTCGTGCGCCTTCGCTTCGACCCAGCCGGATTCGCCGTCGTGGCGGATCTCCTTCTTCCAGAACGGCGCATGGGTCTTCAGGAAGTCCATCAGGAATTCGCACGCATCGAACGCGGACCCGCGATGCGCGGCGGCCACCACGACCAGCACGACCGCCTGGCCGAGCGGAATGCGCCCGACGCGGTGCACGATCTTGACCGCTTCGAGCCGCCAGCGCGCGCTCGCTTCCTCGACGATGCTCCACAGGGCCTGTTCGGTCATCGTCGGGTAGTGCTCGACCTCGAGCGCGACGACATCGTCGACATCGCCTTCCTTGCGCACGACACCAAGAAAATTCACGACCGCACCGACATTCGGATTGCGAACGATCGGCGCAAGCTCGGCACCCGCGTCGATCGCCGCATACTGCACGCGTACTTCGAAGCCGGCAGAAATTGCCGGGGGCGGCTCGGTGTGCGGTTCGGTCGTGTCGGCGGATTGGGAGTGGCTGCCGCTGCGTAACGGATCGTCCGGCAGCCCGGCGCGGGATTCGGTGAAGCTCGTCATGACGGTTCTCCTGTAGGCGGTGCGTCCTGTGTCGCGCGGCGGCCCGTCAGCCGCCGACGAGCGACATGCGCACGGTCGGATAGGTCTTGCCCGGCGTACGGGCCGACCGTGCGGCCCGACGCTCGGAATAGCGGTCGTCGCGCCGCGTCCAGCGATCGCGCACGGCGGCGGCGAGCGCGTCGACCGGCGCCGCATCGTCGAGCCACGGCCGCAGGTCGGTGCCCTGGGTTGCGAACAGGCACGTATAAAGCTTGCCGTCGGCCGACACGCGTGCGCGCGAGCAGGTGCCGCAGAACGGATGCGAGACGCTCGCGATGAAGCCGACCTCGCCCGCACCGTCGATGTGCGCGCAACGGATCGCGGTTGCGTCGTGCCCCGGTTCGCCGACGAGCACGAGCGGATAGTGCTCATCGATCAGCTCGCGCATCTGCGCAGCCCGCACGACCTTGTCGCCGGACCAGAAGCTCGCGCCGCCGACGTCCATGTATTCGATGAAACGCACGGCCACGCCGCTATGCCGGAAGTGACGCACGAGCGGCAGGATCTGGTCGTCGTTCGCGCCGCGTTCGATCACCGCATTGACCTTGACCGGCGCGAGCCCGGCCGCATGCGCGGCTTCGATGCCGGCCAGCACGCGCGACACGGGCACGTCGGCGTCGCTCATGCGGCGGAACACGGCGTCGTCGAGCGCATCGAGGCTGACGGTCACGCGCGACAGCCCCGCGTCGCGCAGTGAGCGCGCTTTCGCGGCGAGCAGCGAACCGTTGGTCGTCAACGCGATTTCGACGGGCTTGCCGTCGACGGTCGTCAGTGCCGCGAGCCGTTCGATCAGCGCTTCGAGATTGCGGCGCAACAGCGGCTCGCCGCCGGTGATGCGGATTTTCTCGACCCCGAGCGACGTGAACGCGCGTGCGATCTTTTCCAGTTGCGCGAACGACAGCCGCTCGGACGACGGCATGAATGCGTAGTCGGCGCCGAAGCTTTCGCGCGGCATGCAGTAGCCGCAGCGGAAATTGCACTGGTCGATGACGGACAGGCGCAGGTCGCGCAGCGGGCGGCCGAGCGTGTCGGTTGTGCGGGGGAAGGCGCCGGGCGATGCGCCGCCGGATGAAGCGGCGGCGGCCGGCGTGGCGGAGACGATGGCATTCACGATCGGTTCGTCGGCCTGCATGAAGTAAGCGGGTGGGCGTCGCCGATCGGCCGCGTGCGTGCCGACGTATCGGTGCACAGGTCGTGGCGAGCCTCATCGTGAGCATAGTCCGCCGGACTTTTCCGGCAGGGACACAATCGCGCCCGAATTGCAGGAATACAGTTCGCCGTGCGGCATGCGCGGCCAAGGCGTCGCATCGGGCGGGTGTACGGCGTCGCGCTCATCCGAGCCAGGGCGCGAATTCGTAATACGGTACCGTGTCGCCGCGCGCGATGCGCGTTCCGGCCGGCAGCCGCGCGAGCCCGCTCGCCTGCACGAGCGATTGCAGCGTGCCGGCGCCTTGTTGCCGCAACGTGTCGAGCACGGCCGTGCCGTCGGTGTTGATGGTGCAGCGCACGCGCACGAAGCGCTCGCGCTGCGCATCCGGCTCGAAGTCCATGTCGATCGGCAGCGACGGCACGCGCGGCACGCACGCGTCGCGCCCCTGCAGGCAGCGGATCAGCGGTGCGACGAACAGCGCGAACGCCGTCATCGCGGCGCCCGGATTGCCTGGCAGCAGCACCACGGGCCGCGCGTCGAGCCGCGCGAGCGCGACCGGCTTGCCGGGTTTCATGCGCACGCCGCTGACGACGAACGATGCGCCGAGTGCAGCCAGCGCGGGGCGCAGCAGATCCTTGTCGCCGACCGACGCGCCGCCGACGCAGATCACCAGGTCGCAACACGCGTGCAGGTCGCGCAGCGCACGATCGACGGCGGGCGCCGTATCGGCTGCATGCAGGCTCATTGCCACGCCGGCACCGGTTCCCGATGCCAGCGCGGCCAGCATCGGCGCATTGCTGTTGTAGATCTGCTGCGGTGCACGCGGCTCGCCGCACGCGACGAGTTCGTCGCCGGTCGTCAGGATGCCGACGCGCAGCGCCGGGCGCACGTCGATGCGCGCGAAACCTTGCGCGGCGGCCACGCCGACGTGCATCGCGCCCATCCGCACGCCGGCCGGCACGAGCAGGTCGCCGGCACGCACTTCCTCGCCCCGGCGGCGGATATGCGACCCGCTGCGCTGCGGCGCGTCGAATGCGACCCAGCCGTCCTGTTCGCGCGCATGCTCCTGCATCACGACGGTGTCGGCGCCGGGCGGAATCAGGCTGCCGGTGAAGATGCGTGCGGCCGTGCGCGCGGCCAGCGGCGCCGGCGTGTCGCCCGCATAGCAGCGCTGCGCGACGCGCAGCGGCTCGCCGTGCGCGAGATCCGCATGACGCACGGCGTAGCCGTCCATCGCGCTCTGGTCGGCCGGCGGCTGGTCGAGCACGGCGCTCAGCGGCGCGGCCAGCACGTGGCCGGCCGCGGCTGTCACCGGAATGGAGGCGGCCGCAGCAAGCGGCGCAAACGCGCCGGCGAAATGCTGCTGCGCGGTATCGAAATCGATCAGTTGTTTCATGACGAGAGAGCCGGATGCGCTTGTGAAGGCGCCGGTTGGTCGGGATGAGCGGCGTCGGGCGACACGTATTCGACGAAGCCGTCGTTGCGGCAGAAGCCGAGCAGCCGCACGCCGGCTTCGCGGGCGACGTCGATCGCAAGCGACGTCGGTGCCGAGATCGTCGCGATCATCGGGATGCCGACCCGCGCGGCCTTGCGCACCAGTTCGTAGCTCGCGCGGCTCGACAGGAACACGAAACCCGCGCGCAGGTCGGCGTGGCGCCGCGCGAGCCGGCCGATCAGCTTGTCGAGCGCGTTGTGGCGGCCGACGTCCTCGAACACGTCGAGCACGGCGCCGTCGCGGTCGCACCATGCGGCCGCGTGGATGCCGCCCGTCTCGCGCATCAGCGTCTGGTGGGCCGGCAACGCGCGCGCGGCGCGTGCGATCGCGGCGGCGCCGATGTCGGCGGCCGCACCGGCGGCATCGATGCGCGCCGGGTGCAGGTCGAGCTGCGCGATGCTTTCGATTCCGCATACGCCGCAGCCCGTGCGGCCGGCCAGCGCGCGGCGGTGCGCCTTCAGCGCCATGAACGCCTGCTGCGACACGGTGAGCCGCACTTCGGCACTGCCGGGCCGGGTTTCGCTCTCGATGTCGAACACGTCGGACGCGCGCTCGACGATGCCTTCGCTCAGCGCGAAGCCGAGCCCGAATGCGTCGAGGTCGATCGGCGTCGCCATCATGACCGTGTGCGAGATGCCGTTGAACACGAGCGCAACCGGCGTTTCGTCGACGACGCGATCGACGGTGTCGCGCGCTTCGCCGGCACGATGACGCGTCACATGACACGCGGTGCTGCCGGTCGGATCGTCGCGGCGGATGCAGGACTCCATGCGGTTTTCTCCAGGCGGATCGGCCGGCGTGCCGGCCGGGCTCGGCGCGTACGCCGAACGACGGGAATCGATGCTGCCGGGCGGGCGCCGAAGGGCGCGCCGTCGCCGCGGGCAGGCGTTGCATCACATGTTAAGGGCGCTGAACAGCGCGCCGGAGGCACAGCGTCGCAACGCGGAAAGCAGTACAGACGGCGATGCCGCGGGCATGAAATGTGTTTTCCGTACACACATCTTCGGCAACGGAAGCAGCACAGTTTCAGCGCACGTTCGAGTGATTGCGAGTATCGTGGCAAACGCGATATCGTCATTCACGCTTCGATGCCATGCGAGTGACCGTAGGTGTTCGCATGTGTTGTCGCCAGGCCGTCGCGCGATTTCCTGCTTCGGGCGGACGTTCTCACAACCACGAGCAAATTACGGTCATGGAAATCTTCGATGCGTTCCATCTCGCACGATTGCAATTCGCATTCACGGTGTCGTTCCACATCGTGTTTCCCGCGATCAGCATCGGCATGGCGAGCTTCCTGGCGGTGCTGGAATGGCGTTATCTCGTCACCGGCGACGCCGCCTACAAATCCATGTTCCAGTTCTGGTCGAAGATCTTCGCGATCGGCTTCGGGATGGGCGTGGTCTCCGGCGTCGTGATGGCGTACGAGTTCGGCACGAACTGGGCCGGCTTTTCACGCATCGCCGGCAACATCACGGGCCCGCTGCTCACGTATGAAGTGTTGACGGCGTTCTTCCTCGAAGCCGGTTTCCTCGGCGTGATGCTGTTCGGCTGGCAGCGCGTGAGCCCGCGCGCGCACTTCTTCGCGACGCTGATGGTCGCGGTCGGCACGCTGATCTCGACGTTCTGGATCCTCGCGTCGAACAGCTTCATGCAGACGCCGCAGGGCTACAGGATCGAGAACGGCCTGGTCGTGCCGGTCGACTGGTTCAAGGTCATCTTCAATCCGTCGTTTCCGTACCGTCTCGTGCACATGACGATCGCGGCGTTCATCGTCGCGGGCTTCATCGTCGCCGCGTGCGGCGCGTGGCACCTGCTGAAGGGGCGCCGCGACGAGCCGGTGAAGCGCACCTTCTCGATGGCGCTGTGGATGCTGCTGCTGCTCGCGCCGATCCAGATCGTCGTCGGCGATGCGCACGGGCTGAATACGCGCGAATACCAGCCGGCGAAGATCGCGGCGATCGAGGGGCTGTGGGAAACCGAGAAGGGCGGCACCGCGCTGAACCTCGTCGGGCTGCCGGACATGCAGGCCGAAACCACGCGCTATTCGATCCAGGTGCCGCACCTCGGCAGCCTGATCCTCACGCACAGCTGGGATGGCGAAATCCGCGGGCTGAAGGAATTCCCGCCGCAGGACCGCCCGTATTCGCCGATCGTGTTCTGGACGTTCCGGATCATGGCGGGCCTCGGGATGCTGATGCTGCTGACCGCGCTGCTCGGGCTGCTGCTGAGAAAGGGCGGGCGCCTGTACGAAACGCGCTGGTTCCAGTGGTTTGTGGTGGCGATGGGGCCGTCGGGCATCGTCGCGCTGCTGGCCGGCTGGATCACGACCGAGGTCGGACGGCAGCCGTGGACCGTGTACGGCGTGCTGCGCACCATCGATTCGGTTGCACCGGTCAGCGCGCAGCAGGTCGGCGTGTCGCTGCTGATCTTCGTGGTCGTGTACTTCCTGGTATTCGGATCGGGTATCTACTACATGATGAAACTGATGAGGCGCGGGCCGGCAGCACAGGCCGGGTACATCGAACTGCACCGGCATCCGGGGCTGCGCAAGAGCGCGCTGTCCACGCCGCTGAACGTCACCGAAGCGGAGTAAGCCATGCAAATCGATCTTCCTGTCGTGTGGGCCGCGATCATCGGCCTCGGCGTGTTCATCTACGTGATGCTGGACGGCTTCGATCTCGGCATCGGCCTGCTGTTTCCGTTCTTCGATGCGAAGGCGGAGCGGCAAGTGATGCTCGATACCGTCGCGCCGGTGTGGGACGGCAACGAGACGTTCCTGGTGCTCGGCGGCGCGGGGCTCTACGGTGCGTTCCCGGTCGTGTATTCGACGCTGCTGCCCGCGAATTACCTGCCGCTGGTGCTGATGCTGGTCGGGCTGATCTTCCGCGGCGCGGCGTTCGAACTGCGCGCGAAGGCCACCCGCACGCAACACATGTGGGATCTCGCATTCATCGGCGGCTCCGCGCTCGCGGCGTTCTGCCAGGGGATCGTGCTCGGTTCGCTGCTGCAGGGCATCAAGATCGAGCACAACCAGTTCGCGGGCGGGCCGTTCGACTGGCTGTCGCCGTTCAGCCTGCTGTGCGGGATCGGCGTACTCGTCACGTATGCGACGCTCGGCTGCGGCTGGCTGATCCTGAAGGTCGACGGCGAGCTGCAGCGCAAGATGCGGCAGCTGATGAAGCCGCTCACGGGCGTGCTGCTCGGCGTGATGGCCGTCGTCAGCCTGTGGACCGTGATCGGGCTGCCGGCCGTCGCGCACCGCTGGTTCGGCAGCGGCAACCTCGGCTGGTTCCTGCCGGTGCCGATCCTCGTCGTCGCGTGCGTGTGGGGCATCTTTCACACGGTGAAGCGCGAGCACGAAGCCACGCCGTTCCTGCTGACGCTCGCGCTCGTGTTCCTCGGCTACACCGGGCTCGTGATCAGTATCTGGCCGAACATCGTGCCGCCGTCGCTGACGATCTGGGATGCGTCGTCGAGCCATTCGAGCCAGCTGTTCGCGCTCGTCGGCACGGTGATCGTGCTGCCGATCATCCTCGTGTACAACGCGATGCAGTACCGCGTGTTCCGCGGCAAGGTGCGCGAGGGCGATATCGGCTATCACTGAGCGGCGCGCGATGTGACGGGGCACGGCGTGCGCGGGCGTATCATCACGCGCAACGCGGCCCCGGCACGGAACCTGTCCGAAAGCGGCCCGCCACGCGCGGGCCGTTGTGCATCGGGCACGGGCGGGTCGCTTCAGGTATTCCCCAGGCAGTCGAGACAACATCATGATCGTCAGACCACGACAAAACTGGCTCAGGATGCTGTTCGTATGGAACGGCTCCGTGCTGCAATCGATCATTCCGCAACTGATGTTCATGGCGATCGTCAGCACGCTGGCGGTCTTCACGAACGGGCGCATCTTCGGCGAGAAGATCCCGCTCAACACCGCGCCGTTCACGCTGTTCGGGCTCGCGCTCGCGATCTTCCTCGCGTTTCGCAACAACGCGAGCTTCGAGCGTTTCAAGGAAGCGCGGCATCTGTGGGGCAACCTGCTGATCGCGGCGCGCACCTTGACGTCGCAACTGAATCGCTACCTGCCCGACGGCGTCAGCGATGCCGAGCGCAACCGGCTCGCGGATCTGCTGATCGCGTTCACGTATGCGCTGAAGCATCAGCTTCGCCATACCGATCCGACCGAAGACCTGCAACGGATCCTCGGCACGGAGCGTGCCGGCGAGTTCGCGCGCAAATGCTTCAAGCCCGTCGCGATCCTCGACGATCTGCGCGGCGGCATCGTCGGCGCGCTGGGCCGCGCGCCCGGCAGCGACGTGACCTGCTGGATGTTCGACGCGCAGCTCGACGAACTGGGCAAGTCGGTGGGTGGTTGCGAGCGCATCCTGTCGACGCCGATCCCGTTCTCGTACAGCGTGCTGCTGCACCGTACCGTTTATGCGTACTGCGTGCTGCTGCCGTTCGGCCTCGTCGATTCGACGGAATTCTTCACGCCGCTGATCTGCGTGTTTATTTCGTACACGCTGATCGCGCTCGAAGCGATCGCGAACGAGGTCGCGGAACCGTTCAGCCTCGCGCCGAATGCACTCGCGCTCGATGCGATGACGCGCACGATCGAGCGGTCGGTGCTCGAACTGGGCGACCGCGAGATGCCGGAGGAATTCGTGCCGGCGTCGACGTACCAGATCACGTAAGCGGGTGCTAGAGCCAGCATCGCCTGCCTTGCATCAAACGGCAGCACGACCACGACATCCGGCGCGTCGGGAGGGTCGACGGAAATGAACGCATTCAGTTCGCGCCCGTCGTGCGCAACGATCGATCTTCGATGCATGTCGGGAAACCGCGTGAGGTTGCGGACCGAGGGAGCAGGGTGCAAGCGCGTCAGGTCGGGCGCAACGCACCGCGCCGCCACAATCTGACGAAGGGCGACGTCATGGCGGTCGTGCCCAGCGCGACCAGCAGCAGAACCGCGTACGAGCTCCGCGACAGCGCGTGGATCTGCAGGCCGGCGGCCAGCACCACCAGTTCCACGAGCCCGCGCGTGTTCATCAGCGAGCCGACCAGCGCGGCGTCGTGCCGGGTCAGTCCGCACATTCTTGCGCCCAGGTAGGCGCCACCGAACTTGCCGACGAACGCAACGCACAGGAACGGCAGGAACCACAGCCACAGCGACGATCCGTCAAAATTCTCGAAGGTCACGGACAGCCCGGAATAGACGAAGAACACCGGCAACAGCACGGTGTTCACAAAGCCTTCCATCCTCGACTCCCACTGCTCTCGCAGGCCCGGCACATTGCGCAGCATCACGGCGGCCAGCAACGCGCCGAACGCCGAGTGGGTGCCGATCTCCGTGGTCGCCCATGCCGACAGCAACACATACGGAACGACCACACTCAACAACTTCGCCGACGACGCGTTCTTCACGGCATCGGCTGCCATCGGCAACACGATGAAGCGGACGACGATCTTCGAGATCAGCAGGAACACGGCGATGCCGGCGACGATCTTCCATGTCCCGGACGCATCCGGTCCCGCCATCGCCACCGCGGAGACGAACGCCAGCATTATCCAACCGACCAGATCGGTCAGCATCGCAGCGGACAGCGCGAGCATCGAGGGCGGCGCGTCGACGAGATCCATGTCGACGACGATCCTGGCCATCACCGGCAGTGCGGAAACCGACAGGGCGACGCCGCAGAACAGCACATAGGGCAACTCGGCGATCTGCGGCGCGAGCGCGTCGTGCGACAGATAGCCGATCGCCATGCCGCCGACCAGGGGCAGCAGCATGCCGGCCAGCGCGACCACGGCGGCGTCCGGCACCTTCTTCAGCGATCCGGGGTTCGACATCTCGCCGAGGTTCATGTGCAGACCGATCTGGAACATCAGCGCGATCACGCCGAGCTCGCCGAGATGGGACAGGCCGACGGACGCGGCCGGCCCGAAGATGGCCTGATAGAAGGGCATATCGAGCGCTCCCAGTACGGCGGGCCCGAGTACGATGCCCGCGGCCAGTTCGCCGACGACCTTCGCCTGCCCCATCCGTTGCGCCAGCCAGCCGAAGCAACTGCAAGCGGTGAGAATCAGGGCCAACTGCATTAACCACATAACCATCCGAAACCTCCTCGGCTCGATCGAAATGAAGGCGGGCAATCCATCCCGGGAATGCATTCGCACCTGCACGGCGGCGCGCGAAGCATCGCCAGGGCTCCGTCACGTTGGCAGGCGTAGGTTACCTGTGTAGCTCAAGGAGTAGTTATCCGTATCAGATAGCGTTCTCGACTGCGCCAGTAGCAGTTCAACCATGCCATGTGGCGAAGCGTTCCTGGCGTACGGCACGATGACATGCCGCATTCATTCGATGTCCGGGCAACGCGAATTGCTGTCGGCTGGTGGCCGTGAGCCCGAGCGGGCCCGCCGCGCCGTACGCCGCGATGACCGTGACGCCGCTCGCCAGGTTCGCGAACACCTGGCGGAACGACGCGGCCAAGACCGGCGCGGCTACGGCCGCCGACTCACGCATCGCCGCTCACTCGCGGCGGCGCGGTCGAGCGGTCGCGTCGGCGACGCGGTCGACCCAGCCCCGGTAGAACGCGCGGTACTTGAGCACGAGCTTGTCGTACTTGCTGTACGCGCCGCCGCCGTCCGGCTTCATCCCGTTCCAGATCTTGACGTCGTACCCCGCGGCCTGTCTGGTCTGCAACCCGAACAGCACGTAGTCGGTCGCGCGGCGCAGGGCGCCGCCCACCTTCTTGATCGAGATGAGCATGTGCATGACGTTTTTGCCGTCGCTCACCGGCGTCACACACTGGAGCAGTTTGTATTTGAAGTCTCCGTCCAGGGCGACGGTCATGACGCACCCGCCGGGGTAGCCGTCGAAATGCAGGTTCATCTGCGACATGTTCAGGCCGAGCGCGCGCGACAGCATGCCGAGGGGCCCGAAGTACCGGTCCACGGTGAAGTCGATCCCGGCACCGAACCACGCGCCCGCCCGGGCCAGCGACTCGACCTCCGGCCACGGGCGCCAATCGTCGAAGAGCTTGAGCTCGAAGGCCGAGATCGGGAGCGCGTGCACGGGAGTCGCGTGCTGCGCGTCGTAGAAGTTCTCGACGATGCGCAAGACCGCCGTCGTCGTCTCGAACGCGAAGTGCAGGTGCATGAAGTCGCCGTTGTCGACGTCGGCCGCGGCGATTTCGGGCAGCGGGTGCAGCGGCTGCGGGGAGCCGTACCAGACCCACACGTAGCCGTATCGCTCCGCGGTGACCAACGTGGGCTGGCGCGCCCCGCGCGGGACGGGCTCCAGCTGGCGCACCGCCTGGCTGTGGCCGGGGATGTGAACGCACCGGCCCTGCTCGTCGTACCGCCAGTGGTGAAACGGGCACTGGATGCACCCATCCTTGACCTGCCCGTCGGCCAGGTTCGCGCCGAGGTGCGAGCAGTGGCGGTCCATCACCACGGCCCGCCCCGTCGCGCCGCGCCACGCCACGCACGGACGGCCGAAGAGCGTCAACTCCGTCGGCTTGTCCTTGAGGTCGTCCGAGCGCATCGCGACGTACCAGCTCGCGGCCAGGCGCGTGGTCGCGTCGTACACCCCCGGGGCATGCTCCGGGGCGACGGCTTGATCCAATTGAACGTCGTTCATCGTTTTCCTGCCGATGTCGGCCGGCTACTTCAGCGCCAGGCCGATGCGGGTCGTGATGTACGCCTTGAGCAGCGCGAACATCGGGTTGTAGTCGAAGTACTTTTTCACCTCTGCGGGTGCGCTGGTTTGCGTCCAGTGCATCAGCTTCAGCGCCGGCAGCAGGCTGTACTTCGAGTTGTTGAGCTGCGGCCTGGCCCCGGTGATGCAGTACCCGAAGCCGAACATCGGCCTCGCGAAGTCCCGTTCGTCGATGAGGGCGTGAATCCGCGCCGCGGCCTCCTCGGCCGGCTTGCGCCCGGCGCTCACGGCCTCGACCTCGGCTTTGGCGTCGTTGAACAACTGGTAGTACCCCTCCATGTCCGCGCACAGGTAGCCGAGGTACGGAGGATCGTTGTCGAGGTGATCGAGGTCGCCCTCGTCGCGCGACGCGCGGAACCTCGCGTGGGCTTGCACGAGCCGGAACTGCCCGAGGATCGTGCCGACCGCCCACAGCCGGTGGAACGCGTCCCACAGGCGGAAGTCCGAGAATGCCGTGTAGCAGCAACTGACGAAATCGTCGTTGTGGTCCAGAAGCTTCTGCTGCAGGCGCTCGATGTACTCGAAGCGCTCGGGGGAGAAGTCGTCGTCGCGCAGCGCCTTGATGAGGCGCGCCGCGAGCGCGTGGATGGTCACCGCGGTGTTCTCGAGCCCCCGGGAGAACAGCGGGTCGATGAACCCGTTTGCGTGCAGCATCAGGCAATAGCGGTCGCCGATGCACGCGCTCGACGAGAATTGCAGGCGGTCGGTCTTGACCCAGTCGCGCACCGGCACGGCGTCCCGGAACTGCGCCGCGATGCTCGGGAATCGCGCGAGAAACGCGTCGAATTCCTGCTGCGCGGAGATGTCCGTTTTCGGGTAGACACGCGGGTCGAGCTGCAGGCCGACGCTCACCAGGTTGTTGGTCGATCGCGGGTGATTGTTGAACGGAATCACCCAGAGCCAGCCGCCCTCGAACATGTGATGCAAGGTTCCCTCGTGCCAGCGCCAGCGCTGCCCCTTGACCTTGAAGATGTCGTCGAACGGCTTGACCCCGAGCATGTGCGTGTAGAGGCTGCGCGAGTGCGTCTTAAAGCGGCACGGCTCTTCGCGGAGCTTGAACTTGGTCGCGAGCGGCGCGCGCGGGCCTCCGCAGTCGATCATGTACCGGCCGGTGAACCGTTCGCCCTGGGCGGTGGTCACCGCGACGCCGTCCTTGTCGGCGTGGTATTCGGTCACGTTCGTCTTCTGGCGGACCGTGCAACCGTATTTGATGGCGGCCTGCAACAGGTAGGCGTCGACGTCTTGCCGGTAATAGTGGCTCTCCGGGCCCCACGGCAGCTCGGGAATGACGCACTGCGTGAATTCCTTCGGGTCGTGCTCCTGGCCGGGCTTGTGGAACACGAAGCCGAAGTTGCGCTTGATGCCCGTGCTCGACGCGACGTAACGCTGCGTCGAGTAGAACGACGTGATGCGGTCGAGCTCCGGAATGCCGTAGCGATCGGCGATGATGCGATTCATCAGAGACGTCTCGGGGATCGACGATTCGCCGATCGTGAAGCGCGGGTGCGACGACTCCTCGATGATCAGCACACGAAACTGTTGATTGGCCAGAATGGCCCCCATCTGGGTGCCGGACATGCCCGAGCCGAGGATGATCACGTCGAAGTGGTTGCTGTCGCGCCCGTTCGCGGGGCTGTTTTGAGTCATGGGGGCACACTCTCCTTGTGAGATGGAACACATGGCTGCACGCGTCGGGCGTCAGGTGTCAGGGCTCGTCGAGCGCGGCGCGAAGGCGGAACCGCGCGGTACGCGTGAGCGTGAGTAGATCGCCGAGCATGCTGGGCGCGTACCCCCCGCTGCCGATCGTGGGGCCGCTTCGGCCGACTTCGTACGCGCGCTCCGCCAATTTGACGTGAGGTGCCCGGAAGCGCAGCAGGACCTCGAAGACCCGGTCGAGGGCCGCCAGCCCGGCCCCGACGGGCCCGCCCCGCGCGCCGGCCGCTTGCGCCTCGTCGAGCACGCGGTCGACGAGCGCCGGCTCCCCGGCGAACCGGGCGTAGATCGCCCTGAACGCGGGAAGCACATAGGGCAGGTACGTCTCTTTGAATTCTCGATAACCTCGGTGGTCCGATTGCGAACCCCACAGCACGTGCTCCAGCACGAAGAGGGGCATTTCCACCGCACCGGGGCCGAGGTAGCTCTGGCCCCCGACCCGAATCGGTTCGTAGTAGGGGCGAAGCTCGTCGTAGAAGACCTGCACCGAGATATAGCGGTAGGCGTAAACGATCGATTCGACCATTTTATGGAGATAGTCCGCCAGCTCGTCGCACCCTTCGGCGAACGCGGGCGATCGCAGGGGCACGTCGTACAGCTCGACGGTCAGCGCGATGGCCGCCTCGAGGGCCGCCATCGAGATGCGCACGCTCTCGAGCAGGTGCGCTTCGTCGCGCAGCCCGGTGTAGCTCCGCTGCGCGTCGGCTGCCGCGGGGTTCCAGACCGTCACATGCAGGAGCGTCTCGCGCGGCGGCAGGTCGGTCGCGCGCGCCAGGTCGAGCAGCACCGGCTCGAGCCCGGGCACCGCGTCCGCGGGCTCGTGTCCGTGCCGCTTGAGCGACCCCAGGAAGAACCCGATGTCGCGCATCGCGGCGGCGGCTTCGACGAAGCCCCAGCCGGAGGGCACGCCGCGCGCCGGGAGGAACTCGCGCAACAGGCCGACGATGCCGGGCACGTCCTTTTTACGGTTCAGGCCCGGCAACTGCAGAACGAGCGCCCGCGCCTGCAGCGGATCGCAGGCCGCCACCGCAGCGTGCATGGCCGCGAATGCGCATACCCGGTCCAGGGTGCGCTCCACTACAGGATTTCCGGCGCCGCGAGCGTCGGCCCGGGCTGGCTGAGAGGCCGCCCCGCGTCGCCGTCACGCAGCGAACGCAGGTAGTCGTAGTTCGTCGGCAGGCTCGTCCGCAGACGCTCGGCTTCGCGCCGGATGCGGGCGAACATCGCCTCGGCCTTGTCGATCGACTCCGGTCGGTGCCGCAAGAGCGGCAGCGACCGGTCGGGCAGCATGCCCAAGCCGGCAAAGATGCAGTAGTAGTTTCCGTTCAACCAGAAGTTCTTGAATTCGTAGTCGAACGTTTCGTAGTACGTGGAATCGTCGAACGACGTGGTGGTCAGCGGCAGCCCCGCCTTGTAGCGCTGAACCTTGTCCTTGATGGCGTCCGAGAGCCGCAGGTCGTGCCGGTTCGCGAGCCAGAACGGCGTGTCGTCGCGCGACGCGGTGAAATAGTGCGCCTGGACGAAATCCCGGCAGTCGTCGAACATGTGGACGATCTCGGCGTTGAATGCGTCGGTCAACCGCGGGTCGAACGAGGTATCGGGGAAGTGCTTCACGAGCTGGTAAAGCGCCGCGTAGATGAAGTAGATTCCCGTCGATTCCAGGGGCTCCAGAAAGCACGACGACAGCCCGATAGCGACGCAGTTGTTGACCCACGCCCGCCCGTTGCGCCCGACCCGGAACTTGATCTGGTTGAGCGGCTGCTTGTCCGAGAGGCCCCAGAGGTTGAGGAAGTCGGCGGTGGCCTGGTCGCGCGAGGTGAACTTGCTCGAGAAGACGTAGCCGCTGCCGAACCGGCCCAGCATCGGAATCTTCCAGGTCCACCCCGAATTCATGGCGATCGCGGAGGTGTACGGCTCGACCCCGACGCGCGCGTCGGCGTTGGGCACGGCGCTGGCGACCGCGCTGTCGCACAGGAGGTAGTCGGACATGTCGATGAAGGGCTCTTTCAGGGCCTGGTTGATCAGGAGCCCCCGCATGCCGGAGCAGTCGATGAACAGGTCCGCCTCCAGCGTCCGCCCCTCCTTGGTGGACAGGCTGGAGATGTAGCCGCGGTCGTTCAGGCGAACCTCCACGACCTCGTCGACCACCCGTTTCACCCCGCGTTCGACGGCCCAGCGCTTCAGGAAGTCGGCCACCAGGTGCGCGTCGAAGTGCCACGCGTGGGACATCTGGCGAGTGCCGTCGGACAGGCACGGTGCCAGCTTGCCGTCGAGCGCCCCGGGCTGCGGGTAGCAGGCGTACTCCATCGGCTGCTGGAAGCCCTGTTCGCGCTTGCGCAGCCAGTAGTGGGTAAGCGGCACGCCGTCGCAGTTCGGCACGTTGCCGAACAAATGGTAGAAGTGATCGTTGCGCGAGCGGTCCGGAGACTTCCTCCAGTTCACGAACTTGATAGCAGACTTGAACGCGCCGTTCACCTGGGGCATCCACTCCCGCTCAGGTATCCCGAGGAAGTCGAAGAACACCTTCTGCAAACTCGGGATGGTCGCCTCGCCCACGCCGATCCGGGGGATCGCCGCAGACTCGACGAGCGTAATGTTCGTGTGCTGCTGGAGCGCACGGACGAGGTACGAGGCGGCCATCCAGCCCGCGGTGCCGCCGCCCACGATGACGATATTCTTGATCGGGTTGCTCATGAAAATCTTCTCATAGGATTTAAAACCTGAATGGATAGTGCTGCCTTATCGAGCTGAACTCGAAAATCGTCCGGTAACGCGCCAAAACGTGTCTGGCGCATCACGACAAATGACACCGGGAAGGCACATTGAATCGCAGCGAGGTTCGGCAATTCTCCGTGAAAAGACCTTTCAATCGCCCCATCGCCTGACGACAGCATCGAGATGCTCAGATAACGTCAGAGTCCCGAGGCTTGCCATGAAATGCATGTAACCATTCCGATACACCATAACAGTGTTCGCGAGGGCACACCTCGCAAAATTTCATATCAATCTCAATTGATCCAGAGGAATACTCAATCCCGGCAATATTGGCGAATATTTTCCGGAAAACTATTTACTCTTTTAAGAAGAAATTTTTACTTTAATTGGGGATGCTTGCGTCGACGAATTTACCGTATAAAAATGAGAAATGAACGGCTGAATTAAAATAAGATAGCCATAATCGTCCCCCTTTTTGAAACAAAGATTTCGACCTTTGCGCATTTCGGCGGTCTTGACCTGCTCCCCGCGTTTAGAGGGCGTTATGAACGGTGCATTTAGCGGCCGATACTCCGAGTCAGTTGCTGGCACTGCATGTGACACCGGCCAATGAGCAGGATCGCGCTCAGGTCGAGCAATTGGCCCATGCGGTACAGGAATTGACCGGCCAGGGCGTGGCGCTTGCGTACGTGGATCAGGGCTCGTCGATCCGCGCATCGACATCGCATTGCCGATGAACCGGCGCCTGTGTTTCTCGCATTGCATGAACAACGGCGGCACGTCGCAGCTCTACATCGATTTCGAGCCGGTGCCCGGCGGCATGGTGGGGCAGGTCATGCGCTTCCTGCACGATCCCGACAGCTACGCGGTGATCGCCGACGACTTCGACGGCTACCTGCGCAAGCCGAGCGACGACGGTTACGCATTTGTCATCGATTTCGACGAACAATAGCGGCAGAGGCGTTGCCGGTTACCGGCGACGCGGCATGAGCGGGCGAACGGCGATTGCCGGCTGCCGCTTCAGGAGAGACTGACATGCGAATCTACGTGACGAGTATTTTTGTCGACGACCAGGACAAGGCGTTGACGTTCTATACCGACAAGCTCGGCTTCAGGCTGAAGAACAACATCCCGGTGGGCGACTACCGCTGGCTGACCGTCGTGTCGCAGGACCAGCCGGACGGCACCGAACTGCTGCTCGAGCCGAGCAACCATCGTGCGGTCGGGCCTTACAAACAGGCGCTGTACGAGGACGGCATTCCGGCGGCTTCGTTCCAGGTCGACGATCTCGATGGCGAATTCGCGCGGCTTACTGCGCATGGTGTTCACTTCACGCTGGCGCCGATGGATGCGGGGCCCGTTCGCGTCGCCGTCATCGACGATACGTGCGGGAACCTCATTCAACTGATGCAGATGAAGTAACGCGTTGCGCGGGCCTGCTCAGAGCGCCGCGACCGGCGGCGCGTCGTGCATCCAGCTACGCTCCTGCATGCGGCTCCGGATACGCCACCCGCATTCGGTTCGCACCAGCAGGTCGCGATACCACAGGCCGACGAAGCGCACGCGTTCGTCGCCCGCTTCGTCGGCCGAGATCATCATCACCTGGCCGGCGGTGCGCGCGGTCGCGGCGTCGCCGTCGACGATCAGCAGCGACGTCGAGATCGTGTGCTGGGTGCCGCGCATTGTCGACGTCACCTGTTCCAGATAGGCCGCTATCTCCGCGCGGCTGCCGACCGGGCCGCCGAACGCCGCGTAGTCGAGCATCGCGTTGCTTGCGAACAGCCGCTCGAATTCGCGCCAGTCCTGGCGGTCGACCGCGTGGCAATAGCGCGTCAGCAGATCCTGGATCTCCAGCCGGTCGATCGTTTCCTGTGGCGTCATGGTGTCGTGGGTGGGCATGGATGACGGGGAAACGATAGCGGGTGCGCGTGGGGGTGACATCGGCGGAGTGGACTAAGGGCCTGTCCGCAATCGGCGGGAACGGTTAGCGGCGGTCCGTGCCAGGACGATCGCCGGTCGTCCGTCAGCGGCCGGGGGCTCCGGTGCGATACGCCACGCTTGTGTAGACTCATGCCCGTTCAACGGAGCAAACACCATGCAACTTCTCGATCACGTTTCCATCAGCGTGCCGGATATTGAGCAGGCACGCCCTTTCTACGATGCCGTCATGACCGCGCTGGGCGCAAGCAAGGTCTACGACCGGCCCATCGCGCTCGGCTACGGCGAACGTTGCAATGCCAACGACATCGCATCGACCTTTCTGGCGGTTTATCTGGATCCCGCCGAAGTCGGGACGAGCAAGCGGCACTGGTGCTTCAAGGCCGCTTCCCGCGAGCAGGTGCATGCATTTTTCGAGGCCGGCCTGTCTGCAGGCGGTCAGTCCGACGGCGACCCCGGATTGCGGCCGCACTACCACGGGGATTACTACGCGGCCTTTCTGGTCGACCCTGCCGGAAACCGGATCGAGGCAGTGTGTCACGCTGCTCCGTCGGAGCGCGAGCGGGCATGACGGCGCCGATCGGTGATTGACCGCCTGCGGGTTGGCCTTGTGCCGTTCGGGACCTGACAAACCGCTCCGAATTTCCGCCGCGCATCGTCACCGAATCGCGTTTGCCGCCTGCGCCGCTCAATCGAAATACGTGAGCCCCAGCGCACCCTTCACATCCGCGAGCGTCGCGCCGGCCACTTCCCGCGCGTGCATCGTGCCGCGCTTCAGGATCGCCATCACCTCGGCCTTGTCGGCCTCGAACTCGCGGCGGCGCGTGCGGATCGGCTCGATCAGCGCCTGCAACCGTTCGTTCAGCACGCGCTTGACCACGCTGTCGCCGAGCCCGCCGCGCCGATAGTGCACCTTCAGCTCATCGACCTTCTGCACGTCCGGCTCGAATGCATCGAGGAACGTGAACACGACGTTCCCCTCGACCTGCCCAGGATCGCTCACGCGCAAGTGATTCGGGTCCGTGTACATGTCCTTCACGGCCTGCGTGATTTCGTCCGGCGTCGAGCCGAGCGTGATCGCATTGCCGAGCGACTTGCTCATCTTCGCCTTGCCGTCGATGCCCGGCAGTCGCGTGACAGCCGACAGCACGGCCTCGCATTCGACCAGCACCGGCTGGTCGACGGTCGCGTTGAAGCGGCGCACGAGTTCGTTGGTCTGCTCGATCATCGGCAACTGGTCGTCGCCGACGGGCACGTGCGTGGCCTTGAACGCGGTGATGTCGGCGGCCTGGCTGACCGGGTAGGTCAGGAAGCCGGCCGGGATGTCGCGCTCGAACCCGCGCAGGCGGATCTCTTCCTTGATGGTCGGATTGCGTTCGAGGCGCGCGACCGTGACGAGGTTGAGCAGGTATTGCGACAGCTCGGCGAGCTCGGGCACCTGCGACTGCACGACGATCGTCGAGATCGCCGGATCGATGCCGACGGCGAGATAGTCGAGCGCGACCTCGATCACGTTCTCGGTGACGCGCTGACGGCGGCCCATGTTGT
The DNA here is from genome assembly GCF_049487195.1 of Burkholderia sp. NLJ2. Lineage (NCBI taxonomy): Bacteria > Pseudomonadati > Pseudomonadota > Betaproteobacteria > Burkholderiales > Burkholderiaceae > Burkholderia > Burkholderia sp. NLJ2. The sequence goes on along the minus strand of NZ_CP137809.1, from coordinate 611,842 downwards.
CGGTCAGCGCCTGCGTATCGGCGAGCAGCAGGAATTGCCGGGCTTCGTGCTGCATCTGCACGCGTGCGCGCAGCGAGCCGATGTAGTGGCCGAGGTGCAGCGGGCCGGTCGTGCGGTCGCCGGTGAGGATGGTCGGTCGGTTCGGGTGGGTCATGGGGGGCGTTGGCTCCGGGTTGTCGAAGCCGCCAGCCATGACGTCAGCGCAGAAACGCGAATGCCGCCCTGGCTGGCGGCATCACGTTTGGGACATGCAAAAGGAAACGGGCCGCCTGGGTCAGGCGCGCCACCAGCAATGCAGGTTCGGCAGGGCGGGTTTCGTTTTCATCGCGGCAGTATAGCGTATGGCGTGGCGTCGGGCCGGCCGTGCGCGTCAGCGCAGCACCGACTCCATCGCGAGGTACGCGGTTTCGGCGGACGGCCACAGCAGGTACAGCAGGCCGGCCATCATCAGTAGCGCGCCGGCACGCACCAGCGGCGTGCGGTCTTTGTCGCGCAAGGGGCGGGTGGGCTGCTTCGAGTTCTTCATGCTTGCTGGCGCACGATGCGCCACTCCAACGGTTACGGCAACGGGTCGGGTGGGGCGACGCCGGGGTGTTGCGGGGAAACGGGCGGTGCACAGCGGCATGGGCGGCTGCGCGACGCAAAAAAGGGGGGATCGGAGGGCCGCTCGGATTCCGGAACGCACGCTGTGCATCACACATATTGCGAGGCGACGCGCATGTTATCAGTTTGGCGGTTCGCGGACCGTCAAGAATTGTCGGGCAATGGCCGGGTTAAAGAGCGGTCGGACGCGAGGATGTTTTCCGTCGGGTATCTGAAATATTAATAAATCTCAATAAAATCAGTTGGTTGCTTCTTTTTTTTGAAGGGGTCAAGTGACTTGGCGAAATCTTGTGCATTCATCGCGCCTTCCTTCTTGCGATCGTGCGGCGACTACCATAATGCGATTGTTTTTGTGTGAACGTTGCATTTAAAATCGACGACTAACCAATTAAGCGCGCAGGTGACGTGGCGGTCTGAGAGCGTCGTCGCCGAATGCCCATCGACAAGTGAACGTGACCGAAATGCTGCGCGCCTTCGTTGGCGCGCTCGATCAGAACAATCGTGCGATCCGGTTTCATTGGGGCCGCCATCAGGATGCGCTGGGGCATGTCCTCGTACCGCAGAACGTGGATTTGACGGAAGGCCTTTGTACCGGTATCGAAGGGCACTTGACCTGCCTGTCTGCGCGCCCGGACCTTCCGCTGTCTGCTTTTCTGGGGCTGCCGCTCTCGGTTCAACTGGTAACGGACCGAAGTGAGCCGTATCCGATCAACGGGATCATCACCGACGTGCGCGCCGGCCAATCGGACGGCTCTCTCACGTGCGTCCAGCTGACGTTGCGAGATGCGCTGAGTATCCTCGAGCAGCGTGTCAACAGCAGAACGTTCCGTTCGATGAATGTCCCGGACATTCTGGAAACGCTTTTGCATGAATGGCAGCAACGCAGCTCCGCGTTGGCGCAGGCTTTCGATTTCGAACTCGTGCTCGATCGCAATCAGTATCCAAAGCGCGAGCAGACGCGCCAGGCGGATGAGTCGGATGCGGCCTTCATTCGCCGGCTGTGCCGGCGCGACGGCATTTTCTGGTATGCCCGGGCCGGCAAGCATGATGGCGCGTCGACCGATACGCCAGTCCATACGCTTGTGTTCTGCGATGACCCGACGAAGTTGCCTCAGGCGGCAGCGGGTCGCGTTTCGTACCACCGCGGTGCGCAGTCCAGGGAACGCGATTCGGTCACGCTCTGGTCCACAGCCCGTGCGCTGACGCCAGGAAGCGTGCGGCGCTCCAGCTGGGATTACAAGACCGGCAGGATGGCCCAATCCGAGCAGGAGACGATCGTCGATCAGGGTGAAACCGGCAACGATCTCGCGAAGTTGCTGGCTGACTCGGTCATCGACGTCCCGCATGCGGGTGATTCGGACGCCGATCAGGAACGCTTGGCGAAGGCTCGCATTCTGGCGCACGAACGTCGCGCCGAGTGCGTGTATGCATCGAGCGATGTCCGGGATGTCTCGCCGGGTTTTTGGTTCACGCTGCTCGGGCATCCGGAGGTCGACACCCGGCCTGAGGAGCAGCGGCAATTCGTCGTTACGAGTCTTCACCACCGGGCCACCAACAATTTTTCCAAGGCACTCGACGAGCGGGCTCAAGCATTGTTTGCCGCGAGTCGCTGGAGCTTCGAAGCGTTGCCGGCCGAAGAGGGTGTCGGGGTCCGCTACGAAAACACTTTCATATGCGTGCGCCGTGGCGTGCCGCTGACGCCCGCCTACGATCCGCGCGTCGATTTGCCGCCGGTGCATCCGTTTACCGCGAAGGTGGTTGGGCAGGATGGTGAGGAAGTGCACTGCGACGAATTGGGTCGCATCAAGGTGCAGATTCTCGGTTTGCGCGCCGACGACCATACCCATGCGCAAGGTGCCGGCACCAGCGGAACCGAGCGGGACAGCGCGTGGGTGAGATGGGTCAGCCCCTGGGCAGGCCCGAACTACGGCATGGACATGCTGCCGCGCGCCGGGATGGAGGTGCTGATCGACCATCTGCATGGCGATCCCGACAAGATGATCGTGACAGGGGTGCTGCACGGTGGCCCCAACATGCCGACCAAGTTCAGTCATACGGGCGCGCTTCCCGGCAATCGTTATCTTTCCGGCATCAAGACCAAGGAAGTCAAGGCGGATCGCTATAACCAGTTGCGTTTCGACGATACGCCCGGCCAGATCAGCAGTCAGCTTGCCAGCGAGCATACCTATACCCAACTGAACCTGGGCTACCTGACGGAGCCTCGCGATGACGGCAAAGGGGAGCCTCGCGGTGACGGCCTAGAGGCCAGAACCGATGCCCAGGCCGTCATTCGTGCCGCGAAGGGTGTCTATGTGACCGCGCAGCAGCAGGGGCGTGCCGAAGGCAAGATGCTCGAACGCACGGCGTTGCAGACGTTGATCGAGCAATTGCAGGAACTGGTACGGAACCTCGGTGATGCATCCGCTGCGAACGACGCCGCCAACACCGACCTCGCACGCATCGAGAAGATCGCATCGCAGATCAAGGGTTGGGATGCCGGGAGCAACGTCGACCAGGGCAGTGGCGCCGGCGCCGGCGGCGCGCCGATGGTTGCGATCGAGGGGCCGGCTGGCGTGACCGTGGTCAGCCAGGATGCGATGGTGCTCGGTGCGCAGACCAACATCGATGCCGTGAGCACGGGCAATACGCAGATCAGCGCGGGACGTCGTCTGCTGATGCGGGTCGGAGACTGGATGAGCGCCTTCGCGGCCAAGGGTATGACGCTGGTCACGGCAGACGGCAAGCTCCGGATCGAGGCGCACAAGGAGGATGTCGTCGTGAAGGCCGCCAAACGCATCATTCTGGAGGCTGGTGAAGAAATTGTGTTTCGCTCGCCGAAGGTCAATACGCAGGCAAGTGACGAGGCATCGATCAATGGCGGTTCGAGCTACAGCCAGTGGAATGGTGGTGGCGTCGCGCACGGTACGAGCGGCGTATGGCGCGAACATGCTGCGTCGCACAGTCTCGTCGGGCCGGACAACAAGCCGGTGAAAGTGCCTGATCCCCTGACCTTCAAGGAATTGGAGCAACAGGACAGCCTCGCGGTGGTGCTCCGTTCACACCCGAACGACGGCCGGCCGCTCGCCTACGAGCCGTACACGCTTTACAAGGGAGCGACCAAGGTTGCGGACGGCGTGACCGACGAGCATGGTCAATTAATCATTTCCAATCACCAGAAAGGCACGTCTTCCTATACGGTCAAGCTGCACAACGGACATGAGATCGAGGTGCCCGTGATGGAAGGTGGGTTGACCGACGATGATCAATTGGCCGCGCAGGGATGGCGGGCAGTCGACGGCGATCCGGAATCGCGCCAGCGTCACGCACAAGGCTGACGTGCGATTTGCCACGGTTTTCGACGAGAAACTTGATGTCCGACACCAATACCCAAAACAAATCGAAGGCGCCGGTCGACGTTTGCAAGCGTCAGACGGTCGCCAGTGCGCAGTGGTTTCTGGAGAAAAAGGAGGACTACTATGCGCCGCCGTTCGAAAAGAACAATCTCGACGTATTTATCTGCGGCGAGGATGCGTTCAAACAGATTGCGGCCGATTTGAAGGCGGCCAAGCACAGTGTCGAGATCATCTGTTGGGGTTTCGATCCCGGGATGGAGTTGATCCGGAACGGCAAGGTCTGGCCGCGAGGAGATACCTGGGGCGGGTTGTTGCGCGATGTGGCGGCCGGGAAGTTCAACAACGGCAAACCGGTGCAGGTTCGCTTGCTATCGTGGTACGGCGTGATCGGAAGTTCCCTCTCGAACAACATGCCGGGCCACAGCGGCGGCCGCCTGAACTACGAACAGAAGATGGCCAGGGCGGTCGGCATGGCGGGCGGTATCTATTTGCCGACGGACAATCCGCCCCAGCCACAGACTCCCCAGGAGCGGCGTGAGGATTTCAATGCGCGATGGTACGACGATGCGTTTGCCGGCCGGCTGCCCAACCTGTCGCTTCGCACGCGGGACGGCAGCAGCAAGGATGTTCACGAAAGTCTGGAAAACGAGCCGGGCAAGCGCGATTACGTGGAAGTGCTGGGTCTGGAGAAATTAGCCACCGACCACCAGAAAACCATTCTGATCGACTACGACCACGAGGGCGGTGCGCACGCGGTCGGCTATGTGATGGGGCTGAACAGCGTGACGGACTATTGGGACACGCAGCAGCACCTCTTCAACGATCCGCGTCGCGGCGAGGCATGGGAGGGCGCCAATGATTCGCAACCGGGGCTGAAGCCTTATCAGGACTACGCAAGCCGGATTCGGGGCGAAGCGCTGGTGGCGGTGAGCAAAAACTTCACCGACGCGTGGAGCCGGGCCAAGGGCAAGGGCGCCAGCCTGTCGCGAACGCACGATTTCAACAGAGTGCCTCCGGGCTTGACGCAGAATCTCGGCACCCCGTGCCAGCGTGCGCAAATCGTCCGTACCCAGCCCGAAGAAAAGGACAAATCCGTCAAGGCCTTGTATGAGCAGGCGACGTCCTTTGCGCGCAGCTATATCTACATCGAGAACCAGTATTTTCAATATACCGAGTGGCCGAAGAAGCTGAAGGAATTGCGAGCCGATTTTCTCTCGTGCAGCCAGGCGGCCGGCAAGAGTCCAATTGACATACCGAATTTGCACGTGATGACTGTCATTCCCACGCCTGAGCGGATACAGATGGTGCCACGCACGCACGATACGGTTAAGGTGCTGGGCTATGGCACTTCGATGCCCAATCAGGACAAGGCTGTGGAGGACGAACTCGCGCGCAACCGGCAGCAACAGGCGACCTGGGACGCCTACGTCAAGCGGCAAAAGGCGAGCGGCGCGAGGATCGACCCCGACCTTTACCCTGCACCGCTGTCGCCTGCGGCGCAAAGCGCCAAGGATCTCGGCGACAAGGCATCCTTGGCAAAATCGCTTGATCAAATGGGTATCCGCGCGCTGGTCGGTAGTCTCTGGACTTTTGACCACAATTGGCGCAGTTCCAAGCTGAACATCGAGACGGAAAGGAAGCAGACTCGCTGGGATGAATATGTGAAGAAGCAGCAAGCCAAAGGCGAACTGCCCGACCCGGATCTGGCGCCGATGCTACCGCTGCCAACGCAATCATTCGCGGCCCGGTATCGGGAGATATACATCCACAGTAAACTGCTGCTGATCGACGACAGCTTCTTCACGTTGGGCAGCGCCAACCTGAATTTGCGGAGCATGGCGGTCGATGCCGAGATCAACGTGGGAACCGACGACCCGACGAAGAGCGAAGATCTGCGCAAGCGGGTGTGGAAGCTTCACACCGGAAATGCAGCGGATTGCAACCCCTCGTCGCTGACTCCGCAGGCCATGTCGAAGGCGTTCCGCAACTGGGTGCAATTGTTGCGGGCCAATGAGATTGCCCGGAAGAAGGGAGACGCGCCAACCGGCTTCCTGCATCCGTTCTATGATGAGCGCGAGACAGGCGTTCGCTTTTCCTGAGTAGGCTTCCTATATCGTGCGAAATCAATTGCGTTCGACTCCCGCCAACCGTATCCGCTTTACCCGGTTAGTGTCTGCTTTCCTGTTCCTTGCATGTGCCGCCTGCTCAATGAACGATTCTCTTCCTCGCAACATGTCGTTGACTGCCTTCAACCCTCACCGCGAAGCATTTGAGTGCAAGCACGAGGTTGACGTTGTTCCCCCGGTCGATCCGGAGGCCGATCGATGGAACCAGCAAGCAATGGCGCTTACCAGTGCGCTGTTGTGGCCGAACCAACGCGATTACAAGGGCGCTGTCGATTTGTGGACGAAGGCCGCCGAACGCAAGCACTGGAAGGCAATGCTGAATCTCGCGAATGCCTATGCCCAAGGGCAGGGCGTGGATCGCGATTCCGAACACGCCGTGCAGATCACCGAACAGGCAATGAAATTGGGTATTCCAGCGGCCTACGATCTGATGGGTACGTATTACATGAACGGCATGGGCGTAAAGCAAGATGCGAGTCGGGCCTATGCATTCTGGCAACTCGCTACTGATATGGGCAGCCCGAGTGCGATGGCGTATCTGGGCGGCAAGATGGACGCGCTCTATGACGATCCGAAAGCAGGCTTCTGGGGCAACCGCAAGATCGCACTCCAAATGCTTGAATGTGCCGTCGCACAAGGAAGCGGACGTGCGGCATATGAGTTGGGGACGACAATTGTGGGCGATCGAGCCGAGTTGAGCGAGAACAACGAACGCGCACTCAAGACTTTGCACGCGGGCGTGAAATTCGGCAGTGCCGAGAGTGCTGGATGGTTAAGTGCGTCGTTCGGCAAGGGGGATGCGCTGGTCGGTCATGTCAAGGATGAAGCACGCGCCGAACGCTACGGAGTTCTTGCGGATCGTCTCGAGCGCGACCCGGATCTACGTCTGCCGAATCTGGACAAGGCGGTGCCGCTGCCACCGGCCAAATTGCCCAAGTGGGATGGCAACAAGGAAACTTTGATCGATGCGGCGAAGGCGGTGACGTCGGCACCGGTGTCGCCGGCCAAACCCGCCACGCACCCCGTGTCGCTGCGTACCGGTCGCACGCACGTGCCTGATGGCTACACGTTGCCGGAGAAGCCGCCATTTGCCGTTCCTCCGCAGGCAGAAACGACCGCTGCCCCTGTCGGCGGCTACTGGCTTGCACAGCTGAAGTATCCCAGCGCCGAACGGCACTTTGCGTGGAATACGGAACAGGTGCCGATGCATTACCGGAAGGATGAATTGTTCGATCGGAGCCGCCCCGGCCTCGTGCCGGAAGATGGTCGTATCTTCTTCCATTACGTCGGCGATGCGATCCCCATGCCGGCGCAACAATCGGAATCGCATCCCCGCGTAGCGCAAGGCATTGCGCGCGCCGTCGAATTTCCCGATCCTGCCGTTCAGTGTCGTGGTGCGCGCGCGTGTCCGGTGACGGGCGTCTGGCAGGCCAGCGTGACGGACGATCATCCTCGGGCGGCCACGTTCAATCAATGGTATCGCCAGGCCTATGTCATGCAGGGGGACACGTTCCCCGATCCGCGGGCCATGCATCTGGAAGTATCGCCGACCGACGTGACGTGGACGTGGTGGAACGAGGCCAATCGCCTCGGGTTCGCGAAGCTGCCTCAGGTCAGCGTCGGCACCTTTTCCGACGACGCGTGACGGGAGGGAAGGTGCGTAAAACGACGATGGCCGCGATCGTGGTTGCCGGAGGTCTGATATTGGCGGCCTGGGGCGTGCTCGCGCTCGTGGGAGCCGCGGCCCAGGTCAGCGGAGGTAGCTACGGTTCGCACGATGTGAGCGATTTCGCGATCGAGAATTTCCTGTTTCTCGGGCCGCTGATTGCATTGGGCGGCTTGGTCGCATGGTTCGCCAGCCGTGACTCGACAACGCCCGGCGATGCCGACAATCCTCCGTCGGGTAACGACGAGAGCGATTCGTCTGCTCCCGCGCATCGGGATGCCGACTCATGAGCAGTACCGAAATCATCTACAAGCATGACCAGTGGCGCAAGGGCGCGGGTGGCATGCCTGCAGGGCTGTCCGGTCAGTCGGACAGTTCGACCTATGCCGGTCTCGATCTGGGTCTTGCGCAGTTTGTCGGCAGCAATTTCAGCGGCAGTCGCTTCACCGGAACGTCGTTCCGGCAGGCCGGCTGGAAGGAATGTCGGTTTTCAGCCTGTACGTTTGTCGGTTGTGATTTCGCGGGGATTGCAATTTCCGGGTGCACGTTCGTCGATTGCAGTTTCGATGAAGCCGCTTTTCACGGCAGCACTTTCAATGACGTCAAGTTTCTGAGATGCAAATGGAACGGCATCCGGTTCGACGGCAACACGTGGCATTCGGTGCAAGTGCTGGACTGCACCGGGACCACGGTCGAAGCTCACGGGCTCAAAGGGCTGGATGTGGATTTCACGGGGAGCTATTTCGAGCATCTGGCGTTCGAGGACACGGAAATCAACGGCGGACATTGAATCAACGTTGTATCCCTCATCGCGGTTACGAACGCCATTGAGTCGCTGCGCATGCCGCTTCGGAAGATCATCAAGGCACGAGGCCACTTCCCGTCGGACGAGGCCGCGCTCAAGCCGATCCGGCTGGCTCTGCGTAACGTCGTTGCCAAGTGGACCGGCTCCCGGCACGACTGGAAAAGCGCGATGATGCAGTTTGCGCTGCTTTACCCAGAGCGATTCAACATCGGAATCTGAGTCCGAACCCACCTCACACACGGCATTCCGAATACCTCCGAGTGCTGCCGCCGCTTCCCGCTCGCCTTCGGCGAGCAGCGTGAGCGCGCCGGCCGATTCGCGTCCGAAGTATGCGAGCAGGCCCCAAGCGTCGCCTTTCGCCTCGCGCGCGAGCGACACGCGCATCCCTTCCTCGTGCAGCAGATTGTCGAAGAACCACTGGATCGGGCGATCGGTCGACGAATCGATGAACGCTTCCACCGCAGCCTGAACGTCGGCGACATCGGGTACCCGACACACGCAGCCGGCGCGCGGCGACGACTGACTTCACAGACCCATCGCACGGTTCGTCCCTGCAGCGGTCCTGCCGAAATTTCCGGCAAGGCCGTCGCGCATCCATTTCCGGGAGAACACCATGCGATATCCATTGCAGCACGCTGACCAAGGCGCCTCGGCACTGCGTCGATCCGAACCCGAACCGCACGCAACGGCGCCGCGGGCGGACATCGAGGAGGTGTGAGCCATGAGCAACGAAGCCCTCGACCCCCTGCTGCGGCAGCTCGCAGAGAAGCGATTGGGACGGCCCCTCGAGCCGGGCGAAGAACAGGCGCTGCTGGAGCGGCTGTCGAACAGGCACGGGAACCAGTCGGCGACAGCCGCGCAGGCGAGCGCCGCGAACCCGCCATTGCCGCGGTTGAAAACCCGGCAGGAGGCGCGCGAGCAGGTCAAGCATTTTCTGCAGCTCAACCAGCAGAAGGCGTACGAGAAGATGCGCGGCATCCTGCAGACGATCGACGCGCAGAACGAGACGACCCTCGGCATGCTGGCATCGGAACAGCAGAAAGTGTCCGGCGTACTCGACGCGCACGAGCCGCCGGGCGACGCGCAGGCATCCGGCGCGGCCGAGATCCAGGACAGCACCCGCCAGGCGCTGGCGATGATCGGCGAACAGCTGACGGGCCTCATCCGGCAGGAAATCGAAGCATGCTTCCAGCAATACGTCGATTCGCTCGCCGAACGGTTCGCCGTACGGCTCGACGCGATAGACGACCGGCTGCGAAGCGTCGGCGCCGGTCCGGCCGAACGGTCCGAACCGGCCGCGCCGGGTGCTGCCGCCACCGCTGCCGTTCACGATATCCCCGGCCCAGCGTCCATGGAGTAGCACGCGGGGCATGTGGCTGAACTCAAGCGGCCGAACGCGAAACCGGCCGGCCCTGATGTGCGACCTCTCAACTACGTGAATCAAGGAGCAAAAAATGGGTGATACGTGTCAAGTGTGCCAGGTCAATCCCGCGATTACCGATGCGGTCACACAGGTCAACGTCAAGGTGGTCGCCGAAGCGCCGGCAATGGCGATGGGCTCGCTGTACCAGGCCCAGAGCCATTCGCTCAGCATCCTGTTCGAGAACGCGGTGCAGCAGCAGTCGCAGGCCGCGATCCAGTCGCAGACGTCGACGAACGTGGGGACGATGCAGCTCTACACGATCGGGCCGGAAAGCGCGGGTGCGGCCGCGACGGAAATCGGCGCGAACGGGATCATCTCCATTCTGGCCGACGTGATCGCGATCGGGAAGGCGGTGACCGGTCACTAAGGCGTCAACGCCGTGGTCGAGCGGCGGCGCAAGCGGCACGAGCCGCCCATGCCGCCGCCGTGCCGCGGATCCGCAGCACGGCCGCCGGCGCCTGAACAGCGGTGCCGCGCGGTGTTCCGGAGCAACCGACAGAACGGGCAGAGCCGATTCGATGCTGCACCCGTTCGCAAACCAGGAGAAATACGATGGCTGATGATGCAAACGCGAATGCCAACGCCAACGACACGAAGGACCCCTGCAACTGCAAGACGTGCGCGGTCAATGCCGCGATCACCGACGCGGTCACGCAGACCAACGTCAAGGTGGTGGGCGAAGCACCCGCGATGGCGACGGGATCGCTGTACCAGGCCCAGAGCCATTCGCTCAGCGTGCTGTTCGAGAACGCCGTGCAGCAGCAGTCGCAGTCCGCGGTGCAGCTGCCGACCTCGACGAACGTGGGCACGATGCAGCTCTACACGCTCGGGCCGGCAAGCGCCGGCGCCGCCGCGACGGAAATCGGCTCGAACGGCGTGCTGTCCGTGCTGGCCGACGTGCTCGCGCTCGGCAAGGCGCTGGCCTGACGCGTAACCCGGCGTCTACGCCGGGCGGCGGCCCCGATTCCCGCGGCTGCCGCCCGGCGCCTGTCGTCATGCCGACGCCCGCGACGGCGAGCGCTCGCGGCGCATCGACAGCGCCGTGCGGCGCGCGTCGCCGACCGACCCACTCATGCTTTCGCCGCGACTGCACCGCAGCGGCGAGCAAACCAGGAGCAACGACATGCCGGAACGGGTTTCCGCCGCGATGACCGATGCGGTCACGCAAGCCAACGTCAAGGTGGTGGGCGAAGCACCCGCCGTGGCCTTGGGCACGCTCATGCAGTCGAACAGCCATGCGTCCGCGATCCTGCTTCACAACGCGGTGCAGATGCAGGCGAACCAGGCGATGTCCAACCTTGCCGCCACGACCGTCGGCATCATGCAGCTCTATGCCGGCTCGCCGGTGGCGGCGGCCGCCGCGGCGCGGTCGGCGAACGACAACTTTGCGTCGCAACTGTCCGCCGTCGCGCAGTTGCTGAACGCCATCGGCCACTGGCGCGGCTGACCTTCACCGCGCGCCGCGCAACCCGGCGCGCGCAACTTCCTCCCGCCGCGGCGCCGCGCGGCGCACGCGCTTGCCGGCGCGTCAATTGGCGTTGACGATGGTCCGGAGCTGCTCCGGTTTCTCGATCGTCACACCGTGCTCGTGAAGCCGGATCAGGCCGTCGCGCTGCATCTTCTGCAGGCTGCTGTTCAGTCGCGGCCGGCTGACGTTGAGCATCGCGGCGAGGATGCTCTGGTTCTCCGGCAACTGCACCTCGAGATCGTTCCCTTGCATGCGGTTCAGCAGATGACGCGCGAGCCTGGCTTCGAGCCGGTACAGGCACGCCGATTCGACGAAGTCGCTCAACTGGTGGATGTGCCGGCACAGCTGCTCGTGGATGCGCTCCATGAAATCCGCATCGGCCAGCAGCGGTGCGAAGTACTGGCGATGCAGCAGCGACACGCGGCAGTCGGGGCTCAACTGGGCGGTGAAGCTGCGCCGGTGGGCGCGAACCAGCGTGTTTTCGCCGATGAGTTCGCCCGGCAGCGAGTGGCCGAGAATGATTTCGCGTCCGCCGGGTTCGTGCAGCGTCTTGTAGACGCGGCCGCAGTGTACGAAGGCGACGAAATCTCCCGGATCGCCCTTGAAGAACAACAGGCGATTGCCGTGTTCGGGCCAGGGCGCGAGATGCCGTTCGATGTGAGCGAGAAGGCTTTCCGGAAGATCGGCGAGTATCGGTATATCGCACAGCGTTCGACCGTTAGCAAGGGCAGGCATGTTTTCCGTGCAAGGTTGTTTGACGATGCGGCCACCTAGCGAAAAACGTTGCCTTTTGCACTGCGTGAAAAATGGATGATGAAAATAACCAGATAATGGGAAAGCAGTCCCGATATGGCTGTGCTTCGGCGCCAAGAACGTTTGGTCGACCGACATCGACAGCAGCGTGCCGGCGCGCGAACGCATCGCGGCGGCAGTCGTTGTTTTTCATCGAAATGCCATTGTTCACGCTCGACAGCGCGCCCGAAACGACGGATGAGGAGATGCCAGGGTATTAAAGTTTCCGTTCATAATAATCAAGAAAATTTACAGAAGCCGATTATCTTGATAACGGTGTTACGCGGGTAACAGCGCCATTCTCGGCATCGAATCGATTCTGTGTTTTCCATAAAAAAGGAAGGCACGGGATGACAACCTCGAACCAGCATGCTGTTTCGACGCCTGAGTCGCCGGCGCAGCAGCTCGATCACACGTGGCGGGAAATGCAGGGGAAATTGCGGCGCCGCGCGCGCCTGTTGTGCAAGGGCGATATTCACCGTGCCGACGAACTGCTCTCCGATACCGCACTCAAGGTCCACATTTACCTGCAGCGTTCGCCCGAGCGCGTTCGGAACCTGGCCGGCTTTCTCTTTCTGGCGCTGAACCATGCGTTCCTCGATGGCGCGCGCCGTCGTCTGCGCGAAAGCGGCATGCTCGAATTCGACCCGGGCTGGGACGACGATCACACCGTCGAGCTGGCCGGCCACGCGCCGTCGGTGGAGCAGCAACTGCTGCTCCGGCAACAGCTGCTGCGTCTCGAGCAGGTGCTGTCCACGCTCCCGCCGCAGCAGCAGATGCTGTTCACGCTGAAGTTCGAGGAGGACCGGCCCTATCTGCACATCGCGGCGACGCTCGGGATCAATGAGCCGCTGGCCAGAAAGCGCGTCGAGCTGCTGCGCAAGAAGTTGCGCGAGGAACTCGCCTGAGCGCGTTCACGAACGCTGGCACGCAGCGTTCCTAACGGCATGCGCGGCGTCGATGGCCTGCCGGCCCGCCGTTCCTTCAATCGCATGCCGGAGCCGAGATCCAAGGAGGCCTCGTGGCAGACAAAGTCAATGAGCAGGTTACCGACGCGCTGACGCAGACCAATGTCAACGTCGTCGCGGGCTCCCCGGCCCAGGCACTGGGCATGCTTTACCAGATGTTCAGCCAGGCCGTCGGCATCTCGGCGCAGAACATGACGCAGCAGCAGGCGGCGCTGAACCAGATTTCGAACGCGGTCGTGTCGAAGGCGGTGGCCATGATCCTGTCCGTCGAAGCGTCGCCGAAGCCGGCCTCGGGCGGCGCGGCGCATGCCCCGACGGCCGGGCCGCAGACGGGTTCCACGCATTAGCACGCGATGACTCTCGGGATACCTGAACCATGAACATGAAAGGCCTGTTGGGCGGACGCGGCGACGGCGCGCCGCAGACGCCGGGCGATACCGCAGACGCTGCAGACACCGTAGCTGGAGCAGCCGAAGCAGCAACGCCGGCCGAGGTCGCACCGCACGCCGCGGCGTCGAAGGCTGGCCCGCGCACGTGGCCGGCCAACCGGCTGCGCAGGCTCACCGATGCGCTGAAGGCGCCGAACCAGATCGCCGATGCGGCCGGGCCCGGCGGCTCGGCGCTGCAGACCGTGCAGGCGATCAACGCGGAGACTGCGTCCTACGCGACGACGCAGATCGCCGTCGGCCCGAACATGATGATCACGCAGGCGGGCGGCCTGGTCGCGCAGGCGGCGGCCAACTACTTCGAGGCGTCGACGTCGCTGGCGATCGCGGGCAAAAGCGTGCTGATGAAGGATCTGGCGCAGAAGACCATCGACGAGAACGAGCGCGGGATGGCGATGGATGCGGTGGGCCTGCTGTTGACGGACCTGTTCGTCGCGACCGCGGCGCTCGTCGCGGGCGCCGCGGAGGCGATCGAAGGGGAGGCCGCGAGCATCGCGCTCGACAAGATCGACGAGAGCCTGCAGAAGTATCAGGCGCTGCTGGACAAGAAGGGCGCGTAGCGCGCGCCGCGGCGCATCGCCGCTTCACGTCCGGTGGCTGCGGACGTTCTTGTGGAAGCAGAGCGAAGGCGTGCCGGCGGCGCAGGACGATGCAGCCGCCGGCAGGGCGGACGACGTCGATGACGGCCCGGAGCGAAACGACCTGCATTGAATCGATGCGCGCGCAATCGTTCGTGCGGTGGTGTCGAGTGCGTCGATGACGAACGTCGCGAGCAATCAGTCCGTGAACGCATCTCGTTTGACTTCCGCGCGCGCAGCGACAAAGAATCAATCGACACGACCCGCCGGGCTATCGGGCCCGACGCGGGATGTGAGCGGCGGGACCGACGCACGTCCGTTGCCTCGAACGCGTCGCGGCCCTGCCAGGCACCAGCAGTCCCATCGAGTCATGCGAGGAACCCATGCCCTACATCATTCAGCAAGTACAAGGTCCCGCGCCGCTGGCGGTTGGCGAGCGCAACTGGGGAGATGCGACGGAAATCGATTTCGGCGCGATGACGAGCTGCATCGCGCTCGTCGAGCAGACGCCGGGCCAGCCGGCGTCGGTGCGCGCAATCCACCTGTCGATCGTCAGCGGCGACGGCACGCCGGTCTACGATGCGGCGTCGGATGTGGCCGGACAGGTCGACACGATCATGCAACAGAACGGCAACCTGCGCGCGTGCCTCGGGCGTATCGACCTCTGGCAGGCCAGCCAGTCGCCAGAGTTGCAGGCGTTCTTCGTCAACCTGATGCAGGGCCTCGACATGCTGACCTGGGTACAGTTGCCGGACGGCAACCTGCGGGTGCGGCTCAGCGGCGGCGCGATCCAGTATCGGCAGGGCACCGGCGCGTGGACCGACGTGTAGCCGGCACGACCCGTTGAAGCCGGCGCCCGCCACGCGAGCGGGCGCCGGCGCAATACCGGTTGATGGTTTCGAATCTCCGCTCAATCGCATCGAAAAATCCATTCTTCGAAACTGAAGCGCAGGGGGCGAACCGCTCCCGGCCATCGTGCTGTCGAGGCGATTCGAAGCGGCGCGCCGTCCTGCGCCGCTCGCCATCCACGCCACGCCCAGCTTTTTGCTCGTCAACACCAACAAAAAACATCATTTCGCGCGCGCCGGCGTGTCAGCAGAATGTCTCCATTCCAACTCGCGCGACAGCATGAGCGTCGCGGCGAGCCGCACTTCAGAAGGAGACAGCCGTGGCAGTCGAAACAACCTCAATCGATACGCTCGTCGTCGGCGCCGGGCAGGCCGGCGTGGCCATGAGCGAGCACCTGGGCAAGCTGGGCGTGCCGCATCTCGTGCTCGAGCGCAGCCGCATCGCCGAACGCTGGCGCACGGGGCGCTGGGATTCGCTGGTCGCGAACGGCCCCGCGTGGCACGACCGCTTCCCGGGGCTCGAATTCGACGGCCTCGATTCCGATGCGTTCGCGTCGAAAGACCAGGTCGCGGACTACTTCGAAGCGTATGCGCGCAAATTCAATGCGCCGATCCGCACGGGCGTCGACGTGAAGAACGTCGTGCGCAATGCGGGCAAGCCGGGCTTCATCGTCGAAACATCGGACGGCACGATCGAGGCGAACCGTGTGGTTGTCGCGACGGGGCCGTTCCAGCGCCCGGTCATTCCGCCGATCGCGCCGGACGACGCGCGTCTCGTGCAGATCCATTCCGCCGACTATCGCAACCCGGGCCAGCTCCCGGAAGGCGCGGTGCTGGTGGTCGGCGCGGGTTCGTCGGGCGTGCAGATCGCCGACGAGCTGCAACGCGCGGGCCGGCAGGTCTACCTGTCGGTCGGGCCGCACGACCGCCCGCCGCGCGCATATCGCGGCCGCGACTTCTGCTGGTGGCTCGGCGTGCTCGGCGAATGGGACAAGGAAGTCGCGACGCCCGGCCGCGAACACGTGACGATCGCGGTGAGCGGCGCGCGCGGCGGCCATACGGTCGATTTCCGCGCGCTCGCGAACCAGGGCGTGACGCTCGTCGGGCTGACGAAGTCGTTCGACGGCGGCGTGGCCGCGTTCGAACCCGACCTCGCGATCAATCTCGCACGCGGCGACGAGAACTACCTGTCGCTGCTCGACGCGGCCGACGCGTACGCGGCACGCAACGGCCTCGACCTGCCGGAAGAGCCGGACGCGCGCCGCATCCTGCCGGACCCCGAATGCGTCGCGCATCCGATCCTCTCGCTCGACCTGGCCGGCGCCGGCGTCACGTCGATCGTCTGGGCGACCGGCTATGCGCTCGACTACGGCTGGCTGAACGTCGACGCGTTCGCGGCGAACGGCAAGCCGCAGCACCAGCGCGGCGTGGCGAAGGAGCCGGGCATCTATTTCCTCGGGCTGCCGTGGCTGTCGCGGCGCGGTTCCAGCTTCATCTGGGGCGTGTGGCACGACGCAAAGCACATCGCCGATCACATCGTGACGCAGCGCAAGTACCTCGAATACCACGACGCGTCGCAGCATCGCTCGACATCGCGCCCGGAGCAGGACGGCGCCGCGGCGCACGCCGACGCGCAGCCGCTTGTCGACGCGGTGAACTGACCGAACGCATGCTGCCTGCCGCGCCGCGTTCGCGTCCGGTGCGGCGGCGTGACCATTGACGACTGAAGGATTTCGATGAGCCAACCCACCCATACCCGTATCCGCATGTTCAACACGAAGGATACCTATCCGAACCAGACGCTCGACAACGACCTGTGCCAGGCCGTGCGGGCCGGTAATACCGTCTACGTGCGCGGCCAGGTCGGTACCGATTTCGACGGCAAGCTGATCGGCCTCGGCGACGCGCGCGCGCAGGCCGGGCAGGCGATGAAGAACGTCAAGCAGTTGCTGGAGGAAGCCGGCAGCGACATCACGCACATCGTGAAGACGACGACCTACCTGATCGACCCGCGTTACCGCGAGCCCGTGTACCAGGAAGTCGGCAAGTGGCTGAAGGGCGTCTATCCGATCTCGACGGGGCTCGTCGTGTCCGCGCTCGGCCAGCCGCAGTGGCTGATGGAGATCGACGTGATCGCGGTGATCCCGGACAACTGGCAGCCGAACCGCGCACAGGAGGCGACATGACTTTCTCCATCGTCGGGCGCTGCCCGGAAACGGGCCAGCTCGGGATCGCGATCAGCTCGTCGAGTATCGCGGTGGGCGCGCGCTGCCCGTGGGTGCGCGCGGGCGTCGGTGCCGTCGCGACGCAGAACATCACGCTGCCGGCGCTCGGCCCGCAGATTCTCGACCTGATCGAGCACGAACAGCTCGCGCCCGCCGCGGCGCTCGACCGCGCGCTCAGCGCGAACGGCTGGAGCCAGTACCGGCAGGTCACGGTGATCGACGGGCAAGGGCAGACGGCGTGCTTCACCGGCAAGGAAGCGCTCGGCACGCATCACGCGGTGCAGGGCGAGCAATGCGTGGCGGCCGGCAACCTGCTGGCCGCGCCGGCCGTGATCGATGCGATGGTGGAAGCGTTCGAACAGGCGCCCGGCCTGCTCGCCGATCGCCTGCTGGCCGCGATGCACGCGGCAATGGCAGCCGGCGGCGAGGCGGGGCCGGTTCATTCGGCCGCGCTGAAGGTGGCCGGCGACGTGACCTGGCCGGTGGTCGACCTGCGCGTCGATTGGGCCGATGCCGACCCGATCGGGCAGCTCGACACGCTGTGGCGCGCGTATCGCCCGCAGATGCAGGATTACCAGACCCGCGCGCTGAACCCGACCGCCGCACCGAGCTACGGAGTGCCGGGCGATGAGTGACACATCGAGCCGCGCGCTGCTCGAACGGCTGATCGGTTTCGCGACGGTCAGCCGCGATTCGAATCTCGAGATGATCGAGTTCGTCCGCGACTATCTCGCGGGCTTCGGCGTCGCGAGCGAACTGTTCTACAACGCGGACCGCACGAAGGCGAGCCTGTACGCGACGATCGGGCCGCGCGATCGCGGCGGCATCGCGCTGTCGGGCCATACCGACGTGGTGCCGGTCGACGGGCAGGCGTGGACGGTCGAGCCGTTCCGGCTGACCGAGCGCGACGGCCGCCTGTACGGTCGCGGCACGGCCGACATGAAGGGCTTCATCGCGTCGGTGCTTGCGGCCGTACCGACGTTCGTCGCACGGCCGCTGAGCGTGCCCGTGCATCTCGCGTTCTCGTACGACGAAGAAGTCGGCTGTCTCGGCGTGCGGCCGATGCTCGCGGAACTGGCCGCGCGCGAGCACCGGCCGCGCCTGTGCCTGATCGGCGAGCCGACCGAACTGAGACCGGTGCTCGGTCACAAGGGCAAGCTCGCGATGCGCTGCCACGTGAAGGGCGCTGCGTGCCACTCGGCGTACGCACCGTCGGGCGTCAACGCGATCGACTATGCGGCGAAGCTGATCGGCCGGCTCGGCGAGATCGGCGCGACGCTCGCGCGGCCCGAACGGCACGACAGCCGCTTCGATCCGCCGTTCTCGACCGTGCAGACGGGGCTGATCAAGGGCGGCCGCGCGCTGAACATCGTGCCGGCCGAATGCGAGTTCGATTTCGAGGTGCGTGCGCTGCCGGATTTCGATGCGCACGACGTGCCGAGGAAGCTGCGGGACTATGCGGAATCCGAACTGTTGCCGAGGATGCGCGCGGTGCAGCCCGATACCGACATCCAGCTGCAGCCGCTGGGTGCGTACCCGGGGCTCGCGACCGCGCCGGATAGCGAAGCCGCGCACCTGCTCGCGATGCTGAGCGGGTCCGAGGCGTTCGGTACGGTTGCGTTCGGCACCGAGGGCGGGCTGTTCGGGCAGGTCGGCATCCCGACCGTGGTGTGCGGGCCCGGCAGCATGGACCAGGGGCACAAGCCCGACGAGTTCGTCACGCTCGAACAACTGCACGGATGCGACGCGATGCTGGGCCGTCTGGTCGCGCATCTGTCCGCGGCCGCCTGAACGGGCCGCCGGCACGCACGCGCCCGTCCTGCGGTGCGTGCGTTTTCTGCGTCGTTATCGCGCCGATTCCGCGACGATCTGCGCGAGCCGCTCGCGGCAGAAATCGACGAACGACTGCGCCTGCTTGGTGAGCTGCCCGCGTTTCAGGCGCGCGCTCACGAGCCCGGACGGGCTCACCGTTTCGCTGAGGCCGATCGTCACGACGCGCCGGCCGTCGTACGTGTATTCCGAATGCGGGCGCGTGACGAGCAGCGAGAAGCCGAATCCCTGGCCGACCATCCCGCGCACCATCTCGATCGACGGCGAGCCGAACACGATGTTCGGCGTCAGCCCGAGTTCATGAAACAGGCTGACGAAATACGTGCGGCTCGGCTGCACGTCGAGCAGGATCATCGGCTCGACGCAGAGGTCGCGCAGCGACACGTGCGGCTGGCCCGCGAACCGGTGGTTCTCCGGCAGCAGCACGTACGGCTGCTGCGGCGGCATCAGCGGCTCGGTTTCGATCGTGCCGTCGAGATCGTGGTCGTACATCAGCGCGAGATCGAAGGTGCCGGACGTCAGGCCCTGCACGAGTTCCTGCTGGTCGCCGTCGCGCAGCCGGATGTTGACGCCCGGGTAGCGTTCGCGAAACCCCGCGATCAGTTGCGGCAGATAGAGCGGCGCGACCGTCTCGAAGCAGCCGATGTCGATCTGCCCGGTAATCACGTCGTTGTCGGCGAGCGCGTTCTGTTCGAATTCGTGCGCGATGCGCAGCAGCTCCTGCGCTTTCCGGTAGAAGCGCGTGCCGCTCGGCGTCAGCGACACGCCCTGCGCGTGATGGCGGATGAACAGCTTCACGCCGAAGCTTTCCTCGAGCCCCTTGATCGCACTGGAGATCGACGGCTGCGCGATGAAGAGCTGGCGCGACGCCTCGGCGACGCTGCCGGATTCCACCGTCGTCACGAAGTATTTCAGTTGCCGCAAAGTGTAGTGAGCCACAAGCACCTCTGATGCCCGGCCCCCGGCGTGCTGCCGCGGGCGCATTCTGTCCATTTCGCGTAGCACCTTACCTGAAGTCGATTGGCGCCGAAATTTCCGCTGCAGAGCTTTTTCGTATGTCCCGGAAATATTTTTAGTATTTTCCGGCCCCGGCGCGCGTGGCGCACCATCGTCTCCAATCTGGATCGCAACGAGGCCGCACACGTGCCGGTGTGACATGTCATCCGTCCCCGCACGCCGCGCATGGTCCGCTTCGGCCGGCACCGTCGCGCGTGCACGCGGTGCGTCGTCGCTCGCGTATCCGGACCCGATTGCCGGCGCGCACCCCAGCGCGCGCCGGCTGAAACGGCAAGCGCGCATCGCCGCGCAGGACAGGAGACTTCACCATGACGAACGTGGACCGCAACGCGTCCCCGATGATAGAGAAACACACGATCGGCTACGTGCCGCCCGCGGAACGCCACGGCAAGGTGCGCGACCTGTTCACGCTCTGGTTCGGCGGCAACATCGCGCCGCTGCCGATCGTGACCGGCGCGCTCGGCGTGCAGCTATTTCACCTGAACCTGATGTGGGGCATCGTCGCGATCGTCGTCGGCCAGGCGGTCGGCGGCGTGCTGATGGCGCTGCATTCCGCGCAGGGGCCGCAGATGGGCATCCCGCAGATGATCCAGAGCCGCGCGCAGTTCGGTTCGTGGGGCGCGCTGCTCGTCACGGTGATCGCGGCCGTGATGTATGTCGGCTTCTTCGCGTCGAACATCGTGCTCGCCGGCAAGTCGGTGCACGGCATCGCGGCGTCGGTGCCGGTGCCCGTCGGCATCGTGATCGGCGCGGTGGGCTCGGGGCTGATCGGCATCGTCGGCTACCGCTTCATCCATATCCTGAACCGTATCGGTACATGGGTGCTCGGCATCGGCATTCTCGTCGGCTTCTGGATGATCCTCACGCACGTGACGACCGACGATTTCCTGACGCGCGGCGGCTTCAACTTCGCGGGCTGGCTCGCGACGGTATCGCTGTCGGCGTTGTGGCAGATCGCGTTCGCGCCGTACGTATCGGACTATTCGCGCTATCTGCCGGAGGATGCCGGCGTTGCGTCGACGTTCTGGGCGACCTACCTCGGCTGCACGATCGGCTCGACGCTCGCGTTCATCTTCGGCTCGGTCGCGGTGCTCGCGGTGCCGGCCGGCGCGGACACGATGGATGCGGTCAAGCAGGCGACCGGCCCGCTCGGCCCGCTGATGCTCGTGCTGTTCCTGCTGAGCGTGATCAGCCACAACGCGCTGAACCTGTACGGCGCGGTGCTCGCGGTGATCACGTCGGTGCAGACGTTCGCCTGCAAGTGGATTCCGACTGCGAAGACGCGCGCTGTGGTGTCGGTCATGATCTTCGTGGCGTGCTGCTACGCGGCGATCGGCGCGTCGACCAACTTCGTCGGCAACCTCGTCGATCTCGTGCTCGCGCTGCTGGTCGTGCTGGTGCCGTGGACGGCGATCAACCTGATCGACTTCTACGTGATCCACAAGGGCAAGTACGACATCAAGTCGATCTTCATGGCGGACGGCGGCATCTACGGCCGTTTCAATCCGCAGGCGCTGCTCGCGTATGCGATCGGCATCCTCGTGCAGATTCCGTTCATGAACACGCCGATGGTTGCGGGCCCGATTCCCGCGCATCTCGGTGGTGCGGACCTGTCGTGGCTCGTGGGGCTGCTGCTGACGTCGCCGCTGTACTACTGGCTCGCGTCGCGCGACAGCGCGTATCGGCGCCGGCAGGGCAGTGCGCATCTGCCGCCGACGGCAGCGCAGTAAGCGGGGCGTTTTCGAGGAAGTGAAGAAGGAAGGGCGGGGCCGCCGCAGCGGTTGCGATGCGGTGGCCCGTGAAAGCGTTTCGGTGTGACGAGGGCAGGCCCGCGGCCGGTGATGCGCCGCAAGCCTGCCCGCGCATCAGACGACCGCCGAGCGCGCGACGCGTACCGGCACCGACTTGTACGACGGCGTGCCGCTTTCCTTGTCGATGTAGTCGAGCGGCACGAGCACGTTCGCCTCCGGGTAGTACGCGCCGACCGAACCCGGCGCGATGTCGTACTCGATCGCGGTGATCTTCTCGAGACGCAGCGTGCGACCCGACGCGGTGATCGTCTCGATGTCGACGAGGTCGCCGTGTTCGAGCCCGTACTTCGCAAGATCCGCCGGGTTCATGAACAGCACGTCGCGCCGCCCGAACACGCCGCGATAGCGGTCGTCGAGCCCGTAGATCGTCGTGTTGTACTGATCGTGGCTGCGCAGCGTGATCAGCCGCAGCACATGCTCGCCGCCGAGCACTTCCGCGTCTTCCGCGACGCCCTTGTACACCGAGAACATCGCCTTGCCGGTCGCCGTGGGCCACACGCGCTCGGTGGGCGGCAGCGGCAGCCGGAAGCCGCCCGGCGTGCGGATGCGCTCGTTGAACGCCTCGAAGCCGGACACCGTGCGGTCGATCAGGTCGCGGATGCGGTCGTAGTCGGCAATCAAATCGAGCCACGCGACCTTGCTGTTCGGCAGCGTCGCATGCGCGATCCCCGCGACGATCGCGGGCTCCGAGCGCAACTGGTCGGACGCGGGCTTGAGCTTGCCGGCCGACGCGTGGACCATCGACATCGAATCCTCGACCGTGATCGATTGCCGGCCGCTCGCCTGCATGTCGAGCTCGGTGCGGCCGAGCACGGGCAGGATGAAGGTTTCCTTCCCGACCAGCAGGTGCGAACGGTTCAGCTTCGTGCCGAGGTGCACGCTCAGGTCGAGCTTCGCCATCGCCGGGAACGACAGCTCGGGATCGGGCAGTGCGACCGCGAAGTTGCCGCCGAGGCACAGCAGCGCCTTCGCGTTGCCGTCGACCATCGCCTGCATCGCCTGCACGGCGTCATGCCCGTGATGCGCGGGCGGCGTGAAGCCGCACACGTCCTCGATCTTCTTCAGGAACTCGGCCGACGGCTTCTCGGTGATGCCGACCGTACGGTTGCCCTGGACGTTCGAATGGCCGCGCAGCGGGCACACGCCGGCGCCGGGCTTGCCGATGTTGCCGCGCATCAGCAGCAGGTCGGCGATCAGGCGTACGGTTGCCGTGCCCTTGTTGTGCTGCGTGACGCCCATCCCGTACGTGACGATCGTCGCATTCGACTTCGCGTAGGCGAGCGCGACCTGTTCGAGTTGCGCCTGGCTGAGGCCGCTCGCGCGCTCGATGTCGTCCCACGACGTGACCTGCAGGTCGGCCGAGAACGCGTCGAAGCCGTTGGTGTGCTGCGCGATGAAATCGCGGTCGAGCACGTCGCCGCGCTCGGCTTCGAGCTGCAGCAGCGCCTTCATGATGCCCTTCAGCGCGGCTGCGTCGCCGCCCGCGTCGAGCTGGTAGTACGTCGACGCGATCCGCGTCGAGCCGAACGACGCCATCTCGATCATGTCCTGCGGATCCGCGAAGCGTTCGAGCGCGCGCTCGCGCAGCGGGTTGAACACGATGATCGGCACGTTGCGCCGCGAGCATTCGTGCAGGGTGCCCATCATCCGCGGGTGGTTCGTGCCGGGGTTGTGGCCGATCGAGATGATCAGCTCGCAGCGGTCGAAATCCTCCAGCGACACGGTGCCCTTGCCGATGCCGATCGACTGCGGCAGGCCGACGCTGGTCGGCTCGTGGCACATGTTCGAGCAGTCGGGGAAGTTGTTGGTGCCGAGCTCGCGCGCGAACAGCTGGTACAGGTATGCGGCTTCGTTCGACGCGCGGCCCGATGTATAGAACTCGACCTGCTCCGGTGGCAGCGCGCGCAGCACTTCGCCGATGCGCGCGAACGCGTCGTCCCATTCGACCGCGCGGAACGTGTCGGTCGCGCGATCGTAGACGAGCGGATGCGTGAGCCGGCCCATGTTCTCCAGTTCGTAGTCCGACATGCGCAGCAGCGACGACACGGTGTTCGCTGCGAAGAACTCGGGCGTCACGCGCTTGGTCGTCGCTTCCCACGTGACGGCCTTCGCGCCGTTCTCGCAGAACTGGAACGTCGACTTGTGTTCCTTGTCGGGCCAGGCGCAGCCGGGGCAGTCGAAACCGTCAGGCTGGTTGGTCCGCATCAGCACGATCGGCGCCTCGATGGTTTCCATCTGCGTGCGCACGGCCTCGGCTGTCGCGCGAAGCGCGCCCCAACCGCCGGCGGGCCCATCGTACTTCCTGATGCCTGGCACTTCGCGTCGATTTGTCATGAGAATCTCCATGAGCCGGGCCCGGTGCGGGTGGCTCGGGTTGCGCCGTGTCGCGGCGTGGTGCGGCTCCGTCCGGTGGACGGAGCCGGTCATGCGTGCCCCGGGGTGCAGGGCAGGCGGGGTTTCAGTGTGCGTCCTTCTTCGCGCCGGACGACTTCTTGCCGGACGATTGCTCGGTGGGCGGCACGTCGGCGGGCGCAGCGCCGTCCTTCGCTTCGCCGGATGCCTTGGCGGCCGCCTTGCCGTTCCCCTTGGCCTTGCCGTCGGCGTCCTTCTTCGCGTCCTTCGTGTCCTTCGCTTCAGGCGCGGCGAGCTTGTCGAACTTCACTTCGTCGCTGTCCTTGTCGTAGTCGACCCCGACGCGGTCGCCCGATTTCAGCCGGTCGGCGAGGATCTCCTTCGCGAGTTTGGTCTCGATGGTCTGGCGGATCTGGCGCTTCAGCTCGCGCGCACCGAACTCCGGCTGGTAGCCGGCTTCGGTCAGGTGCTCGACGAGCGCATCGCCCATCACGAGCGTGATGTCTTGCGCTGCGGCCGTGCGCACCACGCGGTCGAGCTGGATCTGCACGATCGCGCGGATGTTCTCCTTCGACAGCGCGTGGAAGACGATCACCTCGTCGATCCGGTTCAGGAACTCGGGGCGGAAATGGCCCTTCAGCACCTGCATCAGCGCCTCGCGGATCGCCTTGTCGGTCTTGCGCGCGGCTTCCGGCTGCGTCAGGTTGTCCATGATGATCGCGGCGCCGAGGTTGCTCGTCGCGATGATGATCGTGTTGCTGAAGTCGACCACGCGGCCCTTGCCGTCGGTCAGGCGGCCGTCGTCGAACACCTGCAGCAGCACGTTGTAGACGTCCGGGTGCGCCTTCTCGATCTCGTCGAGCAGGATCACGCTGTACGGGCGGCGCCGCACGCGCTCGGTGAGCTGGCCGCCTTCGTCGTAGCCGACGTAGCCGGGCGGCGCGCCGATCAGCCGCGCGACCGCGTGCCGTTCCATGTACTCGGACATGTCGATGCGGATGATCGCCTGCTCGTCGCCGAACACGGTCTCGGCCAGCGCCTTCGCGAGCTCGGTCTTGCCGACGCCCGTCGGTCCGAGGAACAGGAACGTCGCGATCGGCCGGTGCGTCTGGCCGAGCCCCGCGCGCGACAGCCGCACGGCATCGCTGACGGCCACCACCGCGTCGCTCTGGCCGACCACGCGCTCGCGCAACTGCTCTTCCATCTTCAGCAGCTTCTGGCGTTCTTCCTGCGTGAGTTCGGACACGGGGATGCCGGTCAGGCGCGACACGACTTCGGCGACCGATTCGACCGTCACCTCGAGCGTCTCGGAGCCGGTCTTGCGCTGCCACGCCTCCATCTTTTCGTCGACCGCCTGCTGCTTCGCGTTGATCTGCTCCTCGAACTGCTTCGCTTCGTCGAAGCGCTTGCGCGATGTTGCGTAGTCCTGCTCGCGCTTCAGTTGCGCGATCTGCGCTTCGCCTTCCTGAATGTCGACCGGGCGCGACGTCGCGCCGATCCGCACGCGCGCGGCGGCCTGGTCGATCAGGTCGATCGCCTTGTCGGGCAGGAAGCGCGACGTGATGTAGCGGTCGGCGAATTCCGCGGCCGCGACGAACGCGTCGTCGGCGAACGTCACCTGGTGGTGCGCCTCGAGGCTGTCGCGCAGCCCGCGCAGGATCACGATCGTCTGCTCGACGCTCGGCTCCGGCACGAACACCGGCTGAAAGCGCCGTTCGAGCGCCGCGTCCTTCTCGATGTACTTCTGGTATTCGTTGAGCGTCGTCGCGCCGATCAGGCTCAGCTCGCCGCGCGCGAGCGCGGGCTTCAGCACGTTCGCGATGTCGAGGCCGCCTTCGCCGCCGCCCTGGCCGGCGCCGACGATCGTATGCAGCTCGTCGATGAACAGGATCAGTTCGTCCTGCTTCGCGGTCACTTCGTCGATCAACTGCTTCGCGCGCTCCTCGAATTCGCCGCGATACTTGGCGCCGGCCACCATCGAGTTGATGTTGACTTCGACGAGCCGCTTGTTGCGCAGCACCTCGGGCACGTCGCCGTTGACGATCCGCTGCGCGAGCCCTTCGACGATCGCCGTCTTGCCGACGCCCGGCTCGCCGATCAGCACCGGGTTGTTCTTCTTGCGGCGCGCGAGCACTTCGATCGTGCTCTCGATTTCCTGCGCGCGGCCGAGCACTGGGTCGAGCTTGCCCTGGCGCGCGATCGCGGTGAGGTCGCGGCCGAACTTGTCGAGGTTCGGCGTGCCGGTCGGTGCATCGACGCGGCCGTCCTCGGCGCCCTTGCCGACCACCTTCACGACCTTCTGGCGCAGCGCCTCGGGCGTCACGCCGTATTTCTTCAGCAGCGTGCCGGCGATGCTGTCCGGCACGGATGCGAGCCCGATCAGCAGGTGCTCGGGGCCGATATACGAATGGCCGAGATCGCGCGACGCCTGGAACGCGTATTGCACGGCCTTCTTCACGCGCGGCGAGATCGACAGCTTGTCGAGCGGCGCATCGGGGGCGGCCGTGCCGGTGTGCGCATGCTCGTCGATATACGACTTGATGTCCTGCGGCGACAGCTTCAGTTCCTTCAGCAGCGCGGCGCACACGTCGGTGTCCGCGAGCGCGTAGAGCAGGTGTTCGGAGTCGAGTTCGCTGCGGCGCAGCTCGTGCGCCTTCTCGGCCGCACGCTGCAGCAGTTCGAGCGTCTGTTCGCTGAACGCGTCGGTAGGGTCGACCGATTCGCGCGGGATCTCGGCGGCGAGCGGCGATTCGTCGCCGAGCTCGCCGAACAGCGACGACGAGCCGCCGCCGCCGAGCAGCGAATCGAACGGGTTCAGCATGCTTTGATGCCGCATCAGCTGACGGAAGTGGTAATCGCAAATCGAGATCGTCTTGCGCTCGCCGTCCTGCATCACGGTTGCGCGCGCGACGGCCGGCCGGGCGTGGCAGATATCGCAAAGTGCGGGCATGGTGGTCTGGCTCCTGTCTGTGAAGGTGGATCGAAGGGTGAAGTCCCGATGCGGTGCGGCGCTCGCGCGTCCCGACCGCGAACACACGACGCGCGGCGCACGACGCGCGGCGCGGCGGTGCGCGTGCTGCGCCCACGCTGTCGCGCAGCGCGCGCCGGCGTGTCACACGGCCGCGGTCGGGGCGGGAAGCGCGAGTGCTGCGAGGAGCCCACGGCATCGCTTCGACTGCGTTCAAAATAGCGAATCGGCGGGGGCCATCCAAGACACAGTTCCATGCCGGACCGACCGCGAATTGCACCCTCACATGCGCGCGTGCACGAGCGACAAGGAGTACAGACGGGCGCACACGCGGCGGCACGGGCGTGCGCGGCGAGCGCCGCGTGCGGTGACTGGCGGCAGGGGGGAGCGGAACGCGAACGGAGCGCGGTGCGACATCGGCGCGCAGGGCGCCGGTTGCCGGCAAACGGAGGGCGATGCGGGTGGGCCAGCGCGGCAGACGTGCCGCAGCGCGAGCGCGCGTGCCGGTGGCGTGCGCGAACCGGTCATGGCCGGCCGCGCGCGCACCGCAGCCGATGCGTGCGTGGCGGCCGAAGGAGAAGTCGGGTTGCACGGTACGGGCCGGACATGGCGCCAACCGTGGCGAACCGCGATCAGTCGGACAGTGTCATCGCGAGCCGCTGTCGCGCGATTCGCTTCACGTCCGTCGACAGTGCCGCATTCGGCAGACCATTGGCCCAGACGGAGAACGAATCCTCGATCTGGTTGCGCGTGTCGGGCGGCAACTCGGCCAGCATCAGCGACACGACGGTAAACAACACGGCGGCGTCGCCGGCCTCGCTGCCCGCGTTCGCGTCGACGGTCTTCTTCAGGCTGTCGACCGACGCTTGCAGTGCCTGCAGTGCATCATTCGTATCGCTCATGACAATCTCCATGCAAGATGGGTTCGATCGGCGACGAACATGCGGCCGGCAGCGCGGCAGGCCGCGCGCGACGCCCGGGCGGGCAGCGCGCGCAGGCAACTGCTGTCAGGCCACCGGATTGCCCTGCGGCGCCACGGCCACCGATGCTTCGCTCGTCAGCATCAGGAACGTGAACGTCTCGCGCAGGTACAGGCGGACGGCCTTGTCGGTGTGGCTCGTGTAGCCGATCGATACGTCTTCCCCGAGGTGCAACGCGTAATCGCCGCCGCGCATCGACAGCACGCAGCCGCCGCTGAGCGCCGGCGCCCAGATGATTTCGCCGCTGACGATCCGCTTGATGTGGCCGAGGACCGGATAACCCTGGTCGCGCGCCTCGCTGAGCGCGGTATACGCGTCCGAGCCGAGCACCACCGAGTACGGACCGTCGACGCCCGCGAGCCGCAGCGCTTCGAGCGCGTCGCTGATCGCATCCGGGTACGCGCTGACGTCCGCCGGCAGTGTGAGCTTGCGGTTCGACGTGCCTTCGCGGATCCCGACGATGCCGGCGGCCGGGTAACCGTCGAAGATCGCGTTGTCCTCGGCGAACGCGAGCCGCTGCGCGGCCTCCTTCGCCGGTTGCCAGTCTGCATCGCGCGCGCCGCGCTCGACGCTGTCGATCGCATCGCGGCTCAACTCGAACGGCGCCGTCAGCTCGACGATCGTGCGGACTTCGCGCAGCCGCGCGTTCACGTGCTCACGCGGCGCGCTGACCTCCACCAGGTGCCCGGTGCCGACGGCCGACAGCTCGGGGCCCTCGGGGCCGTCGACGTCGACGACGCGGCGGCCGGCCACCGATCGTTTGAAGGTGCGCGCCACTTCCTCCTCGATTTGTTCCCAGGCGGACGACGAGATCGGGGCGAGTTCGCGGTGCAGGTTATTCATAGGCTTGGGTTCCTTTCAGCGAGCCGATTTTCAGCGAGCCGTCGCGCTGCGGCGCGGACGACGAGGATTCCGGTTGCGCGGCGTCGGCGGCCGGTGCCGCGCGATCGGCGAGCGCTTCGAGCAGGTCGGCCGACGGCACGAAGAACAGCGAGCCGGTGACCGCGCGGCTGTAGTCGAGCAGGCGGTCGTAGTTGCCGGGCGGGCGGCCGACGAACATGTTCTCGAGCATCTGCTCGATCGGCGCCGGCGAGCGCGCATAGCCGATGAAATAGGTGCCGAATTCGCCGGCGCCGGGGCGCCCGAACGGCATGTTGTCGCGCAGGATCTTCACTTCCTGGCCGTTTTCGTCGAGCGTGGTCAGCGAGCTGTGCGAACACGACGGCTTCACGTCCGGCGCGAGCTCGATGTCGGACAGCTTGGTGCGGCCGATGATGCGCTCCTGCGTCTCGACCGCGAGCGCGTTCCAGCCGGCCATGTCGTGCAGGTATTTCTGCACGATCACGTAGCTGCCGCCCGCGAACGCCGCGTCTTCGTCGCCGATCACCGTGAAGTCGACCGCCTCGCGGCCTTCGGGGTTCTCGGTGCCGTCGACGAAGCCGATCATCGCGCGCTGGTCGAAATTGCGGAAGCCGTGCACCTCGTCGACGACCGTGACGGCGCTGCCGAGCGCGCCGAGCAGTTGCGTCGCGAGTTCGAAGCACAGGTCCATCGCTTCGGCGCGGATGTGCAGCAGGATGTCGCCGGGCGTCGCGACCGCGACGCGCTGCCCGGCGCCGAATTCGCGGAACGGATGCAGCGACGCGGGGCGCGGATCGCCGAACAGCGCATCCCACGCGTCGGCGCTGAAACCGCACACGCAGGTCAGGTTGCCGCCCGGCACGCGCTTGCCGACCGAGCGCACGAGCGCGGCGATGTCGCCGCACCATGAACGGATCGTGTCGGCGTGATCGGCACCGGGATTGATCGTCGCCACGAGGAAGATCGCGCTGCGCGTGATCGTGCTGTGAACGGCCTGGGAGAGTGGGGGAGGTGTCTGCATCGCGGCCTGCCGGTCAGTCATGTCGGGACGGACGGGCCGCGGCTGCCGCGGCGCGCGATGGCGTTCGGTTGAACTGTGTCATGCGACTGTTCTCTTTGTGACATGCGGATGAAGGACGTTGCGCGGGCATCGCGCAACGGGCCGCAGCAGCGGCGGCCGGCCGCCCGGCGCGTGACCTGCGCGCACCGCGTAACGTCGTCGAGCATGCAATCTAGCAGCTTCGGCGGGTGTTTGCACTCATGGCGGCAATCTGTCATTCGAATGCGTCAAACGGGGCCGGATTTTGCGCGGTGGTCGCGCAGCTGTACTCCTGGCATGCGCGGCGCTGTGCTCTTGAGCGTGCGTGCCGCGTGCAGTAGATTAGGTCCCGCTGCGCCGCCGACGAGGAGCGTCACCATGAACCTGCTGGAAGCGATGCGTGTTTACGTCGCGGTGGTCGAGCATGGCGGCCTGTCCGGCGCCGCGTCCGAGCTGAAGCTTGGCGAGGCGCAGGTGCGCGAGCGGATCGACTGTCTCGAACGGTATCTCGGCTGCCGGCTGCTGCTGTGCCGCGAGCACGACGAGGTGGCATGTACCGACGCGGGCGTCGCGTTTCACGTGTGCTGCCGCCGGACGTTGTCCGCGGTCGAGCAGGCGACCGGCGCGGCCGGTGCGACTCGCGCGCCGGTGCCGGATGCGCTCGATGCCGCGCATCGCAGTGCGCATTGCACCGATTTCGTGCCGCTGCCCGGCACCGCTCATCCATCGTCACACCGATTGTCACCTTGAATACGTCAACCGTTTCCTGTTCGCCGTCCGAGCGCATCCGTCGCCGGTTCGGCCATTTCCTTCACGCGGCCGAACTGGCCGGGCTGGTCGTGATCGGGCTCGCGACCGCGTTCGCGATGACGCAGGAAGCGTGGAAGGTCGTGCTCGCGGGCGAGGTGTCGCTGACCGACCTGCTGCTGATGTTCCTGTATCTGGAAGTGCTCGCGATGAACGTGCGCTACCTGCGGCTCGGCCGGCTGCCGGTGCGGTTTCCTCTGTTCATCGCGATGACGTCGCTCGCGCGCGACCTGATCCTGCGCGGCGCGACCGACAGCCCCGAGCGGATGCTGATGACGACTTTCGGGATCGTGCTGCTCGCGGTGGGCGTGCTGATCCTGAGTTTCGGCCAGCATCGTTTCCCGGCCGATGTCGACGATGTCGAAGAGGACGCGCATGTGGGCCGGTGACGCGCGAACGATATGCACCCTGTCTCTACAGGAGGGGCCGGATGAGCACGCATTCCGTCGAAACGACGCAGGCGATCGAATTGCAGCAAGCGTCGTCGGATGCCTGCCGGCTGGCGCGCGACGTGCGTGACGCCGATACGGCGCGCACACGTGCGCAGTCCGTCGTCGCGATGCAGCTGGCGGCTGCGCAAGCGTATGTCGATGCGGCCCGTGCACGTGAAGCGGCAACAGGCGTCTGAATTGAACTCCGGGGTGCCCGCGCACCGCGCGTGCGCGGCCCCGGACCGTCTTGCCGCGCGATGTGCGGCAACCGGTATGTCCATCTACACGAGAGAGGTGTCGAATGACCAAGCAACTGATCGTCGCCGTGTTCGGCAGCGTCGACACGGCCCGGCAGGCCGCGAACGATTTCGACGCGCTGTCGGAGAAGAATGAAGGATTCCACATCGAGAACGGCGTCGTCGTCGAAAAGGACGCGGCCGGCAAGCTCGCGGTGCTCGACGCCGAGTCGCGGCCGTTCAAGGGCGGCGTGATCGGCGCGATCGCGGGCGGCCTGCTCGGCATGCTCGCCGGGCCGCTCGGCGTGATCGCCGGCATGGCGGCCGGCGCGGGCGCCGGCATTCTCGCGGAAGCGGCCGGCAACGCGCTGCTCGACGGCACGTTCGTCGAGACGGTGGCCGCGCGGCTCGTGCCCGGCAGCGTCGCGATCATTCTCGAGGCGAAGGAAATCACGCCGTTCTCGGTCGACAACGTCGTGACGGGATTCGGCGGCAAGGTCTTCCGCCAGTCGCTCGGCTGAGCGCCGCCTTCCGACCGCTTCGGGAGAACCGCATGCGCATCGATCAATCGTACCGCCGCTTCGATATCGCGGCGACGCTGTCGCCGCTGCCCGGCAACCGCGCGATCGCGACCGTCGACGTGACGACTGACGATCCGGCCCGCATCGCCGATCTCGGCACCGGCTACTTCCTGCAGATCCGCAAGTGGGTCGAGTCGAACGACGTCGCGCAACTGACGGTGGTGTTCGACGAGTGCAAGGTCGCGATCGACCACTACGCGGACAACGTCGACGACGCGTGAGTTCGCGCGGGCCCACGCATTGTCGGGCCCGCCATGTGCCGAGTCGTCGCCGGGCGACGGCAGTCGGAAAACCGAACTGCCGTGCGATGGCGCAGCGCGGGGCGAATGACTGCCGCGCGATCGCGCGGTGCCGTGCCGTGGCGTTTGAATCTGTTCACCACGCCAACCGGATTTGGCGTTTCACCGCCAAACTGTCACTTACATTCGTCGAAATGACGCAGTAGGATGCCGATCCTTGTCTCGATGGAATCCGCATTGCTACTCGCCTTCAATTTCGGTAACGGACCAGGCTCGAACCGGGACGCCCTCGGCCGGCCAAGGCTGTCCGGCTTCGTGCATCGGCGCGGCCGGGACGCGCATGCGTCGCAGGTCGGTTCACCGCTGGCGGGGCGAGGCGGATGAAGCTCTACGAGAAATTTGCAAACGACATAGAGAGACTCATCCGGCAGCGCGTGTATCGACACGGCGATCGTGTGCCGTCGGTGCGGCAGGCGAGCCAGCAACACCGGATCAGTATCACGACCGTGCTGCATGCGTACCTGCTGCTCGAAAGCCGCGGGCTGCTGGAAAGCCGGCCGCAGTCGGGTTATTTCGTGAACCTGCGCCGCGACGACAGTCATGCGCCGGTGCGCGAACTGCGGCCGTCGAAGCCGATCGCGATCTCGTCGTCGGTGGACGTGAGCCGGCTCGTGCTGTCGACGCTGCGCTCGATCGGCACCGACGACGCGGTGCCGCTCGGCTCGCCGTATCCGGACCCGAGCCTGTTCCCGTTCGAGAAGCTGAACCGCTACGCGTATGCAGCCGGCCGCGACAAGTCGCTGTGGGGCGTGACGGACGGGCTGCCGCCCGGCCATCCGCGGTTGATCCGGCAGATTGCGCGCCGCTACCTGGAAAACGGGATGTCGGTGGACCCGAACGAGATCATCGTGACGGTCGGCGCGACGGAGGCGATCAACCTGTGCCTGCAAGCGGTCGCGAAGCCTGGCGATACGATCGCGGTGGAGTCGCCGACGTTCTACGCGATGCTGCACGCGATCGAGCGGATGGGGATGAAGGCGATCGAGGTTGCGACGCATCCGGAATACGGGATCGACATCGCCGCGCTGGCGGCGATTGCCAAGTCGCAGCCAATCGCCGCGTGCATGGTGATGCCGAACTTCCAGAACCCGCTGGGCTTTCAGATGCCCGACGAGCGCAAGCGCGAGCTGGTTGAGTTCGCAACGAAAGCGGACCTGCCGATCATCGAGAACGGCGTGTACAACGAACTGTACTTCGGCAACATGCATCCGAGCACGCTGAAGTCGTTCGACCGCAGCGGAATCGTACTGCATTGCTCGTCGTTCTCGAAGAGCCTGACGGCCGCGTACCGGATCGGCTGGGCATTGCCGGGCCGCTATCGCGAACAAGTCGAGAAGCTGAAATTCCTGAACACGCTTGCAACGCCGTCGCTGCCGCAACTGGCAATCGCGGAGTTTCTCGAACGCGACGGCTACGAGCATCACCTGCGGCGCTTGCGCAAGGCATACGCGCAGCAGGCGAACCTGATGCGCGCGATGGTGTCGCGGTTCTTTCCGGAGGGCACGCGCATTTCGAGCCCGGCCGGTGGGTACGTGCTGTGGATCGAATTGCCCGTGCAGGTCGATGCGATGCGGTTGTATCAGCTCGCGCTGGAACAGGGGATCACGATCGGGCCCGGGTACATGTTCTCGATCACGGACAGCTATCGGAACTTCATTCGGCTGAACTACAGCAGCCCGTGGTCGCCGGAAATCGAACAGGCGGTCGTCACAGTCGGCAAGCTCGCCGCGTCCTGCATCGGCTGACCGCGCGGCCGCGTGCAACGGCACGCAACCCGCGCGTCGCGTTACGTCAGGTCAGCCGGTACGATTGCGCACCCGTTCCCGCGAGCGTGCCGCCGTCGACGATCAGGTATTCGTTCCGGATCGGCTTGCCGTCGAACCAGCATTGCAGGATTTCCAGCGTGCCGGCCGCATAACGCGCCTGCGCGGACAGCGACGTGCCCGAGATGTGCGGCGTCATCCCGTTGAACGGCATCGTGCGCCACGGATGGTCGGCCGGCGCCGGTTGCGGAAACCACACGTCGCCGCCGTAGCCCGCGAGATGCCCGGACGTGACGGCGCGCACGACCGCGTCACGGTCGACCAGCTTCGCACGCGCGGTGTTGATCAGGTATGCGCCGCGCTTCATCCGCGCGATCATCGCCGCGTCGAACAGATGCTCGGTCGACGGGTACAGCGGGATCTGCAGGTTCACGATATCGACTGTGCCCGCGAGCGACGCGGCATCGGCGTGATACGTGAGCGCGAGTTCCTGCTCGATCGCAGCGTCGAGTCGGTGCCGCTGCGTGTAGTGCAGATGCAGCCCGAACGGCTTCAGCCGGCGCAGCACCGCGAGGCCGATGCGCCCCGCGCCGACCGTGCCGAAATGCATGCCTTCGACGTCGTAGCTGCGCGACACGCAATCGGCGATGTTCCAGCCGCCTTGCTGCGCGATCGCATGCGACGGCAGGTAGTTACGCACCAGCGTGAGCGTCGTCATCACCACGTGTTCGGCGACGCTGATGCTGTTCGAGCCCGTGACTTCGGCGACGGTGATGTGCGCGCGCGCCGCGGCGTCGAGATCGACGTGATCCGAGCCGATGCCGGCCGTCAGCGCGAGCTTCAGCTTCGGCGCGCGGGCGATCCGTTCGGCCGTCAGGTACGCGGGCCAGAACGGCTGCGAAATCACCACGTCCGCTTCGGGCAGCCGGCGCTCGAACTCGGAGTCGGGGCCGTCCTTTTCGCTCGTCACGATCAGCGTGTGACCGTGCGCTTCCAGATAGCCGCGCAACCCGAGCGCGCCGGATACCGAGCCGACGAGTTCGCCGGGCCGGAAGCCGAGGGGGCCGGCCGGCGTCGGCGCGGTTTGTCCGTCGGCGTAGCGCGTGATGACCGGAATCGCGTCGCGCACGTAGCGCGGCGGATAGCCGTCGACGGGATCGGGGTAGAGCACGCACAGGACGGTGGCCATCGGGAGCGCTCCTGGTGATGGAATGAAGGCGGGGCGGCATGCGAATTGCGCGGGCCGCGCGGAAGTCCGGACGCGCCGCGGCCGGCGTGTTGCGCCGCAACGTCGATGACGTTCTACGCCGGTCATGGATCGCGGACAAGCTACAGTCGGTGTTTGCGTGCGCTGCGGGGCGTCTGTGCCTGTTCTTTTCATGAGGGACGCCGATAATGGGATCGTTACCTGACTCTGCGGGAGCGACGTCATGTCCGGAAGCGACTCCTCGTCTTCACCCCCCGATCTCGCGCAGGGCATCGCGCTCGACGATCTCGCCGACGGCGCGATGATCGAGGGCCATGTCGGCGAAGCAGCGGTGCTGCTCGTGCGCCGCGCCGACGAACTGTTTGCCGTGGGTGCGCACTGCACGCACTACGGCGCGCCGCTGGCCGACGGCCTGCTGGTCGACGACACGATCCGCTGCCCGTGGCACCACGCGGCGTTCTGCCTGCGCACCGGCGCCATGCTGCGTGCGCCGGCGCTCGACGGGCTGCCGTGCTGGCGCGTCGAACGCCGCGACGGCCGAGCCGTCGTGCTCGATGCGCGGCCGGCCGCCGCGCCGACTGTGCTGAATGCGCCCGGGTTGCCCGCCTCGGTGGTGATCGTCGGCGGCGGCGCCGCTGCGATCGCAGCCGCCGTGACGCTGCGGCAGGAAGGCTATCCGAATCCAGTCACGCTGCTGAGTGCCGACCGCGATCCACCGTATGACCGGCCGAATCTGTCGAAGGACTATCTCGCGGGCACGGCCGATGCCGACTGGCTGCCGCTGCGCGCGCCGTCGTTCTATAACGATCATCAAATCGACGTGCGGTGCGACACGCGTGTCGCACGGATCGATCCCGCGCAGCATGCGGTCGAGCTGGCCGACGGCAGCCGCGTCGGATACGGCGCGCTGCTGCTTGCGACGGGCGCCGAGCCGAACCGGCTGACCGTGCCCGGTGCCGACTTGCCGCACGTATGCGTGCTCCGCTCGCGCGCCGACTGCGATGCGCTGATCGGCAAGCTGAAAACGGCGCGCCGTTGCGTCGTGATCGGCGCGAGCTTCATCGGGCTCGAAGTGGCCGCCGCGTTGCGCACGCGCGGGCTCGACGTGCATGTCGTCGAGCCGGAGGCGCAACCGATGGCGCGCGTGCTCGGCGAAGCGCTCGGCGGCACGATCAAGGCGCTGCACGAATCGCATGGCGTCGTGTTCCATCTCGGCTCGACGCCCGCGCAGATCGCACCGGACAGCGTGACGCTGTCGACCGGCGACGTGCTGCCCGCCGATGTCGTGGTGGTCGGCATCGGCGTCCGTCCGAACGTCGCGCTCGCGCAGGACGCGGGTCTTGCCGTCGAGCGCGGCGTGACGGTCGACCGTTTCCTGCAGACGAGTGCACCCGGCATCTACGCGGCCGGCGACATCGCACGCTGGCCCGATCCGCTGACGGGCGAGCACATTCGCGTCGAGCACTGGGTCGTCGCCGAGCGGCAGGGCATCGTCGCGGCGCGCAACATGCTCGGGCAGCAGCGGCCGTTCGACGCGGTGCCGTTCTTCTGGAGCCAGCATTACGACATGACGGTCAACTATGTCGGGCATGCGGAGCGTTGGGATCGTGTCGAGATCGACGGCGACCTCGGCGCGCACGACTGCTCGATCGCGTACTGGCGCGGCGACACACGGCTCGCGGTCGTGACGATCGGCCGCGATCTCGCGAGCCTGACAGCGGAAGCGGCATTCGAGGGGGCGATTGCCGCCGCGTGACAGCGGGCCGGCTACGTGTGCGGCGATGTGCCGCGCGATGGCATGAGCATGCGCAGTCGCGGGGCACGCCGAACCCGATGCTCGACGCGCTGCCGCGCTCACTGATTCGGTGCGCCCGGCGGCGGGGCTGCGCTCGCGCTGGTGGTGGCGATGGTGGCGTCACCGGGGTTCGGCGCTGCTGCGCTGCTGCGCTGCTGCGCCGTTCGCCGCGCTGCGCTCGTGCTCGTGCAGCAGCGCGAGACGGTTGTACAGCGTCTTCAGGCTGATGCCGAGCGCCTTCGCGGTGCAGGGCTTGTCGCCGTTGAAGTGCTGAAGCGACGCGACGATGAAGCGCTGCTGCGTGTGTGCGAGCGTCGTGCCGATCAGCAGCGTCATCGCGTTGCGACGCACTTTCTCGCGCGGAGGCTGGCGGCGCGGCAACGGCAGCTCGATCTGCTCGTCCGCGAGGATGAATGCGCGCTCGAGCGCATTGCGCAACTCGCACACGTTGCCGGACTACGTATACACCCGCAGTGCCTTCATCGCCTGCATCGACAGGCGTTTGCGCGTGCGGTGCCGCGCATTCAATCGCTCGACGATCTGAAGCGCGATATCGCCGACGTCGTCCTCGCGCTGCCTGAGCGGGGGCACGTGCAGCGCGATCATCGCGATCCGGTAGAACAGGTCTTCGCGCAGGCGCCCGCTGCGCACGGCCTCGACGGGATCGTGATGCATGGCCGCGACGATCCGCACGTCGAGCGGAATCGGTTCTTCTGCTGCTCGAGGGCAGACCTGACATTGCGTGTCGTCATGCGAACGAGGGCGGGTCCATCGGAGACATCCGTGCAATTGTTTCAGTGCTTTGCCGTGCTGGGCCGACTCAATGGACGGACTGACACGCTCGATCGGATAGGTTCGGCAGAATCGGGCCCATGATTCACGTCGGCATGTCGGCGGCCATCGCGACTACCGCCGCCGCCATCGGCACCGCCGCGAGCCAGCGGAATGCTTTCGAAGCATGTCGCCGAGGACGTCGTGCGCGAGCACGTCCGTAGCGGCCCACCTGTAAATCTTGACGCCGGACCGGTGCCCGGTCGTTCCCGGCTTCCACGCGTACTATCCGAGCCGCCGCCAGGCGTCGCGCGCATTCTCGATCGTGATCGCCGCGTTGCGGCATCGGTCGTAACGCGTCGCGCCACAGCCTGTCGCGCGTGCGGCGCGCACAAAAGGAACGCCCCGCGCGGGCGGAGCGTGTCGCATCACGTGCCGGCAAACCGGTACCGCATCACCCGGCTCAGTGACGGTCGCGCGTGCGCGGATCGTCGAGTTCCTCGGTCGGGTCGGTCAGCCCGAGCTCGTCGCCGGGGCGCCAGTATGGCGCGCTGCCGTAGAACTCGTGCAGCGGCTCGGCCCATTGCGGGTCGGCCATTGCAGGCCAGTGGTCCTTGTCGAAGCCGGGTGCGTTGCGAACCCGTTCGGACGACACCGACAGCAGGAAGCACTTGCGTTCGGTGTCGAGCGTCAGCGCGCTCCACGGAATCGCGAGCAACTTGTCGCCGATGCCGAGCAGGCCGCCGCTCGACAGCACCGCGTACGCGACGCGGCCCGAGCGCACGTCGAGCATGATGTCCTTGATCTTGCCGACATCGTCGCCGTCGGTCGTATAGACCTTGTCGCCCTCCAGCGTGTTGGCGGCCATGACGTCGGGGCCGGGGCCGGCCGCCGTTGCGGCGCCCTTGCCGACGATGCGGGTCTGACCTTGATCGGGAGTCTGCATGGTTTCCTCCAGGCTGCGTTGAGCGCGATCGTGCCCCGGCGGGACGCGTATCGCGCGGGTGGTCGAAACGGAGCGGCGCGTGCCGAGTCACGTCCGCCTCGGTTGCGATACGCCTTCGAGCGTGTTCGCGACGTCGTCGTGCGTGGGGCCGGCCGAGCGCGTCGCGATATCCGCGAGCGACAGCATGCCGACCAGCCGCTTGTCGTGATCGACGACCGGCAGGCGGCGCAACTGCGCATCCGCCATGTAGTGCTGGATCTCGTCCAGCGAGTCGTCGTCGAAGCACCATTCGATCGGGCCCGACGCGACTTCCTGAATCCGTGTTTCCGGCGGCTTGCCGGCCGAGATCGCGCGCACCGCGAGATCGCGGTCCGTCACCATCCCGACCAGCCGGTTGTTGTCGCACACGGGCAGCGCGCCGATGTCGTAGCGCTCCATCAGTTGGGCGGCGTGACGGATCGAGTCGGTCGGCGCGATGCGCACGACGTCCTGCGACATGATTTCGTTGACGCGATGCATGAAAGTCCTCCCTGCGGGATGGGTGGGTAAAACGATTCTTCAGCACATTCAGCAAACCGCATGCCGTGCGGCACACGCGGCCTGTCATTCGTCGCCGTCATTCGTCGCGGCGTTCGCGCTTGTCCTGCCACGGCCCTTCGTCGTGCGTGCCGGGCGGCGTATCGGGCTCGATGCGCGTGATGCCGCCGGTCGCGGGCGGGTCGCTGGCCGGAAACGTGTCCTCGAGCTGCTTGTCGATATGGCGTTCCGAATGGCGCGTGTGGGTGCGTTCCTCAGGCTTCAGCGGCGACGACGGGTTGGTTCGCTGCTTGCGCTCCGGCGCAGCGTGGCCGGACCGGGTCGAATCCTTCATGGCGAGGCTCCATATCGATGGTGATGACGCAGACGATTCCGCAACGGCCATTCCCGGATTGCACGCGGCACGCGACTTGCCGCTCCGACGGCGACAACGAAGACGACAACGCGCGGCGCAGTCGGTGCCTGCCGTGCACACATCAAGCCGGAGGCACGACGATGATTCCGAAACGACGACTGGGCGTGCGCTACGAGGTCAACGTATGCGGTGGCGGATTCGATTCGGTGAAGAGCCATTTCGATACGTGGAAGCATGAGCCCCTGATTTACCGGCCCGAGCACCGGATGTTCGAGGGCAAGGACGACGTGCGGCCGCTCGGCGACGAGACGTTCGACTCGACCGAACCGGCGCGCTTCGCGCTGCAGTGCGCATGCGAGCCGGCCGACCCGTATGCGCTCGCGGCGCGTGTGCAGGACGACGGCCGCGAGCTGTGGCTCGTGATGGCCGCGTATGACATATAGCGGCGCGCTTGCAAGATTTGCATCGGACTGTGTAGCGAGGGCACGGCGCGCCGTGCGCGCGTGCATCGATGCTTGCGCGCCGGCGGTCACGAACGGGCGGCACGCGAATTGCGGACCGTCGCCATATTCACCAGACAACGCAACGATGGAATGCCGATGAATCAGGACTGCGATCAGTGGCTGAACCGGCCGGTTCAGCCGATGC
The DNA here is from genome assembly GCF_049487195.1 of Burkholderia sp. NLJ2. Lineage (NCBI taxonomy): Bacteria > Pseudomonadati > Pseudomonadota > Betaproteobacteria > Burkholderiales > Burkholderiaceae > Burkholderia > Burkholderia sp. NLJ2. The sequence goes on along the minus strand of NZ_CP137809.1, from coordinate 571,307 downwards.
CCGGCATGGAGCCGGACCTCGTTCCGACCGATTCCGATGAAATGCCGACCGATAGACCGGAGCCATACCGGCAACCTGAAGGCGATCCGCCCGGGCACGCACCGGCGGAACGCGAACCGCCTTCGCGAGAGCCGCCCATGCATGCGCCGTCGAGGCACGCAGTGATGTCTGCGCTGCGGGAGGGCGCGCGATGAGCATCCACGTGAAACCCGGCATGCTGCGCGAGATCGCCGAGACGCTCGGCCGCCATTTCGAGGCGCGCGCGATGCCGTTCCATGTCGAGGAGCAGCCGGCTGGCGCGTTGCATATCGGTTTTCGCGTCGACGGACATCCGGCATCGCTGACCGTGACCTTCGACGCCGACGCGTTCGCCGCGCTCGAACAGGCGGATATCGAGCGGCAACGCGGCACGCTCACGCGCGTCGCGGCCGGATTCGACGTGATGATGGCGCGCCGCGCACGCGCCGCGTATGCGGGGGATTTTCATTTCAACCGGCTCTGAGCGGTCGGTCCGATGGAGGATTTCGATGAACACGATCCAGACCATACGCATGGGCGCTTGCCTGATTGTCGCGGCGTGCGCGCTGGGCGCATGCACGCAACCCGCCACCTATGGCACACGCGGGGCGCCACCGCCGCCGCCCGACGGCCATGCGTCGCCGCCGGGCGCGACGATGCCGGACGCGAATACGCGCTACGACCCGCGTCCGTCGCCGGGCAACACGATGCCGCAGGGCGCGGTCGTCGGCGATCCGGCCGACGTGCCGCCGCCGGGCCCGAACGGCGCGCAGGGCGACCGGCCGCTGCCGGGTACGCCGCCGCCGATGCAGTACTGATGTCTCGCGTGCCGCATGTGTCGTACGGCATGTGCGTTGCGGAACGGCGTGCGCGTTGCGTGTCGCGCGGCATGCCACGTCGCGATCGTGATGCGGCCGGAGGAACATGATGGCGAATCCGCGCGAACACCTGGAAGACTGGCTGCGCGATGCCTATGCGATGGAGCGGCAGGCAGAGACGCTGATCGATGCCCAGTTGAAACGCGTCGGCCACTATCCGCAGTTGCAGGACCGGCTGCGCCTGCATCGCGACGACACGCGGGGCCAGCAGGCGCTCGTGGAAGCGTGCCTGCAGCGGCTCGGCACGACGCCGTCGGCGATCAAGGATCTCGCCGCGCGGATCGCTGCGTACGGACAGATCGCGAGCGGCATGCTGTCCGACGACGAAGTGGTGAAGGGTGCATTGGCCGGCTACGCGTTCGAGCAGGTCGAAATCGCCGCGTATACCGTTCTCGTCGCCGTCGCGCAGGCGGCCGGCGAGGACGAAATCCGTGCGTGCTGCGAGCGGATCCTGCAGCAGGAGCGCGACATGGCCGCATGGCTGCTGCGCCATTTGCCGGAACTGACGATGGCATTTCTCGACCGCTCGGCCGTCGATCGCATCGATTCGAAGCGGTGACGAGGCAGGCGATCGGGCGCGCTTCGTGGCGCGCGAAATATGTGCCCAAACTTGCCGCGGGCTTGTAAAAAAGCGGCTCAGGCGGGGTGCATGACGGGGTACGAACCCGCGGAAGCCGCGGCACGGCGCGCGTAGACGGATTGGCACGAAAGCTGCGTGAATCCGGTAGACGAAATACCGCGAACCGAACCGTCAGGAGGGCTTTCGATGTCCGTCTCGCTTGCGCTGCAGATGCGACAGCATCTGGCACTTACGCCGAGGCTTCAGCAGTCGCTGAGGCTGCTGCAGTTGTCCTCGCTCGAATTTCAACAGGAATTGCGGCAGGCGCTCGACATGAATCCGTTCCTCGAAGACGGCCGGGCCGAAGACGAAGAGGAAACCGCTGTCGAAACGCCCGCTCAGGCGGCCGAAGCAGCCGCGCCCGAAGCGGCGCCCGAGGAACGCGATGGCGCGCTCCCGCCGGACGGCGAGGTGTCGTATACGGCCGCGCCGGCGCCGCGCGGCACGAGCCGCCAGAGCGAGGACGCGGGCGGCCTGTCGCCCGGCGAATGGATGGCCGCCGAACCGTCGCTGCATCAGCAACTGCACGACATGCTGCGCCTCTACCCGCTGAACAAACGCGACCGCGAAGCCGCGCGCATCGTGATCGATGCGCTCGACGACGACGGCTACCTGCGCCAGGAGCTGCCCGAACTGCTGGTCGCGGCCGATCCCGCGCTGCTGCTGTCCGCGCAGGATCTCGCGGTCGCGCTGCGGCTCGTACAGATGCTCGACCGCCCGGGTATCGCCGCGCGTTCGCTGTCCGAATGCCTTGTGCTGCAGCTAGACGCGATTCCGGCCGGCACGCCGGCGCTCGCGGAAGCGAAGGCGATCGCGCGCGAGCACCTCGAGCGGCTCGCGCGCCGCGAGACGGCCGAGATCCAGCGGCGCGTCGGCTGCAACCCGCAGACGCTGCACGCGGCCTGCGCGCTCGTGCGCGGGCTCGATCCGCGCCCCGGCAATCACTACGGCAGCACGCGCGGCGACTACGTGGTGCCCGACGTGATCGTGCGCCAGGTGCGCGACGAGTGGATCGTGACGATCAACCCGGCCGTGCTGCCGCGCGCGCGCCTGCACGAGCGCTATGCGACGCTGTTCGCGCAGTCGAGCGGCGAGCGCGATTCGCCGCTCGGCCAGCAGTTGCAGGAAGCGCGCTGGCTGATCCGCAACGTGCAGAAGCGCTTCGAGACGATCCAGCGCGTCGGCGAATGCATCGTCGCGCGGCAGCGCGATTTCTTCCGCTACGGCGAGATCGCGATGAAGCCGCTCGTGCTGCGCGACATCGCGGAAGAGCTCGAACTGCACGAATCGACCGTATCGCGCGCGACGGGCAACAAGTACATGGCGACGCCGCACGGCACGTTCGAATTCAAGCACTTCTTCCCGCGCAAGCTCGAGGCGGCGGGCAAGGGCGTGTGCTCGTCGTCGGCCGCGAAGGTGCTGATTCGCGACATGATCGCGGCCGAGCGTCACACCGAGCCACTGTCCGACGTCACGCTCGCGCAGAACCTCGCGGGGCGCGGCATTCTTCTTGCGCGCCGCACGGTGACGAAGTATCGCCAGGCGATGAAGATTCCGGCAGCCGACCTGCGACGCCGCGACGACGCATGACGGCTGCCGGGCCACCGCGCGCGTTGCGACTCGCGCGCGCCAACGAGAGGAGCGCAACATGCCAGCAAAATCCCAGGCCCAGCAGCGCGCCGCAGGGGCCGCGCTGTCGGCCAAGCGCGGCGAGACGAAGATGAAGGACCTCAAGCCGCCGGCGAAGTCGATGGCCAGGTCGATGAGCGAGAAGGAACTCGAGAGAATGGCTTCCACGCCGGTCCGCGGCAAACCCAGGCACAAGCACGATGCGTGATCGACGACGACGTGTATTCGCGACCGCTGTCATCCAGGAGGGCTCCATGCTTCGATACGCCATCATTTTCTTCATCATCGCGCTCGTCGCGGCCGTGCTCGGCTTCGGCGGCATCGCGGCCGGCGCGGCCGAGATCGCGAAGATCCTGTTCTACATCTTCGTCGTGATCTTCCTGGTCACGCTGCTGCTGGGCGTCGTGCGACGATGATCGGCGCACCCGACCGCGCGCAGCGCATCGCGGAACTCGAGCACGCGCTCGCGAACGGCTTCCCGTCGGAGTCGACCGTCGTCGTGCATGCGGACGACGCATCCGGGCGGTTGACGATCCAGGTGTCGTGGGTGCGCGTGCCGGCCGACGAAAGCGCGCGCGAATGGCGCTGCACGGTCGACTTGCGGTTCGATCCGCACGTGATCGAGCGTTATGCGTGGCTCGACGAGGACGACCGGCTGCGCGTGCGCACGTATCTGTGCGATGGCGCGCGACGCGCGGTGGACGAACGCAAGCCGCGCGTCGAGGACGCCGCGATCGAATGCAACGTGGCGCTCGACGTGACGGACGCCGAACTCGACACGGCATTGCGCGCGCCCTGACACCGAAGCCAAACGCCGCAGGCGCGGCCACGAGCGCAGCGCCGGCTTTCGCTGCCGTTCGCTCGCGCGCCGCAGCAGTTGCGCGCGTGGCGGCCGCCCATCGAATTCGACGAGGACGCGTCGATGACGAATCCCCCATCAGCCGGCAAGACGCCGCCATCGGCGCAGCGATAAGTGCGCGAGGCGTTCAGGCACCTGAAGCTGATCGCCGCCGCCGGCCGTTGCATCGGCCGCGGACGCACGCGTCGCGATGCAACGATGCTGCAAGGAGGACACGCATGGCACGCATGATCTGGAAAGGCGCGATCAGCTTCGGGCTCGTTCACGTGCCCGTGCAGCTGTTTCCGGCGACGCGCACCGTGAAGCCGTCGTTCCGGCTGCTCGACAAGCGTTCGATGGACCCGGTCGGCTATCGGCAGATCAACAAGCGCACGGGCAAGGAAGTCACGCGCGAGGACATCGTGCGCGGCTACGAATACGAGAAGGAGCGCTACGTCGTGCTGAGCGACGACGAGATCCGCGCCGCGAACCCCGAATCGACGCAGACCGTCGACATCGTCACGTTCGTCGACGAGGACGCCGTGTCGTTCCTGTATCTCGACACACCGTACTACCTGGTGCCGGACCGCAACGGCGAGAAGGTCTATGCGCTGCTGCGCGACGCGCTGAAGGACAGCGGAAAGATCGGCATCGCGCACGTCGTGATGCACGATCGCCAGCATCTCGGCGCATTGATCCCGGTCGGGCCGCTGCTCGCGCTCGATACGCTGCGCTGGCAGGACGAATTGCGCCCGCTCGACGAACTGCCGGCGCCGGCCCACGACGCAAAGCGCGCGGGCGTCAGCGCCCGCGAGCTCGCGATGGCCAGGAAGCTGATCGACGACATGTCGGGCACATGGGCGCCCGACGAGTATCGCGATACGTTCCGCGACGACATCCTCGCACTGGTCGAGCGCAAGGTGCGCGCGGGCAGTGTCGAGGCGATCGAGGAACGGCCGTCGCAAACGGGGCGCACGGCGGCCAACGTCGTCGACCTGACCGAGTTGCTGAAGCGCAGCCTGAAGGGCGGCGGCGGGGCGCGTGCCGCGCGCGAGGACGACGAAGATACCGCGTCGCCCGCGCCGCGCACCTCGAGCGGGCGACGCAAGCCGGCCGCGAAGGCTTCCGCCGGAGGCGCAGCGAAAGCCACCGCGAAACGGACGGCCGCAAAGCGTGGCGCGACGGGCGCGCATGCGGCGAAGAAAACCGCCGCGCGCCGCAAGCACGCCGCATGACACCGCGACATGAGGTGACGTGATGACCGGCAAGCTCGATCCCTATCGTCGAAAACGCCGCTTCGACGCGACCCCTGAGCCGGAAGGCGCGAACGCGACACGTCGCGCGAAGCCGGGCGCCGAACCGAAGCGGCCGCGCGCGGCTGCCCGGGTGCGCCATCGGTTGCGTTGCGTGATCCAGGAGCATCACGCGAGGCGGCTCCATTACGATTTTCGTCTCGAACTCGACGGCACGCTCAAATCGTGGGCCGTGCCGAAGGGGCCGAGCGTCGACCCGTCGGTCAAGCGTCTGGCCGTGCAGGTCGAGGATCATCCGCTCGACTATGCGTCGTTCGAAGGCGAGATTCCGGCCGGACATTACGGCGCGGGCGAGGTCGTCGTGTGGGACGAAGGGACGTGGACGCCCGACGGTGGTGTCGGGCACGCGCGCGACGGTTACCGCGCGGGCAAGCTGACGTTCCGGCTCGATGGTGAAAAGCTGCACGGCGGCTGGGCGCTCGTGCGAAGCGGGCGGCAGCAGGGCCGCGAGCCGCAATGGCTGCTGATCAAGGAGCGCGACGACGATGCACGCGATGCGGACGAATTCGATGTCGTCACGCAGCGGCCGGGCAGTGTGCATGAGCGGCGTGCGCGGGCCGCGCGCGTGGCGCCCGCCGATGCGTCGGCACCTGCGCGCGCGTCGCGCCGCGGCCGCGACGATTCGTCCGGCACGCGGGGCGCGTCGCGCGATCGCAAGGATCGCAAGCCGCCCGCCGACCGGTCGCCTGTCGAGGGTGCCGTGCGCGCACCGCTGCCCGAGCGCGTCGCGCCGCAGCTCGCGACACTGGTCGATGCCCCGCCCGCGCACGGCGACTGGCGCTACGAAGTGAAATTCGACGGCTACCGGATCCTCGCGCGTGTCTCGGGCCGCGGGGCGCGGCGGACCGTCACGCTGATGACGCGCGAAGGTCGCGACTGGACCGCGAAGCTGCATGCGCAGCGCGATGCGCTCGCGGCGCTCGATATCGGAAACGCGTGGTTCGACGGCGAGGCCGTCGTGCTCGGCGACGACGGCCTGCCCGATTTCCAGGCGCTGCAGAACGCGCTCGGCGCGGGCCGTTCCGGCGCGATCACGCTGTTCGTGTTCGATCTGCCCTATCTGAACGGTCGGGACCTGCGCGATGTGCCGCTCGCCGCGCGCCGCTCGTTGCTCGAACCGCTGCTGGCGGGCAGCGATCCCGCGCGGCTGCGCTATTCGCCGGATCTCGGCGACGATGTCGCGTCGCTGTTCGCGAGCGCGTGCGACGCCGGTCTCGAAGGTCTGATCGGCAAGCGCGCGGATTCGCACTATCGCGCGGGCCGCTCGTCCGCGTGGATCAAGCTGAAATGCCGGCGGCGGCAGGAGTTCGTGATCGGCGGTTACACGGAGCCGTCGGGCAGCCGGCACGGCTTCGGCGCGCTGCTGCTCGGCGTGTACGTGCCCGCATCGGGCGGCAAGCGGCAACGCGGTACGCCGCCCTTGCGCTATGTCGGCCGCGTCGGCACCGGGTTCGATACGCGCACGCTCGACCGGCTCGCCGCGAAGCTGCGCAGGCACGCACGCGACACGACGCCGTTCGACCCGCCGCCGCGCGAACGGTCGCGCACGCGCGTGCACTGGATCGACCCGACGCTCGTCGCCGAATGCGAATTCGCGGAATGGACGGGCGACGGCATCGTGCGGCAGGCAGCGTTCGTCGCGCTGCGGGAAGACAAGCCGGCGGCGCGGATCGTCCGCGAGATGCCACGCCATACCGAAACGGAGACGACGATGGACGAACGCGATGCCACGCGCGACAAACACGCACGCGCACCTCATGCCGATGCAGCGAACGGCCGCAAGCGCCGCGCGCGATCGCCCGCATCGTCGGGCACCGCGCGCGGCGAATCCGGTGCCGACCACGTCGGCCGCGTGCGCATCACGCATCCCGACCGCGTGCTCGATCCGCAGCACGGCACGCGCAAGATCGACCTCGTGCATTACTGGCAATGGGTCGCGCCCTGGCTGCTGCCCGACCTGAAGGGCCGGCCCGTGTCGCTCGTGCGCGCGCCGGGCGACATCACGGGCGAGCTGTTCTTCCAGAAACATGCGGAGCGCCTCGAGATTCCGTTCGTCACGCAGCACGAGGGGCTCGATCCCGGCCACGGGCCGCTGCTGTCGATCGACAGCGTCGACGCGCTGCTCGGCGCCGCGCAGATGGGCACGATCGAGCTGCACACGTGGAATGCGCACGCATCGAACGTCGAGCGGCCGGACCGCATCGTGTTCGACCTCGATCCCGATCCGGCGCTGCCGTGGCACGCGATGATCGACGCCGCTCAGCTCGTGCGCGGGCTGCTCGACGAACTGGGGCTCGCGTCGTTCTGCAAGACGAGCGGCGGCAAGGGGCTGCATGTCGTCGTGCCGATCATGCGGCACGCGGGATGGGACGACGTGAAAGACTTCTCGCACGCGGTTGCGCGGCACGTCGCGCTCGCGCTGCCCGACCGCTTCACCGCGACGATGGGGCCGCGCCACCGGCGCGGCAGGATCTTCGTCGACTACCTGCGCAACGGCCGCGGCGCGAGCACCATCGCTGCGTATTCGGCACGTGCGCGGCCGGGCATGGGCGTGTCGGTGCCGCTTGGCTGGGACGAGGTGCCCGATACGACGGGCGGCGCGCAGTGGACGATCGACACGCTGCACGCGCGTCTCGACAGGCTGAAGCGCGATCCGTGGGCGGGTTATGCGGATGCGCGCCAGCGGATCACCGCAAAGATGCGCGCGCGGCTGCGCACAGCGTGAACGCATCGGCGCCGATGCTGCAGCCGGCGATAGCGGTTCATCGGCGGCGTCGCGGAGATGCCGTGCGCGACGACCGAAGCCGACACGACGGCCAGCACAGGTGCCGCGTGCGGCCGCACGCCGACGAACATCACGGCGGCCGGCGCGGCGATGCCCACGTGATCAGCGGGCCCGGCAGCATCGCGAGCACGCTGCCGATCATCGTCATCACGACGGCTTGCGCTGACGTCGCGATCCCCATGCCCGGCACCACGACGCCGACGATCAGGGACCGGAGTTCGTGCATGCGCGCGGTTGCAGCGGCGCGATACGGCGGTCGCGCGAGCTGTCAGGGCTTGCGGCCGAACGCCTCGCGCAGTTTCCGCTTCGCGCGTTCGAGCGTCGCGCGGCGCGTTTTCGGCAGGTTGCGGCCGGCGCGATTCACGTAGAAGTTCAGCATCGACATCGCCGACTGGAACGGCGACGCCTTGCGGCGGCGGCTGTGTTCGGCCGAGCGCTTCAGCGACGCGGCGATCGCGTCCGGATCGTCGGACTTGAAGATGCCGGGCTCGATGTCGAGCACGTCGCTTTGTTGCGTGACTTCGGCGGACCAGCGCTTGCGGCGTTGCGGATCGGCGCTGCGGGCGCGTCCGGGGCGGCGCGTCAGGCGCTTGCCGTGCGCGTGGGAAACGGAAGCTGAAGGCATTGCAGGGCTCCGTATCAGAGGTTGCAGGGCGTACGGGCCAGTTCGCCGCAATTCGCGTGCCATGCGATGACGGGCGCCGCCGGCGGCACGGACCTTGCGGCGAAGTCCGTGCAGGCGTGCGATTCCGCCCTCTTCATTCACGGCGGAACTTCGCGAAATCCTCATTCGAACCGAACGGCCGGCATGGTTTGCAGCAAGGGCGCGCGGCCACCACGCAGGAGAACACCATGCAATCGAACTCACGGATCAGTCTGGCAGACGACGCGACGGACGGCGACGCGGTCGACGCCGGCGATCTCGATACGACGGTCCGTCTCGACGTCGAAACAGGTACGGTCACGTTCCAGGCGGCGTGGTCGATGGAAGCCGATGCGCCGCCCGATACGGGGCGGCATTCAGTCGTGCTGATGCTCGACTGCGACACGATGGAGCGCTACGCGGACCTCGACGACAGCGCCCGGATGCGCGTGCACACGATGCTGCACGAGACCGTGCAGGACATGCTCGACCGGCTCCCCGACAACGACGACGACTTGACGCTCACGGTCGAACTGACCGATGCGATGCTCGATGCGGCGACTTGCTTGCAGTAATCGTGCCGGGTCGGATTACACGTCGTTGAAATCCTTGCAGCCCATGCGCGGCGACGCGGCACGGGCCGGTTTCGGCCGGTCCCGCCTGTCGCCGTCGTCCGGCCGCGCGCGGCACGGCAATTGCTCCGCGATCAGGACGGCATGATTGATACCGCAACATCGATGGAGGTTTCCATGACCGGCAGACTGGACCATTGCAAGGTAGCGATCCTCGCGGTCGACGGTTTCGAGGAAGCCGAACTTGTCGAACCGCAGCGCGCGCTGTCGGCCGAAGGCGCGCAGGTCGACGTGATTTCGCAGAAACACGGCGAAATCCAGGGGTTCAGGCACGTTGAAAAGGGCGAGCGCGTGAGGGTCGACCGCACGTTCGACGACGCGCGCGAGGGCGACTACGACGCGGTCGTGCTGCCGGGCGGCGTCGTCAACGGCGACGCGATCCGGATGATTCCGGCCGCACGCGAATTCGTGACGGCGGCCGTCGGCGCCGGCAAGCCGATCGCCGCGATCTGCCACGGCGGATGGCTGCTCGTGTCGTCCGGGCTCGTGGACGAGCGCACGATGACGAGCTGGCCGAGCCTGCAGGACGACATCCGCCATGCGGGCGGCAAGTGGGTCGACGAGGAAGTCGTGCGCGACGGCAACCTGATCACGAGCCGCAAGCCCGCCGACCTGCCGGCGTTCAGCGGCGCGCTGGTCGACAGTCTCGCGTCGCGGAGGGGGTGATCCGATGCCTGCCGATTCCGTCCGCCGCGTGACGATGCCCGATGCGCCGCCCGAGTTCGACGGCGCGGCGCTGCAACTGTGCTTCACCGTCGACGTCGACGGTCAGCCGGAACCCTGCGCGATCACGGCCGAGGCGCTCGAGGATCATTTCGGCGCGGGCTCGGCGCTGGAAGCCGACCTGCTCGACGCGTTCGAGCGTGGCCGAGCGCGGATCGAAGCTGCGTGCGCGGATGTGCTGGCGGACGGCAAGGGCGGCGTGGTGCTGCACAGCGGCTATTTCCGCGCGCAAGGCAGTGCGGCGGCGGGCAGCGTGAAGGCCGGCCTGTCCCGTTTGCGGCGCTCCTGATCGAAGCGCCGTTTCCGACGCGTTCGACCCGCGCTCGCGTTCGATCGCTCGCGTTCAGCATTACACATTGTTGAAAACTTTCCACGGGCGGCCGGACGCTGCGCGGTGCGGACGCGCGACCTACGCGACGCTCATCGTGCGATCGCGACGGACGCATTGACCGGCACGACGGGCGTATCGCCGTCGAACGGCGGCGCGTGCGGGAAGCGGTCGATCACGCCGGCCTCGAACAGCAGGCAGTAGGTCGAGCCGCCGAACTGGAAGCGGCCGATCTCGTCGCCCTTGTCGACGCGCTGGCCCGGCACGACCTCGATCACGCACGACGACACGTCACCCATCCCGACGAACAATGCCGCCACGGTGCCGATGCCCGGATCGTCGCTCGCGATCGCGACGATCGCGCGCGTGGCGACCGCCGTCATGTAGCCCTGCGAGTCGTTGAGCCCGGCCGGGTTCGGGCCTTCGGCTTCGGCGACCGAGTAATAGGTGCCGTCGATCCGGTACGCATGCGTGACGACGCCGCGCACCGGTGCATGCCAGCGATGGTAGTTGTATGCGCTCAGATAGGCCTGGTAGAGATCGCCGCCGACGAAGCGTTCGGCGAGCGGTCGCCCCGCGCGCGTGAAGATGTCGTGCAGCGAATACGGCTGCGCCTTGATCCAGAACGTGTCGCGCATCTTCACGTTCGTTTCGGTGTGGTACGGCGCGGCTTCGCACGCGCTGACGATCACGTGCGGATCGTCCGGCGACTCGACGGGCCGCGCGCCTTCCCGAAAGCGCCGCGTGAAGAAGTCGTTCCATGAATCGAAGCCGAGGTGCGGTTGGTCGTCGCGATACCGGAACTGCGACAGGCCGATGCGCTTGCGCGCTTCGTCGCAGAACCAGCCGTCGGGCGCCGACGCATCGAGATGCGCGCACGAATGCGGGCCGCCGAGGAAGTCGCACCACACGTTCAGTACGCGTTTCAGGTGCGCGTTGACGGCCGCGTCCCGAAACACCGCGTGGCCCGACGGCATGCACATCGGCCAGTCGACGAACGCGTTCAGCGGGCACACGATCAGGCTCGATTCGCTGAACGGCGGTGTGTAGGTCATCAGGTGGTCGATCACGGTCATCAGTTCGCCGATCGACGTGTAGCCGAGCCGGTGGCCGGATTCGACCGCCTCGTCGATCGCGCGGGCGAGGCTCATGCGCAGCACGGTGCGGTCGTCGAACAGCCGCGCGAGCGCCTGCACGGCCGGCGTGCGCAATCGTTCGCCGGCGTGTGCGCGCGCGTCGGCAGCGATCGTTTCGCGGAACGCGGCCACGTGCGCTTCCTCGCGGGTCAGCCATTCGCCGAGCCGGCGGCGCGCGGAAGGCGGCGTGTTGGGGGCGGTCGGCATCGTCGGCTCCTGCGGCTGGATTCGGTATGACCCTGCAGCAAGAAGCTTGCCCGCGGGCGGCATCGAAATTGCGGCGGCCTGTTCAGCGGTTTTCAGTGATTCAGTGACGCGGGAGAGCAATGATGAGTGCGGGTTCGAAGGCGCGGCAGACGACAGGCACGGCATCGGCCGACGAGCGCCGGGGCAGCGGGCAGCCTACGGTGACGCCGACGCGCACGCGGGTTCGTGCGGCAAAGCCCGGCGAGCCGCGACGATCGAAGGATCGCGATGCGAAAGGGACCGTGACCGCGGGCCATGGCGACAATCCGGGTGCGCCGCGGTGGGAGGACGACGGCGGGACGATGCCGCCGGACGAGTGGTCGTGATGTCGGGCGGCTTACTGTCCCGCCGGTCGTTCCGGTCGGTAACGACGGACTATTGCGCCATCGCTCGATTTCCCGCCGCGAAAGGCCAGGGATACCGCGACATCACAGTTCGCGATCAGCCATGCAGCCCCGATTGGATCGTCGGGTAATTCGACCATATGAAAGCTTCCTGCTGTCAGGCGGGCCAGCCGTTGCGCAAAATCGATTATGAACGCCCGTTCCGGGCACAAATCGATTTTGGGCGTACAAAAAACGATTATCCGCGGACCGTTTTGCATAAATTCGATTATGACCGGGCGATTGAGGGATCCCGATCCGTTGGGCGAACCGCGACGAGTACGGCAACAGGCATCGCAGCCAGACAGTGATCGAGCCTGATCAAGCCATCCGGCACATCGATGCCGTCCCGCGCGTTCAGCCAGTCCATCCAGGGCCCTTTGACGCCACGCGACAACACGACCGCCGTATCGCCCCATCGCGCGGGCTCCACGCGCGGCAACCGCGGCACATCGCCGAGCAGCCCGCACGCAAGACGCGTCGCGACAACCACGACCGTCGCCGCATCGTCGCACCGTGCGAACGCAATCGCGTGACGCCTGAGCGCGCCGCGCACGCGCAACGGGACATACGCACCGTTGGCGAACGTCGCCGGCCACCGCGCGCGCAGCGCGAGCATCCGTTCGACCAGCGCCCGCTTCACGCGCGCATCCGGCCAGGCCGGCAGGTACGACGCAACCGGCCCGTCGACGCGCTCGGCTGCCAGCGCCGCGAACGGCACGTCGCGCCGGTTGTCCGGATCGACGAGCGAGTGATCCCATCGCTCGGTACCTTGATACAGATCGGGCACGCCGGGGGACGCGATCCGCAGTGCCGTCTGCGTCAGGCTGTTGACGATGCCGGCCGGCGCGATCCGCGCAACGAACGCATGCAGCCGGTGCGCGAAATCGCCGGCGCCGCGCGGCGTCAGGATCGCGCGGACGAACGCTTCGCAAGCGCGCTCGTAGTCCGTTTCGGGCGCGAGCCAGTCCGTATGCCGCTTCGCTTCGCGCAGCGCCTTCGTCTGCCAGCGCACCACGCGCTCGGCGAGCGCCGCGAGCCCCGCCGTGTCGTCGGGCGCCAGCGACGGCGGCCAGCAGCCGACGAGCGTCTGGTACAGCATCGCCTCGGCGGGCGGCCCCGGCGCCCACGCCAGGTCGCGATGCGCGCCGCCGCGATGGGGCCGGTTGAGCGCGGACCAGTCGAGCGATGCCGCACGCCATGCGTCCGGCATCTCGCTGAGCACCGCGAGCCGCGCGCGCGCATCCTCGCCGCGTTTGTGGTCGTGCGTGGCCGTCGCGACGAGCGTATGCGGCACGCTTCGAGCGCGGCGCCGGTTGCGCGCATGGAACGCGCCGCGCGACAGGCTGAAGTCGCTCGCGTCGGCGCCGACCTCGTTGCGCGACAGCAGCCGTCCGTAGCGATAGCAGGCCGTATCCTCGACACCCTTCGCGGCGAGCGGCGCGGTGAGCTGCGCGAACGCGACGCGGGCCGCATGCAGCGCGGCGGCGTTCGCGCGCGGCACGCGTACGACCGGCAACCCGAGCCACGCGGCGACACGATCGAGCGCGTGGCGGTCGGCCGGATCGACGGCCGCGCAAGCCCCTTCGTACGCATGCGCGAGCACCTGGCGGTCGAGGTCGGCGGGCGCGTCGTCCTGCGCCGGATACATCCGGTATACGGGCAGCCGTATCGCGAGTTCGCCCAGCACGCGCTGAATCGCGACCAGACTGACGTCGCGCGTCGCGGGCGACGCACGTGCAATGCCGTGCAGCGCTCGCGCGACGCGCGCATGCTCGGCGGCGAGCTGGCGCATCAGCACGCGCCGCTTGCCGTCCAGCGCTTCCCGCGCGAACGTGCGCGACGAGCCGGACACGGCCGCCCAGTGGGCGGCCAGCGGCGCGGCGCCGGCCGGGTCGTGCAGCAGCGCGCCGACGTCGTTCATGAAGTCGTAGCCGGTCGTGCCGTCGACGGCCCAGTCGTCGCGCAGCGCCTCGCCGGGCGCCAGGATTTTTTCGACGACGACGTACGGCGGCTCGTCGCGCTGCGCCGCGAGCTGCGCGTGCAGTCGCCGGCAGTACGCGCGCGGATCGGCGAGCCCGTCGACGTGATCGACGCGCACGCCGTCGATGTGCCCGGCCGCGTAAAGGCGCAGCGGCAGCGCATGGACGGCGTCGAACACCGCATCGTCGTCGATGCGGATGCCCGCGAGCGTCGCGATGTCGAAGAAGCGCCGCCAGTTCAGTTCGTCCGCGGCCGTGCGCCACCACGCGAGCCGGTAGTGCTGGCGTTCGAGCAGCCGGTGCAGGCACGCGCGAGAGCGTGCGTGGCGCGGATCGGCGCCGCTCAGCACGGCGTCGAACGCATGCGGGCCGTGCTCGATCGCGAAATCGCGCAACGCGGCGTGCGCGGCGGCCAGCCGGGCGCTACCGCGCGCCGGCACGGCGCAGAAGCGTTCGGCGAGCGCGTTCAGGTCCGCGCGGTTCGCGGTGCACAGGATGTCCGCATAGGTCGCGGCGGCCACGGGCAACTGCCGCCCCGGGCACGCAACGAAGAAGCGGCCGGTCGCCGGATCGGCGCCGAGCGCGATGTCGCCGGCCGCGAGCGCGTCGCCGTATGGCGTGCCGAGGCAGGGCAGCAGCACCTTGCCGTCGAGCGCCGCGTCGGGCGGATGCCAGTCGATGTCGAAGCAGCGCGCGTACGGGCTCGCCGGCCCCCATTCGAGCACGTCGTTCCACCAGCCGTTCGACGCGCCGCCCACGCTCATGTGGTTCGGCACGATATCGACGATCACGCCGATGCCGCGCGCGCGCAGCGCGCCGACGAGCCGGACCAGGCCGGCTTCGCCGCCGAGTTCGGCGCTGACCGAGCCGTAGTCGACGGTGTCGTAGCCATGCAGCGAGCCGGGCTCGGCCGTCGAGACCGGCGACAGGTACAGGTGGCTTACGCCGACGCGCGCGAAGTAGTCGGCGTGCGTGGCCGCATCGTCGAACGTGAAACCCGCATGCAGCTGAAGCCGCAGCGTCGCGCGCGGCGTCATGCGTCGTGCTCCCGCGAGCGGCGCGCGTGCACGACGGCCGCGATGCGCTTGCGCACGTCGGCGTCGAACAGCGTGTCGACGGTGCGCGGCAGGCGCCGCAGCCAGTTCGGATGGCCGCACGGCGGCCCCGGCAGGTTCGGCTGCGCATCCAGCCCGAGCAGATCCTCGAGCGGCAGGATCGCGAGCGGCGACGGGCTGAGCGCGACGTACGCGAGTATCGCGCCCACGGGCGGCGCGTCGGCCGGCGGCACGGCGCTGTCGGCGGGCACGCAACCCGCGTGCTGCAACGCGTGCCACAGCGCCGCGCGTTCGGTTGCGCGTTCCGCCTGATCGGCGATCAGGTTGGAAAGGGATGCGGGCGGGGGCGTGGCGCCATCTGCTTCCGTGCGGGGTACGGTGTCATGCCCGCCGTCGGCGCTTTGCGCGATGTCGTCCGCGTCTTGCGCACTCGCGTCGCCCGGCGCGCTTTCGACCGCGCCGTTTTGCTGCTTCCCGGTGTCGGCCGCCACCCGCCGCCACGCCAGATCGACTCCGCGCCACCAGCCGGCCACGGTCGGCAAATCGTGCGTCGACGACATCGCGATCGCATCGCGATCCCACGTGGACGGCGGCCGGAACGCGCCGTTCGCATCGCGCTCGAACCACAGCACGCGCATCCCGGCGATCCCTTGCGCGCCGAGACGTTGGCGCAAACCGGCCGGCACCGTGCCGAGATCCTCGCCGATTGCGATCGCGCGATGGCGTGCCGCTTCGAGCGCGACGAGCCGCACGAGATCGTCGACCGGATAGCGCAGGTATGCGCCGTCGCGCGGCGTGCCCCCGTCCGGCACGATCCACATCCGCGCGAAGCCGAGCACATGGTCGATGCGGATGCCGCCCGCATGGGCGAACGCCGCGCGCAACAAGTCGATGAACGGCGCGAAACCGTCCACACGCAGCGCGGCAGGTGTCCACGTCGTGACGCCCCACGCCTGGCCGGCCGCATTGAACAGGTCGGGCGGCGCGCCGAGCGATACGCCGCGCAGCAGCGTCGCGCCGTGCGCCCATGCGTCGCTGCCTGCGCGATCGGAGCCGACCGCGAGATCGGCGATCAGTCCGGTCGCCATGCCCGCGCCGCGTGCCGCATGCTGCGCGTCGCCGAGTGCGCGCGATGCGCACCATTGCAGGAACGTGTGGAATGCGATTGTGTCGGCATGCGTGTGCGCGAACGCATCGACTTCGGCCGATGACGGCGTGCGCCACGGCGCCGGCCATTGCCGCCAGTCCGAGCCGATCCCGTGTTCGACGCAAAACGCCTGCAGCGCGTCGAAACGCGCATGCGCGTCGAGCGCCGCGCCGCCGGCCGCGCGAAAGCGCTGGTAGGCGTCGCGCAACGGGGCATCGTTGGCACGCCATGCATCGAAGCCCGCGCGCAGGCGGCGCAGTTTCATCGGCAGCACGCGCGGCCAGTCGATCAGCGGCGCGTCGGCCGCATCGTCGCGCGCGTGAAGCACGGCCGCGGCGTCCGGCACCGCATCGCAGTCGAGATACGCGACGTTGTGCCAGCGGCGCGACGACGGCGAATACGGGCTGTCGTGCGCGGGCAGCGCCGGATAGCCTGCGTGCGTCGGGCTGATCGCCACCGCCTGCGCGCCGTGCCGCGCCGCGTGCGCGGCGAGCCGCGCGAGCGCGGTGTAGTCGCCCGCGCCGTCGTCGCCGGTGCGGCGCAGGCTGTAGAGCTGCGCGGCGATCCCCCAGCGGCTGCCCGCATCCGCCGCACGCGCGAACGCGTGCAACGGGGGCGCGCGCGGCGGCGCGATCGCGAGCCCGATGCGCTGCTCGCCGATCTCGAGCGCGTGATAGCCGGGCATCGCGAGCGGCGGCAGCGTGCCGTCCTCGCCGGCACTGCCCACACGACCGTCGACGTAGCCGCCCGTTTCGAGCGCGACCCGGAAGCGCGTGCCCGGCGGCGCGATCGTATGCGGCAGCGTCAGCGGCAGGCCGGCTTCGCCGGTGACGATGCGCGGCGGCGCCGCGTTCGCATCGGCGAGCGCCGCGGCACTGCCGACGCGCTGGCGCGCCGTGCCGCACGGCCAGCCGAGTGCGTCGACGAGCGCGGCGAGCGCATCGTTGGCCACCCGCCGCGTGACGCCGCCCGCGTCGGTCCAGTCGGTTTCCAGTCCCGCGGAACGGGCGAGTTCCGCGATCGATACGTCCGTGGTCATGATCGGTCCCGCCCGTTCGTGCGGTGATTCAGCGCATCGTGGTTGACCGCGCCGTCGCGCCATGCGATGCATGTGCGCGGCGGCAGGCGCAGATCCCGCAGCCGGTCGCGCGCGCGCGGCGGCGTCTCGAACACGATCTTGCCGACCGGCAGCCGGGGCAGCGCCGCGTCGTGCGAGCCGAGGTTCAGCGCGATCGTCAGCGTGCTGCCGTTGCCGAGACGCCAGCGAGCGGCGAGCGCTTGCGGTTCGCCGTCGCCCGCGAGCAGCTCGACGCCGAGCGCACGCGCGCCGGCCAGGTGCGGCGTCACGAGCGCTGCGCGAACGGCCAGCGCGCTGCGGTAGAAGTGCCGCCATGCATCGGCGTCGGGCCATGCGTCGTCGGCCGGGTGCTTCGACAACGAGCGCACGAACGTCGCGATATCGTTCGGGTCGGGAATCGCATCGCGATGCGCGGGATCGGCGAACGCGGGAAACGCCGCGAATTCGCGGCGCCGGCCTTCGCGTACGGCGTCGGCGAGCGCGCCGCGATAGTCGGTGAAGAACTGGAACGGCTGCGTGCTGCCGTCCTCCTCGCCCATGAACAGCAGCGGAATCTGCGGTGCGAGCAGCATCAGCGCGGTGGCCGCGCGCAGCGCGTCGTCGTTGGCGAGCGTGCGCAGCCGTTCGCCGAACGCGCGGTTGCCGATCTGGTCGTGGTTCTGCAGGAACGTGACAAATGCGGTCGGCGGCAGGTGCGTGCTCGGCTCGCCGCGCGCGGCACCGTCATGCAGCGGCGACGGTTCGCCCTGGTACGCGAACCCTTCGCCGAGCGTGCGCGCGAAATGGCGCAGCGGCGCGTCGGCGTACGCGCGGTAATAGCCGTTGCGCTCGCCGGTCAGCAGCACGTGCGCGCTGTTGTGGAAATCGTCGTTCCATTGCGCGTCGAAGCGCCCGGGCCCGAGCAGGCTCGCCGCATTGCGTTCGTTCTCGAGCACGAGATGCACGTGGCGTGCGTCGCCCGCATGCGCGCGCACGCGGCGCGCGAGCTCGCGCAGCCACGCATCGTCGTCGATCGCATGCGCGGCGTCGATGCGCAGCCCGTCGAAACGGTATTCGTCGAGCCAGTAGAGCGCGTTGTCGATGAAGAACGCGCTCGTCTGCGCGCATGCGAAGTCGATCGCGGGCCCCCACGCCGTTTGCCGGTCGGTGCGGAAGAACGCGGGCGCGTAGCGCGGCAGCAGGTTGCCGTCGGGGCCGAAGTGGTTGTAGACGACGTCGAGGAACATCTGCAGCCCGAGCTCGTGCGCGGCGTCGACGAGCGCCTTCAGTTCGTCGGGCCGGCCGTACGACGCATCGGGCGCGAACGGCAGCACGCCGTCGTAACCCCAGTTGCGCATGCCGGGGAACGCATTGACGGGCATCAGCTCGATCGCCGTCACGCCGAGCGCGGCGATGGCCGGCAGGCGCCGCTCGACGCTCGCGTAGCCGCCGCACGCGCCGACGTGCAGTTCGTACAGCACCGTCTCGTGCCACGGGCGGCCGCGCCACGCGTCGTGACGCCAGCGATAGGCGGCCGGATCGACGACCTGGCTCGGGCCGTGCACGTCGTACGGCTGGAAACGCGACGCGGGATCGGGCACGGCGAGACCGCCGTCGAGCAGGTAGCGATACAGCGTGCCGGGGCCGCACGGCGCGACCGCGTCGAACCAGCCGTCGCCGGCGGCCGTCATCGCTATGGATGGCCCGCCATGCAGTTCGACGGCCGCGGTGCGGCTCGCGGGCGCCCACAGCCGGAAGCGTGTGCGGCCCGCATCGATGCAGGTCGCGCCGAACGACGATGCGAACGCGTGCGTGCCGGGCGAACGGGGGGAACGGGATGTCATGACGGTCCTCGCGAATGCCGGTCGGGCGGCACGGCCGCGACCGCGATCGCGGCCGCGTGCGCGGCGACGTCCAGACCGGCGGCCGGCCACGCGCGCGGGCCGGCGTCCGGCGTGGCCGTGTCGACCAGCACGCGGTAGTCGAGCACGGGCGCGGGCGGCGCGAACGTGATCGTCTCGGACGACGCGTTCAGCATCACGAGCAGCGTCTCGGTGCGCCCGGTGCGGCCCAGGCCGACGCGCCGCATCGTCAGCGCGCGGCGCTCGCGGTCCTGCCACGCGGGCACGGTCATCGCGTCGCCGCGTTCGTCGAACCAGTCGATCTCGGCCATGCCTGGCGCGCCGTCGCGATCGCCCGACGGATAGCGCGGCGTCGACATCACCGGGTACATGCGCCGCAGCGCGGCGAGCCGCGACACGAAGCGCATCAGCTTCACGGCTTCGTCGCTGCGCGCCAGGTCCCAGTCGAGCCAGGACAGTTCGTTGTCCTGGCAGTACGCGTTGTTGTTGCCGTGCTGCGTGCGGCCGAATTCGTCGCCGGCGACCAGCATCGGCGTGCCGAGCGCGGTGAACAGCGTCGCGAGCATCGAGCGCGCGACGCGCGCGCGCACCGCGTGGATCGCCGCGTCCGTGGTCGGCCCTTCGACGCCCCAGTTCGCGCTGCAGTTGTCGTCGCGGCCGTCGCGGTTGTGCTCGCCGTTCGCGTCGTTGTGTTTCGATGCATACGTCACGAGATCGGTGAGCGTGAAGCCGTCGTGCGCGGTGACGAAATTGACCGACGCCCACGTATGGCGCCGGTGATGATTGAACAGGTCGGCCGACCCCGCGAGCCGCGCGGCGAGCTCCGGCCGCTGGCCCGCGTCGCCGCGCCAGAAGCGCCGCACGGTGTCGCGAAAGCGGTCGTTCCATTCGGCGAAGCCGGGCGGATGGCGGCCGAGCTGGTAGCCGCCGGGGCCGAGATCCCACGGCTCGGTGATCAGCTTGCGCTGCGCGAGCACCGGGTCCTGCCGCAGCGCGTCGAAAAATCCCGCGCCGGGGTCGAAGCCGTGATCCTCGCGGCCGAGCGTCACGCCGAGATCGAAGCGGAAGCCGTCGACGTTGAACGCGGTGGCCCAGTAGCGCAGCGAATCCATCACCATCTGCACGACGCGCGGATGCGACAGGTTCAGCGTGTTGCCGCAGCCCGTCTCGTCGACATGAAAGCGATGGTCGTCCGGCACGAGCCGGTAGTAGCTCGCGTTGTCGAGGCCGCGCCACGACAGCGTCGGGCCAAGCTCGTTGCCTTCGCACGTATGGTTGTAGACGACGTCGAGCACGACCTCGATGCCGGCCGCGTGCAGCTGGCGGATCGCGATGCGCATCTCGTCGAGCCGCCGCGTCGCGAGATACGACGGCTCCGGCGCGAAGAACGCGGCCGTGTCGTAGCCCCAGTAGTTGCGCAGCCCGCGGTTCACGAGCGCGCGCTGCTGCAGGAACGCGTGGATGGGCAGCAGCTCGACCGTCGTCACGCCGATCGACAGCAGGTGATCGATGAACGCCGGATGCGCGAACGCCGCGAACGTGCCGCGTTCGGGCACGCGCAACCCGGCACGGCGCATCGATGCGCCGCGCACGTGCGTCTCGTAGATCACCGTGCTGCGCCACGGCACGCGCGGGCGCCGGTCGGTGCTCCAGTCGAACGCCTCGTCGACCACCACGCCTTTCGGCATCGCCGGTGCCGAGTCGCGCCGGTCCATCGACAGGTCCGCGCGGTTCGAATGCACGCGATAGCCGAACAGCGCGTCCGCCCAGCGAAACTGGCCGACCAGCTTGCGCGCGTACGGATCGAGCAGCAGCTTGGTCGGGTTGAAGCGATGGCCGTGCTGCGGCTGGTACGGGCCGTCCGCGCGAAAGCCGTACACGGTGCCCGGATGCGCGTTGGGCAGGTAGCCGTGCCACACCTCGTCGGTGCATTCGGGCAGGTCGAGGCGCGCGAGTTCCTTGCGGCCGGTCGGATCGAACACGCACAGCTGGATGCGCTGCGCGTGCGCGGAAAACACCGCGAAGTTGGTTCCGAGGCCGTCCCAGGTCGCGCCGAGCGGATAGCGGCGGCCGGATTCGAGACGGGCGGGCAGGGCGGTCGGCATGGGGCGAATCTCCGTGTCGAGGGCGCGGGAAATCAGGCAGGGCTCAGCCACAGCGTTGCAAGCGGCGGCAGACGCAGCGCCGCCGACCACGCCTCGCCGTGCGCGGGTACCGCTTCGGCCCACACGGCGCCGTCGTTGCCGGCATCGGTGCCGCCGTACGACGCGGCATCGGTGTTCATCAGTTCGCGCCACGGTCCCGGCGCGGGTAACCCGAGGCGGTAACCGGTGCGCGGCACCGGCGTGAAGTTGCAGACGGCGACCACCACGTGCCCCGCATCGTCGCGGCGCGCGAACGCGAACACGCTGTTGTCGCGATCGTCGCCGATCAGCCAGGCGAAGCCGGCCGCGTAGCAGTCGAGCGCGTGCAGTGCCGGTTCGGCCGCGTAGGTGCGGTTCAGGTCGCGCACGAGCCGCTGCACGCCGCGATGCGCGGGCGCGTCGAGCAGGTCCCAGTGCGGCTTCGCGTCGTGCGCGAACTCGGCCCATTGCGCGAATTCGTTGCCCATGAACAGCAGCTTCTTGCCGGGATGCGCCCACATGAAGCCGTAGTACGCGCGCAGCGTCGCGAGCCGCTGCCACGCGTCGCCAGGCATCTTCGCGACGAGCGAGCCCTTGCCGTGCACGACCTCGTCGTGCGACAGCGGCAGCACGAAGCGCTCGGAAAACGCGTAGATGAGCCCGAACGTCATCCGGTCGTGGTGATAGCGGCGGTGGATCGGGTCCTCGCGCAGATACGCGAGCGTGTCGTGCATCCACCCCATGTTCCACTTGAAGTCGAAGCCGAGCCCGCCGTTGCCGGTCGGCGCGGTGACGCCGGGCCACGCGGTCGACTCTTCCGCGACGGTGACGACGCCGGCCGGCGCGGCCGCACCGTGCAGCGTGTCGTTCAGCATGCGCAGGAACGCGACCGATTCGAGGTTTTCGCGCCCGCCGTGCACGTTCGGCACCCATTCGCCTTCGTTGCGCGAATAGTCGCGGTACAGCATCGATGCGACCGCGTCGACACGGATGCCGTCGACGTGATAGCGGCGCGCCCACGCGAGCGCCGACGCGACGAGGAACGCGCCGACCTCGGTACGGCCGACGTTAAACACACACGTGTGCCAGTCGGGATGCAGCCCTTCGCGCGGATCGGCATGCTCGTACAGCGCGGTGCCGTCGAGCTGCGCGAGGCCATGCGGATCGTCGGGGAAGTGCGCGGGCACCCAGTCGACGATCACGCCGATGCCGGCCGCATGCGCGCGGTCGACAAACCGCGCGAAGCCGTCGACCGGCCCGAAGCGCGCGGACGGCGCGAACTGCGCGAGCGGCTGGTAGCCCCACGAGCCGCCGAACGGGTATTCGGCGATCGGCATGAACTCGACGTGCGTGAAGCCCATCCCGTACACATACGGAATCAGCCGCTCGGCAAGCTCGTCCCACGTTGCGCTGCGGTCCATCTCCTCGGGCACGCGCTGCCACGACTCCGGATGCACCTCGTAGATCGACCACGGCATGCGGTAGCGGTCGGCATGCGGCCGCGCATGCATCCAGCCGTCGTCGCGCCACGCGAACGCGTCGAGCGCCGCGACATCGGCGACGACGGACGCCGTGCGCGGCGGCGCTTCCGTCGCGCGCGCGCACGGATCGGCCTTGTGCGGCAGCACGCGCCCGTCGGCCGCGCGCAGCTCGTACTTGTAGTGCTCGCCCGCGCCGATACCCGGCACGAACAGCTCCCACACGCCCGACGGCTGCCGCAGCCGCATCGGGTGGCGGCGGCCGTCCCATCCGTTGAAATCGCCGACCACCGACACGCGCTGCGCGTTCGGCGCCCACACCGCGAAGCGCACGCCGTCGGTGCCGTCGATGCGCGCGGGCGTCGCGCCCAGGCAGTCGAGCACGGCGGCCGGATCGCCGGACGAGAAGCGCGCGAGCGCCACGTCGTCGAGCAGCGTGCCGAACGCATACGCGTCGTCGGTCACCTGCCGCGCGTTCGGCCAGTCGATTGCAAGCAGGTAACGGGGAACCCCGCCGTTATGCGTGATCGTGCCGGCGAAGCAGCCGGCGCGGTCGACGCATGCGAGCGCACCGAGTTCGTCGCCATCCGGCGACAGCGCGCGCACGCGTTCGGCGCCGGGCAGCAGCGCGCGCACGACGATGCGGTCGGCCTGCCCGTGCGGGCCGAGACACGCGAACGGATCGGGATGGCGGCCGCCGAGCAGCGCGTCGATGTCGGCCTGTTCGAACAGCGTGTCGGTCATCGCGTGCCTCCGGGTTCGGGCGCGCTGCCGTCGTCGAGCAGGCGCTCGATCAGCGCCGCGAGCCCGCCGACCGGCACGCTCAGCCAGTCGGGCCGGTTCGCGGCCTCGTAGCACAGCTCGTACGATGCCTTGTCGATCAGGAACAGCGCGAGCAGGCGATCGGCATAACGCGGGTCGACGAAGCGCGCGGGCGCGAGCGCGGCGGCCGCGCGATAGCATTCGACGAAGCGGTCGGCGGCGGCCTGCCCGAAACGGTCGAACAGCGCGCGCTTGCGGTCGGCCGCCTGCGGCGGCGCTTTCTCGATTGCGAACTGCGCGATCGCACTCACATACGACAGCGAGCGCAGCAGGCCGGCCACGTCGCGCAGCGGATGCGATTTCGCGCGGCGCCGTTCGAGCGGGCGCGCCGGTTCGCCTTCGAAGTCGATCAGCAGCGCGTCGCCCTGCACGTCGAGCACCTGGCCGAGGTGGAAATCGCCGTGAATCCGCGTGCATTGCGCGTCGAGCGTGCGCGGCACGAGTTCCCCGAGTGCGCGCACGGCGGCGTCGCGCGACGCGAGCAGCGTGTCGGCCGATGCGCGCATCGCGGGATCGAGCGCATCGAGCCGCGTGTGCAGCACGTCGAGCGCGCGCTCGAACGACGCGATCGTATCCGCGCACCAGCCGTCGATGTGGTTGGGTGTCGCGCGTTCCGGCGCGAACGCGGGATCGTCGGACGGCTGTGCGAGCGCGACGTGCAACTGGCCGAGCCGCGTGCCGACGATGCCTGCGAACGCCGCATAGCCGAGCAGCGCGTCGGGTTCCTCGTCGTGTTCGGCCGCTTCGTCTACGTCGGCGGCCGGCAGCGCGAGCTCGTCGACCGCGCGCCGCAGGAAGTCGAACGAACGCGTCCACGCGTCGCCCTGGTTGTCGACGTAGCGCTGCAGGATCGCGACCGTGTGCGGCGTGCCGTCCGGATCGACGTGCACGACCTCGCCCGCGAGCGTCGCGGCGTTCGCGTAGCCGATGCGCGTCAGGTACCGGCTCATTTCAGCTTCCGGATGCACGCTGTGCGCGACCTTGCGCACGAGTTTCAGCACGATTGCGTCGCCGATCACGAGCGAGCTGTTGCTTTGCTCGGCCGCGAGCCAGCGCACTTCCGCATCGTCGCCGGGATCGAGCGCGGCGAGCGCATCTTCCGGCAGGAACGCGAGCCGGCCGCCGTCGGAGGTCGGCACCGTCGCGCCGTCGCGCAGCTTGCGCAGCATCCCGCGCGCGAACGCCGGCAGCGCGAACGCGTCGGTCAGGTAGCCGACCGTATGGCCGCGCCGCACGCGCGCCAGCGCAAGCTGAGCGAACAGCGGCTGCGAGGTTTCGCCGCCCCACGCGGCCGCCAGCGGCACGACGTAGCGTTCGGTGTCACCGCCGCGCGCGGACGTGACCCATGCCTCCGCATACTGGAACGGCTCGCCCGGCACCGGCGTGACGACGTTCAGCCGCGCGTCGCCGATCGCGCGATCCTTCGATGCGAACCAACGCCGCCGCGCGAGCCACGACGGCAGCGCATCGTGCGCGAGCGTGTGCAGTTGTTCGAGGTCCGGCCGCGTGTCGCCGCGCCGCATCACGAGCGTCACGTATTCGGGCAGCGGCTCCGCATGCGGGTGCCGCCACGACGGCTCGCGGCCGTGTTCGGCCAGCATGAACCACAGGAACCCGTACGGCGGAAAGGTGAGGAGATACGGGAGCTGGCCGATCGGCGGGAACGGCGAATCCGACGTCATCTCGATCGGCACGCGGCCCGCGAATTCCGACAGGTCGAGCTCGACGGCCTGCGATGCGCGCGACAGGTTCGCGACGCACAGCACCGGATCGTCGCCGTTCAGCTCGCGCAGGTACGCGAGCACCTTGCGGTTTTCCGGGCGCAGGAAACGGATTGTGCCGCGCCCGAACGCCTGGGACGCACGGCGCGTCGACAGGATGCGGCGCGTCCAGTTCAGCAGCGAATGCGGGTCGCGCGTCTGCGCCTCGACGTTGATCGCGTCATAACCGTACAGCGAGCCCATCACCGGCGGCAGCACGAGCAGTTCGGGGTCGGCGCGCGAGAAGCCGCCGTTGCGGTCCGACGACCACTGCATCGGCGTGCGCACGCCGTCGCGGTCGCCGAGGTGGATGTTGTCGCCCATTCCGATCTCGTCGCCGTAATAGATCACGGGCGTGCCGGGCATCGACAGCAGCAGCGAATTGATCAGCTCGATGCGGCGCCGGTCGCGCTCCATCAGCGGCGCGAGCCGGCGCCGGATGCCGAGGTTCAGCCGCGCGCGCCGGTCGCTCGCATAGGTCTGCCACAGCAGGTCGCGCTCCGAATCGGTCACCATCTCGAGCGTCAGCTCGTCGTGGTTGCGCAGGAACACGGCCCACTGGTTGCTCGGCGCGAGCGCCGGCGTCTGCCGCATGATGTCGACGATCGGGAAGCGGTCCTCGCTCGCGATCGACATGTAGATGCGCGGCATCAGCGGGAAGTGGAACGCCATGTGGCATTCGTTCTCGTCGCCGAAATATTCCTGTACGTCTTCCGGCCACTGGTTGGCTTCCGCGAGCAGCATCCGGTTCGGGTACTCGGCGTCGATCGTCGCGCGGATCCGTTTCAGGATCGCGTGCGTTTCCGGCAGGTTCTCGTTGTTCGTGCCTTCGCGCTCGACGAGATAGGGCACCGCATCGAGCCGCAGCCCGTCGATGCCGAGATCGAGCCAGAAGCGCATCACCTGGATCACCTCGCGCACGACGGCCGGGTTGTCGAAGTTCAGGTCCGGCTGGTGCGAATAGAAGCGGTGCCAGTAGAACTGGCCGGCGACCGGGTCGTGCGTCCAGTTCGACGTTTCCGTATCGAGGAAGATGATCCGCGTGCCCGCGTATTTCGTGTCGGTGTCGGACCACACGTAGTAGTCGCGATGCATCGAGCCCGGTTTCGCGCGCCGCGCGCGCTGGAACCACGGATGCTGGTCCGACGTGTGGTTGATCACGAGTTCGGCGATCACGCGGATCCCGCGCGCATGCGCTTCGCGGATGAAGCGCCGCACGTCGGCGAGCGTGCCGTAGTCGGGATGCACGTCGCGATAGTCGGCGATGTCGTAGCCGTCGTCGCGGCGCGGCGACGGGTAGAACGGCAGCAGCCAAATCGTGTCGACGCCGAGTTCGGCGATGTAGTCGAGCTTCGCGATCAGGCCGGGGAAATCGCCGATGCCGTCGTTGTTCGAGTCGTAGAACGACTTCACGTGCACCTGGTAGATGATCGCGTCCTTGTACCACAGCGGATCGTCCGCACAGAGCGCGGGTGCGCGGCGGCGCGCGCGGCGCCGGCGCGGCGTGCCGGCCGGCGCGAGCGACGGGAACTGCGCGCGGCGCACGTCGTCGAGGGAATCTTCGCGTTTCATCATCCATGGGCTCCCGAAGGTCGTCGGGCGTCGTCGGGCCCGGGTGCGGCCGCCCGCGCGGCACCCGGAGACGGCGCGAGCCGCCAGATCGCATACGGCCGCACGTGCGGATCGAGCGACACGTACTGGCGATGGCCGTGCCACGGTTCCGCGTGCGCGGCATCCAGTTCGAGCGCGTCGAGCGGTTCGCCGTCGGCGAGCCCGAAGCCGCGCCACAGCGCGGCGTCGAGCGTGAAGTTCGCCGCCTGCGGTTGCCACGGGTCGAGGCTGATCGCGACGACGACGACACTGTCGAACGCCGGCGTCGCCTTGACGAACACGAGCACGGCGTCGTTGTCCGCGTCGGCGAACGTGATGCCGAGGTGCGTCTGCAGCGCCGGGTGATCGCGCCGTGCGCGGTTCAGGCGCGCGACTTCGGCGCCGATGTGTGCGGCGCGGCTCCAGTCGCGCGCGCGCAGCTCGTACTTCTCGGCGTTCGCGTATTCCTCGCTGTCCGGCAGCGGCGCCGATTCGCCGAGCTCGAAACCCGAGTACATGCCCCATGAACCGGCCAGCGTCGCCGCGAGCGCCGCGCGGATCACGAACTGCGTGGGCGGTGCGTTCTGCAGGTGGCGCGGGTTGATGTCGGGCGTGTTGACGAAGAAGTTCGGCCGGAAGAAGTCGCGCGCGGGCCCGGTCGCCAGCTCGGTCAGGTAGTCGATGAACTCGCGCTTCGTGTCGCGCCAGGTGAAGTACGTGTACGACTGCGAGAAGCCGACCTTCGCGAGCCGGTACATCATCGCCGGCCGCGTGAACGCTTCGGACAGGAACACGACATCCGGATGCCGGCCGCGCACGTCGTCGATCATCCACGCCCAGAACGGCAGCGGCTTCGTGTGCGGATTGTCGACGCGGAAGATCCGCACGCCCGCGTCGACCCAGAACTGCACGGCGTCGCGCAGCGCGAGCCAGAGCCCGGGCAGTGCGTCCGGCGCGTAGAAATCGGGGTTCACGATGTCCTGATAGCGCTTCGGCGGATTCTCCGCGAAGCGCAGCGAGCCGTCGGGCCGCCACGCGAACCAGCCCGGATGCGCGGCGAGCCACGGGTGGTCCGGCGAGCACTGGATCGCGAAATCCAGCGCGATCTCGAGTCCGTGAACGCGCGCGGCATCGATCAGTGCGCGGAACGATTCGAGCGTGCCGAGCTGCGGATGCACGGCCGTGTGGCCGCCGTCCGGCGAGCCGATCGCGTACGGGCTGCCGACGTCGTCGGGGCCGGCTTTGAGGCTGTTGTTGCGGCCTTTGCGCGCGGCGGTGCCGATCGGGTGGATCGGCGGGAAATACAGCACGTCGAAACCCATGTCGCGGATGCGCGGCAGTTGCGCGATCACGTCGTCGAACGTGCCGTGCCGATGCGGATCGTCGCTCGCCGAGCGCGGGAACATCTCGTACCAGCTCGAGAAGCGCGCCGCGCGGCGCTCGACGTCGACCCGATAGGTGGTTTCGTCGTGCGTGACGAACGGGCGATAGCGCAGCGCGGCGAACGCGTCGGCCAGCGGCGGCGCAGCGAGCAGCGCGAGCCGCTCGGCGGCCGGCGCGTCCCTGAACTCGGCGACGAGGCGTTCCATGTGCGGGACCGCGCGCGCATCGGCCGGATCGGCGAGCTTGAGCGCGGTCGCGAGCAGCAGCTGGGCTTCGCGCAGTTCGAGCGTCACGTCCTGGCCGGCTGCGTGTTTCTTGGCGATGTCGTCGGCGAGCGACGCCCACTCGTCGCGCCAGGCGATCGCGCGAAATGCGTGGCGGCCGAGCCGGTCGAGCGTGAGGCACGCGTGCCAGCGGTCGTTCGGCTCGGCTTCGAACGGCACTTCGCGCCAGTCGTCGTCGTCTTCCGCGCGCCACTGGAGCGCGGCCGCGAGATGCGCGTGCCCGTCGGTGAAGATCGATGCATGCACGACGAGCGGTTCGCCGATCACGCGCTTGACCGCGAAGCGGCCGCCGTCGACCGACGGCTCGACGCGCTCGATCGCGATCCGGTCGGCCACGAGGGCGGCCGACAGCATCGCGCGTTCGTGCTCGGCGTCGGGGTGCGTCGTGACGGGCGGCGCGCGCCGTGCATGCAGCAGCGCGTGCGCGCCGGGCTCGAGCGCGAAGGCTTCGAGCACGGCAGGCGGGTGGGTTGGCGCGCCACCCTGCGTCACGACGCGCGTGAAACCGCCCGGCACGCCGGGCAGGATCGTGGCGGGGTCGACCGTTACCGCGGTGTCGAGGTCGGGATTCAGCGCGATCAGCAATGCCGCGTCGTCATGTTCGAGCGACGGCCCCGTGCCGCGCAGCAGCACCGTCGCGGTTGCGCCGGGCGCACTCAACTGCGCGATTTCGCCGCGCGCGGCCGCCGCGGGCGTCGCGCGACGCCACGCGTTCGCGTCGGCGATCGCGCCCGACAGGTCGAAGCGCGCGCGCTCGAACGCGGTACGGTAGCGATCGGCACCCGCGTCGCGCGACATCAGCGGCAGCGCGACGCCGCGCTCGAAGCCCATCGGCGCGAGCCAGCCGGTGCCGACGGCCGCGGCCGTCCACAGTGCGCGGCGATACGCGCGTGCGACGGTGTCGTCCTGTGCGTCGGGCCAGTCGTCGGCGAGGCGCGGGCCGTCGAGCGCATCGGGAAACGCGATCGGCGAGCCGATGCGCCGCAGCAGCCGGTGTTCGTCGGCGAACCACGGTGCGCGCAGGTCCCACCAGCGCACCGATGAAAACACCGCGTCGAACCCGGCCGCTTCGAGCTGCGCGAGCGCGTCGCGTGCATGGCCGGGCACGCCGGCGAGCACCGCGACGTCCGGGCGCGTACGGCGTAGCGCCGCGCGCCAGCCGGGCCACCAGTCGGCCGGCAGATGATGCGGCGCGTCGACCAGGAAGCCGGCCGCGCCCGCGTCCGCAAAGGCGGCGAGGTGCGCGCACCACCACGCCGACAGCGCGTCGCGCGCCGCGTCGTCGCCGAGGTTCGCGTGCGCGGTGCCGCGCGGGTCGATCAGCGCATCGTCGTGCGTGCGCTCGACGTACCAGTCCGGATGCGCGGCGCGCAGCGGGTTCTCGCGCGCGATGCGGTCCGGCACGACTTCGAGCAGCATGCGCAGTCCGTGGCTTTTTGCGAGTTGCGCGAGCCGCGAGAAGGTTTCGAGTGCGCTTGCGCCGGTCGCGAACGTCTGGGCCGGGTGATGGAAGTCGGCCACGTGGCGTGGGAAACCGGCGACGCTCGCGGCCCAGAATCCGCCGACCAGCACGTGATCGAAACCCATTCCGGCGATATGCGCGAAGGGCTGCCCCCACGCGTCGAGCGGCCCGACGAGGCGGGCGTCGCAAAAATAGATGTGCGGAGCGAAGGTCGGCGTGGAGTCCATGGCTTGGCGCGGGCGGGCGGCGGCGGTCGATAACGTCGCGTTGCCGCAACGCATGTGCCTGCTGCGCGGCGTGCCGTGCGGCAGGGCGCGCGCGGGAAACCGGTGGTCGGGGCTGTCGTTTTTACATGATTGAGACGCGGTCGCTGAAACGTACGCCGCGCGGCATCGAACGGCTCGACGTGCACGCGGCCGGTGCCGGCCGGCACCGGGAACGCAACGTGCGCAAGGGCCCGCCGCGGCGCGCGGCGTGCATGTGTTGCATCGTCACCGCCGACAGGCAAAGGAGGCCACCGTGCAACATCAACAGGACGCACAGATTCTCGACCCGTATCGCGGCCACGAGATCCGCGTGTGGGCGCGGCGCAACGACAGCGGCGCGTGGCGCGACGAGGTGCAGGTGTATGTCGGCGGCGCGCGCATCGAGCTGGCCGCGCCGGCGGCCCCCGGCCCCGAATGGCTGACCGAGAACGAAGCGCTGCGCGCGGGCGTCGAGCGCGGGCGTTATCTGATCGACAAGCGCATCGACGACGACTGACCGGCGTCGCGCTCGCGCGCCGGTGCTGTGTGTCGCGACAGCCTGACGCCTGCCGGCCTCGGGCCGGGGACCGTTGCGCGTGACGCGCATCGGTCATTCATGGCTGCCGCCGCGACTGCGATCGCGGCGTGTCGCCCTGCGGCGGGAATCCGGACGATTCAGGGCCGCGCGGCAATTTCATCGAGATGCCACAGCAGATCCGCCGGATCGTCGTACACGCGCAGCGCGCCTGCGCGTTCCAGTTCGTCGCTGCCGTATCCGCCCGACAGCAGCCCGACGCCGAGCGCGCGGCAGCGGCTGGCGGCGAGCATGTCCCAGATGCTGTCGCCGACGACCACCGTGTGTTCGATCGGCACGTTCAGTTGCGCGGCCGCGGTCAGGAACAGGTCGGGGTCCGGCTTCGCGTACTTGACCTGGTCGCGCGTGACGACGACCTGCTTCGCCGGATCGACGCCGAGCGCTTCGAGATTGATGGCGGCGGTTTCCATCCGCCCGCTGGTGGCGATCGCCCAGCGGATGCCCGCGCTCGACAGCGCGGCCAGCAGCTCGCGCGCACCCGGCAGCGGACGAACCTGCGCGCGCAGCCGCTGGTACGCGGCCGCATGCAGCCGCGCGAGCCGTTCGACGCGCTCGGCGTCGATGTCGCCCGCCGTCTCGCGCAGCAGCTGATTCAGGAACAGGCCGCCGCTCATCCCGATCTTGCGATGGATGCGCCATACCGACAGTTCGATGCCCTCGGCATCGAGCGCTTCCTTCCACGCGAGCACGTGCTGATAGACGCTGTCGACGAGCGTGCCGTCGAGATCGAACAGAAAAGACGTTTCAATGCGCATGTGAATCTCCTGGCTCGATAGGGTTCGAGCGAATCGCCGGTGAAAATCCTGTCGACACATTATCGGCGCACGGCCATGTCATGGCGATGTCCCGTGGCCGCAACGTGCCGTGAAGCGTCAAGCGCCGCTGGTACAATCGCGGCGATCCGCCGGGCCGGGCTTTCCGCGCCGGGCGCGCCCCCAACCCTCGTCTCGTCGATTCCAGGTATGGCAACACCGGATGCCGTCGGTTCCCAGCATGCGTGGTGGGGCGTATGGGCCCTCGCACTCACCGCCTTCATCTTCAATACCACCGAATTCGTGCCCGTTGCGCTGCTCAGCGCGATCGGCGACAGCCTGCACATGCAGCCGACCGACGTCGGCCTGATGCTGACGATCTACGCGTGGGCCGTTGCCGTCGTGTCGCTGCCGCTGACGCTGGTCACGCGTCATGTCGAGCGCCGCAGGCTGCTGGTCTGGGCGCTGATGGTGTTCATCGTCAGCCACATCGTGACCGGTGTCGCGTGGAATTTCGCGGTGCTGATGGTCGGCCGGCTGGGCATTGCGTGTGCGCACGCGGTGTTCTGGTCGATTTCCGTCCCGCTGGCGGTGCGGCTCGCGCCGAGCGACCGCAAAAGCCGCGCGCTGAGCATGCTGGCGATGGGCACGTCGATCGCGATGGTCGCCGGCATTCCGCTCGGGCGCGTGATCGGCGAGGCGTTCGGCTGGCGCGTCACGTTCCTGATCATCGCGGGCGCGGCGGGCCTTGCGTTGTTGCTGCTGCGCGCGACGTTACCCGAGCTCCCGAGCCAGGGCGCCGGCTCCGTCAGCAGCATCGGCGTCTTTCTGCGCAAGCCGGCGCTGGTGGCGCTGTACGCGATCACCGTGCTCGTCGTGTCCGCGCACTTCACGTCGTACACGTACATCGAACCCTTCGTCCAGAGCGTGAACCACGCGAGCAACAGCCGGATCACGTACGTGCTGATCCTGTTCGGCATCGCCGGCATGCCGGC
The DNA here is from genome assembly GCF_049487195.1 of Burkholderia sp. NLJ2. Classification (NCBI taxonomy): domain Bacteria; kingdom Pseudomonadati; phylum Pseudomonadota; class Betaproteobacteria; order Burkholderiales; family Burkholderiaceae; genus Burkholderia; species Burkholderia sp. NLJ2. The sequence goes on along the minus strand of NZ_CP137809.1, from coordinate 538,544 downwards.
CGCGATCTGCTTCAACCGCATCTATCCGCACCGGCCCGACACGTTCCTGCTGGCGTCGATCGTCGCGTTGTCGGGCTGCCTGCTGATCCTGTTCCCGTGCGCGCTGAACATCGTCACGCTGTCCGTGCATACGCTGGTCTGGGGCGGGGCGATCGTCTGTTTCGGCCTCGCGATGCAGGCATGGGTGCTGAAGCTGGCGCCGGAGGGGACCGACCTGGCCGTGTCGATCTTCTCGGGCCTGTACAACGTCGGCATCGGCGCCGGCGCGCTGCTCGGCAACCATATCGCGGGAGACTTCGGGCTGCCGTGGGTCGGCACCTTCGGCGGCGTGGTCGGCGCGCTCGCGGTCGGGATTGCGTGGCTCGCGTTGCGCCTGCACGCGAAACGGGCGGTGGCGGAGCCGACAGCGGCCACCGGCGTGCAGTGAAGGCGGCAGCGACCCGATGCATTCACTGCCCGGATGAACCGGGATACGCGAACCGACAGCGCACAGTCGGTTCGTGCTGCCAGTCCTCGCTGTCATGTCGCGCTGTCAGTTCCGTTACGCAACGATGAGTGGCCACAGCATTTCAGGTCGCGCTTCAGGTGTCATGCAATCGAGTAGCCGCCGTCGGCCACGAGCGCGTGCCCCGACACATAGCTGGAATCGTCCGATGCGAGGAACGCGACGATCGTCGCCATCTCCTCAGCGGACCCCCACCGTCCTGCCGGTGTCGCTGCGGCAAAGCCCTGCCGTGCATCGTCCGACGGCCAGATGCCGCGATGATGGAACGGCGTTTCGATCAGCCCGGGGCACAGTGCGTTGACGCGCACGCCTCGTTTGAACCACTCGATCGAAGCGGTTTTCGTCATCCCGATCACCGCGTGCTTGCTCGCGATATAGACCGACGCATTCTCGAAGCCGATCAGCCCGCCCATCGACGCGTTGTTGATGATGCTGCCCGAACCCTGGCGCAGCATGATTTCGGCCGCGTACTTCATCGAGTTGAACACGCCGCGCACATTCGGTTCGAACACCATGTCGAATCGTTCGGCATCCTGCTCGAGCAGTGGCGCGAACATGCCTTCCGTGCCGGCATTGTTGAACGCGATATCGAGGCGTCCGTAGGTCGATACCGTGAAGTCGAAGAGCTTGCGGAGATCGTCCTCGCTCGCGACGTCCGCGACAAATGCGTTGGCTTCGCCGCCGGCGGTCGTGATTTCGTCGACCAGTCGATCGAGTTCGGTCTTGCGCCGCGCGGAAACGACGACCTTCGCGCCGCGACGGGCGAGTTCGATCGCAGATGCGCGGCCAATGCCGGAACTGGCACCCGTCACCAGTGCGATGCGGCTCTCGAGTTGAGCCGGATGTGAGCTTGCGTTCATGATGAGATGCTCCAGAGTGGTTGACCATCCACGTCAAAACGACGTCTGAAGCTCATTGTGGTCGTTCGGCGGTCGCAAAAAAATGGAACAATGGCGCATTCAGAATTCCTGTCGCAGGAATTAAAATCGCTTCTTCGCGAGCGTCAAAGGGGTTCCTCATGCTCAACCGGCTCGACATCCTGAAGATCTTTTCGGCGGCGGCCGCGGCGCCCACGTTCCGCGAGGCGGCGGCGCGTCTCGGTGTGTCGCCGCAGGTCGTCACGCGCGCGGTGCGCGAACTCGAAGAGATGCTGGGCGAAACCCTTTTCCACCGGACGACCCGGAGTATCCGGATTACGGCCTTCGGGCAGTCGTTTGCGCTTGAAGCGCAGGCGGCGCTTTCTGCCGTCGACGGGCTGTTCGGGGCCGCGAACGGTCAGGTCGACGAACCGGTCGGCGTCGTCAGGATCACGGCCCCGTCAGGCATGGGGCGTCATTACGTCCAGCCGGTCCTGACCGATCTCGTGCAGCGGTATCCGGGTCTCGTGCCGGATCTGAGGCTGTCGGATGTGCCTTCGCCGGTGGTCGACGAACAGATCGACATCGGCGTGCGGGTCGGGGCGATCGGAGACAACCGCTTTGTCGCGCGAATGGTCGGGCCGTTGCCGATGTGGGTCGTTGGCGCACCGTCGCTGATCAAGCGGCTGGGTGAGCCGAAAAACCTCAAGGCACTCGAATCGATGCCGGTGACGTGCCTGATCGACCGCGCGAGTGGCCGGGCGTGGCCGTGGATTTTTCGCGGGGAGCAACAATTCAAGCCGGTATCGCCGGCCTATCTGACGGACGATGCCGAGGCGGAGATCGAGGCCGTGTGTGCGGGGTTGGGATTCGGCCAGTGCTCGGAGTATCTCGTCCGGCCGACCATCAAGAAGGGGCGCCTGGTGCGGTTGCTGCCGAGCCTCGAACCCGAACCGTGGAAGTTGCACGTTTATCGGCCGCGGCGTGGCCCGATGCCCCGTCGCATCCGGGTGGTGTACGACGAACTGGTGGCGAAGCTGGCGCAGGCAACGTGGCGAGGATAGTCGGTGCCGCCGGGTTGAGTCGGCGCACCGGCCTGCCGGTAAAGGCGGTCGCGTGATGCTCCGGATGCGGACCTGACGAGCTCCGTCGCCACACGTCGGCGGACACGTGGAAAGCCGACATATTGCGGCATCATCATGGGAGAGACGCACCGACGCCCGGTGCCCAACGATCGACTGGAGACCCTGCATGCCGATACCCCGGATTGAAACGCGCGACGCCATGGGCGATCCCGATGTCGTCTATGTGAACCCGGATCACGTGCTCTGGATGTCGCAGCCGACCGCCGCGCACCGGCGGCCGGACAGCATGGCCATCCGCGTGGACGATCGCGTCAAGGGCGGCAGTTTGCTGATCGCCGACCTTCCGCCGGTCGCTCAACTTCTGCAGGACCTCGGCCCGTTCGTGACGGTGACGCTGGCGAACCCGTCGTCCGACTATCCGGACGGTCTCGTGCATATTCGTGCGCATGCGATCGTCAAGATCGCGACGGACGAGCACGACAAGCCGCTGGCCGACCGGACGCTGGGCTGGGTCCATGTCCAGGACGGCTCGGCTTTCAAGGTCAGGGATTACGCCGGCGTGGCCGTGCAATGGCAAGCGTCGGTCGCAGCGGCTGGCCGCTGACCGGCCATTCACGTATGCCGGATGAAGCGGCGGCCCGTCGTGCCGCTGCCGTCCGGCTCGCTTTCCCCTCAGGAAAACCCTGGGTTTTCCGCGACGACCGCTGATTTCCGCGGTCGCTACCTGTCTGCAAGCGGCCGCAGCGCAACGCGCGAACCGCCGTATCCCGCACCCGTTCTCATCCCGCTCCAGCAAGGCGCCGTGCACCGATAATCAACCAAAACAGGTATGGTGCGCCGCAGTGATTCGCGTATATCTTCGAATTTCAATACCTGTCAGGTATGAAAATCCGAGGCCAAAAGTATTGGACGGTGCATTTGCCCGGCGCGTATAAATCCGTCCCATGAACTCCCCACAAGCAGCGTGCCCCATGTCCTCCGCCACCGTCGAACGCATCGAAACCCGCCTCGTCGACCTGCCGACGATCCGCCCGCACAAGCTGTCGGTCGCGACGATGCACGGCCAGACGCTGATGCTCGTGCAGGTGTTCTGCAGCGACGGCGTGACGGGCATCGGCGAGGGCACCACGATCGCCGGCATGGCCTACGGCCCGGAAAGCCCCGAGGCGATGAAACTCGCGATCGACACGTACCTCGCACCGGCGATCGTCGGCAAGGACGCGACGCGCATCCAGACGCTGATGGCATTCGTCGGCAAGCTCGCGCAGGTCAACCACTTCGCGAAGAGCGCGCTCGAAACCGCGCTGCTCGACGCGCACGGCAAGCGGCTCGGCGTGCCGGTCAGCGAACTGCTCGGCGGCCGCCGCCGCGACCGCCTGCCGGTCGCATGGACGCTCGCTTCCGGCGACACGGCCACCGACATCGCCGAAGCCGAGCGAATGCTCGACCTGCGCCGCCACAACGTGTTCAAGCTGAAGATCGGCGCGAAGTCGCCCGAGGCGGATATCCGGCACGTGGCCGAGATCAAAAAGGCCGTCGGCGATCGCGCGTCGGTGCGCGTCGACGTGAACATGGCATGGAGCGAAACGCAGGCCGTGCGCGCGATTCCGGCGCTGGCCGATGCCGGCTGCGAACTGGTCGAGCAGCCGGTCGCGTCGGCCGCGGCACTCGCGCGCCTGATGCGTCGCTTTCCGGTTGCGCTGATGGCCGACGAAATCCTGCAGGGCCCCGACAGCGCGTTCGACATCGCGAAGCATCACGGCGCGGACGTGTTCGCGATCAAGATCGAACAGAGCGGCGGGCTCTTCGCGGCACAACGCGTGGCCGCGATCGCGGACGCGGCTGGCATCGAGCTGTACGGCGGCACGATGCTCGAAGGCGCGTTCAGCACGATTGCCTCCGCGCACCTGTTCGCGAGTTTCGCGAACCTGCAGTGGGGCACCGAACTGTTCGGGCCGCTGCTGATCACCGAAGAGATCCTGACGCAGCCGCTGGATTACAGCGATTTCGAACTGACCGTGCCGGACGGCCCCGGTCTCGGCATCGAACTCGACGAGGACAAGGTCAGGCGATTCACCCGCGACGGGCTGACGAAAGTCGCGCGGTAACCCGAGTCACGCAAAGCCGTCATTCCCCTAAAACCACGTGGAGACATCATCATGAGCGTCAAAGTTTTCGATACCCGGGAAGTGCAGGATCTGCTGAAGGCCGCGTCGAACGCCGGCGGGAACGGCGGCAACGCGCGGTCGCAGCAGATCGTCCTGCGCCTGCTCGGCGACCTGTTCAAGGCGATCGACGATCTCGACATCACGCCCGACGAAGTGTGGGCCGGCGTCAACTACCTGAACAAGCTTGGTCAGGATGGCGAAGCAGCGCTGCTCGCGGCCGGCCTCGGCCTCGAGAAGTATCTCGACATCCGGATGGACGCCGAAGACAAGGCGGTCGGCCTCGACGGCGGCACGCCGCGCACGATCGAAGGGCCGCTGTATGTCGCGGGCGCGCCGGTGCGCGACGGCGTATCGAAGATCGACCTCGATGCGGACGACGGCGCGGGCCCGCTCGTGATCCACGGCACGGTGACCGGCCTCGACGGCAAGCCGGTCGCAGGCGCGGTGGTCGAATGCTGGCACGCGAACTCGAAAGGCTTCTACTCGCACTTCGACCCGACCGGCGCGCAGACCGAATTCAACCTGCGCGGCGCGGTGAAGACGGGCGCCGACGGCAAGTACGAATTCCGCACGCTGATGCCGGTCGGCTACGGCTGCCCGCCGCAGGGCGCGACCCAGCAGTTGCTGAACGGCCTCGGCCGTCACGGCAACCGTCCGGCGCACGTGCACTTCTTCGTCGACAGCCACGACCACCGCAAGCTGACGACGCAGTTCAACATCGCCGGCGATCCGCTGATCTGGGATGACTTCGCGTATGCGACGCGCGAGGAACTGATCCCGCCGGTGGTCGGCAAGACCGGCGGCACGGCGCTCGGCATGAAGGCCGATGCGTACCAGGACATCGAGTTCAACTTCGTGCTGACGCCGCTGGTACAGGGCAAGGACAACCAGATCGTCCACCGCCTGCGCGCAGCCGCGACGGCGTAACCGCCCGACGGCGCGGCGCGGATGCGCCGCCGCCGGCCGGGTTCCCGCGAGATTCAACCGATACCGATGCGAGCGTGCCTTGCAGGACGCGGCACGCGCATGGGAGGAGCCAGCATGTCCGCCACCATCGACCAAGCCAACGAACTGGATCACCTGCTCGCCACCGCCGTGCAGGATGACAAGGAGGCCGGCGTATTCCGCTGCCGCCGCGACATCTTCACCCACGCCGAGCTGTACGAACTCGAGATGAAGCACATCTTCGAGGGCAACTGGGTGTATCTGGCGCACGAAAGCCAGATCCCGGACAACAACGACTACTACACGACGTGGATCGGCCGTCAGCCGATCGTCATCACGCGCGACAAGACCGGCGAGCTGCACGCGGTGATCAATGCATGCGCGCACAAGGGTGCGATGCTGTGCCGCCGCAAGCACGGCAACAAGGGCAGCTTCACGTGCCCGTTCCACGGCTGGACGTTCTCGAATACCGGCAAGCTGCTGAAGGTGAAGGACGAGAAGACGACCGAGTATCCGGTGCAGTTCAACACGAACGGGTCGCACGACCTGAAGAAGGTCGCGCGCTTCGCGAACTATCGCGGCTTCCTGTTCGGCAGCCTCAGCGCCGACGTGCTGCCGCTCGAGGACTACCTCGGCGAAACGCGCGTGATCATCGACCAGATCGTCGACCAGGCGCCGAACGGGCTCGAAGTGCTGCGCGGCAATTCGTCCTACATCTACGAAGGCAACTGGAAGATGCAGATGGAGAACGGTTGCGACGGTTACCACGTCAGCACCGTGCACTGGAACTACGCGGCGACGATGGGCCGCCGCAAGGAAGACGGCACCAAGGCCGTCGACGCGAACAGCTGGAGCAAGTCGGTCGCCGGCGTGTACGGGTTCGACAACGGCCACATCCTGCTGTGGACGCAGACGATGAATCCGGAAGTGCGGCCCGTGTTCCAGCATCGCGACGAGATCAAGGCGCGCGTCGGCGACGTGCAGGCCGATTTCATCGTCAACCAGACGCGCAACCTGTGCGTGTACCCGAACGTGTTCCTGATGGACCAGTTCAGCACGCAGATTCGCGTCGTGCGGCCGCTCGGCGTCGACAGGACCGAAGTCACCATTTTCTGTTTCGCGCCGAAGGGCGAAAGCGAAGCCGACCGCACGGTCCGCATTCGCCAGTACGAGGATTTCTTCAACGTGACCGGCATGGGCACGGCCGACGACCTCGAAGAGTTCCGCGCATGCCAGGCCGGTTACGCGGGCATCACGGCGATGTGGAACGACCTGTCGCGCGGCGCGCCGCTGTGGGTCGACGGGCCGGACGAGAACGCGAGGAAGATGGGGCTGAACCCGCGCATCTCGGGCGAGCGCAGCGAGGACGAAGGGCTGTTCGTGTGCCAGCACGAACACTGGGTGCATGTGATGCGCGATGCGCTGAAGAAGGAACGCGGGGAGGTGGCGGCATGAACTTCGATTACCGGACTGTCTGCGCGGCGCTGTATCGCGAAGCGCGCCTGCTCGACGATCGCCAGTGGGACGAGTGGCTGACCTGCTACACGGAAGACGTCACGTACTGGATGCCTGCGTGGGACGACGACGATCGGCCGACCGACGACCACCAGAGCCAGATCTCGCTGATGTACTACCCGGATCGCGGTGGCCTCGAGGATCGCGTGTTCCGGATCAAGACCGAGCGCAGCGGCGCGTCGACGCCGGAGCCGCGCACCAGCCACAACGTGACGAACGTCGAGGTGCTCGCCGAACGCGAGAACGAAGTGGACGTGCGCTACAACTTTCACACGCTGAACCATCGTTACCGCGTGACCGATCACTTCTTCGGCACGATGTTCGTCACGTTGCGCAAGGTGGGCGGCGAGTGGCTGATCTCGTACAAGAAGATCGTGCTGAAGAACGACTACATCCGGCAGGTGCTCGACGTCTACCACGTCTGACGCCGTTGTTTTGTCATGAAGGGAAGTGGAGGTGATGCCATGTCCAGCTACAAGATTGCACTGAATTTCGAGGACGGGGTGACCCGCTTCATCGACTGCAAGGCCGGCGAGAAAGTCCTCGACGCGGCCTTCCGCGCGAAGATCAACCTGCCGATGGACTGTTCCGACGGCGTGTGCGGCACCTGCAAGTGCCGCGCCGAAAGCGGCAGCTACGACCTCGGCGACGACTACATCGACGACGCGCTGACCGAAGACGAAAAGGACAGCGGCCTCGTGCTGACGTGCCAGATGGTGCCGCAAGGCGATTGCGTGATCGCGGTGCCGACGTCGTCGGTCGCATGCAAGACCGGCCAGAGCGGGTTCGCCGCGACGGTGACGAGGGTCGAGCAGCACAACGATGCGGCCGTCGTGCTCGAACTCGACGTCGGCGCGGCCGCGCCCGTGTTCCTGCCGGGCCAGTACGTGAACATCGACGTGCCCGCGAGCGGCCAGCACCGTTCCTATTCGTTCTCGTCGGCGCCGGCCGACGCGAAGGTCAGCTTCCTGATCAAGAAGATCCCCGGCGGCGTGATGAGCACGTGGCTCGAATCGGCGCAGCCGGGCGACACGCTGGAACTGCACGGGCCGCTCGGCAGTTTCTACCTGCGCGACGTGCAGCGTCCGCTGCTGTTCCTCGCGGGCGGCACGGGCCTCGCGCCGTTCCTGTCGATGCTCGAGGTGCTGGCGCGCACCGGTTCGCAGCAGAAGGTGCACCTGATCTACGGCGTGACGCGCGATCTCGATCTCGTGCTGGTCGACGCGATCGAAGCCTGCGCGGCGAAACTGTCGAACTTCAGCTTTGCGACCGTCGTCGCGGACGCCGCGTCGAGCCATCCGCGCAAGGGCTGGGTCACGCAGCACATCCCGGCCGATGCGCTGAACGACGGCGACGTCGACGTCTATCTGTGCGGGCCGCCGCCGATGGTCGACGCGGTGCGCAAGTACTTCGACGACGAAGGCGTGAAGCCGAACAGCTTCCACTACGAGAAGTTCACCCCCAACGTCACGGCAAAGGCGGCATGATCATGCAACGATTCTCCGGCAAGGTCGTCGTCGTCACCGGCGCAGCGCAGGGCATCGGCCGCGGCGTCGCGCTGCGCGCGGCAGCCGAGGGCGGCAAGGTGCTGTTCGTCGATCGCGCGGATTTCGTCGCCGAGGTGGCGGCCGAAGCGACGGGCGGCGAGACGGCCGGATTCGTCGCGGATCTCGAAACCTACGACGGCGCGCACGCGGCGATGGACTGCGCGGTGCAGACGTTCGGCGGCATCGACATCCTGATCAACGGCGTCGGCGGCGCGATTCGCATGCGCCCGTTCGCCGAATTCGAGCCGGCGCAGATCGACGCGGAGATCCGCCGCTCGCTGATGCCGACGCTCTATACCTGTCACGCGGTGCTGCCGCACCTGCTCGCGCGCGGCGGCGGCACGATCGTCAACATCTCGTCGAACGCGACGCGCGGTATTCGCCGCGTGCCGTATTCGGCGGCGAAAGGCGGTGTCAACGCGCTGACGCAGGCGCTCGCGATGGAATACGCGGAGCACAACATCCGCGTCGTCGCGACCGCGCCCGGCGGCACCAGTGCGCCGCCGCGCCGCGTGCCGCGCAATGCGGCCGGCGACAGCGAGCAGGAACTGGCGTGGATGAGCGAGGCCGTGCGGCAGGTGACCGATTCGACGTTCTTCAAGCGTTACGGCAGCCTCGACGAGCAGATCGCGCCGATCCTGTTCCTGGCCTCCGACGAGGCGAGCTACATCACCGGCACCGTGCTGCCGGTCGCGGGCGGCGATACGGGTTGAGCGGCGCGCGGTGAAGCCGCTTGCCTTGCATGTGTTCATCGATAACCAACTAGCCGGCCGGCGCCGAGACGCCGGCCACGGAGACATTCATGCGTGATCGCAAAGCCATCGTTCCGGCGGGAATGGAAGCGGTGTACGAAAAAATCGGCTACGCGCCGGGCCTGAAGGTGGGCGATACGCTTTACGTGTCCGGCCAGATCGGCCGCGACGCGGCGATGCAACTCGTCGAAGGCCGCGAAGCGCAGATCGTGCAGGCGTTCGAGAACCTGAAGAGCGTACTGGAGGCGGCCGGTGCATCGTTCAACGACGTGGTCGACCTGACGACGTTCCATACCGACATGCGCGACCTGCCGCTGTTCATGCAGGTTCGCGACCGCTACCTCGATGCGCATCCGAAGCCGGCGTGGACGGCGGTCGGTGCGCACATGCTGGGCGGGTCGCCCGGGTATATCGTCGAGATCAAGGCGGTGGCGGTGTTGCCGGCGTGACGCGTTGCAGGCATGAGGTTGAAAACCACATCGCCGCAACAAATCGGTTTCGTGTGCGAAGTAACGGAGCGTGAGCTGTCCGGACGCGGGAAACCCTCGGCGAGCCGCAATCGACGCATGGTTGTGTACGCCCGCATGCGTTTCCGGTACACCGCGTTCGCGGATTTGTGCCGCGGTTCGAGCCCGCCGGGCACGCGAAATGCTCGTTCGCGGGCGGCGCCCGCTTGCATGCCGAACCCGATGCCGCTCGTGGCCGGGTTCGCACGCGCCACAATCACCAGTCTCAACCGGGAGGCGCCATGCGCGAATCGAACGATTCATCCCGCGTCGGTCTAGGCGCGGGCGGCGGAGTCGCGGCCGATCCGCGGTTGGTTCCGGCCCGGCATCCCGTCACGCGTGCATTCGAACGCTTCGCATCGCACGTGACCGTCTGGGCCGGGTCGCCGGTCGCGTTCGGCAGCGCGGTCGCCGTTGTCGTCGTTTGGCTCGTCAGCGGGCCGGTGTTCCACTATTCGGATGCGTGGCAGCTCGTCATCAATACCGGGACGACGATCGTCACATTCCTGATGGTGTTCCTGTTGCAGCGCAACCAGAACCGCGACAACGTCGCGCTGCACCTGAAGCTCGACGAGCTCGTCGCCGTGACGCGCGCGGCGAACGATCAACTGATCGGGATCGAGGATGCGTCGGAAGACGAGTTGCGCGAGCTTGCCCGGAACTATCTCGAACTGGCGAAGCGGGCCGCCGCGCGCGAGGGCACGCCAGGCACTGACGACGATCGCGAAACGGCCGACGATCAGCCTGAAACCCGGCGGAAATCGTGACGGGCGCGCAGGCATGCTTCGCTATCGGGGGCCGAACATCCGGATTTTTCAAGGGCTTGTCATTTCGTGGCCGTCGAGTACGGACATATGGGTATGACAACGCGGGGCGAACATACCGGGTACTAGACTGTAGTAAGCGGTGCCGCCGCCCAGCGAAAGATGAACGAGACGAAATCGGCGCGCGCGTGACTGCCGGCCCGACGGCAACGTGGCGCCCCATTCGGAGACAAGCCGATGACCGACCGCCAGCCCCCCGACATGACGCCTCCGCACGCGGAGCCCAGTGCGCACGACGCGCTTGAACACCTGCTCGGCAGCCTGCACCGGCATGGTTTCCTGCATTTTGCGAACGAGGTCGTCACCGCGAACGCGCGGCTGGCCGATACGTTCGTCGATGCGCTAGACAAGCCGGGCATGCAGAGCGGCATGCAGAATCTCGCGGTGCTGCTGATGGCGCTGTCGCGGATTCCGCCCGAACAGTTCGGCAAGGCCGTGTTCGCGGCGGCGGATGCGCTGCATCACGTGGGCGCGTGGCAGCCGGCACAGCACGAGCACGTCGCGCCCGGTGTGCGCGGCGCGTACCGGTTGCTGCACGACGAAGCGCTTTGGGATGCGTTGACGCCGTTGCTCGAAGGCTTGAAGGTGTTCGCGCAAGGGCTCGCGCGCGATCCGGAACAGGCTGTTGCGGCGTTCGGCGAAAAGACAGTGGGCAAGTAACGGCGCCGCATTGTGTCTCGGCCGCGCGCGAGTGCGCGGCCTTGCGCTCACCGGCTCGCGCGTGAAAACAGCAACGAATCGGCGTCGTTGAAGCGGATGCGCACCGGATCGCCATAACCGGCTTTCTCCGCCACGCGGATCGACGCGACGTTGGTCGGCGCGATCAGGCACACGCTGCGTTCGAACCGCTGCTGCGCATCGAGCCACGCGAGCGCGGCCGCGAGCGCCTCGGTCGCGTAGCCCTTGCCGTGCGCCCATGTCGCGAGTGCCCAGCCGGCTTCCGGCACGCCGCGGATCGACGGCTCGATGAGCCGGTGGAAATCGGCAAAACCGAGGTCGCCGACATAGCGGCCGGACGCCTTCTCGCGAATCGCCCAGTAGCCATAGCCGAGCAGCGGCCATAGCCCGCGATACGCGAGCATGCGCATCCACGAGTCGCGCGGCGCGGATGGCTCGCCGTTGAAGATGTGCGCGACGACGTCCGGCTCGGCCCACATCGCGGCGAGCGCGTCGAAGTCGCCGAGCGGATGGCCTTCGAGGACGAGGCGCGGCGTGTCGAGAACGGGCGGAGAGGAGACGGGCGGCATCGCGGTTTCCGGGAAGGCGTTGAACAGGGCGGTCGGGCGGTCGGCACGTCGATGCCGCGTTGCCGGTGGTCGTCGATGCGGCCGCGTCGGCGCCCGCATCGATGATCGGCATGTCGAGCGGCTCGACGTTCGCGATCACGAACAGGTTTCGCTTCATCGGCTTCGACGGATCGGTGACGGCGATCACGCGGCCGGCACGGCAGAGCGCTGAAATGATATCAAAACCCCTCGCCCGGGTGAGCGTGCGCAACGCAGACATACGGGGCGACATACGGCCCGGGCCAGAGACCGTCCTTCGCCGCCAAGGATCCTCTCATCCGCCGCAGCGCACGGCACGGTGGTCGGCATTCAGCGAATGCTGTCCCGACGCGTCGCCCGCGCAAGCCGCAGGCCCGGCATCACGCAAGCGCTGCTTCCCGATGAAGCGGGTAGTTCATATGCCCGCGCGCATCGCCGCCGTAGAACGTCGTGCGGTCTTGGCGCGTCGGCGGCGCACCGCCGCGGCCCGCGGCACGGTCGGGTGAGAATGCACGACCGTCCCGCGCGATAATCGGGATTGCACGTGGCGCGCGTGGTACGCGCGCCGCATTCCCGATTCGCCACCACCGCTCATCATGACGCTCGAATCCGACTGGCTCAGCCGCTTCATGACGCTCGTCACGGTCACGGGGAAGCTGGAAATCCGCTGCGCGTTCGGCGCGCCGTGGGCGATCGCGTACGAGCGCTCGCCCGCGCGCGAGATTCCGTATCACGTCGTGCTGCGCGGCCGCGCGATCCTCGAGAATCCCGACGACGGCACGGTGCGCGAGCTCGGCGGCGGCGACCTCGTGCTGTTGCCGCACGGCTCCCCGCACGTGCTGCACGACGGCAGCGGGCTGCCGCCGGTGCCGGCGATCAAGCGGCCCGGCGGTCACGTTTTCATCGGCGAGAACGCGGGCACGGGGGAGCGGCTGGACATGTTGTGCGGGCGATTCGTGGTCGCGCCGCCGCACGACCGGCTGATCCGGCGTCACCTGCCGTCGGATCTCGTCGTGCGCGCGGCGGTGGACAGCCGGACGCCCGACGCGCTGGCCGCGACCGCGCGGCTGACTGCACTCGTGGAACTGATGCGTGCGGAATCGCTCGAGCAGCAGCTCGGCGGCCTCGCGATCCTGAACGCACTGTCGGCGGCGCTGTTCGCGCTCGCGCTGCGCGCGATCAGCGAATCGGCGCAGGCGCCGACCGGCTTGCTGGCGCTGGCCGGCCATCCGCGCCTCGCGCCCGCGATCGTCGCGATGCTCGACGATCCGGCGAGGCCGTGGACGCTGCCCGAACTGGCCGCGCTGTGCAGCATGTCGCGCGCGACCTTCATGCGTCATTTCCAGTCGAAGCTCGGGCACTCGGCCGCCGACCTGCTGACCGACATCCGGATGAGCCTCGCCGCGAATGCGCTGCGCCAGCCGTCGGCCAGCGCCGAGGCCGTGTCGGCCGACGTCGGTTACCAGTCGGTCGCCGCGTTTCGGCGCGTGTTCACGCGCTGGGCGGGGATGACGCCCGGCGACTGGCGGCGCCAGGCGTTCGGCGATCGACGAGAGGCGGCAGCAGCGGACGACGGTGTTGCCGACGACGCGGAGTAGGTGGGAGGGGCTGCATCGCATCGGGTGTCGTTTGCCCTGGCAGCCGTCGCGGGCTGAGGGGACGCTCTGCCGGGCCGCATCTCAACCGGCTTTCCGTTCATGTCCTGCTGTTGCCGGAACGAACGGCGTGCCGGCGAAGAACAACGCTGTGTGCGAATCGAGCCGAGCGCAATCGACATCGAGAATCCAGGCCGCGGCCCCGGCGGGCACCGATTGCGTTATGGGAAACATATTCTCCTTTGGAAGAGTGGCCTGGCGAATGCGAACACCGGCGGCAGGCGCTGTGGGACGCTGTTCGGCTGCACGTAAGCCCGGGCGGGGCAGCCAGCGGAATCCCGTTGATTGCGGGAAGCTGGGTAAGCCCGTGGGACAAACGGGTTGATAGGCGTTGAGTGTGACCGGACGCCGGATCGCGTCGTATGGCCGCCCGGAGAGCCTCGCATGAGAGGCCATGCAATCCGGATTTGCGCGTTGACATTCTTCTATAGGAGATTTAATCTCCGGGGTGCCAGTCGTTGCGCGTCGGAAATCTTCTCGAATGGTTGGCCGCAGGCGGCAGGAATGTCCGAGGAGATCCGATCCGGTCCCTCCACGGATGACTGCTTAGTATTTTGCAATCCTTAGGAAGGTCTGCCGGATCGATCGGTGCCGACCGGCGGGATAACAGGTCGCTGCCGGCGCGAAATGGATGTGTTGTTTCTCTTCAGTCGGGTCTTCGAAGGAGTTAGCGATGAGCATCAAATTGCACAATCCGGCCAGCATGGCACCGCCGTTCTCCTGCTACAGTCAGGGCGCTTCGGCGTCCGGTGACGCACGCTGGCTGTATGTTTCCGGTCAAGTGGGCGTGACGCCGGACGGTGTCGTTCCGGACGATCCGGAGCGGCAAACCGAGTTGGCGTGGGATAACCTTCTGGCAGTGCTGGCCGATGCCGGGATGACCGCGAAGGATCTGGTCAAGGTCGACGGCTTCATCACGAGCCCGGACCTCGTGCCGTTCTTCCGCAAGGAACGCGAACGGCGATTTGCGGGGCACGCTGCTGCAACCACGATGGTCATCGTCGCGGGGCTGGCCGAGTCCAATCTTCTGGTGGAGATTCAGGCGGTCGCGGCCCGCTGACGCAATGTCAGTTCTGGTCGGGCGGTGGACATTCGTTGAGCCGTGTTCGGCGCTTGATCACGCGTTGGGGTCCATCGCGAGTCGTGGCAGTCGTCGTGCGCCTGCCACGGCTCGTCTGTCGGCAAGCCGTCCGCGCAACCGCGGCACCGGCGAACAGCCGCGCGCGTGCCGGTTCAACGCGGATTGCCGCGGCGATCCGCCGAACGACCGGACACAACGGTATCGATGCGGCTTGGCAGGACGGGCGGGCTAGGTGCGGCGAGAAATGACCATGAAATAGCTGCATGGCTCCGACGTCTGATTGACGAAACCGTGCTCGACGTCGGCCTGGAAGAACAGCGAGTCGCCTGGTCCCAGATATTCCTTCTTGGTCCTGAACTCCACGACGAGATTGCCGATCGTCACGACGATCTGCTTCTCCGCCCCGGACGGGTACCCGGGAAGCAGGCCGGTCGACACGCCGGCGGGAAGATAGTGATAGATGAGCTCCACGCGGCCGCCGCCTGTCGCCGGCGAAACGATGTGCCGTTCAAAACCCGTTTCGGGGTCGCGAAAGACGGGACGTGCCGCCCTGCGCAAGACCACCGTATTGCCTTCGGGTTGATCTCCCCCGACCAGTTCCGTCAGCGACGACTGAAGGCTGTGCGCGATTCTCGTTGCGATGCCGATCGTCGGGCTCTTCTCCCCGCGCTCGACCTTGGAGAGCATGGCACGGCTGACCCCCGACAGTTGCGACAGTTGCTCCAGCGTCAACCCGGCAGCTTCCCGCAATCCGCGGACACGGCCCCCAAAGGCACGCGAGAGCGAGTCATTCTCGTCCGTTGTGCCCGATTCGGTGTCTTGTCCCTGCGGCATAGGTTCCTTTCCCATGATGAGTCGAATCGACAAACGGATATTATCATCCACCATAGAAGAAGCCATCAAGCACGGAAGATGCGTCCTGCCGCGCCCTCGGGCACGCATCGTCTGGAAGAACGATTGGTACGAGCCTGGATGCGCGGCCATGGAGGCCGCACCGACGGCTGAACGTTGCCCCCGGGCCGTACGCTTGCTTGAGTCTCCTATGGTAGATATTATTCCACCCATTGATGGATCAATTGTCTGATTTTGAGGGGCGGCGAGCATGGACACGAACACGATGAAGCTGATTGCAAAAGGTCGGAACTTCGCATCCTTCCAGTTTGGCGATCTGAAGATCGTTGCGCTCCGCGACGGATACGTCGATATGCCTGCCACGAGGCTCCGGCAAGTCGGTGGGGGGACTTTCGACCGGCCGCCCGTCGGGACGCATCTGGTCGACAACCAATTGCGACTGTCGGTCAATGCGTTCGTCATCATTGACGGCGAACGGTCCGTCATTGTCGACACCGGCGCGTCGAACACGTGGTATCCCACGATGGGAGAACTGGTGGATGGGGTCGCTGAAGCCGGGATCGACAGGTCCAGTATCACGGACGTGTTGCTGACGCACACCCATGAGGATCATGTGAACGGCCTGATCGCACCGGACGGTTCGGACGCATTTCCGCAAGCGAAGAGAATCCTCGTCGGCCCGGAGGAAATCCCGGAATTTACCGGCCGGTTGGCCCGGCTGCGCGATCGCGTCACGCCGGTTACGGACAATTTCGCCGTGAGCGACCGGATCACTGCGGTTCGCGCGACCGGGCATTCTCCCGGACACACCGCATACGAAGTGGCAAGCAGTGTCGGGCGCTTGCTGGTGTGGGGCGACATTATCCACGTGCCGTCGGTGCAGTTCGGGCGCCCCGAAATTTCATGGGAATTCGACAGCAATCAGTCGAGGGCTCGCGATACACGATTGGCACTTCTGGGGCGTGCGGCACGGCCGCATTATTTCGTGGCTGGCGCCCATCTGGATTTCCCCGGTATCGGGAGCGTGACGGCTGGCGGTGACGGCTTCGCGTTTCATCCCGTTGGCGTTGAGTGACACGTGCAAGCAGGTAACGTTCGGGCACGACAATCCGGACAGCCGGCAACATCCGCGCCGTCGCCCCGGCATAGATCGTCTATGTGCCGTTCGTCTCGCGTCCGTCGCGGCAACGGGCCGGCGACGGGCACGATCGAAACGCGGGAAGGGCCGGCATCGGGACTGCATGCCGGCGATGCCGCGGTGCTCACTTCACGGGCGGGAAATCGACGACCGTGTCGTTGATGCGGTTGAACGTGTTGGTGAAGATCGTCAGCGCGATCGCGAGCGAGATTTCCGCGAGTTGTGCGTCCGTGTAGCCGGCTTCGCGGATCGACGCGAATTCGTCGTCGGTGATCGTGCCGCTGGTCCGTTGCAGGTTCAGCACGAAGCGGATCAGCGCGTCGCGCTTCGCGTCGCCGGTGTTCGGCTGGGCCGAGCGGATCGCGCGCAGCGCGTCGGCCGACAGGCCGGTCATCTTGCCGAGCAGGTTGTGCGCGGCGACGCAGTAGTCACAGCCGGTGTCGGCGCTGACGAGCAACTTGATCGTTTCGAGATCCTGCTTGCTCAGCGTGCCGCCGGCGAGCACGCCTTCGGCGTTGAGCACGGCCGCGAGCGCGTTCGGCGCGAGATGGCCGACGGCGGCGAACAGGTTCGGAACGGTGCCGCCGGCGACCTTGCGGACTTGTGCGTAGACGTCGGCGGTTGCGCCGGTGGCGGATTCGATGGCGGGGATGGCGATGCGGCTCATGACTGGCTCCTTGATCGGAAAGTTGACGCCCGTTCGTTCGGGGTGACTCCACTTTAGAAGCGCAGACTGATCCTCGTAAGACGCAAAATTGCCAAATCACTGCTCAAAAGTATCAACCGAATGCGCGGCGACTCGCGATCGCCAGCATCGGGCTCCGAGCCCGGCGGCTCGCCGGCGCGCTACTTCCGGCTTTTCAGGAAGGTCCGCCCTTCGGCCGTGATCGATGCGCCGGAGCGGCCGTGCACGGGATGGCTGACGAAACCCGCGCTCACGAGTTCCCGCGCGATCGACCAGCCGAGCGCCGGCGCATCGCGTCCGTAGCGAACGTCGGCGAGGCGTTCGAGTGCCCAGATTGCGGAGGCTGACAGGTTGGGGGTGTTGGACGTGTCGTTGTCGCTCATCGCTTCCTCGGAGAATGGAGATTCGGGGTGGGCGGCGCCATGCCGCGAGATTGGCGGTGCAAGCGTCAGCGCGCCTGCAGCAACGGAAGCAGCGCGTGCAGCGCCGCTTCCTCGTCGGGGCCGGTGGCCACCACCTGGGCCGACGTGCCGCCGTGTACCTGCAGCGACGCGACTGCGGCACCGTCCTTCGCGTTCTCGCTCTGACCGTTCGCGATCAGCAGGATGTCGCTTGCGAAGCGGCGTGCCGCGTCGACGGCCGCGTCTCGTGCGGCGCAGCCGCGGTTGCGGTTCCACGCGGGGCCGATTTGAACGTACACAACGGTTGCCACGATGCTGGAAAGCCTCCGGACGGGTGGTCGGGTCGGTGCGCGGCGCTGGGCCGGCAACGCACCGGGGGCGCGCGAAACGCGGTTTCACGACACGTGTCGCGTACATCGGATGGCCGGCCTTTCACGATTTCCCGCAGGGGCGCGGGGCGTCGATCGGGTGGTCGAGGTGCGCCATTCGGTGCGAACATGCCGGCATCCTCACGGAAGCTGTCTTCAAGTTCGCTGAATGTCGCAAAGTGGGGAATTATAATGCATAGGTCAGATCATGTGTATTGCATTATAATGTCGTGTGCGCCGATACCGGTCCGCTGCTCCGTTGGCGGGCGTGCCCGGCCACCCTTGCCCGGGCGCGCAGCCTGCTCGCCCGGCATTTCTTTATCGATCGACCCGAACGCCTCCCGAATGGAATCTGCAATGAACGCCGCCCCCGCCTGCCCGCAATGCGCAATGGAAAACACCTACCCGGACGGCACGCTGACCGTGTGCGCGGACTGCGGCCATGAATGGTCGGCCGGCGCCGGCGCCGAAGCGGGCGACGAGCCGGCGGGCGACGTCGTCAAGGACGCGAACGGCAACGTGCTGTCGGACGGCGATTCGGTCGTGCTGATCAAGGACCTGCGCGTGAAGGGCTCGTCGATCACGCTGAAGATGGGCACCAAGGTGAAGAGCATCCGGCTCGTCGGCGGCGATCACGAAGTCGATTGCAAGACCGACATGGGCGGCTTCATGCTGAAGGCCTGCTATCTGAAGAAGGTCTGAGCGTACACTGCGATCGTCCGTTCCCATCCGACTACCCGAGCATGATCGAGGATCGCACTTCCTATGAAGCGTTCGTCAGGTTCCTGGCGACGCCGCTGAACGACGGCCGGCCTTTCGTGCTGGAGACGCGGCACGCGCTCTCGCTGCACTTCGATCATTTCGGTACGCAGAGCTTCATGTCGCTCAGGGATCCGGCCCGGCTCGAGCTCGGCTATACGCGCGTGATGATGGGCTTTCTGCTGCTGCAGCCCGAGCCTGCGCACATCTGCATGCTCGGGCTCGGCGGCGGCTCGCTCGCGAAGTACTGCTACCGGCACCTGCCTGGAGCTGCGATCGACGCGGTCGAGATCAACCCGGACGTGATCGCGCTGCGCGACGTGTTCAGGATTCCTGCCGATGATGCGCGGTTCGCGGTGGTGTGCGCCGACGGCGCGGATCATGTGGCGCGGTCGGACGTCCGGACGGACGTGATCCTGCACGACGTGTTTGTTGCCGACGGCACGCCGGGCCGGTGTACCGGCGCCGCGTTCCTCAACGCGTGCCGCGCGCGCCTGAGCGAATCAGGCGTGCTGGCGATCAACCTGATGGACGACGATCCGGCGCTGCCGCAGCATCTCGAGCAACTGCGATCGGTGTTCGGTTCGTCGTATGCGCTGGTGCCGTGCGGCGACGACAACAACTTCGTCCTGTTCGCGTGGAAGGACGACCGCCGGCTGCCGTCGCTGCGCATCCTGCTCGAACGCGCGCTCGCGTGTGCGCAGGCGGGCGAGCTCAAGCTGGCGGCCACCGCAAGGCGCATGAAGGCCGGGGAATGCGTCGATCCGCAGCGGCTGGTCCGGCGTGCGCAATCGCACGGGCGATGGGAAATCGGCGCGTAACAGGCGCGTAACCGGCGCCGCGGGCGCGGCCTGCGCGGCCGCGCTTACTTCACGCGCTTGCCGAGCGTGCTCTTGGTCTTGTACGTCACGCCGTGCCGGTCAAGATACTCGCGGATCAACTGCCGCACGACTTGTGACGGCGTGAGATCCTGCTCCGCGCAGAGCATCTCGAAGGCTTCTTTCTTCGCGGGGTCGATCAGGACGGTCAGGCGGGCGGTTTTCGTTTCCATTGCGCGGACGGGTCGGCGGATATGTTAATCAAATTATAATACATCTGCTTACGGCGTCACGGCCGAAACGGGGTGTCCGGCCGGTTGCCGTGCATCTGTCTGGGCGTCCCGCCGAGATGCGCTCGCACGGGTTGGGTTTTGCGCCGGCTCAGGGCCGGCGATCGAGCCTGCAGAACCAGGTCAGCACGTCGTCGGCCACGGGCACGATCGCGAGCATGACGAGCATGCCGGCGAGCGGTACCGTCGACACGTAGCCGACGTACTTGAAGCCGATCGCGCCGGCCAGGCCGCCGACGAAGAACGACGCCAGCATCGTGCCGTGAATCCTCAGCTTCGCGCGGTTGGCGACGACCGCATGCATGTCCACGTCGACGGCCGAGCGGTTCCAGTAAAGCAGCTTACCCAGCTCGATGCCGAGGTCGGTCACGATACCGGTCATGTGCGTCGTGCGGATCTCCGCGCCCGACAGCTTCGTGATCATCGCGTTTTGCAGCCCCATGATGAAGCACAGCAGGATCACGGTCACGGGCACGAAGAACGCCTCCCACAGCGCGAGGTGGCTGCCGAGCAGCCCGAACAGCAGGAGCAGCACGGCCTCGACCAGCAGCGGCAGCACGTACTGGCTGTGAAGGCCGCGGCGGCGCCCCCAGTTGACGAGCACCGCCGAGCAGCCGGCGCCGACGAGAAACGACGCCAGCGAACTGATGCCGGCCAGCGCGAGCGGAATGTCGCCGAGCGCCGCCTGGTCGGCGATTGCCGACACGATGCCGCTCATGTGTGACGTGTATTGCCTGACCGCAAGGAAGCCGCCCGCGTTGGTCGCTCCGGCGACGAACGCGAGCGAGAAGCCGAGCTGGCGGTTCGCGGTTGCGCTGCGGTGTTTACCCGTCAGGCTTCGAAAGTACTGCGCTGGCATAGGGGCTTCGCTCAATCGCCGGGATCGCGGGCGCGGACATGCCGGACGGTGCCATTCGGGCCGAACGGGCGGCCCGCGAAGGCGCCGGCATCCTCGAATCATGTGGATTGTATGATAATGCCATTATCATACTCTGTTAGCGAGATTTGGCTTTCGATGCAATAATGCACGTGGAGCCGGCGCGCCTGCCGTCGCCGTTCCATGCCCCCGTTCAACCCGAGCGTACTGGAGACAATCCGGATGGCACCCGTGCCGGTCGTCCATTTCGTGCTGCTGGTCGTGGCCGCCTGGCTCGCGATCGGCGCGCTGGGGCTCGGGGCGCTGCATCGCACGCGGGTCGTCGCGCACGGGCTGTTTCCGCTCGGTGCGCTGGGCGGGCTGCTGCTGGCGGCCGCGGGGCTCGCGGGCGTGTTTGCCGAGCCGTCGGTCGCGGTGCTGCCGATCGGGCTGCCCGACCTGCCGTTCCATCTGCGGCTCGACCGCCTGTCCGGCTATTTCCTGTTCGTGCTCGGCCTCGTCAGCGCCGGGATCGGCGCGTTTTCCGCCGGCTACTTCCGCAAGGGCGAGGGCGCCGCGCCCGGGCTCATCTGCTGCGAATATCACGTGTGCGTCGCGAGCATCGCGCTCGTGCTCGTCGCGGACGACGCCTACGCGTTCATGGTCGCGTGGGAAACGCTGACGCTGTCCGCGACCTTTCTCGTGATGACCAACCACCGGATCGGCGAAATCCGCCGTGCGGGCTACCTGTATTTCCTGATTTCGCATGTCGGCGCGCTCGCCCTGCTGCTGTGCTTCGGCATCTTGCAGGCGCGCACCGGCGATTACACGTTCGCGAACATGCGTACCCAGTCGCTCGATGCAACCTGGGCGTCGCTCGCGTTCCTGCTCGCGCTCGTCGGCTTCGGCGCGAAGGCGGGCGTATTTCCGCTGCATGTGTGGCTGCCCGATGCGCATCCGGCCGCACCGTCCCCCGTGTCGGCGCTCCTGAGCGGGTTCGTGCTGAAGGTGGGGCTGTACGGGCTGCTGCGCACCGTGTTCGACCTGCTGCACGTGCAGATCGCGTGGTGGGGCGTGCTGCTGCTCGTGCTCGGCGGCGGCACCGCGCTGCTCGGCGTGGTCTTCAGCACGATCCAGGTCGACATGAAGCGCCTGCTCGCCTATTCGTCGGTCGACAACATCGGCCTGATGATCGTGTCGCTCGGGCTCGCAGTCCTGTTTCGCGCGTTCGGCATGACGACCCTGGCGGCGCTCGCGCTGACCGCGATGCTCTATCAGGTCGTCGCGCATGCGGCATACAAGAGCCTGCTGTTCCTGGGGACGGGCGCCGTGCTGCACGCCACCGGCGAGCGCAATCTCGGCAAGCTCGGCGGGTTGATCCGTTTCATGCCGTGGACGGCCTGGGCCGTGCTCGCGGGCGTTGCGGCGAGCGCGGGCCTGCCGCCGCTGAGCGGTTTCGTCGCGGAGTGGCTGTTGCTGCAGGCGTTCCTGTTCACGCCGAGCCTGCCGGATTCGGTCCTGGCGATGACGGTGCCGATCGCGGCCGCGCTGGTCGCGATGTCGGCCGCGCTCGCCGGCTACACGATGGTCAAGTTCTTCGGCATCGTGTTTCTCGGGCAACCGAGGGAAGCCAAACTGAGCCGCGCCCGCGACGCGAATGCGTGGGAGCGGCTCGCGTTCTGCTGGTTCGCGGCGGTCAGCGTGCTGCTCGGGCTGATGCCCGCGCAGTTCGTCAAGCTGCTGGATCCGGTCACGCGCGGGCTCGTCGGCGCCGGCGTCGGCGCGGCCAATCACGGCTGGCTGCTGTTCGTGCCGGTGTCGACCGCGCGCGCGAGCTACATGCCGGCCGTGTTCATGCTGTTTTTCGTCGCGTGCTGCGGGCTCGCTTGGCTGCTGGTGCGGCGCTTCTACCACGGACGGCTGCGCCGCGCTGCGCCGTGGGGTTGCGGCTTCCCGTTTCCGACCACGCGGATGCAGGACACGGCCGAGGGGTTCGGGCAGCCGATCCGCGAGATCTTCGCGCCGCTGCTGCGCATCGAGCGGCAGGTGCCGTCGCCGTTCGACGCGCAGCCCGCGTACCGGGTGTCGGTCACCGATCGCACGTGGCTGCTCTACGAGCGCATCGCGGCGATCACGCTGCGCGCGGCCGAATGGGCGGGCCGGCTGCAGACGGGCAGGATCGCCGTCTACCTGACCTACAGCTTCGCGGTGCTGATCCTGCTCCTGATGCTGGTGAGAAGATGGTGACCGTCTCCGGCGTGGTATCGCAGATTCTCGAGATCGTGGTGGCGCTCGCCGCCGCGCCGCTGCTGTCCGGCTGGATCAACCAGTGCCGCGCGTGGCTGCAGAATCGGCGCGCGCCGTCGGTCTGGCAGCCGTACCGGATGCTCCACAAGCTGTTCAACAAGGAATCGGTCGTCGCGCACGGCGCGAGCGCGGTGTTTCGCGGCGCGCCCTACGTCGTCTGGGCGGCGATGACGCTCGCGTGCGCGATCGTGCCGACGCTGTCGACGGAGCTGCCGCTGTCGCCCGCCGCGGATGCGATCGCGCTCGTCGGCCTGTTCGCGCTCGCGCGCGTCGCGCTGTCGCTCGCCGCGATGGATATCGGCACGGCATTCGGCACGCTCGGTGCGCGGCGCGAGATGCTGATCGGCTTCCTCGCGGAGCCGGCGCTGCTGATGGTCCTGCTGTCCGCGTCGCTGATCACGCAGTCGACGCTGCTGACGAGCATCGTCGGCACGCTCGGGCGCGGCGAGCTCACGCTCTATCCAAGCCTGGCGTTTGCCGGCATCGCGTTCACGCTGGTGTCGCTCGCCGAAAACGCACGGCTGCCCGTCGACAATCCGGCCACCCATCTCGAACTGACGATGATCCACGAGGCGCTGGTGCTCGAATACTCGGGGCGGCATCTCGCGCTGATGGAGTGGGCGGCGAGTCTCAAGCTGTTCGCCTATTCGTGCATCGGCCTCGCGCTGTTCGTCCCGTGGGGCATTGCCGAGGCGGGTAACCCGCTCGCGCTGCTGCTGGCAGTGCCGGTGCTGTTCGTCAAGCTGATGGCGGGCGGCGCGGCGCTCGCCGCGGTCGAGACCGTCAATGCGAAGATGCGGCTGTTCAGAGTGCCCGAGTTTCTCGCCACCGCGTTCCTGCTCGCGGTGATCGGCATGCTCGTGCACATTCTGCTGGGGGCGTGAATGCACGGCTACGCGACGCAACTGATCAACTTCCTGGCGGCGCTGCTGCTGATCCTGTCGTTCGCGATGCTGAGCCAGCGACGCACGCTGTCGCTGATTCATCTCTACACGCTGCAGGGCGTCGCGCTCGTGTCGGCCAACCTGATTCTCGGCGTCCTGACGGGCGACGCGCACCTGTTCGTCTCCGCCGGGCTGACGCTCGTGCTGAAGGTCGGCGTGATCCCGTGGCTCCTGTATCGGCTCGTGCGCCGGCTCGACGTGCGCGCCGACGTCGAACCGCTCATCAACATTCCGACCACGCAACTGATCGGCATCGTACTCGTGATCGTCGCGTTCAACGTCGCATCGCCGATCAGCCAGCTCGCGACCTCGGTCGCGCGCGGCGCGCTCGGCATCGCGCTCGCCTGCGTGCTGCTGTCGTTCATGGCGATGATCACGCGCGCCAAGGCGATTCCGCAGGTGATCGGCTTCCTGTCGATGGAGAACGGGCTGTTTTTCGCGGCGACGGCCGCGACCAACGGGATGCCGATGATCGTCGAGCTCGGCATCGGGCTCGACGTGCTGGTCGGCATCCTGATCCTGGGCGTGTTCATGTTCCAGATCCGCGAGCAGTTCGACAGCCTGGACATCCATCACCTCGAGACGCTCAAAGATGAATGAGGCCCATGTCGTGCTCGCCGTGCTCGGCCTGCCGCTAGCGGCCGCCGCGACGCTCGCGTGCGTGCGGTCCAGCCGCGTCGCGCGCAACCTGAATGCCGGCTTCAGTTTCGCGACGTTCGCGGCGACGCTCGTGCTCGCCGCGCACACCGTCGAAAACGGCCCGTCGAGCGTGTTCGACGGCGCGTTCTTCGTCGATCCGCTCAACGTCTACCTGGTCGCGCTGACCGCGTTCGTCGGCTGGACGACGTCGTTGTTCTCGCGTCCGTACATGCAGGTCGAGGAGGATCGCGGCCGGATGACGGCCGCGCGGATGCGGCTCTATCACGCGATGTATCAGCTCTTCATGTTCGCGATGCTGCTCGCGCTGCTGACCAACAACCTCGGCGTACTGTGGGTCGCGATGGAGGCGGCGACGCTGGCGACCGTGCTGCTCGTCAGCGTCTACCGGACGGCCGCGAGCCTCGAGGCCGCGTGGAAATATTTCATCCTGTGTGGCGTCGGCATCGCGCAGGCGCTGTTCGGCACGATCCTGCTGTACCTCGCCGCGAGCCGGCAACTGGCCGGCGGCGACGCGCTGCTGTGGACGAGCCTCGTCGCGGTCAAGGCGCACCTCGACCCGACCATCGTGTCGATCTCCTTCGTGTTCCTGCTCGTCGGCTACGGCACGAAGGTCGGCCTCGTGCCGATGCACAGCTGGCTGCCGGACGCGCATGCCGAAGGTCCGACGCCGATTTCGGCGGTGCTGTCAGGCCTGCTGCTGAACGTCGCGCTGTATGCGGTACTGCGTTGCAAGGTGCTGGCCGACGGCGCGCTCGGCAACGGGCTGCCGGGGCGGCTGCTGGTCGGGTTCGGGCTCGTGTCGGTGCTGGTCGCGTCGTTCTCGCTGTTCCGGCAGAAGGACGTGAAGCGACTGTTCTCGTATTCGTCGATCGAGCACATGGGGCTGGTGACGTTCGCCTTCGGCCTCGGTGGCCCGGTCGCGACCTTCGCCGGATTGCTGCACATGACGGTGCACTCGCTCGTCAAGTCGGCGATCTTCTTCGCGGTCGGCCATGCGGCGCAGAAGGCCGGCACGCAGGCGATCGACGGCATTCGCGGGCTGCTGCAGGTCAGCCCGACCGTCGGCTGGGGGATGATGCTCGGTACGCTCGCGATTCTGGGCTTGCCGCCGTTCGGCGTGTTCGCGAGCGAATTCCTGATCCTGACGACCGCGATGAACACGCTGCCGTGGACGGCGCCGTTGCTGCTGCTCGGGCTCGCCGCCGCCTTCGCGGCGATCTTCGCGCGCGTGCAGCGGATGGTGTTCGGCGGCACGACGACGGCGAAACCGCTCGGACACCGGCCGGCGCTGTTGCCGGTGTTCGTCCATCTGGCGCTCGGCCTGATGCTCGGCCTGTACGTGCCGCCTTATCTGGCGACCTGGTATCGCCAGGCCGCGACGATGCTGGCGGGGTGACGCATGCGACTCGACTCGATACCCATGGCGGCCGCGGTCCCGCTCGAATGCCGGGCGGGCCAGATTCGCGCGGCGCTGATGGAAGTCGACCCGGCGGGGTGGCTCGAGGCGGCGCGCGTCGCGCGATCGGAGCGGAGCAGGCTCGTCGCGATGTGGGGCGGCGATGCGCGCGACGCGGGTTTTGCGGTGAACGCCGCGTACGAATGCGACGACGGCATTTTGTGGGTGCGTCTCGCGACCGGGCGGCAGCCCGACGCTGGCGGGGATTTCCCCGACCTGGCGCCGCTGTTTTCGTCCGCCGCCCGGATGCAGCGGGCGATCTTCGACCTGACCGGCCTGAGCGCGCGCGGCGCGCAGGACACGCGGCCGTGGCTCAATCACGGCAACTGGCCCGACGACTATTTCCCGCTGCAACGATCGGCGACCGGTGTCGAGGCGTTCGAATCGAGCGAGGCGAATTACCGGTTCGTGCCGGTGGCCGGCGACGGCGTGCACGAGATCGCGGTCGGGCCCATCCACGCCGGCGTCATCGAGCCGGGACATTTCCGGTTCTCGGTCGTCGGCGAGAAGGTGCTGCGCCTCGAAGAGCGTCTCGGCTACGTGCATCGAGGCGTCGAGCGACTGTTCGAGCGGACGGCCGCGTCGAACGGCCATCGGGTCGCGGGCCGGATCGCCGGCGATTCGACCGTCGCGTTCTCGTGGGCCTATTGCATGGCGCTCGAGCACGCATGCCGCACCGCAGTGCCGAAGCGCGGGCTGTATCTGCGCGCGCTCCTGCTCGAGCGCGAACGCGTGGCGAACCACCTGGGCGATCTCGGCGCGCTCGGCAACGACGCCGGGTTCGGGTTCGGTCTCGCGCAGTTTTCCCGGCTCAAGGAGGACTGGGTCCGCATGAACGATCGCGCGTTCGGGCATCGATACCTGATGGACCGGATCGTGCCCGGCGGCGTGGCGGTCGACGTCGGGCCCGACAGCGTCGCGAGCCTGTCGGACGCGTGTGAACGCATCGAACATGAAGTGCGCGTCATGCGGAAAATCTACGACGACCAGTCGGGGCTGCAGGACAGGTTCGTGGGTACCGGCAGATTGACCGCCGAGGTCGCCGCGCACTTCGGCGTGCGCGGCCTGGCCGCCCGCGCCAGCGCTCACGCGTTCGACGTGCGCGTGGCGATGCGGTCCGCACCGTACGACGAGGTCGCCGTCAACGCGGCGAGCGATCCGCGCGGCGACGTCGCCGCGCGCGTGGCCGTGCGGTTCGCCGAGATCGACGAATCGATACGCGCGATGCGCATGATGCTGGCGAATCTGCCGGCGGGCCCGGTCGCCGTCGACGTGGCGCCAGCCGCGGCGCCTGCCCGCGGGATCGGCTGGGTCGAGGGATGGCGCGGCGATATATTCGTCGCGCTCGAGACGGAAGCGGACGACGCGATCGCGCGGTGTCATTGCCACGATCCGTCGTGGCAGAACTGGCCGGCGCTCGAACATGCGATCATCGGCAATATCGTTGCCGATTTTCCGTTGATCAACAAATCGTTCAACCTGAATTACGCGGGGCACGACCTCTGATGTGGCAGCTTATCCGGCAATTCGCGCGCACCGATTTTCCCGACGAGCCCGTGCCGGCCGCGGAGGACGCGTGGCGTCGCGAGGAGGGGCGCATCCGGCAGGACATTCTCGATCTGCTCGGGCGGGCGCTCTGCATCCGGCAGATCGACGCGGGATCCTGCAACGGCTGTGAGCTGGAGATTCATGCGCTGAACAACGCCTACTACAACATCGAGGGGCTCGGCATCAAGTTCGTCGCGAGTCCCCGCCATGCGGACCTGCTGCTCGTGACCGGGCCCGTGACGCTGAACATGCGGGCGGCCGTGCTCGCCGCATACGACGCGACGCCGGCGCCGAAGCTCGTCGTCGCGGCCGGCGAGTGCGCGTGCACGGGCGGCATCTTTGCCGATAGCTATGCGGTGTGCGGCCCGGTTGCGTCGATCCTGCCGGTCGACGTGACGATTCCCGGCTGCCCGCCGCCGCCTCGCGATTTGCTGCGCGGAATCCTGACGGCCTGCCGGGCGCGCGATGGCTGACGCCGCCGCTATTCCCGTGATCGACATGACGTTTGCCCCGGCTTGCTGCGCTCGTGCCGCGCCGGAACCGTGCAATGCGAGACAATATGGGCGGGAAACCCGCCAAATCCCGGCTTCGACCGGCATCCGGACTCGCTGCGCCGTCCGGATGCGATGACTTCTGCTTCTGCTTCATGACACCAATCAAGTTCATTCTTCGCTACACGGCGATCCCTTTCACGGCCATCTTGGCCGTGGTGATCTGGACTGTCATACCATCGTCGAAAGAGATCGATGCGAGACAATATGCGGCGCTGTCGCGTGCGTACGCGAGTTTCCCGCTGCCGTTCCGGCACGAGATCTCGGAAGCGCTGGACCACGGCCGGATCAACGACCGGCGCTACCAGACGCTCGTGCGCGATTCGCTGGGCAACGGCGTCGCGCTGGACTGGCCGGCGTCAGGCGTCGGCGACATCGCGGACGAACGACAAAAACTGGCCGAACTGATTCAGGCCGATTCGGATCTTCAAAGGCAACACCCATGAAAACTCTGCTGGTTTCTGTGGCATTCGCGCTGATCATCGCGAGCCTGATTTTCGCGCTGTATTTCATGAACCACGATCGCGGCAAGTCCAAGCGGATGGCGTGGTCGCTCGCGGCACGCGTGGGGCTGTCGGTCACGCTGTTCCTGTCGCTGCTGATCGCGTACAAGCTCGGCTGGATCGAACCGACCGGGTTGCCGATCGGGCGTTGAGCAGGGCACGCCCCGTTGCAAGCGGGGCGTTTTCGTAAATGCAAGTTTGATTCGGAAATCGAGGTGTTGTGATAAGAATACTTATCCTGCCGAGTGTTGTTTGCGGTAGCGCAAGACGCGCAGCAGATGCCGCATCGGTACTCCAGCCGAGGATTGCCGTTGGGCAAGGCCGTCACCCGGTTGCCCGGCGTATGCGTCCGTCGGATCGGCGCCATTCGACGGGCGCAAACCGAATGACCGGGTCACCCACGGGTTGTCAGTCGAAAGTAACCAGCACCTTCATCGCTTTCGTGCGATCGCCGGCCGTCTGAAAGGCCTTCACGCATTCCTGATACGGGAAGATGTCGGAAATCAACGGTTTGACGTCGACCAGGCCCTTGTTCAGCAGTTCGACGGCTACAGCAAATTCCTCGTGGAATCGAAAGGCCCCGCGCAGGTCGAATTCCTTGGCGACGATCACGTTCATCGGCAACGCGCTGTCGCCACCGAGCCCGACCTGAACGACGATTCCGCGCGGCCGCAGCACGTCGAATGCGGAGCGTAGCGCGGCCGCATTGCCGCTCGCCTCGAACAGCACGTCGAAGGTTCCTTTGCCGGCCGAGAACTGTTCGAGCCCGGCGGGATCGTCCGCGACGTTGACCGCGATATCCGCGCCGACCTGCGTGGCGCTGTCGAGCGGCATCGCGTTGACGTCAGTGGCGACGATCGTCGCGGCCCCCGCCCGACGGGCCGCCGCGACGATCAGCGAGCCGATCGGCCCGCAGCCGGTGACGAGTACGCGCTTGCCGAGCAGCGGCCCGGCGCGGCGTACCGCATGCAGCGCGACCGACAGCGGTTCGGCCATCGCGGCTTCCGCATCGCTGACGGTATCGGCGACGCAATGCGCCTGCGTGCTGTCGATCACGACTTCCTGCCGGAACGCGCCCTGGACGTGCGGCGTACGCATCGCGCTGCCGTAGTAGCGCATGTCCATGCAATGGTTCTGCAGCCCTTGCTGGCAGTATTCGCATGATCCGCACGGCCGGCTGGGGCTGATCGCGATACGTTGACCCGGCGAGAAACCGCGAACGTTCGCGCCGACCCGGCTGACGACGCCGGATACTTCATGGCCGAGCACCATCGGTTCCTTGATGCGAACCGTGCCGAATCCGCCATGATTGTAGTAATGCAGATCCGATCCGCAGATGCCGCCCGCGCGGACGCGAATCAGCATCTGGTCCGGTCCGGCTTCCGGCGTCGGAACATCCTCGATCCGCAGATCGAGCGGGGCATGAATGACGAGGGCCTGCATGAAAGGTGTCTCCGGTTTTGACGAGGAAGGGGTGACCCCACGATAGGTGCGCCCGACGGGTTCCGCCAGGACGATTTTCGTCTGGCCCGAGAGGCGCGGCGAATGACGCTCAGTCCAGCGCCTTCGTCATGTTCTCGATGACCTTCTTCGCATCGGAGAACACCATCATGGTCTTGTCCATATAGAACAGCTCGTTGTCGAGGCCGGCGTATCCCGACGCCATCGATCGCTTGTTCACGATGACCGTGCGGGCCTTGTATGCGTCGAGGATCGGCATGCCTGCTATCGGCGACGACGGATCGTTTCTGGCGGCAGGATTGACCACGTCGTTGGCGCCCAGCACGAGAACGACATCGGTCTGGCCGAATTCCGCATTGATGTCATCCATCTCGAACACCTGCTCGTAAGGCACTTCCGCCTCGGCAAGCAGCACGTTCATATGCCCCGGCATCCGTCCCGCCACCGGATGGATCGCGTAACGGACGTCGATGCCCTTGGCGGCCAGCTTGTCCGAGAGTTCCTTGAGCGCGTGCTGCGCGCGGGCGACGGCGAGGCCGTATCCCGGCACGATGACGACCGATTCCGCGTTGCCGAGCAGGAACGCCGCGTCGTCCGCGGACCCCGATTTGACGGGGCGCTGCTCCTGTTTCGCACCGCCTTGCGCGGCCGCTTCGGTGCCGAATCCGCCGAGGAGCACGTTGACGAACGAACGGTTCATCGCGCGGCACATGATGTACGACAGGATCGCACCCGAGGAACCGACCAGCGAACCCGAAATGATCAGCATCGGATTGTTCAGCGAAAAGCCGATGCCGGCCGCGGCCCAGCCCGAGTACGAATTCAGCATCGATACGACCACCGGCATGTCGGCGCCGCCGATCGGAATGATGATCAGCACACCGAGCACGAACGCGAGCACGGTCATCGCGATGAACGGCAGCCACGACTGCGTGACGAAGAACGCGATGCCGAAGCCGAGCATGGAGATCGCGAGCGCCAGATTGAGCGCATGCTGGAACGGATAGACGACGGGCGCGCCCTGGAACAGCCGGAACCGGTATTTGCCGGCCAGCTTGCCGAACGCGATGACCGAACCGGAGAACGTGATGGCGCCGATGAAGGTGCCGATGAACAGTTCGACCCGATTGCCGTAGGGGATGCTGCGACCGTCCGTGGCGAGCCCGAACGCGGAGGGTTCGCAGACCACCGCGTAGGCAATGCACACGGCGGCCAGGCCGATCAGCGAATGCATGGCCGCAACGAGCTCGGGCATCTTGGTCATTTCGACGCGGGCCGCGACGATCGCACCGACGATGCCGCCGATCGCGAGCGCGCCTGCCAGCAGGCCGAGCCCGAGCGTCAGGTTCGATCCGAGCGTGGCAGCCTGCTTGCCGATCAACGCGATCGTCGTCAGGATCGCGATGGCCATGCCCGCCATGCCGAAGGCGTTGCCCAGTCTCGCGGTTCGCGGATGGGAGAGGCCCTTGAGCGCCTGGATGAAGCAGACGGAGGCGACGAGATACAGCAGGGTGACGAGGTTCATGCTCATTGCGCGGCTCCGGAACCTTGCTGGCGGTTGCCCTTCTTCCGGAACATCTCGAGCATGCGCCGCGTCACCAGGAAGCCGCCGAATACGTTGACCGCGGCGAGCGCGACAGCTGCCGCGCCGAACGTCTTGCCGGATGCCCCGACCGTCAGCCCGGTGGCCAGCATCGCGCCGACGATGACGATCGCCGAGATCGCGTTCGTGACGGCCATCAGCGGCGTATGCAGTGCCGGCGTGACGTTCCACACGACGTGGTATCCGACATAGATCGCCAGCGTGAAGATGATGAGATTGAGGGTGGTGTGATTGATCAGTTCCATCGTGCGGCCTCTATGCGGATTGTTGATGCGAAGCATCGTGACCAAGCAGCGTGGCGGCCACGATGTCGTCGGTCGTATCGATCCTGAGCTGGCCGTCGTCGCCGATGATCAGCTTGAGAAAGTCGAGCACGTTGCGCGCATAGAGCGACGACGCGTCGGATGCGACCATGGCCGGCAAGTTGGTGAAGCCCGCGATGTGGACGCCATGCCACGTGACGACGCGATCCGCTTCGGTCAGCGGGCAATTTCCGCCGCGCCGGCCGTCGGTCTCGGCGCCGCGTCCGGCGGCGAGATCCACGATGACCGAACCGGGCTTCATGTCCCGCACGATGTCCTCGGGAAGCAGGGTGGGCGCCGTTCTGCCGGGGATCAATGCGGTCGAAATGACGATATCGGCCGCGCTGGCGCGCTCGCGCACCAGCGCGCTCTGGCGGGCGAGCCACGACGCCGGCATCGGCCGTGCGTAGCCGCCGGTTCCCTCGGCGGCCTCGCGCTCTTCGTTCGTTTCGAACGGCACGTCGAGGAATCTGGCGCCGAGCGATTCGATCTGTTCCTTGACCGCCGGCCGCACGTCCGACGCCTCGATCACCGCGCCCATGCGCTTCGCCGTCGCGATCGCCTGCAGGCCTGCCACGCCCGCGCCGAGAATCAGCACGCGCGCGGCCTTGACGGTACCTGCCGCCGTCATCAGCATCGGGAAGAATCGCTGGTAGAGCCCCGCGGCAATCAGCACGGCCTTGTACCCGGCGATGTTGGCCTGCGACGACAGGACATCCATGCTCTGCGCGCGCGTCGTTCTGGGGATCGCCTCCAGCGCGAATGCGGTAACGCCCGCGGTCGTCAGACGCGCGGCACGTTCGGCATTGAACGGATCGAGCATGCCGATCAGCACGGCGCCTTTTCGCAATAGTGCGAACTCGGTATCCGTAGGGGCCTGGACCTTCAGGACGACATCGGACTCCAGTGCACGCTGCGCATCGACGAGCGTCGCGCCGGACGATGCGTACGCGTCGTCCGTGAAATTTGCCCGTTCACCGGCGCTGCGTTGAACGAGCAAGTCGTGTCCTCGCGCAGCGAGCTTCCTGACGGTTTCCGGCGTGGCGGCGACGCGCGCTTCACCCGCCACGCTTTCGGCGGGAATGCCGATTCTCATGTGTTCTACCTCCTGAATGGCGCGTGCCGCTCGCCCACGCGTGATGCGACGCGTCGGACGAACGGACGGAGCCGATCCGCATGGGACCGGCCCCGTTCGACGCGATCGTTAGAATTTATGTCGCAAGCCGATCGCCGCCTCGAACAGCGAGTTGTAGCCATAGAACGGCTGGTTCGAGCCGGAGGCCGCCGCGAGGGTCGTCCACGCTCCGGTCAGGTGGTTGTAGTCGACGCCGACATACACGTCCGTCCGCTTGCTCAGTGCGTAATCGAGTGTCGGGCCGCCGGTGATCCGGGTGCCGCTCTGTCCAGCGTGATGGACGACGTCCACGTAGACGGGCAGTTTCAACGTCAGGAACGGCGTGATGAAGTAGTCGACCGCGGCGGAGAACGAATCGTTGCGGTAATCCGCCGGGTAGACGTGGCTGTAGATGTACGAGCCGTAAACCTTCGCGCGGGCGAACGAATACGTTGCGCCGATCGTGAAGATCTTCTGCGAGCTGTCCGGAATCGTGACGCCGAAATACGTGCTGCCGTACACGCTCGACGCCGGAGTCAGCCCGCCGATGTCGTTGACGATCTGGTAGGCGGCGCCGACGCTCAGCGGGCCCCGATCGTACGACAGGCTGACGGCCGGGGACGAGTTGCGGTGGATATCGCCCGCGGTCTGGCCGAACGTATAGGATGCCTTGGCGGTGAAGCCGGCGATCGTCGGAGACGTATAACGCACGGAATTGTCGAGGCGGCCGCCGCCGGTGAGTCCGGCGCCCTGGAAGCCCAGCGTGCCCGTGTAGTTGGAGAGCGCGTAGAGGTCGTGGGACCAGGCCATTTCGTGCGCCAGCGTATAGAGGCGCCCGCCCGAGATCGTTCCGTAGGGGCTGCTCAACCCGACCATCGCGGTCCGGCCGAACAGCCGCTGGGTGCCGGATGGAGTCGACTGCTGGGAAATCCCGGTATTCGGCGTGAATCCGGACTCGAGCTGGAAGATCGCCTTCATGCCGCCACCGAGATCTTCGGCGCCCTGGAGGCCCCAGCGGCTGCCCTGGATCTGACCGCCGCTGCCCATCGTGAAGAGCTTGCCGCCCGTCTTGTTCTGGTGCGTGTCGAAGCGGACCGCTTCGTCGATGATGCCGTACAGCGTGACGCTCGACTGGGCGCGCGCCGTCACGGTGACGAGCATTCCGCAACCGATTAGGGTAACTAATATTTTGGTGTTCATCTGCATCCCCTTGTCAGTGAAAGTAAAGCGATACCGGGTCCGGCTGCCGCGTCCGAAGGCGCGGCATGCCTTTGTGTCATGCGGACGGAAAGCGCAGCAGCGAGTCCGGCCGATCCCTCAGTTCAGTGCGGCGACCGCTTCGGCGATCTTTCGGCAGCCCTCGCCGATGGTGTCCACGCGGGTGGCGATCGACATCCGGAAGTAAGGCGAGAGGCCGTACGACGTTCCCGCGACCACCGCCACGCCTGCGCGCTCGAGCAGATACAGAACGACGTCCGAATCGGTATCGAGGCGCTTGCCGAGCGGCGTGGTCTTGCCGAGCAGCCCGCCGCAATTGACGTACAGGTAGAACGCGCCGTCGGGCGCGCCGCAACTGATGCCGGGAATCGCATTGAGCGCGGCGAGCGCGTGATCGCGGCGATCCCGATAGACGCCCACCGATTGCGCGACGAACGTCTGGTCGCCGGTCAGCGCCGCCAGCGCGGCGGCCTGGCTGATCGAACTGGCATTGCTGGTCGATTGCGACTGCAGCGTGTCCATGGCGCCGATCAGGTCGGCCGGGCCGGCCGCATAGCCGATGCGCCAGCCCGTCATCGCGTAGGTCTTCGACACGCCGTTGACAACCAGCGTGCGCGACGCGAGGGCCGGCTCGACCGTCAGCAGATGCGGCGTGCGGCCGTCGGTGTAGCGAATGTGCTCGTAGATGTCGTCCATCATCACGAGGACGTGAGGATGACGCAGCAGCACGTCGGCGAGCGCGCGCAGTTCGTCTGCCGAATACGCCGCGCCGGTCGGATTGGTCGGCGAATTGACGATCAGCCACTTGGTGCGCGGCGTGATCGCGGCGTCGAGCGCCGGCGCGGTGAGCTTGAAGCCGTGTGCTTCGGTGCACGGCACGACGACGGGCACGCCGTCGCACGCGAGCGTCATGTCGGGATAGGACACCCAGTAAGGCGCAGGGATCAGCACTTCGTCGCCGGCTTCGACCGTGATCGCGAGCGCGTTGAAGATCGCGTGCTTCGCGCCGCAGGTCACGATGATCTGCTTCGGATCGTAGGTGAGGCCGTTTTCGCGTTCGAGTTTCGCGGCGATCGCGGCGCGCAGCGCGGGCGTGCCGGCGGTCGGCGTATAGCGGGTTTCGCCGCGTTCCATCGCGTCGACGGCGGCCTGGCGAATATGCGCGGGCGTGTCGAAGTCGGGTTCGCCGACGACGAGATTGACGATGGCCTTGCCTTGACGCCGCAATTCGGCGGCGCGGTCGGCCGCCGCGCTGCTCGGAGAGGGCTTGATGCGCTGAACACGGGCGGCGATGCGCGATGCACTCACTCTAGGCTCCTGAACGAAATATGAGTAGCCTTAACAGTAAGCGGGCGAAAACGCGCGCGCCAAGATGTCTTTCCGCTGGGGCGAGAGCATCCGCTTATGACGAATCGTCCGACGATGCCCGGGTGCGATTCGTGTCGTCGTCCGCTGCCGGTAGGGTTTTTGTCCACTTTCCGGGCCGATGGGTTCGTCCTACCATTAACCGATCCGTACATTGAAGACCTGATCACCGTGAACCTGCGGCGCCTGAAGTATTTCGTGAAAAGTGTCGATATCGGCAGCCTGACGCAGGCCGCGGAGGTGCTGCACATCGCCCAGCCGGCGCTCAGCCAGCAGCTGATCACGCTGGAAGACGAATTCCAGCAGCAGCTTCTCGTCCGCACCAAGCGCGGCGTGACGCCGACGGAGGCGGGCGCGACGCTCTACCGCCATGCGCAACTCATCCTGCGCCAGTTCGAGCAGGCGCAGGCCGACGTGAAAAGCGCGGGGCAGACACTGGCCGGCCAGGTCTCGGTCGGGCTCGCGCCCGGCACCGGCGCGTCCGCGTTGTCGTTGCCGTTGTTGCGCGCGGTCCGCGCGCGCCATCCGTCGATCCTTCTGTACATCAACGAAAATTTCGGCACGACGCTGAGCGAGCTGATCATGAACGGCCGCATGGACATGGCCGTGCTGTACGGCGACAAGCCCGTGCACGGCCTGTCGTTCCAGCTGCTGATGAACGAGGAGCTGTTCCTCGTCGCGCCGCGCAGCATGGGCATCGCGGCAGGCGAAATCGACGTGACCGCGCTGCGCGATGTTCCGCTGTTGCTGCCGCGCCCGTACAACTATCTGCGCAAATACGTCGACGAGGCCTTCGCGCGGATGCAGATGATTCCGAACGTGATCGCCGAGATCGAGTCGGCCACGACGCTGTCCGCGGCCGTCGGGGCCGGGATCGGTGCGACGATCCTGCCGGACTCCACCGCGCGCGTCGTCGCGGAGTCCGGCGACGTCGTTCAGTGCCGCATCGTGTCGCCGGTGATCAAGATCCCGTTGTCGGTCTGCCTGTCCGACCATCTTCCGCTGTCCGAGCCGGCCGCCGCGGTCAAGGACATCCTGCTCGAGCTCGCGGGCGATCTCGCTTTCGACATGCGTTCGGAACCGAACGCGGATACATAAGCTCGCCTTATCGCTACAAAGCGAATCCGTCTTGGCGTAATTTTTCTGCGCCCGATACATTGAATCCATCGTCAGTTGCCCGGCGCTGCGCGCGGGGCGACGGGGCGTGCCGCGATCGGGTCCGCGCAGTCGGTGAATTCACCGCTGCGGCCATCGTGGCGCAACGTATGTATCGGCGAACTTCCGTTCGCCGATGCTTGCCAACCGGGCTACGGGCCAAACGATGGATCTCAACAAGATTAAGTCTCTGATCGACCTGCTGGCGGACTCGCCGCTGCTGGAACTCGAATTGGTCGAGGGCGACGACAAGGTCAGGCTGGTCAAGCGGAACCGGGGCGATACCGCCGCCGCGCTGCCGCGCGACGCGGCTCCCGCGCGTGAGCCGCACTCGCGCATCGCACAGGAGGCGGTGCCATTGCCGGTCGCGTCGACCGACATGCAGCGTATCGAGCCGTGCATCGTGCGTGCGCCGATGTTCGGCGTCGCGCATCTTCGGCCGTCGCCGAACGATTCGGACTTCGTCGACACCGACGATCGCGTGCAGGTCGGCCAGGTGCTTTGCACGATCGAGGCAATGAAGGTGTTTCACGCGATCGAATCGGAATACGAGGGCCGGATAGCCGAAGTGCTCGTGAATTCCGGCGACGAGGTCGAAGCTGGCCAGCCGCTGTTCCGGATCGAACGATGATGCGCTTCATTCCTGACAGCCGGGCGGCGACCGGCCGCGGCACCATCGGAACCCACGAGCGGGGCGACCATGTTCGATAAGGTGCTGATTGCGAATCGAGGTGAAATTGCGCTCCGGATTCAGCGCGCGTGCCGCGAGCTGGGCTTGCGGACGGTCGTCGTTCATTCGGAGGCGGATGCCGGCGCGCGCTACGTTCGTCTGGCGGACCAGGCCCTCTGTATCGGGCCGGCGGCGCCGGATCGGAGCTATCTGAACCAGGAGGCAATCCTGCTCGCCGCCCGCGTGAGCGGCGCGGGGGCGATCCACCCCGGCTACGGCTTCCTGTCCGAAAACGCGGCGTTCGCGGAACAGGTCGAGGCGGCCGGGCTGGCGTTCATCGGACCGACGGCCGAATCGATTCGCACCATGGGGGACAAGGTGGCGGCCAAGCGGGCGATGCGCGCGGCCGGCGTGCCGTGCGTGCCGGGTCCCGACGGCGGTCTGCCCGACGATCCCGACGCGATCCTGAACATCGCGGCCGAGATCGGCTATCCCGTCATCGTGAAGGCGGCGGGCGGCGGCGGCGGCCGCGGCATGCGTGTCGTGCACGCCGCGCCGCAACTGCTCGAAGCGGTCGCCGTGACGCGCGAGGAGGCGCGGCGTGCGTTCGGCAAGCCCGAGCTTTATGTCGAGAAGTTCCTCGAACATCCGCGTCACGTCGAAATCCAGGTGCTTTGCGACAGTCACGGCACGGCGCTGTGGCTCGGGTCGCGCGACTGTTCGCTGCAGCGGCGCCATCAGAAAGTACTCGAGGAGGCGCCCGCGCCTCACATCGATCCCGGACTGATTCGCGAGGTGGGCGAGCGTTGTGCGGACGCGTGCCGGCAGATCGGATATCGCGGCGCAGGGACGTTCGAGTTCCTGTTCGAGAACGGCCGGTTCTATTTCATCGAAATGAACACGCGGCTTCAAGTCGAGCATCCGGTGACGGAGGCGATTACCGGAATCGACATCGTGCGCGAGCAGATCCGCATCGCGCAAGGCCATGCGCTGACGTGGACGCAAGCCGACCTGCGCTCGGCCGGGCACGCGCTCGAATGCCGGATCAACGCGGAAGATCCGTTCACCTTCGTCCCGTGTCCGGGCCGGATCGTCGAATGGGAGGTACCCGGCGGGAACGGCATTCGCGTGGATTCGCACCTGAGCGCCGGTCATGTCGTGCCGCCGTACTACGACTCGCTGATCGCGAAGGTCGTGACGCACGGCGCGACCCGCGACGAGGCGATCGCGCGGATGCGCGTCGCGCTGTCGGAGATGCGCATCGAAGGGATACGGACCAATGTGCCGCTTCATCGCGCGATTCTCGACGATCCGGCGTTCGGCGACGGCGGCGTGGATATTCATCATCTGGAACGCTGGCTCGCCGCGCGGGAGGCCGTATGACGCGAATCATCGAGCCTGCGCCGCCCGGACTGCATGACGATCCGGCAGTCGCGTGTGCCGAGCCGGAGGGAAAAACTCTCGCAATGAAACAGGACGATTCGGAACAAACACTGCGCGTCAGCCTGCTCGGCACCACGGCGATGCTGTTCGAGGCGCCGGGCGCGCTCGACCTGCGGGTGCAGCGTCGCATCTGGACGCTCGCGCGCACGGTCGGCAGGTGGCCCGGCGTGCGCGAGGCCGTGCCCGGCGTGACCAACCTGATGCTCACGTTCACGCATCCGCCGAAGGATCCCGCCGCGCTGGAAGCGCAACTGGTCGACGCATGGCATGCGGCCGGCGAACTCGACATCGCGGGCAACGTGGTCGAGCTCGCGGTGCAATACGGCGGGGAGTTCGGACCGCATCTCGACGACGTGGTCGCGC
The DNA here is from genome assembly GCF_049487195.1 of Burkholderia sp. NLJ2. Taxonomy (NCBI): domain Bacteria; kingdom Pseudomonadati; phylum Pseudomonadota; class Betaproteobacteria; order Burkholderiales; family Burkholderiaceae; genus Burkholderia; species Burkholderia sp. NLJ2. The sequence continues at coordinate 499,009 of NZ_CP137809.1, read as the reverse complement.
ATACGGGCCTGTCGGTCGACGAGGTCGTCGCGATTCATTGCGCGCCGCTTTACACCGTCTACGCGCTCGGCAGCCATCCGGGCTACTGCTATCTCGGCGGCATGGATCCGCGGATCGCCACGCCGAGGCGCAAGGTGCCCGTGCTCGGGCTGCCGGGCGGTGCCGTGTCGATCGGCGGCGTGCAGACGGGCGTGTCGGCGTCCGCCGGCCCCAGCGGGTGGAACACGATCGGCCGCACGGCGATGACGTTCTTCGACCCCGCGCGCGAGCAGCCGGCCACGCTCGCGCCCGGCGACATGATTCGTTTCCGTGCCGAAAGGATTGTCCGATGATCGAGATCTTGTCTTCATCCGCGTTGGCGACGGTGCAGGACCGCGGGCGCGAGGGCTACCTGCGATTCGGCGTCGGCACGTCCGGTGCGATGGACCGGGTTGCGCTCGCGATCGGCAACCTGCTGCTCGGCAATCCGGACGACGCGGCTGCGATCGAAATTCCGATGTTTCCGTTTCGCGTCCGCTTCCTCGAGGATCTGGCATTTGCGATTACGGGCGCCGATTGCGCGGCCCGGCTCGACGAGCGGCCGATTCTGCCGTGGTGGACGATCGAGGCGAAGCGGGGCGAAGTGCTGACGATCGGCATCCCCGCGGCGGGAACGCGCTGCTACCTGTCGCTTGCGGGCGGCGTCGACGTGCCCCGCGTGCTCGGGTCGCGCAGCACGCAGTTGCGCGGGGAGTTCGGCGGATTCAACGGGCGGCAGTTGCAGAAAGGCGACGTGCTGCACGCGATCGGGCTCGATGCGCGTGCGCCGTTGCAGTCCGCCGCGAACGGCGGGTTCGGCGCGGTGCCGCCTGCGTACCTGTTGCCGACGCCCGCGGCCACGCCTGCCGCCGAAGGCGGCGACACGGTGGTGAGGGTGCTGCCGGCCGCCGAATACGAGTGCTACGAAGCCGATTCGCTCGATGCGTTCTGGCGTGAGGGCTGGAAAGTGACGCCGCAGAGCGATCGCTACGGATACCGGCTCGCCGGCCCGACGCTCGCGGCCCGCCGGCCGATCGAGAAACGCTCGCACGGCATTGTGCCGGGCGTCATCCAGGTGCCGCACAGCGGCCAGCCGATCATTCAGCTGCGCGACGCGCAGCCGTCGGGCGGCTATCCGAAGATCGGCACGGTGATCGAAGCCGATTTGTGGCGGCTCGCGCAAGCCCGGATCGGCACGCGGATCCGCTTTGCCAGGACTACTTACGAAGAAGCGGTTGCCGCGCTCGACGAAGTCGAGCGCTATCTCGCCAAGGTCCGCAATCTCGCCGGGCTGTTCCGTGCGTCGAAATACTGACCGATGACAAACAACAACGAAGTGGACATTCAAGAACTTCGCCAGATCTCGTCGTGGCTTGCCGCCGCCGAGATCGAATTCGCGGAGATCCGGCATGCGGGATCGACGGTCCGTCTGTCGCTCGAACCTGCGGTGCCGTCGGGCGAAGCGGGCGCGATCGGGATGCCGTCGCCGGCCGCCGGCCCGACGTCGATCGTCCGGTCGCCGTCGACCGGAATCTTCGCGACCACGCATCCCGACCGGGCGGCGCCGCAAGCCGCGATCGGCCATCGGGTCGAAGCCGGGAACGTCGTCGGTCTGCTGCAGATCGCCGAGTTGTACCGGCCGATTGTTGCGGAGCGCAGCGGCGTGATCTCGGCGATTCCTGCGGAACCGGGGGGCCTCGTCGGGTATGGGGCGCCGCTGTTCGAACTGGCGGCCGACGTGCCGCCGCCACCCCTTCCACGCACCGAGAGAGCAGATGATGGAAATTGACCTGAACGCGGATGTCGGCGAAGGATTCGGCCCGTATCGGATGGGCGACGACGAAGCGATGTTCGATATCGTCTCGTCGATCAATATCGCGTGCGGTTATCACGCGGGCGATCCGGTGATCATGGACCGGACCGTGCGAGTTGCCGGCGCGAAGGGAATCGACCTGGGCGCGCACGTCGGCTTTCCCGATCTGCTCGGGTTCGGGCGACGGCCGATTCAGGCGGACCCGCTCGAACTCGCGAAGTACGTGCTGTACCAGATGGGCGCACTCGAAGGGATCGCACGCGCGGCAGGCCATCGCCTGACCCACATGAGCTTTCACGGCGCGCTCGGCAACATGGCCGCCGCGTCGTATGAACTCGCGGAGCCGCTGGTGCGGGCGGTTGCGGAGTTCGACCGGAATCTCGTGATCAGCGTGTCGACCAATACCGAGATCGAGCGCGCGGCCGACCGGATCGGCATGCGCACCGCGAATACCTTCCTCGCCGACCGCGCCTATGACGACCAGGGCGCGCTCGTGTCCCGCAAGCTCGCGGGCGCGGTGATCAAGGACCGGGCGGCGGTGCTCGCGCGCGTGCAGCAACTGCTCGAGGACGGCACGGTCACCACGATCGAGGGCAATGCCATCAGGATGAATGCGAGGTCGATCCTGCTTCATGGCGACACGCCGGGCGCAGTGGAACTCGCGCGCACCGTGCGCAGTGCGATCGAAGCGGCGGGCGGGCGCGTCGTGCCGGTATCGAAGCTCGTCGATCGCCCGTCGCCGTCATAAGTCCGCCTTATCGCACCACACCGAATCCGTATTGGCGCGCGAATGCGGCGCCGAATACATTGCCAGATATCGACAGCGTTCATCGGCATGCCGATGCAACGCGATTCCACAGAGGTGAACCATGCCGTTTTCCGATTACAAAACCGCACTCGTCACGGGCGCTTCGACGGGGATGGGCGCCGCGATCGTCGAGCGCTTCTGCCGCGAAGGGCTCGAGGTCCATGCACTGGCGCGCAGCGCGGACCGGCTCGACGCGCTCGCGAAACGCACGGGGTGCATTCCGCATGCGATCGACGTCTGCGACCTGGACGCGGTCACGAAGCTGACGCAGGACGTCGAATTCGACATCGTCGTGAACAACGCGGGGGTATCGAGCAAGGGCTCGATTCTCGATGCGAGCGTCGACGACATCGACACGCAGGTGGAAGTGAACCTGCAGGCCGTGCTGCATATCGTGCGGCTCACGATGCCGGGCATGGTCGAGCGCGACCGCGGGCACATCGTCAACATCAGCTCGATCGCGGCGATCTACAACTTCAACGGCAACTCGATCTATCACGCGACGAAAGCGGCCATTCATGCGCTGTCGCGACAGCTTCGCGTCGACGCGACCGGCCGGCGCGTGCGCGTGACGGAGATCTGCCCGGGACGCGTCGCGACCGATATCTTCGGCCACGTGAGCGGCGACATCGAAGCGGCGCGCAAGCAGTTCATCGAAGGGTTCGAGCTGCCGCAGCCGTCCGACATCGCGGATGCGATCGCGTTCGCGATCGCCGCGCCGCTCGCGGTCAACATCAGCAACATGGAAATCCTCCCGACCCTGCAGGTGCCGGGCGGCCTCACGACGGTCAAGCGCGACGCATAAGCGGATCGATTCGGTCACGTCCACACGAACGGAGAGCACATCATGCAGCAACGTATCGGTTCCCGAAAGAACGCGTCGGCACCGCAGGCCGATCCTGCGATCATCGACGCGCTGCGCGACATTCCGGCCGCGCTGATCAGCGACAACATGCGGCGCATCGTCGGCACGGCCGCGCTGCGCCCCTATCACCGGTCGGGCGGGATGGTCGGCACCGCGGTCACGGTACGCGTGCGCCGCGGCGACAATCTCGCGATTCACCGCGCCTTCGAGTATTGCCGGCCGGGCGACGTGCTGGTCGTCGACGGCGGCGGCGACGTCACCCAGGCGCTGCTCGGCGAAATCATGTCGATGTATGCGGAGAGCATCGGCGTGGCCGGGCTCGTGCTCGACGGCGCGATTCGCGACGTCGCGGCGATCCGCGAGAAGGATTTCCCGGTGTTTGCACGAGGCGTCACGCACAAGGGTCCTTACAAGGCCGGTCCCGGCGAGATCAACGTGCCCGTGTCGATCGATGGCCTGGTGATCCATCCCGGCGATATCGTCGTCGGCGACGACGACGGCCTCGTCGCGTTTCCGCAGGAAGAGGCCGAATACCTGATCGGGAAGGCGCGCGCGCAGATGCGCAAGGAAGCCGACACGATCCAGTCGATCAGGGAAGGCCGCTTCGATCGTTCGTGGATCGACGCGTTCGAAGCGAACATGGCTGGCTGAGCGATGGAACCTCGCGGCGAAGCATGCGAAAGCGTTGCCGTCACGGCGCTGGCGAACCGGCTGCTTGCGCTGACCGCCGCGACGCGCGAGCGCTCGGAGGGTGACCCGTTCGCCAATCCGGTGCTGGCGCTCGCATGCGCGATCATGCAGGCGATCGACGACGGGCGAATCGGCGGCGAAGACACGCACGAACTGGTGAGACAGCTGCGCGATCAGGCGTTCTCGGATCGGGCGGCGCGGATCGCCGCCTATGTCGGCGGCGTCGGTGCCGACGCGAACGAAGCGGCGCTCGAATCGATTGCCGGTCGTGTCGTGGGCGACGCGAACGACTGGGACGGCTTTCGCGCGCGTGCCGAGCGCACCCGTTATGCAGCGGTATTCACCGGCCATCCGACCTTCGCGCTGAACCCCGAGGTCGCGCGCCATCTCGCGGATCGCGCTTGCGGCGCGGCGCCGCGGCGATTCGAGTCGCATCGCCCAGGGACGGTCACGCTCGACGCGGAGTTCGAGCAATCGGTGCAGGCGATCGATCATGCGCGCGATGCGCTGGATCGCTTCAACGCCGCGTTGCTGTCGGCGGCACGCCGGGCATTTCCCGACCGTTGGCTGGAGCTGGTGCCGCGGCCGTTGATCGTGGCGACCTGGGTCGGCTACGACACCGACGGGCGAACCGACATCGGTTGGTGGGATACGCTGCGATTTCGTCTGCGGATCAAGCGCCTGCAGTTCGCGCGCATTCATCGGCAGACGTCCGCCATCGACGGCGCGCGGACGCTGAACGCACGCGTCGCGAAGGCCCTCGATGTGCTGGACCACCAGATCGCAGCCTGCCCGGATGGTGCGGACGCGTGCCAGACTTCCCGGTTCGCACGGGCGCTCGTCGCGCACCGCGGCGACGCACTGGTGGATCCCGAAACCCTGGACGCGCTTTATCGCGACGCGATCGCGGATGCGCCCGATCGCGACAAGCTGGCGCTGGCCGTGTCGCGTGCGGGCCTCGCATCGCACGGACTTGCGCTCGCGCATACGCATTTCCGGCTGAACGCCGCGCAGCTTCATAACGCCGCGCGTCAAAGACTCAATATCGCCGATTCCGTCGATGCGCCGCTGCATCGGCGCGCGATGCTGGCGGCGATCAACGCCGAGCTGGACAAGGTGCAGCCGCTGCCGGTCGACTTCGGCGCGCTGCTCGCGGAGCAGGCGACGGCGGCGCGGACGATGATGACGATTGCGCAGCTCGTCAAGCACATCGACGGCGCGACACCGGTTCGATTCCTGATCGCGGAGACGGAGAGCGGATACACGTTGCTGGTCGCGCTGTGGCTGGCACGGCAGTTCGGCGTGGAGCGGCACGTGGAAATCAGCCCGCTGTTCGAGACCGAGGAGGCGCTCGAGCATGGCGCGCATGTCCTCGATGAAGCGCTGCGCAGCCCGCACTATCGCGCCTACGTGAAATCGCACGGACGGTTGGCACTGCAATTCGGTTATTCGGATTCGGGCCGCTATGTCGGCCAGCTTGCCGCGAGCTACCTGATCGAGCGGCTCAGGATGAAGATTACCGGCATGCTCGCGCGCCACGGGCTGAACGGCGTCGAGGTCGTGCTGTTCGACACGCACGGCGAAAGCGTCGGCCGCGGCGCGCATCCCGGCTCGCTCGCCGACCGCCTCAAATACCTGTCGCCGACGGCGTCGCGCCATGCGTTGAACGATTGGGGGTTGCAGGTACGGGAGGAGAGCGCATTCCAGGGCGGCGACGGCTATCTGCTGTTCGGCACGCCGGCGCTGGCGCTTGCGACGGTCGCGCGGATCGCCGAGCATGCGTTCCATCATGCGGTCGGCCCGGTCGACGATCCGATCTACGACGATCCGGATTTCGCTGCCGATTTCTTCGGCTCGATCCGCGCGACGATGACGACGCTCGTCGATGACGCAGGCTATACGGCGATGCTGAGCGCGTTCGGCCCCGCGCTGCTCGACCGCACGGGCTCGCGGCCCGCAGCGCGGCAAGCGGACGGCGCCGCGTTCCGCGCCCGGATTCGCCACCCGAGCGAACTGCGTGCGATCCCGAACAACGCGATCCTGCAACAACTCGGCTGGTGCGCGAACACCGTGCACGGGCTGGGCGCCGCTGCCGCCCGGCAGCCGGAGGGATTCGCGGAGATGCGCGGGCGCAGCCGCAGATTCAGGCGCGCGCTCGATCTCGCGGAAGCGGCGTTCGCGCACTCCGACATCGAGGTGCTGAGAGCCGTGACGTCCTTGCTCGATCCCGGCACGTGGCTCGACCGCGCGCTTCATACGGCGGATGGCGGTGCGCGGGACGCGATGCTCGCGGTCGCCGCGATGCTGGAGCGGATCGACGCGTCCACGGCGACGCGGGCGATGTTTCGCCGCGCGCTGGCCGACGATCTGGCGCTGCGCGCCGTATGGCCGAATCGCGCACGCATGAGCGATCGCGAAATGCTGCTGCATGCGCTGCGGCTTGCGCTGATTCAACGGGTCTGGTTGAAGGCGACGGAGATTCCGGAATTTTCGCCGCGGCCCGATGTGACGGTCGACGATCTGCATCGGGCGATCGTCGGCCTCGACATGCCGTCCGTGCTGTCGGTACTCGCACGGATATTTCCCGAGCGGACGGACGATACGACCGAATACGAGTACGCCGAGCCCGCCGCGCCGCGCGCGCCGGGTTCCTATGCGAGAGAGCACCGCGAGATTTTCGCGCCGATGCGGCAGTGGTTCGAATCGATACGCGAAATCTCCGTGGCCGTAACCCACGAAGTCGGCACGTTCGGCTGACGCCGCTCCGCACGCACATCTCGGGCGATGGCGTTCGCGATGCGACGCGCACCGGGGTGGCCTCGGAGGCCGGCACGGTCCGACTCATTCAACCCTTACCGAAATCCAGCAAGGAGTATTGTCATGCGAGCGTCGATTCTTGTGACCCGAGCTTCGTTTCCCGACATCGTCGACCGTTTGCGGGAGCCCTTCGACGTGACCGACAACCCGGACGACACGATCTGGTCGCAACCGGAACTGATCGCCCGGCTGCAGGGGAAACGCGGCGCCGTCACCGCGGGCAGCGACCGGATCGACGCGACCCTGCTCGATGCCTGCCCCGGGCTCGAGGCGGTCTGCAACATCGGTGTCGGCTACAACAACATCGATGTCGACGCGTGCTCCGCGCGCGGCGTGATCGTGACCAACACACCGGATGTGCTGACCGAAACGACCGCGGATTTCGGGTTTGCGCTGATGATGGCGACCGCGCGGCGCATCACCGAATCCGAGCACTACCTGCGCCGCGGCGCATGGACGAAAACGGGGCGCTACGACATGTTCGTCGGCGCGGACATTCATGGCGCGACGCTCGGGATACTGGGCATGGGCCGCATCGGCCAGGCGATCGCGCGTCGCGGCGCGCTGGGCTTCGGCATGAAGGTGATCTATCACAACCGTTCGCGGTTGTCGCCCGAAGTGGAGGCGAGTTGCCGTGCGCGCCATGTCGACAAGGATGCGCTGCTGCGCGAATCCGACCACCTGATCGTCGTGGTGCCGTATTCGTCGAGCTCCCATCATGCGATCGGCGCGCACGAACTCAGGCAGATGAAATCGACGGCCACGCTGACGAACATCGCACGGGGTGGCGTGGTCGACGACAGCGCACTGGCTGCCGCGCTCGCCGAAGGCGCGATCGCCGCGGCGGGACTCGATGTCTTCGAGGGCGAGCCGGTCGTATGTCCGGCATTGCTCGCGCAGAAGAACGTGGTGCTGACGCCGCATATCGGCAGTGCATCGGTGGCGACACGGCGAGCGATGGCGTCGCTCGCCGTCGACAACCTGATCGCGGCGCTGGGCGCGGGGCCGCACGCCGGCCAGCCGCCGACACCCGTCAATCCTCAGGTGTTGATCGATGCGCCGCGCATCGGTCGATAGCGGACGTTGTCGCACCGGTCGCTGCATGGTCGGGGCGCGTGGGTATTTACCCCGCGGCGTCGCGGCACAGGCGGCATTCCGGTCGACGGGAACATGGCGCGCAGCGCCGCCGGACGGGGCTCGGGTGGCCGTGCGGGCAGGTCATCGACCAAACTTATCGCACCAGAAGAAAGGCGTCTGCAAGCCGGTTTTTTTGCGAGCTAGTATGAATTCAACGCGGTCATCGATGTCGACCGCCGTGTTGAACGACGAAGGGGTGGCGGATCCGGCATCGCGGTACGCCACGATCCGGATTCATTCCAGAGGCGCGGACTATGAAGCTGCATTTTGACCTTTCTGCAGTGCTGCGAGGCGACTACGGCGCACTGTTTCTGCACGGCATCGAGCTGACGCTGTTGATGGCCATTTCGGCGTGGCTACTGTCGCTCGCGATAGGGCTGACCCTCACATTGATTCGCATGACGAATATCCGGATCGCGGAGCGCTTCGTCGCCGCGTTCGTCGCGTATCACCGCAACGTGCCGATGCTCGTGCAGATCCTGTTCTGGTACTTCGGCATTTCGAACATCCTGCCTGCCGGGATTCAGGCGCTTCTCAACCAGTACAACGGCCAGTTCGTGTTCGCGGTCGTCGCGATCGGGCTGTGCAGCGGCGCCTATTTCTCGGAAGACATCCGCAGCGGGTTGCGCGCCGTTCCGTATGGCCAGTACGAAGCCTGCCGCGCGCTCGGCCTGAACTTCCTGAAGGGGATGCGCCATGTTGTCCTGCCGCAGGCGCTGCGAAACGCAATCCCGCCGATGGTCAATCATGCGGTGCTGCTCTTCAAGAACACGAGCCTCGCGATGGCGATCGGCGCCGCGGAGCTGACCTACGTGACGCGGCAGATCGAGAACGACACGTTCCTGTCGTTCGAATCGTATTTCGTCGCAACCGTGATGTATCTGGCCATCTCGCTGCTGATCATGCTCCTGGGCGCACGGCTCGCAGCCTTCTACCGTATTCCGGGAGTGAAATGACCATGTTCGAGATCATTCGGGACAACTGGGCGTTGTTGCTGATCGGTCAGTATCCGCACGGGCCGCTCGGCGGCATCGTGCTGACGATCCTGCTTTCCGTCGCCGCGCTCGCGATCGCGTTTCCGCTCGGGATACTCGTTGCGCTCGCGAGAATCAGCCCGTTTCCGGTGCTGCGCGCGCCGGCCACCGCGCTCGTCTACGCGGTGCGCGGCGTGCCGCTGCTGATGGTCGTGTTCTGGGTGTACTTCCTCGTGCCCGTGCTCACCGGCTATCCGGTAACGGGGTTCGTCACGATGCTGTGCGCGCTCGTCGTGTACGACTCGGCGTATCTCGGCGAGATCATTCGCGGCGGCATCGAAGCGCTGCCGAAAGGGCAGGTCGAGGCGTCGCGTGCGCTCGGCATGAGCTACCTGAAGACCATGCGGTGCGTGGTCCTGCCGCAGACCCTGTACAACGTGGTGCCGAGCATGATGACGCAGTTCGTGTCGACCATCAAGGAGACGTCGCTCGGCTACATCATCAACGTCCAGGAGATCTCGTTCGCGGCCGACCAGATCAACAACCGGCTGCTGACGAAGCCGTTCCCGGTCTATCTGATCCTCGCGCTCTGCTATTTCGCGCTCTGTTATGCGCTGACGCAGTTCGCGCAATACCTGGAACGCCGTGTGACACGCAAGCGTGCCGGCATGAACGTCCGCGCGAAGTCGGCGAACGCAGTTTCGCTGGCCGGCTCGGTATCCACCGGGAACTGAGTGACCCGACTCTCTCAAGGAACTCGCATGATCAAGTTTTCCAACGTCAACAAGTGGTATGGCGAATATCACGCGCTCGTCGACATCAACGCCGAGGTGCGCAAAGGCGAAGTGGTGGTTGTCTGCGGGCCGTCGGGTTCCGGGAAGTCGACACTGATTCGCACGGTCAACCGGCTGGAAGAAATCAATCGCGGCAAGATTTCGTTCGGCGGACAGGACATCCACGACCGGAAGATGAGCGTGAACGCCTATCGAAGCCGTATCGGGTTCGTGTTCCAGCAATTCAATCTCTTCCCGCATTTGTCGGTACTGGAAAACATCACGCTCGCGCCGATTCGCGTCAGCGGTGTGAAGCGCGCAGATGCGGAGAGCAAGGCGCTGGATTTGCTCGCCCGCGTCGGATTGTCGAACAAGGCGAACGCCTATCCGCCCCAGTTGTCGGGCGGGCAGCAACAACGCGTCGCGATTGCGCGGGCGCTCGCGATGAACCCGCCGGCGATGTTGTTCGACGAACCGACCAGCGCGCTCGATCCGGAGATGGTCGGCGAGGTGCTGAGCGTGATGAAGAGTCTCGCGCAGGAAGGCATGACGATGATGTGCGTGACGCACGAAATGGGGTTTGCGCGTGAAGTCGCCGACCGCATCTGGTTCATGGATGCGGGAACGATTCTCGAGACGGCCGAGCCCGATGCATTCTTCACGGCGCCGAAGCACGCGCGCGCGAAAAAATTCCTGTCGGATCTGCGTTCGCATTGATCGCGAGCGCGGCCGGCCGGGCACCGCAGGTCTTCCGTAGTTCATTTCAAAACATGTTTGTCAGTCAAGCCTCAAGGGGTTACACGATGGAAAAGTTGAAAGTCATCGCGGGAATGCTGCTGTCGGTCGGCATCTTCATGTACGTCGCGCCCGCTCGCGCGGATCAGTTGGCCGATGTCAAGTCGCGCGGCGAACTGAACTGCGGCGTGTATTCGAACGTCGAGCCTTTTTCCTATCCGAACGCGCAGACACGCCAGCTCGAGGGGATGGACGTCGACCTCTGCAACGCGATCGCGAAGCAGATCGGTGTGAAGGCGAAACTCTCGCCGCTTGCCGTCGAGGCGCGCATTCCGCAATTGAAGCTCGGGCGAGTGGATATCGTCGTAGCCAACCTCGCTTATACGAAGACGCGGGCGACCCAGGTCGCGTTCAGCGATGCGTATTACTCGACCAAGGAAGTGCTGGTCGTGAAAAAAGCAGACGGCGGCAAGAAGCTCGCCGATTTCACGGGCCAGAAGATCAGCGCGGCCGATGGATCGACGTCGGCGCAGTCGATCCCGCTGTCGATCAAGGATGGCCAGGCGGTGACGTTCCACGACACGAGCTCCGCGTTTCTCGCGCTCGCGCAAGGCAAGGTGAAGGGGTTCGTGACCAACCAGATGACGGCGATCAAGATCGCGAAACAGGTCGAGGGCACGGACGGCGCGGTCACCATTGCAGCCGAGCCGATGTTGATCGAGCCGATTGCCGTCGGGTTGCGTCTGAGCGAGCAGGGGATGCTCGGCGCCGTGAACCAGGCGCTGGCGTCGCTCGAACAGAGCGGGCAGATGCAGGCGATCTTCGATAAATGGCTGGGACCGAAGACGCCGTACGGTCTGGTACGGACCGACAAGGTCACGCCGATCAGTCAGCTGAAGTTCACGCCGGTTTCGTAGCGTGGCCGTTCGATGGCGTGGAAACACGCCATCCAGACCGCGGCAGCCGGCAATCGGCGCTTGCCAGTGAGAATCGGAATGGCATCGGTAGAGACGAGACACAGGATCGCCGTGATGGGCGTGTCCGGTTGCGGGAAGTCGACGCTTGGCGCGAGGCTGGCGGCTGCCGTCGGCGGCGTGTTCGTCGAGGGCGACGATTACCACCTGCCGGAAAGCAAGCACAAGATGCGCAACGGCATCGCGCTGGACGATGCCGATCGGGAGCCGTGGCTGGACCGGCTGGCAAGCATGATGACGGCGCCGGGCGCTTCCGTCGTGTTGTCGTGCTCGGCGCTGAGGGCCGCTTATCGCGCCCGGCTGCGCGCGCGCGTTCCCGGGTTGCGGTTCGTCTATCTCGAAATCGAAATGGACGAGGCGTTGAAGCGCGTATCGGGTCGAGTCGGGCACGAGTTTCCGGCCGCGCTCGTTTCGAATCAGTTCGACACCCTCGAGCCGCCGGTCGGCGAGGATCGCGTGCTGTGCCTGCATGCGTGCGACCGGCAAGAGCGGAATCTCGCGTCGATCGTTCGATGGCTGGATGGATCGATGGATGCCGTCGGCGAGTGACGACGTCTCGCGATCGCTGACGCTGGCCGTCCGACCCGGCCGGCATGTCATGGCGATACGCGCGTGGCGAGCAGTCCGAATCCCAGCCGCCGCTTGAAATGCAGCGCGAACGCCGACAACCGCTTATCCACGCGCCTGACGAAGCGCGCGGCCCATCTCCGCGATCGGCATCGACGCAATCGAGTTCAGCAGGCGGATTTCCCCGGCATCGGGGCGGGCGATCTCGCGCACTTCATCGAGCGTCTGCGCGACGCTGCGATCGAGCGGTTCGAGAAAGCGCCGAAGCTCGCTTTCGGCCGCCTTGTCCTTGAGCCCGAGCGCGTTGCCGAACGCGATCAGCGCGCTCACGTCGATGTCGGAGAAGCGCGTCGCCGTGCCGAGCGGCATCGTCAGTTCGCAGTGCGGCCAGTGATCGCCGCGATGGTCGGGCCGGTGCGTGGGCGTGTGATAGACGACCGTGCTGACGATGTCGTAGAACGGCGCAAGCCGGTAGCCGCGCGCGTCGACGAAGAACGACAGGTTTTTCAGGTGCGCGTCGCCATTGCCGACCACCACGTTGAAGATCGTCCAGCGGAACACCGACAGGCGCGCGAGTGCGCGCGTGCTGGTCTGCCCGATCGCGCGGCCGAGCGCCTCCGCGTTCGCGCGCTGGTACTTGAAGCCGCGATCGTAGTTCAGCAACTGCATCGCGTCGATCGTGTGCAGGCGTCCGGCCGGCTCCGACGCGGTGTCGCGGTCGAAGCGGTCGATCACGTAGCACGCGGACGGCGCACGAAGAAAATGCACGTCCGGAACGTCGAGGCCCATCCGCTTCGCGAGCGTCATGCAGAAGAATTCGTTGATCGCCGAATGCGGATAGCCGGCGGCGCGCATGTCCGGCTTCAGCAGATGCATCGACGGCTCGCTGCCCACCGGTTCGAACAGCGCATAATCTGGCGCGTCGCCGCGCAGGATCACCAGCAGTTTCTGCTGCGCGCCGGCCGCCGACATGCGCTTGGGCGCGGTGGCCGTCAGCGCGCGCTCGGGCATGGCCTGGATGCGGCGCTCGAGTTCGTCGAGCGCAAGCGGCTGCATGCTGCCGGCGGCCTCCTGTTCGCCTTCGGCCAGCAGCGTGAGCGCGCCGGCCGATTCGCGCCCGAAATACGCGAGCAGGCCCCACGCATCGGCGGCATCGACCTTCGCTTCGCGTGCGAGCGACGTCCGCATGCCTTCTTCGGGCAGCAGGTTGTCGAAGAACCACTGGACCGGGCGATCGGTCGAGTTGTCGGTGAAGGTGTCGGCGCGCAGCGCGAAAGCGGGCGACAGCGGGTACGCGCGTGGCGAGGCCAGCCACTGCGCGTCGTACGTGAACGACCAGACGCCCTTGTCGTCGGTCAGCCTGCCCATGCGCAGCCCGTTCGCGGACGCGATCAGCGTTCTAGCCATGGCTGCTCCTGCGGCGTTGAGCGGCCTTGAGCGCGTTTTCCGCCGAAATCTCGATCGACGACTGCGCGAACAGGCTCACGCCCAGTTCGCCGAGCAGCAGCAGCACCTTGCCGATTTGCGCGGTCGGCTTCCCGGCTTCCACCTGGCTGATGAATTTCGGCGAGAGCCCCGTGGCGTTCGCGAGCTCGTCCCGCGTGAACCCCTGCTGGAGCCGCACGGCGCGAATGAGGTTGGCGAGTGCGCCGATCGTGTTGACGGACCGAGTCTCCGGCATGATGTTCTCCGTGCTTCGTATCTGAGCGGGAACAGTATTGCACAACTCGCGGGTTCGGGTATTGATTCGTATCCGTTCGGAAACGGAAGTGCGTCGCAGGTGGCTGGATGGTTGTTTCGTTCCCGAACGGGAACAAGATGGTATGAAATCGCGGGCAACGGCATTTCCGTATCCGGGCGGATACGTGATTGGCGTGCAGGACGGTTTCGCGCGCGGCGGAACCGCCCGTTGCCGCGCGTATGCCCGAGCAGCGATCTTTATGACCGCAGCAGATAAACGTATCCGAATCGCTTCGTTGACGCATTCCGGCACGCACTCGTAGATTCGCGTTTTGACCGAATCAGGGGCCGTACCGTGACGACTACCGCCATCCGCGACACCGCAACGCTTTCCGCCGGGCAGCCGCCCGCATCGCGGCCGGGCAGTGCGGCGCAGCGCTTCGACATCGTTCCGTTCGACGCGCCGCTCGGCGCCGAAGTGGTCGGCCTCGACCTGTCGCAGCCGCTCGACGCCGACGGTTTCGCGCGCATCCATCGCGCGCATCTCGACCATCACGTGCTGGTGTTTCGCGACCAGCGCATCACGCCGGACGAGCACATCGCATTCAGCCGCCGCTTCGGCCCGCTGCAGATCCATGTGCTGCACCAGTTCGCACTCGCCGGGCACCCGGAGGTGCTGATCGTGTCGAACATCGTCGAGAACGGCAAGCCGATCGGGCTCGGCGACGCGGGCCATTTCTGGCATTCCGACCTGTCGTACAAGGAGAAGCCGAGCCTCGGTTCGCTGCTGCACGCGCAGGAATTGCCGGCCGAGGGCGGCGACACGCTGTTCGCGAACATGCATCTCGCCTGGGACACGCTGCCGGCCCACCTGCGTCGCGCGGTCGAAGGGCGGCGCGCCGAGCATACGTATCTCGCGCGTTATGCGGAACTGCAGGCGCGCAGCCCGTGGCGGCCGAACCTGTCGCCCGAGCAGATCGCGCAGGTCGAAGCCGTCGTGCATCCGGTCGTGCGCACGCATCCGGAAACGGGCCGCAACGCACTGTTCGTCAGCGAGCATTTCACGACGCGCATCGTCGGCTTGCCCGACGACGAAAGCCGCGCGCTGCTCGACGAGCTGTTCGCGCACAGCGTGCGCGCCGAACACCTGTACCGGCACCCATGGCGCACGCACGATCTCGTGTTCTGGGACAACCGCTCGCTGATGCATCTCGCCGCCGGCACGCCCGACCACCTGCGTCGCAAGCTGTACCGCACGACGATCGAAGGCGACGCGCCTTTCTGAGCCGCGTGCCGCGTCATTCTTCCGCCCCATCCTGACCGGAGTTCCGATGTCGTTTTCGTTTTTGCCGGCGCGCCGCGCGCTGGCGGCCACGCTCACCGCCGCGCTTGCGTTCGCCGGCGCCGTCATACCGCAAGCCGCGCACGCGGAGGGCCGCATCCGCATCGCCGAGCAGTTCGGCGTCGTCTACCTGATGCTGAACGTCGCGCGCGACCAGCAACTGATCGAAAAGGAAGGGCGCAAGGCCGGCATCGACATCAAGGTCGACTGGGTGCGGCTGTCGGGCGGCGCGGCCGTGAACGACGCGCTGCTGTCCGGTGCGGTCGACATCGCGGGCGCGGGCGTCGGGCCGCTGCTGACCGTGTGGGACCGCACGCGCGGCCGGCAGAACGTGAAGGGTGTCGCGTCGCTCGGCAATTTCCCGTACTACCTCGTCAGCAGCAACCCGAACGTGAAGACGATCGCCGACCTCGGCGCGAAGGACCGCATCGCAGTGCCGGCGGTCGGCGTGTCGGTGCAGTCGCGCGTGCTGCAATACGCGGCCGCGAAGCAGTGGGGCGACAAGCAGTTCGACAAGCTCGACGCGCTCACGCAGGCGATTCCGCACCCCGACGCGACGGCCGCGATCCTGGCGAACGGCAGCGTGATCACCGGCCATTTCGGCAATCCGCCGTTCCAGGAGCAGGAGCTGGCCGGCAACCCGAACGCGCATATCGTGCTGAATTCGTACGACGTGCTCGGCGGCCCGAGCTCCGCGACCGTGCTGTACGCCACCGAGAAATTCCGCGACGACAACCCGAAGACCTATCGCGCGTTCGTCGCTGCGCTGGCCGACGCTGCGCGGCAGATCGCGGCCGACCCCGAGCGTGCGGCCGATACCTATATCCGCGTGAATGCATCGAAGATCGATCGCGCGCTGCTGTTGAAGATCCTGCGCAATCCGCAAGTGCAGTTCAAGACCGCGCCGCAGAACACGCTGCCGCTCGCGCAGTTCATGCACCGCACCGGCGCGATCCGCAACGAGCCGAAGTCGTGGCGCGACTACTTCTTCGACGATCCGGCGACCGCCGGCGGCAGTTGAACGGTGCCGCCGCTTCGACGCCGCGATCGACGCTTATGCGTCGGCGCGGTTTCGATAGGCGCAATCGTTGGTTGGTCCGCGCAAGGCCCGGCCGTATGTTGATGCTTTCCCCGCAAGAGATTCGATCGTGAACGCTACCTCTCCCCGAACCTGGCTGCCGCCGTTTGCGGCGCGCCGCGGCGTGTCGTCCACCGCGCAGGCGGCGCCCGACACGCGCGCCGCGATCCGGCCCGCGCAGGCCGGCGCGCACAGCGAACGCCTGCTCGCCATCGACCGCGTGAATCTCGAATACCGCAGCGGCGCGCGGATCGTTCGCGCGACGCACGACGTGAGCTTCGACGTGTATGGCAGCGACCGCTTCGTGCTGCTCGGCCCGTCGGGGTGCGGGAAGTCGACGCTGCTGAAGGCGATTGCCGGCTTCATCGAGCCCGTGTCGGGTTCGATCGCGCTCGATGGCCTGCCGGTGCGCGGACCGGGGCCCGACCGCATCGTGGTGTTCCAGGAATTCGACCAGTTGCCGCCGTGGAAGACGGTCGTCGAGAACGTCGCGTTTCCGTTGCGCGCCGCTGCGAAGCTGTCGCGTACCGAAGCACGCGAACGCGCGCTGCACTATCTCGACAAGGTCGGGCTGAGCGGGTTTGCGGACGCGTATCCGCACACGCTGTCGGGCGGCATGAAGCAGCGCGTCGCGATCGCGCGTGCGCTTGCGATGCAGCCGCGCGTGCTGCTGATGGACGAGCCGTTCGCCGCGCTCGACGCGCTCACGCGCCGCAAGATGCAGGAGGAACTGCTGCGGCTGTGGGACGAGTTTCGCTTCACGCTGCTGTTCGTCACGCATTCGATCGAGGAAGCGCTCGTCGTCGGCAACCGGATCCTGCTGCTGTCGCCGCATCCGGGCCGCGTGCGCGCGGAACTCAACAGTCACGAGCATTCGCTCGACAGCGTCGACACCGGCGACTTCCGCGACAACGTCGCGCGGATCCATCGCCTGCTGTTCGATACCGATGCAACGAGCGCGCTGGACACGGAGGAAGTCGCATCATGAGCACGATCGATCCGGTCCTGCCGCCGCTGCCGCCCGTGCGCGCCGAATACGAACGCACGCTCGACACGCTGCCCGACGCCGAACGCGCGGCACCGGCCCCGCTGTTGCGCCGCATCGTCGGCGCAGGATGGTTTCGTCGCAGCGTCATCGCGCTCGTGCTGATCGCCGGATGGGAGATCGTCGCGCGCATCGTCACGAACGATCTGCTCGTACCGACCTTCGGCGCGACGCTGGCCGCGTTCGTGCAGGGCATCGAATCGGGCGAACTGCTCGTGAAGACGGGCATCTCGATGTCGGTGCTGCTGCGCGGCTACGCGCTGGGCGTGTTCTTCGCGTTCGCGCTGACGTCGCTCGCGGTTTCGACGCGCATCGGCCGCGACCTGCTGACGATGCTCACGTCGATGTTCAATCCGTTGCCGTCGATCGCGTTGCTGCCGATCGCGCTGCTGTGGTTCGGGCTCGGCACCGGCAGCCTGCTGTTCGTGCTCGTGCATGCGGTGCTGTGGCCGCTCGCGCTCAGCATGTACACGGGTTTCGCGGGCGTGCCGGCCACGCTGAAGATGGCCGGGCGCAACTACGGCCTCACGGGCCTGCGCCAGATCGCGCTGATCCTCGTGCCGGCTGCGCTGCCGTCGATCCTGTCTGGCCTGCGCGTCGGCTGGGCGTTCGCGTGGCGCACGCTGATCGCGGCCGAGCTCGTGTTCGGCGCGAGCGCGGGGCAGGGCGGGCTCGGTTGGTACATCTTCCAGAACCGCAACGAGCTGTATACCGACCGCGTGTTCGCGGGCCTCGCGGCCGTGATCGTGATCGGCCTGCTGGTCGAGAACCTCGTGTTCGACACGCTCGAACGCGCGACCGTGCGGCGCTGGGGTATCCAGCACTGACGCGATGGTGCGCCGTCATTCCCGGCGCACGCATAACAAAAGCTGAAATCGGTTTTTCACGCGCGGCGGGTGCGTCCCTATACTTTGCGGTGCCGTAGGTGCGTCGTGTCGCTGATGCCGTGATTACGACGCGCAGCGACGCTCCCGATCTTCTCGCATAAGGAACTGCCGAATGACCGCACGTGATGCCGTCGATCCGCGCGACGCGTTGCGCGACGCGCTCGCTGCGCTACCCGATCTCGCGAACGCGATCGGGCAGGATGCCGCGCAACGCGAGGCGCGTCGCGAACTGCCGTTCGAAGGCTTCGCGATCTTCCGGCGCTCGGCGCTGGGCGTACTGCGTATTCCGGTCGCGCGCGGCGGCCTCGGCGGCACGCTGGTCGATCTGTTCGACACGATCGCGACGCTGGCCGCGGCCGATTCGAATCTCGCGCACGCGCTGCGCATTCACTACGACATGACCGAGACGCTGCGGCTGTCGCCGCGCACGCCGTTCAACGACGTGCAGCTCGAGCGTGTGCTGGCCGGCGCGATCTTCGGCGGCGCGTCGACCGAGCGCGGCACGTCGCGGCCCGGCGAGAACACGACCGTGCTGCGCCGGGACGGTGCGCACCATCGCGTGACGGGCCGCAAATTCTATTCGACGGGCACCGCGTTTGCCGATTTCGCGCGCATCAACGTGGAGAGCGAGCAGGGCGCTGCACTTGCCGTGATCATTCCGGTCGCGCGCGACGGCGTGCAGGTGCTCGACGACTGGGACGGGATGGGCCAACGCATGACCGCGAGCGGCAGCCTGCTGCTCGACGACGTGCAGGTGTTCGCGGACGAAGTGGCCGCGCGCGACGGCTCGTCGCTCGTCGGCCGCCATTGCGGCGCGCTGCGGCAGCTTCATCTCGTCGCGACGGGCGCGGGGATCGTGCGCAACGTGGTCGCCGATGCGCGCCGATACGTGCTCGCACACGGCCGCCCGGCGCTGCATAGCCCGGCACCGACCGCGCGCGACGATCATTTCATCCAGCAGGTCGTCGGCGAACTGTCCGCGCACAGTCACGCGATCGACGGGCTCGTACGCGAAAACGCGCGAGCGCTCGACCGCTCTGCCGACGCGATCGAGGCCGGCGGCGCCGATGCAGATGCACTCGTGCTCGACAGCGCGCTCGCGACCGCGCGCACGCAACTGATCGTCAGCAAGCTCGCGCTGCATGCGGCCGAGCGGCTGTTCGAAGTCGGCGGTGCATCGGCGACGGCGCGCGAACACAACCTCGACCGGCACTGGCGCAACCTGCGCACGATCTTCAGCCACAACCCGCTGCTGCACAAGGCGCGCGTGGTCGGCGACTACGAACTGAACGGCGTGACGACGCACCTGACCGAAGGGCGTGTGTTCTGATCCGGACGCGCGCACGGGTATCCGCTCGACGGCCCGATTCCGCCGCTGCGGGAAACCAATGCAAGCAAGAGCCGGCAGGCGCTCACGCTCGAACTCGCGCGCCGCGAGAACCTGACGATTCGCGAGCTCTACCTGCGCGTCGCGGGCGCGGGCCATTGGCAACTCGTCGGCACGGCGGAGCAGATCGTCGACCCGCTCGCGGAGCGGTTCGTGCACTACGGCGCCGACGCTGCCCCGCGGGCTCGACGATTTCATCGCGCTGGTGCTGCCCGAGTTGCGCCGCCGCGGGTTGTTTCGCAGCGACTATGCGGGCAGCACGCTGCGCGATCATCTCGGGTTGCAGCGGCCGGTGCGTCGCGACGCCGCCGCGCGCGACGCTTCCGCCGCCTGACGTCAATGCCGCAAGCCCGCGTCGCGCAACAGCGGCAGCACGCGCTCGCCGAAGAAGTCGAGGTCGGGCTTGAAGTCGTAGAAGCTCAACTGGATCCCGTCGATGCCCGCGCGGTGCAGTCGCACGATGGTGTCGGCGACTTCGGCCGGCGAGCCCGTGATCGAGATATTGCCGCCGATTGCGCGTGCCGCTGCCTGCGAACGCTGCTCGAAGCCGCCGCGCCACGCATGTGCGTCGCTGTCGAAGCGGTGGAAGCTGCCTTCGTCCGCGTGCGCGACGATCGCGTCGCGGTACGCGCGCGCTTCTGCGCTTGTCTCGCGGCAGATCACGAGCGGATTGAGCAGCGTGCGGATCGTCCGTCCGCGTGCCGCGGCGGCCGCTTTCACGCGTGCGGCATGTGCGGGCAGCGCGTCGAGCGCAAGGTCGACGTCGGGGCCGGCCGGGCTCGTGACGAACACGATGTCCGAATAGCGCGCCGCGAAATCGATGCCCGCGTCCGAGCCGGTCGCATTGATCAGCAGCGGGCGGCCGTAGCGCGGCTTCGGCGTCACGAATGCGCCGCCCAGGCGCCAGCTCGACAGTGCGGGCGCATAGCTGAAATTGTCCGGTTGCGCCCACAACTGCTGGACCGCGTCGAGGAATTCGGCGGCCATCTCGTAGCGGCGGTCGTGCTCGATCCGGTTCCAGCCGAACATCTCGTGCTCGATCGCACGGTGGCCGGTCACGACGTTGATGCCCCAGCGCCCGCGCGAGATGTGATCGAGCGTCGCGGTGAACTTCGCGAAATGCAGCGGATGCCACGGCCCGTAGAGCACATGGCTCGTCGCGACGAGGATGATTCGCTCGGTGCGCGCGGTCAGCGCGGCGAGCGTCATGAACGAGTCGAGTGCCTGGCCGTCGAACACGCCACCGTAGCCGCCTTTCGGCAGCCACTGCGACAGCGCGAACACGAGATCGAAGCCGAGCGCTTCGGCGTGCGCGACCAGGTCGGCGTTGTAGTCGAAGGTCCAGTCGGTCGAGCGCGGCAGCGTCGACGCGCTCCATCCGCCGGCCTGGATCGGCAGGAACAAACCGAGCATCAGCGGCTGCGCGAGTGCGCGCGACACCGGGCTGTCGGGGAAATCCGCAGGCGAGCGAACGTCGACGAACGGCGACGGTGCGACCGGGGCGGCGAGGGGAGTGTCGCTCATGACGGGTTCCTTGCAGGGTGCGTGCGAGCCGAAGCCGAACGACGACGATGCGCACGCGATGCGGCAGTTCGGCCGGGAGCAACGCGTGATGCTCCGGTGAACCCGTCCACGCCGGCCCATCCAGCGGGGAGAGCAGCGAGAGCGACTGGCTTGCGAGCGCGCGCGCCGCCAGGCAGCAGCGCGCCTGCCCGTCCGCCGGCGAGCCGGCGCAGCGTCGCGCGCCGGCCGGTGCGCGGCGCGCGGGAAGGGGAACGGGAGTCGGTCATGGTCGAACGCGTATCGCGTGCGGCGGCCGCACGCGGGGAAACGGACATTCTCGGCAACCGGGCGCGACGCGGCAAACAACGATTCCCGCTTTGCTTATCATGCCTGTCGTGCCGCGCCCGATGCGCGTGCCGTCAGAACTTCACGCGCAGCCCGCTGACGAGCGCGACCTGGCGATTCGTCGACGACGCGCTGCCGATGTTCGAGATCGCCGCGACCTTGCGATAACCGCCCGACGTCGCCGTGCTCGGATCGCCGGCCGCAAGCTGGTAGATGCCGGACAGGTAGATATCGGTGCGCTTCGACAACGCGTAGTCGAACCCGAGCGTGAACTGGTGCCAGCGCGGCTTCAGCGTCTGGCCGCCGGTGCCCGGCAGGCCGCTCGCGCGCCCGTCGGTGAACGTATAGACGCCGATCAGCGTGGCAGCCGGCGTGATCTGGTAACGCGCGTTCGCGTCGTAGTTGTTGAACTTGCGCGACGAGCCGTCGACGTAGTCGAGCTGCGTGTGGCTCCACGTGAAGCCGAGCGTCGCGCGGCCGAGCGCGTAGTTCGCGCCCACGGCGCCGATCTGCTGCTTGAGCACGCCGCCGTTCAGCCCGTAGAAGAACGCGCCGCTGTAGTCGTTGCCGGTGGTCGAGGTCGCGCCGCCCACCGCGCCGCTCGTATTCGACGTCGCGTTCGGATGATTGAGCCGCACGTAGCCGCCGCCGACCGACAGCGGGCCGTTCACGTAGTTCGCCGACACGCCCCACGCGTTGTTGTTCGAGAAACCGGTGCCCGCGCCGCCGTTCGCCTGGTTGCTGAACGCATAGAGCAGGTCGGCCGTGAAGCCGGCGATCGTGTCGCTGCGGAACTTCACCGCGTTGTTCAGCCGGAAGCTCTGGTTCAGGTTGTCGTTGTCGCCCACGTGCGTGGCCGGCGACCAGAAGCCGGACCCCGAGTACTGCGCGACGAGATCGGTGATCGGCTCGTACTGGCGGCCGAACGTCAGCGTGCCGAGGCCCTTCTTCGCGAGGCCCACGTACGCGGAGCGGCCGAACAGGCGGCCGCCCTGGCCGAGCCCGCCGTCGCTCGGCCGGAACCCGCTTTCGAGCGTGAAGACCGCCTGCAGGCCGCCGCCGAGATCCTCCGCGCCTTTCAGGCCCCAGCGGCTGCCGCTCAGCTTGCCGCTCGTCTGCTGGATGTTGCTCGCACCGCCCTGGTTGTTCGTATAGGCGATACCGGCATCGACGACGCCGTACAACGTGACCGAACTCTGCGCATGCGCGCTGACCGAACCGATCGAAACCAAACCCAGGACTACCGATTTCTTGATCATGACCATCCTCTGTTTTTATGACTACGTCTGCGAGGATGACGATGCTATTGACGACGGGAGCCGCGATGAACGGTCGATCCGTGGTTTGTAAATCGCTGCGCGGCCGATTTGTAATGTGCAGTGCCGCACGCTCGACACGTACGTCGCGATCGCGTCCGGCGCGCATGCTGCGGCGAACGCATCGCACCGACGGCGAACGTCGAGCGCCGGAAACGTGCGACCGCCGTCATATCGATCGATGAAATCGTTCGATGTCCGCAACACATGCGGCTCGCCTCGCGATGCTTTTATGCAACGGCCCCCTGTTCGGCGAACGGCCGATGCGCTATGCGCGGCCGCATATCGATTTCGCAAAACGTTGGTAGGGCAGGGCGATGCGTGACGGTAGAGTCGGGCATCCGGTCGCGGGCCGGCATGCTCCGGGAGTACGAGGGCGCCGACGTGCGCGTTCGTCCCGGTCGTACAACGAACACGGGAGCCGTTCGACATGAGTCGCGATGTGCTGTTTTTGCTGGAACCGGGCTTTACCGATCCGAAGCATCCGGGCCAACGCTTCGTCTGTCCGCATGGACTGCCGATCGAAGGGCTGCTGGCGAGCGCGCCCGACCGCGCCGGCCGCATCGACGTGCAGCGCATCGGTTTCGAGCGGCCGCGGCACGCGGTGATCGACGCGCTCGACGACGCGCACCAGGGCCTGCCCGTGCTTGTGCTCGGTCGCGACCAGCCGGCGCCGGACGACGCGCAGACACTCGGCGAAGTGCGCTTCGTCACCGACGCGCGGCGCATCCTCGAACTGCTGGCCGAACGCCACGGGTTTCCGGTGCTTCACTGACGCAACGCTTTTCACTTCTTGTTCGATTCACAGGAGCATCCGATGTCGTCAATCTCGGTGGCACGCCGCCGCCTGCTGCTCGCCGGTGCCGCGGTCGTGTCGGCCCCGTTGGCCGCAAGGGCCGCGTTCGCCGCGCCGGCCGTCAATGCCGATCTCGCCGGCACGACGTTGCGCGTCGCGACCTACAAGGGCGGCTGGCGCGCGCTGCTGCAGGCGGCCGGCCTCGACGACACGCCGTACCGGATCGAATGGCGCGAACTGAATAACGGCGTGCTGCACATCGAGGCACTCAACGCGGACGCGCTCGATATCGGTTCGGGCAGCGAAATTCCGGCTGTGTTCGCGGCGCGCCAGAAGGCCAATGTGCGGTTCATCTCCCGCGCACGCGAAGACCTGAACAACCAGGTCACGCTCGCGCGCAAGGACACGCCGATCCGCAGCATCGCGGAACTGAAGGGCAAGCGCGTCGGCTACGTGCGCGCGACGACGTCGCACTATTTCCTGTATCGCCAGTTGGCGGAGGCCGGCCTGAGCTTCGACGACATCCAGCCGATCAACCTGTCGCCGACCGACGGGTTGTCCGCATACGATCGCGGCGATATCGATGCATGGGCGATCTACGGCTACAACGGCCAGCTCGCGCGCAATCGCTACGGCGCACGCGTGCTGAAGACGGGGAAGGGTTATCTGTCGGGCAATTTTCCGGTCTACGCGAACCCGCGCACGCTCGACGATGCGCGCCGTCGTGCCGCGACGGGCGATCTGCTACAGCGGTTCCGACACGCGTATGCGTGGGCGAACGGGCATTTCCGCGACTATGCGCTCGTGCAGAACCGCGAGACGCGCGTGCCGGTTGCCGATCTCGTCGCGATGTTCGAGCAGCGCAGCGACGACTATGCGCTGCTGCCGGTGACGCCCGACGTGGTGGCGCAGCATCAGCAGGTCGCGGACGTGTTCGCTCGCATCGGCGTGCTGGACGGGCCGGCGAATGTCGCGCCGTTCTGGGATACGTCGTTCAACTCGGTGGTGGCGGCGGCGTGAGGCGGTGCGGCAGGAAGAAGCGCATGCGATCTCACGGCTTCAAGCTCGACGTAGACCTGGTCGGGTCGGGCGATCCGGCTCGACCGGATCAGGAGAACGTCGTCGCGACCATGATCCCGAACACTACCCCGAGCGCGATCCCGCAGAGCCGGCCGTAGATCGATGCGCGCACATTGTCGTCGAGCACGAAAGGCGAGCGTTTGTGCTTCCATACCGTGCTGAATGCCACCGGGCGGGTCAGCAGCGCAATGCATGCGATCAGCACCGGCGTTGCGATCAGCATCGCGATGCGCTGTCCGTTCCAGTCGACGCCGTGCATGGCGAGCGAAACCAGCGCGGCGAGCGGAACCTCGACGCACAGGCCGAGCAACGAACCGTTGACGAAGGAATCTCCCGGGGACTGGAGCATGATCGGTCCTGGCGTTCGAATGAAATCGGCGCCCGGTTCGAGCACCTGAATAATAAAAACCACGGCCGATGTCCTGGGGCGGACGACCGGGCTCGGCATCAGTCGGAATGACGGCCGGATGGTAAGGCAAATTGCTGGCCGTTTGTCGGTCATTCAAGCTATTTAACAAATGCTCCGAGTTGCGGCGTACTTTTAAACCGCACCGGAATATCGCGCCGTTGTAAAAATCGCGTAATCGGCTTGCGTAAGGCTCAGCGGATCCCTCGATATTCATTACAATCGAGCAGCCCTTTGTCAACGAACGGGTAAGCCCTTGAATTGATTCCTGCCGATATCGTCTGACGATAATGGGTGTTCGACTGCTTCCCGATAATCGGCCGCGCGCGTAAAAACCCGCAGCCGGACCTATTCGAAACGCGGACTTCCAATTAATCACCACACGCATGAACACGTCCGACAACAACGAGACCAACCGCCGTCATCTCGTCGCCTTCGCAATCGACGACAACACGCAGGCCTGGTACGAGATGGTGGTCCCCTTCATCGTATCGCTGCGCGCGACGGACTACCGGGGGCGCATCGGCGTCATCGGCTATGGCTTGTCCGAGGAAAAACAGCAGCGGCTGCGTGCCGACGGTATCGAGGTCTATGCCGCGGCAGGCGTCGGCGACCTTGCGTGGGATCGCTACATCTCCGCGGCCGCGGTCTTCGACGCGGATCCGGAACTGCAGACGCTCGCCCTCTACGACGCCGATATCTGGTTCCCGGGGCCGCGGTTCGATCTCTTCGACGTCGTGCCGGGGTAATCGTCCTTTTCGTGCAAAATCTGGCGGTTTCGCTATAAATGTCGTTATGAATCAATGGCATAGAGGTATCTTGACTTCGCGAAACCGTGTCCTTCGGATGCAAAATCTGGCGTTTTCAGCCTGCTGCGCCACCAAGACCAAAGCGCGCCCGATAGTCAGCCACCCGACGAGACCGTCGCAGCTGGTTCGTCGTCGCTCGTGCTCTTGATTTGGTCGATGGTGCCGCACGCCAGTTCGTCAACCAATGCGAAGATCTGCTCGTGCAGCACCGAAAGTTGATCCGCCGCGCGCCGTCACTGGAGAACCACCTCGCCCTGGCCCGCCGTGCGGGGTGGGCGCGGCGACCTCGACCAGGCCAGTTTCCTGGTGCGCGTTGTGTACCTCGAGTTCTATTTGCGGGATGCGACGTCGACCGGCACGGACTTTGATCTGTACCGGCGCGCCGAAGCAGCGCTCAATGCATGCGTCACGAGTGTGGGTCGTGGGGAGCACTGCCTGCTGCTCGATCACGAACTGGTGATCGTCGAGCGCATTCTGGTCATCCACGACGAGCAGCTTGCCGCAATTCCGTGGCATCGATACCTGACTGCCTGGGAGCGGCTGCAGCGCTACATCGTAGCGGGCAAGCGCTCGCCTATCGCGGCCGCAGCGGGCACGTGACAGCATCGACAGAAAGGCAGTCGTTGATATTTGAACGACGATAGACAGATAACGAACATTATCAGCCCATCATCGAATTTGATCTAAACTGGCTGTCATGAAAACGCGCGACACCCTCTCCACCGACGGGATCGAACTTGGTTTTCCCGACGAGGCCGAACTCGCGGCATTGCGCAGTTGGTACGCTGGCCTGGACGCGCGAGCCGCCGTGGCCCGTTATCTCGGAGGCCGCCGGGCAGCCGGGGCGTCGTCGCGCGGAATGCTCAGCCGGATTCGCCGGCAGCTCGTTGCGTACGCGTTGGCTCGCCACCGAGCGGACCTCGCGGCCGCGTTCGTCGCTCGCCTGATGCGTGCGTCGGCCGATGGCGTGGCCCGCGCGATCGAGACGCTCCGCAATTTGCCCGCGCCGGCGCCGCTGATCACCGATGCCGTCGAGGTGTGGCTGCCGCCGCGCATCGCTGAAGCGTTGCACGCGCACGGTATTCGGACACTCGCGGACCTGACCGTGCGAATTCCGCGGCGCCGTCGCTGGTGGTCGGCGATCGCCGGGCTCGGCGCAGCCGGCGCGCGCCGCATCGAGGCGTTCTTCGCTGCCCATCCGGCGCTAACCGAACGCGCGCGAGAATTGATCGTCGCAGCACCGTCCGGCGGCATCGTGCCGTGGGAGCAACTGCGTGTGCCGCACGAGGTCGACGGTTCGCGCGGACAGTTCCGCGCCCCGGAAAGCGCTTGCCTGCTGAAGGCCTCGAACGACTATGAGGCGGTTCAGTCGTGGCTGTCGCTGCACGAATCGGCCGCCACGCAGCGCGCCTACCGGAAAGAGGCCGAACGCCTGATCCTGTGGGCGATCGTTGAGCGCAGTTGCGCTCTGTCGTCGCTCACCACCGACGATGCAATCGCCTACCGGAGTTTCCTACGGCGGCCAACGCCGCGCGAGCGCTGGGTTGGCCCGTCGCGGCCGCGGCACAACGTCGAATGGCGGCCGTTCACTGGTCCGCTGTCCGCCCGCTCGGCGGCGTATGCCCTGAACGTCTTGTCGGCGTTGTTTCGATGGCTCGTCGAGCAGCGCTACGTACTCGCGAATCCGTTTGCCGGTGTCAAGATCAAGAGCCACGTGCAGCGTGCGGGACTGGACGTGTCTCGCGGCTTTACCGAGGGTGAGTGGCTGCTGATCCGCACGCTTGCCGATGGCCTCGAATGGTCATACGGCTGGAGTACGCCGGCGGCGCAGCGCCTGCGGTTTCTGCTGGACTTCGGCTACGCGACCGGCCTGCGCGCGAGCGAACTAGTCAGTGCGACGCTCGGCGATATCCGCCGCGACGAGCACGGCGATCACTGGCTGCACGTGCTCGGCAAGGGCGGCAAGCTCGGTAAGGTGGTGTTGCCGTCGCTCGCTCGAACCGCGCTGGATCAATCTCTCGTGCAGCGCGGACTGCCCGTCACGCCGGCGCGCTGGAACCCGGCGACGCCACTCGTTGCGAGTCTCGGTGAAGATGGCGCGGGCATCGAAAGCACTCGACTGTGGCGCGTGCTGCGCCGGTTCTTCGTGCTGTCGGCTGACGCGATCCAGGACGAACGGCCGGCAACCGCTGAGAAGCTGCGGCGCGCGAGCCCGCACTGGATGCGGCACACGCACGCGTCGCACGCGCTCGCGCGCGGCGCCGAGCTGATCATGGTGCGCGACAACCTGCGCCACGCGTCGATCTCGACGACGTCGACTTATCTGCATGGCGACGAGGTACAGCGAGCTCGGCAGTTCGATCAGGCGTTTAGTTCACGGAACTTCAAGCAGTAAACCGCCGGCTAATGGCATTTGAGGTATAAGCGCAAGAAGTTTCATAACCCCAAGGCTTATGATAGGAATTTGCGCTTACCGTGTTCATACCCCGAGGTCGGTTAAAAGTTAACTTGTAGCGTGAATAACACATGAGTAGTATTCGCTACATGGATACGCTCACGACCTGGTCGCTTCTCGTTCTGACCCTTCCCACTGAAAACGCGACAGCCCGCATGCGGTACTGGCGCGCGCTCAAGGCAAAGGGCTGCGCGGTGCTGCGCGACGGCATCTACCTGCTTCCGTACACCGCCGAGCACGAAAGCACGCTGCGCGAACTGGCGGACGGGATCGCCGAAAGCGGCGGCACGGCCCACTTGCTGCGCGCACCGAGCCTCGATGCTTCGCAGGAGCAGGAATTCCGCGCGCTGTTCAGCCGCGACGACGATTACGCGGCCTTTACCCGCACCCTCGCCGACGCGCGCAAGACGCTGACCGGGCAATCCGCCACCGAACTGACCCGCCTGCTGCGGCGCCTGCGCAAGGACTACGACTCGCTCCGTGCGATCGACTATTTCCCGGGCGATTCGGCCACCCGCGCCGAAGTCGCGCTGCAGGATTTCGTCGCACTGGTCGACACCGTGCTGTCGCCGGGCGAGCCGCATGCCGCGGATCGCGCCATTCGCCCGCTGGCGATTGGTGAATACCAAGGCCGCACCTGGGCGACACGGCAGCGCATGTGGGTCGACCGTGTCGCAAGCGCGTGGCTGATCCGCCGTTTCATCGACGCGCGCGCCCGCTTCATCTGGCTCGCGTCGCCGGTCGATTGCCCGGCCGATGCACTGGGCTTCGATTTCGATGGCGCGACCTTCACCCACGTCGGCGAACGCGTGACGTTCGAGGTGCTGCTCGCGAGTTTCGGGCTCGACCGGGACCCGGCGCTGATGCGGCTCGGCGAGATCGTGCATGCGCTCGACGTCGGCGGTACCGCGGCGCCGGAAGCGGTTGGCTTCGAGGCCGTGATGGCGGGCACGCGACAGCGCACAGACAACGACGATCAACTGCTCGAGCAGATGGGCGCGGTACTCGACTCGCTGCATGCGCATTTCGCGTCGAACGACAAGAACGGATCTGGGGCCAAGTCATGACCACCGCCATCGCCACGACCGAACCGACCTATTCGCTGGGTCAACTGGTCGGCTACATGCTGCGCCTCGGCACATTCGGATTCGGCGGACCGGTCGCGCTCGCGGGCTACATGCGCCGCGACCTCGTCGATCGACGCGGCTGGATTACCGAAGCGGACTACAAGGAAGGACTCACGCTGGCCCAGCTCGCACCGGGGCCGATGGCCGCCCAGCTCGCGATCTACCTCGGCTTCGTCCATTACCGGATTCTCGGCGCGACGCTCGTCGGCTTCGCATTCGTGCTGCCGTCGTTCCTGATGGTGCTCGCGCTCGGCTTCGCGTACGCGCACTTCGGCGGGCTGTCGTGGATGCAGGCCGTGTTTTACGGCGTCGGTGCCGCGGTGGTTGGCATCATTGCGATGAGCGCGTACAAGCTCACGACGAAGACCGTCGGCCACGACAAACTCCTCTGGGCCATTTTCCTCACGCTGGCCGCCGTGACCTTCATCACGGAATCGGAAATCGCGTGGCTGTTCATCGTCGCCGGCCTGATCGGGTGGCTGTGGCGCGCCCCGCCGAAATGGCTGCACAAGGGAGGATTGAACGCGGTCGCGGCCGCCAACCTACCTGCGGCCAGCGGCTGGCTGAGCAGCATCGACGTGCCGCAACTCGTGCAGATCGGCGTGTTCTTCACGAAGGCCGGCGCCTTCGTGTTCGGCTCGGGGCTCGCGATTGTGCCGTTCCTGTACGGCGGCGTCGTCACCGAGCACCACTGGCTCAACGACAAGCAGTTCGTCGACGCTGTCGCGGTCGCGATGATCACACCCGGCCCGGTCGTAATCACCGTCGGCTTCATCGGCTACCTCGTCGCCGGGCTGCCCGGCGCGATCGTCGCGGCGCTCGGCACGTTCCTGCCGTGCTACCTGTTCACGGTGATCCCCGCGCCGTACGTGAAGAAGTACGGTCACCTGCCGAGCGTCAAGGCGTTCGTCGACGGCATCACGGCCGCGGCCGTCGGCGCGATCACGGGCTCCGTGCTCGTCATCGCGAAGCGATCGATCGTCGACGTGCCAACCGCGCTGCTCGCCGTCGCTACCGTGCTGCTGTTGTGGCGCTTCAAGAAGCTGCAGGAACCGGTGATCGTGACCGCAGCGGCACTCATCGGGCTGGCGGCCTATCCGTTCCTCCATCACTGACCCGCGTTACCGGGAGACGAACATGACGTACCAGATGAAAACGCTGGCATGCGATCCGGCCCAACTGCAGGGCCTGTCCGAACGGCTGATCGTCAGCCACTACGAGAACAACTACGGCGGCGCCGTCAAACGCCTCGGCGCCATCACGGAGCAACTGGCGTCGATCGATCCGGCCGCGTCGCCCGTGTTCGTGCTGAACGGTCTGAAGCGCGAGGAACTGATTGCCGCGAATTCGATGATCCTGCACGAGATCTACTTCGACGGCCTCGGCGCGAACGGGTCGCTCGATGGCGCATTCGCGGCCGCGCTCGTGCGTGACTTCGGCAGCGTCGAGCGCTGGCGCGCCGAATTCACGGCAATGGGCAAGGCGCTCGGCGGCGGCTCCGGGTGGGTGCTATTGAGCTGGTCGCCGCGGCTCGGGCGGCTGACCAACCAATGGGCGTCGGATCACGCGCACACGTTGGCCGACGGCACGCCGCTGCTGGCGCTCGACATGTACGAACACGCGTATCACATCGACTTCGGCGCGAAAGCGGCCGCCTATGTCGACGCGTTCATGCAGAACATCAACTGGACCAACGTCGCGGCGCGATTCGCCGACGCGACCCGCTGATCCGGGCATGCGTCGCGATCGGTGCGGCGCGCCTGGCCCATGACACCACCGGAAGAATCGATTTGATGGACACCACCACTGTCGACGCGCAGCGACCTGTCGCCACGACACAGGACATTCCCGCGCACGAGCGCCACGGCGTCTCGTTCCGCGACGCATTCTGGGTATGGGTCCGCGTGGCCGCGCTCAGCTTCGGCGGCCCCGCGGGCCAGATCGCCGTGATGCACCGGATCCTGGTCGAGGAAAAGCGCTGGATCAGCGAAACGCGTTTCCTGCACGCGCTGAACTACTGCACGCTCGTGCCCGGGCCCGAAGCGCACAAGCTGGCCGTCTACATCGGCTGGCTGCTGCATCGAACGCGCGGCGGCCTCGTGGCCGGCCTCCTCTTCATCTTGCCCGGTCTCGTTGCGCTCGGGATTCTGAGCTGGGTCTTTGCGACTTATGGAAGCGTCGGGTATGTCCAGGCGTTGTTCTTCGGCCTGAAGGCCGCCGTGCTCGCGGTCGTGCTGGAGGCCGTGGTACGCGTCGGGCGCCGCGCACTGAAGACCCGCACGATGGTTGCCGTTGCCGCGCTCTCGTTCATCGCGATCTTCTTCTTCGCGGTGCCGTTCCCCTTCATCATCATCGCGGCAGCCGCGATCGGCCTGGTCGGCCGCGCGACCGGCACATTGTCGTCGCGCGGTACGACCGGGCAGAAAGAAACGGAGCACGACGAAGGGCCGCTGCCCGCAATCGACGCCGCGTTCGCCGTGGAAATTCCTGAGCACGTGCGCCCGTCACATGCTCGCGCGCTCAAGGTGACGGCGATCGGTGTGCTGCTCTGGCTCGGGCCGCTGTTCGTGTTTCTGGCTACGATCGGCCCGGACAGCGTGTTCACGCACATCGCCACCTTCTTCAGCAAGATGGCGGTGCTTACTTTCGGCGGCGCCTACGCGATCCTGACCTACGTCGCACAACAAGCCGTCGACCACTATCACTGGCTCGCGCCCGGCGAAATGCTGGCCGGTCTCGGCATGGCCGAGACGACGCCGGGGCCGCTCATCAGCGTCGTGCAGTTCGTCGGCTTCATGGCCGCGTTCCGTCAGCCCGGCGCGCTCGACCCGGTGCTCGCCGGCACGCTCGGCGGTGTGCTCGCGAAGTGGGTGACCTTCGCGCCGTCGTTCCTGTTCATCTTCATCGGTGCGCCGTACATCGAGGCCCTGCGCAACAACCGCGCGCTCAACGCGGTGCTCTCGACGATCATGGCCGCCGTCGTCGGCGTAATCCTGAACCTGGCCACGTGGTTCGCGATTCATACGTTGTTTGCGCAAGTCAACGTGAAGCATGCTTTGGGAATGACCTTGCAGATTCCGGTGCTGTCGAGTCTCGATCTTTGGTCTCTGGTTCTCTCCGCTGCCGCAATGCTGGCGCTGTTCCGGTTCAAGCTCGGGATGATGACCACGCTCGCGGGGTGCTGCATTGCCGGGATGGCGATTCACCTGATCGCGTAATAGCGCGAACTGCTCTACAGGAATGTGCGTTGTCGAAGAGCCGGCGCAGAAGGCGATCTGCCCCGGCTCGAACCAGGAACAAGCTCGCGCCGACAAGGAGTATGCAATGAAACCTTTTTTCAGATTCCTGCCACCTGCGGTGTTCGTCGCGCTGTGCGTGGCGCTGGCCGGCTGCGACAGAAATCCGGCGGAGAAGCACCCGGCCGAGGTGGTTTCGGCTGCACAGGTGCCCGCCGCGGTGCAAGCAACGCTCAATCGGCAATCCCAGAACGGCAATGTCAAGCAGATTGAAAAACTGACCCGAAACGGAAAGACGTTCTATCGTGCGTCGGTCCTGATAAACGGTCAGGAGCAGAAATTTGTCGTCGCGGAAGACGGCGCGCTGATCGTCGCGCACGCTGGCGACGACGATGACGACGATTAACCGGAAGTCTGACTTCTCCCTCATGACAAGGAGTCCCCAATGAAATGGGTTACCCGTGAACGGCCGAAGATCGACCGCATTGCCTGCCCCTGGCTTATCGCCCGATTTATCGACAAACAGCCTGAATTTCTCTACGTACCCAATCGAGACGTGCTGCGCGTGGCCGACGAGACCGGCGCGATTCCATATGACATCCCCGGCGTCGAGCTGTCGCATGATGGTGAGCTGTGCAGCTTCGACGCGTTTCTGAAGAAATACGGCCTGGAGGATTCGGCGCTGTACCAGCTCGCGACCATCATTCGAGGCGCAGACACGTCGCATCTAGACCTGACACCTCAGTCGTCCGGGTTGTACGCAATCTCGCTCGGACTGTCACAAAACTTCGCAGATGACCATGAGATGCTTCGACACGGCATGGTGATATACGACGCCCTGTATGCATGGTGTCAGTCATGCCAGTCCGAGAAGCACAACTGGCCACCTCAGATGAATTGATGGGAATTCAATTAATACGGAATACGAACGATAGAAGTACAGTTAGCTATCCA
Source organism: Burkholderia sp. NLJ2 (assembly GCF_049487195.1). Taxonomy (NCBI): domain Bacteria; kingdom Pseudomonadati; phylum Pseudomonadota; class Betaproteobacteria; order Burkholderiales; family Burkholderiaceae; genus Burkholderia; species Burkholderia sp. NLJ2. The sequence continues at coordinate 465,392 of NZ_CP137809.1, read as the reverse complement.
CGTCAGGCGTTGTTGCCATCACTAGCCAGCGAGCGTCGGCATCCGCGCTGACGCGCGTGTAACAGAATTCAAGAGTCGATCTCGCAGGTGCAGCGGCCAGTACTAGCCTGATTGTAAATTTGCATGAACCATACGCACGCCATCCGAATTCTGTGATGGGCGCCACCCATTGAGGAGAAGAGAGCCATGTCTTCACGACGAATCTTCCTGCACAACAGCGCTGCAGTTGGCGCCGGCATCATGCTCGCTCAGACGCGAACCGCTTACGCGGCAGAGGCGCCCGTATACCGCGACAAATTGACCGACGCGGACGGCAAATATGCCGCAGCGCCGCTGCCCTTTTCCTATGACGCGCTCGAACCAGTCATCGACGCACGTACCGTCGAGTTGCACTACAACTTTCACCACAAGCCTGCGGTGGCGGCTGCGAACAAGGCCGAGGAGGCGTTGGCGAAAGCGCGCGAGTCGAACGATTTCGCGCTGGTGAAGTTCTACGAGAAAGAGCTCGCTTTCCAGTTGTCCAGTCACATCCTGCATACCGTCTACTGGACGAGCATTTCGGGCAAGGGCGGCGAACCGAAGGGCGAACTGGCCAAAGCTATCGACAGGAATTTTGGGTCGTATGCGAAATTCAAGGCTCAGTTGGTCGCAGCCACGGTTGCCGTTGAGGCGTCCGGTTGGGGTGTCGTCGGCTACCACCCGGTTACGGAAAAACTGATGATCCTTCAGTGCGAGAATCACCAGAAGCTCACGGCCTGGGGTATCCAGCCGATTCTGATCCTCGACGTTTTCGAGCATGCGTACTACCTGAAGTATCAAAACCGGCGTGCCGAATACGTCAATCAGCTCTTCAGACTCGTCAACTGGGAAAATGCGGCCCAGAGATTTCAGGCAGCACAGCCGGTGCGGAAATCGGCATGAAATGCGCCGTCGGTTGCGCGAGCAACCGACTGAATGACTGGGCCGAGACGCGGTGCCTTGGGGTAGTCGGTAGTTCGATGCTTCTCGGCGCCGCAGACGCAGCAAGCCGAATTGAAGTAACGCACGCCCCGCTCGCATTTCACGTGCTGCCGGTTGCTTCCGCTGATCGTGATATCCGGAACCGCGCCAGCTTCTACTACAAAGATTCTTCTGCCTTGATTCGCGGTCTGGTGATGGCTTGCGCTGAATGCGGCGGTGTTGGTTGTCGCAGGATCGAGTTATGAAACACCTTCGAGATTTACGCCTGGGTCTGCTTCTGCTGGCCGGGCTCTTAGGGATGCTCTGCGTCGCGGGCTTCGCTGCCTACCGTGCTCATGCGGAAGCAGACGATCTCTCGCTTGGCAGCTTGCCGCTAAAACACGTTGCGGATGTTCCATTGCCCGGACGAAGGACGCGATTCGACTACGCAAGCCTGGATACGAATCGCAACTTGCTCTTTATCGCGCATCTTGGCGACGGGGAGGTCGTGGTATTCGATACGGCCGCGTCGCGCGTGATCGCCCGGATCGGAGATGTATCCTCGGTGCATGGTGTTCTCGCGGTTCCCGAGCTCTCGCGTGTGTATGCATCCGCGACCGGTACAAACGAGGTCGTAGCGATCGACGCTTCCACGCTGAAGATCGTCGCGCGTATGCCGGGCGGGCGCTATCCCGACGGAATGGCCTATGCGCCAGACGTGGGCAAGCTCTACGTGTCCGATGAATACGGGGAAACGGAAACCGTCATCGATGTACGAACCAATCAGCGCGTCGCCACGATTCCGCTCGACGGCGAGGCCGGAAACACGCAATACGATCCGATCTCGCATCACATCTTCGTGAACGTCCAGACGCGCCGTCAGCTCGTCGAAATTGATCCGGCGACCGACCGAATCGTTGGTCGCTTCGATCTGCTGGGCGCCAAAGGCAATCATGGCCTGTTGATCGATTCGCATGATCGTCTCGCCTTCATTGCGTGCGAAGGCAACGCCAAGCTGATCGTGTTCGATATGCGCTCGAAGCGGGCAATCCAGTCGTTTGCGGTCGGTGGTGATCCCGACGTGCTGGCATTCGACCCGACGTTGTCAACGCTCTACGTGGCAGGCGAGGATGGCGTCGTTTCGCTATTTCGCTTTAAGGCGGGTACAGGTGACAAGATTGGCGAGGGCCGCCTCGGGCGGAATGCGCATGTCGTCGCAGTCGATTCGACCACACACCGGTCGTATTTCCCACTGAAGGATGTTGGTGGCCGGCCGATGCTGCGTGTGATGGAACCCGGATAAGCGCGCTGGCTCACGGAATCTCCCCCAACAGTGCGTACGATCCGGAGTTCAGCGAACGGGAGCTGACTTGAACGGCCTGCGGAATTGTCCCGGTAGACGTCAAGTTGCTGCTCTCCACGTTCTTACTATGGACGTTCCGACGGAGGGAAGGTCAAGGATGCTGGGACTCAGTGCTTGCATGGCACAATCGGTACCGCCAACTGACCGTGGGAGAAAATCGTGCGCGTTCTCGTCATCGAAGACGATGCCAGCATCGCGACCAACCTCTATGACTATTTGGAGAGTATCGGATATGAAGTCGATGCGGCGTCGAGCGGTCCCGCCGGGTTTCAACTCGCGCTGGAGCAGCATTGGGATGCAATACTGCTCGATCTGTCATTGCCGGGCATGGACGGTCTGACGCTGTGCCGCAAATTGCGTGAGGAAGCCCACCGGGACACACCTGTGCTGATGCTGACGGCGCGAGACGCACTCGACGACAGACTCGAGGGTTTTGGGCACGGCGCTGATGATTATCTGGTCAAACCGTTCTCACTCAAGGAGGTCGGTGCGCGGCTCGGCGCGCTGATCAAGCGCTACAGGGGGCAGGTTACCGAGGCGGCAATTTGTTGTGCGGACGTGCGCCTTGATCTGCAGACGTTGACCGTCGAGCGCGGTGGGCAACCCATCAAGCTGCCGCCCAAATGCCTGCAGTTGCTGCGCATCCTGATGCAATCCCCGAATCGGGTCCTCGGCCGGGCAGAGCTCGAAACGGCGATCTGGGGCGAACAGATGCCGGACAGCGACACGTTACGTTCGCACGTGTACACGTTGCGCCGGGCGCTTACCGCGAACGGCGGCAGCGATCCCATTGAAACGGTTCACGGCCTAGGGTACCGGCTCGTGGTGGACGTCGCCCATGCGTCGTAGCCTGCGCTTCAAGGTCGCGCTGGTATTCTCCGCGCTCACGATCCTGCTGCTCGTCGCGCAGGCGCTCGGCGTGAAGACGCTCGCCGAAGCGCAGGAAGAGAAACTGATCGGCGCGCTGATTCGCGACGACATTGCCAGCGTCGTGAAGTCATATGAGAGCGACGCGGCGCTGCTGCCGCTCTACGACGCGCGCGTGAACGGCTACGTTTCCGCAGCCGATCGTACACCCGTTGCATTGCCCGACGCGGTTATGAATCTCCCTTACGGTACGCACGAACTCATCCTGGACGGTCGCGAGATTCACGTCACGATCGTGCCGTTCGGCGCAACCCGGCTGTACCGGATCTACAACTTCAGTGCGTACGAAAAGCGGTTCAAGGAGGTGATCAACGCGCTGATGGCTGGCACCGGCGTGTTCGCGCTGCTGACGATCTGGCTGGCATATGGTCTGGCCGGACTGCTCGTACGTCAGGTGGCCGGGTTCGCGCGGCAGGTCAAGGCCCTCCGTGCGGGGGAGTCGACGTCGATCAATCCCGGGCGTTACGATGAAGCGGAAGTCGTCGAACTCGTTGGGGTTTTTAATGACTACCACCGCCGCATGGCGGACATGATCGAGCGCGAAAAGGATTTTACCGGCAACGTCAGCCACGAGCTGCGCACCCCGCTCACTACCATCAAGACGAGCTGCGAGTTGCTCGAACAGGATCCTGCGCTCGGCGAAAAATCGAGGGTGCGGCTGCGACAGATCGACCGCGCGGCCGACAGTATGCGCGAATTGGTCAACGCGCTGCTGGTGCTGGCCCGCGAGAATTCGGCGCAGGATATCGAACCGCTGAACATCGCGCGGCTGATTGAGACTGCGCTGGCCCCGTTCGCTGACCGCCTGTCGGACAAACGGATTGATGTCGCAATCGACCTGGAACGCGATCTTCACCTTCTCGCGAACCGGTCCGCACTTGCCATCGTGCTGTCGAATCTGATCGACAATGCCGTCCGTTATACCGACCACGGCCGGATACGCTTCGTGTACGAAAGCGGATGGCTGAATGTCGAGGACACGGGACCGGGCATTCCGACGGAAGCGGTGCCGCATGTTTTCACGCGCTTCTATCAGGCGGGGGATGCACCGAGGTCACCCCCCGGCTTCGGTATCGGCCTGTCGATCGTGAAAAAGCTCTGCGACCGGTATGGTTGGGCCATCGAAGTGGACAGCGGCCCAGGCCGGGGCACCCGCATCTCGCTCCGCCTGCCGCCGGCCAATCCCGCCTCGTCGGGGCGCCATGTCGGATCGATCCCTTCTTGACGAAAACTTCACAACCGGTTGCGTAGCATCGGGGTCTCGAGCCGCCCACCGGGGCGGCCACTGAACCCACGGATGCCCCATGCGCCGAGCACTGCCGGTTGTGTGCGCCCTGCTGGCGGGGTGCGCGACCTATCACCCCCAGCCGATCGCGCCGGTCCAGCTTGCCCAACAGTTCGAGCAGCGAACGCTGGACAGCGACAATCTGCACGCGTACCTCGTTCGTGAGCTCGGCCACGATGTCGAGCCGTGGCCGCTGCCGCGATGGAATCGCGAACTGCTCACGCTCGCGGCGTGGTACTACAGTCCGGCGCTCGATGTCGTCCGCGCCCAATGGGGTACCGCCAAAGCAGGTATCGACGTCGCCGGTGCGATCCCGAACCCGGTGCTTCAGTTGCCGTTCCAGTGGGCCACGCCGAACCCGGGACCGGGTGCGCCATTCACCACCGGCCCGGCCCTCGATATCCCGATCGAGACGGCGGGGAAGCGCGGCTACCGCGTCGATCAGGCGTCGCACCTGTCCGAAGCCGCGCGTCTGGCCATCGGAAACGAGGCGTGGAAGGTCCGCGCGCAGGTGCGCGACGCACTGCTGACGCTCCATGCGGCTCGCGAACACAGTGCGTTCCTGTCGCGTAAAGCCGAAGCCGAGCAGCAGATCGTCGCGATGGTCACCAAGCGTCGCGCCGTCGGCGAGAATGCCGGCCCCGACGTCGACGCGGCCGTGGTCGCCGCCACCCAGGCGCAAGCGGATCTGGCCAGCGCCCGAAGCGCCGAACAGGATGCACGCGCGCAGCTGGCCGCGGCGATCGGCGTACCGGCGTCCGCGCTCGACGGCGTCCAGCTCGACATGGCCGGGTTCGACCATGCGCCGCTTCCGCCTCCAGCCGCCGATGCACAACGCGACGCGATCCTGCATCGCGCCGACCTGCTGGGCTCGCTCGCCGAATACGCGGCGGCCGAGTCGGCGCTGCAACTCGAGGTCGCGAAGCAATACCCCGACATTCACCTGGGGCCCGGCTACACGTACGACACCGGCACTCACAAGATCGCGTTCGGCGTCGCCGGCATCTCGCTGCCGATCTTCGACCAGAACCAGGGCGGCATCGCCCAGGCGGAAGCGAAGCGCAAGGAAGCTGCGGCTCGCACCGCGGCGCTACAGGACACGATCTTGAGCGATCTGGACCGCGCACTGTCGCGTTACCGGTCCAGCATCGACGCGCTGCGGCTGTCCGACGCGCACCGGGGCGCCGCGCGCAGACAGCTCGACAGCCACGCCGCAAGTTTTGCGGCGGGCAGTGAGGATCGACTGACGTTCACGCAGGCGAAGGCGGATTACCAGGCCAGCGAGATTGCCCATCTGGATGCCGTCGTAGCCACCCAGCAGGCGGCCGGGGCGCTCGAAGACGCGATGCAGCGGCCTCTGACACCCGATGCGGCGAACGCGGCATCAACCCAACAAGAGATCGCCCGATGAAGCCTCGACTGCTCGTCCTTTCTATCCTTTCCGTGGCGCTCGCGGCCGGTGCCGGCTGGTACATCTACCGGACGCTCGATCCTGGCGCCGCGGCCCCGACCACTGTACAGGTGGCTCCGCAGCCCACTGTGCAAACGGTCAATGGCGAGACAGTGGTCACCGTCAGCCCAGACGCGCAGCGCGCGAGTCACATTGATACTGCGCCGCTCGCCTCGACGGCGGTCCAGGCCGACACGCCCGCTTACGCGACGGTGATCGACCTGCAACCGCTCTTCGATCTGCGCAATCGGCTGGCTGCGGCGCGCGCGGATCTCGACACGTTACACGCCCAGGCAGGCAATTCGCGCGCGCAGTTCGAGCGCAGTCATGTGTTGTTCGAAGACGACCGGAATGTCTCGCAAAAGAGCCTGCAGGACGCGCGGGCCGCAATGCAGGCGGACCAGGCGAAGCTGCAGTCGGCCGACGCGGCTCAGGGGGGGCTGGAAGCGACGATGCGCCAGCAATTCGGCGATGCGCTTACGAGCGCCGCGATGACGCCGGATTCGGATTTGTTCCGGCGCCTGCTGGCTGGCCGCGCCGCGGTCCTGAGAGTCACGCTACCCGCCGGTTACGGCGGCACAGTGCCGGCACGCATCTCGGTCGACACGCCGGACGGGCTGCCCGTGCAGGCGCAGAAACTCTCCGCTTCGCCGCAGGGGGATCCGGCCATCCAGGGAAATCCGTATCTCTACACGGTGACGATTCCCGTTCCAGTGGGAACGCGCACGAGCGCGCACATCCCGTCGTCCGCGCCCGCCACCTCGGCACTCGTGATTCCCGAACGTGCGGTTGTCTGGTATGGCGGACAGCCGTGGGCTTACGTGCGCACCGCCGTCGATCGCTTTACGCGCCGCGCCGTGCCTGCGGACTCCGCTGGCAATCAGGGCTTCGTCGTGACGAACGGCTTTCACGCGGGCGATGCCGTGGTGATTCGGGGTGCACAACTGCTGCTGTCCGAGGAGCAAAAGCCGCAGGGCATATCGACGGTCTGCAAGGACCCGCCGGAATGCGACGACTGATCCGGGATTGAGTTCCGCACAACACACATCCAACCACTGCCCATGCTCACTGCCATCATCCGGTTCTCGTTGCGCTTTCGCGGCGTGATTTACGCGCTGGCTGTGCTTGCGGCCGGCTACGGACTCTATTCGCTCACGCGCGCCAAACTCGACGTGTTTCCCGAGTTTGCACCGCCGATGAGCATCGTGCAGACCGAGGCGCCGGGTCTGACCAGCGCGCAGGTCGAGACGCTGGTGACGCAGCCGATCGAAAACGCGCTCGGCGGCATGGTCGGGCTGCAGTCGATGCGCTCGAAATCGATGCAGGGATTGTCCGCGGTCACGTTGGTGTTCGACGCGCACGCGAACGTGATGCAGGTCCGGCAACTGGTGTCCGAGCGCGTCAATGCGCTCGCCGCGACCTTGCCCGCCGGCGTGCAGCCGCCGCGGCTGCTGCCGCTCACGACCACCACCAGTGTCGTGCGGACCATCGGCCTGACGTCGAAAACCCGCTCGCCGATGGATCTGTACGACATCGCGCAATGGACGGTCAAACCGCAGCTGATGAGCGTCCCGGGCGTGGCGGACGCGATCGTCTTCGGCGGCGAGACGCGCCAGTTGCAGATCCAGGTCGATCCGACGAAGCTGATGCGCTACGGCCTGTCGATTCAGGACGTGATCGCCGCTGCACGCCTGTCGACCGGCGTGCGCGGTGCCGGCTTCATCGAGAACGCGAACCAGCGCATTGCCGTCAACGCGGATGGCCAGATCACGACGCCCGCGACATTGGCCGGCGTCGTGCTGCGCTGGAGCAATGGTGCCGCCGTGCGCCTCGGTGACGTCGCCACCGTGACCTGGGGCAGCGCGCCGGCGGTCGGCGCTGCCTCGATCATGGGCCAGCCCGGCGTGATGATGGTGCTCGAGAGCCAGTACGGCACCAACACGCTGATGGTCACGAAAGCAATCGAGAAGTCACTCGCCGCACTGAAGCCGGAACTGGAGCGGCAAGGCGTCGCCATGAACACCGACGTGTTCCGGCCCGCCAGCTTCATCGACGCGTCGATCGGCCATCTGCGCACCGCGCTGCTGGTGGGTGCGGTGCTGGTGATCGCGGTCCTGTTCCTGTTCCTGCTGAACGCGCGGACGGCGGTCATCTCGGCGGTGGCGATTCCGCTCTCGCTGCTGATCGCGATCGTCGTGCTGACTTCGTTCGGCGTGAGCCTCAATACGATGACGCTCGGGGGTCTCGCGATCGCACTCGGCGAAGTGGTCGACGACGCGATCATCGACGTCGAGAACATCTATCGGCGGCTACGCCAGAATCGCAGCCGGCGTGAGCCAATGGCGGCCTATCGCGTGGTGCTGCGCGCGTCGCTCGAAGTGCGTAGCGCGGTCGTGTTCGCCACTTTCATCGTGATGCTGATCTTCCTGCCGGTTTTGTCGCTCTCGGGCGTCGCCGGCAAGCTGTTCGCGCCGCTCGGCATCGCGTACATCCTCGCGGTGCTGGCTTCACTCGGCGTCGCACTGACGCTCACGCCGGCGATGGCGCTCGCGCTGCTGGCACGCGGGCCGCTCCCGGCGCACGAACCCCGGCTGCTGACGTGGCTGAAGGCACGCTACACGGCGTTGCTGCTGAAGGTCGAGCAGCGCGTCAAAACCGTCATGGTGGTCGTCGCGCTGTTGTGCGTCGCGGCGCTCGGCGCGCTGCCGTTCCTGCGCGGAAACTTCATTCCGGAGCTGCGGGAGGGACACTACATCGTGCACATGGGGCTCGCGCCCGGGACGTCGCTCGCCGAGTCGATGCGCATCGGCACGCAGGTCTCGCAAGCGCTGATGCGCGTATCCGGGGTGCGGCTGGTGGCGCAGCGTGCCGGCCGCGCGAACGAGGTCGTCGATCCGGTCGGGGTACAACTGAGCGAGTTCGAAGTGGATCTTGAGCCGATGGGCGCGTCCGGCCAGAACGCGACCCTGCGTCGCATCCAGGACGCGCTATCGCGCTTTCCCGGCCTGTCCACGTCGGTCAATACGTTCCTGGTCGAGCGCATCGACGAAACCATTTCCGGGGTGACGGCGCCCGTGGTCGTCAACGTGTTCGGCGACAACCTCGATGTGATCGACCGCACGGCACAGGACGTCGCCCGGCTGCTGGGGACGATCCACGGCGTCGCGAGCGTGAACGTCGAATCGCCGCCCGGCATTCCCGAACTCGAAGTCAGGCTCAAACCGGATCAGTTGAGCCGCTGGGGCTTCAGGCCGGTGGAAGTGCTCGATGCGATCCAGAGCGGGTACCAGGGCGCCACGGTAGCGCAGACCTACGGAGGTGGCCGGATCTACGACGTCTCGGTCGTCCTCGCCCCCGGAGCTCGCAGCAATCTCGGCGACGTGGGCGCGTTGATGCTGCGCAATCCGGAGGGCCTCGCCGTCCCGTTGCGCGAACTGGCAGCGATCAGCCAGGTGTCGGGCCGCTACCAGATCACCCATGATGGTGGCCGGCGCATGCAGACGGTCGCCGTGACGCTCGGTAGCCGTGCGGTGAGCGATTTCGTGCGCGAAGCCCAGGCCCGCGTGAATCGCGAGATCGCGATGCCGAGAGGCACCTATGCAGTGTTCTCGGGGGAGAGCGAAGCGCGCGCGCAGTCGCAGCGCGACCTGCTCGCCTATGGCGCGATGTCGATCATCGGCATCGCATTGTTGCTGTTCCTGGCGATGAAGAGCCGGCGCGGCGTGCTGCTCGTGATGGTGAACCTGCCGTTCGCGCTGGTCGGTGGGGTATTGAGTGTGGTCCTGACCGGCGGCAACCTGTCGCTCGGCGGCATGGTGGGGTTCGTGACGCTGTTTGGTATTTCGTTGCGCAACTCGATCATGCTGATCAGCCACTACGAGCATCTGGTGCACGTCGACGAAATCCCCTGGAATGCCGACACGGCCGTGCGCGGCGCCTCGGAACGGCTGATCCCGATCCTGATGACCGCACTCGTGACCGGGTTGGCGCTGCTGCCGCTCGCGCTGACGAGCGGCGCGGCTGGCAACGAGATCGAGGGGCCGATGGCGATCGTGATCCTTGGCGGTCTGATTACGTCGACCGCGCTGAACCTGATCGTGCTGCCCACGCTGGCGCTGCGCTACGGCCGCTTCGAACGCGACTCGCTGGCGGAATCGCTAGCTGCGTCGTCGAACGGGTGAACCATGCCCGTCCGCGAACCCCATATCTGACCGGAACCGACTATGCACGCGTGGCTCACCAGCATTGGCGCCCATCCCGGACTGGTCCTCGTCATCGTTTTTGGCGTGGCATGCGCGGAGTCGCTCGCTGTTGTTGGGACCTTCGTCCCGGCGGGCATCGTGATGTTTGCAGCGGGGGCGCTGATCGGGGCCGGGATTCTGGGCGGATGGGTGACGCTGGGCGTCGCCGCGCTCGGCGCCGTGGCGGGCGACGGAATCAGCTACGAACTCGGCCACCGGTATGCACGCGAAGTGCGCATGTGGTGGGTGGCGAAGGGACACGAGGCGGCCTGGGCGCGTGGCGAGCAGTTCGTCGCAAGGCACGGCGGGAAAAGCATCGTCATGGCCCGCTTCTTCGCACCCGTGCGCGCAATCGTCCCGCTGGTGGTCGGCGCGGCCCGGATGCCGCGACACAAGTTCTATCCGATCAACATCGCCTCCGCGCTGGCGTGGTCGCCCGCGCACATCGGCCCGGGGATCGTGTTCGGCGCATCGGCCCAACTCGCCGAAGCGGTCAGCGGGCGCCTCGCCGCGATGCTGCTCCTGCTGGCTGCGCTACTCTGGCTGATCGTACGGTTGACGCGCGTTGCCATCCGGCGTGGCGTGCCGCTCGCCCGGGTGGGCGCACAGCGGGCGATGGCACGTCTGGAGCGCCGGCATCCGCGCCTGGCGAGGCGGCTGTCGGGCGTCGTCGGACCCGATCGCCCGGAATCGCCAACGCTGCTGGTGCTGGCGCTGCTCTTAATCGGCAGCGTGTGGCTGTTTCTGGGCATCCTGCAGGATGTGGTCGCACACGATCCGCTCACGCGCGCCGACACCGTGATCTACAGTTTCCTGCAAACGCTGCGCACGGCACCAGTCGATGACCTGATGGCTGGCATCGTCGAACTGAGCACCTGGAGCGCGGGGCTGGCGATGGCCGCCGCCGTGCTCGTCTGGTTGATGGTGCGGCGGTGCTGGCGCACGGCGGGCTACTGGGCGCTCACAGTCGCCATTGCCGGCGCCGTGAGTCCCGTACTCGAGCCTTCGGACTATGTGCGACCGTTCGCCTGGAAGGCGAACGGGATGCACGCTCCGTTACCAAGCGGTAATGCCACCTTCAACATCCTGATCTACGGATTTCTCGGCTGGCTGCTGGTCCATCGTCGAACGCCGCTGTGGCGCAATGTCGTCATCACCCTCATAGCGATCTGGGTTGCGCTGACCGGGTTTGCTCGCCTGTATCTGGGGGAAAACTGGCTGGCGGATGTGCTGGGCGGCTGGAGCCTGGGCCTTGCGTGGTTCGCGGTGGTGGCCGGCCTCTACACGTACCGGCGGGTGCAGGACGACGTCCGACCGGGGCTGTTGGCCGGCCTCGTGATGGTTGTGCTCGCAATTTTTGGTCCGTGGACGAGTCCCGGGCATCTGCAGGCCGAGCTCGCCCGGTACCGGCCGGCGATTCACGAAACCGGGGTGACGCTGAAGCAGTGGAGCGACGGCGGCTGGCGCGAACTCCCGGCCCGCCGCACCGAACTGAGCGGCGATCAAGAAGAAGCGCTGCCGTTGCAGTGGGTCGACGATTCCTCTGCAATCGCGCACCGCCTCGAAGCAGCCGGCTGGCGAGTCGCGCCGGCATGGTCCGCGCAGTCTACGTTACTGTGGCTGTCGCCCAGAACATCGGTGGCGGCGTTGCCCGTGCTGCCGAAGCTGTCGGAAGGACGCAGCACGGATCTGACCTTCGCGAAGTTCGATCCGGACCGGCCGATGGACCGCGTGGTGCTGCGGCTCTGGCGATCGCGTTTCCGACTGACGGACGGAGGGGGGACCAGTGGGCCGCGCGGCGTCCCGGTCTGGTACGGCGCCCTGTATCAGGAGGCCTTCCGGCAGCCCTGGCATCTCGTCACACTGGGCAAGACCGCGTGGCCGGATGCCGCTGCCATTCCCCCTCTGCTGCCTGCGGGCATGCAGACGTTGAGCCTCTCAGTGCCCGACGACGGCGAGGTTCGGCACGCGGTGCTGGTCTTGCCGGTCGTCCCCGAAACGCCATCCGGAACGCGGGCGGGCAAATGATCAATTTGCGATGCGCTGCCTGGCGGGCCGGAATGGTGGCCGCGACTCAATTCGGAAAGCTGGCCGGTCGGCGACCGGGGATAATCCGTGTGCTGGTCGTCGCCCTGATCACTGCGTCAACGGGTGTGGCGGCAGGCCCCGCGTGGGTGGCCGTCGCCGCGAGCCCCGACATGCGGATCCTTGTCGATGCCGGATCGGTCACGAAGAATTCGCGCGGCGTCATCGACCTCTGGACGAAAACGCGTTACGCGTCGCCGCAGACCGCGACCGGGATTCAATACGCAGCGGACATGACACGCTTCGCGCTGGATTGCGCTGCCGCACGCTATGGCATCACCGGAGGCAAGTTCCTCGACGCACAGGGTAAGGTGCTTCGGCAGTTCGACGAACCGGCGGCCGAGCTTGAGCCGATTCCCGTGGCGAGCAAAATCGACGCCGTCGCGCGTGCGGTGTGCCCGATGGGTCGCGGTACGTGGCGGGGTAAATAATGCCGTGCTGTATTCGTCTTCACGTTCGGGCGCGCTCGACCTTTGCGTGCCTGGCGATTGTCGACAGCGCGACACGCACGCGGCGCGGATCGGCGAACGACGACGTGCTGCAACCGGATTGCCTTGACCCCTGACAGCCTATGACCCCTGACACCTCTGCCATCAAGAAACCCGCCATTCCACGCACGGTCTGGGCGCTCGGCTTCGTGAGCCTGTTCATGGACCTGTCGTCCGAACTGGTCCATGCGCTGCTGCCAGTCTATCTGGTCACGACCATGGGCATGAGCGTCGCCGCGCTCGGCATCCTCGAAGGCGCCGCCGAAGCGACCGCAATGATCGTCAAGGTGTTCTCGGGCGCCATCAGCGACTGGCTGGGACGCCGCAAGGGCCTGCTGCTTCTCGGATACGGGCTGGCTGCGTTGACAAAACCCCTGTTTCCGCTCGCGGGGACACCGGCCGTTGTCGTAACCGCCCGACTGCTTGACCGGGTGGGCAAGGGCATTCGTGGCGCGCCACGCGATGCGCTGGTGGCCGACGTGGCGCCCCCGGAAATCCGCGGCGCGTGTTTCGGCCTGCGCCAGTCGATGGATACGATTGGTGCGTTCCTTGGCCCGTCCCTCGCGATCATGCTGATGTTCGGGTTCGCCGACCATATTCGCACGGTTATGTGGTTCGCCGTGGTGCCCGCGTTCATTGCAATCGGCCTGATCGCGTTCGGCATCGACGAATCGAGTCATGCGCCGGCCCGGCGCACCTTCCGGTCGCCGCTGCACTGGCGCGCGCTCCGCGAGTTCTCCGCGCACTACTGGTTCGTAGTCGTCATCGGTGCCACCTTCACGCTCGCACGCTTCAGCGAGGCGTTCCTCGTGTTGCGCGCGCAGCAGACTGGGCTGGATCTTGCGTGGATTCCCGCCGTGATGGTCGTCATGAGTCTCGCATACTCGCTGTCGGCGTATCCGGTTGGCATCCTCTCCGACCGGCTGGATCGCCGGCTGCTGCTGGCGATCGGCATGGCGCTGCTGATCGCGGCCGATCTGCTGCTCGGCATCGGCAAGTCAATCCCGTCAATGTTCATCGGCGTCGCCGTGTGGGGACTACATATGGGCTTCACGCAGGGCATTCTCGCGGCGATGGTGTCCGAAACGTCGCCTGCGACGTTGCGCGGCACCGCGTTCGGGGTGTTCAACATGGCCAGCGGCGTGTGCATGCTGCTCGCCAGCGCGATCGCCGGTGGGCTGTGGGAGCGTTTCGGCGCGTCCGTCACCTTTCTCGCCGGCGCGGCGCTCGTCGCGATCCCGCTGTGCCTGTGCTGGTTCGCGCCGCAGCCGACGGTCTCGCGAAGCTGATCGATTTCCATCCAGGTCCCATTGCCATGAACACTCTCGAAGCATTCAACCAGGCGCTGTTTCTGATGGTCAACGCGACGACCGCGACGCCGCCGTGGCTGATCCGTCTTGCGACCGTGGTCGCCGACGACCTGGTCTATCTGATCCCCGTGCTGCTGACGGGCATGTGGCTGTCGGGCAGCGAAGTGCAGCGGAATCTGGCCATCCGCGGATGCGTTGTCGCGGTGGTCGCACTCGGAGCGAACCAGCTGATCGGCCTCGCGTGGCAACATCCGCGGCCGTTCATGATCGGCCTGGGACACACCTTTATCGCGCACGCGCCGGATTCCTCGTTCCCGAGCGATCACGCGACCGTGTTCGCCGGCATTGCGCTGACATTGCTGGCCGGCGGTGCGCGCATGCTGGGCGCATTGACGCTCCTCGCCGGCGTGGCCGTTGCGTGGGCGCGGATTTTTCTCGGCGTGCATTTCCCGCTCGATATGCTCGGCGCGGCTGCGGTCGCGTGTGCGACCTACGTGCTGATCGTGCCACTCTGGCATCGCGCCGGCGACGCCGTGACACGGGTGATCGTCCTAACGTACCGCAAACTCCTGGCACGTCCGATCGCGTCCGGCTGGTTGCGACGCTGAATCGCGGCGGAGTGCGGCATCCGATATTCCATGCCTGAATGGTCCGGCCGCAGGATACTCGATGGTGCCGAACGCGATGGATCAGGAACGCGGCTCGACCCAATGGAACAGGTGCGCGCCGAACCACGCGCTACCGATCAACAGGATGACCGTCAAGCCAACATTCCAGGCAAGAATCATCATCGTGGCATCGATCGGATGGAACAGCGACAGGGTCTCATGACCCCGTTCTGCGTTGCCAGGGCGCGGCCGCCAGCAATACGTCGCTGTATTGTTCGATAGGAAAGCTCAAGGTGCCCCGGAAGTTCACGTGCGCAAAATGCGCCGGGCCCATCCGGCGCAACCATTCGTCGTCGACCTTTCGCCCCTTGTGTCGCCAGTCGTCGATCGTCGCCTGCATGCGTTGTGTGTTCCAGGCGATCACGAGGTTCGTCAGCAGCGTCAATGACCCCGAAATCGCAACCATTTCATCACGACGTCGGCCGCGTTCGGGGGCCACTCGGCCGGTGTAGATCGCGCGCTGAAGCTGATGCACTGACTCTCCGCGATTCAGGAGCGTATGCAGTTCTCGACGGAACGCCGCGTTGCTGAAGTAATCGCACAGGAAAAGCGTGCGTAGCAACTTGCCGAGCTGATCGGCAGCCCGGTACACCGGGTCGCCCTGTGCTGCACTGCCGAACCGCTGTAGCGCGACTACCGCGCTGACGCGACCTGACTGAATCGAGGCGACGAGTCGCAGCAGTTCGTCCCATCCGTTGCGAATCGCCCTGAGCGAAACATCGTGGGCTACAACCGCCGACAGACCTTCGGAGACAGCAATTCCGCGTGGCAGATACAACTTGCGCTCGGCCAGATTGCGCAGGCCCGGGCACAGGTCGAAGCCGAGCAGTTTCGAGACGGTCATCCCTACGCTCGTGTACCCGTGCGTGTCGACTGAGAGCCGCAGCAGCCTACCATCGTCACGGCTTTCGTTATGCCGCAATACGCCTTCGATGGCGACACCTGCCTGCCGCTCGTTCAGCACGATCGGCTGGTTATAGACAATGCCATGCTGATCCAGCACGTGCGTGTAGATCCCGACCGCGTGAGTTCGTCGTCGCGGATCGACGCGGGCGTAAAAGAGGTGCGGCGAAGTATCCAGGCTCATGGAATCGCTGGATGCGTGGCGCCCGGTGCCCCAGAGTTCGGTAATCGGATGCGTGCGCTGAAACTCGACCACGCGCTCGTTCGCGCGCGACAATCTCCCGGGCATTTCGAGTGCCCGCATGGCGGTGGCGATGGGCGCCAAATCAAGCTGAGGGACCATCGCGACAACGCTCTTCGCGTCGAGATCCGTTCCGTGCGCAATCAACGCCGCGTATAACGAAACCAGTTCGTTCGCGTCGCGCGCGCGCCGCGCCAGCAGCGTTTCGCTGAAGCCGGTGTGGACGTCCATCTCGATGAGCAGGTCGGCCAACTGCGTGGTCCCGATTTCCTTGAACATCAAGTCGCGCGTACGTCTCGGGAGGCCATCGGTGGGCAACGCTTCGATCGCTGACAGGTGTAATGCGCCGTCCGTCCCGACCGTGACACGCCCAGCCGCCAGCGCTTCTTCGAGTGCCGCCATCCCCGCCTTAAGATGGCTCGATAGCCGTTCCAGGAAGGGTTCCGCCTTGTGGGACAAGCTGAGCGATGACAGATGCCGATCACGCTCGCACTCCCACTGCGCCGGCGGAATCAGCAGCTGATCGCGGGCGCGGAACGACAGGCTGTGGCTGATCCAGACCGATCCGCGTCGCAAATCCCTGCGCAGTCCCGTGATCGCCGAGGCCTCCAGCGCCCGCATCGCACGTACCCGGTCCTCGCCCTCGACGAGATCCCGCCAGCTTGCGCTTACCGGCACCTCACAGTCGGCGGGTAGTTCAGTCACGCCGCGGTCGTGCAGCGTGCTGAGGAGCTCTAGCTGTCGCAGGCTCGGCTCAGCCTCCCTGCCGGACAGTTCCAGTTCGCGTAACGGCACCAGCAGGTTGCGGATGCGATGATGATCGTCGGTCAGCGTTTCGCGGACGCTGGCTGCGTGACTCGTCGGCGGCTTGTCCGACAGATCCTCGAGCAACTTGCCAATGTCGGCGAGCCGTTCTTCCGCGGAGCGGCTTGTATCGTTGACGAGCGCCTTGATCGACATCAGCTGCTGGCGGTACTCGACAGCGGATCGAGCCTGTTTGACCGTCGTCCGATCGTAGGCGTGCCGGACGAGATCGGAGACGCGGCGACCCGTTTGGTAGAGCAGTGCGTCGGTTAGCTCCAGCAGCGTGACGTGCAAGAAGAAGATCAGCTCGATCGTGCGCGTCGACGCCTTGAGTTCACGAACCTTGGCGGGACGCCGGGCCTGTATGCGCTGCGCATAGGCACGCTGTTTCTCGATCGGCACCGCACCCAGGTTCCACGTGTGGGCCCCGAGCGACTTAAGGAAGCGGACCTTCGAAAGGGTTTCGGTAATAGTCGACGGGCTGTGCCGTGCCGGCGGCGTCTTCAGCCATTCGAGCACGGTCATCCCCGATGTACCGTGTTGCGTGGACAAGACTGCATCGGCGCGCATCAGTTCGGCGTCGCTGACGGTCGACTGAATCGTCGCGAGCAGACCGCGTTCGGCCTCCGCCCAGATCGCTCGCCCCAGGTCCCGCAGCGTTCGCTCGGCGGGAATCAACAGTCGCCGCTCGTACAGCCAGTGATGCGCATGCTGGACCAGTTCGTCGAGCGCCAGCGATTCGGCCGCATCCTGACGCATCCATGCTTCGAGCCCGGCCCACTGGTCGGCGCCGATCGACGTCAGGCCGAGGTATTCGCACGCCCACACCTGGTGCTCGTATTGGGTCTTGTAGCGTTGGTAGAGCGTTCGCAGCGACGCGATCGACGGTGTTGGCAGGCCGAGGCGTTCGCCGACATAGCGCAACAGTTGCCGTGGAAGCGTGCCTACGTGGTCCAGCGTGTGGCCGCTGGCCCGCAGAAAGACCAGTTGAACGGCGGCGCCCGCGCGACGATCGCGCCGGAAACGTTCGTTGATCGCGGCTACGTCGCTGTCGTTCAGCGCGAAGTAGCGCTCGACGTCGAACTCCGACAGTCGCGCGGGTAAGCGATCTTGCCCCACATACCGAAATTCCAGGCTTGGCATCTGCTGCCTCCCCTCACGGTCGCAATTGAAAATTGCGGGCAGGTAGCTTAGCGCAGATCACGGCCGGGACTGCAGACGATAGTCGGAATCGACCGGGAAGCCTTGCTACACAAGGCGTTCAGAAGAAACCGCCAGATTTTGCACGAAAAGGACGATTACCCCGTGCCGGACGACGATGTCCTCCACGTCGCACCTGATGCCCACTTCTGCGCATTCGTGATGTCCCCGATCATCGGCGAACGGAGGGACGCGCTGATCCGTCAGTGCGTCCAGGACGTGCTCGATCGGGTGGGGCATCCGCTGCAGGCGGGGCTCGTCGTAGGCGGTCGTGCGCCGTGGGCGCGGTTCGCGCAGTATGTTCGCGAGCAGGCGGCAAGGATCGGCCAGGATTTCGCGGCGATCCACGGACTGGACACGACGTTCCTGCATCTGTGGGGCGGCCTTGGACAGGTTCGACTCGTGGGCTGCGAACAGAATTTCGTCACGAAATGGGGGCTTCACGAGCGGCACGATTTCGATGCGGTCCGGATCGTGCTCGAGCATCAGGGCAAACCGATCCGTGGCCTGCACATGACGGGCGACGTGCGCTTTCTCAACCACTGGCGATATCTGGCTCGCCATGCCGAGCACGCGATCGCACTCGGGCACGCGTTCGCGCTGGCGCCCGAATCCGGCATGCGGGAACAGCCGGCCGACCTCGGCCTGCTTCAGCCCGAACGCTTTGCCGCGAGCGGGTTGTCGCTCGTGGCCGCGCACGAGGACGTGCTGGCGAACGTCCCGCGTCTCGCCGCGGGACCCTCGTTCCGCAACCCGCAGGGCTGTGCGCTCAATGCGTGGGCGTCGCACACCGTCGAATTTGCGGTGACGGGCGAACGGATGGTGCTGGACATCTGCGTGTCGTATCTGAGCGGCCAGCCTTCGGCACCCAGCGCCCAACTGGCGCACAACGGCGCAACGGTGTCGCTGCAGGCGCCTCAAAAGCTCAGCCTCGCGACGCAACCGGGCGATCGAATCGCGCTACGCGCGCTCACGCTGCCAGGGCAGGCATGTCATACCGCGTGGGATATTGTCGTGCGGTACGCGTGACGTCGCGATAAATCGGGTTCGCCGCGACTCCCGTGCCGGTTGGAACCCGGACAGTAGACGGGCGTCATCGAACGCGTCGCATAGGCGCTCGGACGTTGCGCGACAGCCGGACGCATCGTGGCCCGATGCGGAGCGCCGCGGGTTCGTCAGGCGGCGAAGATCCGGCGCTGGTAATCGAGAATCAGGCGATCGATGTCCTGATCGGCACGCCGCGGCTGGCTTTTCGGTTCGAGCCAGAGCCATCGCATCATCCGGTAACGGGCCTCGACGCACATCAGCCACGCGTCCCAGTCCGACCAGTGGCGCAGCAGCGGGATGTTGCGAATGTCCCGCAGCCCGTCGCGAATCTCGTACACGTGGAAATGCTTGCCGGCGCGCTGGCTCAACTCGTCGAACGCGCGTGCGGCTCGCTCCGGGTCGGACAGCAGGAAGTCGTGGATTTCGATGATGACGTGGCTGCCGGAGAGCTGCTCCAGCAGCGCGTCGTCGAACAGGTCGAACTCCGCTCCCTCGATATCGCACAGGATGACCCGCCCGGCCGGATCGCCGCCGTGCTCCGACAGGACTGCCGGCAGGTTGCGATCGGCCTGGCCATGGACAGCAACCCGATCCGCCAGCCCCATCTCCGCGGACCGGTGCTGGATGGCCTGGCGGCGCTGCTCGTCCATCTCGAAACACAGGCTGCGGCCGAAGACGTTGTTGCTGACCAGGCCGATGCCGAAAATCCCGTCGGCAGCCCCCAGATCGACCAGCACCTTGTCGGGCGACCCGAGTGCTTCGAGAATCGCGCAAACGGCGATCTCGTAGGTGCCGAGCAGGTAGCCGCCAACCGCGACCTCCGCCCAATGGCTGACGCCGATGGGAAACCCGCGAAGGATGCCGTACTGGACGACCGAGCCCGTCTGCTCGCGCAGCAATTGCGACAGATAGTGCAGACGAAGATTCGCGGCCTGAAGCGAGCTTTGGCTGAAGTATTGCGCGTGGTCCATTTTTCTCGTTCTCTCCGGGGGAAGAAGCGCATCGGAAAATGCGGCGAGGGCGGGGTGTCGTCCGCGAATGCGACGCGCGTTGCCCTGCCTGGAACGAGAATATAACGCCTTGTCGACGCCGCGGTGTACGTGAGCCATGGATTGGCGCGCGGCCGCTGGCCGGTCACGCGCGCCCCATGATCCGGGTGCCGAGCGAGATGCCGAGTTCGGACAGCGACGCATTGGTCGCGAGCTGACGGGCTTCCCAGCGCGACAGCGCGGCGTCGAACGCGGGGCCGTGCACGACGCCGCGCAGCGCCTCGGCGAGACCGACCGCATTCTCCGCCGCTTTCGCGACGCCGGCGGCCGTGTGCGGCCGGACGAGGCAGGCCGCGTCGCCGAGCAACACCGCGCGGCCGAACACCATGCGGTCGACCGCGAGATCCAGGATCGCCTGCGCGAACGGCGCGTGCGTCGCATCGACGAGCGCGGCGAGCGTCGGCGCAAGCATCCGGCGGCCGGCGTCCACGAGTTCGAGCCGGTTGTCGTCCCGCATCGCGCCGGGCGGCAACGAACCGTCGCGCTGCGTGCCGTCCTGCGCGAGGAACAGCGACGGCACGCGATCCTGCGCGAGCCGCCGGTACCAGACCCAGTTCACGCGGCGTTTGCCCGGTTCGATCGCGCCGTCGCGGCCGGGCACCAGATAGGTCAGGAACAGATGCGCGTCGCCTTGCTGAAACGTGAAGCGGTCGCGCAGTACCTGCAGCACCGTGTCGGGAAGCAGGTGCTCGTCGACGAGCCCGCGCCACGCGACATAACCCGCATACGCCGGCCGCGCATCGGGCAGCAATTGCGCACGGACGTTCGAGCGGCCGCCGTCGGCGCCGACCAGCAGGTCGGCCTGCTCGACGCGGCCGTCCGCGAAATGCGCGATCACGCTGTCGCCTTGCTGCGCGAACCGCTCGAACGATACGCCGGCGTGCACGACGCCGGCAGGCAGCGCGCGCTTCAGGGCCGTGTAGATCACGTTCCACGCGGTCTGCGTTTGCGGCATGTCAAGGCGTTGGACGATCCGGTCGTGCTCGTCGAGATAGATCCGGTCGATGGAATCGACACCCGCATTGCGCGGCACGGGCACGCCGCCGAACGCGAATGCGCGTTCGATCGGCGCTTGCAGCACGATGCCGCCGCCGCGGCTGTCGAGGTCGTTCGGCGATTGCTCGAAGACCTTGACGCGCCATCCGGCCGCCCGCAGCGCGGTGGCCGTGAAAAGCCCGCCCACCGATCCGCCGATGACGACCGCCAGCGGGCCCGAAACGTCGCTCATGATGGGTTCCTCCCGATGATCCGTCGCGTGCGCAGCGATTCAGCCTTCCCAGTGCTGCAGGAAGTCGAGCAGCAGCGCGTTCACGCGTTCCGGCTGCTCTTCGTGCGGCAGGTGCCCGCACTGCGCGATCGGCTCGGCACGCAGGTTCGTCGCCATGCTTTCCCACACGGATTTCATGTCGAACATCTTGCCGACCGCATGGAAATCCTCGCCCCAGATGGCCATGGTCGGGCACGCGATCCTGACGTCCGCATCGACCAGATCCTGCTTCACGTCTTCCGCGTTCGCGCGATAGTCGGCCAGTGCGCCGCGCACGGCGCCCGGACGTCGATACGCACGCACGTACGTGTCGAACGCGTCGCCGGAGATCGCGTGCGGGTTGTAGCACCAGTCGGAGAAGAAATAGCTCAGCCATTCGGCTTCCTTGCCGGCGATCAACGCCTCGGGAAGGTCCGGCACCTGGTGGAACAGGAAGAACCAGTACGCGCGCGCCGTTTGCGCGGTCATGTTCTGCGCGACGATGCGCGTCGGCACGTTGTCCATCACGACGAGCCGCTCGACGCGCTCGGGGAAGTCTTTCGAGAAACGCGTCGCGACGCGCGCGCCGCGATCGTGCCCGACGAGCGCGATGCGGCCGATGCCGAGCGTGTCGAGCAGCCCGGCGAGGTCGCGCGCCATGTTGCGTTTGTCGTACCCGGCGGCCGGCTTGTCGGTTTCGCCGTAGCCGCGCAGATCGGGTGCGATCACGCGGTAGCGCTGCGCCAGCGCGGGGATCTGGAAGCGCCACGCGAAGCTGGTTTCCGGAAAGCCGTGCAGCAGGACGACGACGGGCCCGCTGCCGGCATCGATGTAATGCTGGCGGATGCCGTTCGCGGTGACGGTGTGATGGGTGATCGAAGGCGTGGCGAGGGTCATGCGGCGGTCCCGGTTCGGTTCGGCCGCGTAGCAGGCGCGGCTGCGAATGCCTATCGAGGATAGGTGAAGCGCGCGGCGCGCCGGATAAATTGTTCTGAATTCGTCTGGTTGCGCGCGCGACCGGTATCGACCGCCTCATCACGATCACGTTGTGGCCGGGTGGCCGGCGTCTTCCGATCCTCGCGTGCAATGCGCTGCAAGCGGCGGTCCGACGATCGGCACGACCGACGACGGAGCCCGGGCGGGAAAATGCCGGATGTCGATTCGGCCGTCTTCAAGCGTCGTCGAGCGTCGCGCCACGATCGCACGCGATCTGCGCGCGCCCGTCGGCCGCCACCGCGTCACGCGCGCCGGCGGCGCCGGGCGGTCGCGCCCGACCCGAGCTGCTTCAGCGCGGCGGGCGTGCCGTTCAGGAACGCGTCGATCAGCCGCTCGATTTCGGTGTCGAGATCGTCGGGCACCGGCAGGCCGTAGACCCACTTGCGGACGCCGAGATAGAAGATGCTCGCGTGCAGGCTCCAGACCAGTTCGATTTCCGCATTGCGCTGGGCCTCCGTCGCCGGCGTGGCGATGTCGTATTCGTGCCGCAGCTCGCGCAACACCGGCAGGAAGACGCGTTCGCGCAGCCGCGACAGGTAGCGCGTGTTGAAACCCTCGCGGCTGAGCCCCGCGAAGATGAAGGTGCGGATCCATTCGCGCCGCAGGATGGTTTGCGCGTAGGCGCGATAGAACGCGACGAGCCGGTCCTGCAGCGAGACCGTGCGATCGGCGATCAGCTTTTCCCACTCGGGATTCCACGTGTAGATCTCGTCGTAAACGCGATCGATCAGCGCTTCCTTGCTCGGAAAGTACCGGTACAGCAGCGGCTGGGTGACGCCGATCTGCCGCGCGAGCTCGCGCGTGCTGCCGGAAAACCCGTGCGTCGCAAAGTGTTCGATCGCCTTCTCGACGATCTGCCGCTCGCGCGCTTCCGGTGCGAGCCGGCGGCCCGGCGCGATGGCGTTGCCGTCGGCGTCGGTCCCGGGCTCGCGGGCCGGCGTGCTGCGTTTTCTTTCGGTCATTCGTCGGCTCCTGATGGCGCGCATGCCTAAACTATCGATCGAAAAATAACACGATCGGGGCCGCGAATACGGTTTGCGGCGCGGCTTTTGTTGGAGTGCTGAATGCGTCGCGGGATCACCCAGCGTCGAACCGGACCGGCGCCCCCGTCCTGCACTCGAGCCGGCGGATTCAGAAAAATTCAGGCTGCCGCCAAGACATTCAGGCCGGCCTTCACTACTCTAGCTTCCGAACCGTCGCATGGGCCGGACGCCAGTCGGCAAGCCGGACTGTCGGCGAAACCGGAGCGGAACATGCTTTATCTGATCTCGCCACGCGCAGGCATGGCGGACGCCGGCGCAGTCGACACATTCCAGGAAGTCAGGCCATGCCCTCGCAGCAAGTAACCGCGGGCTCCACCGCCGCGCCCGATCACGTGCGCGGCGAGGACGTGTTTCTCGCGTCGATCGCGGGTTATGTCGACACGCTCGGCTTCGTCGCGCTGTTCGGCCTGTTCACCGCGCACGTCACCGGCAACTTCATCCTGATCGGCTCGGGGCTGGCCGGCGTCGGGCAAGGGCTCGTGATCAAGTGGCTCGCGTTTCCGGCCTTCATCGCCGGCATCGTCGGCGCGCGCGTGCTCGACCACCGGATGCGCGCGCTGGGCCATGGCGTGCGCGCACGTTCGCTGTATGCGCTGCAGGCCGTGCTGCTGGCCGGGTTCATGCTGGCCGGCGTGATGGCGTCGCCGATCGCCGACGCCGACGCGCCGCGGACGATCCTGTGCGGCCTGCTCGGCGCCGCGGCGATGGGTGTCCAGAACGCGCACGGCCGGCTGACGGCCCGCTCGGTCGTCGCCAACACGGTGATGACGGGCAACGTCACGCAGGCGGTGATCGATGCATTCGACTGGCTCGTGCCGCTCGCAGCGCCTGCCGAACGGGAAGCCGCGCGTGCGCGGCTGCGGCGCACGCTGCCGCCGATCGCGGGTTTTGCGCTCGGGGCAGGAGCGGGGGCCGCGGCTTACGTGTTCGCCGCCTTCTGGGCGCTGGCGCTGCCGCTCGCGGCGCTGTGCTTCCTCGCCTATCAATCCGGTCGGCCCGACGCGCGGCCGACGTCACGCTGAATGCGCGCGCAGCGTACGGCTGCGCTTGCCACTTTCAAGGAGAACACGATGATTGCACTGAAGTTGCGACAGGTATTGCGGATGACGGCCGCGTCGACGGCCGTGCTCGGCGCATTGCTGGCGACCGCGCCGGCCCATGCCGACGAGACGCGCCTGCTGGAGACCTCGTCCGCGAAGGTGCCGGCCGTTGCGGTCGGCCCGCAATACGACACGACGCACGTGTGCGTCGCACCGGAAGATTTCGACCGCTTCACCGACAGCTTCGTCGCGACCTTCGGCGGCAAGAAGTCGCAGCAGGGCGTGTTCCAGGTCACGCCGACGCCGAGCCAGACGATGTCGCAGCTCGTGCTGACGCCGGTCGGCACGGTCTCGGTGTTCGGCTTCAAGACGCCGATCCCGTATCCGTTCTGCGAGGAGCGTACCGGCTATCTCGTCACCGACATGGACGTCGCGGTGAAGTCGGCGCGCGCGCACGGCGCGGACGTGATCGTCGACACGTTCCCCGACCCGATCGGCCGCGACGCGATCGTCCGCTGGCCGGGCGGCGTGAACATGCAGCTGTACTGGCACACCCAGGCGCCGCACTACGACCCGCTGCAGACGGTGCCTGAAAACCGCGTGTACGTGTCGCCGGAAAGCGCGAGCAAGCTGGTGCACGACTTCGTCGCGTTCTCGCGCGGCAAGGTCGTGTCCGACGTGCGCAAGGCGCCGGGCATCGAGATCGGCCGGCCGAACGACACGTATCGCCGCATCCGCATCGAATCGGGGTTCGGCAAGATGACGGTGCTGGCCACGGACGGCCATCTGCCTTACCCGTTCGGCCGCGAGATGACGGGCTATGAAGTGCCGGATCTGGCCGCGACGCTGAAGCAGGCGCAGGCCGCGGGCGTAACCGTGCTGGTGCCGACGTTCACGTCGGACGGGCGCGATGCCGCGCTCGTGCAGTTCCCGGGCGGCTACGTCGCCGAGATCCACGCGCGGTCGAAATAATGATCCGCCGGCGGATGGGACGAGCATGGCGGCGCGTGCTGCCGGCCGCCGTGCTGGCGGGCGGCGTCGCGACGTACGCCGGTACGGCGGCCGGTGCCGAGGAAGCCGCGGCGGCCGGTGCCGCGGCGCCGGCGTCGACCGCCGGCACCACGTGTACCGCGAAGCGGCCCACCGTGCTGTTCAACCGCTGGCAGGAAGACTGGTCGGTGCTCGCGAATCCGTGCGTGCCGCGCAAGCCGCTCGATGCGCTGAAGTACATCCCGCTGGGCGCCGACCCGTCGACCTACCTGTCGCTCGGCGCGAACCTGCGCGAGCGCTTCGAGCTGAACAACGCGCCGCTGTTCGGGCTCGGCGCCGCGCATGACGACAATTACGTGATCCAGCGCGCGACGGTGCATGCGGACCTGCGTTATGCCGGGCACTTCCAGGCGTTCGTCCAGTTCGTCGATGCGCGGCCGTTCGGCAAGGATACGGTCGGGTCCGTCGACAAGGATCAGCTCGATATCGAGCAGGCGTTCGTCGCGTATGTCGACCAGGTGGGCGGCGGCACGTTCAAGACCCGCATCGGCCGGCAGGAGATGGCCTTCGACTTGCAGCGGTTCGTGTCGGTGCGCGACGGCCCGAACGTGCGTCAGGCGTTCGACGCGCTGTGGGCGGATTACGAAATCGGCAAATGGCGGCTGATCGGTTATGTGACGCGCCCGGTGCAGTACCGCAACGACGCGGTGTTCGACGACGTGTCGAACCGGCACCTGAGATTCGACGGCGTGCGCATCGAGCGCAACGGCACGGGCCCCGGCGACCTGTCGGGCTACTGGTCGCGCTATACGCGCGACAACGCGCGTTATCTCGCCGGCGCCGGGAACGAGCGGCGCGACGTATTCGACCTGCGCTACGCGGGCAAATCCGGCCGCCTCGACTGGGACGTCGAGGCGATGCTGCAGACGGGGCACATCGGGCAGGACACGATCGGTGCGTGGGCGTTCGGCGCGCTGGGCGGCTACACGTTCACGAAGACGCCGGGCACGCCGCGCATCGGCATCCAGGTCGACGGCGCGTCGGGCGACAGGCACCCCGGCGACGGGCGCATGGGCACCTTCAACCCGCTGTTCCCGAACGGCTATTACTTCACGCTCGCCGGCTACACCGGCTACAGCAACCTGATTCACGTGAAGCCGTCGCTGACGTTCAAGCCGGCGAGCAACGTGACGGTGCTGACCGCGGTCGGTTTCCAGTGGCGCGAGACGACGGCCGACGCGATCTACGGGCAAGGGATGTCGGCCGTGCCCGGCACGGCCGGCAAGGGCGGGTCGTGGACGGGCATGTATGCGCAGGCCCGCGTGGACTGGCTCGTCAATCCGAACCTGGCGCTGGCCGTCGAGGCCGTGCACTTCCAGGTCGCCGATTCGATTCGCGCGCTCGGTGCGCGCAATGCCGACTATGTCGGCGTGGAAGCGAAGTTCGGCTGGTAACGCGGCGCGCCGCGCGGCTCAGTGCTGCGGGCGCGCCAGCGTCTCGACAAAATCGATGAACGCCGTGACGCGCTTCGAGCCGCGCTGATTCGGCAGGTACAGCGCGGTGACGACCGAGCGCGCCGCATCGGGCGTGACGTCGTACTGTTCGAAGAGCCTGCGCAGGCGGCCCGACTGGACGTCGGCATCGACCAGCCAGTCGGGCAGCAGCGCGATGCCGGCGCCGTCGAGCACGGCATCGTGCAACACTTCGCTGTGATTCGACTTCAGGCGCCCGGCGACGAGCACTTTCGTCGTGCCGTGCGCATCGGCAAACGTCCACGCCTGCTGGTCGCCGCCGAAATGAAAGCGCAGGCACCCGTGATCGACCAGTTCGCCCGGCGCCGATGGCGTGCCGTGCGCATCGAGGTAGTCGTGGCTCGCGACGACATAGCGCTGGAACGTGCCGAGCTGCCGCGCGACGACTTCCGCGGACGGCGCCGCTTCGCCGAGCCGGATCGCGACGTCGATCCGGCTGGCGACGAGATCGACGCGTTCGTCGGTGAGCTGCAGGTCGAGATCGAGCTTTGGATAGCGCGCGAGGAAGGCCGCGACGTGCGGCGCGATGCGGCGCCTGCCGTACGCGACCGGCACCGACACGCGCAGCGGTCCGGACGGCTCGTCGCCGCGATCGGCGACCAGCGCGTCGGCTTCCGCGAGTTCCTCGAGCAGCCGCTTCGCGCGGGCGTAGTACACGGAGCCGGCATCGGACAGCGTGACCTGTCGCGTCGTGCGGTTCAGCAGCACGGTGCCGAGCGACGCTTCAAGTGCATCCACCGCGCGCACCACCGACGACGCCGCGAGTTCGAGACGCCGTCCCGCGCTCGAGAAGCCGCCGGCTTCCGCTACTTCCACGAACGCGCGCAGCGCGGAGAATTTGTCCATGTCGTCGCCTTGGTGACTTCGTGCCTTTGTGTCTTTGTGCGTATCGCAACGATGCGTTGCGTGCCGTTCGGATTCTATCGCCGGCCCGCACGCGTTATCTTCCGGACTGGCAATGTACAGGAAGGAGCGTGCGATGAAACCCCTCGAAGTCACGGTGACCTACGATCTCATCTGCCCGTGGTGCTGGATCGCGGAGCACCGGCTTGCGGAGGCGATCGACGAAGCCGGCCTCGCCGGCAACGTGAGCATCCGGTTCGTGCCGTTCGAACTGAACCCGACGATGCCGGCCGGCGGCATCGACCGCAAGGCGTACCGGAGCGCGAAGTTCGGCAGTTGGGCGCGCTCGCAGGCACTCGACGCGCATGTCGCCGAAGCCGGCCGGGCGGCGGGCCTCGTGTTCGATCATGCGCGGATCGCGCGCACGCCGAACACGCGGCTTGCACACCGGCTCGTCTGGTTCGCCCAGCAACGCGGTAGCGCGGTCGCGCTCGCCGATGCGCTGTTCGCCGCCTATTTCCGCGACGGCCGCGACATCGGCGACGCGGACGTGCTGGTCGAGATTGCGGCCGGCACCGGTTTGCCGGGCGACGCGGCGCGTGCGTTCCTGGCGTCCGGCGAAGGGCTCGACGCGGTGGTCGCGCTCGAAGCGGACGCGGTGCGCGAAGGCGTCGCTTCGGTGCCGTCGACGCGCATCGGGCTGTCGGTCGTCAGCGGTGCGCAGCCGGCTGCCGTCTTTCGCGATGCATTGATTGCCGCGCAGCCCGCTTGACCGGGCCGCGTGAATCCGGGCCGGCGCAGCCGAGACGCGGCTTTCAGAACGATTCATGTCCTGCTCAGGATTATTGCGAATTCGGCCGGTAAGCTCGGTGCCGCGCACGTCGCGTTTCCCGGGCTCGGGCATTTGCGCAGGGACGGGGAGCAGTACGACTGGGTGCCGGTCAATTACGACACGACGCCGCTTCGATGACGGGTATGGTGCGCGGAAACAGTGGCCGCGCGTGACGGAATCAGCGCGACAGTTCGCGCCGCCATGCGCCCGGCGGATGGCCGACGATGCGCACGAACACGCGGTTCAGGTGGCTCTGGTCCGCGAAGCCGCAGGCGGCCGCGATTTCCGCGAGCGTCATGTCGGTCGTCTCGATCAGTTGCCGGGCGCGGATCACGCGCTGTTCGAGCAGCCATTGATGCGGCGTGCGCCCCGTCGTGCGCGAGAACGCGCGGATGAAATAGCCGCGCGACAGATCGCATTCATTGGCCACTTCCTCGATCGACACGCCGAGATCCGCCTTTTCCATCAGCAGTTCCTTGGCGAGCGCTGCCTTGGCCGGCGACAGCAGGCCCTTGCGCTGCAGGTCGCGCGCGTGCGCATTGCCGTAGCGGCATGCGAGATGCGTGCCGATCGCGAGCCCCATTTGCTCGACGAACAGCGTGTTCAACGCGCCCGGCGCGTCGAGGCTGTTGGCGACGGCGTGCGCGAGATGGCCCAGCACCGCGTCCTGCACGTCGGGCGCGCAGGTCAGGCCGCCGATTTCCGTTCCGTCGTGCTCGCGGCCCAGGTCGTCCAGGTAGCTGCGCGACAGCTCGACGAGCACGAAGTCGAACTTGCCGTACAGGTCGGCGCGGAAATTCCGGGAAAAGTCGCGAATGTAGATCGAGTTGTGCTGAAACCGCCGCTCGGATGCGCCGGCCCCGCCGTAGATCGTGCGCCGGTGCCCGCCATTGAGCGACACGCCGATCAGGAAGCCGCGATCGCTGGCCGCCATCTCGATGCGCTCGAATTGCTCGTCGCGCATGCATTTGCGGTGGAGCGTCAGGCCGCCGACCGACCTTTCAATATCCTTGTGCAGCAGGCTCGCGATGCATCCGAGCGTGTCTTTCGGCGGCGCCGCAGGGGGTGCGACGAAGGGGGCTTGCATGGTGGAACGATCCTTCGATGGGGTACGGCGCGCGAGCATGTTCACGCGCAGTTTAAACGGTGCACCCGACAGCCCCAAGATAACTTGAATAAATGTCCACTGCCTGACGAAATGCTTGCAGCGGCCCGATCCGTGCCGCGCCGGCCCGGCAGGCGCGCGAAGGCGCGATCCCGATCGATATTGCCCCATTCGTATTCGCGCGACGCGGGTTCGGTGGCGTGCCCATGCGGCGGTCGCCAGCGCATTTTCCTTCAAGATTTTTGTTTTTACGGCGTTTACACTCGGCCCACTTTTTGAGATTTTGCGCCCGGCCTGCAGGGCTGGCCGGGTGCGCACTCCCGCCCCGGTGAACTGCCGTGTTCACATGGCGGTCATCGTGGGGAACCTGGAGGCGGCCATGATCCAGATCGGGACGTTGTCGGTGGATTTCGAGCAGCGAGACATTCGCTGCCACGGCGCGTCGCTGCGTATTGGCGCACGCGCGCTTGACATACTGGAAGTACTGCATCGCGCCAACGGTTCCGTCGTGTCGAAGGACGACATCATGGATGCCGTCTGGCCGGGCCTGATCGTCGAGGAGAACCGGCTGCAGGTCCATGTCGCGACGTTGCGCAAGGCGCTGGGCGCAGACCGCGACCTGATCAAGACGGTGCCGGGCCGCGGCTACGTGCTGATCGCGAATCCTGCCGCCGCGCACGCGGCGCCACCGCGCGCGACCGCATTGCCGCCCGACGCCGTCGCGGCTGCCCGTCCGGTTCCGCTGGTCGGACGTCAGGCCGAGATCGAGCAGATCGTCGACATGATCGAACGCGCGCCGGTCGTCACGCTGGTCGGTGCGGGCGGCATCGGCAAGACGAGCCTGGCCGACCGGGTCGCGCACGAGCTGCGCAGCCGGTCCGGCGAGCGCGTCCTGTTCGTGGCGCTGGCGAGTGCCGCGACGCGCGACGACGTGCTGCTCGCGATTGCCGCGGAACTTGGGCTCGACACGGACGGCATGCCGGACCTCGACCGGATCGGCGATGCATTCGCCGCGTCACCGGGCCTGATCGTGCTCGACAACGCGGAGCACGTCGTCGATCTGGTGGCCGACCTCGTCGATACGCTGACGTCGCGCGCCGCGTCGCTGCGCGTGCTCGTGACGAGTCGCGAGCCTCTTCATATCTCGGTCGAAGCCGTGTTTCGCGTGAGTCCGCTGGCGGTGCCGGACGGCGGTGCATCCGTCGACGAGATCGTGCGCCATTCGGCCGTCGAGCTGTTCCTGGCGCGGATCCGCGCCGCCACGCCCGACTGCGCGGTCGATCCGGCCAGCATCAGGCTGATCGGCGACATCTGCCGGCGTCTCGACGGGCTGCCGCTGGCGATCGAACTGGCTGCCGCGCGCGTCGCGACGCTCGGGCTCGAGGTCGTCGCGTCGCGTCTCGACGACCGGCTGAACCTGCTGACGGGCGGGCTTCGCTCGGCGCTGCCGCGCCACCAGACGTTGCGGGCGACGTTCGACTGGAGCTACGTGCTGCTGGATGCGGCCGCGCGGTCGCTGTTTCGTCGGATGGCGTGCTTCATCGGCCCGTTTACGTTCGATGCCGCCCGCGAGGTCGCGATGGAGCCCGGCATGTCGGCCGCCGAGATGATCGCGGTGCTCGGCGAACTGGTCGCGAAATCGCTGGTGACCGTCGAGTTCGACGGCGCGCAGGCGCGCTACCGGTTGACGGAATCGACACGCGCGTATGCGCTCGAGAAGCTGCACAACGAGGGCGAATTCGAATCCGTCGCCGAGCGTCATGCGTGCTACGAACGCGAGCAGGGGGAAGCGCGGATGCAGACGCAGGCACAAGCCGCGGATCTCGCGAGCCTGCGTCTTGCCGCAGGCGCGCCGGCGTCGCGCGAGCCCGTGGCGGCCGAGCCCCAGGCGCTGGAAGCGGACGCGCTGACGCTCGCGTTGCGGGAGCCGGCGCACATGCGCGAATGTTCGATACCGGCGAGACGGGCGCTCGACGCAATCGAGGCCGAAGGGGCAGGAGGCGTCGACGCGGCGCGCGAGATGCGCTTGCGCGCGGCCTATGCGGCGGCGCTGCTGCATACCGATGGCGATACGCACACGGCCGCCGCGATGTGGGACAGGACGCTCGGTCTCGCGGGCCGGCTCGGCGACGAGGCGTTCGACGCGCGCGCGCTGGTGGGGCTGTGGAACACGATGCTGACGCGCTCCGACATCCACGAATCGTTGCGTTACGCGACGCGCTTCGAGCGCGCCGCCGAGCGGCGGGGCGACCGGTCGCAGCGGCTGCTGGCGAACGCGATGGTCGCGACTTCGCTGCATTACTTCGGCGAGCATGCGCAGGCGCGCGAGCGGCTGGAGGCGGCGACGGCCGGGCTGGCCGAGGTCGGCGAGCCGTCGTGCGCGGAGGCGGCGCTGGGGATCGACGTCGCGGCGCTCGGCCGGACGATGCTGACGCGGCTCGTGTGGATGCAGGGCGATCCGGAATATGCGATGCGACTGGCGGCGCAGGCGGTCGAATGTGCGCGCCGCGCCGGGTCGGGGCTGGCGTTGTGTGTCGTGCTCGGCGCCGCAGCCGTACCGATTGCATTGCGCTATGGCGACCACGACGTGATTTCCGACTATCTCGGCACGCTGCGATCGACCGCCGAGGCGAACGGGTTCGACATCTGGCTCAGCCACGCGGAATGTCTGGCCGGGCAGTTCGACATGCAGACCGGGCACCCCGGTGCCGGTCTCGCGCGGCTCGAGCCCGCGCTGCGGCGCATCGAAACGAGCGGATTCAGGCGCGTGCTCGCGCCGCTGACCGTCGCGTACGCGGAAGGACTGACGCGCACGGGCCGCGCGGCCGAGGCATGCACGAAGCTCGACGCGACGCTCGCGCGCTGCCGCGCGCACGGCGAGCATCTGTTCGTGCCTGAACTGTTGCGTGCCAGGGGGCTCGCGATGCTCGAACAGGCCCGCACCGCCGATGCGGATCTCGCGATTGCCTGCGAAGCCGACGGGCACCGTCATCTGCTGATGGGGATCCATACCGCGAACGGGCAAGGGGCCGCGATGTGGGCGCTGCGCGGCACGCTCGATCTCGCCGATCACCTGATCGAGCGTGGGCGGACCGCGCAGGCTTCGTCGCTGGTGGCGAATCTGTCGGGGCATTTCGATCCGCAATCGCGCGCGTTCGACGTGCGCCGGCTGGCACGCGTGCAGAACTTCGTGCGCCCGGAGACGACACCGTCGACGTCCCGTACGCGCATGCGGCACGAGGCGGCGGATGCGATGCAGCAGGTGGCGTAGCGGCGCGCCCGGCCCGCGCAGGACGCCGTCGCGCCGTCGCGCCGCGGCCTGCCGGTCCGATCGATCAACGTTCAAGGGGAAGTGGATGGTCCGTGTATCGTCAATCCGGGTGCATGCCGCGTGCGGCCGTATGCCGGCTTTCGGCGCAAGCGGGAGGCACGACAGTGCTTAAGGCGACGGAATCCGCCGAAGCGGCGGACCTCATCGTATGCAACGGCAAGATCGCGACGCAGGACGACAGGCAGTCGTTCGTGACCGCGCTCGCGGTGAAGGACGGCCGGATCCTCGCGACCGGCAGCGGGCACGACGTGATGCGCCATGCGCGCGCCGACACGCTGCGCATCGACCTGAACGGCCGCACCGTGATCCCGGGGCTGAACGATTCGCACCTGCACATGATCCGCGGCGGCCTGAATTTCAACCTGGAACTGCGCTGGGACGGCGTGCCGACGCTGGCCGATGCGCTCGCCATGCTGCGTCGCCAGGTGTTGCGCACGCCTGCGCGGCAGTGGGTGCGCGTCGTCGGCGGCTGGACCGAATTCCAGTTCGCGGAAAAACGCGGGCCGACGGTGGCCGAACTCAACGCGATCGCACCCGACACGCCGGTCTTCATCATGCACCTGGGCGACAGCGCGCTCCTGAACGCGGCCGCGCTGCGCGCGATCGGCTATGGCCGCGACACGTCGGACCCGCCCGGCGGCGAGATCCAGCGCGATCGCCTCGGCAGGCCGACCGGCATGCTGATCGCGCGCCCGGACATGGGCGTCCTGCATGCGGCGCTCGAGAAGGGCCCGAAGCTCGGCCATGACGACCAGATGAATTCGATGCGGCATTTCATGCGCGAACTGAACCGCCTCGGCGTGACGAGCGCGATCGACGCAGGCGGCGATTTCCAGGCCTTTCCGGACGACTATGGCGCGATCCTGGCGCTCGCACAGCGCGGCGAACTGACGGTGCGCATTGCGTACAGCCTGTTCGTGCAGCATGCCGGACGGGAACTCGACGACTACGCGCGCTGGGTGACGCTGGCGAAGCCCGGCGACGGCGACGCGTTCCTGCGGATGAACGGCGCCGGCGAACTGCTGGTGTATTCGGCCGCCGATTTCGGGAATTTTCTCGAACCGCGCCCCGACCTGCCCGCGGCGCTCGAGGCCGAACTGGCCGCGGTGGTCCGGCTGCTGGTGCGGCACCGCTGGCCGTTCCGGCTGCATGCGACGTACGACGAATCGATCGGCCGTTTCCTGAACGTGCTCGAAGCGGTGAACCGCGACATGCCGTTCGACGGGCTGCGCTGGTTCTTCGACCACTGCGAGACGATTTCGGATGCGAACATCGCGCGCATCGCCGCGCTCGGCGGCGGCGTGACGGTCCAGCACCGGATGGCGTTCCAGGGTGAGTACTTCATTGCGCGCTACGGCGCCGAAGCGGCCACGCGCACGCCGCCGATCCGCGCGATGCTCGCGGCCGGCTTGCCGGTCGGCGCGGGCACCGATGCGACGCGCATCGCGAGCTACAACCCGTTCGTGTCGCTGTACTGGATGGTGTCCGGGCGCACGGTCGGCGGTACGGCGCTCTACCCCGAACGCAACCGGCTCAGCCGGATGGAAGCGCTGCGCCGCTACACGGTCGGCAGCGCGTGGTTCTCGAACGAGGACGACCGCAAGGGCGCGCTGGTGCCCGGCCAGTACGCTGATTTCGCGGTGCTGACGGACGATTACTTCATGATCGACGAATCACGGATCAATTCTTTGTCGTCGGTGCTGACGGTCGTCGACGGCAAGGTCGTGCATGCGGACGACGAGTTCGCGCCGCTCGCGCCGCCGCCGCTGCCGGTCAGCCCCGCGTGGTCGCCGGTGGCCGAATTCGGCGGATTCGACCGGCGTCGCCATGCCGCGTCGGCGTAGCCGCGCGCAGCGGCGGTCGACGGTCCGGACGCCGGTTCCGCACGCGGTCGCGGCCGTCGTTTCGTTTGGCGCCTTCGGGCGGCCGGGATGGACGCCGTCGAGCAGTGCGAAGCAGTCGGTCAACCCGGTGTCGCCTTTCAGGATGGCATCGATCAGCGGGCAGGCCGGCCACCCCGGCGCGTGCTGCGCGATGAATGGATAATTTTTCGCCCCCGGCGTGGGGCAGAAGGAGACGAGATGAGTGCTGCGCATACCTGCGCAACGAACGATGACGAAGTCGCCGGCGTCCGCATTCCCCGTACGCCGATGGCGATCGAAGCCGCCGAAGCGGCATGCGCGTCGCTACCGCTGGTGATCACCGATCACGCGTGCCGGGTGTTCGTCCTCGCGTCGCTGGCCGCGCGACGTGCAAACGAGACCTGCGATGCCGATACGCTGTACGTGGCCGCGATGTACGCGAACATGGGATTGAGCACCGCGTATGGGCGCTCGACCGAGCGCTACGAGCTCGACAGCGCCGATGCCGCACAGGCGTTCCTGCTGCGCCATCAGACATCGCAGCGCATGCGCGACGACGTGTGGCACGCGATCGCGCTGCATACGACGCCCGGCGTGGCCGCGCGCGTGTCGCCGCTCGCGCGTGTGCTGGCGTCCGCCGTATCGACCGACCTGATGGCAACCGGCTTCGACGCGTATTCGGCCGACGAGCGGCGGGCGCTGCTCGCCGCGTACCCGCGCGGCGACGGGTTCGGCGACGCGTTCCTCGACGCGATCGCGCGCGGGGTCGCGCACCGGCCGGCATCGACGTTCGGCACGTGGAGCGCCGACGTGCTCGAGCGCGCCGATCCGGATTTTCACCGGCCGAATTTCTGCGGACGCGTGCTGGGCGCACGCTGGAAAGACGCCTGACGGCGTCCGTGCGGATCCGGCAGATCGTGCCGGCCTCGTCGGCCGTCGGGGCGGCCCGGCGATTGTCGCGCCGGGCCACGGCCGGTGCGGCGTTCAGGCGTTCCGGCCTGCTGCGTCGTGACGCGCATAGTCGACGTATCCCGCGCGGTCGCCGCCATACCAGCCGACCGGCTTCGGCGCGGCGAGCGGCGCATTCGCCGCGAGGCGTTCGACGAGATCGGGGTTGGCGATGTACGCGCGCGCGAACGCGACGAGATCGGCATCGCCCGCATCGATCAGCGCATGCGCGGCATCCGGCGCAATGCCGCCGTTGACGATCAGCGTGCCGCCGAAGGTCTTGCGCGTGTTCTCGACGATGCGCGGCAGGTCGGGCTCGCCGCTCCAGCCGTTGGTGTCCGCCGCGTGCAGATAGGCGACGCCGGCTTCGTCGAGCAGGCGGCCGACGTACGCGTACGTCGCATCCGGATCCGCATCGCGCACGTTGTTGTACTTCGCGTACGGCGAGATGCGCACGCCCACGCGGTCGAGCGGCATCACGCCGCCGACCGCGTCGACGATTTCCTCGAGGAAGCGCGCGCGGTTCGCGACCGAGCCGCCGTAACGGTCGTCGCGGCGGTTCAGCGTCGACGACAGGAACTGGTGCGGCAGGTAGCCGTTGGCCGCATGGATCTCGACGCCGTCGAAGCCGGCCGCCATCGCGCGGACGGCCGCCTGGCGGAATTCGTCGACTGTCCCGGCGACTTCGTCCGTCGTCATCGCGCGCGACGGCGTCGCGTGGATCTTCGTGTAATAGCCGTTCTGCAACTGCGCCCACACCTGCAACTGCTCGAGATCGTCGTTGACGCCGGACGGCGACAGCGGCGCGTTGCCGCCGAGCAGCGTCAGCGAGCTGACCCGGCCGCCGTGCCACAACTGCGCGAAGATGCGGCCGCCGTTCGCGTGGACCGCGTCCGTGATCTGCTTCCAGCCGGCCGCCTGCTCGTCGGTGACGAGCCCCGGCGTCAGTTCGAACGACGCGGAGGCCGGGCTGACGTTGGTCGCTTCGGTGACGATCAGGCCGGCGGACGCGCGCTGTGCGTAGTATTCGGCCATGAGTTCGGTCGGCTGGCCGCGCGACGGCGCGCGCGAACGCGTCATCGGCCCCATCACGACACGGTTGGGAAGCGGCAGGCCGCGCAGGTCGTAGTGGCTGAGCAGGGAAGACATGATGGATTCCTTTTGCGTGGCGCAGGGCGGCGCCGCGTATCGTCCGGTTGCGACCGGCGCAAGGCGGGCCCTGCGGAAAGTTCGGGGGTGACGTGGGTGACGCGGGTGACGTGCCGGCAGCGTTCCGGCGCGCGAACGGCCCGGTCGGGCGTCGCGCGTGAACCGGTGCCGGCGCCGGTTCAGGTCCGTGCGTGGCGTTCGGCGTGCGGACGCCCGATCACGAGGTAATGCGCGAGCGCGACGATCGGGAACGCGCCGGCGACCGCGGCGACGAGCGGCCAGCCGCCATGCTCGTACAGCGGGCTCGCGAGCGCGGAGCCGACGGCGCCGCCGACGAAGATGCTCGTCATGTACAGCGCGTTCAGGCGGTTGCGGCTCGCCGCATGCAGCGCGTAGATCTCGCGCTGGCCGAGCACCATGTTCATCTGCACCGCGAAATCGAGCACGATGCCCGTGACGACGAGGCCGTACAGGCCGGCGCCGTGGATCAGCGCGACCGCGTACGACAGCGTGCCGGCCACCAGCGCGATCAGCGTCGCCCGGACGGTATGGCCGGCATCCGCGAGGCGGCCCGCGACCGGCGCCGACGTCGCGCCGATTGCGCCGACGAGGGCGAACAGGCCGATGGCCGATTGCGACAGCCCGTAGTGACGCGTCAGCTCGACCGGTACGGCGGTCCAGAACAGGCTGAACGACGCGAACATCAGGCCCTGGTAGAACGCGCGATGACGCAGCACCGGCATCGTGCGGACCAGATGCAGCAGCGAGCCGATCAGTTCGAAGTAGGTGGCGCGATGGTCGGGCTGGCGCGACGGGATCGTCAGCGCGAGCACGGCCGTCACGAGCGTCATCAGCACGGCGGCGGCCGCGAATACGAAGCGCCAGCCGAACGCGTCGGCCACCACGCTCGACAGCGGGCGCGCGAGCAGGATGCCGAGCAGCAGCCCGCTCATGATCGTGCCGACCACGCGGCCGCGCGAATGATCCGGCGCGAGGTGCGCGGCAAGCGGCACCAGGATCTGCACGGCAACCGAGCTGAAGCCGACCAGCAGCGAGATCGCGAGGAACAGCCCGGGCGTCTGGACGACCGCGGCCGCCGCGAGGCTCGCGATCGACACGACGGCCGTGACGATCATCAGCTTGCGGTTCTCGAGCAGGTCGCCGAGCGGCACGATGAAGAACAGGCCGAGCGCGTAGCCGATCTGCGTCAGCGACACGATGAGGCTCGCGGTCCCGCCGGACATGTGCAGGCTGGGTGCGATGAGTTCGGTGATCGGTTGCGCGTAATACAGGTTCGCGACGATCGCGCCGCAACTGAACGCGAACAGCAGGATGAGGCCCTGCGTGAGCTTGGTCGCGTGCCCGTGGGCCGGGACCGAGGTGGATTCTGCTGACATGGTCGACTCCTTGGAAAGAGATGTCGGGTGCCCAGTCGTCGGGCGGGCGTGATGGTGTTCGGGTGTTCGTCGCGGCGTAACGCAAGTCGCCGCATTGCCGTCAAGATTATTGATCGATCGATAACAAGGGAATACGCCCGGTGCGCAATCGAGCTTTGCGCGCTACGCAAAGGGGTCGGACCGTGGACGGATTCATGCGCATGCGCCGAGGCCGAGATCGGTCGCGAACCGCACGCCGGCGTCGGTGAGGCCCGCCGACGCGACCCGGCGCGCGGCCGCCCAGGACGCGGTGCGTCTCGTGACGTCGTGCGCGCCCGACGGCAGCGCCTGCGCGAGGGTGACCGCGTCGGCAAGGGCCTTCGACATGCCGGATGCCGTATGGGGCCGCAGCGTGCAGGCCGCGTCGCCGACGAGCGCGATGCGGCCGCTGGCGAAGGCGGGGCTGAAGGCGTCGAAGACGGCCTGAACGGACGGCGCGGCGGTCGCGTCGACCAGTTGCGACAGCACCGGCGGCAGACGCTCGCGCGCGAGCATGCCCAGCTCGGCGTGCGCGCGGGTCGACAACAGGCCCGGTTCGGCCGACACGCCGTGCAGGCGGCCGCCGAGGTCGGCCAGATGGCTGTGCAATGCGTCGAGGTTCGCTTCGGAGCGGTACCAGATCCAGTTGAAGCGTTGCGCGCGAGGCCCCGGCATGCCGTCGGCGGCGGGAATCTGGAACGCCATGAACAGTTCGCCGGGCTGCCGGTAGAGCGTCAGGTTCTCGACCAGCATTTCGATGGTCCCGGCATCGAACGCGGCTTCGTCGACGACGCCACGCCATGCGAAGTAGCCGGCATAACGCGGCGCGTAGCCGGGAAACAGCGCCGTGCGGATGCGCGAGCCCGCGCCTTCCGCGGCGACGAGCAGGTCCACCCGTTCGCGCGTCGCGCCGATCTGCAGGTCGACGCCGTCCGGGGCGCGGCGTTCGACCGTCACGGGGCTGTCGTAGCGGATCATGCCGTCCGGCAGCATCGCGCACAGCGCGCGATAGACGATGTCCCACGACGAGAACGGCAGCCATTGACACGCGTCGTCGACGATGCGGCCCGCGCGGTCGATCCAGCGCCGGCGGCGCGTCGGAACCGTCGCGATCGACAGCCGCTGACCGCCGTGCGCGTCGAGAAATGCCGTCATGCGGCGCAGGACCGCGACACCGCCGCCATGATCGGGCACTCGCCGGTCGCGGCGCTCGTGGACGACGACCTCGTGACCGATGCAATTCAGCGTGACGGCGGCGGCGAGGCCCGCGATGGAGCCGCCGGCGATCGCGATC
Organism: Burkholderia sp. NLJ2; assembly: GCF_049487195.1. Lineage (NCBI taxonomy): Bacteria > Pseudomonadati > Pseudomonadota > Betaproteobacteria > Burkholderiales > Burkholderiaceae > Burkholderia > Burkholderia sp. NLJ2. The sequence goes on along the minus strand of NZ_CP137809.1, from coordinate 425,766 downwards.
TTCATGATGCGCCTCTCGAAACGGGCTTCCGGCGCGGATATCGCGGGTAGCGAAGCCCCATGAGAGCAGTCTGGATCGGGCGGACTGAATAGTCCTAAACCGCGTCTTAATTCACTTGATTTTCACAGTGTGCACGGCGGCGCGGGCGAGCGGTTTCAGCGATGAGGGTCGACCGCCGGCGTCAACTGCGCTTGCCCTGCAGCGTCGGAATCTGCGCGAACAGCCCCGTGAGCCAGTCGACGAAGACCTTGAGCTTGACGGGCGTATGTCGATTGGGCGGATACAGGATCGAGATCGGCCGCGGCGGCGTGTTGAAATCGGTCAGCACCTCGCGCAGGCGCCCCGATTGCAGATACGGCTCGACCAGGTACAGCGCGGTCCTGATCAAGCCGATGCCCGCGACGCCGCACGCGATGTAGGCGTCGGCGTCGTTGACCGCGACCGTGCCGCACATCTGCACGATGCGCGTTTCGCCGTCGACGATGTAGTCCCAGGGGCGCGGCCGGCCCGTATCGGCCGAGATGTGGCTGACCGCGACGTGCTGCGCGAGATCGTCCACCGTTTCGGGCATGCCGTATTGGTCGAGATACGTGGAGGACGCGCAGGTGCAGGTCGTCAGGCTGCCGATCCGTTTCGCGATCAAGCCTGAATCGTCGAGCGCGCCGATCCGCACCACGCAGTCGACGCCTTCGCCGACGAGGTCGATCTGGCGATCGGTCACGCCGAGCTCGACCATGATGCCCGGATGGGCGGCGAGAAACTCGGGCAGGGCCGGTATCATGATCTGCTTCGCCATGGCCGGCGGCAGGTTCACTTTCAGACGGCCGCGCGGCACATTGCGCGCTTGCGACACCGATGCCTCCATGTCGTCGATCTCGCGCAGCACCGCGACCGAGCGTTCGTAGTACGCCTGCCCGTCCTCGGTCAGCGAAATCCGGCGTGTGGTGCGGTTCAGCAGCCGGCAGCCGAGATGCTGTTCGAGTCCGCTCAGCAGCGCGGACACGCGCGGCGTCGTGAGTCCGGTCGTGTCGGACGCGCGCGTGAAGCTGCCCGTCTCGACGATGCGCGTAAACACGCGCATCGAAAGCAAGGTATCCATCGTTCGGAAATCTCCAGCCTGTGTGTTGCTCGCGCCGGTTCATGCCGGCGCGATTTGTTGTGATTGTGCGATGCCGCTATGCGTCGATGCGTTTCCTGAGGGCGTCGCCCGCAAACGGCATTTCGCGCATGCGCTGGCCGGTCGCGTCGAAGATCGCGTTGGCGAGCGCGCCGGCAGTCGGCCCCATCGACGCCTCGGCCGCGCCGAGGAACGGTGCGCCCGGACGATTGATCAGATGCACTTTGATGCTTTGCGGTGCTGCGCCGAAGCGGAGAATCGGATAGCTGCTCCAGTCGAAGCTGCGGATGCGTTGCGTATCGTATTTCAACGCCTCGTACAGCGTCCAGCTCGCGGACTGGATGATACCGCCTTCGATCTGGTTGCGAATGCCGTCCGGCGACACGACCTGGCCCGCGTCGACGGCCGCTTCCGCACGTTCGAGCGTCACCTGGCCGGTTTCCGGAACGACCGACACCTCGACCGCGATCGCGACGTAAGCCATCAGGTTCTTGTATTTGCCGAATGCGAAGCCGACGCCGCGGTTGCGCTCGCGCGGCGGCCGGGGCCAGCCGAATTTCGTCGCGACGAGCTTGATCACCTGGCTCGCGCGGTGATCCTGCATGTGACGCAGCCGGAATTCGACCGGATCGACGCCGGCGGCGTGCGCCAGCTCGTCCATGAAGCTTTCGATCGCCCAGACGTTCGTGTGCGCGCCGAGCGAGCGCATCGCCGACGTCTGCAGCGGCATCGTCGGCGAGAAGTTGTTGACGATGTGCAGGTTCGGCAGCGCGTACAGCGGGATCGCGTTGCGATCGCCGCCGCCCTCGGGCTGCAGCATCGGCGTCGACGGCGCGGGCACGAACGGCGGTTCGAGCATCCGCGCGGGCAGCAGCCGGCCGGCATTGACGATGCGCTCGTTGTGCGAGCTGCTCCACAGCGCGTAGTTCCAGTCGACGATGCGGCCGCTCGCGTCGAGCGACGCGCTGAGCTCGGTGACCATTGCCGGCGTGAAGTGGTCCCACGTATGTTCCTGCTCGCGCATCCACTGCACGCGGATCGGCTTGCCGGGCATCGCGGCCGCGATCAGCGCCGCATGCGCGGCCGCGTCGTCCGCTCCGTTGTGCCCGTAGCAGCCGGAGCCCTCGGTGTGAATGCAGCGGATGCTCGCCTTCGGCATCGACAGCATCTCGGCAAGCGCGTCGCGCAGCGGGTATACGCCCTGCGAGTGGGTCCACACGGTCAGCGTGCCGTTCTCGAGATGCGCGACCGAGCAGGACGGCCCGATCGAGCCGTGCAGCAGGTAGTTCTTCAGGAACGTGGCGCTCAGCGTTTTCGTGGCCGGCGCGGTTTGCGCATGCGTATTGGCGATTTCAATGCGCTGCGTCGCGATCCGCTTCAGGTCCTGATGAACCGTCGCGCGATCGGGCAGCGCCCGGCCGGGCGACCAGCGGCAGCCGGCGGACAGCGCGCGCTGCGCGACGACCGCCTGCCATTCGCCCTGCGCGACCACCGCGAGCAGGCCGCCGTTGCGCACGATCCGCACGACACCCGGCATCTTCAGGATCGCGGCCTCGTCGAACGACTGCAGTTTCGCGTCGTACACCGGCGGCATCACGACGCGCGCGTGCAGCATGCCGGGCAGTTCCATGTCCTGTACGTAGCTGACGCCGCCCGTGACCTTGTTCGGGATGTCGACGCGCGGCAGCGACGTGCCGATCACGGCGAACGTGGTTGGAGGCTTCAACGGCGATGTCGGCGTCGCGTTGCGATGCAGGTCGACGGTCCGGACCGCGTCGCCGTAGCGCATCGTGCGGCCGTCCGGCGCCTTGATGACCGCGTCGGCGACGGTGAGCAGGCGCGCCTCGACGCCGAACTGCTTCGCCGCGCCGTCGACCAGCAGCCCGCGCACCTGCGCGGCGGCGTTCAGCAACGCGGAGCCGCTGTCCGCCATCGTGTGGCTGCCGGCCGTCAATCCCTCGTCCGGCGACGCGCCGGTGTCGGCGGTCAGGAACGTGATCAGCGACGGCTTCATGTTCAGCTCTTCGGCGGCCACCTGCAGCAACGCGGTGCGCACGCCGGTGCCGAGCTCGACCTTGCCGGTGAACACGGTGACCTTGCCCTCGGGCGTGATCTTGATCCACGCGTCCAGCAATGGGTTGGTCTTCAGGCTGCCGGCCAGCGTTTCGGTGGCCTTGGCCACGTGGACGGCGGCGCCTTCGTCCGCGAGCACGACCTCGGCGGCGGCACGCGCGGCCGGTGCGAGGCTGAACGCGACGAAGAGCGCGCCGGAAACCATGAAGTGCCGGCGGCCTTCGTCGATGTCGTCGGGTGGGTTCATCAGAGCCCCTTGCTGATCATGACGGGCGCGGCCGCCGGTTCCGGGTCCGGCAAGCCCGCGACCTGGCGCACGGCCGCCAGGATCCGCATGTGGGTGCCGCAACGGCACAGATTCGGTTCCATGTGCGTGCGCAGCTCCTGTTCGGTCGGTTTCGGGTTGCGTTCGAGCAGCGCCTGCGCGCGCATGATCATGCCGGCGATGCAATAACCGCACTGCGCCGCCTGATGATCGATGAACGCCTGCTGAAGCTTGCCCGGATGCCCGGCGGTGCCGAGGCTCTCGAGGGTCCTGACGCGGCGCTCGCCGATCGCGGCGACCGGGATCAGGCACGAGAACATCGGCTTGTCGTCGACGATCACGGTGCACGCGCCGCATTGTCCGAGGCCGCAGCCGAACTTCGCGCCGTGCAGGTGCAGGTCGTTGCGCAGCGCGTAAAGGAGCGGCGTGGACGGATCGATGTCGAGCGTGTGCCGCACGCCATTCACGGTGAGGGTGATCATTGCGCGCTGTCCTCCTTTCTGAGCTTCGCGGCCAGGGTGTCGATGCCGCTCCACGCGGGGCGATCGGAATACGTTTCGCGGAGGTAGGCGGCGAGGTCCGCGATCTGCGCGTCGTCGTACTGGTCGAGGTAGGACGGCATGTAGTTCAGCGTGTCCTCGCCATGCCAGCCGATCCCGTTGAACATCATCTGGATCGCGTTGCGCGGCGTGTCGGCGGCGACCGCCGTGCTGAACGCGAGCGTCGGCCGCTCGCCGATCGACTGCATCGGTGCTGCCGGCCCGTGGCACTGCGCGCACGACGCCTGGAACAGCACCGCACCGCGTTGGCCGGCGGGCGTCGTCGCTTTGCGTTCGGCGGCGGTCGTCACGGGCCGTGGAGCAGCCGGCTTCTGGATCGACAGGATGTAGGCCGCGATGGCCTCGACATCCTCGACCGGCACCGTTGCGAGATCGCGCGTGACGGGGAGCATCGGTCCGGCGGCCGCGCCGTGCTCGCTCGCGCGGCCGGTGCGCAGGTACGTGACCAGTTGCGCCTGCGTCCACGGGTGGACCGCGTTGCCGAGCGTATTGAGCGGTGGTGCGTCCCAGCCGTCGACGATGCCGCCGTCGAACGCCTTGCCGGCCTGTTCGCCGCCGATCGCATTCAGCGGCGAATGGCAGGACGCGCAGTGTCCGAGGCCGTCGACGAGCAGCTTGCCGCGATTCCATTGCGCGGATTGCGACGGGTCCGGCCGGTACGCGCCCTCGCGCAGGAACAGCACGTTCCAGAACGCGACCAGCGGCCGGAAGTTGAGCGGGAAGATCAGGTCGTTCGCCGGCGTCTTCGTTTGGACCGGTTCGCGGGTCATCAGGTATGCGTACGCGGCCGCGATGTCGTCGTCGGACATCCGCGTGAAGTGAATGTACGGAAAGGCCGGGTACAGCGGATGGCCGTCGCGGGCGATGCCGCTGCGCAGCGCGCGCGCGAATGCGTCACGCGACCAGCGGCCGATGCCGGTGTCGGCATCCGGCGTGATGTTGGTCGCGTAGATCGTGCCGAACGGCGTCGCGAGCGGCAGCCCGCCGGCGAACGGCTTGCCGTCCTTCGCGGTGTGGCAGACGATGCAATCGCCGAGCGCGACCACGCGCGCGCCGGCCCGGATCAGTTGCGGATCGAACGACGCGCGTGCCGGCGGATCGATCGGCGCGATCGACGGCCGAACCATGATGCCGATCGCGACCGCCAGGCCGACGATCGTGACGCCTGCGGCACCGAACCAGAGTCGTTTGTGCTTCATGCGCGCTCCACGCGAACCGGTTCGTCCGGCGTCGTTCGCCAGGCGGGGCAATAGACCGAACGCCGGCCGCGGGTGTCCGCATGACGGTTGTACGCGGCGCCGCAGATCCGGTTACCGCGACAGGCGGGCCAGCTTGTGCGGCCGGGCGTGCGAGTGATCGTGACGGACGTTCCGGTCGGCATCGCCGGATGGCAGCGCGGCATCGCCGATCGATTCGGCGATGACAAGCCTGCCCGGCGGCAGCGATTCGCGGCGGAGATCATGTCGTTGCTCCAGGAGTGGGGGCCGCGCGCGGGCCGTGGCCTGCGCGGTGGCGGATGGGAGGCAGTCTACGTGGGCGCCGGCGCCAATTCCTGAAGCGGCGCTGAAACGTTCTGAACGGGCGCACGAACCGTTCCGGCGCCTGCATCCATGCGTCATCGCGGCGTGCCGAGGCCGAACGCCGCGGCAAGTTGCGGACCCTTGTCGAGCAACGACGTCACTTCCTCCCGCCGCCGGGCCGACCATTGCGCCAGGCGCTCGACGACATCGGTCGCGTCCGCCGGCAGTGCTTCCGCGAGCGACACGGCATCGCTCGCCGCCTTCGACGTGCCGGATGCGGTATGGGGACGCACGGTGCAGGCCGCGTCGCCGATCAGTGCGACGCGGCCGTCGACGAAAGCGGGACTCAACGCGTCGACAATCGCCTGGTTGAATGGCGCGGGCGTCGCGAGCACCAGTTGCGACAGGGAAGCAGGCAGCCGTTCGTCGGCGAGTCGCCGCAGCGTGGCGACGACCTCGTCGGAAAGCTGCCCCGGCTGCACGGACGCGTGATGAACGTGGCCGGCCCGATCGGTCAGGTGGCGGCGCAGCGCATCCTGGTCGGTTTCGTTGCGATACCAGAGCCAGTTGAAGCGGCGCGCGCCCGGCGCGAGCGAGCCGTCGAGCGCGGGAATCAGGAACGCCATGAACAGCTCGCCCGGCGCCTTGTGAAGCGTCATGTTCTCGACCAGCGATGCGATCGCCGCGGCGTCGAATTCGGCTTCGTCGACGATGCCGCGCCATGCGAGGTAACCGGCAAACGATGGCGTATAGCCGGGGAAGAGTTGCGCGCGCAGGTGCGAGCCGGAACCGTCGGCTGCAATCAGCACATCCGCGCGGATGCGTTCGTCTCCGAGGTGGACGTCGACACCGTCCGCGTCCTGCTCGAAGCCGGTGACCGCGCGGCCGTACTGGATGCGCCCGCGCGGCAGCGTCTCGCACAGCGAGCGGTAGACGGCGTCCCATGACGAAAACGGCAGCATTTCGGGTTCGTCGCGCGTGACGAGGCCGTCGCGATCGATCCAGCGCCGCCGGTGCGTCGGCACGCTGATCATCTGGCGGCAATGCCGGCCATGCTGTTCGAGAAACGCCATCATGCGCCGCAGCACGGCCACGCCGCCGCCCTGGCCGCGCAGCGGGGACGGCGAGCGTTCGCAGACCGTGACGTCGTGTCCGATGCAATCGAGCGTCAGCGCGGCTGCGAGGCCGGCGATCGATCCGCCTGCAATGACTATCTTCATCGTGCGTGACTCCCGTGTTCGACCGCCGGCGTGCGTCGCCGGCCGGCCGTCGTGATGCGTGGTGCGTTACGACGTGATTTCGCCGGCCATCACGTCGTCCGCATAGCACCAGACCCAGCGCTCGCCGGGCTCGATCGAACGCGCGAGCGGGTGGCTGGTTTCGTGAAAATGCCGGCTGGCGTGGCGATTCGGCGACGAGTCGCAACAGCCGACGTGCCCGCAGGTCAGGCACAGGCGCAAATGCACCCACCGGCTGCCGGACTTCACGCATTCCTCGCAGTAGTCCTTGTCGGTGGTCAGGATGCGCGCTTCGCCGAGATGGGTGCAGGTCGTGGTCATGTTCCGCTCCGATGCCGGCGCCGCGGAGCGCTCGCAGCGCGGCCGGCGCGACGCTGCGAGCGGGGTGGGACAGGATTCATTGTGGACGGTCGACTCGCGAGCGGACCTTAATTCTTATGAAACATGGCGGCCGCGACCGACGGACGACGTACAGTCACACGTGCGGACGGCGCGGGAACCGGCCGGGATCCGACACGGCGGTCACCGGGAGACACTCATGGCGCAGTCGCAGCATGTCAAGGTAATCGGCTTGCCGAACAGCAAGGAGGCCTACGCAATCCGCGACTTCCTGAAACGCGGCGTGGTCGAGTACGAATGGTGCGAATTGACGTCCGACACCGATTGCGCGCGCGAGCTGGGCATCGCGCCGCTGCGCGATATCCGGTTGCCGGCCGTCATCTTCCCGGACGGTTCGTGCATCTTCCAGCCGACGCTGCCGGAGATTGCCGCCAAGCTCGGCTGGGTCGCCCGGCCGCGCTTCATCGAGTACGACGTATCGATTTACGGCGCCGGTCCGGCCGGCCTGTCGGCGGCCGTCTACGCGGCATCGGAAGGGCTGCGGGCCGTCGTGATCGAACGCGATGCGATCGGCGGGCAGGCGGGCACGAGTTCGCTGATCGAGAATTACATGGGGTTCCCGGAGGGCATTCCGGGCGCCGAGCTGGCCGAGCGCGCCCGCCAGCAGGCGGTCAAGTTCGGCGTCGAGCTGCTGATGATGCGCGAGGGCGTGCACGCGACGTTCGTCGACGGAAAAATTCGCGTCGACCTGGCCGACGGCTCGATCCTGACCGCGCGCTCGAACATCTGCGCGACCGGGATCGAATACCGCAGTCTCGGCTTGCCCGACGAACAGAAGTTTCTCAACGCCGGCCTGTTCTACGGCGCGGGGTCGAGCGAAGCGCCGATGTGCGACGGCAAGCACGTGTTCATCGTCGGCGGCGGCAATTCGGCGGGGCAGGCCGCGATGAACTTCGCGCGGCACGCGCGCGAAGTCACGATGATCGTCAGGGGCGCGTCGCTGGCGGCGACGCTGTCGCGCTACCTGATCGACCGGATCGAGCGCATGCCGAACGTGACGGTGCGGTACGGCTCGACCGTCGACGCGCTGCACGGCGACGGCCGGCTCGAAGCGATCGTGCTGCGTTCGGAAGACGGCGCGCGCGACGTGCTGCCGGCCACGCACCTGTTCGTCTGCATCGGCGGTGCGCCGAACACCGAATGGGCGCGCGATACGAACATCATCCGCAATCCGGGCGGCTATCTGGTGACCGGCAGCGATCTGTACGACTGCCCGGCATTCGAGCGCGTGTGGCCGCTCGAGCGCCGGCCCTACTATCTGGAAACGAGCGTGCCCGGTTCGTTCGCGGCGGGCGACGTGCGGTCGGGGTCGGTCAAGCGGGTGGCGTCGGCGGTCGGCGAAGGGGCGATGGCCGTGACGTTCGTGCACCGGTTCCTCGGCGAAGACGCGCATCGGTCGGGCGGCACCTGAACGGCGGGGAGACGCGGGTTGCGCTCCGTGCTCGCCCCGCGCGTCAGCCTGTCGTCGACACCGGCAGCCGGAACGTCAGCACGGTGCCGTTCCCGTCGCGCGGCGCGGCTTCGAGCGTGCCGCCATGCGCTTCGACGATCGAGCGGCAGATCGCGAGGCCCATCCCCATGCCGTGCGATTTCGTCGTGAAGAACGGATCGAAGATCTGGTTCGCGATCCCGGCATCGATGCCGGCGCCGCGGTCGGCAACGGAGACGACCGCGTAACCGTCGTCGACGTGCGACGCGATCTCGAGCTCGCACGATGTGGCGAGTCCGTCCATCGCGTCGAGCGCGTTGGTGACCAGGTTCAGGATCACCTGCTGGAGCTGGGTGCGATCCGCCATCACGCGGATGTCGTTGCAATGCAGGTCGACGCGCAGCGCGACCTGCTTCGCGTCGATTTCGGTCGCGGTGAGATGCAGCATGTCGCGAATCAGGTCGTCGATCGCGAGCGGCGCCAGCGCGGGCGGTGCCTGGCGTGCAAGCGATCGCAACGCGCGGACGATGTCGGCCGCCCGCACGCCGGACGCGCGGATGTCCTCGAGGCTCGCGAGCGCTTCGCCGAGATCGGGTTGCGTGCCGCGCAGCCAGCGCATGCACGCGCCGACGCTCGACACGATGCTCGTCAGCGGCTGATTGATCTCGTGCGCGATCGACGCGGCCAGTTCGCCCATCACCGTCATGTGCGCGGTGCGCGCGAGTTCGGTCCGCGCATGCCGCAGCGCGGCCTCGGTCTCGACCCGGCGCGCGTTCTCGTCGATCAGTTCCGCGTAGAGCCGGGCGGATTCGAGCGCATTGGCCGCTTGCGGCGCGAGCACTTCCAGCATCGCGATGCGCCGCGGCGAAAACACGCCGTTGGACAAAGCATTCTCGAGATACAGCACGCCGATCAGCGCACCCTGCTTCAACAACGGCAGGCAGAACAGCGAGCGCGTCGGGTGCGAGCGCAGGCTGTCGGCGTGGTCGGGCACGCCTTCGCGCTGCGCGTTCGCGAGCACGACCGGCTTGCGGGTCCGGGCGACGGTGTTCAGGATCGACAGCGGGACATCCTGCTCGGTGGGTTCGCTGCGGGCGATATCGACGATCACGTCGCTGCTGACGATGCGCGCGGTCGCCTCGATCGTCAGCCGGTCGTGCCGGGCGAGCAGCAGCAGGCCATGGCGTGCGCCGGCGTACACGATCATGTTGCGCATCAGCGTCTGGATCAGGCGCTCCAGCACGATTTCCTCGGACAGCGAATGGGCCGCGCGCATCGCGAGCGCGAGATCGAGATCTTCGCGCGCGGGCATGGCCGGGCCGCCCGGCGACGGGTCCATCACGAGGAACGGATGCTGCGCTTCCATCGCCTGCGCCTTGCCGGTCGCGCCCCAGCGCCGGTAGCACGCATGGGCGAGCCGCAGCTGGTGGCGGGCCGGGCCAGCAAGCCCGAGCGACGTGGCGTGATGCGCGGCCAGTTCGTGCGCGAGGGCCTGTTCGTGTACGAATCCGCGTTCCGCCGCGAGGCTGGCCGAGGCCTCGTACTGCTGCATCGCGACGATATGCTCGCCGCGCACGCGCGCGAATTCGGCGTCGATCAGCGCAAGCTTGTTGCGGAACGTCGCCGGATTGCGTTCGTTCCACGTGGCGAAGCGGGCGCGTTGCGGCGCATGGCGTTCGAGCAGCCGCTCGGGCGGCGTGGCGCCGCGGTCGCTCGCGATCCCGGCCAGCACGCCGAACAGATGGAAGTCGGACAGCATGATGTGCGCGGGCGTCGACCACGCGCTCGAGGCGGCGGCATCGAGCGACGCACGCGCCGCGTCCGCGTCGCCGTAGATGAAGGCCGCCTGGCCAGCGAGCACGTCGGTCCAGAACTGCAGGACCGACATCGGCGTCTTCGTCGACGGACGCGCACGCCACGTGCCGACCGGCCGGTGGTAGCCGTGCTGCAGCGCGTCGACGAATTCCGACTGGGTGGACACGAGGTCGACGATGTCGTCGTAACGCGCGCCGCGTGCGATCTGCAGCAGCGGATCGATCTCGTCGCGGATCGCCGGCAGCGCTTCGCCCATCGACAGCAGATCGCTGACGATGTGATTGCAGCTGTAGCACATCCAGCGCAGCTCGGCGCTCGCATTGCCCGCCGTTTTCGCATCGCGCGCGCGGTCGAGCGCGTACGACAGCGGCTGGGTCCAGACGCTCACCTGGTCGAGCGCGATCAGCGTCGCGGAGCGGTAGCGCTCGAAGCCGTGGCGATCGACCAGCGCGAGCGCGACCTTCGCGAATTCGAAGCCGTCTTCATACGCGTCGTGATGCCCGGCGATGCTGACGCCGTACCACGCAAGCCCCTGCACCGACGCGGCGGTGACGCCGTGGCGCAGGGTCAGCCGGACCATCGTCGCGAAATGCAGCAACATCAGCCCGCCGCTCGGATAGAACATCGCGGCTTCGAGTGCGGTCAGCAGTGACATCGTGGCTTCGACGCGCGTGTCGGTCATCACGGGCAGGTCGACGAGGTCGCGGATGGCGCGGCCGTCGAGCGCTTCCCGCACCGCGTCGCAGGCGGCCGCGAGATCGGCCTCGGCCGGCTCGGCCGACAGTTCCACGCCGAGCAGCGCCAGCCCGGCCAGCGCGACGTCGACGGCCTGCCGGTAGCGCGACTCCACCGTGAGCTGCCCGGCCTTCAGCCGGTGCGCCTCGGCGCGATCGGGCGGCGTGCGCGTACGCGCCATCAGCTCGTCGATCGCGTCGGAGGCCTGTGCGGTTTCGCCGGTCGCGAGCAGCAGGCCGCTGCGCAGGATGCCGATCCGGCTTGCAAGACCGTAGTGGTGCAACCAGGTGTGAGGACCGAGCAGCGCTTGCGCGGACGCGAGAAACGACAACGCGCGATCGCGCGCGGCGGCCGTGGCCGCCGCCTCCGCGGCCGCGACCAGCGCCTCCGCGAATGCGAGTGCGAGCGCGCTGTCGAGCGGCGCGGTTTTCGCCTGCTCGATCTGGGCGGCGAGTTCCAGCAGGGATTCGGTCGACTGTGCGCCCGTGCGCCCGAGCATCGCGGCGGCGATCCGGGCGTGGCACTGCGCGCGCTCAGCCCGCCCGGCGAGCGCGTGGGCGGCCTCGACGATGCGGTCGTGAACGAAGCGCCAGCGGTTTCCCGAGAGCGACACGAGGCCCGCCTGGCGCGCGGGGTCCATCCAGAAGCGGAGTTCGGCCCACGTCTTGCCGGCGACGGCGCACAACAACGCTTCGTCGGCATCGGTGCCGATACAGGCCAGCAGCGACAGCAGCGTTCTCGATTCACGCGGCAGCCGCTGCATCCGGACCGCGAGCAGGCTCACGACGTTCTCGGTCAGGTGGCGCGCGTCGATGTCGGCCGAATGCCATTGCCACGTTTGCGTCGCCGGGTCATGGCCGAGGAGCCGCTCGTCGATCAGCGTGTGCAGCAGTTGCTGGATGTAGAACGGATTGCCGCCGGTCCTGCGGTGAACGATGTCGCCGAGCCCGGACAGCCGGGCCGGCGCCTCCCCGAGCATGCCGGCCAGCATGCGCGTGACGTCGGGTGCGTCGAGCGGTGCCAGCGTCAGCGCCGACAGGCGCGCGGGCTCGAGCTGCTGCAGGAAGCGGCGGAACGCCGGCGGGTGGTCGTGCTGCCGCCCGCTTCGATAACCGGCCACGATGCAGAAATTGGCCGGCGGATCGACCGCGATCGACGCAAGAAACGCGAGTGTCGCGTTGTCGGCCCACTGGATGTCGTCCAGCGCCATGACCAGCGGTTCGACCGGCGTCGCGAACGCACGGAAGGCATTCACGACGATCTGGCATAGATGAAATTCCGGAATCGCATCGGTATGGTCGAATGCGACGGGCTCGACATCGAGCAGCCACGCAATCTCCGGGAAGATGCCGGACAGCAGGTTGGCCTGACGGCCCACGCAGTCGCGCAGCCGCGCGGCGATCGCCGCGAATTCGTCGTCGGGCCTGGCCAGCGCGCTGCCGAACAGCGCGCGCAATGCCTGCAGCACGGGCGCATAGGGCCGAGCGGGCTGGAACTGATCGACCTTTGCCGACGTGCACCAGGCCGCAGGCGATGCCGCTCGCGCATGGCGCATGAAGTCCTCCGCGAGCGCGGTCTTGCCGACGCCGGCCGGCCCGTCGATCAGGACGATGGCCGTCTCGCCGGTTCGCGAGACGGCCGCCAGCACCTCATCGAGCCGGCGGGATTCGGCTTCGCGGCCGACCAGCAGGTCGGGCGCGTGCAGACCGGCGAGCGGATCGCTGCCGCCGAGCGCGAACGGCTCGACGCGGCCTGCCGCCAGCCAGTCGCGCAGGATACGTTCGAGATCGTGCTGCACCGTTTCGCAGGACGGGTAGCGATCGGCGGGCTCCTTGGCGATCAGTTTCAGGATCAGGTCGTTCAGGACGGCAGGCAGGTCGTCGCGAAAGGTCGTGGCCGGCGCCGGCTGCATGGCGACGTGCGCGTGGACCCATTCGGACGTCGACGTGGCCCTGTAAGGCATTGCGCCCGTCAGCAGGCGGAACAGCGTGATGCCGAACGCGTACAGGTCGGAGCGCTCGTCGACGCATGAGCCTTCGGAGACTTCGGGCGCCGCGTAGGCAGCGAAATCGGTGCGCATCGTACTCGCTGCGGCGCGTTCCGTCCGACGGTCCCACGCATGGGCGAACGAGCGGAGCATCACCGCACCGTCCGGTGCGATGACGAAACTGGCCGGTTGCAGATCGCCATGCAGCCAGCCGCGCCGATGAAGCTCCCCGAGCGCGCGCACGGCCTGGATCGCCGCGTCGAGAAAGGTGTCGAGCGGCAGCCGTCCGTCCGCCAGCGTGTCGAACGCACGCACGTCCGGGCGAGGATAGACGAGCACCGGGCCGTCCGCGGCGCGGATCAGCGCAACCGGCATGAGCGCCCACGCCGGTTCCAGGGCGCCGTTCAATGCGTATTCGTGCTCGAATTGCCGGCAGCGCTGGTCGGATTCCCACCCGGTCTGGCACGCGGACCACACGCGCCCCGTCCCGGCGTCGGTCAGGTCGAACCACAGCACGTCGCCCGAGCGGACCGCATTCGACAGGCGGGCGCGCGCCAGCCAGTCGGCATCCATTCGCTTCGTGTCGTCCGGGTCGCGCAAGGGTTGGTTCACGGTGGGGGCAGGCTGGGTGGAGCGGGGTGAAAACGGATTGTAAACGGGGTCGGCCGGGCCGGGTTGCGCCCGTCCGGGCGGGCCCCGTGCATTGTCCGCCAGCCTGAGGAAATTTGCAGTACCTCCAGGCCTGCGTTGTACGAGGCACCGGGCGGAGGATGGCAGGCCGGCGGCGCGGAACGGGTGGCACACGCGTGATAGCCGGTGGGCAGCCGATCGATGCATGCGGCCGTGCGGCGCACATGGGGTACGCGACGCCACGCGTCGGCACGCATTCGGCGTTATTCCCACGCGTGTTTGCTGAACAGATAACCCTTGCCGCGGATCGTTTTGATTCGCTTCGGTTCGAGCGCGTCATCACACAGTTTGCGGCGCAGCTTCGAGATGTGACAGTCGATCGAGCGATCGAGGCCGTCGAACGCGATGCGGCGTAACAGCAGCGTCAGGTCTTCCCGGCCGACCACCTCGCCGGCGCGGCAGGCAAGGGCCCACAGCAGGTCGAATTCGGTTGACGTAAGGCGAGGCGTGCTGCCGTCGGGAAGGTGAACCTTGCGATCCGTCCGGTCGATCGAGAACCTGCCGAACGCGAATCGCTGGGGCGATTCGGGCGTGCAGGCGTCCGGACGCATTCGTAGCCGTCGCAGCTGCGCCTTGATCCGCGCGAGCAGAATGCGTGGCTCGATCGGCTTGTGGAGAAAGTCGTCTGCGCCGAACTCCAGGCCGAGCAACTCGTCGAACTTTTCGTCGCGTGCCGTCAACATGATGACGACGCCGTCGTAGTGCGTGCGTGCCTCGCGGCAAATCTCGAAGCCGTCCTTGCCCGGCAGGTTGATGTCGAGCAGCACCAGATCGGGGCAACTCGCGACGATCGTGGATACGGCGTCGGTGCCGTCGAACAGCGTGTCCACCGCGTACTGATGCTTGCGCAGATAGTCCGCGATCAGCGCGGACAAATGAACGTCGTCTTCGACCAGCAGGATTCGGATGGACATCGGTAAGCGAGGGGGCAATACGGGAAAATGGCGAGCGGTCAGGCCCAGTCCGGACGCGTGGTAGCCGAAGCGAGGTGGATAATACTGCGCAATATTCCGACGGAATGTGGCGAAATCTGCATCGTTCGTTGAACCTATCTGCACGGAAATCATCGCCACCTGGCGGAAAAGCGAATCGATGACGGTGTGGAATCGTGTCGTCGACGAACGGCTCGATGTTCGGGCGAAATGATTCAGAGCGATATCCGGCGCGTCACCGGCAGGGAACGCTGACGACGCGTCGTTCGGGCGAGAACGTTTGCGGAACGCCGCTTGTGCGAACGGCTCTCACGCTGGCCAGTCCGAAGCCCGGTAAAGGTTGCTCGACATATCATTACAAAATATTACGTACGCTGCGGCATAGGGCTCCCTACAATCCTCGCAACTGACGGGCGTGCATGCCGCACCGCGGTTTCCGCTCTGTCGTCGAAGGGCTTGCAGCGACGAAGGCGGTGACCGATAACAGGCAGTTGCCCCTATTCAGCGCGCCACTGCCGGCATTGAACGCGTGTGGATCGGTGTTGACGTCACTCGGGCCTTAGCGGGCAAGCATCCAGACGGCACGATTTACTGATAGGAATGCGAAATGACGCCGTTGCAAGTCATCCGGAGCCTTGACGGGCTCACGAACGCGATCGAAGTCGCGGTTGGCCGGGCCGACTGGAGCGAGGCCGTCCGGGCGGCGGAAACACGTTCAAGGTTCGTGTTTGCGCTTGCGTCCGATCAACCGGACGAGGTTCGCGCGGCGATCGGGAGAATGCAGGAGGCCGATATCCGGGTCTCCACCGTCGCACGGGAAACGTTGGTGGCACTCATCACCGAGGGCTGGATTGCGTCGTACGAAACCGGGCTGGCGACGAAGGTGTTGGCGGCGAAGCCGCTGTCGCCCGGGGCGGATGCCGTGGCTTCCCGGTCTCCTTCTTTTCCCGTATGAGCTTCGCTACCCCGGCGATGCACATGCTGCAATACGCAGACAGGTCTTTGGACGTGCCTGTCACGGGTTAACGTTTCGTTGGCGGTATGCGATTTCGAAAACGCATCAGTTCTGTCGATGCAACGCGGTGGTTCGTTGACGACGACGATTCTTGATCATGGCAGGTTGCCCTGGTTCCGGCACCAACCCTCCCCGGATTGTCCGGAACCCCTCGCCGGCCCCGAAACGGGCCGGTTTTTTTTCAGAAGTTCGGTGCGGGATAAATACCTGATTCGGCAGGATGCCCAATCATTTTTATATTCATGGCAGGTAAAGCCATCTATGGAATCGTACGCTCGATCGGTGCCAGTAGTGATGTATCACCACGTTTCACCATCGCCCGGGGAACTCAGCATCACCCCGGAGCACTTCGAATCGCAGATGCATTGGCTGGCGAGTAACGGATACGTCACGTTAACGGCGGACGAATTCGCGTGCTTTCTGCACGGCGCGCCAATGCCGGAGAAGTCGATTCTGCTGACGTTCGACGACGGTTATCTGGACAACTATGTTCATGCTCATCCGTGTCTTGCGCGCTACGGTTTCAACGCGATCATGTTTCTTGTAACAGGTCGCGTCCACGACGGTCCCACCCGATCCTTTCCTGGTCGTGCTGGCAGCGCGGAACGTTCGCACGCGGAATGCGAGCGCCTCGTTCTGACCGGGAAAGCCGACGATGTAACCGTACGCTGGAGCGAGATCGACGTCATGCGCGCGGCTGGCACGTTCGAATTCCACAGTCACACGCACTATCACCTGCGTTGGGATCGTTATTGCACTGATCCGGACGAGAAAATTCATCACATCCGCACGGACATCGAGACGTCAAAGCGGATTCTGATCGAGAAAATGGGTGTGGCGTCAAAGCATTTGTGCTGGCCAGAAGGCTATTACGACAAGGACCATATCGACGCGGCCCGAACGGCGGGGTTCGAGTACCTCTATACGACACGCAACACTCGACGCAACGTGCCGGGTAGCGACCCGTACCGGATTCATCGCATGGCGGATAACGGCAAGAACGGAGAGTGGCTGGCGCGAGAGGTGCGGCAATACCAGCAACCGCAGTGGGGTGGGGCGTACGACTGGTTCAAGCGATTGATAAGCGCTAACAAGATGAGTGGCTAAGAGACGGTTTCATCAAGGCTGTTGGGCGAGCGGTGCCACCCGCCTGCAGCCTGCCAACCGCGTAGCCAGCGCCAACCCGTCACATCAACCGCTCGCCACGAAAGCCGACAGCCCCACGGGGCCTTTCTGAAACCGCTTCCAACGGTTGACGAACCACATAGGGGCACTCCCCCACACCGTTCCCGCCGACCGGGCCGGCCGGTACCCGACTAAACCTATAGATAATGGCCGGCGCGCCCGCCGCGCCATACGATGCGTTCAAGCCTCCCGACCCGCATCGATGCGGGTCCGGCGGGCGGAACAGGGGGGGCCGTCTCGCGAGGCGGCCCAGGGTGCGGAGCAGCATAAGCGAGTGCGGATCATGTACACGTTCGGGCGGGTGACGGTTTCCCTTGAATGCCGCGAAGTCTGCGTCGACGGGCAGCCCCGGTATATCGGCGCCCGGGCATTCGAGATTCTCGAGTTGCTGGTGACGGCGGCCGGCCGGCTCGTGTCGAAGGACGAGATCATGCAAGCGGTGTGGCCGAACACGATCGTGGTCGAGAACAACATCCAGGTGCACATCTCGACGCTGCGCAAGCTGTTCGGCGGCAAGCACGGGTGGATACGGACCGAATCGGGCCGCGGCTATCGGCTCGCGCCGCCGGCCGACCTGACCCATGCCGACCGCCAGCCGGACGGGGTCGAGCCGGCGCGCGGCGCCCGCGCGGGCACCGCACCGCGCAAATGTCCGCTGATCGGCCGCGAGCAGGAAGTGGCCGAGCTGCACGCGCTGCTCGAGCGCGAGGCGCTCGTCACGCTGGTCGGCCCCGGCGGCGTTGGCAAGACGCATCTCGCGCTGGAGGTCGCGACGGCCTGTTCGGCGGTGCGCGGCATCGAGATGGTCCGGATCGATCTCGCCGGCTGGCAGGGCGGCGCGACGCTGGAGTCCGCGGTGCTGGACGCGCTCGACCTGCCGGGCGGCCCGGACGCCGGGCCGGCCGAGGTCGTGCGCGCGATCGCCGGGCAGCGCGTCATGCTGGTGCTCGATAACGCCGAGCAGCATGTCGACGAGCTGGCGGACCTCTGCGAAGCGATCGCGGAGGCGAATGCCGGCGCGATACTCGTCGTGACCAGCCGCGAACCGCTGCGTGTCGCCGGCGAGCGCGTTTATCGCGTCGGGCCGCTGCCCGTGCCGCCGGCCGGCACGGACGACGGCGAGATCGTCGCGTGCGGTGCAGTCCGCATGTTTCTGGCCCGGGCTCGCGCGATGGGCACCGACATTCCCGCGGATGCGAAGACGCTGGACGCGATCGCGACGATCTGCCGCCGCCTGAGCGGCCTGCCGCTCGCGCTCGAGCTCGGCGCGGCCCGCGTCGCGCTGCTCGGGATCCAGGGGCTGGCAGCCGATCTCGACACGTCCGTGCTGTCGTTGTCCGGCGGTCTGCGTACGGCCCATCCGCGCCAGCAGACCCTCAGGGCCACCATCGAATGGAGCTATCGGCTGCTCGGCGATGCGGAGCGCACCGTGCTGTGCCGCCTCGCGGTGTTTCCGGATGCGTTCCGGCTCGACGCGGCGTGCGCGCTGGCCGCCTGCGACGAACTGGGCGCCGCCCGGGTGCTCGACTGCCTGGTGAGCCTTGCATCGAAATCGCTGCTGGTCGTCCATTCGGTCGGACTTTCGAAGCGTTATTCGCTGCTCGAGGTCGTGCGCGCGTATGCGCTCGAGAAGCTGGCGGAGTCGGGCGAAGCCGGCCGCGTCCATGCCCGGTGTGCGTCCTTCGTCGGCGACGCGCGCGCGGAGACGCCGGTGCCGGCAGCGTCCGCGCAACCGCTGCTGGCGGCAGGGTCGTGGGCATGACACACGGGTCGTGCGGGCGTGGCGCGTAGCGGTTGCGCCTGTCGATGCGGCGCACGCTACGTCGTGATGTTCTGGATTGACAAAATTTTCAGGTTCTCATTTCATGGCCATTGTTTGCATCATCGATGACGATGCGTCGGTCCGTAAGAGTCTTGCCAGCCTGCTGAAATCGGCTGGCCATACCGCATTGCCGTTCGCGTCGGGCGAGGAATTCCTGGCGGCCGGCCCGCTGGACGACGCGGTTTGCGTGCTGGTCGATCTGAAGATGAAGGGGATGAGCGGTCTCGACCTCCAGCGTCTGCTGGTCCAGCGCAAGGCGACGCTTCCGGTCATCTTCATGTCGGCGCACGGCGACGACGAGTCGGTCCGACGCGCGCTTGCGCAGGGCGCGGTCGCGTTCCTGCGCAAGCCGTTTCCGTCGGACGATATGCTCAATCTGATCGATCAGGTCGCATCCGGCGCGCCGCCTGCGTGAGCGGTGGCCTGTCGACCGGCCGCGCCGCATGCGGCGACGCGGTTCCGCCCGGCCGCTTCTTAGTTTATCATTCGATAATGAAGCGGATGCCTACACGGGAAATGCAATGGCGAGCACGCCGGATATGACGTCGATCGGCAATCGGGGCGCGGGTGACTCCGCGCCGATCGTCTATGTGGTCGACGACGACGAAACGCTGCGGCGCGCGTTGAGTTCGCTGTTGCGTTCGGCGGGATTGCGCGTCGAGACGTTCGCGTCGTCGCGGGCGTTTCTCGCGTTCGAGCGGCCCGCCGTGCCGAGCTGCCTGATCCTCGACGTGCGTCTTGCCGACGAGAGCGGGCTGGCCCTTCAGGAGGAAGCGGTGCGTGCGGGCCTGAACGTGCCGATCCTGTTCATGACGGGTTACGGCGACGTGGCCACGACAGTCAAGGCGATGAAGGGCGGCGCGCTCGACTTCCTGACGAAGCCGTTCGACGACGAAACGATGCTCGATGCCGTCGCCCGCGCACTGGCCCGCGACGGCGAGCGCCTCGCGCGCGACCGTGCGCTGGACGCGGTGCGCGGGGCCTATGCGTCGTTGACGCCACGCGAACGCGAAGTGATGAGCCAGGTGGTCGCGGGCCTGATGAACAAGCAGATCGCAGCGAATCTCGGTCTGCAGGAAATCACGGTGAAGGTGCATCGGGCCCAGGTGATGAAGAAGATGCAGGTCCGCACGCTGCCGGATCTCGTGCGGCAAGCCGAAGCGCTGGGCGTGGGCCCGGCCGGCGCGCGCGCCTGAGCGGGCGGGCCGGGCCGTTCGACGCGACGGCGCCGGCTTCGACGTGGCGGGCCGGGCCGCGATGGCGCGAACGACGGCGTTCATGCGGCCACTTTTGCTTCAACGTGGGTTCGGCGTTGCCGGCGTCGCAGCGAAGGCCAGCGGGATGCGCGTCGCTCATCGCGCGCCGGCGACGGCGTTTGTCGATGAAACGGCATGACCAAGCGACAGGTAGCTCCGGTGCAGTAGCGATTCGATGGTTGCCCAATCGGCGTCGGTGACGCTGCCCGCATCTTCGCGGGCGTCGCGAAGCAGCATCGCTTGCGCGCGCAACTGGCCGTGTTCGCGTGTCGAGACCGCGGACACCCTGTACAGCGATGCGGCGGCTTCAGCGCACGCGCTGCCCAACGCGCCGGGCGGATAACGTCCACGCTGCCGGTGCACGATCCACCATTCCAGTTCGAGCGCGGTGGTGCGCGAGAGATTGAAGTCGCGGTTCCCTGTGTTGCGGATCAGGCTGAAATAGGTGTGCAGCGCCGGCAACGCTTTTTCGTAATCGCTGCGTTCCTTGCCCTCCTTGAACGTGAATGCCGCTGATGCGCCGTAGTAAGCGCCGACGTACGACCTGAGCCACGGAAGGTGGTATTGCGTGCGCAGGGTTTGCGCCAATTCAAGAAAGAGCGCGACGTGCTGGCGCTCATAGTAGGAGCGCCATATTTTCGTTTCGAGTGTCCCCGTCGCGATGGGATCGAAGCGGCTCAGGTCACGGTGCAATGGCCAGAAGAGATCGGCGGCGGCATAGCCGACCAGAACGACGAGCAGGACCAGGATCGTCCGTCGCCGGCGTCCTGGTCCGGCTGAAAGGATCGCGCGGTGCCGCAGGTCGTGGCTGCGGGTGCGCCCGGTTGTGTTCATGTCGAATGGCGTCGATATCGACCGTGCGTTGAACCCTCTATTTCATGACGCGCCCCAGCACCTCGCCCAACTCGGCGTCGTCAAGCACCGGGACGATGTCCAGCTCCATCAGGTCGCTCCACTGATAGGCGAACTCGGTGAGTTTCTTCATATCATCTGTTTCGAGCAGATCGAACCCTGCGCTCAGATCGGCTCGCGTCCACCGGCCCACCAGCCGGACGCCGTCGGGCGGGAGCCCGCCGGTTCGCTGAAAGCGCTCGATGGCTTCGGCACGCTGCTGGGTATCCGGTGCCCAGTGGAAGGTCATCATGAATTTCATGGCGGTGTCTCCTGACGGTGGTTCGTCCACCTGTTTCAATTTATACGCGCGATGACGGCATACAGGTGGGTGCAATCGAGTGTGTGCACTGCAACGCAAGTCGACGCCAGGAGTCGATCGCGAGATGCCCTCGCAACACACCATGCTGATCGTCCTTGCCCGACGCCAGTCGTTGCTTGACCCGTCGTCGACCGGGCAGCCGCGCCCGCGCCGGGGACAGAATGCCGGGCAAGCGCGGTCAATGCCGGGACGGCCAGTGCGGGCGTGGTAATCATCTTTCCGCAACCGTCTCGAGTATCTCGAGTGTTTTCAGGCGATCCATGACAGGTTTCGCTTCGGCGGATTCGACACGATCAATTCATGCAGCGCGCCGGCACCGGGCAACACAAAAAACGTTAGGTAAGCTTAAGAGCGATATGACAATACGCGAGGCCGATCGAGCGAAGGCCGGCGGCACGGCGATGTGTTTTCAGAACCGGTCTTCGCGATTCGCGACGTTCGCCGGTTTCGCCGAAGGCGGCGTCCATCCGCCGCCCAGCGCGCGCACGAGATTGACCGTCGCGATGGCGAGTGCCTGGCGGCTATGAATCAACTGGCGCTGCGCGCTCAATGCGTCCCGGTCCGCGTCGATGACCTCGAGATAGCTGACGTAGCCGTGCCCGTAGCGGCTCAGCGACAATCGCGCCGCTGCTTCGGTGGCGCGCGTCGCGCTGTCGTAGCGCACGATCCGCTCTTTCTGCGCGGCGATGTCGTTGAGTGCGTCCTGAACCTCGCGCAGCGCACCCAGCGCGGTCGCGCGATAGTTCGCGTCGGCGAGTGCCGCGCCTGCTGTCGCGGCGGCCACCGCGGCCTCGCGCTTGCCGCCGTCGAACACCGTTTCGGCCACGCTCGCGCCGAGGCCCCACAGCGAACTGTTGCGGTCGAGAAACGTGCGGAGGTCGCGGCTGGCGAACCCGCCCTGGGCGGTCAGCGTCAAGGTCGGAAGCCACGCGGTGCGGGCGACGCCGATTTCGAGCGACGCCGCGTCGACGCGGCGCGCCGCCGCATAGACGTCCGGCCGTTGCACGAGCAGCGCGGACGGCAGGCCGGGCGGCACCTCCGGCACGCGCATGGCGGAGGCGGTCGGTCCGACCGTGAATGCAGTCGGCGAGACACCGGTCAGCACGGCGAGCGCGTCGACGAGGTTTTCGCGCAGCCGCCGGCTGTCGGCGAGATCGGCGCGAGCCGTATCGAGATCGGCCGCCGCACGCAGCGCGTCGAGGTCGCTCGCCGCGCCGGCCCGCACGCGCGCGGCGATCACGTCGAGTGCGGTGCGCCGCAGCTCGATCGCGCGGGCGAGCGTCGCGAGATCCTGCTCGACGAAATGGAGCGTCAGGTAGTCGCTCGCGACATCGGTCGCGACGCGCAGGCGAACGGCTGCGCGATCCGCGTCTGCCTGCAGCACGTTCTGCCTGCCGATCTCCGCATCGCCGCGCAGGCGCCCCCACAGATCGACTTCATAGCTGGCGTTGAACGGCACCGACCAGTTGTGCATCGTGCGTTTCGGCAATGCGTTGTCGACCGTGCCGGATACGCGCGAGCGGCTGAACGACGGATCGACGCCGACGGTCGGTGCGCGTGCGGCTTCACGCACGCCGAGCAGCGCCTGCGCCTGGTCGACGCGCGCCGCGGCGGCGCGGATGTCGTGGTTGCCGGCGAGCGCGGCATCGACGAGCGCGACGAGCGGCGGATCGCCGAACGATGCCGGCCATTCGACGAGCGACGGTGCGGGTTCGCCGGGCGCATCCGCATGGCGGAACCGGTCGGATCCGACCGCGACGGGGGCGAGCGGCTGCGGCGCGATCGTGCACGCGCTCAACAGGCCGGCGGCGAGCAGGGCGGCGATGCGGGTCATGGCTGCTCGCGGCCGCGCTGCAGCGAGACGATGACCGACAGGCCGGGCCGAATGCGCGGTTCGGTCGAAGCCGGGCCGTCGAGCAGGATCTTGACGGGCACCCGCTGCGTGACCTTCGTGAAGTTGCCGGTCGCGTTGTCGGGCGGCAACAGCGCAAATTGCCCGCCCGTCGCGGGCGACAGGCTGTCGACGTGTCCGCTGAAGGTCCGGTCCGGCAGCGCGTCGAAGCGCAATTGCACGATGTCGCCGGTGCGGACATGCCGAAGCTGGGTTTCGCGGAAGTTCGCCACCACCCATGGGTGCGGTTCGACGACCGTGAGCAGCGCCTGGCCGGGCGCGACATGCTCGCCGGTCTCGACGGTCTTCTTGCCGACGTAGCCGTCCGACGGCGCCACGACGGTCGTGTACTGGCGCTGCAGCTCTGCATCGCGCAACTCGGCGTCGTTCTGGTTCGACACGGCATCGGCAGCCTGCCGCGCGGCCTGCGCGCTGCGCTGCTGCGCTTCGGCCGCCTCGATGCGCGCGCGGGCGGACTTGCGTGCCGCGTTGGCGGCATCGAATTCCTGCTGCGACAAGCCGCGCGGCGTTTCGCGGGTCAGTTCGCGCGCCCGTGCGTAGTCGAGCTCGGCCTTCTCGGCGTCCGCGTGCGCCGACACGAGCGTTGCATCGGCTTGCTCGACCAGCGCCTTCGCGCGGCTCGCATCGGAGCGCGCTTGCGCGACGCGGGCCCGTTGCAGCGCGACACGCACGTCGAAATCGCGCGGGTCGAGCCGCACGAGCGGGTCGCCCGCATGCACGAACTGGTTGTCGTTCACCAGCACGCGCTCGACCGTGCCGGCCACGCGTGGCGAGATCACGTGCAGGTGGCCCGTCACGTACGCGTCGTCGGTGCCGCGGTCATGCGCGTCGAATTCGTAGACCAGCAGCGCGACGAGCAACAGCGCGCATCCGGCGATCAGTGCGGCCGGCCACTTGCGCGAGCGCG
This sequence comes from Burkholderia sp. NLJ2, assembly GCF_049487195.1. Taxonomy (NCBI): domain Bacteria; kingdom Pseudomonadati; phylum Pseudomonadota; class Betaproteobacteria; order Burkholderiales; family Burkholderiaceae; genus Burkholderia; species Burkholderia sp. NLJ2. Next base: position 401,696 of record NZ_CP137809.1, on the reverse strand, counting down.
CGGTGGAAGTGGGCGGCACGTCCGGCGAGTTCGTGGTCACGATCGGGATACTCCATGGAACAGACGGGATTCGTCACATCGCGCTATGCTTGCGCGAGCTTTTTGTGCGGGAGCCGCTCGACGATGAACACCACGTTCGCCCCCGGTGGCGCGACACCGGGGCCGGCCGCAGCGCCGGCCTCCGACATACCGACGTTTCGCTCGATCGCCGCGATCGCGGCCGTGCTGCTCGGCGCGATCATCTCGACCTTGACGTCGCGCATCACGTCGCTCGGGCTCGCCGACGTGCGCGGTGCGCTCGGCGTCGGGTTCGACGAAGGCGCGTGGATCAACACCGCGTTCATCGCATCGCAGATGTTCGTCGGGCCGCTCGCGATCGCGGCGGCCTTCGTGTTCGGCACGCGCCGCGTGCTGCTGGCGGGCGCCGCGGGTTTCCTGGTCGTCGAAAGCGTGCTGCCGCTGTGTACGAACTTCGGCACGTTCATCGTGTTCCAGAGCGTGGCCGGTTTCGCATCCGGCGTGTTCGTGCCGCTGACCGTCGGGTTCGTCGTCCGCACGCTGCCGCCGCGGCTGATTCCGTTCGGCATCGCCGCGTATGCGATGAACCTCGAGATGTCGCTCAATCTGTCGGCGACGCTCGAAGGGTGGTACAGCGAACACCTGAGCTGGCGCTGGCTGTTCTGGCAGAACGCACTGCTGACCGTGCCGTTCATCGTCTGCCTGATGCTGTCGTTGTCCACCGAACCGATCAAGCGCTTCGCGTCCGGTATCGACACGCGCGGCATGCTGCTCGGCGCTGGCGGGTTCGCGTGCCTGTGCATCGCGCTCGATCAGGGCGAGCGGCTGTTCTGGTTCCAGTCGCCGCTGATCGTCGCGCTGCTGTGCATCGGCATCGTGATGGTGGACGCGTTCCTGATCCACGAACTGGTGTCGCGACGCGCCGGGCTCGATCTCGGCTACCTCGCGCTGCCCAACGTCGCGTTGCTGATCCTGCTCGTCGGCCTCGTGCGCTTTACCGTCCTCAACACGAGCTTCATTCCGTCGGCGTTTCTCGCGAGCACCTACGGGCTGCGCCCGCTGCAGATCGGCGATACGCTGCGCTGGATCGCGATGCCGCAACTGCTGTTCGCGCCGTGCGTGGCGTGGCTGCTGCAACGCGTCGATCCGCGCCGGCTGATCGTGGCCGGCTTCGCGATGGTGGCGGTCGCGTTCGCGCTCGGCGCGCGCCTCACGCCCGTCTGGGCCGAACCCGACTTCATCCCGTCGCAACTGCTCCAGGCGTTGGGGCAGACGATGGCACTCACGTCGGTCGTGTTCTTTTTCGGCAAGCATATGACGGCCGAGCACGCGCTGACGTTCGGCGCCGTCGTGCAGACGACGCGCCTGCTGAGCGGGCAGCTCGGCACGACGTCGATCGCGGTGATCCAGCGCATCATGGAGGCTACCCATTCGAATCTCGTCGGTCTGCATGTCACGCTGTCGGATTCGCAAACGCTGGAGCGCCTGCGGGCCGGCGCGGCGTCGCTCGTGTCGCACGGCGCGACCTTCGCGACGGGCGACCAGGCGGCTTATGCGCTGCTCGATCGGGCGGTTCGCATCCAGGCAACCACGCTCGCGCTGGCGGACAATTTCCGTGTCGCGATGGTTTTCGCGGTCGCGGGGGTGTTGATCGGCATGCTGCTCAGGCCGGCGCGTGTGCCGTGAGCGCCCGACGCCGGATCGGCGCAGGTCGCGCATCGACGATCTTAGCGATCGCGCACGCCGCAACGGAATCGCGGCGACCTGAAAATTCCTGAAACGTGCTGAAGGGCGCGCCGGCGTGACGGCCGGGCGCGCCGTGCCGAGACGCTTACGCCTTCAGGAACGCGAGCAGTTCGGCATTGATCCGGTCGGCATCGACGACGCACATCCCGTGCGATCCGCCGGGGATCACCTTGAGTTGCGCGTGCTTCACGATCTTCGCCGACAGTCGGGCCGAATCGTCGATCGGCACGATCTGGTCGTCGTCGCCGTGCAGGATCAGCGTCGGGACGTCGATCTTCTTCAGGTCCTCGGTGTAGTCGACCTCGGAGAATTCCTTGATGCACTGATACTGGCCGTAGACGCCGCCCATCATGCCCTGCGCCCAGAACGCGTCGATCGTGCCCTGCGACACCTTGGCACCCGCACGGTTGTAGCCGAAGAACGGCACGGCGAGATCCTTGTAGAACTGCGAGCGGTTCTCGGCGACGTTCTTGCGGATCCCGTCGAACACGTCCATCGGCAGGCCGCCGGGATTGGACGCCGATTTCACCATCTGCGGCGGCACGGCGCCGATCAGAACGGCCTTCGACACGCGCTTCGTGCCGTGGCGCCCGATGTAGTGCGCGACTTCGCCGCCGCCGGTCGAATGGCCAACGAGCGTGGCTTCGCGCAGGTCGAGCGCATTCATCACCGCCGCGAGATCGTCGGCATACGTGTCCATGTCGTTGCCGCGCGACGGCTGGCTCGAGCGGCCGTGACCGCGGCGGTCGTGCGCGATCACGCGGTAGCCGTGCTGCACGAGGAACAGCATCTGCGAGTCCCACGCATCGGCGCACAGCGGCCAGCCGTGCGAGAAGACGACCGGGCGGCCGCTGCCCCAGTCCTTGAAGTAAATCTGCGTACCGTCCTGGGTGGTGATCGTATTCATCGCATGGGCTCCTTGATGGGCGGAAGCGGCGTGTTTGGGGGCGGCGGCGGCGGCAGCAGCCGGCAGCGCGGCCGCTGCAACGGCGGTCGCGCCGGCAAGCAGCATGTCTCGGCGACGCGTCGAGGGAACGGCGTCGGTGTCTGCGGGACGCATGGAGGCTCCTTGAAGAACGTGTGGTGCAACGATGCCGCGTTGGATGGATGGTTCGGTTCTGCCCGCATGCGGCAATCCAGCCGGCAGCCGGCGTGCGTTCGCAGTCGCGGGCCGGCAGGCGCGCGAAGGCAGCGAACGAACGCGGACAGGAGCCTATCCCGCGGCCCTCCGCCGTGTACTGAAATCCCGCTGAATTTTCATGAACCCGGTTGCGGTGCACGCCGCGCGAATGCGCGGCCGAACCGACCAGAAAAATTAAGCCTGGAATCAAGACTCTTCAGCGGCGGCTCGTTATCGTCAGCATCAGATCATCCCGTCGCGAGTCGTTGCCAGTTCGCGCCGGAGGATGACGATCGCGACGCGGGCGGGTGCGCAACATCCGGCCCCCTCGCCACTTGCCTGGGTACGCCGCCATGGACGAATTCAATCGCTGGGAGCACGTGATGACGCTGCTCGACCCGTCGCCGGCCGCGAGCCGCTGCGCACCGTCGCATCTTCGCGACCCGGACCCCGCGCGCCGTCGCCATCGCGACGATGCACCGCCCGCGTCGGGCGGTGGCGTGCGCCGCCGGTGCGCGATCGTCGCCGCCGAGCGGCAGACCGATTCGTCGGTGTTGATCTCGTGGAGCGATCCGACGCGCTGCCGGTACGACGAGCAGCGCTGGATCAGCGCGAAGTCCCGCGCCCTCGGGCGCTGCGCGCTGACCGGCATCACGATTCACACCGGCGATGCGATCTACAAGCCGCAATGGCGCGGCGCGAAGCGCCCCGCGAACTACCGCGAGGTGATCCTCGCGTCCGAACTGGAGCGGTTCATCGTCAGACTGTCCCGTTCATGACCCGGGACGGTGCGCGCTGTCCATCGACATGGCTGGCGGCCGCCGCTTTTTCACCGCTGAGGAAGGAATCCGCATGAGCACGTTCACGACACGCGACGGCGTTTCGATTCACTACAAGGACTGGGGCGCAGGGCGCCCGGTCGTGTTCATTCACGGCTGGCCGTTGAACGCGGACATGTGGGACGTCCAGATGCATCATCTCGCGTCGAACGGCTTTCGCTGCATCGCCTACGACCGGCGCGGCTTCGGCCGGTCCGGCCAGCCGTGGACGGGATACGACTACGACACGCTGGCGGACGATCTCGCGACGCTGATCGAGACGCTCGGGCTGCACGACGTGACGCTCGTCGGCTTTTCGATGGGCGGCGGCGAAGTGGCCCGCTACATCGGCCGGCACGGCACGCGACACATCGCGAAGGCCGTCCTGATCGGATCGGTGACGCCGCTGGTCGCGCGGCGCGACGACCATCCGGACGGCGTCGACGTGGCCGTGTTCGACGGCATTCGGGCTGGCATCGTGGCCGACCGCGCGGCATTCTTCGAGCACTTCTGGCCGCTGTTCACCGGTTCGAACCGGGCCGCTTCGGCGATCTCGCGCGCGGCGCTCGACTGGACGTCCTTCATGGCGCTGCAGGCCGGATTGAAGGGGACACTCGATTGCGTCGGCGCGTTTTCCGAAACCGATTTCAGGGCCGATCTCGACACGTTCGACGTGCCGACGCTCGTGATTCACGGCGACGACGACCAGACGGCACCGCTCGCGCTCACGGGCGCCGCCGCGGCGAAGCGCGTGCCGCACGCGACGCTGAGCGTCTACGAGGGCGGGCCGCACGCGTTGTATCTGACGCACGCGCAACGATTGAATGACGAATTGCTGGCGTTCGCCCGCGCATGACCCGGCGGCGGCCGTGATGTGGCGGAGCGGGCTCGGCCGGCCGGCTCACTCCGTCCATGTCGACCCGAGCACCAGGCCGCAGAAATTCGTACGACGATAGTCCGGGTCGCACCGCTCGAGCACGTCGGCGCAGACGTTGCCGAACGCGGTCGCAGGGCGATGCGCGGTGCCCGCGGCGAGCGCTTCGAGGAACAGCTCCTTGAAACCCGGGCCGCGTGGCCACGCGTGCACGATCTCGTCGCGCTTGGACCGGCTCACGTCGTCGAAATGACGCGCAAAGAGATCCGTTTCGATACCTGCGCCGAGCAACGCCGTCAACGGCGTCATGTACGGGTGAATGCCGAAGGCCGTGTGCAGCGCGATCGCACGCCATACCTCCTCCGCATCGTCGGCGGCGACGCCGTGTCCGCCGAGGAATGCGTGCGCGGCATTCGCACCGTCGATCTCGAAACGCCGGCGCGAATGCCGGTAGCGCTCCGTCAGCCCGAAGTCATGGAACAGCGCGGCGACGTACAGCAGTTCGGCGTCGAATCCGATGCCGCGACGCAGCCCGATGATCGACGCGAACGCGAACACGCGCATCGCGTGCCGGAACAGGAGGTCCGGCTCGCCGGCGCGCACGGTCGCGGCGGCCTCCCGTGCGATCGGGCCGTCGGGAATCCGGATGCCGGCGATACGGTTGCCCATGGTCGTGTTCCTCGCGGCGTGACGGCAGTCGCTCGACGCTGGCGCCGTGGAACCATCGTCGCGCGCCGCGCCGCTGAATGTCCTGAGCGGCGCCTGAATCGTTCTGAACGGAAAATCCGACCGGCCGTTACGCCCGGCATCGATTTCGCTGCGTTTGGTGCGTCGTTTTTACCTGGTCTTTGCCGCAAGCCATGCGAACTGCCATTTCAATTGGCGAGACCACGAAATTGATTCCGGCAAATCGGTCGATTTATCCTGCGAAACAGGTTCATGGGTGAACGACTGTTTTACGCATTGAAAGTGCGGGATGCCGTGATGCGCCGTGCCGTGCCGGGCGGGTCGCGGCACGCATCCGGGAGACGTTGCGGCGATCGTGGTTTTCATCGATTCAAAAAATTTGCTCTTTGCGTTCTGATTATTTGAATCATTTAACCGGGCAAATGCCGTAGCATTGCCGTCGAACCGGTGTCATTTCTGACAGGGCATCGATGAATGAAATCGATTAAGAATTCCCATGATCCGGATTGGAACGCTTCACGTTTTTCTCGACAGGCGTGAAATTCGCTCGAACGGCACGCTGCTGCGCATCGGCAGTCGCGCATTCGACATTCTCGAACTCCTGATTCGGGCGAACGGCGCACTGGTATCGAAAGACGAAATCATGCAACGCGTGTGGCCGCACACGATCGTGGAGGAAAACAACCTGCAGGTGCATATCGCCGCGTTGCGCAAGGCGCTGGCCGACGACCGGAACCTGATCGTCACGGTGCCAGGGCGCGGCTATCGGCTGGTCGGCGGCCGGGCCGAAGGCGCGGCACCCGCGCGCCCCGCGACGTCGCGGCTGACGGCCGCGCCGACCGCGCTCGTCGGCCGCGAGCAGACCGTCGCCGACGTCCTCGCGGCGCTCGACACCGCGCGCGTCGTGACGCTGGTCGGTGCGGGCGGCATCGGCAAGACGCGGGTTGCGCTCGAAGCGGCCATGCGGGCCGAGGCGAGCTTTCCGGACGGCGCCGCGTTCGTGTCGCTGGCCACGGTTGCGTGTCCGCAATTCGTGCCCGAGGCGTTGGCGGGTGCATTCGGCATCGTGCAGCCGGCCGGATCGCTGACGCTCGAAGCGGTGCTGGCCAGCGTGGCGGACCGCCGGATGTTGCTGGTGCTCGACAATTGCGAACACTTGCTCGACGCCGCCGCGCAGATCGCGACCGCACTGACCGAGTCGGATGCTGGAGTGTGCGTCCTCGCGACCAGCCGCGAGGCGCTGCGTATCCAGGGCGAGCGGCTGTGTCCGATTCCGCCGCTCGATGTTCCCGGTGAAGGCGCCGACGACGCCGAGATCCTGAGCGCAAGCGCGGTGCAACTGTTCTCGGCGCGCGCGCGTGCCGCCGATCCTCGTTTTCCGTTCGACGAACGCAGCGTGGCGCTGATGGCGTCGGTGTGCCGGCGTCTCGACGGTCTCCCGCTCGCCATCGAACTGGCCGCGGCCCGAGCGGCCGTGCTCGGCATCGATGTGCTGGCCGCGCATCTCGACGACCATTTCAGGTTGCTGACCGGCGGTTTTCGTACGGCCTTGCCGCGTCATCAGACGCTGCAGGCGATGTACGACTGGAGCTACCGCTTGCTCGGCGATGCGGAGCGCCTGCTGTTACGGTGGCTCGGCGTGTTCCGCGACGGCTTCTCGATCGACGCGGTGCGGGAGATCGTCGGAACGAAGGGGCTGGCCGATGCGGACCTGCTCGATACGCTCGCCGGCCTCGTCTCGAAGTCGCTGCTGAGCCTCGAGAGCGCGCACGGCGCACCGCGCTACCGGCTGCTGACCACGACGCGCGCCTATGCGCTGCAGCAGCTCGAGAACAACGGCGAATGCGCGATCGCGGCACGCGCGCATGCGAACTACTTCCATACGTTGTTCAGGCTTGCGCCCGGTGGCGACGACGGGCCGCGCGCCGAATCGCGGCTCGACATGATCCGGCGCGAACTCGGCAATCTGCGCGCGGCGCTCGACTGGGCGTTTTCGCCGAACGGCGATGCGGACGTCGGCATCGCGCTGGCGGCTGTCGCGGTCCCGTGCCTATTCGACCTGTCGCTGGTGGACGAATGTCGCGAACGGGCGCGCGCGGCGCTCGATGCAATGCGAAATATGGACGAAACGCCGGCGCGCGAGGATGCGCGCGTTCGTCTGTTTGCTGCCTATGCTGCCGCGCTCGCCTATATCTCGGGGCCGACGCAGGCCGTACACGACGCGTGGCGCGAAGTGCGCGCGCTCGGGTTCGACGCGGGCGAGGCCGGGTTACCGCCGCGCGAAGCGTAACGGCGCGCGCCGTCGGCGAATTCAGAACGTTTCAGCCTGAACTCAGGACCTGGCCGGTCATTGCGTCTACATTGCAGGCATGGAGACCGTCGGCGATTCGCCGGCGTGCGGGCAGCAGACCGGCTCGCACCGCCGCGCATCGATGTCGCGACGCCATTGAATGCCAGCGTGCGGCGGCGGCACATGCGTTGCCGCGGCGACTTCGCGCGTCATCGAACGACTACCGCATGAAACCTGTCCAGTCCGACCTGTCTCGCCACGATTCGCTGCCGGCGGCCGCTCGCCGGATCGGGTAGCGCGCGCCATGCGATCGCGCGGCTTCCTCGCCCGTCGCGCAGCGCGCACGCGGACCATTCCGGCATGCTGAACCTGTCCGTCACGGTCGCTTATGGCGCGCCGATCGTCGTTGCCGACCTCGTTGCATGGCGGTTGCTCGGGCCTGGCCGTTCGACGACGAAAGCGGTCTGGCGCTGCGCGTCGTTCGCCGCGCTGACCTATGTGCTGTTCGCCACCGGCGTGAGCCCGCTCGCGGTGCCGCTGTCGCCCGACCGGTTCGACCGGCTGGCGATCCAGGCGATCGGCGTCGCGTGGTGGCTGCAGTGCGCGCTGGTGTTCAGCCTGATGCTCGACCATCTGCTGCTGCCGCGCGCGTGGCGCAATCAGCGGCTGTTTCACGACATCGCCGCGGGCGCCGTGTTCGGTGCGGCCGCGGTGGCCGCGCTGGGCTATGTACTGGGCCTGCCGCTGAGCGGCCTGGTCGCGACCTCGGGCGCGGTGGCCGTGATCCTGGGCCTGGCCGTCCAGAACACGCTGAACGACGTGTTCTCGGGCCTCGTCCTGAATACCACCCAGCCGTTTCGCCTGGGCGATACGGTGGCCATCGGCGAGCTGGAAGGGCGGATTGTCGAAAGCAACTGGCGCGCGACCAAGATGATCAACAGCCTCGGCAACCTGGTCGTCGTGCCGAACAGCACGGCGGCGAAGGCGACGATCGTCAACCTGAGCGAACCCCCGAGCGTGCACGGTGTGACGCTGACGATCGAGATCGATCCGGAAGTGCGGCCGGCCGTCGTCGTCGATGCGCTCGACCGGGCTGCCGCCAGTTCGCTGGACGTGCTGGCCAGTCCCGCGCCGGTCTCGGTCGTCAAGGCGTTCAGGACCAACTCCGTCGAATACGAACTCGTCTGTTACGTCGACGCGCTGGAGAAAAAGGTGGCGGTGCGCAACCGGCTCTACGATCTGGCCCACCGGCATCTGGCCGCCGCGGACATCGCGTTGCGCCCGCTTGGCGGGACGGCCGCGGCATACCGACCGGTGTCGCGCGGCCAACGACTGCTGCGCGCGGTCGAACTCTTCCGGCAACTCGGCGACGAGGATCTGGCGGTGCTGGCCGATGCGCTGGCGTCACGCGTATTCCACCAAGGGGAGGTGATCTACGCGTCGAATTCCGATACGCGCCTGCTGACGATCGTCGGGTCCGGTGTCGCGTCGGTGTTCGTGCCGGGCGCGACCGGCGACATGGAGGTCAGGCGGATGGCGCCCGGCGACGCGATCGGCCAGTCCGTCGTGCTGGCCGGCACGCAGCTTCATGCGCGTGTCTACGCGGTGACCGCCGTGACGGCCTATCAGTTGAGCAGCCGCGACCTGACGCCGCTGATCGCGAGGAAACCCGAACTCGGACGGCTGATGTGCGAATCCCTGACCGAACACGTCGCGACCGAGGAGAAGATGATGATCCCGCCGGCCGCGAAGACGCATGCGTCGTTCAACCTGATCGAATGGCTCGAGAAGGAGATGAAGCGCCTGCACGATTCGTTCGGCTGATGCGGCGGGCGGGTGCCGGAAACCGCCGGTCGAGCGGTGCGACCGACGTGCGGCGACCGCGTGCGGCGGCATCAGGCGAGCGCGGTGAACCGGTCGACGAGATCGGGGCGGGCGAGCTGATCGACCCACCAGTGCAGCGCGCGTCCGGCCTCGTCGCCGCGCCATGCGATATAGCAATGCGTCGTGTCGCGCATGCCGGTCACCTGGCGTGCGACGAGCTTGCCCTGTGCGATCGCGCGTGCCGCGATGCAATCCGGCAGCGTGCCCACGGCGAGCCCTTCGCACTGCGCGGCCAGTTTTGCGGCGAGCGTGGGGACCGCGAGATACGGTTGCCCGGCATCGATGTTGATCGAGCGGGGCTGCAACTCGCGAGAGGTATCGCTGATGACGGCGCCGCGATGCTCGACGACCGACGCCATCGACAGCGGTTCGGGCAATGCCGCGAGCGGGTGGGTCGGGGCGACGGCGAACACATGCTTGAGCGTGCCGATCGGCCGCGCGATGATGTCCGGCAGTTCCGGCGGCTCGCCCGCCGCGCCGACGACGAGATCCGCGCGGCGCGAAATCAGCGCATCCCACGTGCCGCCGAGCACTTCGGTGGACAGGCGCAGCCGCGTGTTCATCTCGAGTCCGTAGAACGTATGCACGTAAGGCCACAACGCCTCGAACGGCAGGATCTCGTCGATGCAGATGCGAACTTCGGTTTCCCAGCCTTGCTGGGCACGCAACGCCTTGAGTTCGAGCTGTTCGGCGGCATGCAGCAGCCGGCGTCCCTCTTCGACGACCACGCGACCCGCGTGCGTGAGCTTCGCCCGACGCCCGCTCCGGTCGAACAGTGCGACGTCGAGATCGCTTTCGAGCTTTTGTACGAGATAAGTCAGCGCAGACGGTACGCGGTGCAGGAGCTCCGCGGCCTCGGCGAACGTGCCGGTGCGGTCGATCGCGTCCAGGGCTTCGAGCGCTTCGAATGACAGCTTCATGTTGAATTCCACGCGTGCATCGGGCTGTCATGTTATCGCCAAGCACCGCCGAGTCCAATACGAACCGGAACAAATCATCCGGATGCCGGAGCCGGGGTGCCATCCTGCTCCGGGCAAGATTGCCTCGTGCGATAGCAGCGTCCGATCGGTATGGGCGATGTGCGCCAGTTCCGGAGCGTCGGCGCACGGGGGAACCGAGCCGAATGGGCCCGGGTTTCGCGGGTGCTTCGCGTTCCGGCTTACCCGCGTGCCGTCGGCGTCGGCAGATCGGTTGGCCCGCCGATCGGACTCCCCGAATCCGGTCGATCAGCGTGGGTCACGACGGGGTCGATCAACGTTTCTTCGCAGCGGCATCGGATGCCTGCGCGCCGGGCAGGGAGCCGAACATGTGCTGGCTGCACTTCGCCTCGCTCCACGCGGTTCTCAGATGAATCCCTGCGAGCATCCTGCGTGCGAGCGGCAGGATCTGTTCGCCCGCGAGGATACCCAGCAGGCCGGCCAGCGCGATGGTGGGCGGAGCGGGCGATTGCACGCCGATCAGGTAGTACACGGCGCCGGCGAGAATTCCGGCAAGTAGCGACGAAATATACGGCTTCATGATTCAGATACAAGTGGATGACCACCGTGTGAAAAATACGGATAACTACCGATCCGGAGACGAACCTGATTTCATTGGATAGCGTAGCAGGTCTTTTTCGATGTGATCATTCAATTCGATGGTTTTAAGATCTTTTAAGGCCTGGTTTTGGGGGGTTTATTAATAGAATTGATTAAGTGGCGCTACCAAGAATTCGCGTGTTGAATGACACCGGCTGGCAGGCGAACCTCCCGGCACAGCGCATTGGGCGCCTCACGGCTTGCCGGCAAGGCAGGCTATTTTTTCTCCGCGTCAAAGGACATGACCGCCATGAGCAATCCGAAGCTTGAAGTACTCACCCCCCATAACAGCCAGTTGATCTTCATCGACCAGCAGCCGCAGATGGCGTTCGGCGTGCAGTCGATCGATCGCCAGGCGCTGAAGAACAACGTCGTCGGGCTCGCGAAGGCCGCGAAGGTGTTCAACATCCCGACCACGATCACGACGGTGGAATCCGAGAGCTTCTCGGGCCACACCTATCCCGAGCTGCTCGACGTGTTCCCGAACCAGAAGACGCTCGAACGCACGTCGATGAACTCGTGGGACGACCAGAAGGTGCGCGACGCGCTGGCCGCGAACGGCCGCAAGAAGGTGGTCGTCTCGGGCCTGTGGACGGAGGTCTGCAATACGACGTTCGCGCTCTGCGCGATGCTCGAAGGCGACTACGAAATCTACATGGTCGCCGATGCATCGGGCGGCACGTCGCAGGCCGCGCACGATTTCGCGATGCAGCGGATGGTGCAGGCCGGCGTGGTGCCGGTGACGTGGCAGCAGGTGCTGCTCGAATGGCAGCGCGACTGGGCACACCGCGAGACTTACGACGCGGTGATGGCGATCGCGAAGGAGCACTCGGGCGCATACGGGATGGGCGTCGATTACGCGTACACGATGGTCCACAAGGCCGCCGAGCGTACGCTGACGCCGCACGAGTCGATCCCGCCCGTGCCGGCGAAGTGACCGAAGACAGTCTCGACTGTCGATGCCGATGCGGCGTGTTCCAGGCGAACACGTGACATCGGCAATACGAAATTGCGGGCGGCGGACGTGGTCGATTCACGGATGCCGCCCGCGGCGTGTTTGCCAGGACGTTACGACCTGCATTCCAACCTGTCCGAGAAATTGATCGTATGGAACCTTATCTGGTTTCCCTTGGTGCGGGCTTGCTGATCGGTGTCATTTACAGCGCAATCAAGGTGCGCTCGCCGGCACCGCCGCTGATTGCGCTTGTCGGGTTGCTCGGCATGGTGATCGGCGTGCAGGCCATCCCCGCCCTCAAACAGCTCTTTGGCTTCTGATCGAAACGAGGTGATGTATATGACCGCAACCGAGTCCCAACCGGATCTGATCCTTCACAACGGAAGGTTCACGACCCTCGACCGCGCAAACCCCATCGCGACAGCGGTGGCGATCGCCGCTGGCCGCTTCGTTGCGGTCGGCAACGAAGCGGACGTCATGCCGCTCGCGGGCCGTGCGACGAAGGTCGTCGACCTCGGGGGCCGCGCCGTGCTGCCGGGCCTGATCGACAACCACTGCCACGTGATTCGCGGTGGCCTGAACTACAACATGGAGCTGCGTTGGGATGGTGTGCCGTCGCTCGCGATCGCGATGGACATGCTCAGGCGGCAGGTCGCGATCACGCCCGCGCCGCAGTGGGTGCGCGTGGTCGGCGGCTTCACCGAACACCAGTTCGCCGAGAAGCGGCTGCCGACGATCGAAGAACTCAACGCGGCCGCGCCCGATACGCCGGTGTTCATCCTGCACCTGTACGACCGCGCGCTGCTGAACGCGGCGGCACTTCGCGTGGTGGGCTACACGAAGGACACGCCGGAGCCGCCGGGCGGCACGATCCTGCGCGACGCCGCGGGCAACCCGACCGGGCTGCTGCTCGCGAACCCGAACGCGACGATCCTCTACGCGACGCTCGCGAAGGGGCCGAAGCTGCCGTTCGAATACCAGTACAACTCGACGCGCCACTTCATGCGCGAACTGAACCGCCTCGGCGTGACGGGCGTGATCGATGCGGGTGGCGGGTCGCAGAATTATCCCGACGATTACGAAGTGATCCGCAAGCTGCACGACGCGGGCGAGATGACGATCCGGATCGCATACAACCTGTTCACGCAGAAGCCGAATGCCGAGAAGGAAGACTTCGTGAACTGGACGAAGAGCACGAAGTATCACGACGGCACCGACTATTTCCGTAACAACGGCGCGGGAGAGATGCTGGTGTTCTCGGCGGCGGATTTCGAGGACTTCCGCGTTGCGCGCCCGGACCTGCCGGCGCAGATGGAAGACGATCTCGAAGGCGTCGTGCGTGTGCTCGCACAGAACCGCTGGCCGTGGCGCATGCATGCGACCTACGACGAAACGATCGACCGCGCGCTCGACGTGTTCGAAAAGGTCAACAAGGACATTCCGCTTGCCGGGCTGAACTGGTTCTTCGATCACGCGGAAACGATCACCGAAAAATCGATGGATCGTATTGCGGCGCTGGGCGGCGGCATCGCGGTGCAGCACCGGATGGCGTACCAGGGCGAATACTTCGTCGAGCGCTATGGCGCGCAGGCAGCCGAAGCGACGCCGCCCGTTGCGAAGATGCTGTCGAAGGGCATCAAGGTGTCGGCCGGCACCGACGCGACGCGTGTTGCGTCGTACAACCCGTGGGTGTCGCTCGCGTGGCTCGTGACGGGCAAGACGGTCGGCGGCTTGCGCATGTACCCGCAGCGCAACCTGCTCGATCGCGAGACCGCACTGCGGATGTGGACCGAATACGTGACCTGGTTCTCGAACGAGGAAGGGAAGAAAGGGCGTGTGGCGGTCGGGCAGCTTGCCGACCTGGTGGTCCCGGATCGCGATTTCTTCGCATGCGCGGAGGACGACATCGCGGACACGACTGCATTGCTGACGGTGGTCGGCGGAAAGATCGTATGGGGCGCGGGGCCGTTCGCGTCGCACGATGCGCCGATTCCGCCCGCGATGCCGGACTGGTCGCCGGTGCGCGAGTACGGCGGCTACGGCGGCTGGGGCGCGACGCAGCGCAACGGTGCACCGCTGCAGCGCGCGGCGGCTGCCGCTGCCGCGATGTGCGGCTGTGCGAGCGCGTGCAACGTACACGCGCATGCCCATGCGAGCGCGTGGGGGAGCGCATTGCCGACGTCGGACGCGAAGGGCTTCTGGGGCGCGTTCGGTTGTTCCTGCTGGGCGATCTGACATGTCGACGACAACCGGCCGGTACAGCCCCCGGTGGATTCGCGTCCTGCTTGCGCAGCCGTGGGTCGGCGCGCTGGTCCGACTTGCGCTGGTGTCCGCGTTTCTGATCGGAGGCGTCAACAAGGCGATGCACTTCGGCGATGCGATCGCGGAGCAGGCGCATTTCGGCCTGCACCCGCCCGCGTTCTGGGCTGCACTGGCGGTTGTGGTCGAGATCGGCGGTTCGCTGTGCGTGGTATTTCGCCGCTTCACCTGGCTTGGCGCGGGTGGACTCGGCGTGCTGACCGTCGTCGCGATGCTGGTGGCGAACGACTTCTGGAACCAGGCGGGCGTGGCGCGCTTCATGGCGCTCAACAGCTTCTTCGAGCACCTGGGCCTGATTGCCGCGCTCGTCCTCGTCACCCTGCTTGGCGATGTTCGAAGCGGGGAAGGGGACGGTCGCGCTTGATCGTATTTTCGGCGCATTGAAGCAGGAAGAAAATTCAATCCTGGGGCACGCCCGCGCGGCATCGCTTGCGCCGATGCTGGCGGGCGGCTTCGTCGCCCCACCACTGCGTTCGCGGCGCCTCCCGGGCCCGCCGCTACGCCTGCACCTGCGCTCGCGGCAGGTCTGCGATACGACACGGCTCACGTGTACGTCGCCCTCGAAGATTTCACCCATTTCACCGACCGCTTCGTCGCGACGTTTCGCGGCAGCAAGCCGAAGCAGGGCGTCGTGCAGGTGACGCCCATGCCGAGCCAGGCGTTGGCTCGGCTCTTCTCTACGCCGTCCGGCGCGATTTCCGTATTCGTCTTCAAGATACCGATTCCCTGGCCGTTCGGACCGCAGCGCACGGGCTAATAAGTCGTGACCGACATGGACACGGCCATACCGGGACGCGCGTGATGTCGAAGCGTGGCCCGGAATACTCGATCGAGCATCGCGGATATCCAATCCGCAGACCTTATGCCGGTCAGTCCGACAGGCCTGTCTCCGCGCGCCGAGTGGCGAGCACCCAGGCGATCGAATCCGAAATTTGTCTAGTCATCCTTGCGATTTGTCCACGTCAGTTGCACCAAATCCGTGCCCGGATTCCCCGCAATGAGGCGCGCTGGAGCCCTGTATTTAGGGGATTTCCCGCGTTTACGCGGTTTTTTTTGATCAGTGCTTGTCCCGCTGTTTTTCTTCTTGCATGCTTGTATAGACAAATTCCTGAGGCGGCTTGCATGACCGAAGGGATGACGAACTTCAACGCAAGGAGAAATCTCGTGAACGGCAAGCGCATCAAGTGGGCAATCAAGACGATCGGCGCCATCGCGGCCGCGGCGGCGACGCTCGCCGCACCGGTGCAGGCGAAGGAATGGAAGACGGTGACGGTGGCGCTCGAAGGCGGCTACGCGCCGTGGAACCTCACGCTGCCGGGCGGCAAGCTCGGCGGCTTCGAGCCGGAACTGCTCGCGAATGTCTGCGGCCGGATCAAGGTCCAGTGCAACATGGTCGCGCAGGACTGGGACGGGATGATTCCCGGCCTGCAGGCCGGCAAGTTCGATGTCCTGATGGATGCGATCTCGATCACGCCGGAGCGCGAGAAGATCCTGCTGTTCTCGCGCCCCTATGCGGCCACGCCGGCGACGTTCGCCGTCACCGACACGAAGGTCATCCCGAAGGCCGCGCCCGGCGCACCGGCCGTCAAGCTGACCGGCGACGCGAATGCCGACAAGCCGACCGTCGACGCGCTGCGCAAGCAGTTGAAGGGCAAGACGATCGGCATCCAGTCGGGCACCGTCTATACGAAATTCATCAACGACAGCTTCAAGGACATCGCGTCGATCCGCGTGTACAAGACCTCGCCCGAGCGCGATCTCGACCTCGTCGCCGGGCGCATCGACGCGTCGTTCGACGACGTCACGTACTACGCGGCGAACATCGAGAAAAAGGAAAACGCGTCGATCGTGCTCGCGGGCCCGAAGCTCGGCGGGCCGATCTGGGGGCCGGGCGAAGGTCTCGCGTTCCGCAAGCAGGATGCCGACCTGAAGGCGAAGTTCGACGCGGCGATCGGCGCGGCGCTCGCGGACGGCACCGTGAAGAAACTCGCCGACAAGTGGTTCAAGACCGACGTCACGCCGTAAGCGCACGTCCGGCCGCCGTCGCGCAAGCGACGCAACGACACTGCGACGCGCGGCGGCGCGCATCCTGCCGATTCATTCAACGCTTGCCGGGAGGCACGCATGGCGATCCTTGAAATGCTGGGCTTCGGAACCGAAGGCTGGGGCGGCGTGCTGTTGCTCGCCGCACTGATGACGGTCGCGCTGACGCTGTCCGCGCTCGCGGTCGGCGCGGTGATCGGCGCCGCGATCGCGGCCGCGAAACTGTCGCGCCACCGCAGCGCCCGCCTGCTCGGCGATCTCTACACGACGGTGTTTCGCGGCGTGCCCGAACTGCTCGTCATCTACCTGTTCTATTTCGGCGGCTCGACGCTCGTCACGACCGTCGGCCAGTGGTTCGGCGCGGAAGGCTTCGTCGGCGTGCCGCCGTTCGTGATCGGCGCGCTGGCGGTCGGGATGATCTCGGGCGCGTATCAGGCGGAGGTGTACCGCGCAGCCGTGCTGGCCGTGTCGAAGGGCGAGCTCGAAGCGGCGCGCTCGATCGGCATGCCGGGCAGCATGGTGCTGCGCCGCATCCTGATTCCGCAGGTGCTGCGCTTCGCGCTGCCCGGCATCGGCAACGTGTGGCAGCTGAGCCTCAAGGATTCGGCGCTGATCTCGGTCACCGGGCTCGCCGAGCTGCTGCGCACGAGTCAGATCGCCGCGAACTCGACGCACCAGTACTTCGTGTTCTTCGTCGCGGGCGGTGCGCTCTACCTCGTGATGACGGGCCTGTCGAACCGCGTGTTCAACCGGGCGGAAGCGATCGTCGGCCGCTCGTTCCGCCGCAATTTCGCGCGCAACTGACGGAGAGCACGCATGTCCATCGATTTCGACTTCCTCCTCGACACGCTGCGCCAGTTGCTCGCGGCCGTGCCGACCACGCTCGGCCTGTTCTTCGCATCGCTCGTGCTCGGCGGCCTGCTGTCGCTCGTGATCGTCACGATGCGCGTGTCGCCGCACTGGCTGCCGAACCGCTTCGCGCGCGCCTACATCCTCGTGTTTCGCGGTTCGCCGCTGCTGATCCAGATGTTCCTCGTGTACTACGGGCTCGGCCAGTTCGGCGTGATTCGCGAGAGCTTCATGTGGCCGCTGCTGCGCGAACCGTATGTGTGCGCGGTGCTGTCGCTCGCGTTGTGCACGGCCGGCTATACGGCCGAGATCCTGCGCGGCGGGCTGATGGCCGTGCCGGTCGGGCAGATCGAGGCCGGTTATTCGATCGGCCTGTCGGGCTTCGCGCTGCTGCGGCGCGTGATCGGCCCGATCGCGTTGCGACAGTGCCTGCCCGCGTATTCGACCGAAGCCGTGCTGCTCGTCAAGTCGACCGCGCTGGCCAGCCTCGTCACCGTGTGGGAAGTGACGGGCGTCGCGCAGCAGATCATTCAGCAGACCTACCGGACGACCGAGGTGTTCGTGTGCGCGGCTCTCATCTACCTCGGCCTGAACTTCATCGTCGTGCGCCTGCTCGGTGCGCTCGAATGGCGGCTGTCGGGCCACCTGCGCGCGCCGAAGCCGGCCGGCGCGTCCGCCGCGGCGACGCGCAATGCCCGGCGCGTCGCGTCCTGAGCGCATCCTTCCTTCCCGGAGAATCCGATGAACACCGCTGCTCCCGTTGCCCTGTCGGTCAGGAACATCCACAAGTCGTTCGGCGATCACCATGTGCTGAAGGGCATTTCGCTCGATGCGCACGAGGGTGACGTCATCTCGATCCTCGGCGCGAGCGGCTCGGGCAAGAGCACGCTCCTGCGCTGCCTGAACCTGCTCGAAACACCCGACGACGGCACCGTCGCGCTCGCCGGCGAGGAACTGAAGATGAAGCGCACGCGCGACGGCAAGCTGCATCCGGGCGACCGGAGCCAGGTCGACCGGATCCGTTCGCAACTCGGGATGGTGTTCCAGAACTTCAACCTGTGGTCGCACATGACGGTGCTCGACAACCTCGTCGAAGGCCCGCTGCGCGTGCAGAAGCGCAGCCGCGCGGAAGCGGTCGAGGAAGCCGAGGCGCTGCTCGCGCGCGTCGGCCTCGCGGACAAGCGCGGCTACTATCCGGCACACCTGTCGGGCGGCCAGCAGCAGCGCGTCGCGATCGCCCGTGCGCTCGCGATGCATCCGAAGGTGATGCTGTTCGACGAACCGACGTCGGCGCTCGATCCGGAACTGGTCGGCGAGGTGCTGCGCGTGATGCGCTCGCTCGCGGAGGAAGGGCGCACGATGCTGGTCGTCACGCACGAGATGGGGTTTGCGCGGCACGTGTCGAACCGCGTGATGTTCCTGCATCAGGGCGAGGTCGATTCGGACGGTGCGCCCGGCGATCTGTTCGGCGGCCAGTGCTCGGAGCGCTTCCGGCAGTTCGTATCGAGCCACCACGACCGCACCACGAACTGAGGCCGCCATGACCGTATTCCGTTCGGCAAAGCCGCTCGACTGGCGGCAGGTTTCGGCAGTGGCCGCCGGCGAGCCGCTCGCGTTGACCGACGAGGCGCGCGTACGCGTCGTCGCGGCGCGCGAGCTCGTCGACGAAATCGTCGCGCGCGGCATCCGCGCGTATGGCGTCAATACGGGCGTCGGCGCGCTGTGCAACGTGATCGTGTCGCCGGCGCAGCAGAGTGCGCTGTCGCGCAACATCCTGATGAGCCACGCGGTCGGCGTCGGCGCACCGCTCGGCGCGGCGGAAACGCGCGCGATCGTCGCGGCGGCGATCAACAACTACGCGCACGGGCATTCGGGCGTGCGCGCCGACGTCGTCGACCAGCTCGTCGCGTTGCTGGAACACGATTGCCTGCCGGAGGTGCCGGCGCACGGCTCGGTCGGTTACCTGACTCATATGGCGCACGTCGCGCTCGTCTGCATCGGCCATGGCCATGCACGCCACCGCGGCGAGCGGATTCGCGGCGACGAGGCATTGCGCCGCATCGGCCGCGCGCCGCTCGTGCTCGGCGCGAAGGAAGGGCTGAGCCTGGTCAACGGCACGCCGTGCGTGACGGGGCTGGCCGCGCTCGCGCTCGCCCGCGCGGAGCGGCTGCTCGACTGGGCCGACTGGGTGGCGGCGATGAGCTTCGAGAACCTCGGCGGGCAGCTCGCCGCCTTCGATCCGGCGTCGCTCGCGTTGCGGATTTCGCCCGGCATCGGGCACGTCGGCGCACGGCTGCGCGCGCTGCTCGCCGACAGCGGCATGCTCGCGGCGGCAAGCGGCCGGCATACGCAGGATCCGCTCAGCCTGCGCACGATTCCGCACGTGCACGGCGCGGCGCGCGACGTGTTCGACGTGACGGCGGAGGTGGTCGATCGCGAACTGGCGTCGGTGACCGACAATCCGATCGTGGCCGGCACGCGCGACGCGCCGGCCGTCCATTCGCAAGCGCATGCGGTCGGCGCGGGCATCGCGCTTGCGATGGACAGTCTCGCGGCGGCGATGGCGCAGGTCGCGGCAATCGCCGAGCGGCGTCTCGACCGGCTCGTCAATCCGCTCGTGAGCGGGCTGCCGGCGTTCCTCGCGACGCCGGGCGGGACCTGTTCGGGCTTCATGATCGCGCAGTACACGGCGGTCGCGCTCGTCGCGCAGAACCAGCGGCTCGCGGCGCCGGCGAGCCTCGACGGCGGCATCACGTCGGGCCTGCAGGAAGATCATCTGTGCCATGCGACGCCGGCGGCGCTGAAGGCGCTCGACATCATCGAGAACACGACGCGCGTGCTGGCGATCGAGCTGCTGGCCGCCGCGCAGGCCTACGATCTGCAGGCAGACGGCGCGTCGCGGGCCGCACCCACCGACGCGCTGTGGCGGCATGTGCGCGAACGCGTGCCGGCGTACCAGGACGACCGGCCGCTCGCGGACGACATCGCGATCGCCGCCGGCATCGTCGCGGGTGTGCCGCCGCCCGTGATGTAACGGCGTGAGACCGGCCGCCGGGCGACGTGGCGGCCAGCGGACGATCCATCATTCATTCGATCGAGGGCGCATGAACGAAGCGGAACGACAACTTGCCGGCCGGCTGGCGGTCGCACCGGGTGGCGACGTGCCGGCGCGCGCGTTGCCGGCCTACCAGCAGATCAAGCGCTACGTCGTCGAGCGGATCGCGAAGGGCGACTGGAAGCCCGGCGGCGCGATTCCGACCGAGGCCGAACTGGTCAAGGAGTTCGGCGTCGCGCGGATGACGGTGTCGCGCGCGCTGCGCGAGCTGACCGCCGAGCGTGTGCTGACCCGGATCCAGGGCGCCGGCACGTTCGTCGAACGGCGGCATTACGAATCGACGGTGCTGGAAATCCGCAACATCGCGGACGAGATCGCGGAGCGCGGCCATCGGCACAGCGCGCGCGTATTGCTGATCGAAAGCAGCGACGATCAGGAGGCGATCGAAGCGCTCGGGCTGCGTTCGGGGCCCGTGTTCCATTCGCGCATCGTGCATTACGAGGAAGAGGAACCGATCCAGTTCGAGGATCGTTACGTCAACCCGGCGCTGTTTCCCGCGTATCTGGAACAGGACTTCACGGTCGAGACGCCGAATCACTACATGGTGCGGCTTGCGCCGATCCAGCGCGCGGAGTTCCGGATCTACGCGCAGAAGCCCGACGCGCAGGTGCGCCGGCACCTCGTGATGGAAATCGGCGAGCCGTGCCTGTTGCTCAGGCGCCGCACGTGGGTCGGCGAGCAGGTCGCGACATCGGTGCGGTTGTGGCATCCGGCGTCGCGGTTTCATCTGGCGGGGAGGGTGTAGGGGGCCTTGATTCATCCCCGAACTTGCCGTTGAAGCTTTCGTCCGCACCGGCGCCGTTCTGCCAGCGCTTGCCGGCTCATCGCGCGCCATCTCCCTACCGTTGTGCGTGGCCCGCTTCAGGGCACGCTCCGCCAGCATCTTCTTCAGCCGCGCGTTCTCCTGCTCGCGTTGCTTGAGCCGCTCGACGTCGGCTGCCGCCAGGCCGCCGACATCCCGCCGCCACTTCCGAAAATTCCAGGGCAAGTCACCCGAGCGCGATTGATCCTCTTGGCGCGCTCCGGCGCAAAGCCGTAACGCCCGGGATCGCATGACATCGACGAAGGGCAATGGCTTTAGCGGTCTACGCACCCGTTGTCAACTGACTGGAGGGCCCTGTCTAACCGTCCGCGCAGTCTGGTTGAACGTGCTTCACTTCGCCTGCTGGTGCGAAACCGTTCGTTTGTGTTCGTTTTTATTCGTTTCCGGGCATCGGTATGCGTCGCGCCAAGCCGTCGAGGCCGGTATGGCCGACACCGCGCTCGGGCGACGCTTCAGTGCCGGAAGCGTCGCTGCATCAGCGATTCTCGCGTCCTCATCCTCAAGCAACTGACATGCACGTAAAAAATGGAGAGCAAGATGAGCAGATCGATACGAGCGAAGACAGCGGCGGCCGTGGTCGCATTCGCAATGAACGCGGCTCCCGCCGCGAGTGTTGGAACCTTTCTGTCGCTGGCCGGCGCACCCGCCGCTTCCGCCGCGACGACCGCCGTCGACGATTATGCGGCGACCAAGTACCCGATCATTCTGGTGCACGGGCTGACCGGCACCGACAAGTATGGCGGCCTCGTCGAGTACTGGTATCACATTCCGGAGGATCTGCAGGCGCACGGTGCGACGGTCTACGTTGCCAATCTGTCCGGCTTTCAGAGCGACGATGGCCCGAACGGGCGCGGCGAGCAATTGCTTGCCTACGTGAAGCAGGTGCTTGCGGCGACCGGCGCGCAGAAAGTGAATCTGATCGGCCATAGCCAGGGCGGCCTGTCGTCGCGTTACGTTGCATCCGTTGCGCCGGAGCTGGTCGCATCGGTGACGACGATCAGCACGCCGCACTGGGGTTCGCAATTCGCGGACTTCGTCCAGCAACTGTTGCAGAAGGATCCGACCGGCCTGTCGTCGACCGTGCTCAGCGCGTTCGCGAATGCGCTCGGCACCTTGACGAGCAGCAACTTCAATACGAACCAGAATGCGATTCAGGCGTTGTCGGTGCTGACGACAGCGAAGGCCGCCGCATACAACCAGAAATTCCCGAGCGCAGGTCTCGGTGCGCCGGGCTCGTGCCAGACGGGCGCGTCGACCGAGACGGTCAACGGCAATACGCACCTGCTTTATTCGTGGGGCGGCACGGCGATCCAGCCGACGACGACGGTGGCCGGCGTGACAGGGGCCGTCGATACGAGCGTGAGCGGGCCCGCCGATCCGGCGAACGTGCTCAATCCGGCAACGCTGGCGCTGCTCGGCAGCGGTACGGTGATGATCAATCGCGGCTCCGGTCCGAACGACGGCGTCGTGTCGCAATGCAGCGCGCAGTTTGGCCAGGTGCTTGGCACGTATCACTGGAATCACACCGATGCGATCAACCAGATCCTCGGCGTGCTCGGCGCGAATGTGGAGGATCCGGTTGCGGCGATCCGCACGCACGCGAACCGGCTGAAAACGCAAGGGGTGTAATCGATGGCAGGCAGCAAGAGCGGCATCGCGCTTCGCGTCGCGCTTTACGGGGTAGCGGGCGTCGTTGCGGCTGGCGCAGCCTGGTATGGGATCGACGCGCCGAAGACGCGCGACGCCGGCCTGTCCGGCGTCGCGCCTGCCGGGGCCGTGTCGTCCGTGTCGTCCGTGTCGGCGGGCGGCACGGCGGCGAGCACCGTGCCCGGTTTCGCCGCAAGCGGGCTGCCGCCGGCACTCGCCGGCTCGACTGCGCCGCGCCTGCCGCTCGATGCGCACGGCCATCTCGCACAGGTCGTGGCCGTGCGTGGCTTCTTCGACTATTTCCTGAGCGCGCAAAACCAGTTGCGCCCGGTGGAACTCGATGCACTCGTCGCGCGCGCGATTGCCGTGCAGCTCGACGGTACGGATACGCAACGCGAGGCGCTCGACGTCTGGCAGCGCTACCGCGCGTATTTCGCCGAACTTGCGAAGCTGCCCGGCGGTGGCGCGGTGGACAACACGCTCGACCTCCCGGCACTGCAACTCGTGCTCGACCAGCGCGCGACGATCGCGAGCCGCACGCTTGGCGACTGGAGCGAGCCGTTCTTCGGCGCCGAGCAGAAGCTGCAGCGCTACGATCTCGCGCGATTGAAGATCGTCCGCGATCCGTCGCTGACCGAAGACCAGAAGGCGGCAGGTCTTGCCGCGCTCGAGCAGCAACTGCCGGCCGGTCAGCGCGCCGGGCTGGCGCACCAAAAAGAGCAGGACAACGCGATCGCGCAAATCGACAAAGTGCAGCAATCGAACGCGACGCCCGATGAAATTCGCGCGCAGCTCACGCAAACGCTCGGGCCGGAGGCTGCCGAGCGAGTCGTGAAGATGCAGCAGGCGGACAACGCGTGGCATGCGAAGTACAACGAATATGCGGCACAGCGCGCGCAGATCGATGCGCAGAACCTGTCGGCACAGGATCGCGATGCGCAGATCGTGCAGTTGCGGCAGCGCTACTTCACGGAGCCGGGGGAGGCGCTGCGGGCGGCGTCGCTCGATCGCAGCGCGTCGCCGCGCACGCAATAGTGCGGGGCGCGATCGAGCGGATCGTCGTGCATCGAGCGATGTCCGCGACGCGTTGTCGATAACGGTCAACAGGGCGTGATTGATCGGTGCTCAGCGCAGTCAATACGAGCCTCGTTGCAGCACGGTTCCGGACGCGTATGTGGGTGATCGTGACGGCAATCGGCCATACCGCCGCATCGGTCGCACACGCGTCAGGTCCCATCCTGCGAGCGCAGGCTGGCACCGACCTCGATTGCCACGCACCTGCCGGTGTCATGCCGGTCTAGAGCCGTGACTCTGAATCCCCGCTGCATCGCCGCATAAAACAGTCGTCAGCCGGTGGAAGCACACCGGGCCAATCATTCCGCACGCACGCTGCAAGATCCGTCTCGCTTCCGGGATAGGCCCGTCCGGCAAGGGACGCGGCTTGTTTGGCGACATCATTCCCGGCTTGCCGGGGGCTGCTCTCGCGCATGCGGCTCGCGATCTGCATTCAAGCGACGAATGTGTGCATCGCAACAATCCATTTCATTCACGGCAGTCGTAACGGTAAGGTGAACGCACGTTCGAATTTGATCGAGCGATGTGAATCCACCACGTGACGATGCCATGAAAACGACTCCCGATCGACCTGCGGAAGCGCCACCCTCGTCCTCCGGCGGCACGCCGGAACGCGGCGGCAATGCGCGCGCGGCGGGCCTGCGCCTGCCGACCACGCTGGTGGGCCCGATCGTGCTCGGCACGCTGCTCAACGCGCTGAACTCGTCGATGATCGCGGTCGCGCTCGTCAGCATCCAGCAAGCGTTCAACCCGCAAGGTGCGGCGCATGAACGCATCGACACGATGTGGCTCGTGTCGGGCCTCTATCTCGCGACGGCCGTCGGCCAGCCGACGATGGGGCGGCTCGCCGACCGGTTCGGCGCGAAGCGGATCTTCTGCATCGGCCTCGCGATCGTATTGATCGCGTCCGCGCTCGCGCCGTTCGCGCCGTCGCTCGGGTGGCTGATCGCGTCGCGCGTCGCACTCGGCATCGGCACGTCCGCCGCGTATCCGGCCGGCATGGCGATGATCCGCACGTGGTCGCAGCGGCACGCGAACGGCGCGACGCCGACGGGCGGCCTCGGCGCGATCTCGGTCGCGGCGCAGGTGGCCGTCGCGTTCGGGCCGCCGCTCGGCGGCGCGCTCGTGCAGTTCGCCGGCTGGCGGGCGATCTTCTGGATCAACGTGCCGATCGTGCTGCTGGCCTTCGTGCTGGCGTGGCTGTGGATTCCGGCCGACGTCGTCCAGCGCGGCGCGCAGGAACGCCGCACGCTGCGGGGCACGCTGAAGGAGCTGGACCTGCCGGGCGTCGCGCTGTTCATCCTGACGCTCGCGAGCCTGCTGCTGTTCCTGCAATCGGTGTCGCGCGAGCCCGACTGGCTGCTGCTGGTCGCGACGCTGGTGCTGTGCCCGCTGCTGGTCCGGCGCGAGCGGCGGGCCGCGACACCGCTGATCGACATCCGCATGCTGAGCGACAACCGTGCGCTCACGAGCACGTACCTGCGCTGCGTCGGCACCTACGCGGTGTTCTACGCGATCTTCTATGCGCTGCCGATGTGGCTGCAGGAAGCCAAGCACCTGTCCGCCGCCGATGCCGGCCTCGTGATGCTGCCGGTCGCCGGGGTCGGCACGGTGGCGACGATGTTCGCGACCCGCCTCGCGCACCGTCACGGCTCGCGGCCGGTGCTGATCATCGGCTCCGCGATGCTGTGCGTCGGCAGCGTCGTGATGAGTCTCCTCACCAGCGCGATGCCGGTCTGGTCGATCGCGCTGCTGTCGGTCGTGTTCGGCGTGCCGAACGGCTTCAACAATCTCGGCAACCAGGCGGCGCTCTACCAGAGCGCGCCGCACGACCGGATCGGCACGGCCTCGGGGCTGTACCGCACCGCGCAGTATGTCGGCGGCAGCCTGTCGTTTGCGCTCGTCGGGCTGGCGCTCGGCCATCCGGCGAGCGATCGCGGCCTGCGCGAGCTGGCCATCGTCCTGGCGGTCATCAGCGTGCTGCTGCTGCTCAACGCGGCATCGAGCCGGCACCTGAATGCCGCCGCTTCTTCCATCTCCCAACAGAAGTGAGGTTTTTACATGTCCATTCCGACGCTCAATCGCACGGTCGCGCTGGTCGCCATCGATCTGCAGAACGGCATCGTGTCGCTGCCGGTCGTGCCCTACACCGGCGCGCAGGTCGTGGCGAAGACGGTCGAGCTCGCGACCGCGTTCCGCGCGCTGCAGCTTCCCGTCATCTACGTGCACACGAGCTACCAGCCGGACGGCGGCGTGGCGCTGAAGGTCAGGACGGATGCGCCGTCGGCGCCGCCGAATCTCGATCCCGAATGGAGCGCGTTCGCGCCGGCGCTCGGCGTGGGGCCGTCCGACATCGTCGTGACGAAGCACCAGTGGGGCGCGTTCACCGGCACCGACCTTGACGTGCAGCTGCGCCGGCGCGGCATCACGGACATCGTGCTGACCGGGATCGCGACCAACATCGGCGTCGAATCGACGGCGCGCCAGGCATACGAGAACAACTACAACGTCGTCGTCGTCAGCGACGCGGTCAGCACGTCGTCCACCGACGCGCAGACCTTCGCGCTGACGCAGATCTTCCCGAAGCTCGGGCAGGTCGCCGTGACGTCCGACGTGGAGGCGGCACTGGAGCAGGCGTATTCGCGCTGAACGAAGCGGCGCGTTCGGCGTGCACATTCATACCGAGTCATTTACCGAGGCATGACGATGATCAAGACCGATGCATGGGTTCTTTACGCAGGACCGGAACCGAGCAGGAAGCAGGCGCCCGTGGCGGGCGAGCTGCGTCGCGAAACCTTCGAATTCTCCGATCTGGAAGCCGACGAGGTGCTGGTCGAGCCGCTGTACGGATCGTGGGAAGCGAACCTCGACCACGCGCTGTCGCGCAATCCGGTCGACATCTGCCGGCAGCGCCGCGAGGACAAGATCGTGCTCGGCAACGGTGCGCTGGTGCGCATCGTCGAGCGCGGCAGCGGCGTGAAGACGCTGAAGGAAGGCGAGATCTGCATGGTGATGCCGTTCGGCAAGCGCGACGAATACGGGTTCGCCGAGCTCGTCTACGCGTACGACGCGCCGGGCACGATCGGCGTGATGGCGCAGCGGACCAAGATGCGCGCCGACAACCTCGTGGCGGTGCCGACGGACAGCCGGCATTCGCTGCTGCAATGGGCGACGTACGGCCGCTACTTCACCGCGTGGGACAACTGGAAGGTGGCGTCCGCGTGCTGGCGCTCGCAGTTGCCGGACGTCGATCCGGCCGACTACCTGGTGTTCGGCTGGGGCGGCGGCACGACGCTCGCGGAGCTGCAGCTCGCGAAGCGCGAGGGTTTTCGCGTCGCGATGACGGCGAGCAACGACCGGCGCCTCGAGGAGCTCGCGAAGCTCGGCATCACGCCGGTCGATCGCCGCAAGTTTCCGAATCTCGCGTATGACGACGAGCGCTACAAGACCGATCCCGAGTACCAGGCGAGCTATCGCGAGTCGGAGCGCGTGTTCGCGGAGACGATCGCGGAACTGAGCGGCGGCCGCGGCGTCGCGATCTTCCTCGACAACCTCGGCGGTGCGCTGTATCGCGCGACGATGCGCGTGGTCGGCCGCACGGGTATCGTCGCGACGGTCGGCTGGAAGACCGGGATGCGCTTGTGGAACATGCGTGCGACGGAATGCATCAACCGCCGCCTGCACATCCACACGCATGCGTGGCGCTACGACGACAGCATCGCGATCCGCGACTTCCAGGAAGCGAGCGGCTGGATCGGCCAGGAGCCGACCGAGATCTTCGATTTCGACGAGGTGCCGAAGCTCGCGTCCGACTACCTGAACGGGAAGATCCAGACGTATTTCCCGATCTACCGGATCAACGCCGTCTGAGCGGCAGGTCGCGCGCCGCGCCCGCATCTTTGCATGTTGATTAGTCATGCAGATGATGTCGATGCGCGGCGCGCCGTGCAATCCATTTGACTGGAGAACGGCATGGCCACTGTGGAAATCGGGGACGTCGACGCCGGCGCGGCGTCGGACGCCTCCAAACCGGCGCCGCTCGGCGGCATTCGCGTGATCGACGCCGCGACGTTGTTCGCGGGCCCGCTCGCGGCGACGATGCTCGCGGACTACGGCGCCGACGTGATCAAGGTCGAGCATCCGGACGGCGATCCGGCGCGCAAGTACGGCGCGCGCCGCGACGACGTGCCGTTGTGGTGGAAGGTGCTCGCGCGCAACAAGCGGGCGGTCACGCTGAATCTCGGCACGGCCGACGGCCAGCGGATCTTCCGCGAACTGGCGGCACAGGCGGACGTGGTCGTCGAGAATTTCCGGCCCGGCACGCTCGAACGCTGGGGGCTCGGCTACGACGTGCTGTCCGCGATCAACCCGCGGCTCGTGCTCGTGCGGGTGACGGGCTTCGGCCAGTTCGGCCCGTATGCGAGCCGCCCCGGCTTCGGCACGCTGGCCGAGGCGATGAGCGGGCTCGCGTCGATCACCGGCGAGGCGGACGGGCCGCCGCTGCTGCCATCGTTTCCGCTCGCCGACACGGTCGCGGGGCTGACCGCCGCGTTCGCGATCATGACCGCGCTGAAGGCGCGCGAGCACACCGGGCGCGGCCAGGTCGTCGATCTCGCGATCATCGAGACGATGCTCGCCGCGATGGGCGCGCAGGTCGCGAGCTACGACCAGACGGGCCGGGTGCCCGAGCGCACCGGCAATCGTTCGCCGAACAATTCGCCGCGCGGCGTCTACCGCACGTCGGACGGCAAATGGGTCGCGCTGTCGACGTCGGCGCACAGCATCGCCGAGCGCGTGATGCGCCTCGTCGGCCGCGCGGACCTGATCGACGAACCGTGGTTCGCGAACGGCGCCGAGCGCGCAAAGCATGCGGACGAACTGGATGCGGCGGTCGGCGGCTGGATCGGGCAGCGCACGCGCGACGACGTGATCGCCGAATTCGAGCGCGCGCAGGCGGCGGTCGCGCCGATCTACGACGTCGCCGACGTGCTGCGCGATCCGCAGTACGCGGCGCTCGGCTCGGTCGTGTCGGTGCCCGACGCGGAGCTCGGCGCGTTCCGCACGCACAACGTGCCGTTCCGGCTGTCCGACACGCCCGGCGCGATCCGCTGGGGCGGGCCTGCGCGCGGCACGCACAACGACGAAGTATTCGGCGCATTGGGACTGGAGCGGCGCGAGATCGCCGATCTGACCGAACGAGGGATTCTATGAAAACCAGCGCAACTTACCGCAGTTACCTTTACGTGCCCGCGCACAAGGCGCAGGTGGTGGAAAAGGCGTATGCCAGCGAAGCCGATGCCATCGTGCTCGACCTCGAGGATGCCGTGCCGGCCAGCCACAAGGCCGAGGCACGCCAGGCGGCCGCCGCGATTCTCGCGGAAGGCCCACCGAAGCCGACCTACGTGCGGATCAACCCGATCGGCAGCCCGTGGTGCCGCGACGACGTCGACGCGATCGCGCAGCCGGCGCTGCAGGCGCTGCGCCTGCCGAAATGCGACCTGCCGCAGCATATCCAGGAGGTCGCGGGCTGGCTCGACGCGCTCGGCTGCGAGGCGGGCATCCAGATCCTGATCGAGTCGGCGTACGGCGTCGAGACGGCTTACCAGCTCGCGACCGCGTCGCCGCGGCTCGAACGGATCGGGCTCGGCGAGAGCGACCTGCGCGCGGACCTGCAGATCGGCGTCGACAACTTCACGCTCGAGGTGTGCCGCGCGCGCTGCGTGGTCGTGTCGCGCGCGGCGGGATTGAGCGGCCCGATCCAGACCGTCTATCACACGCTGCCCGATCTCGACGGGCTGAGGGAATCGACGCTGCGCGCGAAATCGATGGGGTTCCTCGGCCGCTTCGCGATCCATCCGTCGCAGCTTCCGGTGATCAACGAGGTGTTCACGCCGTCGGACGACGAGATCCGCGCGGCCGAGCGCGTGCTCGAGGCGGTCGATGCGGCGGCGGGCAAGGCCTCGGCGTCGTCGGTGTTCGTGCTGCCGGACGGCCGCGTGGTCGCGCCGCCGCTGATCGCCAACGCGCGCGTGACGCTCGCGCTCGCGCTCGCGAACAATCTTCGACTCAGTGGAGCACTGGCATGAGCACACCCGAGACGCTTTCCGCGCCGGCGGCGGCCGCTGATACGATCGCACCGAACCGGCCCGCGCCGCCCGACGGCATCGTCGGCGCGCTCGGTCGCTTCGCGGCGGAGGTGCGCGCCGAAGGGCTGGATCGCAGGCTGCGCGTCGAGGCCGCCGCGCGCGTGCTCGACGTGGTCGGCAACAGCCTGATCGCGCACGACGAACCGGTCGCGCAGTCGGTGCTGCAGGTCGCGCGGCGCTGGGGCGGCACCGGCCCGGCGAGCGTGATCGGCGCGCCCGACCGGCTGCCGGCCGCGAGCGCCGCGCTCGTCAACGGCACGCTCGCGCATGCGATGGATTTCGACGATTCGCACATGCGCTCGGTGCTGCATCCGAGCGCGTCCGTGATTCCGGCCGCGCTCGCCGCCGCGCAGGCGAGCGGCGCGTCGGGCGCGGCGCTGCTCGATGCGATCACGGTCGGCACCGAGGTGTGCATCCGGCTCGGTGTTGCCGCTTACAACGAGCGGCTCGGCAATTCGGTGTTCTTCGAGCGCGGCCAGCACGCGACGTCGATCTGCGGCACGGTCGGCGCGGCGGCGGCCGCGGCGATGCTGCTCGGGCTCGACGCCGCGCAGATCGCGGCGGCGCTCGGCATTGCCGCGAGCATGGGTGCGGGCCTGCTCGAAGCGAACCGCACCGGCGGCTCGGTGAAGCGAATCCACTGCGGCTGGGCGGCGCATGCGGGCGTGAGCGCGGCGGAACTGGCGGGCGCCGGCGTGACCGCGCCGCCTACCGCGCTCGAAGGCCGCTTCGGCTTCTTCCACGCGTGGTGCGGCGACCTCGCCGACGTCGACGCGGTGCTGCGCGGCCTGGGCGACGAATGGGAGACGAGCCGGATCATCTTCAAGCCGTATCCGTGCAACCACTTCACGCATCCGGGCATCGACGCGGCGCTGCAACTGAAGGCGCAAGGCGTGACGGCGGACGACGTGGTGTCGGCCGAGCTGCGGGTCGCGACGTCGACGCTGCGCACGATCGGCGAGCCGGCGGAACTGAAGGCGAATCCGCCGACCGGTTATGCGGCGGCGTTCTCGGGGCCGTACACGGTCGCGGCGGCGCTGCTCGGCGGCGGCGGGCTCGGCGTCTGGTTCGACGATTTCGACGATGCGCTTGCGCAGGACCCCGCACGGCGTGCGCTGGCCGCGAAGGTGCGCTGCGTGGCCGATCCGTGGTGCGACGCGCGTTTCCCGAATTTCCTGCCGGCCGTGCTGCGCGTCGAGCTGCGCGACGGGCAGGTGCGCGAGGCGCGGATCGAGTCGAGCAAGGGCACGAATTCGCGGCCGCTGACCGAACAGGAACTCACCGCGAAATTCGTGCTGGCGGCGAGTTCGGCGCTGGGCATGGCGCGCGCGCTCGCGCTGCGCGACGCGGTGCAGGCGCTCGCCGACGATGCGACGCTCGACGCGCTTGCGGCGCTGACGTCGGGCACTGATGGAGGACACCGATCTTGAATGCACCCCGCTGGAAAAAGCGGCCGCCCGGCTCGAACTGGGGCGATTTCGGTCCCGACGATCAGAAGGGGCGGCTGAACTGGCTGACGCCGGACAAGGTGCGGCAGGGCGCAGCCGAGATCCGGGAAGGGCTGTCGTTCTCGCTGAGCCTGCCGCTCGACGTGCCGCGCGGCGGCGGGCTGAACGCACGGCGCCGGCCGCCGGCGATCATGCCGGCGCTGCTCGGCGACAAGCCGTACTTCGGCTACCGCGCGGACGAACAGGTTGCAAACGCAACCGACGTGGTCTGCGACGACTCGTTCTGCATGCACTCGCAGTTCTCGACGCAATGGGACGGCCTGTCGCACGTGGGCGGCGTGTTCGACGCGGATGACGACGGCGTGCCTGAAATCGTGTTCTACAACGGCTTCCGGATGGGCGAGCATCTGCGGGTGCCGCAGGAGGGCGACGCGACGGGCGGCGCGCGTGCGCTCGGCATCGAGGTGATGGCGCAGACGGGCGTGCAGGGGCGTGGCGTGCTGATCGACCTGCGGCGTCATTTCGGCGACGCGCGCACGAAGGTCGGCTTCGCGCAACTGATGCAGGTGATGGAGGCGGACCGCGTGCAGGTCGAGCGCGGCGACATCGTCTGCATTCACACCGGCTTCGCGGATCTGCTGCTGAACGACGACGGCGGATCGCCGGCGACGGTCGCGAGCGCGTGCGTGCTCGACAGCAGCGATGCACGGCTGCTGCAATGGATCGACGAGTCGGGGCTGGCCGCGCTCGTGGCCGACAACCATGCGATCGAGGAACGCCCGCAGCATGCGCAGCCGCTCGCGCAACCGGGCGCACTGATGCCGTTGCACGAGCTGTGCCTGTTCAAGCTCGGCATTCACCTCGGCGAGCTGTGGCACCTGACGCCGCTCGCGAACTGGCTGCATGCGCACCGCCGGAACCGGTTTCTGCTGACCGCGCCGCCATTGCATATCCGCGGCCTGGTCGGCGCACCGGCGAATCCTGTCGCAACCGTTTGAGCCTGCGGGCGGCGGCTGTGGCGGCGGCCGCCCGCACTTTTTTTGCAACGCGATCGGCTTGCGCAACGCGTGAATTCAATTGCCGATTGGCAAGGTATTCAGAAGGATCGACGCAAAACGGGCGATTTAATTTAGAAGCATAAATAATATCGTCCGTTATCTTAAAAATATCGGCGCGTCAAGATTGGACTATTCTTGTGCATTGCACTAAATATCAGGGGATTGCCCCGATTGCGGAATATCGAAGTCGTAATCGGGGGCGGTGATTAACCTGTTTAGTGGATGGTCGCAAACATGAATCTACGTTCGATCGATCTGAACCTGCTGGTCATACTCGATGCGCTGCTGACGGAGAAGCAGGTCACGCGGGCCGGCCAGAAGGTCGGCCTCACGCAGCCGGCCGTCAGCAACGCGCTGGCGCGGCTGCGGTTCGTGTTCAAGGACGAGATCCTGGCGCGCACCGCGGTCGGTATGGAATTGACGCCGCGCGCGCAGGCGCTGGCCATGCCGATTCGACAGATCATGCAACAAATCGAGGAATTATTTGAATCGGATTATCAATTCAATCCTTTTACGTCCGAGCGCCATTTTACGGTGCGCATGTCGGATCTCACCGAATTGCTGTTGCTGCCGGCCCTGCTGCGCTGCATGCGATTGACCAGCCCGAATATCGGCATGGACGTCGTGCACATGAGCGCCATCAAGACCGCCGACGCGCTCGAATCGGGGCTGCTCGACCTGGCGATCAGCGCCGGCCTCGAACATTCGGGCACGCTGTCGTCGCAAATCGTGTTTCATGACCGGATGGTCTGCGTGATGAGCTGCAGCCATCCGGACGCGGGCACGCCGCTGACGCTCGAACGGTTCCTCGCGCTCGACTTCCTCAACGTGACCATCAACCCGGTCGACCACAGCCTGGTCGACAACCTGCTCGCGAACATGAACTGCACGCGGCGCATCGCGCTCAACGTGCCGCACTGGCTCGTCGTGCCGAACATGCTGGATGCGCTGCCGTACGCGGTGATCATGTCGGAACGGCATGCACTGAGCCTCGACGATGCGCGGCTCGTGATCCGCGAATTGCCGCTCGCGATGGAGCCCGTCGCGTGGTCGCTGTACTGGCACCGCCGCTACGACGGCAGCAACGCGCACGCGTGGCTGCGCGGCCGCATCGTCGAGGTCGCGGAAGCGCTCGAGCAGCACGGTGTCGCGGCGGAGGCTTAGGGCGTTGGCCATTCTCGCGGGTCAGCCGACGACGAGCAGCGGCGGCAGCGTCGCCACGTCGGGCTGCGCGTCGAGCCGCCACAGGTAATCGAGCGCCGCGCGGATCTGCGTCGGGTTCCAGTGCCGCCGGCAGTTCTTCGTGAACTTCGCGTCGTAGTCGTCGCGCCGCATCGGCCGCGTCGGCGAGCCGGGCAGGTCGTCCACCTGCTTCGTGCAGGTCGTGCCGTCTTCCAGCACGGCCGTCACCCGATTCGGCGCCTGCGCCGGATAACGGGCGGTCAGCGCCGGGTCCTCGCGCACCGTGATCCGCTCGATCAGCGCGCGCAGCGCCGGATCGCGCAGCGCGTCGTGCCGGTAGCTCTCGGTCGTGATGTCGCCGTCGAGCATCGCGCGCGCGACGATGTACGGCAGGCTGTGATCGGCGGTCTCGTGAGTCGATGGCGCCCATTTTTCGCGGTCGCGGCCGGCCGTCACGTAGCCGACCGCAGTCGTGTCGATCTCGATGCGCCGGATGCGGCGCAGGTCGCCGACCTGCGCGGCGACGTCGAGCGCGGCCGGAATCGCGGTTTGCGTAAGCCCTTGCGCGGGATAGAACTTCACGAAGCACTTGCCGATCCGGAACGCGCCGCCGCGCCCGCCGAATTCGCGCGTGTCGACGGCGAACGGGCCGGACACCTGCGGAAAGAACCCCGCCATGCCTTCGAAGATCGGCGCGGGGCCGGTCAGCCCGGCGCGTGCGAGCTGCGTCGAGAACACCGCGTTGCGCGCCGCGTCCGCATCGGCGAGCGCCTTCCAGTTCGACAACTGCTGGACGCGCGTCTGGTTCAGCGCGAGATGGCCGTTGATCGACAGGTTCACCGCCTGCACCAGCTGCGGCGCGGGCATGCGCATCAGCTTGCCCGCGGCGAGCGCGACGGCGGGCAGGCTGTAGCACGTGTGATCCCAGCCGCGCGGGCTGATCGCGGCGGCGTCCATCAGCCGGCACGCGATCTCGTACGCGATCGCGATCGACAGGATCAGGTCGCGGCCGTTCGCATGCTGCGCTTCGGCGACGGCGAGGCACGCGGACATGTTGTCGCTCGGATGGCCGGTTTCCTTGCCGGCGTACGCGTCGTTGAAATCGTAGTAGCGCAGCGCGGTGCCGGTCGCGAACGCGGCGAGGTCGGGGCTCGTGCGCTGGTTCGTGCCGACGATCGTCGACACGCCGCCCGGCGACGCGAGTGCCGCGTCGCGCGCGATCCGCACCGGGCGTTCGTCGTGCGCGGCGATCGCGCAGCCGAGCGCGTCGATCAGGTGCGCCTTGATCGTCTCGATCGTCACGGCATCGAGATCGCGATACTGCAGGCCGGCCGCGTAGTCGGCGAGTTGTTGCGCGAGATCGGGGCGGCCGGTGGTGACGCCGGCGGCCGGCAGCGCATCGGCACGGGCGTGGGCGAGCGGCAGCGCGAGTGCCGCGCCGGTCAGCGTGGAAAGGAAGTGGCGGCGGTTCATGGTTCGAAGACTCCGAAGGTTCCTGAAACTGGGAGAGAGGCGAGTTCAGAACAGCTTGCGCAGGCCGAGTGCCGCGCCCGCGCTGCTGGCGCGGTCGCCGGCCAGCGTGTAGTGGAGGAAGTTGTAGTTGTAGTTGTCGAAATCGAGCGCGGCGCGGCGCGCGTAGCCGCCCGCCAGGTACACCGTGACGGCTTTCGACAGGAAGTAGTTCAACTGCAGCGTGACCTGCTGCGGGTTGGCCGGGTGCGGTGCGGGTGTCTGCGCATTTGGCGGATTCTGCGCGCGGATGTCCTCGTAATAGAACGCGCCGATCGCCTGCAGGAAAGGGGTGATCGCATAGCGCACGCCGGCCCACCAGAACGTGTAGCTCGTCACGACCGATGGCGCGGCGATACCGCTCTGTCCGTGCGTGACGCCGGCCAGCAGTTGCAAGCGGTCGACCGACGCGATCGCGGCGGCGGCGTAGCGGCGGAAATGCGCGAAGCCGCCCGGCTGCGGCGTGTTGACGTTGTCGAACGCGGCGGCGAACGAGAATGCGCCGCCGGCATAGTCGAAGCCGGCGCCGTAGGCGGCGTTCGACTGGAACGCGCCGGGCGTGCCGCCGAACGAATAGTGCGTTTCGAGCGTCAGCGCGCCGAGCTTCGCCAGGTACTTGGCGACGTTGTTCTCGCGGAAGTTGACGCCGACGATCGCGCCGGCCGGCTCGTACAGCGTCGAGTACGCGCCCGTCGGCGAATAGCGCTCCATGACGTCGAACAGCGTCGAATACTGGTGGCCGAGCCGCAGCGCGCCCCAGCGCTCGTGCTGCAGCCCGACCCACGCGGAGCGGTCGAAGCCGCCCGCGCCGGTGCCGGTGCCGTTGTTCAGGTTGATGCCGCTTTCGAGCCGGAACGCGGCCTGCCAGCCGCCGCCGAGTTCCTCGACGCCCTTCAGCCCCCAGCGCGAGCCGCTTTTGCCGCCCGACGCCATCCGCACGAGCGATGCCGACGACTTGTCGCCGGGCGCGGCCTGGTGGGTGAGGAATTCCGTATAGACGTCGGCCACGCCGTACAGCGTGATCGTGCTCTGCGCGCAGGCGCCGGCCGATACGAGGCCCAGTCCGCACAGTGCGGACATTCGCTTGCCCATGGTTGTCTCCTTCGTGGGTTTGTTATTTGTTTGATTGCGGCGCCGCGCCGGTCGAGCGGCGCGGCGGTGCTGCGGGGCGACGCTATCCGGGCCGGTCGGCGAACGGGCGGCGGCGCGGCGCGACGCATGCGCGCATCGCGCGACATGCGCATGCGCAGGGTCGAAGCGCGGCAATGAAGGGCGGCGCGCGCATCACCGGGGCGCGCCGTCGGCGCGCGCCTGCACGGCCGCGTGACGCGCGACCACGCGCTTCGCGCGGGCGACGCCGGGCGCGTCGACCATCCTGCCGTCGACGCGCAGCGCGCCGCGCCCGTTCGCGCGCGCGTCGTCGTAGGCGGCCAGCACCGCGTTCGCGTCGCGCACCGCGTCGTCGTCGGGCCGGAACGCGCGGTTGAGCGCGCCGACCTGCAGCGGATGGATGCAGGTCGCGCCCGCATAACCGAGCTCGGCGGACGCGCGCGCGATGCGCTCGAACGCGTCGAGATCGCGCAGCTCGTCGAGGCCGCCGATGAGGCCGAGCGGCAGGATGCCGGCCGCGCGCGCGGCGATGATCAGCAGTTGCTTCGGCACGCGCAGCACGTCGGCGCTCGCGCTGCTGTCGCAGTTCAGCGCGAAGTCGCCGCCGCCCAGCATCATCGCGACGACGCGCGGCGACGCCCGCGCGATCCGGTCCATGGCCTGGAACGCGCGCGGCGTTTCGACGATCGCGACGATCCGCGTGCCGCCGGGCGATGCGCCGGTTTCCTCTTCGAGTGCAGCCAGCAACTCGTCGATCGCCTCGACGTGCGAGCCGCCGCGCACCTTCGGCAGCACGACGCCGTCCACGCCGGCCCGGACGGCCGCGCGCAGGTCGGGCACCAGCAGGTCGAGCGGGCCATTGGCGCGCACCAGCACGTCGCGGCCGGGCGTGCGCAACGCCGGCACGGCGTCGGCCAGCCTGTCGCGGGCGGCGTCCTTGCACGCGGGCGGGACGCTGTCCTCGAGATCGAGGATCAGCGCGTCGGCGTCGCTCGCGGCGGCCGATGCGACGAAACGAGGGACGTGGGCGGGGACGTACAGCAGCGAGCGCCAGACGGGTTGAGGCAGAAAATTCATCGTCGATCTCTAAAAATGAAAGTCACTTTCATTTTTGTGATGGATGATGGCATTCGTCAAGATTATCGTTAACGCCTAGTTTAAAAGGAGATTGCGCGACGATGAGCGAGCGAAGCCACGCGGATTCATGTTGATGTCATCGATGATCTGCGTATAATGAAAGTGACTTTCATTTTTATGGTGCCGGCCGCCGCCACGCGGCACGACTCTGCCGGCATCGCACGAGGTGGACATGAACAAGGTGGAGACAAGCAATCCGGCAGAGGGCGGCGTGGCCGCGGTCAACCGCGCGCTGACTGCGCTGCTGGCGTTCGGCAACGCGCCCGGCGGGCTGATGCTCGCGCAGGTCAGCGAGGAGACGGGGCTCAACATGAGCACGCTGTTGCGGATGTTCGAGTCGCTCGAGCAGTTCCGCTTCATCAAGCGCCTGCCGGACGGGCGCTACGTGCTGGGGCCCGCCGTGTTCCAGCTCGGGATGATGTATCGCGAGTCGTTCCAGCTGCGCGAGTACGTGATGCCGATCCTGTCGAAGCTGTCGGCGGAAACCGGCGAGACGGCCGCGTTCTACGTGCGCGAAGGCGACCAGCGCGTGTGCCTGTTCCGCATCCAGGCGCAGCGTTCAGTGCGCACGCATCTGCGCGAGGGCGACCGCTTCCCGCTCGACGTCGGCGCGGCCGGTCGCGTGCTGCTCGCGTGCAGCGGCACGCGCGGCGGCGACTACGACAAGACGGCCGAGCAGGGTTATGCGGTATCGATCGCCGAGCGCGATCCGGAAAGCGCGGCGATCGCGTGCCCGGCGTTCGGCGTCGGCCGCGTGCTGAGCGGCGCGATCTCGCTCGGCGTGCCGCGCTATCGCTTCAACAAGAAGGTGCTGGCCGACTACCTGCCGCGCGTGCAGGCGGCCGCCGCCGAGCTGACGCATGCGCTGGGCGGCGATCTGCCCGCCGCGGGCGCGGCGTTCCGCGCGGCCGACCAGCTCGGCGCGCTGCTCGAGTAGCGCCGCGCGCGGCTGAGCGCGTACTTCGAAGTCCGCATCGAACGACACACACACCAACCAGGAGACAAGCATGTTCGTTCCCGACCCGCAGGCCGCTGACGCGGCCGGCGCGCGCCGTCGCGCGTCCACCGGCCCGATCCATCCGAAACCGTTCGATGCCGGCGCGCAGGGGCCGCTTGCGGGTGTCCGCGTCGTCGACCTGTCGCGTCTGATGGCGGGCAACATGTTGAGCGTGCAGCTCGCCGATTTCGGCGCGGACGTCGTGAAGGTCGAGAGCGAGCGCGGCGATACGCTGCGCGCGGTCGGCGCGGGCGGGATCAGCACGAACTGGAAGGTATACGGGCGCAACAAGCGCAGC
The DNA here is from genome assembly GCF_049487195.1 of Burkholderia sp. NLJ2. NCBI lineage: Bacteria > Pseudomonadati > Pseudomonadota > Betaproteobacteria > Burkholderiales > Burkholderiaceae > Burkholderia > Burkholderia sp. NLJ2. The sequence continues at coordinate 362,972 of NZ_CP137809.1, read as the reverse complement.
GTGTGCGTCGACCTGCGCGCGCCCGAGGGAATCGACATCGTCCGCCGGCTGGTGCGCGACGCCGACGTGTTCGTCGAGAGCTTCAAGCCCGGCGTCGCCGAGAAGATGGGGCTCGGCCCGGACGACCTGCTCGCGATCCGTCCCGGGCTGGTGATCGCGCGGATCTCCGGCTGGGGGCAGACGGGGCCGTACCGCCACAAGCCGGGCTTCGGCACGCTCGCGGAAGGGTACGCGGGGTTCGCTGCGATCAACGGCTTCGCCGATCGCGAGCCGGTGCTGCCGCCGATGTTCCTCGGCGACATGACGGCCGGGCTGTCCGGCGCGCTCGCCGTGCTGGTCGCGCTGCATGCGCGCGATGCGCACGGCGCGGCGGGGCAGGTGATCGACGTGTCGCTGTTCGAGCCGCTGCTGTCGATCCTCGGGCCGGCCGCCGCGAACTACGTGATGACCGGCGAGATCAAGGCACGCACCGGCAGCCGCTCGTCGAACACCGCGCCGCGCAACGCGTATCGCACTCGCGACGGCAAGTGGCTGTGCCTGTCGAGCTCGACGCAGGCGATGGCCGAGCGGCTGTTCCGCGCAATCGGCCGCGCGGAGCTGATCGACGATCCGCGCTACGCGACCAACGTGCAGCGCGTGCAGCACGCGGAGGCGCTCGATGCGATCGTCGGCGAATTCATCGCCGCGCGCGATCTCGACGCCAATCTCGCGTTCTTCGAGGAAGCGGGCGTGACGGTCGGGCCGATCCAGGACATTGCGCAGATCGTTCAGGATCACTATGTAATCGAACGCGAGGCGCTCGTCGAGCTGCCTGACGACGACGTCGGCAGCCTGCCGATGCACAACATCACGCCGCGCCTGTCGGCCACGCCCGGCACGTTCCGCCGGCCGGCGCCCGCGCTCGGCGAGAACAATCGCGAGATCCTGCTGCCGCTGCTCGGCGAACGCGAGTACGAGCGGCTCGCCGGGCTGGGCGTGATCCGCACGCGCTAGGCGCGAAACCTTGGGTGCGACGCGCGACACGGCCGCGAAGGACGGCCGCGCGCACCCTGGACATTGCATGGAGGAGACACCATGAAGCCACGCTGGACCCATCGGCCGCCCGGCTCGAACTGGGGGGATTTCGGCCCGGACGATCAGAAAGGGCGCTTGAACTGGCTGACGGCCGACGCGGTGCTGCGCGGCGTCGCGGAGGTGCGCGAAGGCCGCGTGTTTTCGCTGAGCCTGCCGCTCGACGTGCCGCGCGGCGGCGGGCTGAACGCACGGCGCCGGCCGCCGGCGATCATGCCGGCGCTGCTCGGCGACCAACCGTATTTCGGCTATCGGGCCGACGAACAGGTTGCCAACGCAACCGACGTGGTCTGCGACGATTCGTTCTGCATGCACTCGCAGTTCTCGACGCAGTGGGATGCGCTGTCGCACGTCGGTTCGCTGTTCGATCCGGTGGGCGACGGCGAGCGAGCCCGCGTGTTCTACAACGGCTACCGGATGGACGAGCATATCCACGTGCCCGAAGCGGGCGCGCCGCGCGGCGGCGCGCGCGCGCTCGGCATCGAGGTGATGGCGCAAACCGGCGTGCAGGGGCGCGGCGTGCTGGTCGACCTGCGCCGCCACTTCGGCGACGAGCGCCGCAAGATCGGCTACGCGGAATGGATGGCGGTGCTGCGCGCGGACGACGTGGTCGTCGAGCGCGGCGACATCGTGTGCGTGCATACGGGCTTCGCCGATCGCCTGCTCGACGCCGACACGCGTGGCGAGCCCGGCGCACCGGACGTGTGCTGCGTGCTCGACGGCAACGACCCGCGCCTGCTCGAATGGATCGACGCATCGGGCCTCGCGGCGCTCGCGGCCGACAACCACGCGGTCGAGGAGCGCCCGCGCCATGCGTCGGCGCGCGAGCGGCCCGGCGCGCTGATGCCGCTGCACGAGCTGTGCCTGTTCAAGCTCGGCATTCATCTCGGCGAGCTGTGGCACCTGACGCCGCTTGCCGACTGGCTGCACGCGCACCGGCGCAACCGTTTCCTGCTGACTGCGCCGCCGCTGCACGTGCGCGGGCTCGTCGGGTCGCCGGTCAATCCGGTCGCCACCGTCTGAACGCCGGCGCCGCGCGCATGCCGCGCCGGTGCCTTGTCCGCCGCTTCGCGCCGGCCGCGCGGGCGGATCATCGAGGAGTCGCCATGTCCCATTCCCATGCGGCGTCGATCGCTGCGCGCATCGACCGCCTGCCCGCGACGGCCAGCATCTGGACGCTCGTGCTGTTCCTGAGCGTCGGCGGGTTTTTCGAGGTCTACGACCTGTTCCAGATGACCTACCTGCCGCCGGGGCTGATCCGCGACGGCATCTTTCACGCGGGCTCGCACGGCGTGCTCGGCATGTCGGACCAGGGCGCGCTCGGCGCGGCGACGTTCGCCGGGCTGTTCGTCGGCGAGATGTTCATGTCGCGCCTCGCGGACCGCTTCGGGCGGCGCGCGCTGTTCACCGGCGCGCTGCTGCTCTACACGGCGGCGAGCCTTGCGATGTGCGTGCAGACGCATGCGCTCGGCATTCTCGTGTGCCGCTTCATCGCGGGCTGCGGCATCGGCGCGGAGCTGATCACGATCGGCGCGTTCCTGACCGAGCTGGTGCCGAAGGCAGTGCGCGGCCGCGCGTTCGCGCTGTGCTTCGCGGTCGGCTATCTCGCGATGCCCGTGCTCGCGCTGGTGTCGTGGTTATGGGTGCCGCGCGATCCGCTCAGGATGTCCGGGTGGCGCTGGGTCGTGCTGCTCGGCGGCAGCGGCGCGGTTGTCGTCTGGTGGCTGCAGTCGCGGTTGCCGGAGTCGCCGCGCTGGCTCGCCCGCACCGGGCGCGAGGCCGAGGCCGAAGCCGTGCTGCAGCGGCTCGAGCAGGCGGTCGAGCGGGAATCCGGCCGGCCGCTGCCCGTGGTCCCGGCGCTGGCCGCAGTTGCCCCGGCCGCGCAGCGCGCGCCGTCGATGTGGGATGCGCGGCATCGCGGCCGCACGGCGATGCTGATCGTATTCAATGCATTCCTGAGCATCGGCTTCTTCGGCTTCAGCCAGTGGCTGCCGACGCTGCTCGCCGCGCAGGGTGCGACCGTCACGAAGAGCCTCTGGTATGCGTTCGTGATCGCGTTCGCGTATCCAGTGTCGCCGTTCGTTGCCGGCCTGCTCGCCGACCGGGTCGAGAGAAAATGGCTGATCGTCTCGTCGGCGTTCGGCGTCGCACTGTTCGGCACCGCGTTCGCGATGTCGGCGCAGGCGCCATTCGTGATCGCGTTCGGCCTGCTCGTCACGCTGTCCAACACGGTGCTCGCGAGCAACGGCACCGCGTATCAGTCGGAAGTGTTTCCGACCGAGATCCGCGGGCGCGCGCTCGGCTTCGTGCATTCGATCGGCCGACTGACGGGAATCGCGAGCAGTTTCATCGTCGCGCTGCTGCTCGAACGCGCCGGGGTGTCCGCGGTGTTCGTCCTGATCGGCGGCAGCATGCTGATCGTGATGGTGTCGATCGGTGTGTTCGGGCCGTATACCAACAACCGGGCGCTGGACGAGATCACGGGCGGCGGCGAGGAGGGAGTCGAGAACGCGGCGGCGGTGCGCGGGCTCGCCGCATTGCCGACTCGGCGTGTCGATGGGCGGCGTAATGGCGCCAGGGATGGGGCGGCGTAATGGCGCCGGCGGCAGCGGGGTAAAGCGCGGATTCGAACGGCTTCAGGATAGTGGTCTTTTTGTCGCATGTTCACGACCGGATGTTCGGGCGGATCGGGCATGGGTGACGGACGCGTGTGCGGAAAGGCGGCGGTCGGCCTGCCCGGCGCTCCATCGGCGCATACATCGCGCTTTACAACCGGAAGCGGCCCCATGTTCGGCCAATGAGATGGTCCCTCACCACCTGCGGCGCAACCTGCTGGCAGGCCGGGCGACCACCTCATTAGCCCACGACACATGGGCATCACAAAGTGTCCCCAATCGTCCAGACAAAATGGGCGCCATGCCTGAAGGCCTTGTCACGAACGTCTCGAATGGCATCGTGGTAGTTCACCGCCATGGTCTGTTCACCACCAAGACCCGCGCTTATCGCGTAATCGACCCAATCGGCTCGAGCGCTCCAGATTTTTATCACGCCAATCAGCGGGTGAGAAAGCTGCTCGGTCAAGAGATCGATTACGCGGCGCGCCTCGATATTGCTCAGGGCTGGAGGCAGTGCGATATACGCGCTGACCTTTTGGTCGATATTTCCCCGTTTCACCAGGGTTTGCGTTGGCTGCCATCCAATCTCCAGTCTCCTGACGAGGCAAAACATCAATTGCTCGAGCGACGACATTCTATGCTTATACTTTTCGATAAACCGTTCGGAACCGCGATTGCCCCAGGATGTGTCTGGCGATGAAAGCTGCACGTCATGCAGGCGAACGTTCGTCGTATGCACGGGAATTGCCGCATACGATGCACCACAATCAGCCAGTCGAACAACGATGTCGATGTCGTTATTGGTTGGCAACGTTTCATCGAACGCGCCTATGCGTACGAGCAATGCCGTGCACACGGCCAGATTGCTCCCGGTGATCCCGGCGTTTCGCATCAGGAAGTCCTCCGCGACAAGCGACGAAGGCGCCAGCCTCGAGACGCCTCCGAACGGCGGCGGACCTCGGAAGCATTCCCCGGTCGTGACGACATCCGCGCCTGTTTCACAGACGAGCGCCAGATGGTTCGGCTCCCACCAATCGTCGTCGTCGAGAAATGCGATCAAGGCGTCTTTCAATTCTGACGCAACATGATAGATGCCTGTATTTCGTGCCCCGGAGGCCCCTTTGCCACGCGTGTTCGTGAGCACGTCGATCGATAGTCCGATGCGCGTCGCCATGGCTTCAACGATCGGTATGTAATCGCGGTCGCCATCGATGACGACGACGATTTTTTCCGGCGCCCAATGCTGACGTTGCACGGATTCGAGAGCCGACGACAGATAGTCGGCTCGCGATGGCAACGTAGGGATGACGACCACGCATTGTCTTGGCATTTTGCACGCTCCGGCAGGAGATCGCCCCGATGGCGCCCGGACGGGGACGACGATCGATCCAGCGTAGTTCGATTCAGTTGAAGTTGAACGCTGCGTCCGTCATATCGCGATTTCGCTTTCGAGCCTCGCTGCCTCGTCCAAAGGCCCGATGGATGATCAACAGTATTGCACGTGTGGACGCCGTTTATCCGAGTTTTGCCGACCGTCACACGGCGGTCACGAAAAGCCTGCGGCGTTCGGTATTTCGTGACATGCATTTACCGAATGCTTCAAATGCCTTGTCGACGGCGCGATTGCTCTGCTTGTGCGCTCCAGCCTGCTGTCGTATTTCAAGATCATATTTGTTCCCGCTGTCTTCAAAAATCACACCGTTATCGACGAAGGTTCACATTGACTTCGTTTAGGTGTCTCCTATACTTCGTCAGAATTTCGACGCAGCAGTCGATTTCATCAAGCAGCGCGCGTAAAGAATTAAGCCGTGCCGCCAATTTCGGCGCATTTGGCACAGCGGGCATCCTGCATCATCGATCGTGGTAAAGGGATACGCGGGAAGCCATTCCGCGCGTTTCCGGTCGTCATCGTCAATTGATTGATCCGCGCGGCGAATGGGGAGGAGTCAGGCGAAAGTGCAGGCAACCTGCACCGGTTTCAATGATCACCGGATCTATTTTGCAAATTAAAATTACGGAGTCCATATTGCACGTCGCTCTGATTGACCCATATTACCTCGCCGGAAATTCTCCCCCAAGTTGGGTTCTGGGTAATCTCGAGGCAATGTTGCTTGAGGCCGGCCATCAAGTGATCGTCCGCGACTTTTGCGGTGATGACGAGGCGTTCTCTTCGCTCGCCGATTTCCGTCGTCATGAGGCTGCCTTTGCGACGTCCGTGGCCGACGCCGCCGCGGCATGCGACGTCATCTATTTCACGACGTCGTTCGGTGTTCCGCAGAAGCCGACGCCGATTCTCGCGAGGATCGGCCGGTTGCTTGAGTACGTACGTGAGCGCGCGCCCAACGTCCCGATCATCATCGGCGGCGCCCAAATCGACTACCTGACGGTGCATGGCGCGGCCCCGTCCGCCGTCATGGGTGACCACGCGCGCGGTGTGGTCAGTTTCCTGACGAGCGACGCTCAGCTCGTGGACTGTATCGCGACGCTCGATCAACGCAAATCGCTGAACGCAGGCCGTGAGATCCGGATACTGCGCGACAACGCAGGCCGGCGCGTCGGAGCGACCCCGCCGTGGCCAGCGGACGCGCTGCCCAAGCCCGAGTGGGCGGGATGGCAGCTCGAGCGCTACCCGTCTTATCGCGCCGCTTTGACGAGTTTCGGGTGCCGTTACGGCTGCTCCTTCTGCTTCGAGTCGAAGCAGACGTTCCAGGCGCTGGATATGCACCGGATGCTGAGCGGGTTTCTGGACACCGGCGTCACTCAACTCGCGATCGAGGACTCCACGTTGTTCGGGGCGCATGGGCTCGACAACGTCGTTCACGTGCTCGAGGGATTGCATCCGCGTGGCAGATACACGTGTTACGCGCTGGTCGCCGAAGTGTGCCGGGCGTCGCCCGAAACCCTGATGCGGCTCCGCGAGCTTGGGCTCGAAAGTGTGATTCTGGGGATCGAAACACCGGACGACGTTGCATTGCGCGGCTACAAGAAAAGCGTCACGCAGGAGCGGGCGAAGCTTGCGGTCGACAAGCTGCATTCCGCGGGCTTGACCGCCCAGGGGTGCCTGATGGTCGGCATCCCCAATGTCGATCTTGACACCACCCGGTACACGTTCGAGTACGCGCGGTATCTGTCGCTCGACGTCCGGCGGTGGCATATTTTCCAGCCGTCTTTCGCGACGATGCCGCACCAGATCGTCACGAGCGAGCCGGTCTCGATCGAGCGGTTCGCGCTTGTCGACGTCAATGTCCCGGATGCGCTGTTGCCGGAGCTTGTCGAAACCGCGTCGGTCGAGACGCTCCTCGAGGAGCATTTCCTGGTGCGCGCGCTTGCGCACATGTCGGAGTCGCCCGAGGTTCTGGAGCGGGTCCGATATGCTGCCGGATATTCTCTGCGCGATCTCTACGCGACCATGCTGAACGAACTGCGCGGGTCACAAGCTTCGTTTAACGAAGAAGACTACTACGCGGTATTGAGCAACGCTCACGCCGGCCCCGGCGAACTCCGCGTATGAGCGAGATCGTTACCGCAACGGAGAATGCCCATCGTCACGCGCTCGCAACCATGACTGCCGAAATCGACGATCAGTTGGCGGTGGTGGCCAATGTGTTGCGTGCGAGCCAGGAGAGGGTGGCCGGGATCGCCCATGCGTTCGTCGACGGGGCGCCCGCTACGGAACGGCTGCTGTCGGTCGGCATCGGAGATTCCGAGCTCGTCGGCGCACTCGCGGAAGCGCTCGCGGGGCCGGCGCACGCGCACGTCGTGTCCGTGGCGTCCGACGCGATCGCCGGAATCGATACGCTACCGCGGGCCGCGTTGATCCACTCGATCTCGGGAACCACGCCGGTCACGCTCGCGGCGGCAGGGCATCTGGAGCATCGAGGGATCGCTTGCGTCGCCGTGACCTGCGACGGCAACAGCCCCCTTGTGGACATTGCGCGTCGATCGCTCGTCGTGGAGATCCCGCGCTATCCGCCGGACGCGAAGGTTCCCGGCACGATCACCGTGCTCGTGCCGCTCGCCATCACGTTGCTGTTCGTGGCCGCGATGCGCCCGGGGGCGGCGCTGCCGCAGGTGGTGCCGGCCCTGTTGGCCGACATGAGCGCGAGCGACGGGTTGGCGCGGGCTCGGGTCGCCGAGCAGGCGAGCGTCGTGACGGGGCAGGCGACGACCGCCGTGCAGATCGTGTCGGCCCGTCAGGGGGCGGCGACGGCCGCGTATCTTCAGGCGAAGCTGGCGGAAACACTCGGGGTGGGCGCGACCGTATCGGGCCTTGAAACGTGGCTGCACGTGTTCAAGCATGCTGCGCGCGAGGGGACGCTCGTGATTGCCCTCGATGTCGGCCGGGAACCGGTGCTCGCCGATGCGGTGCGGCGAGAGGCGCAGGCGCGCGGAGCGCGGTTTTGCTCGGTTCGCGATGTTCCGTACGGCACGGGCGTCGGCGACGCCACCTGCGCGCTGCCATTGCCGCCGGCGGCTCGCCCGCGTACCGAGTCTCTCGCCGAGTTTTTCTTCGCACAGCATGTATGCCGTGCACTCCTGCAAGCACAGCAAGATTGGGCGCCCTTCCAGCGGCATCGCCTGGCGGCGACTGTCGTAAAGGGGTTGCGGCAACGCGTCTACGAGGTGAGGTAAATGGGCATTCCAGCGCTGATGGCCGGTCGACGATACGATGCGGGCCTGGTGATCGAAAGCTGGCGGCTTTGGGAGGCGCTCGCAGAGGCATTGCCTGCTCCTGCGCAGCGCGTTTCTACCTGGGCGCTTGATTCGGACTATTTTGAGTTCGAGGGCCCGCGCGGCGTTGGCGTAGCGGCCGTCATCGCACAGGGCGCGCCGATGGCAGTCGACGCGCTCGAGCGTCTCGTGGGAGCCGGTGCGCGGTCGGTCGTACGCATCGGCACGACGGGCGGGCTTCAACGCGACCAGAGCATCGGTGACGTCGTGCTGCCGTTTTGTGCAGTCCGCAACGAGGGCACGAGCGGCCACTACCTGCGCGCCGACGCGCCGGCCTGCGCCAACCTCCCGCTCGTCGAGCGGATTCGGGCGGCGCTCCTCTCCCGCTACGGGTTGGACGTTCACCCGAGCATGTCCTGGACGACGGACGGGCGATGGGTCGAGTCGGACCAGGACGTGCTCGAACTGAGCCGGCTCGGGGTCAGCGCCGTCGACATGGAAACGGCGGCGCTCTTCGCTGCCGGGCTGTATCGAGCCGTTGACGTCGCGTCAGTATCGGTGATCGCCGATTTGCCCATTCTGCATGTCGGTGAGGCATTCAAGGGGCTGCCCCCTGGTGAAGCGGATTGGAACCGGGTTTGCCGCCAGTCGCAGGCCGTACTGCGCGCCGTGCTTGACGCGATGGTCGGGAAGCCGGAGTGAAGATCCTGGGCTTTCTCGGCGAGCCGAGCTTCCTTCGGTCCGACGGCCGCGATCTTCGTAGCGAATGGGACGCCGGCTGGTACCACAATTCAGCCGCGGTCCTTGTCGACGACGGGCGAGTCGTCGCGGGCGGAGAGGAGGAGCGCTTCACGCGCCGCAAGCATTCGGGCAAATTCCCGTACGACGCGATCGCCTTTTGCCTGGCGGACCAGCAACTCGCCATCGATGATATCGACCTGTTCGCGTTTGGCGAGCGGGGCGGCGACGGTGAGCTTCGAGATCCGCGCATCAGCACCAGACGGATCGCCGACGTGCTGCGTCACGGGTTTCCCGGTGCCGCGGATCTCGAGCCGCGCGTGAGGTTGGTCGAGCACCATGTCGGCCACGCGATGAGCGCATTCGGTCCATCCGGGTTCGACGCAGCGCTGGTGATGACCTCCGACGGCTTTGGCGACGGTATTGCCGGATGCGTGATGACGGCGCGAGCGAATCGCCTGGACGCGACGTTGACGACGTTTGCCTTTGCCAATTCTCTCGGACGCTTTTACTCGTCCGTGCTCGGCTTTCTGGGTTTCGGGCCGGGCGACGAATATAAGGTGATGGGGCTGGCACCCTACGGTGACCCCACACGTCTCGCATCGTTCCTTGAAGAGCAGTACACGCTTTTGCCCGCCGGCGGGTATGCGATCGTGAACCACGACTGGCGGGAGATGTCTCGTCGCCTGAGCGCACTGGGGCGGCCGCGTGTCGACGGAGACGCATTCACGGACTTTCAGTGCGATGTCGCGGCCGCCGTTCAGGCGGCCTACGAACGCATGGTGTTTCACGTGTTGACGCATTATCGGCAGGTGAGCGGGCTTCGTGATCTCTGCCTCGCGGGGGGAACGGCACAGAACAGCAGTTGCAACGGCAAGCTGCTCGCGTCCGGGCTCTTCGATCGAATCTTTGTGCAACCCGCTGCGCACGACGCGGGCATTGCGCTCGGCGCCGCGCTTCATGTCCAGGCCGATGAGGGGCGTTCGTCCACGTTCCGAGGACCCGCGCATATGTACTGGGGCACGCCGATTCCCGATGACGGCGATCTGCGACGGGAACTCGGTGCCTGGGGGGAATTCGTCGAGTTCGAGCACACGAATCGCGTCGCGGAAGTAACGGCGGAGCACCTTGCGTCGGGCAAGATCGTGGCGTGGGTTCAAGGGCGTTCGGAGTTCGGCCCGAGGGCGCTCGGGAATCGCAGCATCCTTGCCGATCCTCGCCCGCAGGAGCATAAGGCGTTGATCAACGCCAAGATCAAGAACCGCGAAGCGTACCGGCCGTTCGCGCCGGCGGTGGTGGTCGAGAAGGCGTCACGGTATTTTCACGTGCGCGACGCGCAATCGGCGATGCCGTTCATGACCTTTGTGACGCAGGTGCGTGACGAACAACGCGGGTGCCTTGACGCGATCACGCACGTCGATGGCTCGGCACGAATCCAGACGGTCTCCCGGGAGGACAATGCCCGCTTTTGGGCATTGATCGACGCATTCGGCCAGCGGACCGGGGTCTTTGTCCTTCTCAATACGTCGTTCAACAACAACTGCGAGCCAATTGTCGATACGGCAACGCAGGCGCTTGCGTGCTTTCTCACAACCGGGCTCGACCTATTGGTTGTCGGCGACTTCATCGTGCGGAAAAAGCCGATCGCAACGGCTGCTGCGTATCTGAACCTGGTGGCCTCCATCCGAACCGACGTTTTGCTCGCTCGCTATCGGGAACGTCAGGGGAGAGCGCGAGGACGCGCCGCGTTCGGGTTGATCCGGCGTGGATTCAAGGAGGAGCCGGTGTCGCCGCTGGCCTACGCGATCCTGTCTCGCGACGAAAGCGAGGTCAAGGCCATCGACCTCCTGTCGGAGCGGGAGCGGGAAGAGGGTGACCTGAATGCACTCGGTCTCGAACTCCATCAGCTGTGGTCGAAGCGCCTCATCGATCTGCGCCCCTAGGCGGGGTCAATCGATCGCCACGCGATAGCGGAACCAGTCGGAGAGCCGGCGAGCGAGCGGCCTCGTCACCCACGCGCGAAACCGGTGGCCCGCCAACGCGTGTGCCGACACCGGATGCGCGGCCCAATGCCGCCGCTGCGCCCGCCAGAAGAACGTAACGGATGCGTTCGTTCCTTCGCCTTCGACCACATGCCCCCAGTGGATCGGGATGAAGCAGGCGTCTCCGGGATGAAGGGTGCACACAAGGGGCGTTGCCCTTCGAAGTTCGGGAAACCGCGCCAGGTCGAGGCGGCCGAAATCGATCCGGCTGAAGTTGAAGCGATGCGAGTACCACGGTTCGAAATAGAGGTGCCGGAAGTCCTGTGGGGGATACAGGAGTAGATGCTTGGTGCCCCGGATCTGGCACAGAAGCGCTTGATCGGTCGCATGATAATGCAGCCCGGTGATGGTGTCGCGGCCGAGAAACAGCCCGCTGTATTCGAGCAGCGCCGGATCGATGAAGCCGGGCAGCTCGATATCCTGCATGAGCTCCGGCAAGCGCTCATCGATGCGCACCTCCGCCAAATAGTAACGAGGGCCGGGTGTCTCGTCGGCTGCCTGGACCGCAAGCTCGAGATACCGCTTTAACGTGGTCTCGAAGGAGAGCCACCCGGTGTAATAGTTGCCCTCCGGATAGAACTCGACGGGCACGCGCCGTGCGCCTGCGACGTCGGCAACGTGATCCAGGCTCCAGCGCGTGATGGCCGGCCAGTGGCGGACCGCGTCCTTGATCAGGATCGGCTTTCCGTCGTCGACGATGGCCTTGAAATGACGCCGATCGGGGGCCGACGTCGATGCGGGTTGCATGGCAGTGGCGGAAAGGTCGAGATGCGTCATTTCAAGGTGCCCGGAAGATGCCCCGGAATACCTCGTGTCGATGAGACGGTCCTTGGCCGTGCGTCTCGTCGAAGCGATCGACTTCCACTTTCACGTCCGTGAGCCCGCGCAGCCAGGCGCGAAGTTCGGAGACGGACGGGAGGTGGCAGGTCGCAAGCTCCGGATGCACGTGCCGATCGACCGGCACGCCGTCCGTGAGGGCGCTCACGATGAAGTATCCGCCGGACGTCAACGCAGAGACACACGCGCGCGCAACCCGGTTCGCCTCGCCGGCGGTCGGAAAGCAGTGGAGGAGGCCGTAGGCGACAATCACGTCATATCGGCCGGCAAGCGTCAGCGCATCGACGCTCCCGCACTCGCAGGTGAGACGATCCCGCACCTCGTCGCGCACCGTCTCCAGACGCTTCTCGAAGTGCATGATCGCTGTCGGCGAGAGATCGACAAGGTGCACGCGGTAGCCGCGCTCAGCCAGGTAGATCGCGTTGTCGCCTTCACCTCCGCCGAGATCGATTGCGTTCGCAACGATCTGCCCTGTTTTGAGAGGTTGTCGGACGTTCTCGCAAAAGAACTCGACCATTTCGCCAACGTGACCTCGCCAAAGGCTCGGCGTCGCGACATAAAGCCTCTCGTACGGACCACCAGCGGATTCCATGGTTGTACGGTCGATCATGGTGACTCTCCCTTTCCTGGTTCGCGGTTCTCGCGTCGAAGGTCATCGCGGACGCGCCGCACCCACGCCGTATCGGCCAGCCAATCGTCCTTGTGCAGCAGGTACCGCTCGGCTATCTCCGCGCCGACGCGCGAAAAATAGCCTCGCTCGAGCAGTGCACGGAGCTTTGCATCGACGGTCAGTGGCGTCACGATGCCCGGATCGGGTTCGCGCGCCTCGACGACGCAGGTTCCCGCGACGTTGACGCTGTAGTTCGCGAGAAGACTGCGTGCCTGGCCGATCGTTTCGCCGGAGCCGAAGTGATTGTCGATCAGGTATGCGTTTCGGCCGGCGTGCCGTCTCACGTCGAGGTTGGTCGGTCCGTACCGGTGTTCGGTCAGCCTCAGCACCGCAAGCGGCAATGCCATGCGCAGCGCCACGGCCGTCGCCCATGCGATTCCACTCGACGCGATGCCGACCACCACGGACACAGGTGCCGGAAGGTTCGGCCTGGAGGCGGCGAAACTTGCGAACGCTTCCAGCGCTCCGGTGCTGGTCGGCACGCCGTGCCAAAACAGCGACCCTTCAAAGCGCGCATTGACATCGCTCCAGCGGACATCGTCGAGTGCACGGCAGGAACGGTGCTTGACGATTTCTTCGATCAACAGCTCGCCGTGCCGCGTCATGTGGCCTCACGTAGAAGATCGCGCAATGCGCGGTGCCGCTCCGCGGCGGACATTCCGTTGTCGCGCGCGAGCCGGTAGATCGAGATGGCCGCCCTGATCCGGGTTCCGGCGTCGAGCCGCGCGATTCGCTGAACGACGTCCTGCGCGACCTCGATCGTTTCCAGATGGGTTGCATCCCGGTAGCGAATGCCGTGCAGCTGATCGACAGACGCCGGAAACTCGCTCGGCGGCCCGTCGGACGGCCCGTCGGACGCGCGTCGATATGCGGCGGCCACGAACGCGTCCGTTCCCGGGCCGTGATCGTACGCGGGCGCCAGCTCAGCCGGGAGCGCCGGCGCGAATCCGCAGGAGGCCATGAACGCATCCAGCTTGTCGGGCGGAATAAGCTTGAGTACAGGAACGAACAAGTCGTCGTAGAGATCGGAGTACAGCCACGGATCCGAGTCGTCGTGGAGCGTCGCACCATCCGCCGTCAGCGCAGTGAACGTCGCGCGGTCGTCGATGCCGATGAATCTGCGAAGCAGGTCGACGACGAAGAACAGAAACGATCCGCTTCGGTAGAAGCGGAGGAACAACGTTCCGTCGTCACCGAGCCGCGGCAGCAGGTTGCGAAGCGCGGTCGCGGGATCGTACAGGTGATGAAGCACGCCGTTCAGGTAGGCAAGGTCGATCCGGCAACCTTGGGCGACCTGGGTGCCGGGCTTGCAGATATCCAGTCGTACGCTGTGGATGCGGCTGTGGCCTGGCGCGCGTGCGGCGAGCGCGAGCATCGATCGGACGGCGAGTGGGGAAAGATCGGCGTGGACGATGCGCTTCGCGCCGAGCCGATGAAACGCCGCCGCTTCCCTTCCGGTGCCGATGTTGAAGACGGTCATCCTCGCCAACGCGTCCGGTTGAATCGCGAGCCGTTCAAGATCGCTTCGAACGGTCTCCATCGCGGGAGCCATTGCCCGTTCGGTCAGCGCGTAGTGATCCCCATAGATCGCAGCATAGACATCGACCATCTGCGACAGGACCGGGTCGTTGGTTAGCCGCATTTGTCGATGTTTTCCGGATCTCCAAACACGAACTTCCGGTCGGAGAAGTAGTCGTCCCGGTAGGGTCTGTCGTGCAGCTCATAATGCAGGCGGCAGCCGATGTCCCAGATTCGCCGCGTCGCTTCGCGCCCCACCTCCTGGTAAAAGCGCCGGGTCGCCATCCACACGACAGGCCCGGTGTCGAGCAAGTAGGCAAGATCAGGCTCGTATTCGTACCCGTCATGCTGGGCGCGCGCCTGGATGGTCAACATCAGAAAATCGACCGGGAAGTTGCTGGAGCCGGCACCCGTCAGAAAGTCGAGCGTACAACGCTTGACGAGGTCGGCAAAGACTTCGTCGATTTGCGATGTCGTCAGCGGATCGGCGAACGGAAGCGTATGGTCCATCACGTCGTGGCGCGGGAAATGCCGCGCGAGCCCATGCCGTTTCATGAATGCACACGAAAGCGCAATGAACATATCGCGCACGGCCTGTTCGCCGCGATCGACCCGTTCGCGCAGATCAGCAGATCTGCCGGGTTCCGATGCGAAGGAGGTGCGATGACCGATTGTCACGGACAAGACGGTTCCATTATCTGTGAATAGGTTGAAGACAAACCGGTTGATACACTGCACTTATTGATAGAAGGTGGCCACGCTAAAGTCAACGTGACGCCGGCCGATAATGATGCAACGCATCGGATGCGATGGAAGGGCTGCACCGTAAGCCCCTCGGCGTGAAACGAGACTTCCTGGATTCGTTTTAGAAAGGAGTACGAAAATGGATGCGCCTGAGCGAGTGACCCGGCCTCGCTTTCACGTACGGCAACTCATGCAACGATCGACCTGGACGCGTAGTCGCCGACGGTAAGTCGTGCGATCGCAGCCTGAGCGCTTGCACCGGGAGACGTGACGGTGGCTGATATCAGTGCGACTGGTTCCACAAGATCGGCAACGTGCTTGCGCTACAGCCGGACCACGAAATTGGCCGCGGCCTTCCCGATACGCGGCCCGTACCAGCGGCAGCCCATCCAGAAGAAGAGGCGATTGAGCCAGCGAGCCGGCCACGGCATCGGCCGCAGCACGTCCACCAGCAGGATCGCGCGGATCCCGTCGCTGTGATTGACGATCTCGTGGTTCCAGCTGTCGTCGAACATCATGCTTTCGCCGGCTTTCCACGTATAGACCTGGTCCTTCACCCGGATCGACGGCGGGTTGGTCTCGGGTACGCGCAACGCCAGGTGATAGCGGATGTAGGAGCGGGTGGGCGCCGAATGGGCCGGGATCGACTTGCCCGGGTCGAGGATCGAGAAGAATGCCTGCGCGAGGTCGGGGATCTGATCGAGCAGCGCGGTGGTTCGCGGCGCGAGCGCGCGATTGTGCTCCGGCTTGACGCCGTAACTGAACAGCATGAAGACGTTCCAGCGCTTGTCGCGGTGATAGCGCCCCGATGCATGAATCAGATCCGTATCCAGCTCGTGATATTTCGGCATCTGATCCTGTTGCGGCAGGAGCGCCTCGAGTTCAAGCCGGATCTCTTCCTTGTGCTGGTCGAGACAGCGTAGCGACGGGTAGATGCGGTCGATGTCGAAGAACACCGGTCGCCTGCGCCCGCCGCAAAAAAGATCGAAGAACGGGATGAACAAATAGGCCGCGTTATACAGCGCGATATTCTTGCGGAGCCAATGCAGTAAGGACTTAATTTTTAAATTCATGCAACTCCCTTTCGCATGATGGTTTTTCATCCTTCCCGATGAATATAATGTGTCAATCAATTGACAAAAATTGATCGAGACTCGCCGTAAACACCCCGTAATGCGATTGCGAATATTTAAAAAATGCACACGCGTACCTGCAGTTATAGGAAACGCATCCGCTATCCCGCAACCCCCCAGTTCTGTCAGGTTGACACGCTCTTTTTCGCATAACTAGAATCGGCGCAGATTCTTTGCAATCAGACCAACGCATCGGGGAAAGCATGACGCCACTCAACGAGCGTCTCGCTGCACACGCGACATGCTCGACCTGTCGCGCGATCGACATCGCACCAATCGAATCAGATATCCGACCCGGTTAAACGAATGCCGTTTGGAGACATCGGCACGCAATCGGGCGGGCGAATGTATTGCACACATTTATGTGCGTGGATCGAAATTAATACGCAAAACATGAAAATGTTCGAGGCGCCAATAAATCGTTTCATTATCCCAATCAATTGGGCGGAGTGTTGCCGCCAATTCTTCTTTTTATTTGACCGTACCGGGGGCGGCGCCCTTTCCGGTGTCGGTCCCGTCGAAGGGGTTGAGTTCGCGTCGTTTCCGGACCCGGCCGCGCATGAGTTGACGAAGCCGCGCGTGCCGCATGCCGGGGCGACCGGGTTGTCGCTGTTCGTCTGTTCTGTCCAGGCGTTACCGCCGATGCGCGCGTTGCGCAGACGCACCGCCTTACCAGCCGGCGAGGTTCGCCCCGCCTGTCACTTCACGAGCATATGGGGGTTTGCATGGTGACTTTGACGAGTACCGAGGCACAAATTCTTGAAGCGCGTCTCAAGCTCTACGGCAACACGCTTGCCGATCTCGAGGGCAAGTCGCACAACACGGGGCAACTGGCGCGCAACGAAGCCGGGCGCGCCGTGCGGTTCGGGCATCCCGACGGCGGCGCGGACGTGGCGGGCGAAGTGCGGGTCGTGAACGACATTGCCGAGATGAAGCGTCTCGGCGGCGTGCCCGACTACCACTACACGAAGGAGCACTTCGGCGACAGTCACATCGACTATCCGCCGCCGCCGCCGCAGTCGGCACTCGTCGCGGTGCAGCAGCATGCGGGCGACGTGTGCCGGCTGCAGGACGCGCTCGATCCCGCGACGCTCGCGGATGTCGACCGCGCGTCGAGAGCGTATCTCACCGGCAACTCCGCGCGGGTCAAGGACTGGGAGCCCGTCATCAACGCGCTGTCTTTTCCGCTGCAGGGGACGGTGGTCAACGCGGGCGACGTGGTGGTGACGCCGGGCAATCCGCTCGTGATCAACGGGCCGGGGCCGGTCGCCTATAACGCGAAATCGATCACCGTCGAACCGGGCGGCCAGATTCTCGTGAATACCGAGGTGACGTTCAACGTCGGCGTGTTCAACATTCTGTCCTGACAGGGGAAATCCACATGGGTACGACGACGATCGGCTCGGTGTCCGCGTCCGGTTACGCTGGGCAGACCGGGGCACAGGGTACGGCAGGCGGCACGGGCAGCCCGGGTTCCTCCGGTTCGGCCGACAACAAGGGGCGCTGTTCGAGCAGCGGAACGGGGGGCGGCACCGGCGGCAACGGCACCTACGGCGGCACGGGCGGCAACGGCGGCAAAGGGGCGGCCGCGGTCGGAGTGACGTTCACTTCAGCGACCATCAACGGCATCCTCTCCATCCAGACGTCGGCGGGCGCAGGTGGCGGGGGCGGCGGCGGCGGCAGGGGCGGCAACGGTGGCAATGGCGGCTCCGGCGCGGGGGCCAACCAGCAGTGCCCGGCCACGGGCGCCGGCCGGGGCGGCAACGGCGGCCAGGGCGGCAACGGCGGCAACGGCGGCAGCGGCGGCGACGGCACCACGGTGACGGTGACGTACGGCACCCTCAACGGCAGCATCATCTGGGGGACGGGAACCACGCCGACCGGCGCGCCCGGTGGCGCCGGCGGCGGTGCGGGCGAGGGCGGCTCGGCAGGTAGCAGCGGCACGGGCGGGGCCGGCGGGGGTGGGTCCGGCAGCCCCGGCAATCCGGGCTCTACCGGAGCGCCTGGCAGCCCGGGGAGCCCGTGTCAGTTGAGCATCATCCAGAAGCGACTCGCATCCATGCTGGAATGGGAGGCCCAATGACTACCCCCCCGGTCATCACCATCAGTGCCCCGCCCGCGGGCCCCGGTCGTCCGGGCAGCCCGGGCGCGGCGGGGCTGCCCGGCGAAAACGGACTGCCCGGCAGCTACTCGGATCGCGTCTGCTATCCGTCGGGCAACGGCACGCCCGGGCAAACGGGCGGCGCGGCGAGCAACGGCACCGCCGGCATCACGGGCGGTTCCGCGCCGCAGTGCGTGATCTACCTGGGCGGCACGCTGAAAGGCACGCTCACGATCCTGAGCACCGGCGGCACCGGCGGGGCGGGCGGGGCGGGCGGCAACGGCGGGCCGGGCGGGGCAGGCGGCAATGCCGGCCAGAATCCGCAGGCGTCGTGCCTCACGCAGAACTGCGTCCAGCCGGCCCACGGCGGCGAGGGCGGCAATGGCGGCGCGGGCGGCAATGGCGGCAACGGGGCGCCCGGCGGGAATGGCGGCGACATCTACGTCTACTACAGCTCCGAAAACCAGACTGCGTACATCGCACCGTCGTCGATCGGCGGCGCGGGTGGGCAGGGCGGCACGGGCGGCGCGGGCGGGCTGGGCGGCGCCGGCGGGTTGAACGAGCTGGTCCAGGGGAAGCCGCAGACGCAAGCGGCCTCGGGCGCACCTGGTCAAGCGGGACTCCCCGGCCAGAACGGCGCGCCCGGCGGTAACGGCAAGGTCGTCGTGACAGCGAAGCCGACGGCACTTCTGGCGGCCTGAATCGAGGGCTTTCTTGCACCTCGGTGCTGCCGCCGATTTCAACGGCGCGCCGTGTCATCCGTGCGATGACGCTGCGCGCCGCCCGGCCTCGTCATGCGCGGCCGGGGCCGGCGGTGGCCCGACCAACCTGGTTGCGGACATGAGCATCTTTTCCTATAGCGCGCAGGACGCCGCATTGATGGCGAGTCTTGCCGAGCAGGCTGCGGCGAACCTCGACAATGTGAATCCGCCACCCGGCTGGAGCGTGGCGCGAACCTTTCGCGACGGCCTGTACGGCGCGCAAGGCTATATCGTCGTGGGCAACCTGCCGTCCAACGGCGAGATCGTCGCCATCGTGGCGATGGGCAGCACGTGGGACGACTACACGCAGGGCGTCACGTCCGCTGGCCTCCAGCTGGTGCCCGTCACGTTCGGTTTGCCGGCGAGCCGGGCGGCGGCGTTCGCCGCTCATACGCTGGCGTTGCACCGGCAGTTGCACACGTTCTCGAAGCCGTTGCGCGAATGGGATCGGCAAGACGAACTGCGCCGGGTGCTGGCGCTGCCGCAGCAGATGCGCGCGAGCAGCGACGCGTTTCGACGCACGCTCGACGACTGGCAGGCCGCCTGTCCGGTGCCGGGCGAGGCCGAAGGCGCAACCCGCCTCGCGGGCCAGCAATTGCTCGACGCGGTGCGCGACATGGTGGCCGCGACCGATCCGGCGCACCATGCGCCGGCGCTGGAGCGCGCGATCGCCCGTGTCCACGGGACGCTGTTCGCGTCGGTCGCCGCGATCGACGGCCGGGTGCAGGTGGGCTACCTGTCGATGTGGAACGGCGTGCAGGACGCGCTGGCGGACGCGTTGATCCAGGTCGGGCGGATGGATGTGTTCGCGAAGCAGTTCCCGGTGGTGTTCGCCGGCATGACGGCCGGCGGCCCGCTCGCGCAGCTTGCCGCGGCGTACGCCGTGCCGCGCAACAACTGGGGGCCGTCGCAACAGTCGCCGGTGACCGACATCGCGGTGTACGCGCTGTCGTCTCCCGCGTTCAGCGACACGAGCTTCGCGAATGCGTTCAACGGCGCATTGCCGACCGCCTATACGGTGAACGCGAGCGGCGTGGACTTCTTTCCGTCGGCGCCGACCCGGAGCGACACCGTCCAGCTCGCCGCCACCGGACAAACGCAAACGCTCCCCGCCAGCGTGCCGACCTACGATGCACCGTGGGCGGAGCGCACCGCGTGGTTCTACGGGCAGGCGCTCGGGTTCGGCGCCTACCTGCGGCAGCCGTGCTGCGCGGATTGCGCCGAAGCCGATACATTGCGCGACTACGCCGGATTCGCCGTGCGGGCGACCCCCGGGCAATATGCGCCGGAGACTGCCGCGCCGCTGTCGATCCTGTGCGCGCTCGCCTATCAGCGCTTTCAGCATCCGGACACGACCGTCGCGCCGCCCGCGCCGTGGGTCTATGCGGCCGACATCACCGATGGCGACAACGTGACGTGGGGCGCCGTCTTCGTCGACCCCGCCGGCGGCCGGATGACCATGGCGTTTCGCGGCACCGTGTCGGCGCTGGAACTCGTGCAGCGCGTGGCCGATACGTCGGTCTATTACCCGCCGTGGTTGAAGGGGGCGCCGTCCGATGCGGGCGTGGGCCAGGGCATCGGCACGCTCTACGACGCGCTGCGCGGCAATTTCGCCGCGGCCATCCAGGCGGCCCGCGCGAAGCTGCCCAACGGCATCCGACAGTTGCTGCTGTGCGGCCATGACGCAGGGGGCAATCTGGCGAGCCTCGCGATGCTGGACATGACCCAGAATCCGCTCGATGGCGTGCCCGCACCCGCGCAAGTCTATGCGTTCGGGCCACCCCCATTCGCACTCCTCACATTCACGCGCTTCTACAAGACGACGGTGCCGGAGAAGTCGGTGTTCCTGATCGCCCGGGTGGCCGACGTGGTGCCGCAGTTCAGTCTCAACTACACGGTATACGGCGTCGGCGATCCCGTTACGCTGACCGGCGGGGATGCCGATCCCGTCAACGGCAACAGCTACCACGCGATCAGCAGCTACATCGCGTTGCTCAACCCCGGCATTGCCGCCGGGCCGGGCGTGAAGGCGACGATGGCCGACCTGTCGGAGGTCGCCGGGCTGCCGGCGGCCGCGCATGCGCTGTTCAGCCGCGCGCTCGAGCAACGTGGCATCACGCCGGGGCAGGTCGTGCACGGCGTGCTCGACAGCGCATCGACCGACGACGGGGTGTTGCGCATTGCCTGGTCGTCCCGGACGCAGTTGGCCAGCAGCCTGCCGAGCGTCGGACTCGATCCGCGGCGCATGGACGCCTATTTCGCCGTCGAGGGCATCCGCGTGCGGCCTGGGCACCGCCTGCTGATGGAGGCCGATGAAGGGCATGCGCTGCATCTCGTGGCGGGCAGCGTCGTACTCGAACCGGGCGCGCGCGTCGACGTCGGTGCCAGGGTCATCGCGAATATCGGCCTGCTGCAAGGCGCGTCCGGCGGCGAGCCGCCGTCCGTGCTCTCGATCGTCGGCTCGCCGGGGAGGGACGGCATGCCGGGCGGTGACGGCCAGCCCGGACGGGACGGTCAGTGGCCCGGCATGAGCGGTTCACCTGGCGGCTGCGGCGCCCCCGGCGCTCCCGGCGGCCCGGGCGGCGACGCGTCGAACGCCGAGTTGAACGTTGGCGTGATCGCCGGCCGTCTTCTCGTGGTGGCCGGCGGCGGCGCGGGCGGTCAGGGCGGGCGCGGCGGCCGCGGCAGTTCGGGCGGCAACGGCAACGGCAATGCGCAAGGCGGCGCGGGCGGCATGGGTGGGGCAGGCAGCGCGGGCGGCGCGGGCGGGAAGGGTTCGTTCGTGAACATCTACTTCGAGCGCCTGGGGCCAGGCGGCAGCGTGGCAGTCGACGCGAAGCCGTCCCAGGGCGGACTCGGCGGCGCGGGCGGCGCCGGTGGCGCGGCCGGCGCGGGCCGGCCGGATGGCACGGGCGGCCCCCATGGCCCGAGCGGCCCGGCGGGCCCGAACGGTCCGGCCAGCGTGGTCACGCTGCGGCAACGCGCGTAACGCGGCTTCACACCCACAGGGGCGGCGCATTCGCGGCGTTCCTTCGTACAGGAGTCCAGCGGCATGAACCAGCCAACCAGTCCCGAGCTGTTGAGTCCGTCGACCACGCCCATCCTGATCAACGGGCAACGCCTCGATCCTACCGTGGCCGCGCTCGGCCTCGCGGTCGGGCTGCTGAGGCTGGCCGGCGACGGGCCCGTCTATGCGCTGAACGGCGACTGGTTCGCCGATCCGGTGGGCAACATCGGCAAGGCGTTCCGGGACGACGGCGGGGATCTGGCCGCGTTGCTGGTGCAACTGCTCGGACAGGTGGGCGGCCACGCGCTGGGCCTGCCGGTCAGGAACCCCGGCAGTCTCGGCCAATGGATGCCGATCAACAATCCGTCCACCGGCAAGCCGACGGGCGTGTACCTGGTGTCCGAGACCGACGCGGCCGGCGCGCAGGTGTTCGGCCTCGGCGTGATGTATGTCAGCACGTTTGCCGCGTCGGCCCTGCCGAGCGGCCCCGCGAGCGTGGACGTGTCGCTGTGGGGAAGGCTGCCGCTGCTGAAGCTCGGGAAGGGCGAGTTCGCGCTCACGCTCGGACAGCCGGGTTATCCGCTGCAGGTGGGCATCGCCGTGGGCGCGACGGGAGACGGCAAGATTGTCGATCAGGACGGCTTGTCGTTCAGCGGCGGCAAGCTCACCGCGAGCATCGACATGGCAGCGCCGTCGGTGGACATCGCGGTGCTGGTGCAGCAACTGCAGCTCCCCACCGCCGTCGAGCCGCGCGACTATACGCTGGCCGATCTGCAGGCGATCTCGTCGATCGAGCTGATCAGCACCATCGCCACGCTGGGCGTGATCGCGCTGAGCGACGTGGTCGGCGATGCGCCGCAGGCGCGTTACCTGTTGCCGGTGCTCGGCCTGTCGCCGCGGGCAACGACCGGCGACGCGCAGGCGCCGCTGCTGCCGCTGCTGCCGCTGCTGCGCTGGGATACGGTGGTGCAGCAGGCGGTGTCCGGCGGCGATCCGGCCCAGCCTTTCATGACGTGGTTCGCGTCGCTGTTCGCCGATCCCGCGCTCGGCCGCACGTGGCTCGGCTACGTGGCGGGCCTGATCGGCGGCGCACCGGCGGACGTCACGGGCGGCGGCACACGCGACGAACCGTACGCGCTGCCGCTTCTTCATCTCGACGGCGTCGGTTCGCTCAACTTCACGGCCGCGACGGTCGTCGACGCGCAAGGCTTGCGCACGTTCTATCCGGGCCTGTCGGTGCGGTCCGAGGCCGCTGCGCTCGGCAATGCGGCGCGGCTGAATTTCGGCGGCGCGCTGGAACTGGGGGCGTTTGCGCTGTCGGCGAAGCGGCCGGCCGTCACGCCGCAGATCCGTTTCGACGCGGGCCTGCGCCTCGACGGGCCGAAAGCGGGCGCGCCGCTGTTTTCCGGCAGCGTCGGCGGCAAGGCCTATGTGTTCGACGCGCTCGTGGCGGGCATCGGTCTCGGCGTGGGCGAGTCCGGCCCGGTGATTCTGCCGCGCTTCCAGCTGCTCGGTGTGAGCACGCCCAACGGCAGTTTCGACCAGCTCGACCTGCTGCAGCCCGGCAAACTGGTGGATCAGTTGATCACCGAGGTGTATTCGCTGATCGCCGGCGCGTTCACCGAACTGTTCGGCAGCACGGCCGCCAGCTTCGGCGGCTATGCGGCGGCCATCGTCGGGGTGACGCCGCCCGACACCGGCGCAGCCTCGTGGCCGGATGCGCTGGTGCCGCCGTTCAGTGCGAAGGGCATCGCCGCGTCCTACGCCGATCCGGCGGGGGCGCTCGGCGCCTATTACGCGAAGTTGCTGTTCGGCGGGATCGAGGTCGACGGCAAGCCCGCGTTCCAGGCCATCGTGCAGACCTTCGCCAGCCTGCTCGCGCAATCCGGCGCAGCGACGGTGACGGGCAGCGGCACGCGGGCCGACCCATGGCTCGCGCCGCTGTCGAGCACGCCCGTGTCGCTGCTGGCGTATGCGGTGCCCGCCACCGACGGAACGCTCGCGGGCACGCTCGTGCTCGGCCTCGCGTTGACCCCGAAGCTGGAGATCACGGGCGGCCCCGCACTGACGCTGGCGGTGACGCTGGAGCTGCTGCAGCTGGACGTCGCGGCCGGCGGGGCCGGGCTGGCCGGCGCGCAGGTGCTGCCCGCGCTCGCCGCCGCGTTTGCGCTGCCGGACGGCTATACGACGCCCGCGGTCGCCGGCGCGCAGCTGCGCGTCGCCAGCAGCGGGTTCTCCGCGCGCTGGGCGCGCGAGCAGGGCTGGGTCTGGGACATGCGCGTCGGCCAGCCGGCGGTGATCGTGAACGGGACGTCGATGCCGGTCGGCACCGACATGGTGTTCACGGAGGCGAGCGCACTGCAGGATCTCGTGACGCAGGCGGCCGCGACATTCGCGCCGCTGCTGACCCGCCTGCTCGGCGTGGCCGCGTGCCGCAGCGGCACGCGTGGCGGCCTCGCGTTGACCGCTATCCTCGGCCTGCTGCCCGATCTCGCGGCGCAGATGCCGCCGGGCGTGACCTGGCCCGCGTCGATGCCGACGCTGACGCCCGCCAATTTCAACGATCCGCTGGGCGACATCAACGCGCAGCTCGCCGGCGTGTTCGGCAGCACCGACGCGGCCCGGGCCGCGCTCGGCCTCGCCGGCTGGGCCGCGTCGTCCGCTGCGCGTGCGCCGGACATCGCGGGGGCCGGCACCTACGCCGCCCCGTTTCGGGTGCCGATCGGCCTGCCGTTGCCGTTCGATCTCGGCGTATGGATCGATCCGGCCGCGTCCAGCGTCGGGCTGGGCGCCGCGCGCGGCATCGCGACCACGGTCGGCCATACGGCCTGCACCGTGACGCTCGCGGGCAATCTCGTCGAGTACGCGCTGGGCAAGGCCCCCGCGCCGGCCCAACCGATGCTGCCCGCGGCGCTGCTGTCGGCTGTCTTCACCGGCACGGCCGGGCCGTTGATCGACGATCCCGCGGGGATCGGCACGCTCGGCAGCCTGACCGTCGGCTGCACGATGGGGTGGCAGCAGGGGCGCTTCGTCCTGCAGCCGCTGCTGACGCTGACCGACGTGAACTTCAAGGGCTATCTGCCCGCGAGCACGCTGTCGCTGCCGCCCACCAGCGCCGCGCCGAACCTGCTGGACGCGTTCGGCGGCCAGCTCAATCTCGCGGTGGGCGCGGTGTTGCAGCAGTTCGGCGCCAACCCGACCTTCGAGACCGTGCTGGATCTGCTCACGCGTCTCGGCCTGATGCAAGTGGATGCCAATACGGGCCGCATCGTGGGCATCAATGCCGGCGGCTTCAACGCGCTGGTGTCCGATCCGCTCGATTTTCTCTGTCAGGGCCTGTTGCGGCTGTTGTCCGGCGACGCGCCGGCCAGTTTGCGCGACGGGCAGACGCCGCGCCAGCAACTGCTCGACCTGTGGTGGCGGCTGCTCGGGGTGACGCCGCCGGCCGCGCCCGTCAGCCTGCTCGCGCTGGGGCACGCGCTCGGCCTGCTCACCGATGCCGACACGGGCTACGCGCCCGTCCCGTCCGCGTGGCTGCCGCTGCTCGCGCGGCCCGCGCAAACGCTGCCGAGTCTGTTCGCCACGCTGTGGAACGACAAGGTCGCGCTCGCGGCGCTGCTGAGCCAGTGGCAGAGCAATCTCGATCAGGTCGCTTACGGGCCGTTCACGCTGTCGGTGAAGGACGGCAACCAGTTGAGCCTCGAGATCGCGGAGACGGCGCCCGTGATGGTGGGCGGCATCCTCGCACTGTCCGGCGCCGCCAGCTTCAACTTCCTGACCGGCACGCTCGACACCGCGTTCGACGCCCGTCTGACGCCGGTCGGGCTCGGCATCTCGACCCTGCTGGACTATCCGCTCGGCGGCGGTGCGAAGGGGCCGGGCTTCAGCGCGTTCGCGACGTTCGGCGGCACCGGCCTGCCGGCGCCGCTGCCGGTGCAGTTCTGGCCGTTCGACACGGGACGCTTCGTGACGAGCCTGTCGAAGGTCGCGCCGGCCTACGCGCTGGGAACCTTCGTCACCGGCGTGGTGGAGCCGCTGCTGCTCAATCCCTATCCGCTCGCGCAGGCCGCGTTCAGCGCGTTCGGGCTGGCGTGGCAGGACGCGGGCGGGCGCTGGTACCTGAAATCGCCGCTCGGCCTGTTCGAGCAGCCGCTGCGCTGGCTGCTCAACGACGCGGTGGTCGGGCTCGACGGTCAGCTCAACATCGCGCAGATCGCCAAGGTGCTGGCGCTGATTCCTGCCGCGGGCTCGGGGTCCGGCGTCAGGGTCGAGCCGGTGGCGCAGGGCATTCGCGTGAGCGGGCTGCCGTACAACGTCGCGATCGACTTCATCGCCGACACCGGCGCCCAGCGTTTCATGGTGAAGCCCTTGCTCACCGCGCCGCTGGACCTGAGCGTGGACGCCGCGCGCATCGATGCGCTGCAGTTCGCGTTGTCGCTGGATCCGTCGTTCCAGCCCGGCTTTACTGCCGGCGTGACGGTGTCCGGGCAGGTCGGGGCGCGGCGGCTGTCCGTGGTGAGCGGCTACGACCGTGGCTTTCTGCTGTCGTTCGGCGCGGGCAGCGGTGCGCCGGCGTTCGTCGTGTTGCCGTTCCCCGGCTGGCAGACGCTTGTCACCGAGGCGATTCAGCAAGCCGTGCCGCTGCTGGTCGAGCAGTTGACCGGCGCGCTGCTGGACGCGCTCGCCACCGGCGGCGCGGCCGACTTCGCGCAGCGCTTGCGCACGGCGGGCGCCGCGCTCGACGTGAAGGCGCTGCTGACCCGGCTGGTGAACGTGAGCGGACCGGCGCAAGTGCCCACCCAGGCGCTGGCGTGGCTCGGCGACCGGCTCTCCACCGCCCAGGCGGGCAAGACCATCGGCGCGGTCACGACACTGCTGAATGGCGTCGTCGCCGGCGTGAGCCAACAGGGCAACCTGATTGCCTACCAGCCATCGCCGAACCTGCCCGTCACGCTGCTCGCCGGGCTGGACACCAGCACCACGCCGGGTCGGCTGGGCCTGTGGGTCGAGCTCGATCCGCCCGCCGTCCCGCTCGTGAAACTGCGCGTCGGGCGCAGCGGCCTGAGCCTGCCGTTCAATGCCGACGGGACGCCGGCGAGCGGCACGCCGCTGTTCCAGCTGCAGGCGTCGGTGTGCGCGCCCATCGAGGGGGCGCAGGGGCCCGCGCTCGACATCGCGTTCGACACCGCGGCGATGCGCTTCACGCTGAGCGTCGATCCGATGGGCGGCGGCGCGGAACCCAGCCCGTTGGCTCGCGCGCTGCTGCCGAAGCCGTTCGGCCTGACGGACCCGAAAGCGATCGCCGCGGCGGCGGGCCAGTGGGCGCTGGCGATCCTCGTCAACGTGGTGCCGCGCTACGTGTCGATGGTCGTGCTGAACACACCGGTCGTCACCAAGTGGCTGGGCACGCCGCTGTTCCCTGGCGCCCAGGGGCCGAGCGCCGGCCAGATACTCGTCGGCAGCCAGGTGCTGCTGATGGAGAAGAACCAGTACGTGCTCAACAGCTTCGACGCGCTGCGCGCGCTGTCGGTGCAGGCGTTCCTCGCCGGCCTCCTCACCACGCTGCTGTCCACCCGGATCAAGGTGCTCACGCTGAATCAGACCGGCGGGCTGTGGATCGGCCCGCAGCCCGGCACGACCGGCAACTACGGCATGGTGCTGCAGTTGCCGGATCTGGTCCTCAAGTCCAGCGTGCCGCAGTTCAAGCTGCAACTGGGTGCGACCGACAGCGACTGGATCGCGCAGACCGGGCTCGACGCCACCCAGCTGCAACCGGGCATCGGCGTGTTCGTGCCGGTCGACGCCACCACGCCGCATTTCGACCGGTTGCGCCTGCAGCTCGTCAACGTGGGCGTCGATTTCGCCGGAAGCGACGCGAATCCGCTCGTGAACCTCGCGCGCTTCAAGATGAAGTCGGTCGGCCCGCGCGGCCTCGTGACCTTCGACTTCGCGCAAGCCGGTGTGGTCACCCAGTACGGCGGGGCCGTCCTGCTCGAGCAGATCGCGCCGTCGCTCGTGCCGAATGCGGGCGGTAGCGGCGCGAATCCGATCGCGCAGAACCTGCTCGGCAGCGGCAGCGAGACGTCGCCCGATGCCGCCAATCCGCCCGCCAGCCCCGCGTTCTCGGCCACCGCGGCCTATGGCCACCAGGTGACGCCCGCGAAGGGCGGGCTGTGGGTGCAGCTCTACGACGCCCAGGGCCAGCCGTCCCAGCAGGTGGTGGTGCCGGTGCAGCGCGGCTTCGGCCCGCTGTACGTCAACTCGATCGGCGCGGGCTGGCAGCAGGCCGCCAAGATTCTCGACGTGCTGTTCGACGGCTCGGTGAAGCTCGCCGGCCTGCAGCTCGACGTGATCGACCTCGACGTCGGCATTCCGGTCACCGATCCGACCAACTTCGACGGCTACCGGCTCGATCTGCGCGGCCTCAACGCGAGCTTCAACGGCGGCGGCATCGACATCGGCGGCGGGCTGCTCAAGACCACCGTGCCGATGCTGAGCTACACCGGCCAACTGGTGGTGAAGACCGCGGGGTTCTCGCTGGTCGCGCTCGGCGCCTATGCCGAACTCCCGACCAACGGCGGCACGACGCCGTCGCTGTTCGCCTTCGCCAACCTGAACATTCCGCTCGGCGGGCCGCCGCCGTTCTTCATCGAGGGGCTCGCGTTCGGCTTCGGCTACAACCGCGACATCACGATCCCGGCGGTGGGCGAGATCCAGCAGTTTCCGCTGGTCCAGGGCGCGCTCAGTTCGAGCACGTTCGGCGCCGACCCGACGCCGGAAAGCGCGCTGCAGGTGCTCGCCAACGTGGTCGCGCCATCGCTCGGGCGCTACTGGGTGGCGGCCGGCCTGCGCTTCAGCTCGTTCCAGTTGCTCGACACGTTCGCGCTGCTGTTCGTCAAGTTCGGCCGCAGCTTCGAGATCGACCTGGTCGGCGTGACCGCGGCCGCGTTGCCGCCCAAGGTGCCGCGCTCGGCGGCGATCGTCTACATGGAACTGGGGCTCATCGTCTCGTTCAAGCCCGACGACGGCGTGTTCTACGCGGAGGCCCAGCTCACGCCGAACTCCTTCCTGTTCGCGCCGGCATGCCGGCTCACCGGCGGCTTCGCATCGTATCTGTGGTTCAACCCGCCGCCCGTCGCCGGCGGCCCGCGACGCGGCGACTTCGTCGTCACGCTGGGCGGCTACAACCCGGTCTTCTCGCCGCCCAAGTGGTATCCGGCACCGCCGCGACTGGGCTTCAACTGGCCCGTGACCGGATCGGTGAGCGTCGCCGGCGGCGCCTACTTCGCGTTGACGCCGTCGTCGGTGATGGCGGGCGGCTACTTGCGCGTGCAGTTCCACGCCGGTCCGTTGCGCGCGTGGCTGAACGCGGGGGCCGATTTCCTGATCGCCTGGCAGCCGTTCTGGTTCGAGGTGGACATCTACGTGGACGTCGGCGCCGCGTTCGAAACCACCATCCTGGGCGTGTCGATCACGCTGTCGATCGATCTCGGCTGCACGCTGCACCTGGAAGGGCCGCCGGTGCATGGCTACTGCAAGGTGCACTGGTTCATCATCTCGTTCACGATCCCGATCGGCAGCGGCGGCAACGACGACACCGCGACGCTCGACTGGAGCGGTTTCGCCACGGCGTTTCTCCCGCCCGCGAAGTCGCCGACGATGACGGGCAGCGGCATGCGCCTGGTGGCGGGGCCGGATGCGCCGCCGGAACCCATCAAGACGCAGGCGCTGGCCGGGCTGCTGTCCACGCTCGACGACGGCACCTGGGTGCTGCAGAGCCTGCCGTTCACGATCAGCGTGGAGACGGCGATTCCCGCCACGCAGTCGAGCGTCGCGAACTGGAGCGGCGACGCGTTGCCCACGGGGCCCGAGATGGGCGTGCAACCCTGTTCGCGGTTGAACGTGACCACGCCGTTGCAGGTCAGCGTGCTCGACGCCGGCGGCAAGGTCGTCACGCTGCCGGTGGCCGGGGTGCGGGTCGATGCGCAACTGGGCAGCGCCCCCGCGGCGCTGTGGGGCAATCAGGCCTTCGATCCGGCGGCGCCATCCGCGTCGGGCGACCAGTTGCTGGCCGACACGGTGAACGGCGTCGCGCTGTCGGTCGTCGCCGATATCGAGCAGAACGTGATCGGGCCGATGGAGCTCGACGCGGTGTTCAGCTTCACGCTGCTGCCGCCCAACCGGCTGCCGTTCGGCAGTGGGCCGCACTACAGCCCGGCCGCGCCGATGGATCAGGCAAATGCGCTCACGCGCCTCATGAACAGCATCATGCAGCCGGCGGTGGTATCGGCCCGCAACGCGATCCTGGCCGCGGTGCAGGCGCAGGGCGTGCCCGTCGTGCCGACGCCAAACCTGTCGATCGTCGCCGCGCTGGGATGGGCGCTGTACCAGGCGCCGCCGACGCTGGCTCGCCTGACCGAAACGCTGGCGGCGGTGCCGGGCTGGAACCTGCCGGCGCCGGCCGGCGCCGGCGCCGCGCAACCGGTAGGCGACGCCGCGCCGCGCGAGGCGGTGCGGCTGCTCGGCGGCCTGCGCCGTTACCGGATGCCGGGCACGGTCGCGCTGCGGGCGGCGCAGCCGGCGGGCTTCCGCGTCGAGCGCACGACGACGGGCGGCCGGCGGTTCGATCCGGTGGCCCTGCACACGGCGCCCGCGACGCTGGCGCACAACTTCGGCATCGCGCGGCAGGCGGACGACGGGCTCGCGATGCGCGTGAACGAGGGCACCGTGGTCGCCTGCGCGGTCGACTCGCGCGAGCGCATCGCGCTCACGCGCCAGGGGGCGCTGCCGGTGCGCGCCGTGTGCCTCGCCGGCAACGATGCGCTGCTGGGCGAATGGCTGCTCGACGACGGGGTGGCGCGCGCAGCGCCCGACGGCACGGCCACCGTGCTGTTCCAGGGCACTTCGGTCGGTCCGCAGGCGGCCGTGGGCTGGGAGTCCGGCGCATGGCTCGCGCGCGCCGGATTCGACACCTTCGTCGGCGACGGCTATCGCGTGCATCCGCAGGCGGCGCCGCGCTACGACCTCGCCCGCGCGTTGCGGCCGCGCCTGACCGAACTGAGTGTGGCGGACCTCGCCGCGCACAACCGCGTGCGCACCGACGCGGGCATTGTCCCCGGCTGGTTCGATACCGTTTTGCCGGCGGGGCTGCGCAGCATCGCCGTCATGGTGGAGGGCAGCGAGGACGTCGATGCGGCGTCGCGGGCCGTGCTGTCGATCGACGGGAACGGCGCGCGTCCGGCCGTCACCCGTGTTCTCGCCGAGGGTGTGCTGCTCGTGTATGCCGTCGACGGCGACGCGGCGGAAGTCGTCGTGCGTACGCGCAATCAGGACGCGCTTCAGGTGCAGGCCGTGCTTGGCCTCGCCGACGCGCCGGAGACGGTCGGCCTCACGCCCGTGCAGGCCGCGAGTTACGGGGTTCGCCTGGGCAGCACGGTCGCGCCGTCGAGCCGCGTCGCCATCCACATGGTGTCTGCCGAAACAGAGGAGGTCGCTTCATGAGCCTGGGCCACGATATTCCCGTCTACGTCGACGGCGAGCTGCAGCCAGGGCAGATCGAGTTCATCCAGTCGTGCCGGCCGCCGCTGATGGCGGGCGACTACCAGCTGGCGTGGAAGCAGCAGGTGGTGGGCGTGGCGAGCGGTACGGCGCCGGCCTATCAGGGCACGCAGGCGTTCAAGGTGTCCGGTCCGCGCTTCACGTTGCCCGCCGACAGCGTGCAGTCCGTGTATCCGCCCGCTTCGCAGAGCGGCAACTTCGCGGACGTGATGCCGCACATCGTGCTGAACCGCGCGACCTTGCCTTGGGAGCGTGCGCTGCCGGGCGGCGACGGCACGACGCCCTGGCTGGCGCTGCTGCTGCTCACCGACGACGAGCTGGCCGGCGCCAGCGCGAAGTCCGTGCCGGTCGCCCGGTTGCTGCACCCGGACAACGGCGCGCAAGGTCCGGCGATCGACCCGGCCACGCTGCTGCCCGGCGACGGCGAGAGCCTGTGCAACGTCATCGACCTTCCCGCCGCGCTGTTCGGCGCGCTCGCGCCGACCTTGCAGGAAGTGCCGCTGCTGTGCCATGCGCGCAAGGTGAACACGGGCGACAAGGAAGAACTGGGCATCAACGCCGACGGCACGTTCTCGGTCGTGATCGGCAATCGGCTGGTGCCGGCCCGGTCGACGACGGAGACGGTCTACACCGCGTTGCTGGTGTCGCTCGAAGGGTGGGGCGCGCAATTGCCCGGTTACGCCGCGGACGGCAGCACGCCCGTCGGCAACACCGGCGCGGCGTCGCAACTGCGGTTCTGCGTGCTCGCGAGCTGGGGCTTTCGCGCGAGCCCGGGCGTCGGGAGCTTCAGCGGACTGATGCGCAACCTGTCGCGCCCCGGCGGCATCGGCATGCTCATGTATCCGCACGATGCCGACGTGGGCAACCCGGACGCACAGACGGCGCTCGACATCGGCTTCGTGCCGCTCGTCAACGCGACCCGCGCCGGCGAGGAAACCACCTCGTGGTATCGCGGGCCGCTGTCGCCCGCGCCGACCAATCCCGCGGCCGTCCGGGCGGCGAAGTACAGCGACACGTTCATCCGCTACGACCCGGCGACGGGGCTGTTCGACCAGAGCTATGCGGTCGCCTGGCAGATCGGCCGGTTGCTGGGGCTGTCCGACGCGGCATTCGCCCGCGCGATGTTCGACTGGCGTCGCGGCGTGATGCAGCAGCAGTTTGCGAACCAGGCGCAACGCGCGCTGCTGGCGCGGTTGCCCGGCGATCCGGCGCTCGCGCGGCTCGCCGCCCCGCGGCATCCCGATGTCGCCCCCGCGCTGCAGCACAAGGCGGCGCTCTTCGACGTCGCGCGAAGCTACCTGCTGGACGCCGGCGACGGTGCACCGACGCTGCCGAAGGTGATCCCGCACGCGCGCCGGGCCGATGCGTTGCGCTCGAAGGCGCTGCGGCGCCCGCCCGTGCTGCGCGCGCTCACCGACGACGAGGCGCTGGGCGACCCGTTGTTGCAGTTGATCGACGACGTGCTGGGAGGGCGTTCATGACGTTCCGTACCGGGCCATCAGCCTCATCTGGGAGAAGCGCATGAGATCCGTGATCGATCGAACCCGGCAACTGGCCGACCTGGCCGACGTGGTCGTGCAGCAGGCCAGCCTTGCCGTGCCCGGCGCCGCGCCGGCGCGCGTGGGCGCAGCGCCGGCCCCCGCGCCCGCGGTGGCGCCGGATCTGCCGCAGTCCTGCAAGGACTGGCTCAGCGAACTGGTGCTGCTGTACGGCGTACCGTTCGACTACCTCGTGCCCGTGGCCTCGATGCTGCCGCCCGAGACCATCCGCTTCTTCTATCTCGACCAGAACTACACCAACCGGCTGATCGACGGTGCGGCGAGCATCGGGGTCGGCTCCAGCCTCGAATCTTTGACGTTGCTGGGCCAGATCGAGAACGTGATCGACCAGACCTTGCAGAATCTCACGGCGGTGCGTGCGGCGCGCACGGGCCTGCCCGCCGCCGCGAGCCCGGGCGCGCCCAGCGGCTTCCTGCTGCGGTCGGCCGCGGTGTCGGGCTGGCCGGGGATCGAGGTGACCGCGACCGACGCGAGCGGCCGCGCGCTGCCGCTGCTGCGGCTCGATCGCCTGTCCACCGATGTGCTGATCTGCCTGCTGGGCGGGACGCCGGCCGAGGTGCGCATTCACCAGCCAGCGGAGAGCCTCCATTTCGGCGTGATCGACGACAACCAGGGCAATTACTTCGCGTCGCTGCGCAATGTGAGCGGCGCGAACGCCGGCAAGCAGATCGGCACGCAGACCGTGCCGGTGAGCCTGCGGACCGGTTCGGTGGCGGACGTGGTCGACGTGAGCAAGACGCACGCCGCGCTGGCTGCCGCGCTGCGCGCGGCCGGGGCGCTGCCCGCCGAGGGCCTGACGGGCGCCGGGTTCGCGATCGAGATGGTGCAGAGCGCCGGCGTGCAGCCGTTCACGCCGACGGGTGCGGGAAAGGAGGCCGGGCAATGAGCGAGATCGTCAATCCGATCTGGGCAGGCCCGTGCCTGTTCGTGCCGATGTATACCGACGCGCTGTTGATCGGCACGCCGAATCAGACGCAGGCGACCTGGGCGAATACGCGCTTCGACTATTCCGCGCTGCCGTACGGCACGCCCGCCGCGAGCCCGTTCTCGACCGACGGCGGCACGCCGACGACGGGCCTGCACCTGACCTGGACCCTGCCGTCGGCGCTGCGCAGCGGGCAGCAACCCGATGCCGAAGGCGCGGTGCGGTTTCCCGCCGTGCCGAACCGGTGGCTGGTCACGCGATCCTACGTGGCGCAGGACGGCAATCCGCCCGAACTGACCGCGTGGGTGCTGCAGAGCGACTACACCGGCGCGGAGGGCACCACGTCGTGGCCCGCGCCCGACGACCCGCTCGGCTATACCCGGCTCGGCAAGGTGTACACGCTGGCGAGCTGGCAGGCGACGCCCGGCGCGCAGCCGCCGTTTCTGCAGGCGATCGCACCGGGCAACGTCGCGTTCGCTTCGGTCTACGCGACGACCGGCAATGTGTTCGCGTTTCACGATCCGCTGCCCGACACGGCGCAGGGCGCGTATGCATACAGTGTCATCGGCTGGTATGCGGCACCCGGCGACGATCCGCTGTTCGGCCCGGACGGCGGGTTTGTCGACGCGCAGCAGTGGCAGGCCCTGATGGATGCGCGGGACTGGTCGGTGATCACGGCGGTGCCGACCGCCCAGGCCGCGTGGCAGGCCTGGCTGCTGGCCAATCCGGTCACCGGCGGCCCGCCGCTGACGCCGGCGCAGCACGATCTCGCGTCGCAGACGCTCTGCCACGCGTTCCTGCACAGCATCGAATGGAAGGGCGACGCGCACGCGTATCCGCTGTACACCGATCCGGCGTTGTCGCCGGAACCGCCGGCCGTGTCGATCGGCAGCAACGCGGCCGAGGCGCTTGCCGCGTGGATCGCCAGCACCATGCCGGTCGCGGTGCAGGAGGAAGTCGAGACGATGCTGCTCGCGTTCCAGAGCGGGCTGATCTTCGACTACGCGACCGACCGCGCCCGCTACGAGATGGTGACGCAGGCGGCCCGGTTCGGATCGATTCCGTCCGGTGACGTCTGGGTGGTTTCGCGGCCGGGCGATGCCAACCAGTCGCTGGCCGCGCAGGGCGGCAACAGCACGCTGCCGCTGGACCCCGGCCAGACGCGCGCGCTGGGCACGCTGAACGCATCGCAACGGCAGCTCGACCTGGCCGACGCGGCATTGCAGTCGTTGCAGCAGGCCCTCTACGTGGCGCTGTGGAAGCAAATCAACTGGACGCCACGGGTCGGCATCCCGAAGAAGCAGGTGCAGGATTACGTCGCACTGCTTTCCAACGCCGACACCGGGCTCATTCCGGTCACCCTGAAGCAGATCGCGCAACTGACGACGCAGGTGCGGGACGACACGGCGACGTTGCGCGGGCTGCTCGGCAAGGACTACGAATTGAGCAGCATCAAGGCGCCGCGCAACTATGCACCGATGGATCCCGTGGTGCTGGTGGCCGGCGCGGGCACCGACAGCAAGCTGGCCCAGCCGGGCGCGTTTGCCGATGCGCGCGGCGCGGCCGGGCGTTTCACCGGCCAGACGCTGAGCGCGCTCACGTTGGCGGTGCCGCCCGGTTCGGCCACGCAGGTCACGCTCGACGCGGCCGATTTTGCGTCGGTCCTGCCGACGGGATCGGGCATTCCGAAGGAAAGCCCGGCGTTCTGGGTCGAAACCGTGTTGCTCGATCCGGCCAACGCGCGCTGGATGGCCAAGCTGGCCTATGCGAAGGCCGGTGTGTCCGCGCCGACCGACGCGCAACTGCAAGCGCTGGCCGACGTCATTCGCGCGCAACAGGCGCTGCCGTTCAGCGACGAGGGGCTGGCGCTCGCCGACGGCGACCTGCTGGCCGCCGCCGTCGGCTTCGAGGGTGTGCCGCCGTCGCCGGTGTCGGTCGACCCGTGGGTGACGCCGTGGACGCCGATCTATCTGGACTGGCAGGTGGGCTGGTCGCCCAGCGCCCCCGACACCAACCTGCAGGGCATGCTCGCGGATTGGTCGCTCGACGATGTCGACTATGTATGGAACGGCACCCGCATCGCGCCGCCGACCGACATCTACACCGGCCGCACCACGCTCACCCCGAACCAGGCGCTGGGGCTGAACGTGTCGATCGAGCAGTTCCTCGCCGTGCCGGCCAACGTGCAGAAGCTGCTGAAATTCGACGTCGATGCGCTGCGGCAGACCGCCGCCGCGCTGACCAACCTCGACGTGCTCGCCCAGTCGCTCGGCGGGCTGAACGAGCAGTTCGGCATGCGCCTCGCGCAGCCCACCAGCATCATCGAAGCCCCGCAGGCGGAGATGACGGGCGGCGTCAGCGGTTTCATTCCCGCCGCGACGGGCACGACGTTCTATCCGTTCCGCGCCGGGCATTTCACCATCCAGAAGCTGTGGGTGGTGGATGCGTACGGACAGGTTCTCAAGGCCGTCGACACCAACGTCAACGTGCGTCCGGTCGTCGCGCAATCGATGAAGACCGCCGGCGTGCCGGGCACTGCCCAGGTGGTGCCGCGCCTGCTCCAGCCGAGCCAGCTTGCGTCGTGGCTGGTCGATGCGAAGAACGACGGTCAGCCGAGCAATTCGTCCGATGCGACCAGCCCCGTGTGCGGATGGCTGCTGCCGAATCACCTCGACACGAGCCTGACGGTATTCGATGCGGCCGGGCACAACCTGGGCGCGCTCATCATGATCGTCAACGATCAGGGCGAGGATGCCGTGCGCTGGGATGCGGTACCCGGCGTCGGCGCGCCGCTGGGTGCGCCGCCCGCGATCGACAATCCGCACCTGGCCGGATTGGTGAACGGCATCCTCGCGCAGGGCCGCAACCAGGTCGGCGCACTGCAGGCGCTGCTCGACGCGATCGACGTGACGTTGTGGAAGACCGATCCGCTGGGGCAGCCCAACAGCGGCAACCTGTCGGTGCTGGTCGGCCGGCCGCTCGCGGTGGTGCGCATGGCGACGTC
Source organism: Burkholderia sp. NLJ2 (assembly GCF_049487195.1). Lineage (NCBI taxonomy): Bacteria > Pseudomonadati > Pseudomonadota > Betaproteobacteria > Burkholderiales > Burkholderiaceae > Burkholderia > Burkholderia sp. NLJ2. The sequence continues at coordinate 326,018 of NZ_CP137809.1, read as the reverse complement.
GCTCGGCGTGTCCGGGCAGCCGTGGGTGCGACAGAACTGGAGCGCGACCGGCAAGGACGAGGACGGCGGCCTGACGCGGGTAACGTTGCCGGTGCGCGTCGGCGATCACGGGCTCGACAACAACGGTACGACCGGCTACTACCTCGGCGACGACTACGGCACCTTCTACGCGGCGCACGGCTATACGCCGAGCCTCGGGACGCTGCGCCGGCTGCTGTCGTCTCGGACCGACGGCATGGCCGAGCGGCTCGCGCAGGCCGTGCGCGAGCTGCCGCGGCTGGCGGCGCCCCAGGCGCCGAACCCCTACGTGGTCACGGACGCCACTTACACGCTGCCCGCCGACGCCACCACCCGCCAGTACCTGACCGTGCTGGTGGACCCGCGCGGCCAGATCCCCGTGGTATCGGGCGTGCAGCCCGTCGACTACGTGGCGCTGCCCGCCGGCCCGGTCAGCGCGGCATTGCAGACCATGTACGTGACGTTCCGCATGGGGCCGCTGCTGACGGATCCGGTGAAGCTCACCATGCCGTTGCCGGGCGCGGTGAGCGGCACCTGGACCTGGATCGAGCGCAGCGGGGTGTCGGTCTGGCGCGAGGACGGCAACATCGTGCAGCCGGGCGGCGAAGCGACGCTCGCCAATACACCGCCGACGCTGCGCGAAGGCTGGCTCAAGCTCGGCGGGGCTTTCAACGGGAAGGACGAGTGACATGGTGCTACTGCAGATCGAACGGAACCTGCGCGAGACCTCGACCACGCTGCTGACCTACGACGTCGCGCCAACCGAGGTGCCCACCGGCTCGACCGCGGAACTCGCGTTCGCGGCGTTCAACCGGGGAACGTCGGACGTGACGTTCACGCGCGCGAACAGCGACAGCGTCACGATCACGCTGCCCGCCACGCTGACGACCGCGCTGTCGGCCGTCGGCTACCAGTCGCTGTCGCCCGACTGGGGCATCAATGCGCTGTCGGGGTCGCCCGGCTCGTTCCTCGTCAGGCCGTTGCGCGCGAGCGTGACGCTGGCGCCGGGCCAGGGCTTCGGCGTGCAGCTCAACAACATCCAGGTCGACGGCAACAAGGGCAGCACCGTCGACGTGGAGATCGACGAAAGCGTCGGCGACGCCTACGGCAGCACCGAGCTGCCCGTGACGATCGGTGGGCCGCAACTGTCGATCAGCGCGCTGGCCAGCCCGACCACGGTCACGCTCGACCAGCCGTCGACGATCGCGTTCACCGCGATCGGCGGCGCGTATGTGGAACTGATGCCGGGCGGCCAGCGCCAGACCTGCACCGGCGATGTCTATCAAGGCCTGTTCCGGGTCGTCCCGCAGCCGCCGTCGACCACGTATACGCTGACCGTTTACGACGACGCGTCAGGGCATGCGAGCACCGACGTGACCGTGCAGGTGGGCAAGGTGGCCGTGCTGGATTTCGGCCCTGCCGGGCTCGACGTCGGATTCGACGACACCGTGACGCTGACGTGGCGTTCGCAGTACGCGACGCGGGCGACGCTCACGCCACAGACCATCACCCAGGTGCCGGTCCAGGGCTCGCGCGCCGTGAAGCCCGGCCAGCTGGCGCCCGACAACGCGAGCGAGATCACTTTCACGCTCACGCTGCAAGGGTACGGCGGCCCCGTGCAGCAGCCCCTGCGCATGCGCCTCAAGCCCATGTCCATCCTCTACTTCGGGTTGCCGCCCGGCAGCGCTTTCGCGCAATTCCAGATTCTGAACGGGCGCGGCAACGCCGAGCAGAACCCGCCGCCGTTGCCGCCGCAGCCCCCGATCATCTGGCGGTTGACCGCAACCGGGCCGGGCGGGCCGCAGGTTCGTTACATCGGCCCGGGCCCCTGGCTGGAGTGCCAGTACTTCGTGGTCGACAACCAGACGGTGCCGCCGGGCGCGAAGGTCACGTTCAGTTGGCAGACGCTGAACGCGACGACCGCGAAACTCAACGGGCAGGCGGTTCCGCTCGCGCTGAACGGCGCCACCGGAACCGGGTCGACCCAGGTGACGGTCGACCGCACCACGACCTATGTGCTCGAGGTCGGCGACGCGCAGGGCAATACGCAGGGCAACCAGATTACCGTCACCGTCGCGCAGTAGCGCGGCATTTTCGAAGAGGCATCATGGCAGACACCCTTGAGCAGTTGGCGCAGCGTATCGGCATGCCGGTCGGTGAACTGGGCAGCATCCGTGACGGCATCGTCGCGATGATGGTGCAGGTCAAGCCGTCGCTTGCGCAAAAGACGATCGAGCTGGACACGGCGTTCCAGGATCTGGGCATCGATTCGATGACGCTGATATCGATCGTTTTCGAGGTCGAGGAGTTCTTTCGCATCGACATCGTCGGCCGTCATCTGGACGCCGTGCGCACGCTCGGCGAGACGGTGCTCACCGTCGCCACGCTGGTGGTCGAGAAGCGCGGTGCGCAGGTGGACGCATGAATGCACCGTTCCGCGCGGGGGGTGCCCCCGCCGGACATCACATGGAGAGGTGGCGATGAGCGATACGCGACGCGTGGTAGTGAGCGGGGTGGGCTGCCTGTCGGCGCTCGGCGTCGGCAGGCACGCGGTGTGGGACGCGCTGGCCGCCGGGCATTGCGGAATACGCGCCGCGACCCGCAGCGTGGGCAGCTACTCGGTGACGGTGCCGCTCGGCGAGGTGCCGGGTTACCGGCCGCTCGATCATTTCGGCGAGGACGACCTGGCGCTGCTCGATCCGTACGCGCAGTATGCGGTGGTCGCGGCGCGCGAGGCGCTGGGCGAAGCGAGGCTGATCGACGCCGATTATGACCGGGCCCGGACGGCGGTGATTCTGGGCTCGGGGGCGGGCGGCGAGCAGGCCCGCGAAGAAGCGGCGTGGAAATTCATCGGCGAAGGGCGCACACGCTGCAATCCAATGCTGGTGCCGCGCACGAATCATCAGGCGTCGGCGGGGTTCGTCTCGATGACGTTCGGCATCACCGGGCCGACGCTGGTGATCTCGACCGGCTGCGCCAGCGCCAATCATGCGATTGCACAGGCGTGGCTCATGGTTCGGCACGGCGTCGTCGACCGGGCGATCACAGGAGGCAGCGAGGCCAATCTGGTCTACACGAACATCAAGGCGTTCGAATCGATGCGCGTGATGGCGACGGATACCTGTCGGCCGTTCTCGCTGGGCCGCGGCGGGATGACCCTCGCGGAGGGCGCCGGGATCGTCGTGCTCGAGACGCTGGAATCCGCGCTTGCGCGAGACGCGCCGATCTACGCGGAACTGGCCGGCGTGGGCATGAGCGCGGACGCTTCCAACGTCGTGCATCCGTCGGCGGCCGGACCGGCGCGCGCGATGGCCGCCGCGCTGGATGCGGCGGGCATGCGTGCGGACGATGTCGACTACATCAATGCGCACGGCACTGGTACGCCGGTGAACGACGCGGAGGAGTGCAGGGCGATCCGCCAGGTGTTCGGCGAGCATGCCAACCGCTTGGTGGTGTCGTCGACCAAGTCGATGCACGGGCATGCGTTGGGCGCGACCGGCGGCATCGAACTGGCGGCCACGCTGATGGCGATGCGGCACGACCTCGCGCCGCCGACCGCGAACCACGAGGCGGTCGACCCGGCCTGCGATCTGGACGTCGTGCCGAACGTGGCGCGGCCGATGACGATACGTGCGGCGCTTTCCAACAACTTCGCGTTCGGCGGACTCAATGCCGTGCTGGCGTTACGGGCGCTGTCGTGACGTCGGCATTCGCGACATCGCAACGACCCGATAAGTTTAACTAAGGAGAATCCCATGACCACGACGCTTCGACTCGTTCCCCTGGTGTTCGCTGCCGCATTGATCGCCGGCTGCCAGGCGCCGATGGCGCCCGCGCCTGTATCGGCGCCGCCATCGGTGCCGGAATCCGCGGCACTCGCCGCCGATGCCGCCTGCGTCGTCGACGCGGCCGGTTTTGCGCATATCTACCAGCGCCACTGCACGCCGAGTTCCGGTGCCAATCAGTTCCTCGCGGGCTATTGCACCCAGACTGCGCAGCAGAATCTTTGCCGGCAGGTGCAGAGCGCGCCCAACCAGACCCGGACCGCGCAATCGGACGGCCGGATCCGTTATGACTCGAACCTCGGCATCGTCGTGGGGACCGTGGGAGAGAAATGCGTCCGGTTGATCATCACCAGCGCGACCAACGGAACGGTCATCACGCAGTTCCCCGAAACGTCGGGCGCGCCCGGCACCTGTCGATGACGCGTCACATTCTCGCGCGCACGACGGGTAGCGAAGGGCAGGTCCTGTGCCGTCTGGCGCAAACTGACGAGGTCTGGGAGGCGGCGTACGACGTCGTCATGACCTGGCCTGAGGTCCGGCGCTTGCGCGCGTTCTGGCGTCATTACTATGGGGCGAGCGCCGAGATGCAGTTCGAAGGCAAGGCATTGTCGGCGCTGGGCGAGGAACTTCGTGTCGTGCTTGCCGATCGCGATCGGCTGCCGCGGGCGGCGCGCACGTTCATCAGGCAGTTCGCGTTGCTTTGCCGCCTGGCGATCCGTCAGGGCGCGCGCATCGAAGTCGTCGCCGATTGACGCGGGCCGGTGCGTGGCCGCAGTCGGCGTTCGATGTGTCCGGCGAGCAGTCGGCCATCGCATGCGATGCGCTCACGCGCACCGCGTGCGATGGCGCACTGGATGATGTGTGGAGCTTGCGCGTTCAGGGCAGGTCAGCAAACGGTGACGACTTTATTCTGGCCCACGTCGCATGACCGTGAAATGTTGCGGGAACGGCGTTTCGGTATCAGGCCGCCCCGCAGCGCCGTCGGCGCGCGCCAGCGGCGCGCCTGCCAACAGCGGCGTCATCAGCGCCGGAATGATGGCGCGATTGATCGCATCGCCGAAGCAGCGATGCAGGCCATAGCCCCACAGGATATAGATGTCCCAAGGCCGGTCGGTGCGGAACGCGTCCGGATCGTCGACCACGGCCGCATCGAACATCGCGGACAGGTTCGACGCGAACACCATCGCGCCTTTCTTCACCTGGCACGCGCGCGTCGTGCCCGACGCGATCTCGCAGTCACGCGTCGCGCGACGATAGATCACCGGATTGACCGGATTGAACCGCAGCGCCTCGAAAAGGATCGAGCCGACCGCCTGCTCGTCGCCGCGCGCCGCCGCGGCCTGGGCCTGCGCGAGCATGTCCGGATGATCGAGCAGCACGTCGAGCGCCTGCACGCACGCCTTCGAAATGGTCGGAATCGCGCCAATCACGAGGCCGATCATGTTGTTGCGGATACCGGCGCCGCCGAATCCGCCCGCGCCGGCATCGCGCAGTGCAACCGCGCGCTTCAGCACGGTAACGGGGCCGCCGGGGTTCGCGTCGAGCCTGGCGATCGCCGCATCGATCGCGCTCAGGCATTGGCCGGCGTAATCGAGCGCCTTGCTTTCCACCACCGGATCGCCTTGCAGATCGGCGAACAGATACCAGAACATCGCGGTCGTCCATTCGACGAGATCGGGAACAGACGCGGTATCGACGCCGAAATACTCCCGCACCATCAGTGCGGGCACGACCGTGGTCAGCACCTGCGGCAGATCGATCTCGTGTGGATGCGCGGCCACGATCCGCCGGGCCGCATCACGCGCCTTCGGGACGACGATGTCGGCCACGTCGCCGCGCTGCGCGGCGAGTCGCATGATCGACGCGTTGAGCTGATACTCGGCGCCATCCTGCATCCCGAGGAAGAAATTCGGGCCGCCAGTGATCTTGCGCATCCTCGGCTCGTAGACGACCTCGAAGTCGCCTTGCCGATCGAGCACCTCGCGCACGTCGGCCGCCAGGGTGACGATGACCGACCCATCGCACGGATAGGCGGTGACGAACGTCTTGTCCGTGGCGATATTGGGCGCGAATGCGCGCAGCGACGTGAACACCGAGCGCAGGCCGGCAGGATCGGTCAGCACGGCTTTCAGCCGCGCCGCGAGATCGCCGCTGCCGCTCGCGAGCTTTGCCGCGATCTCGTCGCCGGCGAGCACACCCTTGCCCAGCGAGTGGGCTTCGAGCGCGATCGCATGGAACAGGTTCGATGCAAAGGCAAAGGACATCGGCGCGCTCCGCGTCAGGTAGGATCGGTCAGGCCCATGCCGATCAGGCGCAATGCCGTCATGCTGGGCATGAAGAAGTAGTCGCCGCCGCGCGTCTCGACAAAGTTCGGGATGCCGCTCGCGATGAACGGCGGATTGCCCGATTTCGGATCGGCCGCGATCACGTAACGCGCATTCGGCGCATGACTGCCGACGAGCGGGCAGGTGTCGTTGCCGAGATTGAAATCAAGGCCGTAGTTCAGCCATTGCTGCTGAACGAACTCGAACTGGCGCGACAGGTTCGCGCAGACCGCAAGCATGACGATCCCGTGCTCGCCGTGGGCGTCGTCCTTGCTGCCGTATGGAAGACCGCGGCGCAGGATGCGCCGGCGGTTGTTGAGCGCGGACCCGGCACGGTTGGCCGGATTATCGTCGCCGACGTGCGGATCGAGCAGGTCGCGCGTGTTCATGCGGCGCGTATGCGCGCCCATTGGGCAGCGCAGGCCATCGAGATCGCCGCGATAGACGAAATCGACCAGGCGGCGCGACCGTTCCGGATTGAGCTCGCCTGGTTTGTTCTTGTCGAAAAGCGGGTATTGGGCGTTGAAGGCCTGCCATTCGGCAAAGGTCGACGCCGCCATCAGCGGCACCCCGTCCTGCCAGCGGCCGGCCATTTTTGCCATCAGCGTCTGCTTCGCTACGTCTTGCGACCCGAGGCGCCAAAGCCCATTCAACTGGTCCGCCGTCTTGTCGATCCAGCCGTGAAAACCGCTCACGTCCTGATGCAGCTTGCGATACGCGAAGAACGTCCCGTTGCGGCTGAAATCGAGCGGCATCGCGGCGCCGGGGATTTCCTGCGCTTCATCCGGCCAACCCAGCAGGAACTCGCCGCGCGCGAGCGGCGACCAGTTGCCTTGGCCGTCCACCTTGCCCTGGCCGACGGCCGCTTCCATCGCGACCTTCCTGTTGCCGGGCACCTGCCCGTCGAAGACCGGATCGCTGATCGCGTCGGTAAAGCCGAAATGCTCGTCGGGCGTCGCCACGATCTTGCCGTCGAATTCCCGGGTGATCGCGGACAGATCCTGCCAGCGTTCGTCCGAGCCACGATGACCCACGCACAGAGCAACGCCGCTGTCGGCATGATTGCACCAGCCGATGATCTCGTCGGTGACCGTCTGCAAACCGGGAACAGCGGTGCCGTCATCCTGCATCCGCGCATTGAGCATCACGAGAATGTGCGGCCGGTTCCTTGGGTCCTTCGTTTCCGACTGGTTCCAGACCGGGTCCCAGTCGGTCGCGTCGTCGCTGAGGATCGATGCGCGTGCCGCCATGCCGTCGATGAAATCGTCGGGCATGCCGCGCAGCGTGCGCGTCGGCACGCCGAGCGCGACCAGCCCCCAGAACGTGAATGCGAGGTTGATCGTCACGTCTGGCCGCTCCACCGGGACATTGCCCGTGGGTCTCAACGTGGGATGACGAAGGGAAGGCCATCGCATCGCGGTGGTCGCTTTCCGGCGCATATGCTCGACGAACGCGCGTCCTCTGGCGGCGTTACGCACGTTGAGCAGCATGAAGCGTCCTTTCGGAAAGCCCTGACGGCCATACGCGGTGAGGATGTTGCCCTGGATATCGGCGAGATCGAGATCGACGTCGTACTGTTGCTCTGTCATGACTGGGTCACCCCTGGTGCCTCGTTCGAGTTGGCCATGGCGGCGGCGGGAACGGTTGCCCTGACACTCGGGCTGACTCTGTCGGCGGCCGGAACGTCGGTGTCGATGACGCCCGGCGGCTGGGTCGGGCTCACGATGTCAGTGGGGCGGTGCGCCTCGAGGAAATCGCCGAACGCCGCGTGAAGCCTCGCCGGATCGTCGCCTTGGTGATCGATCGCGAAGCGCGCGAAATTCTGTTGCAGATACAACGACTTAAGCACCGAGCGCAGATCGGAGAACGGCGCGGTATCGAACGGTACCTCACCGCACTTCATCACGTACCGATAAGCGCCGTAGATGCCCAACGCGAGCGATACGGGCAGCGCGAGCCATGCCAATTTGCCCGCCACCATCGCTACGATGAGCGTCACCACCAGCGTGAAAACCGCGATCGCCGCGCCAATCATCGGAATCGAAATCGACCGCGACAGGAATGGCGGCGTCGTGATCCAGTAATCGTTGAACGGCATCGTCGTTTCGACCTGGCAGCGCTTGATGTAATGCGCGAATTCGTCGCCGGTGCCGACGGTCTCGAAGCCGTAGCAATGTCGATAGACCGCGCTCAGCTCGTCGCGCATCACATTCCACAAGCTGACGAGATAATCGTGCAGGCCGCCGTCGTTGTCGCTGGCGTGACCGGGTGCGGGATCGAAATCCACGCTCAGGAGCAGCCACGACGTCGACAGGTTGTCGACGTGCTGATCCTCGAGAAGATTGGTTTTCCGGATCGCGTCGACGAGCGAGTCGACCGGCACGCGACCGTTGAAGGCCGGCTGGTCAATCACCGCGAAGCGGGCGAAGTGCGTGCTGTGGGAGCGCGAGAACGGGCTGTTACGGCCGCCGGCCTCGCATGCCTTACTTTGCATCGCAGTCGGCAGGGTGGCGAGCACCTGACGCAGCGACGACGTGGGCGACGTCACGTTGCCGTCGTTGTCCTTCCACGGCTCGACCCGAACCGGCGACAGCACGGTAAGGAAATAATGACCACCGTCAAGGTTCACGATTGGGTGCCTCCTGCCTTGCTCTTGGGCCAGGCCCGATCGACGAAGGGCTGGCGGTTGGTATCGGCGTTGGCCGTGTCGTTCGACGCGACGGGCGCGAAGCCGTGCGTGCCGAGATCGTTCTGCACGGCCACGAGCATCGCGCGATAGGCTTGCGCAAAAGCATCGGGGGACAACGTCGCATATTGATCCGCGAGCGTGACCAGATTCGATCGCACACGCAATGCGGCCTTGATGTCGCGTTGAGCGGCGCCGGGCGTTGCGTTGTAGTAGTAGTCGGTATCGATCTGATTCGCGCGAATGTAATTCTTGAACGGCGTGATCGGAATGGAATGCGGATATTTGGTGCTGGCATACCAGAACAGGTCAAGGCCACTCGGAATGCCGTCCGAAAAGGCGTCGATATACTGATCCCAGGTGCCGTTGAAGTTGCTGATGAACAGCATGTAATCGTTTTTCAGATCGGACTTGGGCTGGCCGAGATCGGGCCAGTCTTTTCGGCGGATGATGGCCCAGCGCGCAAAATGGATGATCGATAGACCGATCAGTCCGGTCAGCGTGGCGGGCAGCGCCCGCGCGAGCATGAAGATGAATCGGTTGATCCACGTCCGATGCGGCGGCATCGGCGTCACGACGTTCATGCCATAGGCTTTGCCAGCAACATTCGACATGCCCCGTCTCCCGTCAGGCCCTCACCGGCGCGATCGCGGAACGGGGAGGTTGGTCGTTTGCTTTTTCGGCGGACAGGCTTTGGCAGCCGGTCCCGTCATATAACGTGTTTTCAGGCGTTCGGAGCTTGAAGCCGCAGCACTCCGTGGCGGTGAGAATAGCACAGTGAAATTCGTCGGCAACGACTTTTTTATGAGCAATTAAAAATGGTTTTGTCTCATCTGTTTCGGCAACAACGAGGTCATGTCCGCGCACAAAAGATAAACCTTTTATGGAGAACTTGCGGAGGCCGGTATCAATGGGACTTTGGTGAGCATAAATGGAATGACTGAACTTCCACAATCGCAAGATTTGTGAATAATTAGATCAATAGTGACGAGCAATGACTCCGTGGGGTGCCCTGGAAGTGTAAGTTGCTGCGATCTTTGCGAGAAAGGACAATGTCGCGCCCCTTGACAATCCGCACGGCGCGGCGCCGGACTCAGGCTGTCCAAAGCGAAAATCTCGCTGGTCACCCGGCGCTAGGCTGAAGGCCCCGGTGGTTCACTTGAGGTTGATGCGAAATTTTGGGCAGCGGTGGAGTGTGACGACACTGAGAGTTGGGGATTTCTTCACGAGCCATATAATTTTACATAATGCTGATGATCGATTTTTTTGATTGTAGCGGCTAAGTTGTAATGTCCGCTTCTAGCCAAGTTCAAATGTCCGCTTTTCGACCCATCGTAAGCTGATCGGCCGCTGGGAATCCAGCGCTGGAGGCTTCGATGGCTGCAACGGAACGGATCACGATGACGATGCACGAGCTGGACAGGTTTAAGGTCATCCAGGACGTCGCAGACGGCAAGCTTCAGCCGTGGCGCGCGGCCGAGCGACTCGAACTGACGACACGGCAGATCCGGCGACTGGTCGGCCGATTGCGTGAGCACGGGCCGCAAGGTCTCGTGTCGCAACGGCGCGCGAAGCCCAGCAACAACCGATTGGATAGCATGACGGCTGATCGGGCGCTGTCGATCATTCGGGATCGCTACGCGGACTTCGGCCCGACGCTGGCCTGCGAGAAGCTCTGGGAATGCCACGACATCCGGCTGGCCAAGGAAACGGTCAGGAAGCTGATGACGGAGGCTGGCTTGTGGGTGCCGCGCCGGCAGCGGCCGCCGAAGGTCTACCAGCCGCGTGCACGCCGGGCATGTCTGGGTGAACTGATCCAGATCGACGGCAGCGATCATCGGTGGTTCGAGGAACGGGCGCCGGCCTGCACGCTGCTGGTGTATGTGGACGACGCGACGAGCCGGCTGATGATGCTGCATTTCACGCGAACCGAATCGACCTTCAGCTACTTCGAGGCGACGCGGGCGTACATCGAGCGCCACGGCAAGCCGGGGGCGTTCTATAGCGACAAGTACAGTGTGTTCCGCAACGTAACGCCAGGCAAGACTGGTAATCGGGTGACGCACTTCGGTCGCGCGATGTACGAGCTGAACATCGACGCGTTTTGCGCAAACAGCAGTCCGGCCAAGGGGCGAGTCGAGCGAGCACATCTGACGCTTCAGGATCGCTTGGTCAAGGAGATGCGACTGCGCGGGATCAACACGGTGGCCGATGCCAACGCTTACGCGCCCTCCTTCATGGCCGCTTACAACGCACGTTTTGCGAAGCCACCGAAGAGCGAGTTCAATGCGCACCGACCGCTGCGCGCCGATGAGAATCTTGACTTGGTGCTGACGTGGCGCGAGCCGCGGAAAGTGACGAAGTCGCTCACGGTGCAGTACGACCGAGTGATGTATTTGCTGGACGATACACCGGAGAATCGGCAACTGATTGATCGAACGATCGAGGTTTGGGAGTACCCGGATGAGCGCATCGAACTCCGAGCAGAGGGCCGCGTGTTGCCCTGCAGGCAGTACGACCGGCTGGCCGAAATCGATCAAGGTGCCATCGTCGAACACAAGCGCCTGAGTCATGTGCTGCAGATCGCGCAAGCGCTTCAGGCGCAACGCGATAACAGCCGAATCGGTAAGGCACCGTCTCGAACGCATCGAGGCGACTCGACCAAGACGAACCGCAACACCACTCAGCCGAACAAAAAGAAGCAGCGTGAGTTCACGCAGGCCGATGTCGAGAAAGTGATCGTGGATCTTGCCGAACGCAGACAGGTCCAACAGCCCGCGCGCAAATCTGGCCGCCGGTCTGCAAGGGGCAGTGACGCAAGCGTAAGCACCCTGCTCGTTCAGGATCCGCTCTTCGACACTGCGTGATCTGTAACCCAAGAGAAACAAACCTCAAGCCCGTAAACCCGGACATTTCAACTTAGCCGAGACGCGGACATTTGAGAATGGCTTTGACATTGATTGTAAGAGCAAAGTTGTAATGTCGCATCTGGGCAAAGTTGAAATGTCGTAGTTCGAGAGTTTGATCGACTCAAGGTGATCCAGGCTGGGGTGGATATGGGCTTGAAGCCGTGGCGCGCGGCCGAGCGACTCGAACTGACGACACGGCAGATCCGGCGACTGGTCGGCCGATTGCGTGAGCACGGGCCGCAAGGTCTCGTGTCGCAACGGCGCGCGAAGCCCAGCAACGACCGATTGGATAGCATGACGACTGATCGGGCGCTGCCGGTCAACCGCTCTCCGCAGCGGCGAAGTTGCCGGGCGGCAACGGTCGGTTCGCCACGTCAAGTGCCTCGGCGCGCGTCAGGCCGAGCGTCTGCAATACCAGCGCCGCGGCCCGCCCGGCGAGCCGGCTCTCGTCGCCCACCCGCTTCCTCGCTCCGCCCGCAGCAGTGCCGGCAGCGTAGGACTCCGCCGCGATCGCCGCCAAGATCGTCCCCGTCATCGCGAGCACGCTCATGAACGGATCGCCGACGACAAAGCGGCGCGCCGAGATTCCTCGCTCGCTGTCCCGCCGCAAACGCTGGCCCAGCCCGTGGCCGAGCGCGCGCGCCGAAAATCCCTCCCGCATCAGGAACCGCCCCCAGAGCCGCTCGCGGCTCGCGCGCATCAGCGTGTGACGCACGCAGACGGAAACGACCTCGGCCGGATCCGACAATCCGCTCACCAGACGCTCGAGCCCGTCCGCGAAGTCGTCGAACACCCACTCCGTCAGCGCGGCGAAGATGCCGTCCTTCGATTCGAAGTGGTAGTAAAACGAGCCGAACCCCACATCCGCCGCCTCGGTGATCTCGCTGATCGCCACGTTGTCCCTGCCCTTTTCCGCCATCAGGCTGAACGCCGCCTGCAGCAAGCGCATACGTGTCGCCTGCTTGCGCCGGGCGCCGCGCGGCTGGCGATGTTCCGCTTCGCCCGCTGATGCGTTCGAGCGGCGGGGCCGGACCGGTGCGTCGCCCATGAGCGCGCCTCCCTTTTTCGAAAGAATTTTCTGCATGGCGCAATTCTAGATTTTCCGCTCATACTTGACAATATTATCAGTTATGAGTCTAATCTCGAAAATCGCAGAACCGGTTCCGGTCCAGACACCGTCCGACCCACGCCAGCGAGCGTCGGCGACGTACGAACGGCCCCGTCGGCACAGTCGGCGGCCATCGCCGTGCGCAAGCCGTGCCATGTCGGCAATCGGAACGATCTGTACCTTAAACATCGGAGTACTGATTGATCATCATGCGCACCGTCGGCGGAGAAGCTCGCGCACACCTGCATAAACCGGGGCGACCCGTCGTGGTCGCCGAACTCTTTTCAGTTGGCCCTCACTTGTCTTGGAAACATCGTGAAATCACCCGGTCTTGACGCGCGGACTTCAACGCGCCCGTTTCTGACACGCATCGCGCCGCCGCTTCGGCGAGCCCCGATCGCGTTCGCCTGCTGTGCGATTCTTCTCACGGCTTGCCACTCGCACGAGGCCCCCGCGCCCGAACTGCAACCGGTGGTCGCGCTGCCAGTTCATGCGGACAACGGCGCAGTGCAGCGCGTGCTGCCCGCGCAGGTTCAGGCGCGATATTCGACGCCGCTGTCGTTCCGGGTCGGCGGCAAGCTCGTCGAGCGGCGCGTGCGAATCGGCGACGCCGTCAAGGCCGGCCAGGCCCTCGCGATGCTCGATCCGGCCGATCTGCACAACACGTTGCTGAACGCGCGCGCGCAGCTCGATGCCGCCGAGCATCGCGTCGCCTACGCGAAGCAGCAACTGGATCGCGACCGCGCCCAGGCTCAGGCCAACCTGATCGCGCCCGCACAGCTCGAGACAACGCAGGATGCGTATGCATCGGCGGTCGCGCAACGCGATTCCGCGCTCGCACAAATGGCGCTCGCGGGCGATCACCTGCGCTACGCGACGCTGGTCGCGGATCACGACGGCGTCATCACGTCGGAGGATGCCGATACCGGGCAGAACGTCGAGCCCGGCCAGGCGGTGTTTCATCTGGACTGGAGCGGTGACCTCGACATCGTCTGCGACGTCTCGGAGCGCGATCTGCGCGATCTCGCGGTCGGCCGCACCGCGCACGTCAGCCTGACGGCACTGCCGGGCAAGGTGCTCGACGCACGCGTGCGCGAAGTCGCGGCGGCCGCCGATCCGCAGAGTCGCACGTGGCGCGTGAAGCTGACGCTGCTCGCGCCGGGGCCGGACGTCCGCTCCGGGATGACCGCCAGCATCACGTTCGACGGCGCCGCCGACATCGCCGCGGACCACGCGATCACGCTGCCGGCCACCGCCCTCTTTCATCGCGGCGACGCGCCGGCCGTCTGGGTCGTCCGCAAGGGTAGCGACACGCTGGAGCTGCGCCCGGTGTCGGTCGGACGCTACGACGAACGCACGATCACCGTCACGTCTGGCCTCGCTGACGACGAGCGCGTCGTGATGCAAGGCGTTCATGCGGTCAGCACCGGCCAGCACGTGCGCGTCGTGCCGCCGCTGCATGCGGAGGACTTCGCATCATGAATGCTCCAGAACACCGGCCCTCGACGGACGGCGCGCTCGGCGCACAAACCGGTGCCGCGTCGCGCGACGACGGCCGTTTCAATCTCTCGGCATGGGCGCTGAAGCATCAGCAACTGGTGATCTTCCTGATCGGCCTCGCGACGATCTTCGGCGTGATCGGCTATACGCACCTCGCACAATCGGAGGACCCGCCGTTCACGTTCCGCACCATGGTGATCCAGACCTACTGGCCCGGCGCCACGGCGCGCGAGGTGCAGGAACAGGTCACCGACCGGATCGGCCGCCAGCTCCAGGCCGCGCCGTACGTCGACAACATCAAGAGCTATTCGCGGCCCGGCGAGTCGATGATCTTCTTCGCGATGAAGGATTCGGCGCCGGTCGACCAGGTGCCGGAAACCTGGTACCAGGTGCGCAAGAAAGTCGGCGACATCCGGGCGACGCTGCCGAAGGGCACCGTCGGCCCGTTCTTCAACGACGAATTCGGCGACGTCTATACCAACATCTATGCGCTCGAAGGCGACGGCTACTCGCCGGCGCAACTGCACGATTACGCCGACAAGCTGCGCACCGTGCTGTTGCGAGTGCCGGGAGTCGCGAAGGTCGACTACTTCGGCGACCCCGCCCAGCTCGTGTTCGTCGAAATCTCGAATGCGCAGCTGACACGCCTCGCGATCACACCGCAGCAGCTCGCGCAGGCCATCGACGCACAAAACGCCGTCGCGCCGGTCGGCACGATCACGACAGCGGACGATCGCGTGTTCGTGCGGCCGAGCGGCGCGTTCAGGGACACGCAGGCGCTCGCCGACATGCTGATCACCGTGAACGGCCGGACGTTCCGGCTCGGCGACGTCGCGAAGGTCACCCGCGGCTACGATGATCCGCCCGTCACGCAGATGCGTACGAACGGTCATGCGGTGCTCGGCATCGGCGTCACGATGCAAAAAGGCGGTGACGTGATCGACCTCGGCAAGGCGCTCGATGCGAAGGCAACCGAGTTGCAGGCCGGCTTGCCGGCCGGTTTGAAGCTGACCGCGGTGTCGAGCATGCCGCATGCCGTCAAGCACTCGGTGGACGACTTCGTCGAAGCGGTTGGCGAAGCCGTCGCGATCGTGCTCGTCGTCAGCCTCGTGTCGCTGGGCCTGCGCACCGGCATGGTCGTCGTCATCACGATTCCGATCGTACTCGCCGTGACGGCGCTGTGCATGCACGCGTTCGGCATCGGCCTCGACAAGGTGTCGCTCGGCACGCTGGTGCTCGCGCTGGGGCTGTTGGTGGACGATGCGATCATCGCCGTCGAAATGATGGCGGTGAAACTCGAGCAGGGCTGGAGCCGGACACGCGCCGCAGCATTCGCGTATACGAGCACGGCGTTCCCGATGTTGACCGGCACGCTCGTCACGGTATCGGGCTTCCTGCCGATCGCGCTCGCGAAATCGAGCACCGGCGAATACACGCGGTCGATCTTCGAGGTGTCCGCGATCTCGCTGATCGTATCGTGGTTCGCGGCCGTCGTGCTGGTGCCGCTGCTCGGCTACCACATGCTGGCTGAGCAGCAGCATCACGACGGTTCCGCCCATGGGTCGAACGTGTACGAGACTGGCTTTTACCGGCGGCTTTCCGGATGGATCTCGGCCTGCATCGAGCGCCGCTGGGTCGTGCTCGGCGTGACGGCCGTGCTGTTTGCGATCGCGATGGCGGCATTCACGCGTGTGCCGCAGCAGTTTTTCCCGAATTCGGAACGACCGGAGCTGCTGGTCGACATGCGCTTGCCGGAAGGCGCTTCGTTCGACGCGACACTGCGTGCGGCCAAGCGGCTCGAGAAGGTGCTCGACGGTCGGCCTGAAATCGATCACATCGTCGATTTCGTCGGCACCGGTGCGCCGCGCTTCTACCTGCCGCTCGACCAGCAGCTCCAGCAGCCGAACTTCGCGCAGTTCGTGATCACGGCCAAGGACGTCGAATCGCGCGACCGCTTGTCGCATTGGCTCGAGTCGACGCTTGCAAGCCGCTTCCCGACCGTGCGCACGCGCGTCGCGCGCCTCGAAAACGGGCCGCCCGTCGGCTTTCCGATCAAGTTCCGCGTAAGCGGCGACGACATCGCGACCGTTCGCGGCATCGCCGAGAAAGTGGCGGACAAGGTGCGCGCCGATGCCCGCACGCGCAACGTGCAGTTCGACTGGGACGAGCCGGCAGAGCGATCGGTGTCGTTCGAAATCGATCAACTGAAGGCACGCCAGCTCGGCGTGACGTCGGAAGACGTGTCGGGTTTCCTTGCGATGACGCTGTCCGGCTACACCGTCACGCAGTATCGCGAGCGCGACAAGCTCATCGACGTCGACCTGCGTGCGCCGAAGAGCGAACGCATCGACCCGTCGAAGCTCGCCGGCCTGGCGATCCCGACGCCGCACGGCTCGGTGCCGCTCGGCACGATCGGCCACGTGCACGACACGCTCGAATACGGTGTGATCTGGGAACGCGATCGCCAGCCGACCGTCACCGTTCAGGCCGACGTGCGCGGCGAAGCGCCGAGCATCGGCGTGACGCGCGACCTCGACGCCGCGCTGGCGACGCTGCGCGCCACGCTGCCGGCCGGTTACCGGATCGAGATCGGCGGCGCGGCCGAGGAGAGCATGAAGGGCCAGACGTCGATCAATGCGCAGATGCCGCTCATGATCATCGCGGTGCTGACGCTGCTGATGATCCAGCTCAAGCGCTTCTCGCGCACCTTCATCGTCGTGCTGACGGCCCCGCTCGGCCTGATCGGCGTCGTCGCCGCGCTGCTGCTGTTCGGCAAGCCGTTCGGCTTCGTCGCGCTGCTCGGCGTGATCGCGATGTTCGGGATCATCATGCGCAATTCCGTGATCCTGGTCGATCAGATCGACCAGGACATCGCGGCCGGGCAGCCACGCTTCGCCGCGATCGTGGGTGCGACCGTGCGCCGCTTCCGGCCGATCATGCTGACCGCCGCCGCCGCCGTGTTCGCGCTGATTCCGCTGTTGCGTTCCGGCTTCTTCGGCCCGATGGCCACCGCGCTGATGGGCGGCATCACGATCGCGACGTTGCTGACCATCTTCTTCCTGCCGGCGCTCTACGCGACCTGCTTCAAGGTGCGCGCCGACGAACGCGAGCCGCGCGCAATCGACGTCGCGTCCTCGGAGACATGCTGATGAAACACCCTCTAATCACATCGGTGCTCACCGCGAGCGTGGCGCTTGGCTTGAGCGGCTGTGCGATGGCGCCGAGCGACACGCCGCCCGCGATGCCATCGCCGGCGCACTACGGCGCGACGCCTCAGGCGGCGCACACCGCCGAAGCGGCGGGCGTCGCGCAGCAATTCGACGTCGGCGCCGCGCCTGTCCCGCAATGGTGGAGTCTGTATCGCTCCAGCGTGCTCGACGCGCTGGTCGATGAAGGCCTGCGCGCGAACCCGACGCTGGCCGCGACGGAAAAGACGCTCGCCGCCGCGCAGGAGGAACTGCGCGCGCAGATCGGCGCGTCGACGCTGCCGTCGATCGACGCGAACGCGCAGGTAGCCCGCACGCGCACGCCGGACATCTCCGGCGCAGGCGCGCAAAGCCTGCGCTACAACGTATTCGTCGGACAACTACAGGCGCATTACACCTTCGACCTGTTCGGCGCCACGCGATATGCGAACGAGGCGAGCGCCGCGCGCGTCGACGTGCGCGGTTGCGAGCTCGAAGCGGCAAGGCGTGCGCTGGCGGCCAACATCGTCGGCACCGCCATCCGCGCCGCGACGCTCGACCGCCAGATCGTGCTGACCGAGCGCCTGGTCGCCGTCGCCGAAGCGTCGGCGCTCGACGACCAGCAGCGCTACAAGCTCGGCGCGATGTCCCACGTGCAGGCGCTGGCGTCGACGCAGGGCGCCGCGTCGCTTGCCGCGACGCTGCCGCCGCTGCGCCAGCAACGCGCAAGCGCCGTTCACGCGCTCGCGATCCTGCTTGGCCGCACGCCCGACGCGCCGCCGCCCATCCCGGCTTTCACCGGGCTGTCGCTACCGGAGCACGTGCCCGTGGTCGTGCCGTCCGATCTGCTGAAGGCCCGCCCGGACATCCGCGCGGCCGCGGCAGCCGTGAAGGCCGCATCGGCGGACGTCGGCGAAGCGACCGCACAGTTGTTTCCGAGCCTGTCGCTCACCGCGACGATGGGGCGCGGCGGCTTCAGCTGGCCAGCCCTGTTGTCGGGCGCGGGCGGGCTGTGGGCAGTCGGCGCCGGGCTGTCGCAGCCGATCTTCCACGGCGGCGCGCTGTTGGCTCACCGACGGGCCTCGCGCGATTTGTACGACGCGGCCGTGCTGCAGTACAAGGAGGCGGTGCTGTCGGCATTCGGTGACGTCGCGGATTCGCTCGCCGCGCTGGACAACGACGCGCAAGCGCTGGCCGCGAACGAACTCGCGGCGCGCGCGGCAGGCGCGGCTTTCGACGAAACGGCGCAACGCCGCACGTTGGGTGCCGTTCCGATGTCCGCGCAACGGTCGAGCGAGCAGGGCTATCTGAACGCGGAGCTCGATGCTGTGCGTGCCGCGAGCCGCCGGATGACCGATACGGCCGCGCTGCTGCAGGCGATGGGCGAACTGTCGCCCGACACCCGCGCGACGGTCGCGGCCCGGCAATAGCCGCTGCTTGCGTCGACGGCCCGGTCGCATGCCTCCGGGCCGCGCCGGGCCGAATCTCGAAGCCCGATGCGCGGCGTGTCGTGCCCGCCGCCGCACCGAGCCTCCGTTACACCGCATGATGGACTCCCGATGAAACCCGACAACCTGGTCGCCTGCCATGAATGCGACCTGCTGCTTCAACGTCCGCCACGCCTGCGCGCGCTGGCGGCGCATTGCCCGAGGTGTGGCGCTCGCGTGAGCGGCGCGGCGAACGGCCGCCGGGCGCTCGACCGGCTGTGCGCAATGACGCTCGCCGCGCTACTGACGTGTTGCATCGCGCAGGCCTTTCCGATCGTCGCGCTCGACGCGGCCGGCATCGCGTCGCACGCGACGCTCGGCGACGCCGTGCACGCGCTGTGGTCGAACGGCCAGCCGCTGGTGGCCGCGCTCGTGTTCTGCACGACGATGCTGTTTCCGATACTGGAGCTGGCCGCATGGCTGTACCTGCTCGTGCCGTTGCGCGCGGGCCGCGTATCGCGCCACTTCGCGTCGGTGCTGCGCGGCATTCACCGATTGCGGCCGTGGAGCATGATCGAGGTGCTGATGCTCGGCGTGCTCATCACGATCGTCAAACTGACGAGCCTCGCACACGTGCTCGCCGGACCCGCGCTGTTCGCGTTCGCTGGCCTTACCGTGATGCTCGGCTTCCTGTCGTCGTTCGAACCGGCTCGCCTGTGGGAAGCGCGCGACGAACTCGTCGCGTTGCAGACAGGTGGCGCAGATGACACGAAACCGCCCCGCCCCGGCATGACGCAGTACACCGCGTTCCCGGCAACCGGCGGCGGCGGATCGCCAGGCATGACGGCCCGCGCGGCGGGACTGATCGCCTGTCACCGCTGCGCGCTCGTGCAGCCGGCGCACACGTGCGCCCAGCGCTGCACGCGCTGCGGTTCGCCGCTCCACGCCCGGCGCCCGCGCAGCGCCGCCCGCACCGGCGCGCTGGTCGCCGCCGCCGCCCTGCTCTACATCCCGGCGAACCTGTTGCCCGTCATGCGTGCGACGTCGCTCGGCCGAGCAGAGGACGACACGATCCTCGGGGGCGTCGCATATTTCTGGACGTCGGGCGACCGGGCGCTCGCCGTCGTCGTGTTCGTCGCGAGTGTGCTCGTGCCGATGCTCAAGATCACGATCCTCGCGTTGCAGGCGATTACCGCGCATCGCGGCGCTCAATGGCGCCCACTCGAACGGGCGCGGCTCCACCGGCTGGTCGAGCGCGTAGGCCGCTGGTCGATGCTCGACGTGTTCGTCGTCGCGCTGACGATCGCGCTCGTGCATTTCGGCACGTTCGCCGACATCACACCCGGCCCCGGCGCGCTCGCGTTCGGCGCCGTGGTCGTGCTGACCATGTGCGCGTCGATGCAGTTCGATCCGCGTCTCATCTGGGACGGCGCGACGCGCCCGGCCGCCGTCCGTCGTCAATCCTGAACGGGCGCAAGCCCGCCGATTCCTTTCGAATTCACAAACGATGCCTCCGTTCGATTTGCCTCAACCCGAGATCCGGCCGCGCGGCCGCTGGATCCCGTCGCTCGTCTGGATCGTGCCGCTCGTGTGCGCGCTAATCGGCCTGTCGCTCGTGATCCGAACCATCGCCGCGACCGGCCCGACGATCACGGTCACGTTCGCCAACGCCGAAGGCCTCGAAGCCGGCAAGACCAAGGTCCGCTTCAAGGACGTCGATATCGGCTCCGTCCAGACCATCACGCTCACCCCCGACTTCAAGCGCGTGGTCGTCGGCATTCAACTGACGCGCGACGCAGCCCGGTTCGCGAATCGCGATACCCGCTTCTGGGTTGTTCGGCCGCGCGTCGGCGCTACCGGGATTTCCGGGCTCGGCACGCTGCTCTCCGGCGCATACATCGGTGCGGATCTCGGCCGCTCGCCGCAGAAGCAGACCGACTTCACCGGTCTCGAGACGCCGCCCGCCGTCACCGCGGACCAGCAGGGCCGACACTATCGGCTGCATGGCGACTCGCTCGGCTCGATCGACATCGGCTCGCCGGTGTTTTACCGGCATCTGCAGGTCGGTCAGGTCGTCGGTTTCTCGCTCGACAACGGCGGTACCGGGGTCGACGTGCAGGTGTTCGTCAACGCGCCCTACGACAAGTACGTCGGCACCAATACGCGCTGGTGGCACGCAAGCGGCGTGGATCTGCGGCTCGACTCGAGCGGCCTGAAACTCAACACGCAATCGCTGGCGACGGTGATCGTCGGCGGTCTCGCGTTTCAGTCTCCGCCCGGACAGCCGGACGCGCCGCGGGCGGCCGACAATGCGCCGTTCCAGCTCGCATCGGACGAAGCCGACGCGATGCACGACCCGGACGGCACGCCGCTGATGGTCGTCATGCGCTTCGACCAGTCGCTGCGCGGGCTGTCCGTCGGCGCGCCGGTCGATCTGCGGGGCATCGCACTCGGCCAGGTCACGAACATCGGCATCGAGTACAACGAGCACACGCGCAACTTCAGCATGAAGGTCACGATGGCGCTGTATCCGTCGCGACTGAGCCGGCATAGCGATACGGCGCTGCCCGCGCCCGATACGGCCGGCGGCCACGAACTGCTCGAGCACCTGGTGGTCCAGGGGCTGCGCGGGCAGTTGCGCACCGGCAGCCTGCTGACCGGTCAGCTCTACGTAGCGCTCGACATGTTCCCGAAGGCGCCGCGCGCGAGCGTTGACGCGCGCCGCACGCCGGTAGAGCTGCCGACCGTGCCCAATACGCTCGACGAACTGCAGGTTCAGATCGCCGACATCGCGCGCAAGCTCGATCAGGTTCCGTTCGACCGGATCGGCAACAATCTGAATGGCGCGCTGGCGCATGCGAACCAGTTGTTCGGCCACCTCGACGAGCAGGTCGTGCCGCAGGCGCGTGACACGCTGGCCGCGGCGCAACGCACATTCAACGCGGCGGAGTCGACGTTGCGGCAGGATTCGCCGATGCAGTCGGACGTGCATGAGGCGATGCAGTCGCTCACGCATACGCTGCAGTCGTTGAACGCGCTCGCGGACTATCTGGAACGTCATCCCGAGTCGCTGCTGTTCGGTAACAAGGGGGACCACCAATGAAAGCGCGTTCTTTTGGCCGGCTCCGCATGTCGGCGCGCATCGCGACGTGCGTCGCACTCGCGGCGCTGAGCGCGTGCGCTTCGCCACCGGTGCATTTCCATACCCTCGCGGTGGCAGACGATGCGGGTGTTGAGGCCACCGCCTCGCATCCCGCATGGCTGATCGACTTCCAGGCCGTGCACGTCGCGGCGCCGGCGGACGGCAACCGGCTCGTCGTGCAACGCGGCCCGGATCGGACCGACATCCTGGAGCAGGAGCGCTGGGCCGCGCCGCTCGGCGACGAGATGCGCGGCGGACTGTCGACGCGCGTCGCGTCCCTGCTCGGCACGGTCGATGTTCACCGCGTCGCCCACCCGGACGGCACGCCCGTTTACCGGGTCGCGGTGGACGTGCAGCGTGTCGAGTCGTGGCCTGCGTCACACGTGCTGCTCGATGCGACCTGGAGTGTGAGTTCCGGGTCCGGACAGCCGGCACTGACGTGCCGCAACATCGTTCGGGCCGATGCGTCGACGGGCTACGATGCACTCGTCGATGCGCATCGCGGCGCGGTCGATGCGCTCGCGCTTGGGATCGCCGCGGGAATTCGTGCGGAAGTCACGCACGCCGCACCGCCTGCCGGATGCAGCACGTGAACACTCGACCGTCGGAGCGCGCCACCCGCCGTCGTTTGCGGCGCGCCGGACCAACTCTTCGATTGAATTGGGCCCCGACGACACGGCCAGTCGGGTCGGGCGATCGGCCTGGCTCCGGTGGCGGCCGTGGGTTCAGTGGCCTCGCACGATCAAGTCACATCGTTATAAGAGATTGTTCAGATGAACAGCGGACCGACGCACCGCACTTTCACGTGTCGATCCGACGTTTCGCGCGATGCGGTGTTGCGCCGCTTCAATCATTTCCGCCAACATGGACAACGCAGGATGAAACGCACCCGCCTCACGCGCGAGCAACGCAGGCTCGACACCCGCGAACGGCTCATTGCCACTGCTCGCGCGCTATTCATCGCGAAAGGTTTTTCCGATACGAGTGTCGAACATATCGCAGAGGGCGCCGGCTACACGCGCGGCGCGTTCTATGCGCACTTCGAACACAAGCGTGAACCGTTGATCGAAATCCTTCGCCGCGACCATGATCGAATGATCAAGAGGCTTCGGCTGGCGGCGCCGGAGGGCGGCGGTTACTGCACCGCCGCTGCCCCCGCGGACATCGCCGCCGGCTGGGAATGTTTCCCGCTGTGGGTCGAGGTGCACCTGTACGCACTGCGCGATGCCGGATTCCGGCAGATCATCGACCGCATGCACGCCGAAGTGGCCGCGCCACCGGACGCGGCAAGCGGCGTGACGGGCATCTCGGACCGCATGCCATCGCCGGCTGAATGGGCGGCGGTGCTCGGCGTCGCCCTGTTGTGTGCTGGAGCGCGGTATGCACGGCGCGACGAGCCGACGCAGGACACCGCGTCGCGCCAGCAATAATTCCAGCCGTCCCCACGAGTATCCGCACGATGACGGACGCCGACCATCCACACAGGCTGGCTACCAAATGGGCGCCCTCCGTTTTATCCATTCAGAACCGATACCCCACCGACACGAAAGTCGTGATCGGATCGATCTTGATCCGCGTCGAACTGGTCACGGTTCCGACCGCAGATCGCGTGCTCAGGTCGGCTTTCGTCGACAGCCACACGTAGGCGATCGACACGCCGACCGACCAGTGCGGATCGATGTTGTACGTAAGCCCGGCGTTGACGATCGGCGCGAATGAATGGCTCAGCGTCACCGACGTGGGGCCTTCGAGGCGGTTGCCAAGCGTCGGCGAATACAGGAATGCGCCGCTCGCGACCTTGTTGCTCAACTGTACGTCCCTGAACCACACATAAGTCAGACCCGCGCCGACGTATGGCCGAAAGCGGGCCGACGGTTCGCCGAAGTGATATTGCGCGAGAATCGCCGGGCTCCATGCGCGCGCCGTCCCCAGTTCGCCGAGTGACGACAGGGAGCCGGTGCCGCTCAGATGCAATTTCGGCGGAATGCCCAGGATCGTCTCAAGTGCGACATGATCCGTGACGAAATAGGTCGCCGTCAGCGCGAACGTATCGGTATCCGCCACGCTCGCGCCGCTACCCGCCACCGTGCCCGAGCGCCCGAGCGCGTTGACCGTCAGCGGTTCGCTCGAATCCTGCGGTGCCATGTGCAGCCATCCGGCGTTCATGACCCACTGACCGGCCGATTGTGCGCGGGCGCACGACATCGCCGCGATCGACAGAAGAATTGCCGCGCTCGTATGCTTCATGTTGTCTCCGATTGTTGTGATGTGCAGGATGGCGCCGCCGGGGAAACGGCGGCATGCGTCGCCGCCGGACGGAGGTCATCCGTCCGGCATGCGCGTCCAGGGTTCCGGACGAAACGGGATTCAGCGGTCTCTGAGCCGGTCGATCAACCGGACGCCCGCGCCAGCCGCCGCGCGCCTGAGCGACGTCAGCGGGCCGTCCTCGTGCGGCGGCATACCGGCGACACGCTCCGCGCCGCCGGCAAAACGCGCGAACAGGCGCAATGCGTTGCCGCGCTCGATGCTGGCTCGCGCGTCGGCATCCCAGACGGGCGACCGTTCGAGCGTGTCGCGCTG
This sequence comes from Burkholderia sp. NLJ2, assembly GCF_049487195.1. Classification (NCBI taxonomy): domain Bacteria; kingdom Pseudomonadati; phylum Pseudomonadota; class Betaproteobacteria; order Burkholderiales; family Burkholderiaceae; genus Burkholderia; species Burkholderia sp. NLJ2. The sequence goes on along the minus strand of NZ_CP137809.1, from coordinate 301,354 downwards.
CATGGCAGTGACCGGCGCCGGCGCGAACGGGAAATCGCTGCCGAAGAGGATCTGCGACGGCTCGACCAGTTCGCGCAACGCGGCCTGCGGATACGCGGCGGGCGACAGCGCCGTGTCGAAGTGAAATCGCCGGACGTACGTGAGCACGCCGGCCGGTACCGCCGAAAGGTATTCCGGCATCAGGTTGGCCAGCGACACACGCCACGCGACGTAAGGCAGGAATCCGCCCGCGTGCGCAAGAATCCAGCGAATGTTCGGGTAACGCTCCAGCGTCCCCGTCAGCATCAGATTGACTGCCGCGCGCGTCGTATCGCACAGGAACTCGATCAGGAAGCCCGGCGCACCCAGCCCGAGCGCCTCGCTCGTCCGATGCAGGTTCGGATGCACGAACACGATGGCCTGCCGGCGATCCAGTTCGGCCATCAGTTCGTCGAATTCCGGTGCGCCGAGGAACTTTCCTTCCGTACTGCCGAGCAGCACGACGCCGTCCGCCTTCAGCACGTCGAGCGCGTAAACGGCCTCCGCGCAGGCCGGTTCGGCGAACGGCATCGGCAGAACCGCGAACGAACCGAAGCGGCCGGGATGCGCGTCGCAGAGCTGCGCCGAATATTCGTTACATTGACGTGCGAGCGTGCGTGCCGCTTCGATGTCGCCGAAATACACGCCCGGAGCCGAGATCGACAGCAGTGCCGCCTGAATCCCGTTCGCGTTCATCACGTCGAGCGACGCTTGCGCATGCCATTCCGGCAACGCCGCGCCGGCTACTTTCTGTATGCCATGCCTGGACATCGCGTCGCGATAGGCCGGCGGAATGAAATGATGATGGACGTCGATTCGGTGCACGATCAGCTCCGGCGCGAAACATTGATCTGGATGACGAAATATTCTTCAAGCGCGTCTTCGTGCGCAACGAAACGGTGACTACGTCGCATACCCGGAAGCGGCCCGTGCGTTCGACAGATCCAGCGCAACGTCGACGATCATGTCTTCCTGCCCGCCCACCATGCCGCGCCGCCCCAGTTCGACGAGGATATCGACCGTGCCGATGCCATATTTTCGGGCGGCCAGTTCGGCATGGCGCAGAAAGCTGGAGTACACCCCCGCATAACCGAGCGCGAGCGTTTCGCGGTCGACGCGCACCGGGCGATCCTGCAGCGGCCGCACGATTTCGTCCGCGGCATCCATCAGCCGGTACAGATCCGTACCGTGACGCCAGCCGAGGCGCGCGGCCGCCGCGATGAACACCTCGAGCGGCGCGTTCCCCGCCCCGGCCCCCATCCCCGCCAGGCTCGCGTCGACGCGATCGCACCCCTCCTCAACGGCGACGATCGAGTTCGCCACGCCTAGACTCAGGTTGTGGTGTGCGTGAATGCCCACCTCCGTTTCGGGTTTCAGCACATCCTTGAACGCGCGGACGCGATCGCGCACGTCGTTCATGTTCATTGCGCCGCCTGAATCCACGACGTAGCAGCAAGTCGCGCCATAGCTTTCCATCCGCTTCGCTTGCTCGGCGAGCCCGGCGGGTGTGTGCATATGACTCATCATCAGGAAGCCCACGGCCTCCATGCCGAGCTCACGCGCGGATTCGATGTGTTGACGGGAAATGTCGGCTTCCGTGCAATGCGTGGCGACCCGCACGATGCGTGCGCCTGCGTCGTACGCGGCGCGCAGATCGTGCACGGTGCCGATACCGGGCAGCAGCAGCGTGGCGACCTTCGCGTGGGTGACGGCACCGGCGACGGCTTCGATCCATTCGATATCCGTATGCTCGCCGAAACCGTAGTTGAAGCTGCCGCCCTGCAGGCCGTCGCCATGCGCGACTTCGATCGAATCGACCCGCGCAGCGTCGAGCGCCATGGCGATTTGCCGCGCCTGCGCGATGCTGTACTGATGACGAATCGCGTGGCTGCCGTCGCGCAACGTCACGTCGGAGATGTAAACCTTCTTGTCCATGGTCGGGAATCTCACGTTGCGTCGCTCAGCATGCGGGCGGCGACCTGTTCGGCCATCGCCATGGCTGCGCTCGTCATGATGTCGAGGTTGCCGGCGTAGGCGGGCAGGTAGTGGGCGGCCCCCTCGACTTCGAGGAAGATCGAAGTCTTGAGGCCCGACATGCGTTCGCCGACGCCCGGAATGCGGATCGGCCGATCGGATTCGATGCGATCGAACTGCACGCGCTGTTTCAGGCGATAGCCCGGCACGTACGACTGCACCGCTTCCACCATCCGCGCGACGGAGGCCTCGATGCGCGCTTCGTCGGCGAAATCGCTTAGGGCGTACACCGTATCGCGCATCATGAGCGGCGGCTCGGCTGGATTGAGTACGATGATGGCCTTGCCGCTCGCCGCGCCGCCGACCGTTTCGATCGCGCGTGCGGTCGTTTCGGTGAATTCGTCGATATTGGCGCGTGTGCCCGGCCCCGCGCTCCTGCTCGAGATCGATGCGACGATCTCGCCGTAGTGAACGTTGGCGACCTGCGACACCGCCGCGATCATCGGGATCGTCGCCTGTCCTCCGCACGTCACCATGTTGACGTTGGGCGCATCCAGGTGGTGCTCGCCGTTCACCACCGGAACGCAGTACGGGCCGATCGCCGCCGGCGTCAGGTCGACCATGCGGATGCCGGGCTTGAGCGAACGCAGGAACGCATCGTTGTGCGCATGGGCAGACGCCGACGTCGCGTCGAACACGATGTCGATGTCGTCGAAGCCAGGCATCCGCGCAAGCCCTTCGACGCCTTCGTGCGTCGTGGCGACGCCCATCCGGGCTGCACGGCGCAGCCCGTCCGACGCCGCGTCGATGCCGACCATCGCGCCCATCTCGATGTGTTCGCCGTGCCGCAGGATCTTGATCATCAGATCCGTACCGATGTTGCCGCTGCCGACAATACCGACCTTGAGTTTCCTGCTCATCGCGCCGCTCCTTCGCCGAGGCGACAATGCACGCTCCCGAGCGCGCCGATCTGCGCGCGAATGACGTCCCCGCTCGTCACCGCCACCATCGGGCCGAGCGCGCCGGACAGGATCACATCGCCCTCGCGCAGCGTCTGTCCGTGACGCGCCATCGTGCAGGCGAGCCAGTAGACCGCCCGCAATGGATGGCCGAGGCAGGCGGCGCCGACGCCTGTCGATACGACGGCGTCCTTCTTCGTCATCGTCATCCCCAGTTCGCCGAACGAAAGCCGGCCGAGTGCAATGGGCTGATGACCGAGCACGTATGCGCCGCACGACGCGTTGTCGGCGACGGTGTCCTCGAGCGTGATCCGCCAGTCGGCGATTGCGCTGTCGACGATCTCGAGCGCCGGCAGCGCATAGGCGAGCGATGCCAGTACGCGGCCATAGCTCGGCGCGTCGTCGTCGAGGTCGCGCCCGACGACGAACGCGACCTCGGCCTCGATCTTCGGTTGCAGCAGACGATCCATCGGCACATCGTCGCCGTCGAGATACTCCATGTCGTCGAACAACACGCCGAAGTCAGGCTGATCGACATCGAGTTGCCGCTGCACCGCGAGCGACGTCAAGCCAATTTTCCTGCCAATGACGCGCGCGCCGGCAGCGGTCCGCGCTGCCGTGTTCGCTTCGGCCACCGCGTACGCGGCAGCGATCCCGGCAATGCCGAACCGCTCGGCAATCGGCTCGATCGGGGTGCGCGTCGCGCGCGCATTGCGCAGCGCGTCGGCGGCGGCATGAATACGGGAGTAATCGGGCAATGGACACATGATTGACGGAGTGAGAGAGTCGGAATTCAGGCGGCCCTGGCGAGCGACGACGCATCGGCCGGCACGGCCGCGCGGGTGCCGCTGCAGGTGTTCGGCACACCGAGCTGGTCGCGCAGACGCGTCACGGTGCGATCGAGCTCGGTCACGGGCACGACGGCGAATACGAACCGGTCCGGCCGCAGGATTGCCACGGCCTTGTCGCGAAACCCGGCCTTCGCGAACCACGCAATCATGTTGCCGTCGATGTCCTCGACCTCGGTTGCGCCGCCGTTGCGGTTGTCGCGTTCGACGCCTTCGAGCCCTTGCGGACGCCCGCCGTACGGATAGAGCGTGACGTGCCGTACCGACAACGATTGCAGCGCTTCGGCGGACGCATCGTCCAGATACCGGGAGGGATCGACGTTCAGGCCGACGAGCGAAAACCCGCGCCCGAGCACGTCGTCCATCCGTTGCCTCGCGCCGTCGAACCGGCGCACTTCGGGTTGCGGGGCGAGCGCGCCCTCCGGGCCGTTGCGGCGGCGCCGCGGCAAGCCGACGTACGCGTTCTTTTTGTAGACGGGCGCCGGCTTGAAGCCGCCCTCCTGAAACCAGCGCTTGAGCGGGGGGATCATCCGGATGACCGCGAGCGAGGTATCGCGTACGAGCGTGCCCAGCGGATTGCGCACGGACACGACGTTCTTGAGCAGCACGGACACGTCGATCATCGCCTTGGCATGCGCATGGCGCTCGGACTGGTAGGTGTCCAGCAGCGCGTCGCCGGCGGCGCCGCGCAGCACGAGGTCCAGCTTCCACCCGAGGTTGTACGCATCGCGCACGCCGGAGCTGGCCCCCTGCCCCATGAACTGCGGCGTCATGTGTGCCGCGTCGCCCGCGAGCAGCACGCGGCCGACCCGCCATTTGGCCGCGATCAGCGCATTGAACGTATAGACGAGCTTGCGCTTGACGACGAACTGGTCCGGATCGACGAACCGGGACAGGTATGCGCGCACCGTCTCCGGCCGCTCCATGTTCTCTTTCGTTTCACCGGCCATCAGCATGAATTCGAAGCGATGGAACTTGTCGGGCTGAACGCAGCTCACGACCGGCAGCTTCGGGTCGACGACGAAATTGAAGTACGGCAGGTGGCGCAGCGCGTCGGTACCCGGCTTGCGCTCGATGTCCACGACAAGCCACGGCTCGGGAAAGCTCTTGCCGGCCATGTCGATGCCGAGCCGCGTGCGAACGATGCTGCGCCCGCCGTCCGCACCGACCATGTACCGCGCCCGCAGCGACTGCGCGTCGGGATCATTGTTCATGCTCCTGCGCGCATCCGTCGCATCGCTGAAGCGCGCTTCGCGCGTGGCCTGGTGCACGATGCCGACGCCGTCGGCGTCCTGCGAGAAATCGACGACTTCGCGCCCGCGCCGGATCGTGACGTTCGGGTAGCGCGACAGCGTGTCCGACAACGTCGTTTCGAGATACGGCTGGTAGAAGAAATTGATGATCGGCCAGCCGAGCGGGCGCTTGCGCGGCATGTATTGCGTGATCGGCGTGCCGTCGGGGCGTACGAGCTGCACCGGCGTTTCCATCATCATCCGTGCCTGCAATTCTTCGGCCACCGCCAGATGCTGGAAGATCCGCATGCATTCGTCGTCGGTATAAACAGCGCGGGCATTGCCGTAAAACACCGGCTCGCGCTCGAGCACGACGACGCGATGACCGGCCTGGCCGAGCAGGTGCGCAAGCACGAGGCCAGTCGGTCCGAGCCCCACGATCGCGACGTCGCACGCATCGTCCTGATGCACTGCGTTCATGTTTGGTCTCCCTGGATGATGAATTCCGGATGCAGCAGCGACGCGAACGCGCGGCGGGCGCGGCCCAGCCGGGCGCGCACGGTCAGGTTCTCCGGGCGATGGCCCCACAGGCTGATCCCCTGATAGGTTGTCGTGCGCCACGCGTGCTCGTCCACCACGATCGGGTTCCAGCCCAGTTCAATCTCGAAACCGGACGGCGTCTGAACGTAGAACGACAGCTCGCGGTCGTTCGGATGCTGGCCGATCGCATTGGCGATCGGGTATCCCATCGACCGGCATCGCAAGTAGGCCTGAGTCACGTCGTCCAGGGATACGCACTGAAGATTCAGGTGGTGGATCTGCGTGCGCAGCGGATTCATACGGATGCCGCGCGTCGACGCGGTCGCAAGCGAATGGTGGCGCTCGTTCAGTCGAAGAAACGCGAAGTCGAGATTCAGGCCGTCGATCTTGTCCTCGATCTCGTCCGACAAGCGTGCGTCGAACACCTTCTTCCAGAACGCCTGCATCGCTTCCGGCTGACGCGTCGTGATCGCGACGTGCCCCAGGCCAGATGCGCCGGTCACGAATCCGCTCGCCTTCATCTGCAACGGCGAATCGCTCAGCACCGCATCGGTGAACAGCTCGGTGCGCAGCCGTTTCGGTCCGGTGAAGTACCAGAATCGCTGCACGCCTCGCAACGCGGCTTCGTTCGCGCCGCCCTGCCGCACGTCGATGCCGAGCGCGGACAGCCGCGCGAGAACGAGCTGCAACGCCGCGTCGTCGGCCAGTTGCCAGCCGATCGCGGTGACGTCTTCCGCTTGCCCCTCATGAATAATCAATCGGCGCTGGTGCGCATCGATCCGACACGCGAGCACCGTGGGCTGCGGACGATCCGCATGCAGCCCGAGCCCCCCCGTGACGAACTTGCTCCACGCGTCCAAGCGGACGGATTCGATCAGCAAATAGCCGAGATGCACGCGACCGAACAAGCAGTCGGGCACGGCCGGCGAACTGGCGATGGTAGGCATGGCGACGCGCTCCGGATCAGACGCGGCGGACGACGCGCGCGTCACCGCGGTCCTCGGCCAGAAACGCCACCACCATCGCGTTGAATTCGTCGGCGCGCTCCCACTGCACCCAGTGGCCGGTCTTGCTGAACAGGTGCACGTCACAGTTCGGCATGCGCCGCTGCAGCGAGCGTGCGCCGCCTGGTCGATTGACCTTGTCCTCCGTTCCCCACAGCACGAGCGTCGGATTCTGTACGGCGGCCAGGCGCGGATCGCGCGTGAAATCGAGATTCCTGAAATTCGGAATGCCTTTGGGCCCGAGCAACGGCGGGCTGGCGACAACCTCCGGATCGATGCTGGACTGAAAGCGCTCCTGGAGCGTCGCATCGGATACCAGGCTGCCGTCGTAGACGAGGTCGCCCCGGATGAACGTCGCGAGCTTTTGCAGTGTCGGGCCTTCGCCCTTGTAGTAGTTCAGCAGCCGCTTGAGGCCGGGCGTGGGCAACGCGCGCGTCGTGTCCACGCCGCCGGGCCCCATCAGCACGAGGCGTCCGACCGCGGCCGGACGCTCGATCGCCATGCGCAACGCGCATGCTCCACCGAGCGAGTTACCGAGGACATGCGCGCGCTCGATGCGCAACGCATCGAGCATCCCGAGCATGCTCGCCGCCAGGTCGCCGAACGGGTCGCCGCGATCCAGCCCCTTCGTTGATTTGCCGTAGCCGGGCATGTCGGGCACGACGACGCGGTGGACGCATGCGAGCGCGCCGACATTGCGCGCGTAATTGGACATGCCGGAAGCGCCGGGGCCGCCGCCGTGGAGCATGAGCACCACCGGGCCCTCGCCTGCTTCGGAAAAGGAAATGGTCCTCGCACCGACCCGAACGGTGCGTTGGGTCATTGCGTGAGTCATGGACGGGGCATTCACGGCGTGGTCGCTCCAGACGGTTGATCGAACTTGCTTGGCTTTAATAATGAGATATTTGTCATCATGACAATATACTCGTTTTTACCTAGCACCTCGGAGCGTCTGCTGCGTCGCCGTATAATTCCGCCATGAATGAAACGACCGTTGACCATCGGACCCGCGTCGCGGCAGAGCGTCGCGAGCGCATGCGCTCCCGGCTGATCGAAAGTGCGATGCTGGTGTTCGCAGAAAAGGGAGTCGGCGCAAGCGTCATCCAGGACGTCATTGCTGCCGCGGAGGTATCGCAGGGCACTTTCTACAAGTACTTCCGCACCAACGAGGATCTGCTCGCCGCAGTAACGCAGGAGCTGAACGACGAGTTGCTGCGCTTGATCGAAACGGAAGTCCACGGCTACGGGGATCCGGCGCTGCGCATCGCGTGTGGTGTGCGCATGTTCCTGCACGCCGCGCGCGCGTATCCGCTGCTGGCGCGCTTCATTTGCGCGGCCGGCCTGCATTCGGCGGGGCCGAGCAGCCTGATTTACGTGTTCCTGCCGCCCCACATCGAGCAGGGGCTGGCACTGGGACGTTTCAGCGATGTCGGCGTCGGAACGGCACTCGACGTGATCGCCGGAACCGCGCTCGCGACGATCCTCAGAATCACCAACGAAGGCCCGCAAAACGTCGCTCCAGAGCCCGTCGTCGCAGCAATTCTGCGCGCACTGGGCGTCGAGTACCTCGAGGCGGAAAAGTTGGTCGAAACGGCATTACCGCCGATCGAAACGCCCGTTGCGTCACTGCTCGAACGCGGACATGCAAGGATGCAGGCTCAACTGCCTCCCGGAATTCGGCAGCCGCCGCCATTTCGCTCCTAAGACCATTCAGGTAGTCCGCGACCGTCACGATGTTTTGCGATCGCCAGATCGGCCGGCATCGATGTACTCACCGGCCAAACGACCGTTCAGCGACGCGTAGAAGGGGGCCGGCCGGAATTCGCAACAAAGCCGCCACACATCTCGGCCTAAGCTGTTGTGCTGAAGTTCCCGCAGAATTGCCCCACTTGGCCTGAACTTCTCATCGAATTTTTGTCCGCGTGACTGAATACACTTTGTTCCCACCGTCGACGTAGTTTCCACTCAATCGCTGCATGGCGGGAGAGCACGCCATGATGCTTTCCGCACCACCATCGGATCGGTCGCCCGCTTGACCCTGAACCGGAATTAGTGCTGTTCATGCCCCACCCTGAAGGACAAGCACAAGTTCAGCGTCGGCTTGAATATCCAGGCAACCGCGACGGCACGCATGCGCTCGCTGCTCGCGACATCGCCGACGATCCAGCGGCGACCTTCGTTGCCGCGCTGGCGGCCCGCATGCATGTGAGCGAACGGACGTTTGCGCGCAGTTTCCTCAAAGAGACCGGGCTCTCGCCGGCCCGTTACGTGCGGGCTGCGCGGGTCGAGCGGGCGAAGGCGCTGCTGGAGCGGGCCGACTGGCCGCTCGAACGGATAGCCGAACGTTCGGGATTCGGAAGCGTGGATGCGTTACAGCGTGCGTTTGCAAAATGCGTCGGAGCATCGCCGCGAGACTATCGTGCGCGGTTCGGGCAACAACGCCGGGCAAACCCGAAGACATAGGGTTTCAGGCAACGCAACGCGCATGGCGCCGGCAGAATCATGCACAATGCTCCGCATCTGAGTGGCGGAGATTTGCCCGTGGGGATCAACTTCGATTTAACCGACTTGCAGGCATTTCGCGCGGTAGTGGAAATGGGAAGTTTCCGAAAGGCCGCAGAGGCGGTCAGCATTTCCCAGCCTGCCTTGAGTCGCCGGATCGACAAGCTCGAGGAAGCACTCGGCGTGCGACTATTCGAGCGCACCACGCGCAGCGTCTCGCTCACCACAGTCGGTCGCGTGTTCGCCCAGAGCGCCGAACAACTGCTCGACGATCTCGACGCTGCCCTGCTCGGCATTCGCGACGTGTCATCGAGCCGCCTGGGCCACGTGACCATCGCGTGCGTTCCCTCGGTGGCTTACTACTTTCTGCCCACCATCATCGCGAGCTATCATCACCGCTTTCCGCGCATCCGGGTCAAGCTGCTGGATGCGAGCGCGAACGAGGTGCTGGGCGCCGTGATCAGCGGCGAGGCCGATTTCGGCGTGAGCTTCATGGGTAGCCAGGAAGCCGAGATCGAGTTCAAGGTGTTGCTCCAGGAGCGGTTCGTTGCGGCCTGCCGCCGCGACCACCCGCTCGCGCGCAAGAAGCGCGTGACCTGGAACGAACTTTACGAACACGATTACGTGTCCGTGGACAAGACTTCCGGAAACCGCCTGTTGCTCGACCAGGCACTTGCCGCCGTGGCACCGCGTGTGCCGAGCGTCTGCGAGGCGCGCCACGTCACGACCCTGCTCGGATTGATCGAAGCAGGGCTCGGCGTCGCCGCAGTGCCCTCAATGGCGATGCCCGTGCATGACCACCCTATTCTGACGAGCGTGCCGCTCGTCGAACCGGTCGTCAAACGACGCGTGGGAATCGTGAAACGGCGCGGACGACCGCTCACACCGGCCGCCGAAGCGTTTCACAAGATGATCATCGAGGCAAAGCGCGGCGGGATCGCAAGCAGCGGTGCGTCGGTGTGACAACGACAGAAGAGACACGAAGGAATACCGTACAGTGAGGTTGGTCAGGCTGCTTAAATCGCTTTATGTGCAGGTCCTGCTCGCGATGATGCTCGGCGTGACCGTCGGTCATGTATGGCCGGAAGCCGGCGCGACGCTCAAGCCCCTCAGCGATGCGTTCGTTGGCCTTGTGAGGATGACCATCGCGCCGATCGTCTTTTGCACGATCGTCTCCGGCATCACGTCACTGGCGAACGGGAAAGCAATCGGCCGCACAATCGTTCGGGCTTTGGCACTTTTCTATCTGCTGACCGCCGTCGCGCTCGCGATCGGACTCGTCACCGCGTTCGTGCTGCGCCCCGGCGCCGGCATGCACATCGACGTCCACCATCTCGATTCGAACATCCTTGCCCAGTACGTGAAGGATGCGCAGCCACGCGGGCTCGTGGCGTTCGGGCTGAGCGTGGTCCCCGATACGATGCTCGGCGCGTTCGAGAAAGGCGAGGTGTTGCCGGTGCTGCTGCTGTCGCTGCTGTTCGGCTTCTCGCTGAATGCACACCGGCAGGCAGGCAGGCCCGTTCTTGCACTGATCGACGGTGTCGCCCAGGTCGTCTTTCGTGTGCTCGCGATGATCATGCGGCTCGCGCCGCTCGGCGCATTCGGCGCGATGGCGTTCACGGTGGGCCGTTTCGGCATCGGTTCGGTCGGCTCGCTTGCGAAGCTGATGGCGTCCTTCTACGTGGCCTGCGTGCTGTTCGTCATGCTGGTGCTCGCACCGCTCGCGCGACTGCACGGTTTCGCGCTGTGGCGGCTCTTACGCTACATGCGCGAAGAGTTGCTCATCGTCCTCGCGACATCGTCCACGGAGCCGGTCCTGCCGCGTCTGATCGTCAAGCTGGAAGCGCTCGGCTGCGAAAAAGGCATCGTGGGGCTCGTGCTGCCGGCGGGCTACTCCTTCAATCTGGACGGTACCGCGATCTATCTGACGCTCGCGGCATTGTTCATCGCGCAGGCGTGCGACGTGCCCCTCTCCGCGTCGCAGATCGCGGCGATGCTCGCGATCATGCTGCTCACGTCCAAGGGCGCGGCCGGCGTGTCCGGCAGCGGGCTCGTTGCGCTGGTCGCGACGCTCGCCGTCATGCCCGACTTGCCCGTCGCCGGCGTGGCGCTGCTGGTCGGCATCGATCGCTTCATGTCCGAGGCACGCGCGCTTACCAGCGTGATCAGCAATGCCTGCGCGGTGATCTTCGTGTCGTCGTGGGAAGGCGCGTGCGATCGTACACGTCTTGTGCAGACGCTCGCCGTGGCCGGGCCGGCCTCCCCGAATGGGACCGATGAAGACACTGTCGCGGCAGATGCCGGCGGTGACGGGAAGGCGGTCTGACGCAAGCCTTCCCGCCGATCGAGCTCAATGAGCGGAAACGGAATCCAGTCCGGTCGATTTCACGTCGGCCTGCACGTCGGGCGACGCAAGATAGTCGAGCAGCGCCTTCGCTTCCTTCGGATGCTGCGCGCCAACGGGGATGCCGGCGGCGAAGCGCGTGACGGACTGCAGCGATTCGGGAATCTTGTCGACGAAGGTCGCCCCCTTGACCGGCAGCAGCTCGCTGACCTGCTGGAAGCCGATTGCGTAGTCGCCGTTCGCGACGACAGAAGCGACCGGAATCCGCGGAATCATCTTCGCCTTCGACTTCACCTGCTCCTCGATGCCGAGCTTCTTGAACAACTCGCGTTCGATATACACGCCGCTCGCGCTGTCCGAGTAGGCGATCGACTTCGCGTGCAGCAGCACCTGCTTGAGACCTTCGGTGGTGCTGATGTCGGGCTTTGCAGCGCCTTCGCGCACGACCATGCCGATGCGCGAGTCGGCCAGCTCGACGCGGGATCCGGGGATGACCTTGCCTTGCTTGATCAGTTCGTCCAGCGCGTAGCCGACCATGATGACGGCGTCGGCGGGCTCGCCGCGCGCGAGCCGGTTCGGAATCGCTTCGGGCGACTGACCCATCGACGGGCCGAGCGCGGTATCGAGCGTATTGCCGGTCGTGGACGCGAACCGGGGGCCGAGCAGTTTATAGGCGGCGGTGAAGCCACCCGAGCTCATCACGTGGAGCTCGGCCGCCTGCACGTTGGCCGCAAACGCCGCGGTGGCGACGAGCGCGGACGCGCAAAATTTCAGGAGCTGATTTCTCATGGTCGTGGTCGTGCGAATTCGTGTGTGTTGGTGAAGGTCCGGATGGGCCGAACATCAATGCGCCGGCGTGAGCGTCGCCGTGCGGTGACGGTAGAGCGCGAACGTCGCAAGCAGCGCGCACACCGCGGCGAAGCTCATCCAGTAGCCGGGTGCGGCCTTGTCGCCCGTCATGTGAATGAGCCCGGTCGAGATGGCCGGCGTGAAGCCACCGAACACGGCGGTCGCGAGGCTGTAGGCGAGCGAGAAGCCCGCGACACGCACCTGCACCGGCATCACTTCGGTGAGCGCGACGACCATCGCACCGTTATAGATCCCGTACATGAACGAGAGCCAGAGCAGGACGAGCAGCATGTTGGCGAACGACGGCGCGTGAGCGAGGAACGACAGCGCCGGATAGGCGGTCACGACGGTGAGCATTGTCATGCCGACCAGCAGCGGCCGACGGCCGATCCGGTCGGACAGCGCACCGCCGATTGGCAGCCACACGAAGTTCGACACACCGACGCAAAGCGTCACGAGCAGGCTGTCGGCGGTGCTCAGATGCAACACCGTCTTGCCGAAGGTCGGCGCATACACCGTGATCAGATAGAAGCTCGTGGTGGTCATCGCGACCAGCATCATGCCGGCAACCACGACGCCCCAGTTCTGAACCAGCGTACCGAACACTTCCTTCATTCCCGGGCGATGCTTGCGCGCCTTGAACTCCTGGGTTTCCTCCAGGTTGCGGCGCAGCATGAAGATGAACGGCACGATCATGCAACCGACGAAGAACGGCACGCGCCATCCCCAGGCGGCGATCTGCGATGCGCTCAGCCACTGATTGAGCGCAAAGCCGAGGCCCGCCGCGATGACGATTGCGACCTGTTGGCTGGCCGACTGCCAGCTCGTGAAGAACCCCTTGCGGCCGGGCGTCGCCAGCTCGGCGAGATAGACCGATACGCCGCCCAGTTCGGCACCTGCGGAAAAGCCCTGCAGCAGCCGCCCGATCAGCACGAGCACGGGCGCCAGCAGGCCGATCGTCGCGTAGCCCGGCACGAACGCGATCAGGATGGTGCCGCTCGCCATGATGGACAGCGTGACGATCAGGCCCTTGCGGCGGCCGACCTCGTCGATGTACGCGCCCAGCACGATGGCGCCCAGCGGGCGCATCAGGAAGCCGGCGCCGAACACGGCGAAGGTCATCATCAACGATGCGAATTCGCTTTGCGCGGGGAAGAAGACATTGGCGATCTGCGTGGCGTAGAAGCCGAACAGGAAGAAGTCGAACTGCTCGAGAAAATTGCCGGCCGTGACGCGAAAGATCGCAGCGGCCTTCGAACGTTCGGCCGGAAGGCTGGACGAGGGGTGCATCGGGGTGTCTCCTGAAAAACCTGAAATACGCGGGATGAGGCTGGTCGATTGTCGTTTTCTGGAATGTTCGCCCGGCATCGATCAAACGATAAGTGCGATTTTTGGAAGGATTGATGCAACGCGGTTATCAATCGACGCGACCTCGCCTGTTTCGATCACCGCCTGTCCCGCCGAACGTCGCGCCGCACGGGGTCAGGATGGCACGATCCTCGCCCGCAACCCGCCGTTGAACGGCAACCAGATGGTCCGCTTGCGTTGCTCGAAAGCGTTCGAGCGGATGGTGAGCCGCGAATCGGGCACGCGCTGTCGTATCAGGCGGACATGGCGCTCTACCGCGCCAAGTGCGAAAGCCGGAACCGGGTGTGTGGCGAGGCGTGCGGGCCGCGGACGGCGTCGCGTTGTTGTCCTGACGACAAGGGCGCCGGCGTAGCGCAGCGTTTTCCGTGGGACACGACGGCGAGCTTCGAGTGCGTTCGCCGCCGACCCGTACGGCATCGCAGCATCGCGGCGATCATCGGTGCGACGCGCGTGCGCAGCCGCGGCCGACGCCGTTTCACTGCTCCGGTTCGATATAGGCTGCCAGTTCTTCCGGCTTTCCGGACGGAAACGCGTCCTTCAGGTGATCGAGAAATGCGGAAACGCGCACGTTCAACAATCGCCTGGACGGGTACAGCGCCCACAGTGCGATATCGGGCCCCGGCACGTCGCCCCAGCTGACGAGTGTGCCGGCCGCCAGGTCGCGGCTCACGAGCGATACCGGGAGGCAAGCCGCGCCGAGGCCCAGACGCACCGTATCGCGCACCATGACCAGCGACGACAGCCGGGCCACGGGCTCGATCGCGATGCGTGACGTTCCGGCCGGGCCCGTCACGTCCCATGCGGTGCGCCGGTCGTCGGCCCCGCGTACGACGGCCGGTGCGGGCGCATCGCTGGTGGGCCGAGCCAGTTCGGGCTTCGCGACGATGACGAGCCGGTCGCGCAGGAACACACGCCCGATCAGGCTTTCGTCAGGATCCGGGTTCACGCGGATCACGAGGTCGTACCCTTCGTCGATCATGTCGACGGGCCGATCTTCCGTCGTCACCTCCAGCCGGACGTCCGGGTATTTCAGCGCGAACGTCGCCACCAGCTTCCCCATCGCGAACTGGGAAAAAAGCATCGGCGCGCTGATGCGCAGCCGGCCGCGCGGCCGCTCGCTCCCCGATGCAATCGCCGAAGCGCTGTCCGCAAGCTCCGCGAGCAGCGTGCCCGTCCGCTCGTAGAGCGCGCGCCCTTCCTGCGTGAGCTTCACGCCGCGCGAGCCGCGCTCGAACAGACGCAGCGACAGACTGTTCTCCAGTTCCGCGACGCGGCGCGACAGCGTCGCCTTCGGGCGCCCCGCCACCCGTGCGGCTTCGCCGAAGCTGCCATGGCGGGCGACGAGATTGAAATCGGCGAGCGCAAGCAGGTCCATGTGTTCCACCAGTGAGACGACATGTCTATTTACCACACCTTCCGGATCGTGTGTGGATCACCTACCTTACGTGGGCAGGTCAACCCAACCGATATCTCAGGAGCGAACATCATGACCATTCTCATTACAGGCGCCACCGGCCGTGTGGGCCGCCAAGTCGTCCGTCAACTCGTCGATCGCGGCGCCGACGTGCGCGTGCTGGTGCGCGATCCTTCCAGGGCCGACTTTCCGGCGGCAGTGACGGTCGTGCAGGGCGACATGCTCGACATCGAGGCCCTTCGCACGGCGTTCTCCGGCGTACGCACGCTGTTTCTGCTCAACGGCGTGGCGGGAGACGAATTCACGCAGGCGCTGATCGCGCTGAACCTCGCCCGCGAATCCGGTATCGAGCGCGTCGTCTATCTGTCCGTCCTCCGCGCCGACCGCTTCGTGAACGTGCCGCACTTCGCGGTGAAATCCGGCGCCGAGCGGATGATCGAGCAAATGGGCTTCAGCGCGACGATCCTGCGGCCCGCGTATTTCATGGATAACGAATCGATGGTCAAGGACGTGATCGTCGAGCACGACATCTACCCGATGCCGATCGGCAGCAAGGGCGTCGCGATGGTCGACGTGCGCGACATCGCGGAAGTCGCGGCAATCGAGCTGATCCGCCGCCACGACACGCCCGGCAAGTTGCCGGTCGAGACGATCAACCTGGTCGGGCCGGACACGCTGACGGGCCCGCAACTGGCGGCCATCTGGTCGGACACGCTCGGTCGCCCGATTACCTATGGCGGCGACGATCCCTCGCCGTTCGAACACAACCTGGCGAAGTTCATGCCGAAATGGATGGCCTACGAAATGCGGCTGATGGCCGAGCGCTACGTCAGCGACGGAATGGTGCCGGAGGCAGGCGATGTCGAGCGGCTGACCGCGATCCTCGGCCGCCCGCTGCGGACGTATCGCGACTTCGCGGCAGCGCTCGCCCGCTGAGCGCGATGCCGAGCCTTCATGCTCCGTGCGGCATCGAAAGCCATGCAAGCAAAACCCGGCGGTCGCGGCATAGCATTGCAGGTTCCGGTGGGCTCACGGCAGTGTGCAAGGCAACGCTTTCGGCACCTCGGCGGCGGCCCGCCTCGTCAGAAATCGCCCCTGTCAGACTGCCTCGCAGCGCCCGCGGCCATCGCACAACATGGCCGATCTTCGGCGGATCCTCGCGCAGCGTTAGAATAGCGCCCCTTCTCATGGGAGACGACAATGTCCTGGTTCGTTTACGAAGTGCCCGAATATCACGAAGACGCTGCACGCGTCGAACCCTTCAGCGACCTGCGTAGCCGTGTGCTGGAAGTCGGTGGCCTACCCATGGCCGACGAACTGGAAAGCGTTCGCGAGAACGCCGCGGTGACAGCGGACACACCCGAGCGCCCCCTGCGGACTCCGGAAAATCCGCAGGTCTTTCCCATTCCTTACGCCGACTCCATGATCCTGGTCGGGTTTATCTTCGATCTGAAACGCGAATTCCGGCAACTGGTCGTGTCACCCGTGGAAATGCCCTGGCTGAAAGACGCGTAAAAGGTGGCCGGAACGGAAACCGACGGGAGCGTTGCGTCTGCTCTGGAGCCCGGTCCGAATATCCAGCGAACGTTGTCGGATACCGGGCCATTGGGAGGGCGACTTGCTCATTAGCCTGAATCGGTCCGCCATCGGGACGCTGGTGGAGAGATCCAAGCAACACGTTTCGACATCTCCCACTCTCGCCAGAGCAAGACGCGGAAATCCGGCACTATATAAAGAGGAAGGAGCAAAGGGGCGAGCAATGGGATACCCCTGAGCTGGCAATGATGCTCGGAGACATGCTTGCCCCTCCGCCAAGCGACAATGAGGAGCCAGAGCCTGCCGTTGAAGAAACGAAACTAGCCTGCGAGTTTGCATTGGCATCGGTCGACGAAGCCATGGAATCTGTTTCCGCAAGCGAAGAACGGCTCGCTGCGGTGGAAGCCGAGAAAATGAAGCACCACAGATGATAGGGGTTTGCCGGCGCCCACGTGTCACGTCCACGACTTGTCGATCGCTCGCGGCGGCCATCGTGGATACACCCGGAAGAACAACGTGCCGATCCCTCGGTTTGTCTTCCGAAGCGAGCAAAGACGCTATTGTCGACAGGAACTGACATTCGAGCGTCCACCTGGCCTCCTGTTGACTCCTCCTTGCCGACAACCGTCGGTAGCCGCCGGCTGCGAGCACCTGATACGTTCCTTCAGCACTTGTCGGCTGCGCTTGCCGAGTGTAGGCCGTGACTGTGCGCATCGCGTGCTGATGACTATCAATCTCGTTTGCATGCCGTTCGACGACGTCTGCACACGGCCACGCGCGACACCGAGTGGCCGTTCTGGAGCCGCATGAAAGGCTCTTTGCGACCCAGTGCTGCCCCTCAAATGAGATTGACGACCGTCAGGTTCCGGCCCGAGATGAGACGATCACGGATGAGACCACGTCGACGACTTGCGAAATTGGAGTTCTGGATGAAAGGCTGCTAGCCTCACGCACGCGAGCTCGGCGCGGCCTACGGAAAGTCTTCACGGCGCTCCGCCCATGTCAGGATCGCATCCAGTGCCGGGCACAACGCCTGGCCCCAATCAGTCAGGCGGTAGTCCACCTTCGGCGGCACCTGGTGATAGACCGTGCGCGTTACGATGCCGTCCGCTTCGAGGCGGCGTAGCTGCTGGGCAAGCATCTTCTGCGTGATGCCGGGGATCAGCCTCTCGAGGTCCGAAAAGCGCCTCACTTGCCCACCGAATAGGTGGAACAGGATCACCAGTTTCCAGCGGCCTTCCAGCAGCTTGAATGCGGCTTCGACATCGATTGCGGCAGTCGCGGGGGTATAGTTTTTTCGGTTAGCCAAGGGTTACTTACTTTTATGTGCGTTCTTGCGATGCGGTAACTGTAGCGCCATGATCAGGGCATGCAAACCTTCACGTTGAGGTGAACCCCGATGAACATGATGCTGCCTCCGCCGCTTGATGCCTATCTGCTCGCGGAAACCATCACCGACACCGCCCCTCTATCGAACTGCTTTACCGCCGATGCCGTCGTGCGGGACGAAGGCCGCACGATCAAGGGGCTGGAAGCCATCCAGGCCTGGAAGAAAGACAGCAAAACCAGGTACCAGTACAGCATTGAGCCGCTGGACGTATCGCAGGACGGCGCCACCGTGACGATGCGCGCACGGCTGACGGGCACCTTCCCAGGTAGCCCAGTTGAGCTGACCTATACGTTCGTCCTGGCCGGCGGCAGGATTGCATCGCTGGAGATTCGCTAATGAGCTCCGCACCCGAACTTCTGGGGCTTCGGGCGCTCGTTACGGGCGGAACCAAAGGCGTCGGCAAAGCCGTTGTCGTACGCCTTTGCGAGGCAGGTGCGAACGTTCTGACGACCGCGCGTTCCCGTCCCGATGAGCTTGCCGAAGAACGGTTCATCGGGGCGGACATCACGACGGCCGAGGGCTGTAAAGCCATTGTCGACGCCGTGCTGGAGCGGTTGGGGGGCGTTGATATAGTCGTGCACGTAGCGGGCGGCTCATCTGCACCGGCCGGTGGCTTCAGCGTGCTAGATGACGATGAATGGAACAAGGCATTGAGCCTGAACCTATTCCCGGCAGTGCGCATCGATCGCGCGCTGTTGCCCTCGATGGTCGAGCAGCGTTCGGGCGTCATCATCCATGTCACGTCGATCCAGCGTCAATTGCCGTTGCCGGAGGCGACGATTGCCTATGCCGCCGCCAAGGCTGCCCTGTCAAACTACAGCAAAGCCTTGTCCAAGGAGGTCAGTCCGAAGGGCGTTCGCGTCGTGCGTGTCTCCCCGGGCTGGGTCGAGACCGATGCCGCCGCTGGTCTCGTTGCCGAGATCGCCCGACAAAGCGGTATCGACACGGAAAGCGCCCGCAAGATCATCATGGATTCGCTCGGTGGCATTCCTCTCGGCCGACCATGCTCGCCTCGGGAGGTTGCGGAGCTCATTGGCTTTCTAGTCTCCGCGCGGGCCAGCGCAATCACCGGCACTGAATACGTCATCGACGGAGGAACTGTTCCGACTGCGTGATCTGAGCCACTTGCCCGGCCGCCCCGGTGCCGAACCTGTTTGCCAACGGACTGGCAGTCATGACCAAGCCTCTTCCGCGAGACAGGGCTTCTGTTCGCGACCGCCGCAACGGTCGACGATCCGAAGAGTACAGCATCATTGACGACCGTCTCTTCTTGGTCCGGGAGCGGGCGGTCGTAAATCTTCTTTGAACGACTCGAACTGGCCGGTTCCGGTCCATAGACACCGGCTTGCTTTACGGCGCATCGACTGGGATCGGCGGCACCGCGCGCAAGCTCGACCAGATTTCGTCCGACGGGATCGGCAACAATCTGAATGGCACGCTGGCGCATGCAAACCAGTTGTTCGGCCACCTCGACGAGCGGGTCGTGCAGCAGGCACGGGACATGCTGGCCGCACAACGCAAGTTCAACGCGTTTGAGTCGACGTTGCGGCAGGATTCGCCGATGCCATCCGACGTCCACGAAACCATGCAGGAACTGACCCGTACGCTCCAGTCGCTCAATGCACTCGCGGACTATCTGGAGCGTCATCCGGAATTGCTCGTATTTGGCAATAAAGGAGGTCAGTATCGATATCGCGTGCATCGCTCATTTTCGTTTGCGTGGTCGCCTGCGTCGGGCTGGCGGCGCTCGCCGCGTGCACTTCCCCGTCCACGGGGTTCTCCACGCTCGCGACCAACGACAGCGGGGGCAGCATCTCCGGCGTCAAATGCGACGCCGAATGATCAACATGCTCGTCGTCCATGTGCAGGCTCCCGTGGCCGGCAGCCGACTGGTCATGCAGACAAGTCCGACACGGGACGCCAGACTCGAGGACGATCGCTGGGCCTCACCTGTCGGCGACGAGATTCGCCGTGCTCTTTCAATTCCGGTGACGCACCTAGTCGAACGCGGTCGACGTGCATGGTGTCCCGCACGATGACGACCTTTTCGCACATCGCGTTGCCATCAAGATTTAGCGATTCGAATCGTGGTCAAGTTCGCACGTCCTGGTTAACGCGATATAGAGCAAGCACTTGGCACCGACCGGCAAACGCTGATTTGCCATAGCGTGATCTGCGAAAACATCTCCGAAGGCAACGATGCGCTCGTCGATGGCCACCACCTCCGAGCCCTGGAAGAAATCGCTTCTGAGATCGTCGTCGGTATTCGCGGGGTAGCCGCGAAGGCGGCCATTCGTGCGACGTCCGGATGGGCAACGTCCGACATGACGCCCGCATCGATCGTGCGCTGCCCCGCTTCGACATGCGCCGGCTGGACGACGTACGCCAGACTCGGCGCACCAAGTCAGCTGACGGGTACCGCACAAGCGCTCGGGGTGGCCTGATCGGCGACTGCGTCACCCCGTTGCGTCACTGTGCCGTCTCGGCCGCTTCCACGACTGGCAATGGCCGGCTTGCGATCTTCTCTGCTTCCGTGCGCTTGAGCCCCAGGGTATGCAGGAGCGTCGCCGCCGTGCGTTCCGGAAAATGCTCTCCGCTGAAGCCGAGTTCCTTGAGAACACCGGCTGCCGGCGCGCCCGGCGCGACGAAGTTAAGCTCGGCGGCAATTGCGGTCAGCACCGTACCGCCAACCGAAAGGAAGCCTATGAATGGGTCGGCGACCACGAAGCGCTTCTCAGCGATACCGCGCTTGATGTCCCGCAGCAGGCGTTGACCCAGGCCAAGCGTCAGGACGCGCGCCGAGAAGCCCTCGCGTATCAGGAAGTGTCCCCATACCGGCTCGCGCCGCGCGCGCATCAACGTATGCCGCACCGAGACGGAAATAATTTCCGCCGGGTCGGACAAGCCGCTGGCCAAGCGATCCAGTGAATCCGCGAACTCCTCGAATACCGATTCCACGAGGGTGGCGTAGATCGCCTCCTTCGATTCGAAGTGGTTGTAGAACGAGCCAAAGCCGACGTCGGCGGCCTCGGTGATTTCGTTGATGGCGACGCCTTCCATCCCCTTCTCGGCCATCAGTCTGAGCGCAGCGTCCAGCAGGCGGGACCGGGTCTCCCGCTTGCGGCGCGCGCCACGCGGCTCGCGCTCTTCGGCGACCGCGGGACTGGATGCTTCCGGAGCGGTGCGCTTGGGTGTCCGGCGACTCGGTGTATTCGTCATGACGTTTCCGATCCTTGTTCGTGCCCAAGTATAGATTGAAATGTCTACATTGACAAAATCATCATCTATGACTTTAATGTCATCAAACGCGGCAGACTAGCTCTCGAGAATCAATCGAACGACGAATGGAGAAACGATGGAGACACCTATGCACACGGGCGCCAGCGCGTCCTTTCACCACAACTCGCGCTCGTCGACGGAGCGCGTGCTGCCTTTGGCGCTCGGCGCACTGATCCCAGGACCCGGGTCAGCCGGCGCCACAATGGCCAATTGGCAGCCCCATCACGGGGTCGACGCCATGAGCGTCGACAAGGCTGCCGGGATACGCGTCGCCCGACGCGCGATCGGGCTCGCCGACGAAGCGCTGGGGACTTCCGGCACCTGCGACGAGGAGCGGCGCCTCCATGCGCAATCGACGATCGACCTCGCAATATTCATGGGCCGGTCAGTCCCATCGTGGGACGGTTCGATTGCATGCCTGCCGTTGCGCAGCAAGCCCCTCGATGCGACGGCGTGTGCCTTCGCGAGCGCCACTCGATCTGCCTGACTGTCATCCGCCATGAAACTGACCACCACACAACCGGCTCGCCACCCTCACCCCACAACGAAGGCATCGGCGCTCGCCTATTTGATCTTCGATCGCCCCGATCTCGACGAGGCCGAGCACTTTCTCAACGACTTCGGTCTCCGAACGGTGCTGCGGGATGACACGCAATTGCTGCTGCGCGGCACGGGCGCCGCACACTTCTGTTATGTCGCTCGCCACGCGCCCAAGGCCCGCTTCGTAGGCTTCGGATTGCGGGTCGACAGTCGTGCCGATCTGGAGGCGCTCGCCAAAGTCCCTGGCGCATCGGAGATCGAGGCGTCGGATTGGCCAGGCGGCGGCCATCGGGTGCGGCTCACCGATCCGTCGGGTTTTCGGGTCGACGCGATTGCGGGCCAGACACGGGCCGACACGTTGCCGCATCGTGCTCCGCTTCCGTTCAACTCGGTCGACACGCCCGTCCGGATCAACGAGACGCAGCGGCCGCCGGCGCACGCGCCCGAGATCATTCGTCTTGGGCACGTCGTACTCGAGCTGGCCGACTACCAGGAAACCTGCGCGTGGTACACGCAGCATTTCGGATTCCTCCCCAGCGATGTCCAGGTGCTACCGGACGGCTCCCCTGCGGTTGCGTTCATGCGGCTCGATCTCGGCGACAGGCCGGCCGATCACCATACGCTCGCGCTCGCCCAAGGGTTCGTGCCGACTTATAGCCATAGCGCGTACGAACTGGTCGACGCCGATGCCGTCGGCATGGGCCAACGCATGCTCCGCGACAACGGGTGGACGCACGCGTGGGGCATCGGCCGGCACATTCTGGGCAGCCAGATCTTCGACTACTGGCAGGATCCGTGGGGCGACAAGCACGAACACTATTGCGACGGCGACCTGTTCACGGCCGATGAGCCAACGGGCGTGCATGCAGTCAGCCGCGAAGCGATGGCGCAGTGGGGCCCGACGATGCCGCGCAGCTTCACGAAGCCCCGGTTCACGCCGTCGAGCCTCGCGGCGCTGTTTCGCAACCTGCGCCGCAGTCCCGATCTGACGGTCAGCAAGCTGCTGACCCTGGCGAAGCTGTTCGCCTGATCCCCATCCGTCTGTTCGACTCACGAGAGACCCATTCATGTCACTGCTTGTCCTGCACTTCCGGCATAACGGCCGCGCCCAATGGGGTGTGGTCGCCAACGGCGCCGTCACGCCGATTCCCGGCGACTTCGAAACAACCGCGAGCTTTCTCGCGGCGAATCCGGTTGAACGACTCGTCACGCTCGACGGATCGACTATTCCGGAGTCGGACGTGGAGTGGCTGCCACCGGTGACAGCCAACCAGCAATTCGTTTGCCAGGGTGCGAATTATCGTCGGCACATGATCGAATCGGGCATGGATCCGGACGCGAAAAAGTTCAACATGATCTTCACGAAGGCGACGAGCTGCATCGTCGCCGCCGACTCGCCGGTCGTGAAACCGCGGCACGTCCGGTTTCTCGACTACGAAATCGAACTCGGCCTCATCCTCAGACGAGACATCACGTCTCACCAGCAGATCACGGACGCGAACCTGCACGACTATGTCGCCGGCACCGTGATCGTGAACGACTATTCCGCGCGCGATGTCCAGATCCCGCAGATGCAGTTCTACAAGGGCAAGAGCTTCCGGACGTTTGGCCCGGTCGGCCCCTATCTGTGCCTGCTCGAACGGCGTGACTTCCCGAAGCTGAAGGCGCTCGACCTGACGTTGACCGTCAACGGCGCGGTGCGTCAGCAGGACTCGACATCGAACCTCGTCTATGGTCCAGCGGAAACGTTGACCGAGTTGTCGGGCGTGCACGACCTTCGCGCCGGCGACCTGCTCGCGACCGGCACGCCGGCCGGCTGCGCACTCAGCATCCCGTCGCCGCTCAAGCAGCGAGCTGTCGCGCTTTTTCCCGAATCCGTCAAGTGGAACATGTTCATGAAGGTGCAGGCGGGACGCGCGCAGTACCTGAAAGCCGGAGACATCGTCGAAGCCCGGATCGCGAGCCGCGATGGAACGATCGATCTGGGCGTGCAACGTAACGAGATTGTGGACGAAGCAGCATGAACGGCATCGCGACCCAAAACGACGTGCTGGCAATCGAAGCGCAGGGCCTTCCGCCGGATCTTCCGGCCAGCACATACGAGATGATTTGCGCCGGTGCGGCCATCGATCCGTCCGCCCCTGCCCTCTCTTTTTTCATGACCGCCGACGCGCACCGCGACGCCGAGTGCTGGACCTATCGCGAGCTGGTCCGTGACATCACGCGCACGACCAACATGTTCGCGCGCCTCGGTGTGAATTCGCAGTCGGTGATCGCTTATTTGCTGCCCAATCTTCCCGAAACGCATTTCGTGATCTGGGGCGGACAGGCGACCGGCATCGTATGCGCGATCAATCCGCTGCTTGAACGCGAAGCGATTGCTAATCTGCTCAAAGCGGCCGGTGCCAGCGTGCTCGTGACACTCGCGCCATTTCCCGGGATCGATCTCTGGCAAAAAGTCGCGGATATCCTTCATGAGGTCGAGCCGCTACGGCATCTGGTGCTGGTCGATCCGGCCGATCGCGTGCGGGGTACGGCGCAGTCGGCGGCACGCACGCTTCAGCGCGACGCGTGCGCGCAGCTGTACGGCGATGGCGGTTTGCGCAGCGCAGTGCCTGCGCACATCCAGATCCACGACTTCGGTACGGCGATCGCGCGGGAATCCGGTACTGCGCTCGACAATGCACGCCGCATTCAACCCGGCGACATGTCCTCCTTCTTCTGTACCGGTGGAACTACAGGGTTGCCGAAAATCGCGATGCGCAGTCACGGCAACGAAGTGGCGAATGCATGGAGCGCCGGGCGGTTCTTCGGCGACAGTATCGGCCCCGGCAAAACGACTTTTTGCGGCTTGCCGCTCTTTCACGTCAATGCTGCGATGGTGACCGGCCTTCTGCCTTTCTCGCGCGGCGCCCATGTCGTGCTCGGCACACCGCAGGGTTACCGGGGCGACGGCGTCGTCAAACGTTTCTGGGAAATCGTCGAACATCATCACATCAATTTCTTCAGTGGCGTCCCGACACTTTATGCTTCGCTGCTCGACATTCCTGTCGACGATCATGTTATCGACTCGCTCGAATACGGCCTGTGCGGTGCTGCGCCGATGCCGGTCGGCGTCTTCAGGGCTTTCCAGGAAAAGACGGGCATCCGGATTCTCGAAGGTTACGGCCTGACCGAAGGAACGTGCGTGAGCAGCGTCAACCCGACGACGGGCGAGCGCCGGCTGGGATCGATCGGGCTGCGCATCCCCTTCCAGGCAATGAAAGCAGTCGTCGTGGACAACGCGGGACGGTATCTGCGCGATTGCGCAGCTAACGAAGAGGGGCTGCTCGTCATCTCCGGGCCGAACGTTTTCAACGGCTACACGCGTCCCGACCAGAACAAGGCCCTATGGCTCGATCTCGGCGACGGCAAGCGCTGGCTCAACACTGGCGACCTCGGTCGCAGCGACGGCGACGGTTACTTTTGGCTGACCGGCCGCAAGAAGGATTTGATCATCCGCGGCGGACACAATATCGACCCTGCGACGATCGAGGAGTCCCTGCATCGGCACCCGGCGGTCCAGCTCGCCGCGGCAATCGGGCGCCCCGATGCATATGCCGGCGAATTGCCGGTCGCGTATGTTCAGCTCAAGCCGGGTATGACCGCTACCGAGCACGAACTGGAAGTGTTCATGCAGCAGGAGATCGCTGAACGCGCCGCCCTGCCCAAGCATGTCCGAATCGTCGAAGCGATCCCGCTCACGGGCGTCGGCAAGATATTCAAACCGGAACTCAAGTGCCGCGAGACGGGTGACGCGCTCCGCGCGGCATTGGACCAGGGCGGAGCCCCTGGCGCATCAGTCAACGTCAGGACCAACGATTCAAGCGGAATGTCGGTACTGGTCGAGCTGAGCGATCCCGGGCTCGAGACAGCGGCGCGCTTCGTGCTTGGACGTTTTCCGTTTGCGTTCTCGATTTCGATCGCCGCGAGGCCGATACGATCGCCCGGACCGACAGCGACAGATCTGCCGTGACGGAGAAGCGCGACTAGCCGGGATAACTCAAACTCAGAAAGCGGCTCGCCATACTCAATAAGGTATCCAAATTAATTTTCATTCGTGAATCGGATCGAGACTGAGGAGACAAAAAATGAATTTCACGCGAACGATGTGTTTCGCAGGCATGGCGGTTTTTATCTGCACAGCTGCACTTGCCGACAATGCAGATGCACAGACGGCCGGAAGCATCACCACATCGGTGGGATGGCTGCACATATCGCCACAGGGCGACGCAACGCCGCTGACCGTGCAAAGTGTTGGCGGCGTGACGGTGAATCAGCAACTGGCCGGTACCGGGGCGCATGCCAGCTCGACGGATACGATGGGAATCACCACCGAGTACTACGTCACCGACAACGTTGGTGTCGCCATGCTGTTTGGACTGCCACTGACAGTCAATCTGGTCGGTGACGGGACGTTGCAGAAGTACGGAACCCTCGGCACGACAAGGCCGATGCCGCCCGCCATCGAACTTCGATATCACCTGTTTTCAGCTGAATCGAAATTCCGCCCGTACGCAGGACTTGGCGTCAACTACACGTGGTTCACCCAGGTTCGGGCGACCAATCGCCAGTTCGTCTCCGACAGCTTTGGGCCGGGCGGCTCGGTGCGCGCGACACTCAGTGCATCGTGGAACCCGGTGTTCGAGCTTGGGGCGAGTTACGCGGTGACCAAACATTGGTCTGTCGGTGCTTCCGTCGGCTACATGCCGGTGAAGACCCACCTCACGTTATACGGACAGACCGCGACCGGGACGCAGATCGTTTCCACATCGACACTCCGACTCAATCCCGTCAACGTTTTCCTGAACGTCGCTTATACGTTCTAGCGGGTGCGCCCCGATGCCAGCCCCCCGCATGGAAGCAATACTTTGGATCGAACGATGAAACGACAGGCTCTCAAGACCATTCTTTTTGCATTGCCCAAGGTGCTGGACCTGACGGCGCGCCGCTTCCCCGCCTATCGCGATCGCCTCAAGGAGCGCAATCTCGTCGCGTGGATCGGGCTCATGGATCAAAGCATCGGTCGCGCCATCGAGTTCAGGAATGGCCGCATTCGGTCGCGTGCCGGCAAGCATTCGCGGCCCGATGTGCGCATGGCCTTCAAGGACGTCGCCACCGCCCTGAAGTTCCTTTCCCCGAGCCCGGACCAGGGCGATATCATCCACGCCGCCAAGAACTTCAAGGTGGTCACCGAGGGCGAGGACGAACTGCTGGTCTGGCTCATGCAAACCCTGAGCATGATGCGCACCGTCGGCCTGACGATGGGCACACCCATGCGCGACGGCACCCGACGCTACACGACCTGTACCAATGGCGGGCCCCTGTTCGTCTACGTCAAGGATGGCCGCATCGTCCGCGTGACGCCCATCGAGCTGGACGATACGGATGCGTCAAGCTGGGTGATCGAGGCACGTGGACGCCGCTTCAGCCCGCCACGGCGTGGATTGGTCGCGCCCCACGCGTTGACGCTCAAGTCGCTGGTCTACTCCGACAAGCGCATCCTTCACCCGATGAAACGGGTCGACTTCGACCCCGACGGCGAGCGCAATCCCCAGAACCGCGGCAAGTCCGGCTATGTGCGTATCAGCTGGGACGAGGCCCTGGACATCGTCGCCAAGGAGATCAACCGGCAGAAGCGCGTTCACGGTCCCGGTTCCATCACTTTCCCGATGTCGTCCCACCACCAGTGGGGCAACGTGGGCTACTACCTCAGCGCGCTGACGCGCTTCGCCAACCTGATCGGCTTCACCCGGGTCGCCGCGAATCCGGACAGCTGGGAAGGCTGGTACTGGGGCGCCATGCATCATTTCGGCAACTCGATGCGCGTCGGCGTACCCTCCGGCTATGGCGGCCTCGAGGATGGTCTCAAGGAAGCCGAAATGATCGTCTTCTGGTCCTGCGACCCCGAAAGTACCAACGGGGCGTACGCAGGATTCGAGGGAACGCCGCGCCGCCTGTGGGCCAAGGAACTCGGGATCGACTTCGTTCACATCGACCCGCACTGCAATCCGACCGCACAACTGCTGGGCGGCCGCTGGATCCCGATCCGGCCGCAAACCGATGCCGCCCTGGCTACCGCCATCATGTATGTATGGACCGTGGAGGGCCTGTACGACAAGGATTACGTCGCGACGCGCACGACCGGTTTCGACGATTGGAAAGCCTACCTTCTGGGCGAAACCGACGGTATCCCCAAGACTCCCGAGTGGCAGGAGAGCGAGACCGGCGTGCCGGCCAAGGACGCTCGTGCGCTTGCTCGCCTATGGGGAAAGAAAAAGGTTCATCTCGCCGTCGGGATGACCGGTGCGGGATTCGGTGGCGCGGGCCGCGGCGCGACCGGGGCGCAATGGGCGCGCTGCATGATCATGATGATGTCCATGCAGGGCTGGGGCAAGCCGGGAGTGAATTTCGGCTGCCTCGAAATCGGCGTTCCGCACGATCTCCAGTTCTACTTCCCTGGCTACGCGGACGGCGGCATTTCAGGCGACCTGGCGTGGACCGCCAATGCGGTGGACAACTACCAGCGCATGCCGCACATCCTGACCATGAACCCAGTCAAGCAGATGGTGCCGCGACAGCAGATGCCCGATGCGATTCTCAACGGTCACGCCACCGGTTATCTCTGGGACGGCATGTCCCAGGAAGCCCAGTTTGCACCGTTCACCTACCCGATGCCCGGCTATTCGCCGATCCACATGATCTATCGCTACGGCGGATCCGCGTTCAGTACCGTGACGAATTCCGGACGCTGGACGGAGGCCTACCGGCACTCCAGCATCGAGTTCGTCGTCAATCAGTCGATCTGGATGGAAGGCGAAGCCCAGTTCGCCGACATCATCCTGCCCGCGTGCACTTCGCTGGAGCGTTGGGACATTGGAGAATGGGCGAATTCGGGTGGCTACGCCCACCACGGGTATGGCACGGTCAACCATCGCATGCTGACGCTGCAGCACAAGTGCATCGAACCCTTGGGCGAGTCCCGCTCCGACTACGACATTTTCACTGCCATCCTGACTCGGTTGGGCCTGGGTGGCATTTTCACCGAAGGCTGTGGCGATCTTGACTGGGTCAAGCGCGTCTTCGACTCGTCGGATCTGCCCGATCACATTTCGTGGCGCGAATTCTGCCGCAAGGGCTACTTCGTCGTGCCGCCCGAAAAGCCCGAGCTGCGCCATCCGGTGGACATGCGTTGGTATGCGGAAGGCAGGAAGAAGGACCTGCCGGAACCTCATCCGCTGCCGTCGCAGTTCTCGGAAAAGTTCGGCCGGGGCCTGCAGACGCCGAGCGGCAAGCTGGAGTTCGTGCCCGAGTTGCTGAAGCGGCACACTGCGGACAATCCCGAGCGGCCACCGCTCAACCGATATATCCCCTCGTGGGAGGGTCTGCGCTCGGACCTGGCCCGGCGTTACCCGCTGCAATTGATCGCCACCCACAGCCGCTACAGCTTTCATACCCATTGTGACGGCAAGAATTCTGCGGTGAACGGCATCGACGATCATCGCGCCCTGATCGCGGGGCACCGGTTCTGGCTGCTGAGGCTCAATCCGGCCGACGCCGCCGTTCGGCGCATTGCCCATCGCGATCTCGTCAAAGTGCACAACGACCGCGGCGCTGTGATCTGTGCGGCCGATATCTCGCCCTTGGTGACCGCTGGGGTGGTGAAATCCTACGAGGCGAGCGCTGAATTTCAGCTGATCGAAATCGACGGCGAGCAAGTCGAGATTGGCGGTTGCATGAACATGCTTACCCCCGACCGGCCGCAGACCTCCGGCACCAGCAGCATGAGCCCGAATTCCTGCCTGGTGCAGGTCGAGAAATGGCGCGGTGCCGAGGCGTTCATGCTCGGTCGCGCAGCGTGAGGAATTTCAAATGAGCAAGTGGAACCTGATTATCAAAGTCGGCCGTTGCGAGAACTGCCAGAACTGTGTGATCGCCGCGCGGGACGAGCACGTCGGCAATGACTTCCCCGGTTACGCGGCACCCGCCGCGGCCAACGCCGAGAGCCCCATCCGCATCCTGCGTCGTGTACAGGGTGCTTCGCACATGATCGAGACCACTTATCTGCCGGTCATGTGCAACCACTGCGACGACGCGCCCTGCATGCGTGTGGGCGGTAGCGCCATTCGCAAGCGCGCCGATGGCATCGTCATCATCGATCCGGACAAGGCACGAGGCCGAAAAGACATCGTGAAGGCGTGCCCCTACAAGGCGATCGTCTGGAACGAAGAACTGCAACTGCCCCAGATCTGGATCTTCGATGCTCATTTGCTCGACCAGGGTTGGTCCCGCCCGCGTTGTCAGCAGTCGTGCCCCACCGATGTCTTCGAGACGGTCAAGCTCGATGACAAGGCGATGGCCGAGAAGGCCCGGCGCGAGGGGCTCAAGGTATTGCGACCCAACCTGGGCACGAAGCCCCGCATCTGGTATAGCGGCCTCGAGCGCTGGGAAACGTACTTCGTCGGCGGAAGTGTCAGTGTCCAGGCAGGAGACGTGGTCGAGTGTGTCACGGATGCGGCCGTCGCCTTGTACGTCGGCAATCAGCAGGTAGCCGAAACCGTCTCGGACGGCTTCGGCGATTTCCGGTTTGACGGCCTGGCCAAGGGCAGCGGCCCCTACAGAGTCAAAATCCGACATGCCCTCGGCAATGCTTGGCGCGAGTGCGAATTGGGCGACGGCGTCTATCTGGGCGAGATCAGGCTCAGTCAGTCGACAAACGCCGTGGCGATGGAGTGCTCATGATCCGAGCAAGGCTGGCCGCTGCAGCACTCGCACCGATCTCCGTAGCACGGCCCTCTCGTTTCATGAGAACTTCAGTGACCACAGCCAGGCGGCTACCGTCTCCAGTGGCCGTGACCAACTTCATTGAATCGAGAGTACCGGGATGGCACTACTGCATGCCGAATCCAGCATCATCGGCGATCAATCGGTAAGCCGACTGCTCACAGCTTCGATCGTCGCAGCGCACCAGAAGGTCAATCCTTCAATTGAAATTGCCTGCCATGACCTTGCTGCCGAACAGCTGGACCATCTCAATAGTCCCGAGTCCGCCGTGGTACGAAGCTCGGAACCGATCGCTGGCCCCACTGTATCGAATAGTCATTAAGTCTATGATTATTTTGACTATTAAATTGGAGCCTGAAAGCAAAGCACCGCCAAGCCGAGGTGGATCTAACCGGAAAATTGCACAGAAATCAAAGGCCCCCCATATCCTAATGTCGTGTTCTGGCTATTTACAGATGCCGTGTCTTTGACCACTGGCATGCTGGACGGCTCGTCGAGCAAGCACGGGAGCCGACCATGCAGCCAGCCGGTTTGGTTTCACAGCGGCGATCCCCGCGATTCGCTTGCCGCTCGTCCCGAGATCGGACAGAATCGCGACGACCGAATCCGATCTGACGCCCTTTCGCGCGACGTGGCGGATCTCAATTGGGCGCGCAAATGCCTCCTTTCATCGAAGCAATCTTTGGCTGGGCCGCCATCGTGCTTGGCGCACTCGGTCTGCTCTGCATGATGATCTGGCCGCTTACCCCGGACCGGTGGGTGTTCGACGCCGGCTATGCATGCGTTCCCGACGGCCGAAACCTGATCCTGTCGCCGCGCCGCCTGCGCTTCAGCCACTTCGTCTGGTGGTCGCTCGGCTTCGGCCTCGGCGCCTTGGGGCTGGCCTGCGTGATCTGCGTACCCGCGCTCGCCGGGCTGCTGACCGAAGACGAACCGCATGCATGGTACGAATGGCTCGGTCTTGGCATCACGGGTGTATTCATCGTCTGCGTGGGCGTGTTGCTGATCTGGATTGGCCGCAAGCTGATGCGCGCGCGCTGGTTCGCCGGCCCGTTGCGCGAAACCCGCTTCTGCTGGCGCGACGGAGAACGCTGGATCGATATCAGCACGACCCGCCTGCTACGCAAGCCGATGCAGAATACATACACGTGCCGCGATCTGGAGCGTCTGCTGGTGGGCGGCCGGCGAAGCGTCGATGGCGCAGTCGTGGGCGGCTCGCTGACGCTGCTCCAGCGCGAACTGGTGCAACTCGTGCTTGTTTTTCGCGACCGCAAGCCGATCGACCTGATGGGCCGGGTCAACGACGGCGCTGGCGCGCGTCACATGGCGGACATGATCGGTACGTGGTGCAGCGTCGACGTACAACGGGTTGACGGCTTGCCGGACGTGACGCCTTTCAACTTCGACCGGATCTGACCTTGCCGGTCGTGGACGACCGAAGTTACACACATATATAAACGAGAGAGATTCCGGGAAAATGCTTCGTTATGCTTGCCTGTTTGCTCACGACCACCCGTCTACACCCGACAGCGTCTGGGATATCGACAACGGCCAGATGGACGGCTGGGCCGAATGGTTCGAGCAGATTCCGCAACTGTTCCTCTATCTGATCGGCGACGCAGCGAATCTGCCGCAAGTCGCACCGTGCGCGATGTTCGGCGATGTCGAGTCACCGGCCTGCCTGATGGCGCCGATGGCCGAGGTGCGGGAACGCTGGCATGCGCTGGATCGGCACATGCGGCCGCGACTGCCGCAGTTGCCGGATGACGCCCGGGCGCAATGGGCGCACATGCATGCCACCGTCGCCACAACGACGCGCGAATGGCTGATCCTCGACTGCAGCCCGTTTTGCGACGCGGCCATCGGCACGCCCGACATGGACGCATTCCTGCAGCAGGTGCGACAGCGCTGTGCCGAATGGGGCACCGTAGCGGAGCCGGGCGCCGGCGACCTGCCACCCATCCTGTTGCCGTTGCTGAGCGAGGCGACAGGGCAATGGGGATGGTGGAATCCGAACGTGATCGAACGCATTTACACGATCGAAGCGCAGCCTCATGACGAATGGCACGGGATCGTTTTCAGCACGCCATGCCAACGTGATCCGCGATTCAAGTCGCGCAAATGATGAATCAGACGGATAAAACAAAGAACGACATGCAGATCCGCTTTGCAAGATTGTCGATCCTGGCAAGCGTCATCCTGACGTCAATGCCTGTCATGGGCCAAGGGGCAGCCTCTGGCAGCACGGTCGACCATGAAGAACGCTGGCACGTATCCGGGACCGTCCTCGAATACGGCGATCCCGACACGGACGGGAATGTGCTCTATGTCGTATGCGACGCCGGGCGGATCGGTGTCTCCGTCATGGTCGATGGCAGCGAATGGCAAGACGGTCAGCACGCGACGATCAGATTCTCGTCGAACGCCGGAAAGCTACTGATCGGCGCAACCGCCCGGCTATCTGACCTGGACATGTATGCGAACGGCGAAGTCCGCGATCTCGCGAGGTTCTACCGGCTGTTCGACGGAGCCGGGGATCTCCACGTTGTCACGCGCGACCGCGATATCGCGCTTCCGTTGCGCGGAGCAAAGGCGAAAATCGACCGCCTCAAAGCGGCCTGCTCACCCCCGCCTGCGAACCGGCGCCGGCCACCCGCACAACCGGCGAACATGCACGATTGATTCGTCGTGTCAGGTGCCGACCGGCTGGCCATCTTCGTCGAACATGGCGACCGTTTCGGTACCCGCCTGCTTGACTTCATAGCGAAACACCTTGCTGTCCTCATCGTGTTCGACCTCGAACGCCACGATATCGTCGTCAGGCAATGTGCCGAGCCGCACGAAGCGACGGGTAAAGATGTCCGGCACGTCCTTGCCGGGAGGGGTCGCAACGATCCGGCCGATCGAGTCGTCGATCGATTCGTAATCGGCCGGCAGACGCCATTGCCCTGAAGCATCGAGCACGCCCCATCGCTCGTGTTCGCAGGCGGCCCAGCATCGGCTGCCGGAGTGCAGCAGCACGGTCAAGGCCGTATAACGGCACGGGATGACCTGTACCCCATTGCGATCCACCACCCCGAACTTTCCGTCGTGCAGCACCCGCGCATATTCCCCGCGCCAGAACGCCCATACGCGCTCGTACTGCACCGGCGTAATCGCTTTCCCCTGGCTATCGATATGTCCGTATCGGTCGCCTTGCCGCACGATTGCAACTTCCATCCATGCATCGAAGCAGATCTCGTCGTAGCGCGGTGGCACCAGCGTCTCGCCCGTGATGGCCATCACGCCCATCTTCCCGTCTTGCTCGAACACTTCAACTTGCTCGTAGTAAATCGAGGTCAACGGCTCCCACCCGTAGTCGTAGTGGTCCTGGTTGATCAGCTCGCGAAAACTGCTGACATCTTCTTCCGCCAGACCCTCGCACTGGTCGAGTATGGTGGGATCGTCGGCCTCGATCGCGTGCTCGATTCTCGCGTTGTCGCGCTCGATGCGTGCTAGCAACGCCTGAGCCAGTTCGACGTGCGGCTCCGCCGACAGGTTGAACACGTCCCATCCGTTCAGATGGAAGTACCGGTGGATCGCGCGATTTTCGAGGAATGCGAATATCTTGCGCTTTGCTTCCCGGAACGCGTCGAGATCGTCGATCAGGCGGTCGGCATGACGCTCCAGGAACGCGTACAACCTGGCCATCCGCGTCTTGCCGCCTTCCGCTTCCGCATAAATTCCGTCGTCATTGCCGGTATCGTTACAACGATTACGTGCAAGGAATGGCGCTACCGCCAGCAGCGGACTCAACACCGTCGGGAAGTCGTAGTTCCACTCCACCATGTTCAGACATGGCGTGCCGGCCGGACCGATGTCTTGCAGATTGAACATGTACATGCGATGCGCCATCGAAGTTCCTTGTCATGAGTGACGCGTTGGCAAATCAGCGTCCGGATGCTTATGTTATGTCTGCCGGTGTTACGTTTTCTGGCGTCTAGTCGACAGTAAATCAAGCGTCGCAGCCGGATTCCGCACAACGGAAACGGGCCATCGCGCGATGCAGCGGGCGGAATGGGTTTCACAGTGCGATCTTTCCTCGTGAAACCACGCCCGTAGCAACTGAACTTCTACCTTTCCGGGATCCCCTTGATTTCGATGCACTTCACGGGAGTAGCCTGATTAAGCGTGATAAGGGCTTCCGATCTGCGCCTACAATAATATCCAGTGAAATCGAATACTCTCTGTCTGGTTTTTATTCAAGCCGAATTGGGTTGACCTGAGGCGGAATTTTGTAGCCAGTCAGCCAGTGAGTCTCACATCGATCGAGCGGCCAAGTTGTATTCTATGGCCAGTTCCTGATCATGATGGCATTCGACTATCCTATTCGGGGCCCGTCGCGCGCGTGATTAGAAATTGTGACGCGGGGGACCCCGTGTACAAACCCGCCGCGCCCGCTCGCCTACCGCTGCGTGCTACTCTCGCAAATCGCACCGGCGAAGACAGTTCAGTGGTGCGCGACCAGTGAACATCGTGGATTCACGCATCATGTACTCGATCTTGCCCGCGTTTGTATCTGCGTTGTTTCTCGGGTTTGGCCTCTACGTGCTGGCCACCAAGGGTTTCACGCGGGTGTCCGTCCCGTTCGCCTTGATGTGCGCGACCACCTTCGTCTGGCAGGGAACATGGGCGTTCCTGTTCCAGACGACCGATGCGAACGTCGCCAACCTGTTAGTCAAGGCAGGCTACCTGTTCATCCTTTTTCTGCCGACGACCTTCTATCATTTCGTGACGGAGATCGTGTCGCGTCGGGACGAGCGGCCGATCATGTTTGCATCCTACGGACTCTGCGTCCTGCTGGCTGTGCTGCTGGTCACGAGCAATGCGGTCGTCGATGGATTCCGCCTGCATTTCTTTGGTCCGTATCCCAAGGCGGGCCCACTGCATCCGTTGCACGTCGTGCAGACAGTATTCCTGGCCGGCCGCAGCGCTTGGCTCCTGATCGAGGCCAGACGACAGGGGCGAGCGCGAGACGTCCGGCAACTGCTCGCGCAGTGTCTCGTCAGCCTGGGCCTCTACTCGCTCGCGGCCACCGACTATGCGGTGAACTACGGCGTCGAATTCTATCCGGTGGGGATGCTGTTTATCGCGATCAGTCTCGGGATTCTCGCGACGTCGATCGTCCGCTATGGCCTGATGGGCCCCTATCTCCTGGCCGCGACGGTCGCACACGAAGTGGCCACGCCTCTGGCGGCGATCGGCCTGCACGCGGACGAGCTGCGCAACGTCCTGCCGGTGCTGCTGCGCGGGTATCGGCTAGCGGTGGAGCACCGATTGTGCGCCGACGGTTTGAATCCTGGACAGCTGGAGCGGCTGCCGACGCTCGCGTCGTCGATCCGGCGCCAGGTCGACACCACGAGCACTGTGGTCGAAATGTCCCTGGCGTCCTTTACGCTGGACCGACTGGATCGCCATGACTTCGCCGCCTACCCGATACGGGCCTGTGTCGACGCCGCGGTGGATCGCTTTCCCTTCCGGCTGGGTGAGCGAGACCGCGTATCGGTCAGCGCGATCGATCCGGACCTTCAGTTCTCTGGATCCGACTCGCTCGTGATCTTCGTCATCTTCAACCTGCTGAAAAACGCCCTGTACGCGATCCACACAAGCGGCCGAGGGCAGATCGAGATCGAGGCCCATCGAAGCAACGGTTACTGCGTGGTGCGTTTCAGCGATACGGGCCCGGGCATCGCCCCCGATGTGCTCCCTCGGATCTTCGACGCTTTCTTCTCGACCAAATCGCACGGTAGCGGCGCCGGCATGGGCTTGAGCTTCTGCCGCCGCGTATGTGAAGCGTTCGGCGGTACCATCGCCTGTGAATCGGTCCCCGGCGTCCGGACCACGTTCACGATTCGGCTGCCGGAGCCCGGTTCGCCGGCGGACCAGGCATTGCTCGATCCGCCGGCGCCCACCCGACGCTATCGCATCGGGTAAGGCGGTCTCACATTCAGTTCGCGGCGGACGGCAGGATCAGTTCATACGCCTTGACCCGCTCGATGATGCCCGGCGGAAACCGGCGGATCCGCTTGTCGGCACCGGCAAACACGATCTGCTGATACCCCAGCGACACTTGTCGTCCGTCAACGTAGAAGCGAAACAGCAGATAAGCCGAACATTGCCGAACCTCGAACGTATTGAGATAACAATCGACCCGCTGGAACGGAAACGTTTCATGGACGTATTCCTGATGCGCGCGCTTCGTCACGAACGACCCGCCGGCCGCCAACAGGTTGTTGTGGATGCATTCGTGAAACCAGCGTTCACGGCACACGCCCTGCCATTCGAAGTATCTTGCGAAATAGGTGTTCATGAAGGCATTGGAATCCTTGAGGTAAATGTCGATCACGTGGTGGAAGGTTTTCTCGGACAGATGTGCCGTTTCGTTGGAAAGGACGTGAAGAATCGCGTCTCGCGTCAACATGGATAACTCCTTGAATCGCTACTGGCGGTAGCGGCGCATTCCTTCAACGAGAAGGAATGGCCCGATTCTCCCTGTGCAATTCCGTTGAGCGGCGCGGTCAAAACGTGCCGAATGCGCGGATGACGAACAGTTGATGTGCGTCCCACTTTCGCCGGATAATTGGCGCGGTCTGCAACGCGGCCGTCATTCGCGGTAACGCGCCTCCTGTACCGCATCTTCTTCTGCTGATTTATCGAGACTCGTATGCAATCCTTCGTCAGGCAGCCGGTGCTCTATCCCGTGTCCGTGGTGTTTGTCGATGACAATCCGGATTTCCTGCAGGCGCTGCGAGGCGCATTTCCGGACGAACACCTGAACCGCTTTTTTACGCACCCCCAGGCGGCGCTCGACTTCGTGTCGTCGCGTAATGCGGAGATGCCACCGACGGCCGCGGACTATTTTGGTGCGGAGAACACAGGCGGAAATGCGATCGGCCAGGATGTGCTCGCCGATCCCGCCCGATTCGAGGCGGTGGGCGCGGTGGTCGTCGACTATTCAATGCCGGAGGTCGACGGCATCCAGTTTCTGTCCTCGATCCGCAACGCGAATTGCATGAAAATCCTGCTCACCGGCATCGCCGATGAGCGCGAGGCGGTGGACGCGTTCAACGCGGGATTGATCGATTGCTATCTGAAGAAAACCGACGTCGAGATGGCGCGCAAGCTGGCAGCCGTGCTGGACAACGCGAAACGCAAGTACTGCGCGGCCCGCGGGCACATCAGCCTGCATGAAGCGGGGTCGACCTACCGGGATCCGCGGATCGTCAAACTGATCGATGAGGTGGCCGCGCGGGAAGGCATCGTCGAATACTACTGGCGCTCCAATCAGGACGCGGTGCTGATGTTCGACGCCGCCGGCGCGCCAAGTGTATTTCTCGCCTGGAACGAGGAGGACTGGTCGTTCCACTGCGATATCGTGGCCGACGCGAACGGCCCGGCCGAATTGCGCCACGGCATGGAAGCGCGCCGCATCATGCCGCTGTTCTGGCCATCTCAGGCCTATCGACCGGGCCTCGCGGACATTCGCTGCGCGGCGCCGCTACCCGTTCCGGGATGGGGCGGCACGTTTTATAGCTGGACCCGTCTGGATGATACGGCCGCCGAGCGCGAGCTGCCCACGTTGGCAAAATGGCGTCGCGCGTAACAGATAATCCGCCCGTCTCAAAACGGAAAGGGTAAGCGAGGCGGTGCCGTCGTCGCCTCGGTAGCAACTCGAATGGGAACAATCCCTGTCAATGTTGACAGTTATCACCGGCACGGACTTTTGTTCCAATAGCAC
Organism: Burkholderia sp. NLJ2; assembly: GCF_049487195.1. Lineage (NCBI taxonomy): Bacteria > Pseudomonadati > Pseudomonadota > Betaproteobacteria > Burkholderiales > Burkholderiaceae > Burkholderia > Burkholderia sp. NLJ2. The sequence continues at coordinate 262,957 of NZ_CP137809.1, read as the reverse complement.
CCTATTCCGAGGGCCACCCACTATTCCAATCAGACGGCACATCCAATCAGAGCAGGCCGTTGATCAGCGGTCTGCGCCGCCTCCCAATATCGATCGATTCTCGATCTGATGTCGGCATCACGCTGCACGAAAGCTGCGGCGCCAAGCGATCCGCAAACTTCCGTCTGTCGCATCGAGGCTCGTTTTCACGGCGCGTCGGCGTCACCGCACGGGCCCGAAGCACGTCGACGCCTATTGGAGCAACCAAGGCCTATCTGCTCGCAGAACCTCTGCCCTTATCGCGATAGCGTCTTGTTCCAATGGTGGCCGTAATCACAATGCCCGATCCCGTTTGCCAATCAGTTGTGAACTCGGCGTTGCGCCATTCGTCGCTTGGCTCCGCGCTCGTGATGACGTCCCGGACACGATCAGCCGCGGCCTCTATGAGGATTGCCTGAGGCGGCATTGCCAGCTTCATGGATGGCGACCCGTTCGTCGTATGCATGTATCAACCGCTTTCACCTGTCGATATTCATCGGGCAGCCAGCGCTACTGGTGCCTGTGTTTTGCGACAAGGCCGCCGGCTGTGCGCTTGGCGCTTGAGAGACCGGCGTGTCCAACTTATTCACGGGCTTCGCGCACCACTGAGTAGCCAACCTCGATCGCCGCTGCGCGCTCATGTTACGCCCGGCCAGCATCGCTCCCAACGTCTGCGTTCGCTTCATCCTTCGGGGTCGGGCGACGCCCGGTGGATAACTTATTCGAAACGTTTTGCCAATTGCTTCAAAAAATGGAAAATCCGCAGGATCGCGATTGCCCATTCAGTACCTGTAGCGCTAACGGCTGCGTGGCGAATCGGCATGCCCATTCATGATCGTTCCACGCAACCTCGCGATAGACCTTGATCAGGCGATCGAGCGCCGGTAAATCCGGGTAGTCGCGATAGGGGATCGTCTGTGTCCACTCGCCGCCGAGGAAGTACGCTCGGCGCATCATGTCCGACCAGCCGCCCACCGCCAACAGCGATTGGCGCGCTGCGTCCGCCCCCCCGGCTCCAGGAAAGTCGGTCACCCAACATGACGCCGGCATTCACTCGGACGATGCATCCACCACCCGAGTGCCGCGCGAACGACACGAACGCGATTCGCATCGATCGTTTTTGCCTCCCCCTGTCAATTCTTCCAGCTAGGCTTTCGGCAATCCGTTTCTACACTTCATTCGACATGATTCGACGGCATTTGAAGGAATTGAACAATGTCCTGAAACAATCCTCGTCTTTGATCAAAAGAATCGCCCCCCGAACCACTCGAACTACGACGAAACCATGCCGACAGCACTCAACGTTCCATCTCAGAACGCACTGGCCACCGGCTACGTGATCCAGCCGCAAGACGTGACCGGAACGCAGATTACCCTCCACTGTTCTCTCAGTTCCGTAGCGTTCGCAGCGTTCCGAGCCAGGCCGTCGAAACTCAGATGGACGGTGTGTCATTCGTGATGCCGGATCATTGATTTTTCGCCAGCGGCGTCGAAACCAAGGCCCCATATCTGCCCCCTTGCCTCCATACGGCAAGCGGACAAGGAAACTGAAATGGTCGTTCAATCGCTGCGCGACGCCGGACGGTTGCCACATGGCGTTCTACACGCCGAAGGGCGATCTGCTGGTGCCGACGCACGCGTCGCATCGGGCAGGCTTGTCGTGAGCCTCGGCCGGAACATGCATGCCCTCAACGACGAGTTGATCCACGGCGCAGACGGGAGGCAGGCGCCGTCGATCGGCCACTGGATGCCGTCGGCGCCGCTGGCGTAATTGCAGCACGGGAAGTCGAATGTTCAATCCATCTGGAGAAGATCAATCATGTCGAACGCCGGTACCGAGCAAGCGCAGATCAATCTCACGTTAGCCTACGTCGTTAACAATTCAGCTACCGACTTTTTTTCGGGAAAGGCAATTAAAGATCCGACCGTGGAGCAGGTCAGTCAGCACATCACGACTGGCCTGAACCTTTCCAAGATGACCCGGAACACCCCGTTCAGTATCGTTTGGGGCCCCGCCGTACTTCGGGACCCCGATTCGGATCAATATGCGGCCCACATCACCGTGGTACTGCAATCGGAAGCCACAGGCGAATATTCGGTGGTGACCAGCGGCACCGATTTCTCTTCCCCGGTCGACCTTCTGGAGGACAATCTGTACAAAACCCTCGTGTCGTTCCGGAAGTACGTACCGTCGTGCTCGGACCTGGCGGGCATATCGGCCGGAACGGATATTGGACTGTCGTCCGTTATCCTGACCACTGACTCGAACGGCGCGACGCTCGTCGATTTTCTCAAGACGGTGCGGCCCTCGAGCACGATCAACGTGATCGGGCACAGCCTGGGTGGAGCCCTGGCATCCGCCCTTGTCCTGTATCTGAAGAATGCGCGCGACTTGCAGGCGTCGAACCTGAAATTCACCTGCGAAACCTTTGCTGCACCGACGGCGGGCAATGATATCTTTGCCAGCTACTTTGACGGACAAATGGGAGCCAATGCGACACGGGTATGGAACACGTGCGACATCGTGCCGATGGCGTGGAATGCAAAAACTATCCAGAACGTGAAAACGATCTATAGTTCCTCTCCGCCCTCCGACGCCATCAAGCTGCTTATCGATGCGATAAGTATCAATTCGCTACCGCTTAATTACAACCAATGGGGAAATGACGGCTCCCAGCAAAAGATACTGGACGGACAGCCCGATAGTACAATTACGGATTTCTTTCTGCAGGCCGGGTATCAGCATATCCCCCAATATATGTTGCTTCTGGGGCTGAATCTGACCGATATCCCTTTGCCCCCGCCGCCTCCCACTCAGGGACAGTGAGCGCGGTTCCCGAGCTACGCGGCTATCCCCAACGCCCGGGGGAATGGCGCGTGGCCGGGTGTTATTGATTTCACCTCGTCACTGACGGATGAAGCGACGCATGATGTGGCTGGTGCGCAATCCATTGGAATAGACCAGAGTAAAGTTTCTCTCATCGGTCACTCAAAGTGCTGGAACGGTCGCAATGGCGGCGGCGCAAAGCATGCCGCACGTGTTTCCAGCAGCGCCATCAAATCGGTCGCGAGATCCTTGCCCGGGATCTCGCGCAACACCGTCATGGTGTTCGTCATGTCGAGTCAGTCTTCCATCGCGAAACACCAGCCTTGATCGGATGACCTGCCTGATTTCGTCGAGTCATTTCAATCTTTGGGAACGGTCTCGGTTGCATCAGTTGAACAGCACTGCGGCCTGAACTCGTCGGACGTCAGGCATGACAGACTCGAATGCGGTCGGATGGCATCGTAGTGGCATCGCCACTGCTCGATTACAACCTTCGCTTCCATAAGTACTAGGCGCGGCACCATGAATCAATTGCATTACCCCGCAAACGTCATCAACAATCAAGAAAACTATTTAATAAAGTAAATTACGGATGACGTTGCCATTCCGCTTCAAATCTCCGGTTCCGTTCGAGCGGTGTCCTCCCGCCTCCCCCTTAGTCTCTCAACGCTCCCCAAGCGCCCCCTTCAGCGCGAAGTTGCCGATACCGCCGATACCGCCGATACCGCCGATACCGCCGACACGGCCAACAAGATCATTTCATGTTTCTCACCAAATCCTGACTTGATTAACATCGGCATGATTAAAAATTAATTTATTAGAAAATATCTTGTAATTATAAAAACGACCTTCTAGCATGCCCCTGCGGTTCGCGACATGTCTCACATCAACGTTTTTACTTGATGCATTCCTCGAAAATCACGCACTTATCCATAATCTGGGGGATTACATGAAGAAACTGTCTCGTCTGCTGTCCATCACCGCGATTACCCTCGCGAGTCTCAGCGCATTTGCCCAAGCCGGCGACCAGCCGGCCGCGGTCGACAAGGCGCTGCAACTGATCCAGCAGAACCCGTCCGCTTTCAGCCTGGCTACCGGCAGCGCCGCACGCACGTTGAAGTTCGCGGCGCCGCAGGCGAGCGCGCCGACGGACGGCGACCAGTTCCAGGTACGCGACGTGATCGTCGATCCCGACGGCACCGAGCACGTGCGCTTCGACCGCTTCTACGCGGGTCTGCCCGTGATCGGCGGCGACGTCGTCGTCCATTCGAGCCAGGGGCAACTGAAGCAAGCGAGCCTGACCCAGCCCGCGCCGATCGATCTCGCCGGCAAGATCGGCAAGGTCGGCGACCGCTTCGTGGTACGCAACGCGCCCGACGTGGGCGCGGCCAGGGTCAGGCGCATCGCGGCCGCGCGTTTCGCATCGGACGTGCGCCGCGTCGATGACGCGGAACTCGTCGTGTTCGCGCGCGACGTCACGCCGACGCTGGCCTACGCGGTGCGCGTATACGGCAAGGCGACCGACGCGCACGGCGATGCGGTGCTGTACTACGTCGACGCGCGTACGGGCACCGTGCTCGACGCGCAGGACCTGATCAAGACTGCCGCCGCGACCGGCACCGGCCGCTCGCTGTACTACGGCAACCTGACGCTGACCACCGACCAGACCGGCACGAACGCGTACCGGATGCTCGATCCGACCCGCGGCAGCGGCTCCGTCTACGACGGCCGCGGGCTGATCGCGGAGGACGTCGAGCAAGCGACCGACCTGCCGATCTTCACGAGCAGCACGAACGTGTGGGGCAACAGCTCGACCACCGACCGGCAGACCGTCGCCGCCGACATCGACTACGGCCTCGCATTGACTTGGGACTACTACAAGACTGCGCACAACCGTAACGGCATCTTCAACGACGGGCGTGGCGTGAGGAGTTTCGCGCACGTGGTGTTCGACACCGGCAGCGGCACGACCGGTGCGAACGCTGCATGGATGCCGTCGCACATCATGGTGTACGGCGACGGCCAGTCGGGCACGAGCCTGCCGAAGCCCGTCGTGTCGGTCGACGTGGCCGGGCACGAGATGAGCCACGGCGTGACCGAGGCCACCGCCAACCTGAACTATTCGGGCGACGCAGGCGGCTTGAACGAGTCGACGTCCGACATCTTCGGCACGCTCGTGAAGTTCTACGCGAACAACCCGAACGATCCCGGCAACTACGTGATCGGCGCGCGCGTGGTGAGCGGCGGCCTGCGCAAGATGTACAAGCAGGATCTCGATGGCCGGTCGTTCAGCTGCTATCCGTCCGGCGGCTTCTCGTGGTCGAATCCGCGCCACGATCCGCACTTCACGTCGGGCGTCGGCAACCGCTTCTTCTACCTGCTGTCGGAAGGCCCGGCGGTGCCGTCGACCGACACCGGTCTGTCGAGGACGCAGTTGGTCTGCAACGGCGACACGACCTTCAGCGGCCTGGGCCGCGACAAGGCCGGCAAGATCTGGTACCGGACGCTGACCGTGTACCTGAACGCCAACTCGAGCTACACGAGCGCGCGGCGCGCGTCGATCCAGGCGGCGAACGACCTGTATGGCGCGAACTCGGCCGAGAGCGCAACGGTCGCGCGCGCGTGGAGTGCGGTCGGGGTGAATTGATCGCGCTTGTGTGGGCGTGTTGAACGCCGGAAGGTCGCGTGGCGGTACTTCGGTTCGGAGACAAGCGAGCCGATCGAGGTCACGCGGCGCTCGGGCGTGACACAGGCAGGTGTCGATCAGCCGCCTGCGATGGCAGGCGGCTGATCGGCGGACCATTCATCCGTGCAGCGGGACTGCGGGTTTGCGAAAGCGACGCCGTCGGGATGTCCACGCGCCGGACCCGAACCCAAGCTCACCGGCTCCCCTCGCCCATCTCCTGACGTTTCAATGCGATTTCCAGCTGCGCGATCCACGCCGCGTCGTCGAGCCTGGCGCCCAGGATGTTTTCAATCCGCTCGGTTCGACGCGACACTGCGCGACAGCCGCAGGATCTCCTGATCGCGCTGCGGCAGCGCGCCGTACCATGCCGCCGTGCCGGATCTTGTTCGGCCGCTCGACATCGACGTTGCGGTCGACGAGATTCGGCGCAGAAGCCGAAAAGGTACGTCGTCGAAGGCAACGCCCTCAAAAAAACGGGAAGTCATATAACAAAAAACTTTCCATGACACCCATATGCACGGATTCGAACAGGTTCAGTCCAAATTTGCATGCTGTTTGTGAGCGGAATTAAGGCTGAATACCTTCGTGTCTGACCGTGCCCCTCGCTGTTGTTCGCGAGCCGCGACCAGGATGCCCGGCGTGTCTCAACACGTCGTGGTCGCAGGTGCCGGTGGGTCCTGATCGTTACGCGATCAGGATGAATGCGATCACGCAAATGCGAGAGGGTGCAGCCATGGCATCGATTCCTGAACCGTCGCCGAGGGGCGAAACCAACAAACGCAGCTGGCTCGAATCCCACGAGGCCGGCTATCACAAGACGCTCGGCAATCGACAGGTACAGATGATCGCGATCGGAGGCGCGATCGGCACGGGGCTTTTCCTCGGGGCCGGCGCGCGACTTCAGGCTGCGGGGCCGGCGCTCGCGATCGTCTACCTGGTGTGCGGCGTGTTTTCGTTCCTGATCCTGCGTGCGCTCGGCGAGCTGGTGATGCACCGGCCGAGCAGCGGCAGTTTCGTGTCGTACGCGCGCGAATTCCTCGGCGAGAAAGCGTCTTTCGTGGCGGGCTGGATGTATTTCCTGAACTGGGCGATGACCGGCATCGTCGACATCACCGCGGTCGCGCTCTACATGCATTACTGGGCGCCGTTCGCCGGTATTCCGCAATGGATCTTCGCGTTGATCGCGCTCTGCATCGTCGCCACGATGAATCTGATCGGCGTGAAGTGGTTCGCCGAAATGGAGTTCTGGTTTGCGTTGATCAAGGTCGCCGCGATCGTGCTGTTTCTCGGCATCGGCTCCGTGATCCTGGGCACCGGCGGGCACGTCGCGGGCCATGACACGGGCATGCACCTGATCACCGACAACGGCGGTTTCTTTCCGCACGGACTGATGCCGGCGCTCGTGCTGGTGCAAGGCGTGGTGTTCGCGTTCGCGGGCGTCGAACTGGTCGGCACGGCCGCCGGCGAATGCAAGGATGCACGCAAGGTGCTGCCGCGCGCGATCAACAGCGTGATCTGGCGCATCGCGATCTTCTACGTCGCGTCGGTCGTGCTGCTCGTCTGCCTGCTGCCGTGGAGCGCGTACAAGGCAGGGCAAAGCCCGTTCGTCACGTTCTTCGGCGCGCTCGGCGTTCCCGGTATCGGCTCGGTGATGAATCTGGTGGTGTTGACGGCGGCGCTGTCGAGTCTCAACTCGGGGCTGTATTCGACCGGGCGCGTGCTGCGTTCGCTGTCGATGGGCGGCTCGGCCCCCGCGTTCCTCGGGCGGATGAGCGCGCAATCCGTGCCGTACGCGGGCATTCTCGTGACGGTCGCGATCTACGTGATCGGCGTGCTGCTCAACTATCTCGTGCCATCGAGCGTGTTCGAGATCGTGCTGAACATCGCGTCGCTCGGCATCATCAGCACGTGGGGGTTCATCATCGTCTGCCAGATGAAATTCCGGGCGGCCGTCAAACGCGGCGAAGTGGACGACGTGTCGTTCAGGATGCCCGGCGCGCCGGTGACATCGTGGCTCACGCTGCTGTTCCTGCTCGGCGTGCTGGTCCTGATGGCATTCGACTACCCGAACGGCACGTGGACGATCGCGTCGATTCCGCTGGTCGCACTGTTGCTCGTCGCCGGATGGAAGTGGCTGAGCGGCCGCGCGCGCCGCGCGTTGCTCAAGCCGACGATTCCGTCGGTCACGCTCACGCAGAACGTCCTCGAAAAGGGCGACAACTAGGCGACGCCCGACAGCGGGTGGCGACCGACCCGAGGTCGAGGGCTGCCCTGCACGGTGTCATGGGAAATCCCATGACACCGTTTGACGAAATGCGGGCGGGCAGGTTCGGCCGCCCTGCTCGCAAGTCAAGGCGCGATCCTCGCGGCCACGGCCGCGTTCGCGTTCGCGTTCGCGTTCGCGGTCAGCATCACGACCAACACCGGCAACGCGCTGGCCGGTTCGCTGCTGTTTCCGGTCGGGTCGCCCGGCCTGATGCTCGGCGCCCACTTCACGATCGTCGACTATCTGCTGTGGAACGAGATCCCGACGGTGCTCGGCAACCTGGTCGGCGGGCTGCTGTTCGTCGGCGCGGCGCTGTACAGCACGCACTACAAGACCGCGCCGAAACGCGTGCCCGCTTCGCCGGTGGGTGTCGTCGCGCGCAAGGCCTGATCCACCCTGCGGCCCTGCGGCAGGCCGTGACGGCCAGCCCCGCAGCCTTCGTCGCGCAGCGGGGCGGCAACCGTCACTCGACGTTGTCCGTCACGTCCGTCATCCGGATCATGTGCGGGCGCACCGCGTCTTCGTCCGGCGCGTCGCCCGCGGGCTCCGGATGGATCAGCGCTTCGAGCCGCGCCTTCGTCGCGATGAATTCCGGCGTGTTGAACTGCGAGTAACTGCGCGGGCGCGGCACCGGCACCTCGATCAGTTCCTGCACTGCGCCCGGATTGGCCTTCAGCACGAGAATCCGGTCCGCGAGCAGGATCGCCTCGTCGAGATCGTGCGTGATGAACAGGACCGTCACGTCGATGTTGCGCCAGATGTCGAGCAGGTGCGCCTGCATCTTCGCGCGGGTCTGTGCATCGAGCGCGCCGAACGGTTCGTCCATCAGCAGGATGCGCGGCCGGTTCGCGAGCGCGCGCGCGATCGCGACGCGCTGCTTCATCCCGCCCGACAACTGGTGCGGATACACGTCAGCAAAGCGCGTGAGCCCGACGAGGTCGAGCCACTGCAGCGCTTCGCGTTCCGCCTCGCCGCTGCTGCTGCCGTTGCGCTTCAGGCCGAACATCACGTTCTTCTTCACGGTCAGCCACGGAAACAGCGTGTAGCCCTGGAACACCATCCCGCGATCGGCGCCGGGGCCCTGCACCGGCTTGCCGTCGAGCAGCACGTCGCCGCTCGTCTGCGACTCGAGCCCGGCCAGGATGCGAATCAGCGTCGACTTGCCGCAACCGGACGGCCCGATCACGCAGACGAACTCGCGCCGGTGAGTGCGGAAGCTGATGTCGTCGAGCGCGACCACTTCGCCCTGCGGCGACCGGAAGCGTTTGCCGAGATGGCGCACGTCGAGGATCACGTCGCGTGCCTTCAGGCGTGCGAAGCGTTCGCGGACGGCGTCGGACTGGAGCAGATAGTCGGGAAGGCTGTGCGGATTCTGCATGATCGTCTCTTCCGAAAGGATGCGGTAGGTCATCGTGTTCAGCCGTCACGCCTTCAGCGTGCGGTCCCATGGAAACAGCCGGCGGCCGAGCAGCGCCAGCACGATGTCGGTGCCGAGGCCGATGATCCCGATCATCAGGATCGCGGCATATACGTTGTCGAAATGCTGGTAGCGCGCCTGCTGGCTGATGTACCACGTGATGCCCGAACTGGTGCCGACCAGCTCGGCGACGATCAGGTAGGTCCATGCCCAGCCGAGCAGGATCCGCTGGTCGCGATACAGGTCGGGCAGGATGCCCGGCACGACGACGTGCGCGATCAGCCCCGGCTTCTTCGTGCCGAGCGTCAGCGCCGCCTCGAACAGCCCGTACTCGAGCTTGCGCGTGGTGTTCGCAACGATCAGCACCTGCTGGAAGAACGTGCCGATCACGATGATCGCGACCTTCGGCGCGTCGTAGATGCCGAGGATCGCCACCATCAGCGCGCCGAACGCCGGCGCGGGCAGATAGCGGAAGAACTCGAAGAACGGCTCCTGCAGCCGCGCGAGCGCGCTGAAGGTGCCGCACACGATGCCGATCGGCACGCCGATCGCCGACGAAATCACGAAGCCCCAGAAAATGATGCGGATGCTGTGCCACAGGCTTTCGTGCAGCCACACGCCGTCGCGCGAAGCCGGCGGCGTCGTGAACGCCGTGTAGAACGCGCGCAGCACCTGATGCGGCGCGGGCAGGTACACGGGGTTCGCGCGCTCGCCTTCGGGCACGGCTGCATGCGTCGCACGCGCATGCGCGAGCTCGTCGTCGAACACGTCGCGGTCGACCTGCATGCCGGGCTGGAAATAATCGACGCTGCCGGGGTTCGTGATGTGCACCTGCGGATGCCAGACGAACGGCACGTAGCTGAGCACGCACCAGACGGCGAGCGGCAGCAGGAAGGACGCGATGCCGAGCGTCCACTTGCCGCGGGTCGACAGCTCGCGGCGCACCGCGAGCCAGTCGGTCGTATTGCGGGTCACTGACATGGTGAATCTCCGTATCGTGTTGCTTGCCGGTCGCGGGCGACCGGGCATTCAGCGCGGCGCGCCGTTCGTGCCGTTCGTGCCGTTCGTGCCGTTCGTGCCGTTCGTGCCGTTCGCGCCGTTCGCGCCGTTCGCGCCGTTCGCGCGGTAAGCACGCCAGCCGCCGAAGCGCGTGATGTCCACGGCGCCGTCGAGCGCGGCGGGTTCGCATAAAAAGCCCTGCACCTGCGCACCATCCACGAGCGTCAGCGTACCGATGCCGAGCGGCGCGCCGATGCCGGCGACGAAGCTGCCGTAGGCAGCGACCGGCATCTCCCAGATCTCGACCGCGATCGCCGCGCCGTCTTCCGGCACGCGCACGAGGCCGGGCTTCGCGACGCCGCCCGACGCGGCCGCGCTCAATGCGTAGAGGCGGTAGGCGGGCGCGGTGGTCGTCGCGGCGACGAAGCGCGCGCCGCGCTGCGTGAGTTGCCCGTTCAGCGGCTCGCCACGCAGATGCGCGCCGACGACGGCCACGCGCACGACACCCGCCGGCGCGGCGAGCGGCTGGGTGGCCGTGACGTCGCCGTCGCCCGCCTGCGCCTCGGCCCACGCGCCGGCCAGATCGAGCAGCATCGCGTCGTCGTGCGCGCGGCCGACGAACGTGATGCCGAACGGCAGCCCCGCATGCGGCCCGGTTTCGCAGGCGCCGGCCGGCACCGCGATCGCGGACAGGTCGAGCAGGTTGACGAAGTTCGTGTAATAACCGAAGCGCGCGTTGACGCCGATCGGATCGGCTTCCAGTTCGTCGACGGTCGCGGTCGTCGCCGACGTCGGCATCACGATCGCATCGATGCCGTCCCATGCGCGGGCGGCGTCGACCCGCAGCGCGGCGAGCCGGTCGAACGCCGCGAACGCGTCGGCGGCGCTGAAACGCGCCGCGCCGCCGACGATTTCGCGAATCACCGGATGCAGCGCGTCGGGCTGTTCCGCGAAGAACGCGCCGATCGCGGCCAGCCGCTCGGCGACCCACGGCCCTTCATACAGCAGCCGCGCGGTCGCGAGGAACGCGCTGAAATCGATCTCGACGACCTGCGCGCCCGTCGCACGCAGGTGTGCGACGGCCGCTTGCCACGCGGCCCGATACGATGCGTCGCCGAAGAACTCGAGCTGGTCGGCGCGCGGCATGCCGAAGCGCATGCTTGCGAGCGGCCGAGCGTGCCGCGCATGACAGCCGTCCGCGTCGAGCAGCGGCTGCCATGCGCGTCCGTACGGATCGCCGTCGGTCACGCCGTGCGCAACGGCGAATACCGCGCGCGCGTCGCGCGGCGAATGCGCGAACACCGACACGCAGTCAAGCGACCGGCACGCCGGCACGACGCCGAGCGTACTCAGCACGCCCTTGGTCGGCTTGAGTCCGACGAGCCCGTGAAACGCGGCCGGCACGCGGCCCGACCCGGCCGTGTCGGTGCCGAGCGCGAACGCGGCGACGCCGAGCGCGACGGCCACGGCCGATCCCGAACTCGATCCGCCCGACGCATAACGCGGGTCGAGCGCATTGCGGCACGCGCCGTATGGCGAGCGCTGCCCGGACAGCCCGGTCGCGAACTGGTCGAGATTGGTCTTGCCGATCGGGATCGCGCCGGCGGCGATCAAGCGTTCGACGACCGCCGCGCTGCGCGACGGCACATACGCGTAAGCGGGACACGCCGCCGTCGTCGGAATGCCGGCCAGGTCGATGTTGTCCTTGATCGCGAACGGCACGCCATACAGCGGCAGCGTGGCGATATCGCGTCCGGCCAGCGCATCCGCGTAGCGTGTCATTTCGTCGTGCGTCAGCGGCCGGATCCACGCATGATGCGGATCGCCCGCGTCGAAGTGCGCGGCGATCGCGTCGACGACCGCATGCGGCGTCAGGCTGCCGGCCTCGTACCGAGCGCGCAGCGCGGCGATCGAGCGCAGATCGGGGAGCGGATGACGAGCGAAGGGCTTCATGCAACCTCCTCGGCCGCACCGGCCTTCATCACCATCAGCCGCTGGCCGGCGACGACCGCCGCGCCCGGCGCGCAGTCGACCGTCTCGATCACGCCGTCTTCCATCGCCACCACGGACACCTCCATCTTCATCGATTCGAGAATCGCGACGACCTGCCCTTCGGTCACGCGCGCGCCGGCTTCGACCAGCACCTTCCAGACGCTGCCCGACACGTCGGCGGTAATGCCGCGCTGCGCGTCGTCGAGCGTGTCGCCGGCCAGCGCCGCGCCGACGTCGCCCTGCCCGGCCTCGCCGACGTACTCCGCCTGGCCGGCCGCCCGCCAGCGCTCGCGTTCGTCATCGAACGCGGCCTGCTGCGACGCCTTGAACGCGGCAATCGATTCGGCTTCGTCGCGCAGGAAGCGGTTGTACGCGCCGAGGTCGAACACGGATTCCTCGATCTTCAACTCGGCCCGGCCCGCGATGAAATCCGCGCGCAGTTCGGTCAGTTCTGCCTCGCTGACCTCGTAGAAACGGATCTCGTCGAAGAACCGCAGCAGCCACGGCTTGCCGGGCTCGAACGCGCGCGTCGTCCGGTGACGGTTCCACATCTGCACCGTGCGGCCGACGAACTGATAGCCGCCGGGCCCTTCCATCCCGTACACGCACAGGTACGCGCCGCCGATGCCGACCGCGTTCTCCGGCGTCCAGGTGCGCGCCGGGTTGTACTTGGTCGTCACGAGCCGGTGCCGCGGATCGATCGGCGTCGCGACGGGCGCGCCAAGATAGACATCGCCGAGCCCCATCACCAGATAGCGTGCGTCGAACACGATGCGCTTCACGTCGTCGACGCCGTTCAGGCCATTGATCCGGCGGATGAACTCGATATTGCTCGGGCACCACGGTGCATCCGGCCGTACCGACTGCATGTAGCGCTCGATCGCGACGCGTGTCGACGGGTCGTCCCACGACAGCGGCAGATGCACGATCCGGTTCGGCACGCGCATATCGGCGACGTCGGGCAATTCGCGTTCGGCCGCCTGAAGATGCGCGAGCAGCGCATCGAGCGGCAGCGCCTGTGCATCGAAATGCACCTGCAGCGAGCGGATACCGGGCGTGAGGTCGAGCATGCCGGGCAGCCGGTTCGTATCGAGCCAGCACATCAGCGCGTGCACGCGAAAGCGCAGGTTCAGGTCGAGCACGAGCGGGCCATACTCGATCAGCACGTTGCGATCGCCCGAACGCCGGTAGACGACGCCGATGCCGTTGCCAGCCGCCGGATCGCGGTACAGCACGCAGTCGTCCGGCGCAGCCGCGTTCGACAAGAAAGCCGGTGCCGGCGATACACGCTCGGGAACCGCGGCCACGCGCGCGAACTGCACGGTGTCGCCCGGCCGCAACTGCCCGAGCTTCCACAGCTCGTCGCGCACGACCGTCACCGGGCACACGAAGCCGCCGAGGCTCGGCCCGTCGGGCCCGAGTATCACCGGCATGTCCCCGGTGAAATCGACCGCGCCGATCGCGTACGCGTTGTCGTGGATGTTCGACGGATGCAGGCCCGCTTCGCCGCCGTCCGCGCGCGCCCATTGCGGCTTCGGGCCGATCAGCCGCACGCCCGTGCGGCTCGAGTTGTAATGGACCGTCCAGCGCGTGTCGTACAGCATCGCGATGTCGTCCGCCGTGAAGAAATCCGGCGCGCCGTGCGGGCCGTCGAGCACGCCGAGCGTCCATGCGTGCGTAAGCGCCGGCCGGTCGGTTTCGGCGAGCGTCTTGCCGGCTTCGCCGCGCCCCGCGTCCGCATGAAGGTGCAGCACGTCGCCCTTGCGCAGCGCACGGCCCGCGTGGCCGCCGAACTGGCCGAGCGTGAAGGTCGCCTTGCTGCCCAGGTAGTCGGGCACCTGCAGCCCGCCCTTCACCGCGAGACTCGCGCGCACGCCCGCGCCCGTCACGCCGCCCAGCTTCAGCACCGCGCCGGGCGCCGCGCGCAGCACCTGCCAGAACGGTGCGGGTACGCCGTCGAGCGTCGCCGCGAGCGGCGCGCCGCCGAGCACGAACAGCGTGTCGGCGTTGAAGCGCAGCGTCGCGCCGACCATCGTGAACTCGAGGCCGGCCGCGTCGCGCGGATTGCCGAGCAGCGCATTCGCGAGATCGAACGCGCGGTCGTCCATCGGCCCGGACGGCGGCACGCCGACGGCCCAGTAGCCGACGCGGCCCGGCGTTTGCTGCACCGTCGTCTGCACGCCGCCGTCGAGCACGTCGATCGTGTGCGGCGCAAACGCGAAACGCGACAGGAACGCGGTCGTCTGCGCGCCGCGCGCGAACGTGTCGGAACCGGCGATCGCGCGCAGGTAGTCGAGATTGGTCTCGATCCCGTACAGCTCGGTGGCTGCCAACGCGTCGCGCAACGCCGCAAGCGCATCGCGGCGCGTGTCGCCGCGCACGATCAGCTTGGCAAGCAGCGGATCGTAATACGCGCTCACCTCGGTGCCCGCGTCGATCCACGTGTCGACACGCACCGCATCCGGAAACGCGACGTGCGTGAGCACGCCCGCGCTCGGCTGGAACTGCTTGTGCGGGTCTTCCGCATAGAGCCGCACCTGGATGCTCGCGCCGCGCGGCGCGACAGCGAGCGTATCGAGCGGCGGCAGTTCGCCTTCGGCCTGCAGGATCATCCATTCGACGAGATCGATGCCTGTCACGGCTTCCGTCACGCAGTGCTCGACCTGAAGCCGCGTATTCACCTCGAGAAAATAGAAGCGGCGCTCGCGCGCATCGAACACGAACTCGACGGTGCCGGCCGACGCATAGGCGACCGCGCGCGCGAGCCGCACCGCGCTCGCGTGCAACCCGGCGCGCTCGCCGTCGGCGAGATCCGGCGCGGGCGTTTCCTCGATCACCTTCTGGTTGCGCCGCTGCACCGAGCAGTCGCGCTCGCCGAGCGCGATCACGCCGCCGCGCCCGTCGCCGAAGATCTGCACCTCGATGTGCCGCGCGTGCTCGACGAATTTCTCCAGGTAGACCCCCGCGTGCGCGAAGTTCGCGCTGCCGAGCCGCACGACGGATTCGAACGCCGCGGCGAGCTGCGCGGCGTCGCGGCACAGCGACATGCCGATCCCGCCGCCGCCCGCCGTGCTCTTGAGCATCACCGGATAGCCGATCGCGTCGGCTTCGGCGAGCGCCGTCGCGACATCGGCGAGCAGCCCGGTGCCCGGCAGCAGCGCGACGTCGTGCGCGCGCGCCAGTTCGCGCGCTGTGTGCTTGAGGCCGAATGCGCGCATCTGCTCGCCGCGCGGCCCGATGAAGCGCAGGCCGGCGGCCTCGCATGCGTCGGCGAAACCGGCGTTCTCGGACAGAAAGCCGTAGCCGGGATGCACGGCCTGCGCACCGGTCGCGCGCGCCGCAGCGAGGATCGCGGCGACGTTCAGGTAGCTGTCGGCCGCCGGCGCGGCGCCGACGCAAACGGCTTCGTCGGCGAGCGTGACGTGGCGCGCATCGCGATCGGCTTCCGAGTAGATCGCGACCGATGCGATGCCGAGCCGCTTCAGCGTGCGGATCACGCGGCACGCGATTTCGCCGCGGTTCGCGACGAGGACTTTGGCGAATCTCATTGCGGTCCCCAGATCGTGAGCCTGACAGGCGTCGGGTTGTAGCCGTTGCACGGATTGTTGAGCTGCGGGCAGTTCGAGATCAGCACCGTGACGTCCATCTCCGCGCGCATCTCGACATACTTGCCGGGCGCGGAAATGCCGTCCTCGAACGTCAGCCCGCCGAGCGACGTAACCGGCACGTTCATGAAGAAATTGACGTTGCCGACGAGGTCGCGCTTGGTCAGCCGTGCGCCGGTGCCACATGCGCAGTGCGTGATCGCATTGAGGAAGCTGTCGCGGCAGTTGTGCATGTGGCGCTTGTCGAGCGCGTAGCGCACCGTGTTGCTCTCGGCCGCGCACGCGCCGCCGAGCGTGTCGTGGCGGCCGCAGGTATCGGCAACGATCGTCACCATCGGGTTGCCGAGACTGGACAGCAGCACGCTGCCCGCGCTCAGGTACAGGTTGCGCTGCTCGCGGATCGTGTCCTGCGCGCTGTAGCGCTCGTCGGGCGCATCGGTCCGGTAGAACAGCGTGTCGACGGCCTGGTTGCCTTCGAGGTCGAGGATGCGCAGCACCTGCCCGCGCTTCACGTCGTGCAGCCACGGCTCGCCGGCGTTCAGCGTGGTGTCGTAGATCGCGTGCCGCGGGTCGAGGCGGCTTTCGATGATCGGCATGTCGGGTCTCCTCACGCGAACAGTCGGTCGGTATTGATGAAGCCGCGCGTGTTTTCCGCGCATGCGGTGCGGCACGGGTCGGCTTCCGGCGCGGCTGCATCGGCCGGGTACGCGCGATACGCGATCAGCTTCACGGGTTTCGGCGCATAGGCCGGCTGCGGATCGAGCGGATGCGGCGCGGTCGAGAACGCGGCGAGCGTGTTCATCTCGAAGCGCAGGTCGAACGCACCGCCGGCCGGCGAATGGCCCGCGACGAAATCGAACGAACCGTCGTCGCGCGGCGCGAGCTTGCTGAAGAAATTGACGTTCGCGACGAGGTCGCGCGCGGACAGCCCGTATTTCGCGAGTTCGAGCACGAGACTGTCGCGGCCGTTGCGGATCATCGCGTTGCGTTCGGCCTGATACGACGACGTGCCGTACTTCCGCGCGAACAACCGCGCGTCGCCGATGCCGCCGAGCGGATCGTGCCAGCCGAGCGTATCGGCCGTGATCGATGCGATCACGCGGCCCATGTCCGTATACAGCGCGTGGCCGCGCGTCAGGTGCGCGGTGTGCTGCGCCTTCAGCGTGTCGGCCATGTTGTAGCGTTCGAGCGGATCTTCGTGGCGATGAAACACGGCGGACAGGTTCGCGCCGCCGTCGACGTCGACGATGCGCAGCGCGAGACCGCGACGCAGGATGCCGGACCAATGGGTTCCGGCGGGAATGACCGTTTCCCACACGACGTGCGGCAACGGGGCAAGCGAGGCTTGGGGGCTCGGCGACATGGCGGCTCCTCGGATCGGTTGGACAAAAGGCGTGAGAGGGCGACCGAACGACATCGCGACCTCCCGGGCTTTTGTCCCTCCGTGGAGCCTCGCCGGATCCTCGTAACAAGGTAGGCGGCAAGACCGGATTGCTCTCGGACCAGGCATCGCACGGCGTGTGACGCCGCGCGACCGGAACCCTAGCGATCCTGAAGATGATGCAAATTGCTTCGCACCTCTCGGTCGGGGAATAAGCGAGTTGCGTGCCAGCGCCTTCCGCGGCCGCGCCGAGCCCCGTCCGGCGAGGCTGCGGCGACCGGACTGCGCACGATGCGCGATCCTCGGCTGCCCTCGGGTTGGGCAACCCGCGCACCAGGCGAACGCGGCCGGCACCAGCGCGGGGCAGCGATGCGTGCGCACGCCGCGTGCGATTGCAATGGCACGGCCATTGCTGAATACGCACACCGTCACTCTGTCGAACGACCGCTCATGAACACACTCGACCTGCTTCGGCGCGCGCTGGCCGCGCTCTTCTCCGCCCGTTTCATCGAACTGCAGCGCGCCGCGCGCCGCCGCTGAACGGCGCGTTTCCGACGCACGTCGGCGGCCGGATCACGCCGCTGGCATGCTTCTCGCTCGTTCCGATGCCGAGAGGTGCGGCGGTGTCGCATCTTAGGGGTGCTAGGGTTCCGGTTCGTCGAACGTCTGGTCCGAGAGCAGCCCGGTGCCGGTGCGCACGGTCGTCTGATCGTGCGCGCATGGCGCTACACGGCGGGACAAAAGCCCGGGAGATTGGCGATGGCGACGGCCGTCGCGCCTCTCCGTGGCCGGTCGTTCGTCCCGCATCCGCAGGAACCGGTCACGCGGCCGGATCGCGCCTGGGCGCGACCCGTGCCGACGATCCCGATCCCGGTCTCCTGGAGAAAACGATGACCCGCCTCGCCTCGCCGTTCCGCCGCCTGCTGTCCTCCCGGCACCTCCGTTCCGTTCGCCTCGCGTTTGCCGCCGTCGCCGTCACGACGTCGCTGTTCGCCGCGCCCGCCGCGCATGCGGCTCCACCGCTGAAAATCGGCTACAGCGACTGGCCCGGCTGGGTCGCATTCCAGGTCGCGCTCGACAAGGGCTGGTTCAAGGAAGCCGGCGTCGACGTCGATTTCGAATGGTTCGATTATTCGGCGTCGCTCGACGCGTTCTCCGCGGGCAAGCTCGACGCGGTCGCGGTAACCAACGGCGATGCGCTCGTCACGGGTGCGTCCGGCGCGAAGAACGTGATGATCCTGCTCACCGATTATTCCGCCGGCAACGACATGATCATCGCGAAGCCGCCGCTGCGGACCGTCGAAGGCCTGAAGGGCAGGAAGGTCGGCGTCGAGCTCGGGCTCGTCGATCACCTGCTGCTCGAAACCGCGCTGCAGAAGCACGGGCTGAAGGACGGCGACGTCACGCTCGTCAACGCGAAGACCAACGAACTGCCGCAGGTGCTCGGCGCGTCGTCCGACATCGCGGCGGTCGCGGCATGGCAGCCGAACGCCGGGGAGGCGCTGAAACGCGCGCCGGGTGCGCGCGCGATCTTCACGTCGGCGGATGCACCGGGGCTGATCTACGACGCGATCACGGTCACGCCGACCAGCCTCGCCGCGCGCCGGGCCGACTGGGCGAAGGTCGTCAAGGTCTGGTATCGCTGCGTCGCGTACATCAACGATCCGAAGACGCAGGCCGACGCGGTGAAGATCATGTCCGCGCGCGTGGGTCTCACGCCCGCGCAATATCTGCCGCTGCTGAAGGGCACGCACCTGCTCGATGCGGCGGCCGCGAAACAGGCGTTCCGCAAGGGCGACGGGCTCGATTCGATCTACGGGTCGACCCGCAACGCGAACGCATTCAACGTGCGTAATGCGGTCTACAAGCAGACGCAGGACATCGACGCGTATATCGATCCGCGATTGGTGACGTCGCCCTGAGGGGGGCCGGGCCGTCAAGCGCGGGCGGCGCACGCAACGCGTCGAGTGGCGCCGCATCGGCGCCGGCGCCCCGCACCCGGCGCGTGCGCCGCTCTAGCGGGGCCTCGACGAGGCTCGCTTTCATGCGTGCGAGCGCCACGTCTTGCGGTCGCACCGCAGGTACGCGGCGACTTCGATGCGCATCGGCCGGTGCAGGCCAGCGAGGATCCCGAGCCGTGATCCTCGGCCTGAGCCGATCTGCGTGCACATGCAGGATCTCCCGGCACGACACCCCGCGTAATCAGGTGTAATCGATTCCGGAAAAAAGCGCTCCTATATTGGTGACACTCATTCGCAAACCTCCAGTTTTCAGGTTTTGCGAATAGAGCTGCTCAACCGCCAGTCATCTTTCATTGGCCTCGAAATTGATGCGGGGAAATTCGACAATCCCGCACATTCCGTTCGAATGAATCAGGAGAAAATCATGCCGGAAATCATCACGTGGAATCCTCATGGAGACCAGGTTTACAACGCTCCGGGGCCGAATGAATTGAGCTCGGCCTCCTTTGACAAGGATGCCGGCAAATCCTTCTCGATGATCCCCCCCGCCGGAACGCTGACGCTGCTTTCCAGGCAGTCGTCCGTGTGGGGCGGAAGTTTCGACGACGCGATCCCGCCGGTCGAAATCGATCTCCGTAGCGGCGCGCTCCTGATGCGCGGGTTGTCCGGCGATTCGAAGGGCGTCGATTTCACGATGGGGCCGTATCCGCACAAACTCATCGGTCATCCGTTCGTCAACTTCAGGATTCTCGATGCTTCGTTCGAGGTCAGTCGTTTCGATACGGTGAATGCCGGCGGCCTTGTCCCGCCGTTGCTCGGCATGTCGATCGACCTCCTCCTCGATCTGGAGATGGCTGGCGCCAGCCGTTATCAGGTCGACTGCCGACTGTACGCCAGCACCAAGAGGTTGCATCTCAAGGATCGTTCCGCGTTGAAGGTCCGGGCCGACGAGATCGTGCTGACGTTCAGCGAATATTACGTTTCGCCCGCGCTCCTGCCCCACCTCCCGGGCGGCAATTATTCGCTGGACATGGAATCGACGGGCGGCACGATGGAAATCGCCGAATCGCGGCTCGCCTTCGGAAAGAGTGCAAATAGCTCGATGAAGAGCAAGAAAATCACGTTGCGCAAAAGGGTGGGAGTCGCGGCCCAGGAGGACGCAAATGTGAAGTTCTTCACCGACTCGGTTGATTTTTATGACAGCGCGTCGGCGGCAACATTTTCCATCGCTCATGATGCCAATGTGGAATTCGAAACGTATTCCGGCGGAAAACCTTTCGATTTCCTGAGCGATAAAAAATATCCCGAGGCGCTGTTCAATTTTCAATCCACCCCGCAATCGAAGAGCAAGGGCAAATTCACCCTCTACGGCGCCGGAAGCGCGTTCGAGAAATCGGCCATGCTGAGCAAGCGGGTTGTCGCCGTCGACGGCGTACCGCAATCGACCGACAAGCTCCTCAACTTCGATTACGTGCGCGTCGGCAACACGCAGAACATGGTGGTGTCGCTCAAGTGAGCAGAAGCAATCCGTCTTCGGCTGGCGAGTAACGGGTTCGGGCAACGGCCCGGCTTGCCAGCCGTGACGCAAGCGATTCTGCGGAACGCCAGGCGCGATACAGCGTCTGGTGCCGTGGTGCGTCGTGGACCGAACCGGAATCGATCGACGTCAGATTGAGCGGATGGCCGCTCCGCCAGTCGGCTCGGAGCCGACACACCTCCGCGTCCGCGCAACGGCTTTCCCCCTACGCCGATGAGCGATTCAGACCCGCATCAGCGGCCGTAGAACACGACCGGTTCGGGTTCCACGCCCCGCTCCATCGCGCCGTTCACCGCGACGGCGATTCGCCGGGCCGATGCGTTCACGTCGAAGTTGCCGAATTCGTTTCCGGGCTGTTTGAAGCGGCCCAAGCGCCGACATCAGGTGCGATTGATCGACACCCCTCCATCAACCAGCAGCGCGCCGCCGGTCATGAATGACGAGGCGCTGGAAGCCATGTAGAGAACCGACTGCGCAAGTTCCTCCGGCGTGGCAATCCGTTTGAGCGCGTGTAGTCCCGCCACATGAGCCATTGCTTCGGGCGACGCACTCATGGTGCGCCCCATCGGGGTGTCGACTCCACCGGGAAGGATTGCGTTGACGCGAATGGCCTTCGGTCCAAACTCCGCGGCGAGCGACTGGGTCAACCCGATCAATCCTGCCTTGCTGGCGGCGTAGGCTGCGACGCCGGGGAAGCCGACCGTGTACCCGACAAAAGTCGAAGTAAAGATGACGCTTCCCGAACCGCGAAGCATCATCGCGGGGATCTGATGCTTCGCGCCGAGGAACGCGCTCGTGAGATTGGTGTCGATCGTCTCGCTCCAACCCGTCCTGGATATGTGTGGCGTGGGACCCATTTCGCCAAGTGTCCCCGCGTTGTTGAACGCAATGTCCAGGCCACCGAAGCGGTCGATGGCTGTCTGAACGAGGGTCTGCGCATAAGTCTCATCCCTGACGTCGCCCGCGACGCAAACCGCCGTTCCTTTATGTGCGGTGATTTCCCTCACAAGGCTTTCCAACTCGGCCTTGCGACGGGCGGCAACGACCACCGCTGCGCCCTCGCGAGCGAAAAGCAACGCGGTCGCGCGTCCGATTCCGGAACTGGCGCCGGTGACGATGGCAACCTTGTTTGCAAGCACGTTCATTGTCTGTCTCATGTTCGGATTGGTCAGTTGTCAGTCTGGTCGCATCCGGCCATGCAAGCATTCCGTTTCTTGCTATCAAATTCGGGCGGGATTTTCGATGGTCGACGGCCCGCCGGGACAATGAAAAACCCGTCTCGAGCGATTCTGAACCGGCCTCGTATAGCGGCATCCATCAGGCGATTCTCGAATCGCGTGGAACCGATCGGTAACGATCCGCCGCTTCGAGACATGAGGCACAATACGCGGCTTCGAAATTCGACCGCGGTCAAACACATGCGCTTCGTCGTCGTCGGAACCAGCGGATCGGGGAAATCCACCTTCTCCAGTGCACTGGCGGCCGCTGCTGGTTGCCCATACATCGAACTGGACCAACTCTACTGGGGCCCCGACTGGACAGCCGTGCCGCCGGAACAGTTCGAGAACGCCGTGCTGGCCGCGACGGCCGGCGACCGCTGGGTCGCCGACGGGAACTACAGCGCCGTGCGCGACGTGCTGTGGTCGAGAGCCACGCATGTCGTCTGGCTCAACTTCGGGCGATGGACGGTGTTCTCCCGGGTGCTCTGGCGCACGGTCAGCCGCGGGCTCATGCGCACCGAGCTTTTTCACGGCAACCGGGAGTCGCTGCGGATGGCGTTTTGCTCGAAAGACTCGGTGCTGCTGTGGTCAACCACCACGTTCGACAAGAACCGCGTCAAGTTCGCCAACCTGCGCGACGATCCGAAATACGCGCATCTGCAATGGACGGAGATCACCGAGCCAGCGCGTACCCGCGCGTTCATCGACATGCATGCCCGCGCTGGTCGTTGAGCATGCGATATATCAGGACTTCTGACTGAACGGCCGGGACGCCGGGCAAACCATGGGCCGCTTGCACTTGCCGGAACCTATCACGGGGCGTATGGTTAATTTCTCTATCGCCCTTTTCCGGGAGATATCAAAATGGCTGCCATGCAATCCGCGGCCACGCCCCTCTCCGACGAGGAAGCCCGGCGCCAGTTGCGCCGCGCCGTCATAGCCAGCACGATTGGCACCACGATCGAATGGTATGACTTTTTCCTCTACAGCACGGTCACCGGCCTGGTCTTCGCAAAGCTGTATTTCCCTCAGTCCCACCCTCTCGTCGGCACGCTGCAGGCGTTCCTGATCTATGCCGTCGGCTTTGTCGCGCGGCCGGTCGGCGCGGCGATCTTCGGCCATTACGGCGACCGCATCGGACGCAAGGCCACACTGATCGTGACCCTGTTGCTGATGGGGCTCGCCACGTTTGCCGTGGCCTTCGTTCCGACCTACGCAACGATCGGCATCTGGGGCGCCGTGTTCCTCACGGTGCTGCGCTTCATCCAGGGTGTCGGCGTCGGCGGCGAATGGGGCGGCTCGGTCCTGATGTCGATGGAGTGGGCGCGCACCAATGCGCATCGCGGCTTCGTCGCGTCGTGGCCGCAGTTCGGCGTGCCGGCGGGATTGTTCCTCGCCAACCTCGCCGTGCTGGCCATGAGCTGGTTTTCCGGCAGCAGTTTCCTCGCGTGGGGCTGGCGCGTGCCGTTTGTCCTCAGCATCCTGCTGGTCGCGATCGGGCTCTATATCCGCCTGAACATTCTCGAGACGCCGATCTTCGCGAAGCTGCTGGCCGAGCGCCGGATCGAGAAGACGCCGATGCTCGAAGTGCTGCGCAAGCAGCCGCGGGATATCGTACTGTCGGCGTTTGCGCGGATGGCCGAACAGGCGCCGTTCTATATCTTTACGGCGTTCGTGTTCACTTACGGGATCACGGCGCTGGGCGTCACGCGTGAACTGCTGCTGACTGCCGTGCTGGTTGCATCCGTGGTCGAGTTCTTCACCATTCCGCTGTTCGGGCACGTGTCGGATCTGATCGGGCGGCGGCGGATGTACATGATCGGCGCGGCCACCGTCGGTGTGTTCGGATTCCTCTACTTCGCGATGGTCGACAGCCGGAATCCGGCATGGATCTTCGCGGCCATCGTGCTGTCGCTGGTCCCGCATTCGATGATGTACGGGCCGCAGGCCGCATTGATTGCCGAGTCGTTTACCGGGCGGTTGCGGTACAGCGGTGCGTCGATGGGGTATCAGCTCGCTTCGGTCATTGCAGGTGGCCCGGCACCGCTGATCGCGACGGCGCTGTTTGCCTACTACCATTCGGGGTATGCAATCGCGGTGTACGTGCTGGCGTGTGCGGTGCTGAGCCTGGTCGCCGCATCGAAGCTCGGGGACTACACGAACAAGGATATTTCGCGGGAATACGACGATGCGCGGGGTCTGGAGGATCATGGGCACGCGCCGCCGCTGACCTGACGGATTGGCCGGCGCTCGATCGATTGATGAGGTGCAGGATGACGAGGTAGCTGCCGGCCCGCTTTCCGCACCCGGTCTCGATTCAGGACAACGCGCGCGTCCGGAACAACGCGACGACTTCCTGATGACGGGCAGTCGAGTTCACGCCCGTTCAACTGCGCGCCATTCACTTCTTGTTATCCGCGCGAACGGCGCCCAGCGCTTCGAGCAACGGCCGGAGCGCATCGAGTTCCGCGCCGAAGCCGGCCCAGTCCCCCGCCTTCAGCCGCTCGATCGCGTGGTCGTAATGGGCCAGCGCGTCGCGGGCGCGCGCATCCGCCGCGCCGCCGGCCGGCGCCGCCACCGGCCTCGGCCCCGTCTCCTTGAAGAGCGCCGCGAGCGCCTCGCTCAGGTTTTCCTCCATCACGACGCGATCGCCATAGGCCGCGATCACCCGTTTCAGTTCGGGCAATTGGCCCGACGCCGCGCGCAGATAAAGCGGCGACACATAGAGAATCGAGTGCTCGATCGGCACCACCACGAGATGGCCGCGGATCACGCGCGAGCCCATCTGGTTCCACAGCGAGATCTGCTGCGAGATTTCCGTGCTCTGCTGGATGCGCGCCTCGATCTGGTACGGCCCGTAGATCAGCTTGTCCTTGGGAAACGCGTAGACGATCAGCTTGCCGTACCCGGGCGGGTCGCAACGCGCGGCCAGCCACGCGATCATGTTCTCGCGCTGGCTCGGCACCATCGGCAGCATGAGCACGAAACCGGCCTGCGCGTCGCCGGGCAGCCTCATGATCGTGTAGTACGGCGCCATCTGCGTGTTCGCGGCGTCGCCGCCGTCGATATCGCCCAGCGCGCGAGGAAACTGCCAGAGGTCCTCGCGGTTGTAGAACACTTCCGGTGCATCCATGTGATAGGCGCGGTAGAGGTTCGCCTGGATCAGGAACAGATCCTCCGGGTAGCGGATATGCCGTTGAAGATCCTGCGGCATTGCGTCGAGCGGCTTGAACATGCCGGGGAAGATGCGCGCGTAAGTCCGCACCAGCGGATCGGCAGGATCGCTGACGTAGAAGTCGACCGTGCCGTTGTACGCGTCGACCACCACCTTGACCGCGTTGCGAATGTAGTTCGCGCCGTCGCCGACACCGGGCGGCGCATACGGAAACCAGCGGCTGGTCGTATAGGCGTCCTGCATCCAGAACAGGCGTCCGTTGCTGGCCACGACATACGGGTCGTGGTCGAGCGCGAGAAATGGTGCAATCGTGCGTATCCGGTCCCGGATGTTGCGGTGAAACAGGATCCTGCTGTCGTTCGTGATGTAGTGCGTCAGCAGGATGTTGGGATCGTCGAACTGCCACGCGAAGAGGCTGCGCCGCGCCGCGCCGCCGATCGCGACACCGTCGCGCCCGCTATAGGACGTGTAGACGTTGCTGTCTCCCTTCGGGTAGTCGAATTCGGGCACGCTGCCCTTCACGATCACATAACCCTGCCCGCCTTCACCGAAGTAGATGCGCGGTTCGTTGATTGCCGGTCCGCCATCCGCGACCGGCGGAATGTCGCGCAGATAGAGCGACGGCAAGCCTTCCGTGGATTTCTCCGTGACCGGCGACATCACGACGCCGTTGCCGTGGGTGAACAGCAGATGCAGGTTCACCCAGGTTCGGGCGTTCTCCGGCAGCATCGTCTGCTCCAGTTCGCGCGCCGACAGCATGACCTGCCGGTAGCCGGAGTCGAGCCGGTAGCGATCGATATCCACGGAGAAGAACTTGTAGTAAGTCCTGATCTCCTGCAACTGTGCATAGGTATCCATCAGCGGCTTCACATCCCACAGGCGGATGTTGTCGACGGTCGCGCGATTGGCCTGCAGCACCGCGAGATTCAGGCCCTGCTCGGCCGCAAACGGTTTGATCTCGATCTGCGCGAGACCGTAAGCCTGCCTCGTCAACGCGATGTTGTGCCGGATATAGGGCGTCTCGAGCTGCAGTTCGGTCGGCTTGACGTAGAAGCGCTGGAACAGCGCGGGATAGACGATGCCGAGCGCAAACAACGTGCCGAACACCAGCAGCACCGCAGCGGCCGGCAGCCGATAGCCGGGCCGGCGCAGGTTGACCAGCATCGCAACGGCCGACGCGGTGGCGAGGCCGACGAGCAGCCACAGCACCGGCAGCATCACGTGGATATCCGTATAGCCGGCGCCGACCACGACGCCGTTGTTGTCGTACAGCAGCAGAAAGCGTTCGAGCCACCAGGACCAGGCTTTCAGCACGAAGAAGAGCGCCAGTAGCGCGGAACCGTGAACGGCGGCAGCCGACGAGAGCCCCTTCGGCCGCCGCAGCGTGATGTCGCCGCGCAGCCAGTAGACGATGCCTGCGGCGATCGCGCAGCACACGACCACTTGCAGCAGCAGGTTCTTCAGCACGATCCAGACGGGGAGCGCGAACAGATAGAAACCGATGTCCTTGCCGAAGATCGGATCGTGCGCGCCGAACGGCACCTGATGCAGGAAGCGCAGCGCAACGTCCCAGTTCGACATCGCACCGGCGGCGATCGCAAGCCCGAGGAAGGCGGCACCGGCGGCAATGACCACGCGCCATGGAATGCGCGACGCGACGTCTCTTGCCAGCGCCAGAAGGACTTCCTCCTCACGCGTCGACGCAGTGTCCTCGACCGGCCAGACATCGACGGGCCCTGCATGGCGATGCGCGAGCAACCCCGACGCGCCGATCGCAGCCGCCGACACGGCGAACACCGCGACGAACAGCAGCACCCGAGCGGACAGGATGGTCCAGAAGACGCCCGCATAGCCGATCGACGAGAACCACAGCCAGTCGACCAGGACACCGGTGATGCGCCCGATGACGATCAGGCACGCGATGACAACCGCAGCCGCGATCCCATAGCGCCTCAGGCGCGAGACGGACGTTGCTTGCGAGCGCATCGAGGCTCCTTTGCCGGGCCATCGTGCGTGGCCGGCTGCGGCCGGATCGGGGTGTGCCGCCGATCCGTCAGCCAGGATCGCGGCCGGCCGCATGTCTGAATGCTACGCCCGTTGCCGGCACGTCGCCATCCGGCGGCATGCGCGACGTCACCTGGGACGATCGATCGCAGTGCAGTGCAGTGCAGCAAATTCGATCGATCCCGCTCGCGGGACGCGATGCGAAGCCGGGTGAGCGCACGGTCAACGGGGCGTTTGCACGCCATCCGGGTCACGCTCACAATGAGTGCTCGGGCGGCTTGCCGCGCCGGAACGGACGGAGGGCGAAATGGACGATCCCCATGATCTTCAGCGCTTTGTCGACGCACAGGATTCGGTGTATGCGCAGGTCTGCGACGAGCTGAAGAACGGACACAAGCGAAGCCACTGGATGTGGTTCGTGTTTCCGCAGATCGAAGGGCTTGGCGACAGCGCGATGGCGCAACGGTACGCGATCTCGACACTGGCCGAAGCCGTCGCGTATCTTCAGCATCCGCTGCTCGGCGAAAGGCTGCGGGAATGCACACGGCTGGTCAATCAGGTCGAAGGCAGTTCGATCCAGACGATTTTCGGGTATCCGGATTACCTGAAATTCCGGTCGTCGGTCACGTTGTTCGCGCATGCGACTGCCGACAACACGGTGTTCGTGGAGGCGCTCGAGAAATATTTCGGCGGCGAGGGCGATCACAACACGCTCGCAAGAATCTAGGCGGTGTCGGCCCGAATGAACCTCGACATAGCGACGTGGTCGTTGATCTTCCGCCCACGTATTCCGTCGAGGAGATTCGATATCCCCCGATGCGTCGATTTCAGGCAACGCGTCAAACGCCGATGGCCCGAGGTCGACACACCGACCCCGGGCCAAGGATTTCCCGCTGGTACCGGGCATCACCACCATTGCCCGGCACCACCGGTTGCTCCATGCTGCGCGAACGACATCAGAACTGATAACCCGCGCCCACGACCGCGCCGAAGTCCGAGCGGGTGTTGCCCGTCACCGATGCCTTGACGACCCAGCGGTTGCTCTCCGTCACGTACGAGTACCCTGCCGCAAAGCCCTGCTGGCCGTGATAGTTCGAGGTCGCCGCCGACACCATCGAGCGGCCCGCACCCGTCGGTTGCGGCAAGCCGGCCACCGCCATCGCCGACGCAACGCCGCCGTACATGTCCTTCTTCAGGTCGTTGAACGAGTTGTACACCTGCCCGATGCGCTGGTCGGTGTAGCTCTTCGCCTGCGTCGAAGCGGTCGAGAGGTTGTCGTTCAGTTGCTGCACGTTCACCGCATCGGTCGGCGCCGTCCCGGCCGCGACGTTCGTGATCTGGCGCTCGCTGCCCTTCGCGCCGACCGAGAACGAATTGTCGCGATCGGCGACCGAGCCCTGACCGACCGCCACCGCGTTCTTGCCGGTTGCAGTCGCCGTCGACCCGATCGCACCCGCATCGGCGCGCGCGATCCACGTCGTGTTCGCATCGGTTGCCGCCGCACGAATCTTGTCGCTGGCCGCCACGTTCTTCAACGCGTTGTTGAACTGGCCGACGTTGACCGCATCGTTGTCCTTCACGCCCGCCGCGACGCCGGTCAGCGCGCGGTCGCCCGCGGTGCCCGAGAAGTTCACGCTGGTGCCGCCGGTGTCCTTCCCGACCGTGACCGCGCCGTTCGGATCCTGCTGCTGCACGAGGCCGGCCTTGCCGTTTGCGATATTGGTCACGTTCCCCTGCAGGTTCGAGATGTCGGTCGTGTTCTTCGACACCTGCTGGTTGGTCGCGTAGAGCTGCGAGCCGTTCACCGCGTCCGTGCTGGTTGCGCTGAGCGTGCCTGCCTGCACGTTGGTGATGCGCGTGCCGCCGGCGCCGCCGAGCGTGATCGTGCTCTTCGAGCTGTCGTCGTACTGCACCGCGAGTGCGCCGAGCTGGTTGAGGTTCGACTGCACGTCCTTCAACTGCTTCACGTTCACCGCGTCGGTATCGCTGGTGCCCGCGGCGACGTTCTTGAGCACGACCGCCGAATTGGCGTCGCCGCCGACGAGCGACACCGAATTCAACCGGTTGCCGTTCGTGTCGACGTCGTACTTGACGACGTTCTTCACGGCTTCGCCGGTCTGGTTCGACACCTGCGTGATCTGCTGCTGCAGATCGGACTTCACGCCCGACAACTGGCCGCCGTTCACGGCGTCCGTGCTGCCCGCGGCGACGTTGCCGTCGGCCACGTTCGTCAGTTTCGTCGGCGCGCCGCCGCGCGCCGCGCCGTACGCACCGAGTTTCGGGTCGAACTGCAGCGCGTCCTGCTGCAGCCCGGCGATCGCGGCGGTGTTGCCGGCGATGTTCGTTTCCGCATTGCCGAGGCGCGTTTCGTGATTCTCGAGCGTCGTCGTGTTGCTGCCGACGCGGCCGTCGAGGTTCGTCAGCGCGTCGCCGACATTGTTGAACGAGCCGCCGCCGACCTTGTAGGACGGTGCGCTGATCGAGCCGTCCGGGTTCGCCGTCGCGCCGCCGCCCAGCGCGGCCGCGGTGCCGTCGATCGCGCGGCGCAGTTGCGCGCCGTTCACCGCGTCCGTGCTGCCGGACGCCACGTTGCCTTCCGCGACGTTGGTCACGCGCACCGGGCTCCCGCCGTTACCCGCGCCGAGCGAAACCTGCCGCTTGCTCGCATCGTCGTACTTCACGGCCAGCGCATCGAGCTGGCTCGTGCCGTTCTGAACTGCCGCGGTCAACTGGTCGACGTTGACGGCATCCGTGCCGTTCTTGCCGGCCGCGACGTTGCTGATCCGTTGCGGGCCTTTGCCGCCATGGCTTGCATCGTAGGCGCCGAGGCTCGGGTTCCACAGGAGCGCATCCTGCTGGAGCGCGGCGATGTTGCCCGTATTCGTCGTCACCTGGTTGCCGAGCGTGGTAATCGACTGGTTGAGCGTGTCGGTCGCCTTGCCGAGCTGGCCCACGTTCACGGCGTCGCCCGCGGCAATACCGTCCGCGACGTTGTGCAGGCCGACCGGCGCCTGCGCGCCCTTGCCGCCGAGCGTGACGCCGCCGTGTGCATCGTCGTCGTACTGCACGGCGTTCTTCGTCGCGTTGCCGATCTGGCTGGTGATCGACGTGCTCAGGTTGCCGAGCGTCGTGCTGAGGTTGTTCGTCACGCTCGTGCTGAGCGATGCGAGGCCGCCGTTCAGTTGGCCGACGTTGACGGCATCGTGCACGTCCTTGCCGTCCGCGACGTTGTGCAGCGTGGTGCCGTTGGTGCCGGCGAACGTCACCGAATCGAACCCGCTCGCGCCGTCATACTTCACGTTGCGCGTATCGGCCGCCTGCAGGTTGCCGATGTTCGAGGCCGCCGTGCTCAGCGACGTGTTGATGCCGGAGACGCTGTTCTGCAGGTTCGTGATGTTCGAAGCCGCCGTCGAAATGGACGTTTGCAGCGGCGCGACGCTGCCCTTCAACTGGCCGACGTTCACCGCGTCGGTATCCGCGACACCGGCCGCGACGCCGCCGATCGTGGTGCCGTTGCTGCCGTCGAGCGTGATCGCCGCATGCGAATCGTCGGTGTATTTCACGACGTTCTTCGTTGCCGAGACGATGCTCGTGCTGAGGCTGTTGCCGACGTTGGTCACGCGCTGGTCGACGTTCGTGATCGAAGTCGACAGCGAATTGCCGACCGACGTCACCCGCGCGTCGACGTTGCCGATGCCCGTGCTGAGCGTGCTGTTCACGTTCTTCAACTGCTGGACGTTGACCGCGTCCGTATCGGCCGCGCCAGCCGCGACGTTCTTGAGCTGGCGTTCGTTGCCGACCGCGCCGAACGACACCGCGCCGCCGACCGGTGCGGCCGTGCCGCCGAATACCGGCGTGCCGCCGTTGTTCGCGCCGACGCTGCCCGAGCCGATCGCCACCTGGTTGTTGTCGTTCGTCTGCGCGCCTGCGCCGATCGCGACGGATTGCGTGCCGCCGGCGCGCGTCTGCGTCGCCGCGTCGTACGCGGCGCCGTTCGACACGCCGTCACTCGACGTCGGATTGGCGCCGCCGATCGCGATCGAGCGATCGCCGCTGGCCAGCGCCGAGTGGCCGAGCGCGATCGAGCTCGTACCGTGCGCATCGGCGACGTTGCCGAGCGCCATCGAGAAATCGCCGATTGCGGCCGACTGACGGCCGACCGCGAGCGACGTATTGCCCTGCGCGACCGCCACCGTGCCGATCGCCGTGGCCGAGTTCGCCAGTGCCTGCGAGCCGACCCCGATTGCGATCGCGCCGCCGCTGCTGGTGCCGCCCTTGCTGCTTGCGTTCGACTGGTCGCCGATCGCGATACCGCTGGTGCCGGCCTTGGCATTCGTTCCCTGCGTGACGTTCGAGGTGCTCACCGCCACGAAACTCCCGCTCTTCGTTGCCACGCAGAGCGGGTTCGTGCCGTCGATGCACTGGCCGTTCAACGCGTTGTCCGGGTTGCCACGGTCGACGAAATTGTCCGCGTGCGCGACTCCCGCGATCAACACGCCTGCACCCGTGAACATGGCGGCGGCAAGCGCCGAAATCTGGTTCCTCTTCATGCTGTTCTGCTCCGTTTTGTATCGTAATGTTTGAATACGGACTACTTACTTTTATTGACAGATTCGACTTCGATTGCGATTACGACTTCAGTGCGGAACCCGTTCACGATGCCAGGCCCGGCCGTGTCGAACGCGACACGCACCGACCTTGCAAATCGACAAGGCGTTCGAGAGCCCGGGCACGCCGTCTCGTTACGGCCCGTTCCGTTAATTCGTTACATGCATTAGGAATACGTATTGTTATTTGTGGACGAGTTCACCCCCGATCGAATCCGGAGATTCAACCCGTCTCTATAACCACCCAGAATCTGACGTCGCGCCGACCGCGACCAACCCCGTTTCTTTTATTTCATCTCCGGCAATCGGATTTCCGTTTCCATGTGCAGGACGTTCGTTCAGGCATGCATCAACCGATGCTTCGGATTCGAATCGCGCAACGTCCGTCGCGGTTCGCGGCGCCTTCCGTTGTCCTGTGCCATCCGTCGCTCAAAGTTCGGACGAATTATGAGACACGATCGATGATTATTAAAGGCGGCATTGTTTATAGATTGTAAAATTCAATGTATTCAATGCGTTACATAAAATGCACTCACCTCGCAAACGATTTCGCGCGGCCTCGACTAATCGAAATGTTTTTTGAGAAGGATAAATGCTTTGCTGAAGCGGATTTAAATAAAATGAAATCCGACGAGTCGCCGCCGGAGAGCCGGCCGGCTGCGTGATTGCGTGCCGGACACACTGGAAATCAGCAGGTTTTGACGAACATCAACGCGAAGACACCCAGGCGAAATCCGCCATACATCCCGAAAATACTCCAATCGACATAACGGGAAGAATATCGACAACCCATCTGGCGGGATTCGAAATATGCTCCTACAATTCCGCTCGCATCGATACCGGCAGCCGCGACCATTCACGACGCGACCACGGCAATCGTCCGCGTCTTTACCGGCTCAGTGATCAAAACAACGAACGCCGTGTAATGCGCCAACCGGTTGCCTGCCGCGCAGTCCGGCCCAGTCCGAATACCGATGCGAGCGTGCGATGCGTTTGCGCGTCGTCATAGAGCGGCTTCCGACGATTCCCTCGAACCGGGCAGGCCACCCGCGGGATCGCAGCCAGTCGCCTTTCCAGAACAGGTGCACGATGTCCCCATCGATCTCCGCATTGAGCGACGCCCATCTCCTGATCGTCGACGATCAGCCCGACCAGCTCCGTTTGCTGATCGACATCCTGCGCGGCACGGGCTGCCGGATCAGCATCGCATCCGACGGGGCGCAGGCGTGCCAGCGCGCGCAGGCGCTGATGCCCGACCTGATCCTGATGGATGTCCGCATGCCGCGCATGGACGGTTTCACCGCATGCCGGCTGCTTGCCGCCGATCCGCTGACGAGCGCGATTCCGGTCATCTTCCTGACCGTTGCAGGTGAATTGCACGAGCGCCTCGAAGGGCTCGAAATCGGCGGCGTCGATTACGTGGTGAAGCCGTTCGAGCCGGCCGAAGTGCTCGCGCGGATTCGCGTGCAGCTTGCACGGACCACGCGCGAGCGGCCTGTCGATACGGAGAATCCGTTCGCGGCCGGCAAGGACGACGACATCATCGTGCGCGCGGCGATTCGCCACCTGTCGCGGACGCTGAGCGATCCGCCGACGGTCGAGCAACTGGCGCGTGCGGTCGGCACGCATGAAAAGCGGCTGTCGCGCGCGTTTCGCGACAATCTCGGCCAAACGGTGTTCGAGTACCTCCGGCACGAGCGGCTGCGGATCGCGCAGGATCTGCTGGATTCGACGTCGCTCAGCATCGCCAGCATCGCGAAGGAAATCGGTTTCTCCACGCCGGCGAATTTCGCGACCGCGTTCCGCGAACGTTTCGGCATCACGCCGACTGAGTGGCGGCGCCAGCGCCACGCGGGCCGGCGCGCTGCGAACCGCGAGCCGCAACGCGGCGCATAGCCGGCGTTCTGCGTGCTCGCGACGACCTGCTACCAGTTGTATTTCGCGCTGGCCAGCACGGTCCGCTCGTTGCCGAACACGCACACGGCGTACGACGAGCAGCCGCTGACGTAGCGACGGTCGAACAGGTTCGCGACGTTCAACGCGAACCGCCAGTGCTGCATCTCGTAGTGCATCGCCAGGTCGTACAGCGTCGTGCTCGGCACCGTCAGCGAATTGTCGGGCGCGCCGGCCAACGCGCTCTGGTAGCGCACGCCGGCGCCGATCCCGAGGCCCGACAGCGCACCCGTATGCCAGGTCCAGTCGGCCCACATCGACGCCATCTGCCGCGGCAGCGGCACGGCCACCGGCCAGTGGTTCAGCGAAGCGTCGTTCGCCTGCACGTTCTTGACGTCCTGATACACATACGACGCGACGATCGACAGTTCGCGGGTCACCTTGCCGACCGCGCTCAGCTCGATGCCGCGCGAGCGCACCTTGCCGGTCTGCACGGACGTCGTGCCGGTGGGGTCGAGATTCACCGGCGTCGGCGTCACGACGTTGGTCTGGTCGATCTGGTAGACGGCCGCGCCCAGCATCAGGTTTTGGCCGGCCGGTTGCCAGCGCAGCCCGGCCTCCGTCTGCGTGCCGCGCGTCGGCTTCGGCAAGCCGCCGCCAACCATCCGCACGCCGATGACGGGATCGAACGACGTCGAATAACTCACATACGGCGACAGCCCCGCATCGCCCTGATAGGTCAGCCCGACCCGCCCGGAGAACGCACTGACGTCCTGCCGCGTCTGCGTGCCGGCCGTCCGGCCGTCGAACCGTGCATTCACGCGATCCTCGCGGCCGCCGAGCGTCATCGTCCAGCGCTGCCAGCGGATCTGGTCCTGCGCGTACACCCCGACCGCGTTCATCGCCGTGTACTGGTCGACGTGGCCGAGCGACGTCGGGCCGGAGAAAATCGCGGCCGTGACGGGCCGATAGACGGGGTGGTACAGGTTCAGCGACGGCGCCAGTGCGAGCCATACGCTGTTGGTGGTCGTCTGCCGGTCGAACTGCACGCCGAGCAGCAGCGTATGTTCGAGCGGCCCCGTGCCGAAGCGCGCCTGCGCGTGGTTGTCGATATCGAGCCGGCTGTAGTTGAGCTGGAACAGCCCCGCGAAACGCATCATGTTGGTCGTGCTGCGGGGCACCAGGCCGTTGCCGAACACCGTCGCATCGTCGAGCGACAGGTGCGACCAGCGCACGTCCTGGTGCAGCGTCCATATCGCATTCACGCGGTGCTCCAGCGCGTAGCCGAGCGACCATTGCTTCTTCCGGTAGTCGTTGAACCCGGGATCGCCCATGTAGATGTCCTGCGACAGGCGACCGTTCGGGTTCGGCAGCACCGTGCCCGATGCCGGCAGGAAGTTCGACGAGATATCGCCGTGGTCCTGCAGGAACGACGCGGAGAACGTCAGCGACGTGTCGGCGTTCGGCCGCCATCGGAACGACGGCGCCAGCGCGACGCGACGGTCGCCGTTCGGGCCGGTCACCGCATTGCCGTCGCGCGCCACGCCGACGAAGCGATACGCATACCGGCCATCCGGGTCGAGCCGGTCGCCGACGTCGAGCATGAATTGCTTGCGCGCATCGTTGCCGATCTGCACGCCGGCTTCGCGCACGCGTTCGCCGTCGGCGAGTTTCGTGTGTGCGTCGACGATCGCGCCGGGCTCGCCCGCGCCGTACAGCACCGACGTCGGCCCGCGCAGCACCGCGATCGAGTCGATCGTGTACGGGTCGACACGCCAGTTCGCGATGATGGCCGTATTCGGCGCGGGCACGCCGTCGACGTACAGCGTCGGCGTGAAGCCGCGCAGCGCCGCATACCAGTCGGTCCGGCTGTCGGCGCCGAACGTCGCGAAGCCCGGCACGTAGCGCAGCGCCTGGTTCAGGTCGGCCGCGCCGGTCATCTCGATCTGTTGCGCGGTCACGATGTTGATCGTCTGCGGGATCTCGGCCACCGGCGTGTCGGTCTTCGTGCCGGCGGTGGTGCGCAGCCCGACGAGCCCGACGGACGATCCGCCGGCCTTTCCCGTCACGTCGATCGGCGGCAGCACGGCCGTCGCCGTGCCGGCCTGCGGCACCGCTGCGGCGTTCGACGCCTGCGCGTGCGCGCCGCCCGCTGCGGCCACGCACAACGCTCCCCCGGCAGCGATCGCCCATGTGCGTCGCACCGCCCCTGTCTCCGTCCACATCGTTTCAATACTCCGTCGTGCTGTCTTGGCCCGTTCGGCCGGATCGAGGTACGGTGCGCCGCCGGCGTCCGTCCTGCGCTGTCTTGATTGTCGTGCTGCCGATGTCGGTCGTGCGCGTGTCGGCATGCATTGGCCAACGGCGCCGTTCGCGAGCGCAGCGATCATACCGGTCGAACGTGGCACGGTCTTTAAAAATAAAATGCGTGGCCGTTTGAAAATGCGCATTCTTCGATTCATGCCGTCTCCGATCGCGGCATGACGGCATGACGGCATGCGAAGTCGCACATCGCAAACCTTCCGGGCACGATCCGCCGCCACGCGCCGCCCCCTGGAACGCCGCTCAGCGGAATGGGTAACGTGCCGGTTCGACGGAGAACGCGCCGAACGGACGGCGGGCGCGCCACGCCATCGCCGGCGTAGCGCGCATGCCGGCCGGATCAAATCGGCGAAGTCGGCACGACGGATTTCAGCGTCGTGAACGCGGAGCTGCAGTCGTACGGCGTGGACGTGCCAGGCGTACCCGTGACCGTCACGTCGTTCGCGCTCGACGTGACGATCGAGCCGGAGAAGCTCACGGCGCCCGGCCCGAGCGCGTAGTGCGTCGCGGCGTCCTTCTCGAACGTCGGCTGCGTGCCGTCGAACACGACGTTGTTCAGCGCGATGCCGAGCGGAAAGTGCTGCCCGTTCGCTTCATAGCCGGAGAACGTGACCTTTCCGCCGCCGAATTTCGCGCTGCCGACGTCGTGAAAGTCCTGGACCGCAATGTTCGTGAAATCCGGATACAGCGTGCCGGTCGACGAACTGTAGAACGGATCGAATACGAGCGGCCGTGCAACGTTTCTCATGCAGACCTGCGCGAAACGCACGTTGGTCACCCGGCCGCCGCGCGACGAATCGGACTTGATCCGCAGGCCGTTGCCGTTCGGGCTGTCGAACCCGTCCATCGTCAGGTCGCGCACATCCACGTCAGACACGCCGGCATTCGTTTCGCTGCCGATCGACATGCCGTGCCCATAGTAGAAATGGTTGTGCGCGATCGTCAGTTGCGTTACGCCCGGCGACGCACTCGACTTCACGGCGACATGATCGTCGCCGGTGCTGATGTACGAGAACGCGAGCAGCACCTGGCTCGACTGCCCCGGATCGAAACCGTCGGTGTTCTTCGCCGTGTCGGGCGTGAAGCAGGTGGCGGGTGTCGTCTCGTCGGGCTGCGTGCCGCTCGGGCATGCATAACCGCTGCGCGTGTACACCGCGCTCGGCGTGACGATCTTGATGCCCCACGCGATCACGCCGGTCACGCCGTTCGTCACCACGTGGAAGTTCGGCGAGTTCTGCAGCGTGATCCGGTACAGCGTGAAGTTGCTGCCGCCCTTCACTTCCAGCAGCCGCGGGTTCTGTTGGTTCAGGCCTTGCGTCTTGTTCTGGTACGCGACGTCCCACCACGTGCGCAGGCCCGCATTCGGCCCGCTCGTCAGCAGGCTGCCGCCGCGCCCGTCGATCACGCCGTCGCCGACGATCGCCGCGTTCGCCGTGCCGGACGCGCTGATGAACGGGTTGCACGATTTCTTGCTGCTCGAGGTCGCCGTGCCGCACGTGCCGACGCCGTTGTCATACAGCGCGGGATTGCGCGACGCGAACAGCGTGACGCCCTTGTCGAGCCACAGCGCGACGCCCGATTTCAGCGTCAGCGGCCCGCTGATGAACGCCGTCTGGCCGTTCGCACCGGCCGTCAAATGCACGGCGGAGCCGGCTGCGCAGTGCGTGATCGCGTTCTGGATCCGCGCCGTATCGTGCTCGGCATTCGACGCGGTCGAATCGAGCGCATCGACCGAGCCGCCGACCGGCGCGAGCTGCGCCGCGACGGTGCCGCAGACGCTCGTCGGCAGCGCCGGCTCGCTGACGGTGCCCCATTGCGTATCGACCGTCGTCGCGGCCGTGGCCGGCACCGCCATCGCGCCCACGCCGGCCAGCGCGGCAAGTGAAGCCATCCTTACCGCGCGTCGCGCGAAT
This sequence comes from Burkholderia sp. NLJ2, assembly GCF_049487195.1. Taxonomy (NCBI): domain Bacteria; kingdom Pseudomonadati; phylum Pseudomonadota; class Betaproteobacteria; order Burkholderiales; family Burkholderiaceae; genus Burkholderia; species Burkholderia sp. NLJ2. The sequence goes on along the minus strand of NZ_CP137809.1, from coordinate 225,134 downwards.
CGATCGTCAAGGACTGCGATCCTTCTCGTCATCGTGTTGTTCTCCGGTTTTTTCATACGTCGAGCGACGCCGGCCTGGCTGCGCCGGCATGAAGTCGTACCGGCCCGAGAACCGGCATGCGATGCGCAGAACATCACCTTATTGTCAGTTGTGTGATGACATTAAAATAATGGTCTGGCATCGATCGGCACACGTGAAGTGTCTCCTGGTTGCGGGCCGGCGACGATAATATCTCGCAAACGTATCAATCACCATTCTCCTCCGTTTTATTAGCATGTTAATTGACTGATTTGCGGCAATTACTACCGGATCGACGAGTTGTTTCGTAACAACTTTTTATTCTGGAACGGTGATGCTTCCGCTACACTCCGCGCCGTTATGCGATGACTGATTTCATCGCGCCAGAACGCGTACGGCGCGCGCAGCACGAGCGGCCCGAACACGCGTGCGACGGCCGCGCCGATCGTCAGCCAGTAGCACAACCCTCTCCCACACACCTGCGACGAGCACGAGCCCCGTGTGACCGAGCACGGTGCGCGTGATCGTCGCGATGATCGCGCCGCCGATTCCGCCGACGGTCTATGCAGGCACTGCGAACGAATGGGCAATCATGTCGGCAAACGACAGCTCAAGCAGCGTGAATCCGACCGAAATCCACAGGCAGGACACCTGCAGGATCCACACGATCGGCCGCTTGCCCACCCGCCACGAACACCTGCCGGCGATCCGGCACGCATGCAGCAGCACGGTCGCGCCCGCGGCGGCGATCAGCAGACCATCCGGCATGCCGAGCGCGTCCGCAAACCGCGTCAGCGCAACCGCGGCGCGGCGAGATCGTCCACGATCCTGAAACGCCGGACCGTGAAGCCGGCAATGCGCCCTCTTTCGCGCCTCGCCAGATAGTAGGCAACGCATGCGTTCTTTGCGTGTGCGACAGTGGGTGCGCTACGCTCGATCCGGCCTCGCATCGGGGCCTGAAATTTAAGCGCTTAAAACTTCAAAGCCGACGACCCCGTGCCCGATGGGGTCCACACATGGAGGATGACGATGAACAGACGATCGATGTTGCGCTGGAGCGTTTCAACCGCGGCGCTCGCGTGCCTCGACCTGGCCGGTCCGCTGCCGGCCTTCGCGCAACGCACCGCGCGCGCTGCGACGGCGAGCCGGTTCGCGATGGGCGCCGACGTCTCGACGCTGCCGGAACTCGAAGCCCATGGCGCGACCTTCTTCGACCTTGACGGCGCCCCGCGCGACTGCCTGAAAATCCTGCGCGCGCACGGCGTCGACGCGATCCGCATCAAGGTCTGGAACGATCCCGGCAATCCGGACTTCTTCCCTGCCAACCAGAGCGCCGCGGCCGGCTACAACGACGCGGCGCACGCGATTGCGCTCGCGCGGCGCGCGGCCGCGCTCGGGATGCGGATCCTGATCGACTTCCACTACAGCGACTGGTGGGCCGACCCGGGCAAGCAATACCCGCCGCATGCGTGGGCCGGCAAGAACCTGGCCGACACCTGCGCGCTCCTGTCCGCGTATACGACCGACGTGCTGCGCCGGCTTGCACGCGCCGGTGTGCGGCCCGAGTGGGTGCAGATCGGCAACGAGATCACGGGCGGCATGCTGTGGCCGCTCGGCAAGTACGACCAGTGGGACAACCTCGCGCAGTTGCTGAAGACGGGCCACGATGCGGTGAAAGCCGTCGATCCGCGCATCAAGGTGATGCTGCACCTCGACAGCGGCGGCAACAACGCGACGAGCCGCTGGTGGTTCGACAGTGCGACGCAGCGCGGCGTCGCGTTCGACGTGATCGGCCTGTCGTACTACCCGCAATGGCAAGGCTCGCTCGACGACCTGCGCAACAACGCGAACGATCTCGCGGTGCGCTACGACAAGGAGCTGATCGTCGTGGAAACCGCTTACCCGTGGACGACGAGCGACGGCGATTCGGAGCCGAACTCGATGACGAACACCGGATCGACCACGTTCCCGCCGTCGCCGGCCGGTCAGGCGCAATTCCTCTCGGCCGTGCGCGACATCGTGAAGGGTGTGCCGGGTAATCGCGGCGCGGGCGTGTTCTGGTGGGAGCCGGAATGGATCCCGACGCCGGGCGTCGGCTGGAAGCTCGGCGCGGGCGACCAGTGGGACAACAACACGCTGTTCGACTTCCACGGTCACGCGCTGTCGTCACTCGACGCGTTCCGGCAACGCTGACCTGCCGCCGCACTGGCGCACTGCGCGTCAGTGCGGCGCATCGAAGCGGCTGCGCGGCCGCTTCGACGCACCCGTTGCACGTGTCGCACCGGCCCGCGGATTGCGCGCATCGCAAGCGAGCAACACCAGCGCCACGAGTGCGAGCGCGCCGCATCCGGCGAACGTCGCACGATAGCCGAACAGGTCGACGAACGCGCCCGACAGGACACCCGACACGATCGAGCCGACGCGCGCCGTACTGAAGAACATCGCGGTCGCGGTGCCGGGACGCGTCGGCATCAGGTCGCACACGCGCGTCATGCCGAGGCACGACGTGATCGCGACCACGCACGCGCTCAGCAACTGCAGCGGCAGGATCGCATCGACGTGCGTCACCGCCGCGAGCCCGGCGAAGTACGCGGCATACACCGCCGCGCAGCCCGTCAGCCAGCGCGCCTTGTTCAGCCGCGCCGAACGGATGCCGAGCCACAGCATCATCGGGATCTCGAGCAACGCGGCGAGACCGAGCGCGGCCGACACGTTCGTCGGCGTGCCGCCCAGCCCGCGCACGATATACAGCGGCAGCACGATCATCGTCGCGTTCGCCGCGAGCCCGATCAGCATGAGCGCGGCAAGCGTGCGCAGCACGACCGCACGCGGTGCGGCGACCGCCGGCGGTGCGGCGACCGCCGGCGCTGCCTCGTCCGGCGGCACCGGATCGCCGCCGGATACGCTCGCCGCGGCGGACCTGCCCGCATCGGCCGCCGCAGGCCGGCGCGCGGGCTCCGGAATGTGCGCGACGATCACCGCGCACACGAAAAATCCGGCCGCTGCCGCGAGAAAGAGCCCGGTGAAGCCCGTCTGCGCTAGGATCAGCGCGCCGAGCGCGGGGCCGAATACCCATGCGACCGACAGCATCGTGCGCAGCGCGGCCGACGCCAGCTCGCGCTGCGCGCTGCTGTCGACCGGCAGCACCGCACGCGCGAACGAGAAGATCTGCGACAGCGACACGGCACCCGCGCCGAGCAGGATCGTGCCGGCCGCGATCACGGGCGTGGGCGCACGGAGCACGCACAACAGCGCGAACCCGAGCGCGGCGGCCGCGAGCGACACGACGAGCAGCGGCCGGTGCCGGTCGCGGCGATCGGACCAGCGGCCGGCCCACGTACTCGCGACGACGCCGCTCGCCGCGATCAGCGTCATGAACACACCCGCGAGAAACGGCGACATCGCGACCGCCTCGACGCCGAACAGCGACAGGTACGGCGCGGTAAACGACATCGCGACGCCAAGCATCAGCGCCGCGGCGGACAGCGGAACGAAATGCGCGATCCCGGCCAGGCCCGCGAAATGCAACCGTAGCGACCGTAGCGACCGCATCGCGTCAGTCCGGCTCGATCCATGCGGCCACGTCGACCGCGCCGAGCTCCGGGCCGCCGAGCACGAATCGCGCGCCGGCCGGCGCGGGCAGCGTGCACGGTGCGTCGCCGTAGTTCAGCGCGAACACGACGCGCCCGCGCCGGCGCAGTCTCAGGCCGTCGGGCAGCACCGCCACGGGCAATCCGGCACCGCGTGCGCAACGGCCGACGATCGCACGCAACATGGCGCGATCGAAGCACGCGGTCGCCATCGTCACGTGAGCGCGCCGCACCAGCGCGGGCACGCCGTCGTCGAATGTCGCGAGCACGTCGATTCCGGCCGCCGCGTCCGTGTCGACGTGGTCGCGCCACTTCACCGCGTGCCCCTCCACGCCGTCGAACGCAACACGCGGCACGAGCGACGGCCGCAACGATTCGACCTGCGCGATCCGGATCGGCAGCACGTCGCGCAGCTTGCCGGGCGCCAGGCCCGGCACGATCGAGAATTCGGCCGTGCGCGAACCCGTGCGCGGACCGAACAGCCAGCGCGCGCCGCTGCGGGCGACCTGCTCGACGACACGGTCCGGAACGACCGGCAGCGTCGGCGCGACGACCAGCGCATAGCGCGACACGTCGGCATCGGCCGCGACGATATCGACGTCGAGCCCCAGCTCGCGCAGCGCGCGATACCAGTCGAACGCGTGCTGTTGATAATCGAAATCGACGCCGTGCGGCTGGATCCGGATCATCCAGTCGGCCTCGTAGTCGAACAGCAGCGCGACGCGCGCCGAAGTGCGTTCGCCCGCAACGAGCGCGGGATCGAGCGTCGCAAGCTCGTCGGCGACGCGCGCCACTTCGTGCCCGCCGGGCGACAAGCGGTCATCGGGCGTATTGAGCCCGGAATGCAATTGCTCCTGCGCATGCGGATACTGCCGCCAGCGGAAATACGACACCAGCTCCGCGCCGTGCGCGAACGCTTCCCACGTCCACAGCCGCACCGCGCCGGCGTGCGGTACCGGGTTGTACGGCCCCCAGTTGACGGGCCCCGCCTGTTGCTCCATCACCCACATCCGGCCGTTGCCGACCCCGCGATACAGGTCGTGCGAGAACGCCGACACGTCCGGGTGGCCCGTGCGGGCCCAGCGATGCTTGTCCTGCTCGTCGAACGGCAGCACTTCGGTACGCGGCACCGGATAGCTGTCCCACGCGGCGACATCGAGGCCACTGCGCGCGAACGCGTAGTGATCGAATTCGGTGAAGAATCCCATGAAGTTGTGCAGCACGTCGCACCCCGGCGCGTGCGCGCGGATCGCATCGACCTGCACCGCATGAAAGCGCGCGACCTCGTCCGACTGAAAGCGCCGGAAGTCGAGCACGTGGGCGGGATTCGCGTCGGTCGGCGTATGGCGCGGCAATTCGATCTCGTCGAAGCCGCGATATTCCATGCTCCAGAACACGTTGCCCCATGCGCGGTTCAGCGCGCCGATGTCGCCGTAGCGCACGGCGAGCCATCCGCGAAAACCCGTCAGCGCCGCGCGCGTGTAGCTCGGCAACGTGTTGTGGCAGCCGAGTTCGTTGTCGGTCTGCCACGCGATCACGGCCGGATGCGTGCCATAGCGCCGCGCCATCGCGTCGGCGATCCGCACGCAGTGTTCGCGATAGACGGGGCTCGAGATGTCGTAGTGGCGACGCGAACCGAACTGCCGGACGGCGCCGTCCGCGCCGACCGGCAGGATCTCCGGATGACGGTCGACGAGCCATTTCGGCGGTGCCGCGGTCGGCGTGCCGAGCACGATCTTCAGGTGCTGGCGTGCGAGCGTGTCGATCGCTTCGTCGAGCCACGCCCAGTCGTAGCGGCCGGGCTCCGGCTCCATCCGGCTCCACGCGAATTCGGCGATCCGCACGCGGGTCAGGCCGAGTTCGGCCATCCGCCGCGCGTCGCGATCCCATTGTTCGCGCGGCCAGTGTTCGGGGTAGTAGCAAACGCCGAGGTGCATCGTGGATTCCTTGCAGGAAGAGGAAGGGTTGGACGGCTTCAGCCTTTTGTCGCGCCGAACGTGAGCCCCGCGACGAAGTGCTTCTGCATCGCGAAGAACATCGCGACCGACGGCAGCGCGGCGAGCACCGAACCGGCCGACACGAGGTTCCAAGCGGTGGTCCACTGCCCCTTGAGCGCGGCGACGCCGACGGTGATCGGCGCCGCGTCGTCGCCTTGCGTGAGGCACAGTGCCCAGAAGTAGTCGTTCCACACGAACGTGAACACGAGGATCGCGAGCGCCGCGAGCGCCGGCCGCACGAGCGGCAGCACGACGCGCCAGTAGATCGCCCACTCGGACGCACCCTCGACGCGCGCGGCTTCGATCAGCTCGAACGGCAACTCGCGGATGAAGTTGCGCAGGAACAGCGTGCAGAACCCGGTTTGAAACGCGGTATGGAACAGCACGAGCGCCCATACGGTGTTGTAGAGCCCGATGCCGAGCATGATCTGGCGCACCGGAATCATCAGGATCTGGATCGGCACGAAATTGCCGGCGACGAACAGCCCGAGCAGCACGACGTTGCCGCGGAACCGGAAGTTCGCGAGCGCATGGCCTGCAAGCGACGCGAGCAGGATCGATGCGGCCACCGACGGCAGCGTGATCAGCATGCTGTTCGCGAAGTAGTGGAGCATCGGCGTCTGCGTGAGCGCAGCGCCGTAGTTGTCGAAGAATGCGAACTGCTTCGGCCAGCCCCAGTAGTTGCCGGCCATGACCTCGTCGGTCGAACGAACCGATGTGACGAGCACCGCGAGCAGCGGCACGAGCCACAGCACGAGCGCGCACGGCAGCGACAGGCGGTACAGCCAGCGGGACGAACGTCCCCAGCGTGATACGGGCATCGGGTACATGAATCGCAATCCTTATGATTCAACGCGCACCAGCTTGCGCAGCTGCCACACGATATAGACGAGCATGATCGCGAACAGCACCACCGCGATCGCGGCCGAATAGCCTTCGCGGTAATACTTGATCGCCTGGTCCACCATGAAGTACGCGAGCACGGTCGAGCTGTCGAACGGGCCGCCGCCCGTCATCACGGAGATCAGGTCGAAGCTGCGCAGCGCGCCGATCACGGTCAGCACCACCGCCATGAAGGTGGCGGGGCGCAACTGCGGCAGGATCACGTGCCACAGCAGCGTGAAGCCGCGCGCGCCTTCCATCCGTGCGGCCTCGACGATTTCGGCGTTGATGCCCGTGAGCCCGGTCAGGTAGAGGATCATGCAGAACGGGATCTGCGGCCACAGCGCGGCAGCGATCACGCCGTAAGTCGCATAACGCGGATCGCCGAGCACCGGGATCCCGTGTCCTACGATCAGCTTGAGCAGCCCGAACGTCGGGTCGTAGAACCACGAGAACACCAGGCCGACGACGACACCCGGCAGCACGAACGGCGCGAAGAACAGCGACTTCACGAGCCGGATCCCGAACACGTTCTGGTTCAGGTACAGCGCGAGCGCGAGGCCGAGCGGCGGCGCGGCGAGGAACAGCACGAGCCACAGCACGTTGTTCTTCAACGCGACGTAGAACGTGTCGGACTGCAGCAGCTCGCGATAATTGTCGAGCCCTGCGTACGTCATCGGCGTCATCCCGTCCCAGTGATGGAAGCTCAGCCAGATGCTGCTGACGATCGGATACAGCACGAACACGGTGAAGAGCGCGAAACCCGGCAGCACGAACAGCAGTGCGGCACGGTTGCGCCGGCGCGCGAGCGACGCGCGCGCATGCCGCTGCGGGCCGGCGTCGCGACGCGCGACGCCTTCGGACAGGCTGGTTGACATGATGTGACCTTCGACGAAACGAACATGACGACGACAACGGAACGCCGGACCGGCCAGGGCCGATCCGGCCGGCACGCTACTTCCGGTAGATGCGCTTGCGGGTCTGTTCGAGACGCTGGAGGATCGCGTCGAGTTGCGTCGGGTCGGACAGGAACTGCTGCATCGCCTTCATCCCCTCGTCCGCCATTTCCTTCGTCATGTCGCGGTCGTAGAACTGCGCGATGCCGCCCTGCGTCGTCGCCAGCGTATGGAAGCCGATCTTCGAGATGGGGTCCTGCGGCTCGGGCGCCCGGTTGTTCGACGGCAACTGACCCATGCCCTTCGCAAACTCGCCGTTGATCGCAGGCTGTCCGATGAACGCGAGCAGGCGGCGCGCGTCCGTCTTGTTGTGCGCCTTCGCCGGGACGACCATCACGTTGACCGGGCCGTCCTCCGCGAGCGGCACCGACGCGTCGATCACCGGGAAGCGGAAAAAGCCGATCGGGTTGTGCGCCGCGCTCAGCAGGCCCGCCGAATACCACGTGCCCATCAGCGTCATCGCGGCCTGACCGTTGACGATCAGCGGGCTCAGCGAATCGACGTCGTAGGACAGCGCGTTGTCGATGAAATACCTGTCGTCGATCAGCTTCTTCCATGCGGCGTACACGGCACGCACGCGCGGATCGGTATAAGCGACGTCGCCCGCCATCAGCTTCTGGTGGAACGCGTAGCCGTTGATCCGCAGGTCGAGGTAGTCGAACCATGCGGCAAGCGTCCACGCATCGCGCGCGGCCACCGCGATCGGCGCGATGCCCGCCGCCTTCAGCTTGCGGCATGCGTCGAGAAACTGCGGCCAGTCGGCCGGTTCGCCATGAATGCCGGCCTTCTCGAACAGGTCATTGCGGTAGAACAGGCCATAGGCGTCGTAACCGAGCGGCAGGCTGTAGACCTTGCCGCCATAAGTCGACGACTGCTTCACGGCCGCATACGTCTCGTTCCAGCCGTTCTTCTGCCAGTCCTGGCTCAGATCCTCGATCAGCCCGCGCTTCGCGAAATAGGCGAGCCGCTCGCCGTTGTTCCAGCTCAGCACGTCGGGCGGATCGGTCGCGAGCCAGCCGGACATCTGCACCTTGTACGCCTCCTCGCTGACGTAGCTGACCTTCAGGTCGATGTCCGGATTCGCCTTGCGGAACTGGTCGAACACCGCTTGCCACGTCGCGCGCTGGTTGCCACGCGAGGCTACATTCACCTTGAGCGTGCCCGCGTCGACCGTACCCGCCGTCAGCGCGGCGGCGGTCGTCAGGGCAAGCAGCACTCGGCTCGCACGAAGTCTCATCGTTGTCTCCTGGTATTGGTGTGATGGATGCCGCGTCGCGCGCGGCGGATCGGCGCCGCGCCGCTAGGCGAACATCGCCTCGGCACGAACGGCCGGCACTGCGATGCCCGCCTCGTCGAACAGGTGGCAACACGACGGCGGCACGCGAAACGCATGGCGCTCGCCGCGCCGCAGCGTGGCCTGCCCCGGCAGCTTCGCGAGCAGCGGCACGCCGCCGGGGTGGTCGAGATGCACGTAGGCGGCCTCGCCCAGTTGCTCGACCAGCGCGACATCGCGCACGATCGCGGGCAGCCCGGCGTCGCCGGCCGGGCCGGCGGACAGATGCTCGGGACGGATGCCCAGCGTCATGCGCGCACCGGGGCCGATGCCGGACGGCAACGGACGGTCGTGCAACGTCAGCACCTCGTCCGTGCCGTCGACGCGCAGGCGGCATCCGTGTGCATCGCTCGATACGACGGCCGCCGGCAGGAAGTTCATTCGCGGCGAGCCGATGAAGCCCGCGACGAAACGGTTGGCCGGCCGGTGATACAGCTCGAGCGGCGCACCGGCCTGCGCGATGCTGCCGAAGCGCGCGACGTCGTCGCCCGCGTGCAGTAGCACGATCCGGTCGGCCAGCGTCATCGCCTCGATCTGGTCGTGCGTCACGTAGACGGAGCTCGACTGCGAGAAGCGTGCATGCAGGCGCGCAATCTCGACACGCGTCTGCCCGCGCAGCGTCGCGTCGAGATTCGACAGCGGCTCGTCGAACAGGAACACGCGCGGCTCGCGCACGATCGCGCGGCCGATCGCGACGCGCTGCCGCTGGCCGCCCGACAGCGCCTTCGGCTTGCGCTCGAGCAGCGCGTCGAGCTGCAGCACGCGCGCGGCCTCGGTCACGCGGCGGCGAATCTCGTCCTTCGGCACACCGGCGATGCGCAACCCGAAGCCGATGTTGTCGAACACGGTCATGTGCGGAAACAGCGCATAGCTCTGGAACACCATCGCGACACCGCGCTCGGCGGGCGGCGTGTCGTTCATGCGCGCGCCGCCGATCCGCAGTTCGCCTTCGCTCGCGTCCTCCAGCCCTGCAATCATCCGCAACAGCGTGGATTTGCCGCAGCCCGACGGACCGAGAAACACGCAGAACTCGTGCGACGCAATCTCGAGGTTCACGTTGCGCAGCACCGGCGCATGGTCGCCGTAGCGCTTCGAGACGTCCTTCAATGAAATGGCGGTCATCGCGCCCTCCTCCCCTGAATCACGCGCGTTGAATTGGAAAATTTAAACGCTTAAATTCCGATGGCGCGATCGGCCCGGTTCGCCGTACCATGTCGTCTCCTTCATGTGATGTGTCGAGAAATTAGCGTATCGCCTGTCCCTGCGCAACTTGTGGGACACACTCCCAGAATATGAGCAAACATACCCCCGCTTCTCCCTCCCCGTACGACGCTGCCCGACCGGCCGGGGGCCGCGCATGGTGACGCTCGCGGAAGTCGCGCAACGCGCGAACGTCACCGCGGCGACGGTCTCGAACGTGCTAAGGAATCCGCAGAAAGTGAAACCGGCGACCGTCGAGCGCGTGATGGCGGCGATTCGCGAACTCGGCTATCGACCGAATCTCACCGCGCGTGCGCTCGCCGAAGGCCGCACGTCGACGCTCGCGCTGATGCTGTCGAACATCACGAACCCGTTCTATCCGGAATTCGTGCTCGCCGCCGAGCGCGAGGCGCGCAAGCGCGGCCATTACCTGCTGGTATCCAATACCGACGACGACCCGGCGATCACGCGCAACTACCTCGAGCGGATCGCCGGCACGCTTGCGGCCGGCGCGATCGTGATGAACACCGACCTCGCCGAGGCCGAACTTGCCGACATCGCGCGCCATGGCGCGTCGATCGTGCTGTGCATGTGGGAGCACGTGCATGCATCGCGCACACTCCCCTGCGTGACCGTCGATTTCGCGGCGGCGGGCGCGCTCGCCGCCGCGCACCTGTCCGGGCTGCGGCATCGCACATTCGGCGCACTCGTCGGCAAGGGTTCGGGCGGCCCGCAGTCGATGCGGCTGCGCGGCTTCATCGACGAACTCGCGGCGCGCGGCCATGCGCCGGACGCGGTAACGACCGTGTCCGCACACGATTCGATCGAGGGTGGCTACGAGGCGGCCGCCGCGCTGTTGCGTGCGAAGCCCGGCCTCACCGCGCTGTTCGCGACCAACGACCTGATGGCGATCGGCGCGATGCAGGCGGCGGCCGATCTGGGCCGGCGCGTGCCGGACGACCTTTCGATCGTCGGCATGACCGATATCCAGCTCGCCCACCAGTTCCGCCCCGCGCTGACGACGGTCCGCTTCCCGACATCGTTGATCGCCGCGCGCGCGATCGCGCTGACACTCGACATGATCGACGGAATCGAGCCGACCGCGGCGGTGCATACGATCGGTACGCCGGAGCTCGTCGTGCGCGAATCGACCACCACGGCGCCGGCCCGATGATCGGCGGACGGGCGCGCTGAATGCGAGCCCGCCGCTTCCTCCATCAAACCCGCACCCGCCGCATCCTGAGCGTCGCCGACGGCGACTCCCCGAACGCCCGCTTGTACTCGATCGCAAAGCGCCCGAGGTGCGCGAATCCCCATTTCAGCGCGACGTCGGTGACCGACGCGAGCCCCGGCGTATCGTCGGCCAGCAGTTCCTCGCGCACATGTTGCAGCCGCAACTGCCGCACGAAACCCATCGGCGTGATTCCGTGGCGATTGCGGAAGCCGGCGAACAGCGTGCTCGGGCTGACACCGGCAAGCTCGGCGAGCCGTTCGATCGTCAGCGGCTCGTCGAGATGCGCACGGATGTATTCCTCGACGCGCCGCACGTAGAACGGCGCGAGCGCCATCGGCAGGTGCCGCGTGCCGTTGCGCGCGCTGTTCGGCTGGCCGTGCAGCAGCAGGTTGAGCAACGTCGATTCGAGCTGCTCGAACGCGAGCGGGTGACGCAACGGATGCGTGTCCGTCGCGATCGCGCCGGCGAGGATCGGCAGCATCTGGGCCAGACACGTCCCCTGCGACGACGACAGGCTGAACGCCGGTTCGAATTCGACCGGCGCGCGCCGGTCGTCGCCGAAATGCCGCTGCGCGTGGCGCTCCATCACCTCGCGCTCGATGCGCAGGATGACTTGCGGGCATGCATCGCCCCACCGCATCTTGAGCGACAGCGTCGGCGAGATCAGCGACGCGGTGCCCGGCGACGACACGAAGCGCGTCGCGCCGCACTCGATCTCCGCGTCGCCGCGCAGCGGGATCTGCAACAGGAAGAAGTGCTCGAGCGGCCCGGGCTCGATGCTGACGCCGCCGCCGTAATCGAGCAGGTTCAGCGACAGGTTGCCCCAGCGCGCGTGATGCATGCAGCTGTGCAACGCGCGCGACTGGCCGGTCGGCGTGAGCCGGTGCGGCTTGAACACATCGGCGACGCGTGCGCGTACCTCGTCGACATCGTCCGACTGCAGCATCAGGTTGTCGTGATTGAAACAGGCGGCGTCGGCAAGCCAGCCGGTTTCGGAAATTTGCGCCATCGAAGTTCTCCCGTCATGCTCGATCGCACTCGCGCCGTGCATGCGTTCCCGGTATTGGGGAATCCCGTTGCACGATCCGGATGGCGCCCGGAGTATCCGGACAGTCCGCCATCGGAACACGCAAGTCCCGCGCAAACGACGCAAGAATCGGACCGTTCGCGCATCGTAGAAAACTGTGCGGGGCTGCCGTATCCGCACATACCCGCAGTCGGCCGCGCGCCCGCCCTGGCGCGGCGGCCGGATCGTCAGGTTTCCGGAATTCGCGGATACCGGCCGAAGAAAGCGGATAGAAGCGCACGTTTCGTCCGCCAATACTGGGCCCGTCACTGAAACGAACAGCATGGAGGGACAGATGAAAGGACGTCACATCGAGATTCCGTCGCAGGACGGCGGAACGTTTCGCGGATACCTGAGCACGCCGGCCGGCGGCAGCGGGCCGGGCATCGTGCTGTGTCACGAGATCTTCGGCGCGAACGCGACCATGCGCGAAACGGCCGACTACTACGCGGAGGAAGGCTACACGGTGCTCGTGCCCGACCTGTTCTGGCGCCAGTCTCCGGGGATCGAACTCGGCTACGCCGCGGCCGATGCCGAGCGCGCGATGGCGCTGTATCGCGAATTCGACGAGGACAAGGGCGTCGAGGATATCGGCGCCGCGCTGGCCGTGCTCACGCAACGGCCGGAATGCACGGGCGAAGCCGGCGTGCTCGGCTACTGCCTCGGCGGCAAGCTCGCGTATCTCGCCGCGTGCCGGCTGCCGCGCGTGGCCGCCGCGGTCAGCTATTACGGCGTCGGCATCGAGCATGCGCTGGACGAGGCCGCACACCTGCGCGGGCGGCTCGTGCTGCAGATCGCGGGGCAGGACCGCTTCTGCCCGCCCGACGCGCAGCAGCGCATCGCCGACGCGCTGTCCGGGCGCGACGGCGTCGAAGTGTACGTCTATCCGGGCGTCGATCACGCGTTCGCGCGCATCGGCGGCGACCATTTCGACAAGGCCGCGGCGGTCATGGCGCATCAGCGATCGATCGCCGCATTCCGCGCCGCGCTCGGCCCGCACTATGACCTCTCGGCGCTGTGGGAGAAGCATCTGCTGCACGAATTCGACACGCGCAACGTCGACGCGACGATGGCCACGATGGTCGCCGAACCGTACGTCAACCATATTCCGACGCTGACGGGCGGCGTCGGCTACGACGAGCTCAAGCGCTTCTACACGCATCACTTCGTGCATGCGAATCCGCCCGACACCACGATCACGCCGATCTCGCGCACGGTCGGCGCGAGCCAGATCGTCGACGAGCTGCTGTTCTGCTTCACGCACACCACCGAGATCGACTGGATGCTGCCGGGCGTCGCGCCGACCGGCAAGCGCGTCGAGATCCCGCTCGTCGCGATCGTGAAGTTTCGCGGCGACAAGCTCTATCACGAACACATCTACTGGGATCAGGCGAGCGTGCTCGTGCAGGTCGGCCTGCTCGATCCGGCCGGCCTGCCGGTCGCGGGCGTCGAAACGGCGCGCAAGCTGCTCGACGAGACCGTGCCGTCGAACGGCCTGATGCGCCGCTGGCAAGACAGCGAGCCGTCGACGGGCGCGCGTTGACGCGGCCCTTCCCTCACCCAACGACAGATACCGGGAGATACCCCATGACAGCCCTTGCTGGCAAAGCCGCGATCGTCACCGGCGGCGCCACGCTGATCGGCGCCGCGGTCGCGCAGGACCTGACCCGCGCCGGCGCGTGCGTCGCGATCCTCGATCTCGATACGGAGAACGGCGCGCGCGTCGCCGATTCGCTCGGCGAACGCGCGATGTTCGTCGCGATCGACATCACCGACGACCGCGCGATCGAGCGAGCGGTGTCGGCGATCGCCGAACGGTTCGGCGCGATCGACGTGCTCGTCAACCTCGCGTGCAGCTACGTCGACAACGGCATCCACGCGACCCGCAACGACTGGCTCGCCGCGATGGACGTGAACGTCGTGTCCGCGGCGATGCTGGCGAAGGCCGTTCACCCGCACATGGTGCGGCGCGGCGGCGGTGCGATCGTGAACTTCAGCTCGATCTCGGCCCAGTGCGCGCAAACCGGCCGCTGGCTGTATCCGACGTCCAAGGCGGCGATCCGCCAGCTCACGCGCAGCATGGCGATGGATCTCGCGCCCGACCGCATTCGCGTCAACTCGGTGTCGCCGGGGTGGACGTGGTCGCGCGTGATGGACGAGATGACGCGCGGCGACCGCGCGAAAACCGATCGCGTCGCCGCGCCGTTTCATCTGCTCGGCCGGGTCGGCGATCCGTCGGAGGTCGCGCAGGTCGTGACGTTCCTGTGCAGCGACGCGGCGAGCTTCGTGACGGGCGCCGACTACGCGGTGGACGGCGGCTATGCCGCGATGGGCCCCGAACAGGCGGTGCCGGCCATTCCGCGCCTGGCGGAATGATCGCTGCCCGCCGCCGCTTCCCGCAACCATTCCGGCCGGAATCCGGCCACCCGAGGACACTCTCATGAGACGCATCGCTATCGTCGGCGCCGGCCAGTCCGGCCTGCAACTCGCCTTCGCCCTGCTCGACCGGGGCTACCACGTCACGCTCGCGACCAACCGCGACGCGGAGCAGATCCGCGCGGGCAAGGTCATGTCGAGCCAGTGCATGTTCCATACCGCGCTGCAGATCGAGCGCGATCTCGGCCTGAACACGTGGGAGGAAGCGTGCCCGTCCGTCGAAGGCATCGGCATCGCGGTGCCGCACCCGGACGGCAACGGCCGCAAGGCGATCGACTGGTCGTCGCGGCTGACCCGCTATGCGCAGTCCGTCGACCAGCGCGTGAAGATGGCCGACTGGCTCGACGGCGTTCGGCGCCGCGGCGCGGACGTGCGCATCTGCGACGTCGGCGTGCCCGAACTCGAGGAACTGGCGCGCAGCCACGATCTCGTGCTGCTCGCGGCCGGCAAGGGCGAAATCGTCAACCTGCTCGGCCGCGACGACGTGCGCAGCGCGTTCGACCGCCCGCAACGCGCGCTGGCCCTCACCTACGTGAAAGGGATGACGCCGAGCCAGCCGTATTCGCGCGTGCGCTTCAACCTGCTGCCCGGCATCGGCGAGTACTTCGTGTTCCCCGCGCTGACCACGACGGGCCCGTGCGAAATCATGGTGTTCGAAGGCATTCCGGGCGGCCCGCTCGATTGCTGGGCCGACGTGAAGACGCCCGAGCAGCACCTCGACAGGAGCCTGTCGTTCCTGCAGCAGTATCTGCCGTGGGAATTCGAGCGCTGCCGCGACGTCGAGCTCACCGACCCGAACGGCACGCTGTCCGGGCGCTTTGCGCCGACGGTGCGCAAGCCGTTCTTCCGGCTGCCGTCGGGCCGCACGATCTTCGGGATGGCCGATGCGGTGGTGGTCAACGATCCGATCACCGGGCAAGGATCGAACAACGCCGCGAAATGCGCGAAGGCCTATTTCGACGCGATCGTCGCGCGCGAAGCCGCGCCGTTCGGCGAGGACTGGATGCAGCAGACGTTCGAAGGCTACTGGGCCTACGCGCAACATGTCGTGCGCTGGACCAACTCGCTGCTCACGCCGCCGCCGCCGCACATTCTCGAACTGCTCGGCGCGGCCGGTCAGTTGCCGTCGCTCGCCGCCGCGCTCGTCGACGGCTTCGACGATCCGCGCCGGTTCTCGCCATGGTGGTTCGAGCCGTCGGCGTGCGCGGCGCTGATCCGCGAACACAGTACCCGTTCGGAGTAACCGACATGGAAACGACCGTTACCTGCAGCCCAACCATCGACCCGAAGCAGTTGCGCGCCGCGTTCGGGCAGTTCCCGACCGGCGTCACCGTGATCACCACGTGCGCGGCCGACGGACGCAAGGTGGGCCTCACTGCCAACTCGTTCTCGTCGCTGTCGCTGGATCCGCCGCTCGTGCTGTGGAGTCTTCGCAAGGTCGCGCCGAGCCGGCCTGATTTCGTCGCGGCCACCCACTTCGCGATCAATATCCTCGCGCACGACCAGATCGACCTGTCGCGCCGCTTCGCGACGCCCAGCGTCGACAAGTTCGACGGCGTGCTTCACGTGGATTCGGACAGCGGCGGCGTGCCCTGCCTCGACGGCGCGAGCGCGCGCTTCGTGTGCCGCAACGTCGGTCACTACGAAGGCGGCGATCACCTGCTCTTCATCGGCGAGATCGAGCAGTTCGACGCGTTCGGCAAGGCGCCGCTCGTGTTCCATGCCGGCCAGTATCGCGCGATTGCCGATCATCCCGATCTTTCACGCACCATTTGATTAGTTATACAAATAAATATCCAGGAGGTGGTGAACATGAAATTCGGCTCTCGCCTGCTCGTCGTCGCAGGCCTCGCGATCGCCGGCATGGCCGGACACGCGCCGGCCCACGCGACCGACCTGCCGTCGGTCAATCTCGGCATGACCAGTTTCCTCGACGGGATGCCGCCGGCAGGATCCGGCTGGTACGGCACGCAGTACCTGCAGTACTACACGGCCGGCCGCATCAACGACAATGCCGGCAACAAGGTCGGCCTGCCGAAGCAGGACATCGACCTGTTCGCGGGCTTGAGCCAGCTCGTCTATCAGTCGCCGCTGACGTTCGCCGGGATGCATCCGGGCCTCGACGTGATCCTGCCGTGGATTGCATCGGCGCGCACCGACGACGGCATCGGCAACGTCGCGCTGAATTCGCGGGCCGGTTTCGGCGATCTGCTGATCGGCCCGTTCATCCAGTTCGACCCGGTGATGGGCGCGCAGGGCCCGCGCTTCGCGCAGCGCGTGGAATTCCAGTTCATCGCGCCGACCGGCGCGTACGATCCATCGCGCGCGATCAACCCGGGCAGTCATTTCTGGTCGTTCGACCCGTACTGGGCGGCGACGCTGTGGCTGACGCCGAAATGGACCGTGTCGTGGCGCCTGCACTATCTGTGGAACGCGACCAACCATCGGCCGGCCACGTCGCTCGGCCCCGACGTGACGTCGACCCGGGCCGGCCAGGCGATCCATGCGAACTTCGCGACCGAGTATGAAGTGCGCCCGGGCTTGCGACTGGGGCTCAACGGCTACTGGCTGCGCCAGACCACCGACATGAAGGAAAACGGGCAGGACGTGCCCGGTACGCGCGAGGCCGTGCTGGCGATCGGCCCGGGCGCCATGTATAGCTTCTCGCCGCACGATCACCTGCTGTTCAACACGTACTTCGAGGTCCATGCGCGCAACCGGCCGCAGGGGACGCGGATGGTGTTGCGTTATGTGCATCACTTCCAGTGATGCCCGCGACCGGATGAACGGGCTGCACGGCTATCGTCAGACAAAAGCAGTGCGTGCTGCCGGCATGGACGCGCCTGTCCTATAGTTTTGGAGAAGGCAAGGAAAGAAATCCGTCACGAACAGGGAGGTCCGCGCGATGGTGACTTCAACACTCTCCCGGTTCGTGTCGAGCGCGTCGAAACGGCTGGTGCACGGCATGGTTGCCTTCGCACCGGCCGCGATCGTCGGCATCGCCCTGTCCTCGTGCGGCGGCGACGGTTCGCCGACGTCCAGCGGGCCCGCGTTCGCCAACGCGGCGCGCCCGCAGATCAACGCCTTGCTCGCGGACACGTTGACGTCCGGCGCGGTCGTCTATGTGCAATCGCCGCAGGGTAACTGGCTCGAATCGTTTGGAACGGCCGTGCGAGGCACGAACACGCCGATACCGACGAACGCGCACTTTCGGGTCGGCAGCGTGACGAAGACGTGGACCGGCACGGTGATCCTGCAACTCGTACAGGAAGGCAGGCTGAGCCTGGACGACACCGTCGGCAAGTACGTCGCCAACGTGCCCAACGGCAATACGATCACGATCGGGCAGTTGCTGACGATGCGCAGCGGCCTCTATAACTACTCGACCAGTCTCGCGTTCAACCAGACGCTCGATTCGCAGCCGGACAAGGTGTGGAGCACGGCGGAACTGCTGGATATCGCCAAAGGGCAGCCGGTCTATTTCGCGCCGGGCGCCGATTTTCGCTACTCGAACACGAACACGGTGCTGCTCGGGCTCATCATCGAGCAACTCACCGGCATGCCCGCGGCCGATGCGATGAACGCGCGACTTTTCGTGCCGCTCGGCCTGGCCAATACGTTCCTCCCGCCGCAGCAGAACACGGCGTTGCCGGCGCCCGCGCCGCAGGGCTATCAATGGGGCACCAATGCGGAGACGACCAACAGCGACGCGCTGTCGACCGAACGCCAGGCGGCCGCGAAAAACGGCACGCTGCAACCGACGAACGTGACGAACGTCAATACGTCGTGGGCGTGGACGGCCGGCTCCGGCATTTCAACCGTGACGGAACTGGCCGCCTACGTGCAACGGATGGTCGGCGGCGGCTACCTGAACGCCGACCTGCAAGCGCAACGGCTCGCCAGCTGCACGCCGCTCGATCCGTCCGACCCGAGGTCGGCCAGCTACTGCATGGGCCTGGCCAAATTCGGCACGTTCTACGGGCACACGGGCGAGATACCGGGCTTCAATACCTTCATGGGCTACGATCCCGCAACGAAAACGACGATCGTCGCGTGGGCGACCACGGCTGCCGCGCCCGACGGGCGCGCGCCGGCCAACGTGATCGCGCAGATCATCATGGGCGAGCTCAGCAAGGCAGCGGAAGTGCCGAGCGAGGGACGGCCGTGAGGCGGTAACGCGGACCCGACCTGCTTCGCCACCTGCTTGCCGGTGCTTGCTTGTTCATGTTTCCCCCGGCCTTGATCGCGCGTGACTGGCCTGTTTTCCGTATTGTCGGGCAGTCGCTTGAACTGGATTAATTCAGCGGCGGGCGTTCATCGTATTTCCGTCGCCTTTAACCGCGCCGGCGCAATGCCGGCAACGGCCTTCAGCGTTAGCAGTAGGGGGCAGCCGATGAAGGCGGTGGACTACGGCTTGTTCCATGGCCAACCATGGGTCCAGGATGCATTGACGCCGCTATGGTCAACCTGTCTCGCGGCGCCGCCTGGGGAGGGAGCCTCCATGAAGCCGGTGGCCGTGCCGGCCGACGCGTATGTCAGGGCCGGCACGCAAAAACCTTGTCGACGCATGCGAATCGGCGCGCGTCCGCCGCTCACGGCGCGATGCTGACGAACGTCGGCAACAGCACGCGATAGACGTGAATCATCGCCGGCCCGAGCAGCACCATCATCAGCGCCGGAAAGATGCAGAAGATCAGCGGGAACAGCAGCTTCAGCGCGATCTTCGCGGCACGCTCCTCCGCGCGCATGCGCCGCCGCGTGCGCAGCATGTCCGACAGCACGCGCAGCGATTCGCTGATGCTCGTGCCGAAACGGTCGGCCTGGATCAGCATCGCGCAGAACGACTCGATGTCCTCGACGCCGGTGCGCAGCGCGAGATTGCGCAGCGCCGTCTCCTTCGTGAAACCGGAACGCATCTCGAGCAGCAGCAGGTCGAGTTCGCTTGCGACCACCTCGCTGTTGAACCGCAGCTCCTCGCTCACCTTCATCAGCGCCGCATCGAGCCCGAGCCCCGCTTCGACGCACACCGTCAGCAGGTCGAGCGCGTCCGGAAAATCCTCGAAGATCTTCTGCTGGCGCACCTTGACCCGCTGCGACAGCACGATGTTCGGGATGTAGTAGCCGATCCCGGCGAGCATCACCAGGATGACGGACAACAGCGCGCGCTCGTCGCCGAGCGCGGTCGTGATCAGCGCCAGCAGCGCCACGCACGGCAACGCGAGCGCGAGCATCGTCTTCGCGGTGAAATACACCGCGGCCGCGCTCGGGCTGCGCCACCCGGCATTCATGAGCCGGATGCGCAGCGGCGAATTCTCCCAGCCCTCCTTCGGCACCGACAGCTTCGAGATCGGGGTGGACAGGTCGACCAGCTTCGCGACCCAGCGCGACGTCAGGTCGTCGCCGTCGCCCGGGCCCGCAACGGCACCCGTGCCCGCACCGGCCCCGCCGGCCTGCTGGAGCCGGCGCTGAATGCTGCGCGGCGCGAACAGCAGCATCGCGACGAGCACGCCGCCGGCCACGAAGATGAACAAGCCGCCCAGCATCACGGCCTGGACCACGCTCAGGTTTTGCATGACAGCCTCGCAACGGTTCGTTATTCGATTTGCACGTCAGACGCGAATCCGGACAATGCGACGGATCCAGAACAGGCCGAACAGCATCGACACCAGCATCGTGCCGACCATCCGGATCCCCGCCGGATCCTCCCAGAGCACGGACAGGAACTCGCGATTCACCAGCGCCATCACCGCGGCGGTGCCGAACGGCAGCAGCCCGAGAATCCACGCCGACATCCGCCCCTCCGCCGACAGCACGCGCACCTTGTCGAACAGCTTGAAGCGCTCGCGGATCAGCGCGGCGATGCTGTCGAGCAGCTCGGCCAGGTTGCCGCCCGTCTCGCGCTGGATCAGCACCGCGATCACGAAGTAGCGCAGGTCCTGCACCGGCACGCGCGTCGCGAGGTTCATCAGCGCGTCGTGCAGCGACACGCCGTAGTTGACCTCGTCGAACGTGACGCGGAATTCACCGCCCATCGGATCGGGAAACTCGTCGCCGACCATCCCGAGCGTGCTCGTGAACGAGTGACCGGAACGCAGCGCGCGCGCGATCATGTCGCAGATGTCCGGCAACTGCCGTTCGAGCTTGCGCATCCGGCGCGCGCGGCAGCGCAGCACGTACATCGTCGGCACGCATGCGGCAAACAGCGCGATCGGCAGCGCGGCGAGCTGCGGCAACGTGGCGAAGCTCAGCGCGAGCCACGCGAATGCCGCGAACACCGTGCTGAGCACGATCAGCTTCGGGAGCGTCCAGTCGAGGCCCGATTGCTGGAGCACGAGATCGAACGAGTGCACGCGCGGCATGCGCAGCAGCAGCCGGTCGAACGGCTTCGAATCGTCGAGCATCCGCTTCTTCAGGATCGACAGCCGCTCCTGCTGCACGTTGCCGCCGGCCGACATCGCGCGAATGCGCGATTCGATCCGGCGCGCGGCGGTGCCGTGCCGCGCGTTCCACCATTGATAGACGCCTTCGATCGCGAGCACGACCGCGACGAAGGTGAGAATCACAAAACCGTAAAAGATCGTGTTCATGTAGCCTCCCCGGCAGCAAACGGCGCCATGTCGTCAGTTCGACTCGTAGCGCTGGGACGGGTCGTACAGCGAATCCGGCAGGTTGATGCCGAATGCCTGCAGCCGCTCGACGAACTTCGGCCGAACGCCGGTCGCGCAGAAGTGGCCGCGTACCGTGCCGTCGCGATCCACGCCCGTGCGCT
Source organism: Burkholderia sp. NLJ2 (assembly GCF_049487195.1). Taxonomy (NCBI): domain Bacteria; kingdom Pseudomonadati; phylum Pseudomonadota; class Betaproteobacteria; order Burkholderiales; family Burkholderiaceae; genus Burkholderia; species Burkholderia sp. NLJ2. The sequence goes on along the minus strand of NZ_CP137809.1, from coordinate 203,653 downwards.
TGAACGTGAAGATCTCCTGCATGTTGATGATGTCGCCTTCCATCCCGGTCAGTTCCTGGATGCTGACGATCTTGCGCTTGCCGTCCGTCAGCCGCGCCGCCTGCACGACCACCGAGATCGCCGACGCGATCTGCTGGCGCATCGTCTTCGGCGGCAGCGACAGGCCGGCGACGCTGATCATGTTCTCGAGCCGCGTCAGCGCATCGCGCGGCGTGTTCGCGTGGATCGTCGCGAGCGAACCTTCGTGGCCGGTGTTCATCGCGTTGAGCATGTCGAGCGCTTCGGCGCCGCGCACTTCGCCGAGGATGATCCGGTCCGGCCGCATCCGCAGCGCGTTGCGCACGAGCGTGCGCTGCGTGATCTCGCCCTTGCCCTCGATGTTCGGCGGGCGCGTTTCGAGCCGCAGCACGTGCGGCTGCTGGAGCTGCAGCTCGGCGGCGTCCTCGATCGTCACGATCCGCTCGTTGCGCGGAATGAAGCCGGACAGGATGTTGAGCAGCGTCGTCTTGCCGCTGCCCGTGCCGCCCGACACGAGCACGTTCACCTTGGCGCGCGACAGCGCGTCGAGCAGCTCCGCCATCGGCGGCGTCAGGCTCTGGTAGCGCACCAGGTCGTCCATCTTCAGCGGGTTGACCGCGAAGCGCCGGATCGACATCAGCGGCCCGTCGATCGCCGACGGCGGGATGATCGCGTTCACGCGCGAGCCGTCCGGCAGCCGCGCGTCGACCATCGGGCTCGATTCGTCGATGCGACGCCCGACGCGCGACACGATCTTCTCGATCACCTTCATCAGGTGCGCGTCGTCGTAGAACGTCACGTCGGTCAGTTCGAGCTGGCCGCAGCGCTCGACATAGACCTGCCGGTACGTATTCACCAGGATGTCGGAGATGCTGGGGTCGCGCAGCAGCGCTTCGAGCGGGCCGAAGCCGAACATCTCGTCGTACACGTCGATCGCGAGCTGCCGCCGCTCGATGTCGTTCGCGGGCATCCGCTCGTCGTCGAGGATGCGCGAAATCAGCGAGGAGATTTCATGGCGGACCTGCTCCTGCGGCAGCCGCGACAGGCGCTCCAGTTCGACGCGTTCGAGCACGGCCTGGTGAATTTCGCGGCGCAGCTTCTGGTATACGTCGCGTACCGACGAATGCGCCGGGCCGGCCGGTTCGCTGCCCGCCGACAGCGGCAGGGCCCGGTGCAACGACATCTGTTCGCGCAATGACATGATGGTTCCCCGAGAGATTTACATGGACTTGAGCTTCGGCGCGGCCTTGCGGCCGAACAGCCGGGACATCAACGGTTCGCTGCGCGCCGCGCTGTGTCCCGCGCGCACTTCGCCTTCGACGAGTTGTTTCGCGCAACCCTGCAACGCACGCGCGACCGCGGTGCCGCGCGCCAGCCGCGACACCGGATGCCCCTGGTTGATCGCTTCGAGCACGGTGTCGGCGTCGTCGGGAATCGTGCATGCGGCATGCAGGCCGAGCACCTCCTCGAGCGCGGTGCGGGTCCGGTCGCTCGCGCGCGTGGCGCGGTTCACGATCAGACGGAGCTGGTCGGTCGAGTAGCCGAGCGACACGAGGATCTCCAGCAGCCGGCGGCCGGCGCGCACATGCGGCATCGCGGGCTGCAGCACGATCTGGATCTGGTCGCTGCGATCCAGCGCGACCATCGACAGCGGATTGATGCCGACGCCGACGTCGAAGATCACGAAGTCGTAGCGCGGCGCGGCGACGCCGAGGATCCATTCGAGCGCGTCCTCGCGCATCTCGGCGGCCTTGACCGGGTCACCGGCGCCCGCGAGCACGTGGAAGTTCTCGGTCACGTGCGCGACGCTCGCATCGAGAAACGCGCTGTCGAGCCGCTCGATCTGCGCGCAAAGCTGCGGCAGCGTCGACGGCGGGGTTTCGTCGCTGACGAGGAACGCGGCGTCGGCGAACTGCTGGTTCAGGTCGATCAGCAGCACGCGGCGCTTGAAGCCTTCGGCGATCTCGAACGCGATGTTGCTGGCCACGAAGCTCGTGCCGGCGCCGCCCTTGCACGACATGAACGACACGATCCTTGTATCGTCGGTGTCGCTGCGCGTGCTTTGCGCGGCGGCGCGTTCGAGCGCGTTGCCGAGCGCCTGCGGATCGAGCGGCCACTGCAGCACGTCGCGCGCGCCCGCGCGCATCGCGTGCAGCAGCACGTGCGGCGACGCGTCCGCCGTCACCAGGATGCAGGTCAGGCCCGCGTGCGCGCGGCAGATCCGCTCGATCGCCGACAGCTCGGACGAGTCGATCGACGTGCCGTCGACCAGCAGGATGTCGAATGCGTCGAGCCCGTCGGTGCGATGCTCGATCTGCGACGGGCGGCCGGTCGCGCGCGTCGCGCGATAGCGTCCGCAGTCGGCCACGAGGCGCGCGATCTGCGTGAGCCGCGCGGTATCGTCGGAAGCTACGAGGATGTTGATCATGTCGTGTGCCTCGTCTGTTCGATTAGTTGCAGGCGGTGCCGCCGGTCGCGGAGTTCAGGCTTTCGCGCGGCAGCGTGGTCGTGAACGGCGGCATCGTGACCGTGACGTTCACGAACGGGATCATCGTCTTGACCGTGACGTTCGTGACGCTGACGGTCACGAACGCGCACGAGGTCACATCGCAGCTTGCCGGCGTATAGCTGACCGCCACGTTCGCGTCCGACAGCAGCGGCAGCAAGGACTTCACGCGCTTCACGACACCTGCCGCGTTCACGTCGCAGACCACCGCCGTGCGTGCGCCGAGGCGCACGGCCTCGCTCGCGGTGTTCCAGTAGAACAGCACACGGCCGAATTCGAAGATGCCGATCAGCAGCATGATCAGCACCGACGCGATGAGCGCGAACTCGACGACCGCCGAGCCGCGTTGGGCGCGCCGGCGCGACAGCGGAAAGTGGCGCGCGTTCATGACACTTGCCTCATCACGGTAATGATGTTGCCGAACGTGATCGACTTCAGCCCCGGGTACGCGGGAATCGGCTGGTACTTGTAGCCCGTGACCTTCACTTCGACGACGTTGATCGCGCCTGTCGCCGTGCCGCTCGCCGCGTTGTTGTTCGAGTCGTAGGTCGGCAGGTTCGCGAACTGCGCCGGGTCGGACGCATCGCTGCAACCGGTCGTATGCTGCGCGTCGCAGATGGTCACCATCGAGGTCGTGAGCCCCGGCACCAGCTCGGTGCCGGATTTGCCGCACGTCGTGCTGCCGTAGACGACGAGACACTGCGCCGCCGACACCGGATACGCGCTGTCGGTCGGCAGCCAGATCGACAAGTAGCGCGCCGCGTCGCGCGTCGCCTTGGTCAGCGTCTCGTACTGGTAGATCGCGCGGCCGAACTCGGCCACGCCGGTCGCGAGCAGGATCATCGGCATCAGCACGAGCGCGAACTCGACGGCGACGGCGCCACGGGTGCGCGAACGGCGAAACGGGGGCCTTTTCATGATCGCCTCTCCCTATTGAACGAGCATCGGCACCTGGACCCCGGACGCGCTGCCGTCGCCGGGCAAGCCGTGCGTCGCGCACGGATTGCTGCCGGAGACGGACGAGCCGAGGTATTCGAGGTGGGCTATGATGGCGCCGCTGCCGGCGCTGAACGGCAACGGATCGAGCATCAGCACGCAATCCCATTGCGTGACGTGCACCGTGCCGCTGCTGCCCTTCAGCGACGAGCAGTCGCCTTCCGGCGCGAGCGCGACACGGCGGTCGCCGCCATAGGTCTGGTAGTTGCTCGCCGTCGCGGTACCGTTGGTGGCGACCCCGCTGCCCCCCGGCGGCGCGCCGTCGCCCTGGTAGGACTTGAAGGTCGTGCGGTCGGTCACGAACTGCGTGTACGCATCACCCTTGATGCCCGCCGTTCCGGGCGGCCCGTAGTTCGGGCCGACATACGCGTAGCCGGTGAAGTCGGGCTGGCCGCTGGACCCGTTCGCGCCGTTCGTATAGACGCCGAAGCGCGTATTCCAGGCGCGCAGCGACGCCGACTTCAGGCCGGTGGTGCCGAGGTCGGGCGGGCTCTTGATATTGCAGGTGTTGCCCGACAGCTCGCCCGCGAGGGTCGTTTCGCTCGTCGAGCCGTCGAGCGCCGCCCAGCCGAAGTTGCCGGGCCCGTAGCTCGAACCGGACGGCGACGTGATCCAGTCGCCGACGTTGTAGGACGGCGCGCCCGTCGCACGGCACACGAACACCGGGATCGCGCACGCTGTCTGCCCGCCGCCGACCGTCGCGATCGCTTTCGCCGACACTTCGGCCGCGTTCGCGAGCTTGGTGCCCGGCAGCACGTTCAGCACTTCGATGAACCAGTGCGCGATGTTGCTCAACGTCGCGGTGCATTGCACGTACTTGATGTTCGCCGGCGTCGTGACCGAGTTCTTCGCCAGGAACGGATTGGACAGCGAGTCGCTGAACGTGACGTTCGAGTTCGTCGCCATCTGCACCGACTTGTTCTGGAAAAACACGAAATTCAGGTGGCCGGCGGCGATGCCGTCGGCCTCGGCCACCTGCAGGCTGATGGCCGAAGTCAGGTCGCGCGCGGCCGACAGCGCGCACGCATCGGCGCTGTTCTGCAGTTCGCTGCGCGTGACGTACAGCTTGCCGAGGTCCAGCGCGAGACCGACGAACCCGATCATCACCGCCAGTGCGAGACCGACGATGATCGCGACGGCGCCGCGCTGGCGCTGGAGGCCGCGACGCGTGACTTTCGGATAGCGAGCTGCGCTGGACATGGCGTTCTCCCTGAGCGTGCTGTCGTTACTGGCTGGCCTTGCCGATGCCGATGACGAACGCATTGGCAGGCGGCTGCATCTGCTTGAACGACTTGTCGTAGTTGTCGAGTGCGGCCGCGGCGGCACTGCCGTCGACGCCGGACACCGACGCCGATGTCGCGTGTTCGGCGGCATGCGGGTCGATGATCTGGGCCTGCATCACGGTGCGGACCGAGTCGCCGAAGCGGCTGTCCCACACCGGGCTCGACGACATGCAGCCGGCAAGCGCGAACGCGAGCGGTGCGGCAAGCGCCGCGCGGCGCACGAATACGAGGTAGGCGGATTTCATGAGCTTCCCCTTGGATGGCTTCAACGATCGGTGGAATGGGGTTCCGAGCGCGCGACCTGCGCGCGGGCAACCGCGGGCACCCGGTGCTTCGGTTGCGCCGCCGGCGTGGCCGACGCGTCGGGGCCGGCCGCCGCGAGGCGCGCGGCGGCGGCTTCGATGCGGGCGATACGGGCCGCGTTTGCCGCGTCGGGCCGCGGCGCGGTGGCCGCTACCGGCGCGGGCGCCTTCTGCGGCTCGGCCGGCACCGGCGGCTGTGCGTCCGTGCCTTGCGGCGCGCGCGGTGCGGGCAGCGCGGCGGATGCGGCTGGCGCGTCCGATTGCGGTGCCGGAGCCGGCCCCTGCGCGGGCGCCTGAGCGGGTGCCGGTGCAGGTGCCTGGGCCGGTGCCTCCGGTGCAGTCGCCGCGCCTTTTGCCGGTTGTGCGCCCAGCGGGCGGACGCCACGCCGGCCTTCCATGTTGCCCGTCGCGTACACGTCGACTTCGTTCGGCTTCGAGAAGCTGTCGGTCGGCAGCGGCACGTCCGCGGTCTGCAGCGGCCTCACCAGGTGCGGCGTGATCAGGAAGATCAGCTCGGTGCGGTCCTGCTGGAACGACGTGCTGCGGAACAGCGCGCCGAGCACCGGCACTTCGCCGACACCCGGGATCGCCTTCAGCGCGCCGCTCGCGTTGTCCTTGATCAGCCCGCCGATCGCGAACGATTCGCCGTCGCTCATCTGGACCGTCGTCGACGCACGCCGCGTCGTGATCAGCGGCAGGATCGACGTGCCGCCGATGTTGGACGCACTCAGCGTGACGCCCGTCTGCGACAGCTCCGACACTTCCGGTGCGACCTTCAGGCTGATCCGGCCGTTCGCCAGCACCGTCGGCGTGAACTTCAGCGCGACGCCGAACTCCTCTTCCTGCAGCGTGATCGTCGAAATGCCGTTGCCGCTGCTTTGCGGGATCGGGATGAAGATCTTGCCGCCTGCGAGGAACGTCGCTTCCTGGCCGCTGATCGTCACGAGATTCGGCTCCGCGAGGATCTTGACGAGGTTGTCGGTGTTCTGCGCGTCGGCCGCGATGCTGAACGGCTTGTTGTTCGCCTTGCTGAAGGCGACCGCGCTCGAGACGCCCGCAAGCAGGCTGCTGACCAGCGCGCCGCTCCACGAGCCGAACCCGCCCTGGATGTTGAGTGCGCTGCCCATCTGGTTGATCAGCGTCTTCGACACCTCGGCCACCTTCACCTCCAGCATTACCTGCTGCGGCGACGTGACGCTCAGCATGTTCAGCACGCCGCCGCCCGACTTGCCGCCCCCGGCGGGGTCGCCCGCGCTGTCGCCGTAGGCGTGCGCGATCTGCACGGCCTGCTGCGCGGCCTGCGAGCTCGACACGCTGCCCGCCAGCACGATCGTGCCGGCGGCGGTCGACACATGGATGTCGCGCTCGCTCGGCATCAGCTGCTGCAGCGATGCCTGCAGGCCGCCGGCGTCCGCGCCGACCGCGACGTCGATCACGCGGCAGGCGCCGCTCTTGCCCTGCACGATCATGTTCGTCGTGCCGACCGACAGCCCGAGGATGTACAGCGTCTGCGGCGACACCATCGTCGCCTGCGCGACGGCCGGATTGCCGATCGTCCGATTGCGGACCGGCTCCGGCATCGGCACCAGCAGCGACTTGCCGAGCGGCACGCTGACGCTGGTCGACTCGCGCACGGCACCGATGCAGTTCGGCCCGCGCAGCGGCCCAGCCGTTGCGGCGGCCGCGGCGACCGGTGCCGGCGCCATGCTGATCGTCATCTGCATGGGCCCCTTGCCGACCGCGGCCGGCGCGCTGGCGCCGCCCTTCGTCAGCACGCCCGCCTCGATGCCTTCCTGTGCCAGTGCGCCGTAGACGGTCAGCCATCCTGAACAGAGGATCGCGGCCATCATCGTGCCCCGTGCGACGCGCGTCCGCAGTGGGCCGGTACCTGTACGTTGCGGTTTGATCTTCATTTTGTCTGATCCCCCGAGAGACCGGCGCCATGCCGGTTGTCGACTTCCAACGCCGCCGTGCCCTGCTGGCGGCCGATCTGTTTATCTGGCTGTGTTGATCTGCTTCAGAAACATTCGACGCTGCCCTTCACGCCCGACAGCACGCCGACGCAGTCGCGCCGCGCTTGCGGTGCCGCGTGCGATGCGACGTGCACCGTCCGCACGCGTGTGGCAACGGGAAGCGGCGGCAGGTCGGGTACGGGCGGCTTGCCGAGCAGCGTCAGCTTGGTCGCGCCATCCGTGTTCAACGTCTTCTGGTCGACCTGGTTGCGCAGCACCAGCGACAGCGTGCCGACGCTGCGCGCGAGGTCGAGGCGTTCGGCCTGGTCGGGCGTGACTTCCAGCGTGACCGCGTTGACGACCTTCGGTGCGGTGTCGTCGCGGCTGACCTGCTGCGCGACGGCCAGCACCAGGATGTGCTCGAGCACGATCTTGGAGATGCTCTGCCCGTCGGTCTTGCCCTGCTGCTCCTGCGTGTTGACGATCACGTCGACGTAGGTGCCCGGCAGCGCGAAGCCCGCGACGCCGACCACGTCGTTCACGCGCACCGTGATCGCACGGCTGCCGTCGGCGATCACCGCGGACAGCCCGCCCTTCGTGCCGAGCGGTGCGAGCTTCGACTCGATCACCGGCTCGCCGCGTGCCAGGCTGGTCCGAACGACGCGTCCTTCGAGCGCCTTCGTATCGGTGAATGCGCCGGTCGGCACGCTGCCCGACGGCCAGCTCACCATGTGGATCTGGTTCGCCCCGAGCGGTTCGCCCAGGTTCAGGTCGATGGCCGCCACCGCAACCGGCGTCACCGAACTCGTGGATGTCTGCACCAGCCAGTGGGACGCGAACACGACCGCGGCAAGACCCGCGACCATCGCGACGACCAGCATCATGAGCGCTCGACTGTTTTTCATGGCAATGCTCCTCGACGAATCGTGAAAGAAACGGCTCAACCGGTAATGAACGTACGTCCACCCCGCTCAATGGGCGGCGGATGGCTGCCGTCCCGTTCGGGCGCTGCGCCGAAATAACTCGCCCACGCGTCGTACAGCGCGTCGTGCGTCACCTCGAGCGGATCGCCGCGGTAACGCGCGCCGGCGGCCACGAGGCGCAGCAGGTCCGCCGGAAAGCACGCGAGAAACGCCTTGCCGGTCGGCAGATGCAGCCGGTGCAGCAGGAACTCGAACGCATCGTGCGCCGATACGAGACCGAGCGAGGCGCAGGCCGCGTCGTACACGGCGCGGTAGTCGTCGATCGACATCGCGCCGACGTGAAGCTTCGAGCCGAGGCGGCGCAGGAACGCTTCGTCGCAGAACTGCTCCGGCGCGATGTTGCTCGAGAACACCGGCCACACGTCGAACGGCAGCACGAAGCGGTTGCCGGATTCGAGCGTCAGGAAATCGACGCCGCGGTCGAGCGGGCGCAGCCAGCGGTTGAGCAGGTCGCGCGGCTCGACGCGCTGGCGGCCGAGATCGTCGATGACGTACATGCCCATGTTCGCCTTCATGTGCGGCGGCGCCTGGTAGAAGCCGGCGGCCTCGTCGCGGCGCAGGTCGAGCTCGGCGAGCGTCAGTTCGCCGCCCGACATCACGATCGGCCGCTGGCACAGGCGCCAGCGGCGATCGACCGACTGGCCGCCGGATTGCGGCCCCGCGTCGACATGCACGAGCGGGTCGTAGATCTGGATCACTTCGCCGGCCGCGCAGATCGCGTGCGGCACCGGCACGCGGCCGTGCATCAGCGCGCCGAGCCGCTCGGCGAGGAAGGTCTTGCCGCTGCCGGCCGGGCCGTAGATCAGCAGCGGACGGCCCGCGTTCAGCGCCGCGGCCGCCGCGTCGAGCACCGACGTGTCGATCACGATGCCTTCGAACGCGGCCCACACGTCGCTCTGGCCGATGTGCAGCTTGCGCACCGAATGCGTGCTCAGGCATTCCAGATACGCGTCGAGCGTCACCGGCGCGGGCCCGCTGTAGCCGCTGCGTGCGCGTTCCTCGAGCGCGAGCACGCGGCCCGCGTCGGTCAGGCGGAACGTCACGTCGAGATCGGTCGCGCCGCGATGGGTGAGCTCGACGAGATGCTCGCGCACCAGGAACGCGAAGACGTCGTCGAGCACCGCGAGCGGCAGGCAATGCCGCTCGACCAGGTCGCCGTACGACGGGCGGCCGAGCACCAGCGTCGACTTCAGCACGAGCCCGGCGACGAACGCCATGCTCAGCCCGGTGTCGTCGAGCGAGCGCGGCGCCGCCGGCAGCTGCGCGCCCTTCTTCGTATTGGCTTCCCGCGACGGCAACGGATCGGGCAGTTTGGATACCTGCGCGTCGCGTCTCGGTTCGGTGTGGTTCGTGGTCATGTTCGTTTCGTCCTCGTTGCGGGCTCGTCGCGCTATGCGCACGTCGCGAACAGCATGCCCAGCGTGCCGGCTGCGATTGCCACGCCGTACGGCAGCGTGCCCACCGACGCGATGTCCGCGGGGCCGTCGGCTGCCCCTGCGCGCGCCCCTTGCGAACGGCGTGCGATCAGCACGCGGACGTTCGCCCACATCTGGCGCATCCGCCCGCGCAACAGCGCGAACGCGATGGCACCGATCCCGCCGGCCACGAAGGTGGCCAGCACGATGTAAAACGTCATTTCCGCGCCGACCCAGGCGCCGATCGCGAGCATCAGCTTCACGTCGCCGGCCGCCATCCCGCGCAACAGGTAGAACGGCATCAGCAGGCCGAAGCCGGTCGCTGCGCCCGCGAGCCATCCGAGCGCACCTGCCAGGACGCCGTGCAGCATGCACTGGGCGACCAGCGCGCCGGCCAGGCCGACCGCGACGAGGCGGTTCGGAATGCGGCGGGCCGCGATGTCCGTGCTTGCCGCGGCGACCGCGAGCAGCGTCACGCACAACGGAACCGGGTAAGGCGGCGCAACAGGTAACATGGCGAACCTCACGGATCGAATCGATGGATCAGGACATCATGCCCAGCGCGGTGGTCACGGCAGCCGACACGGCCGTGGCGATCGCCTCGTACGTATCGTTCAGCGAGTCTTTCAGCGTGACGACGCTGCCCAGCACCGCGACGGCGAACATCGCCCCGAGCAGCGCGTATTCGATCGACGTCACGCCCTGCTCGTCGTCGATCCAGCGACGACATACGACACGCACCTTGGCTTGCATGATGGTCTCCGGTTCCGGGTTGATCAGATGACCGGGGACGGCTCGAGCACTGCACCGGCCGAGCCGTCCACGGCATGGTCCATCAGAGACCGGCAACCGCCGAATCCAGATCGGCCGCGATCGTGCTGAACACGGTTTTGAGGTCCTTGCCGACCGTCGTCAGCGCGGCGATGATGCCGATCGCGATCAGCGCGGCAATCAGGCCGTATTCGATGGCGGTCACGCCGTCTTCATCGCGGACGAAACGGCTGGCTTGTTGAATGAACTTGGACATGATGATCTCCTTGCGTGGTGACTTTCAAAGCCCTCGCGTGTCGGCTGGATCGATTGATCTGGCTTCGATACGTCGAGGAAAGGTGTTGATGCCGTGTGGTGCCGACCAACGATTCGGACGAGCCGTTCGTCGTACCGTCCATCAGATTGCTGCTACTGCCGAATCCAGAGAGGCGGCGATCGTGCTGAACACCGTCTTCAGATCCGTACCGATCGTCGACAACGCGGCGATGATGCCGATTGCGATCAGCGCAGCGATCAAGCCGTATTCGATGGCCGTCACACCGCCCTGATCCTGGATGAACCAGGCAATCTTCTCGATGACTCTTGACATGAGCTTCTCCTTTCGGACTACTACTAAAAACCCTTCGTCGGTCGAGACGTCGGGGGTGGCACCACCGGCACTACAAGAAAATCGAAACGCGACGCTCAGCTGCGAGGACAGGGATGCACACACCTGTCCGTGCGAACGGATTTCAGAAAGAGGGAACGCAAGAGATGCGCGTACGGTTCGACCAGCCGGATAAACCGGGCAGGCAGATCGACCTGAACGGCGTGACTGCCGGTCGGCGCATGGAATCCAGTTGAACGGGAGACAGACTCCCGGCAATGCGGTAATTCGTGTCTAACGCGGCCAGCCGGCCGCGTTGTGCTGTGGTCTTTCATTTTTATTCCCCATATGCTGCCATGCCGATCTTCTTGTTGCCCCTGACGCTACCGGGTCTCATCGATCGATCGACGAAGTTCTCGCGGTTCATCGACCTGGAGCTGCGTGTTCCCCGACGCGCTCCGGCCTTCCTTTCCGCAGGTGATTCCGAAGCCGGTTCCGTCCGTCTGTTCCTGGAACCGCCCGGTCGTCACGCCGTCGACTGCCGTGCCAACGCTTACGCAAAGAGCGGACCATCCCGAGCGAAATCGAGGCGTATCAAGGGTTCCGGCGATCCGCGGGGGGGCGCGTCAAGGGCACGACGGTCGAAATGTTTCAATCTTGATATAGGTTTCCCACCAGGCGAGGTGCACCGAAACGCGCGTCGTCGCGTTGCACAAAGGGTCCAAAAAATTTTCTCGGGACTTTCCCGAACGCGCGCAGCCGGTTGCGTTTCACGGGATCGGCGGGACGCGACACCGCTCGAAAACGCGGAATGTTTCAAGCCAGAAACATGAAACCCGGCCGGGTCGTTTTCTCATACCTGAAAACGCGGCTTTCGCGCCTGTCACCGAATGATCGACGTCCCGGCTCTCGGTGCGTGGTTTGCATCACGCGATTTTTTCTCCAACAATGGGTTCACCGGACAACGCCATTCAGAGCGAGTCGATCCGGATGCAAGACAACATGAAACGGCTGCGACTGACCAAGCAGCCTTCACCACAGACGGGGAATCATGTACACAGCCAATCGTGGGACGCGCGATCGCGCCATACGCTGTGCTCAATGGCTGACAGCCGACCGGATCGTTCCGTACAGCTGCATCATGCTGATGCTCTTCGCCGCGCTGCTGGCCGTGTGGGGCGTCGTGACGAACGGCTTCACGTCGAGTGCCATCGCCCGCCCGGGCGTCGACTTCTCGGTCTTCTGGACCGCATCGCATCTGGTGTTGCAAGGCCATGCCGCAGCGGCCTACGACCCTTCGTCATTCCTGCAGGCCGAGTTCGCGCACTTCGGTGCGTATCTGCAGCATCGGCCGCTTCCCTGGCTCTATCCGCCGACGATGTTGCTGTTCATCGCGCCGGTTGCCCTCGTGCCTTTCCTGCCCGCTTATTTCCTCTTTTTCGCGGGCAGTCTTTTATGCTACGCGTTCGCCGTCTCGCGCTTGTCGGGATTGCGCGCGCATCTTCCCCAGCCGCGCGCCGCGGCGCTCGTCGTGGTCGCGTATTCGGCAGTGTGCATGTCCACGCTGTTCGGCCAGAACAGCGTCCTGACCGCCGGCCTCGCCGCGCTCGCGCTGCATCTGCTCGGCAAACGTCCGATTGTTGCCGGCGTGCTCATCGGGCTGCTCGCGATCAAGCCGCAACTCGCCATCGTGTTCCCGTTCGTGCTGATCGCGGCGCGGGCGTGGCGCACGTTCGCAGCCGCCGCGATCAGCGCGGCGCTGTTCGCGGCGGCCGGGATTGCACTGGCCGGCCCCGGCGCGCTGCACGGACTGGCCGACACCATGTCGACCGTACGCGACCAGCATTTCATGCTCCCGTCGTACTGGCTCGCGTCGCCGACGCCGTTCGCCGCGTTGCGGCTCGCGGGTGCGCCGGTGGCAGCCGCGCTGGCCGCGCAAGCGGCGGTCGCGCTGCTCGCGATCGCCGCGGCCGTCGACGTATGGCGCCGCACGCGCGACATGCGCCTGCGCGGCGCGGTGCTGGCGGTCGCGACGCTGCTGACGACGCCGTATCTGTGGAACTACGAACTGACGTGGCTCGGCATCGCGATCTTCTGCCTGATCGCGCACGGCCTCGACGAAGGCTGGCTGCCCGGCGACCAGGGCATCCTCCTGCTCGCGTGGCTGCTGCCGATCTTCGAGATGTTCAACCGGTTGATGAAGCTGCCGCAGATCGGGCCGGTCGTGCTGCTCGCGGTACTGTTCGTCGTCGTGCGTCGCACGGCGCTCGCGTCACGGAGCGCGCGATGAAAGCGCCTTCGTTCGCCCGCCACGCGCATTCCGCCATCGATCTGCACCCGGAACTCCCGATCGCGGGCCCGCACCGCTATCCGCACTGGCTCAATCGCGAGCGCGTGCGCCTCTATGCCGGTGCCGTGCTGCTGGCCGAGCTGCTGTTCATCGGCATCTACCTGGTCCGTCTGTTCCTGTCGCACAAAACCGCACTGGAACCGCTGTCGCAGGATTTCTCGCCGATCTGGAGCGCCGCGTGGCTCGCCGCGCACGGGCACGGCGCCGACGCGTGGCATTTCCCCGCGCTGTTCGCGGTACAGAAGCTGGCGGTCCCGACGATGACGCTCGCGGACGGCACGCTGCCGTGGCTCTATCCGCCGACGACGCTGCTGCTGGTACTGCCGCTCGGCTGGCTGCCCTACAGGCTGGCGCTCGTGCTGTGGCTCGGCGTCACGTATGCGCTGTTCGCCGCGACGATCCGCGCGACCGTGCAGCGCGATGCCGCATGGCTGTGCGCGCTCGCGTTCCCCGGCGCGTTCATCACCGTGATCGTCGGCCAGACCAGCCTCTTTACCGCGATGCTCGCCGGTGCCGGCCTGCTCGCGCTGAATCGCCGCCCCGTCTGCGCCGGAATCTGCTTCGGCTTGCTGACGATGAAGCCGCAGCTCGCGGTGCTGTTCCCGCTCGCGCTGCTGTGCGCGGGCCAGTGGCGCGCGCTGGCCGCGTGGGCCGCGACGATCGCCGGCAGCGCCGCACTCGCGACGCTCGCATTCGGTGTCGGCCCGTGGGTCACGTTCGCGCATGTGATCGGCAACGTGTACGCGATCGTCGGCACCGGTCACGCGAAGCTCGCCCGTATGCCGACCATGTTTGCGCTTGCGACGATGGCCGGCTGGCCCGCGATCGTCGCACGAAGCCTTCAGTTGCTGTCGGCCGCGGTCGCCGCGGCCGCCGTCGTCTACGCGTGGCGCGGCGCATGTTCGTACGCGCTGCGCGCCGCGACGCTCGCCTGCGCATGCCTGCTCGTCAGCCCTTATCTGTACGACTACGACCTGACCTGGTACGGCATCGTGATCGCGTGGTACGCGCGCTATGCATGGACGCACGGCTGGCGGCGCTTCGATCGCGAATGGCTGATGCTGCTGTGGCCGATGCCGCTCGCGGGCCTCGCGGTCGTGCCGCATCTGTCGTTCCAGCTCATGCCGCTCGTGACGCTCGCCTCGCTCGCACTGCTCGTCAGCCGGATCGCGCAGGAACGACACGACATGCCGTCGATGCCCGACGCACGCGACGACTCGACCGAGACCGGCTTCATGCATCCGGTCAGACAACACCACCGCCCGGCGTACGGAATGCGCTGCACCGGCCGCCCGATCGCCTGCGCCGACCGGTGACGCGACATCACAAGGGGAATCATCATGCGGGAATCACTGTACAAGCCGCTCGTCTCGCTGGTCGTGCCGTTCTATAACGAAGGCGAAGCCGTCGAGCGCTTCTTCGACGTCGTGATCCCGTTGCTGACGGCGATCGACGCGATCCGCTTCGAGATCATCTGCGTGAACGACGGCAGCCGCGACGACACGCTCGAACGCCTGATCCGGATCAGCACCGGCGAGCGGCGCGTGCGCGTCATCGATCTCACCCGCAACTTCGGCAAGGAGGCCGCGCTGACGGCCGGCCTCGACGAAGCCACCGGCGACGCGGTGATTCCGCTCGACGCCGACCTGCAGGACCCGCCGAGCCTGATCCCGGTGATGATCGAACACTGGCGCGACGGCGCGGAAGTCGTGGCGGCGAAGCGCAGCAACCGCGCGTGCGATTCGTTCGCGAAGCGCACCGCAGCCGCGATCTACTACCGCGTGCACAACCTGCTGTCGGACGTGAAGCTGCCCGAGAACGTCGGTGATTTCCGGCTGATGGACCGCAAGGTCGTGAACGCGCTGCGCAGCCTGCCCGAGCGGCACCGCTTCATGAAGGGGCTGTTTGCGTGGGTCGGCTACAAGACCGTGATCGTCGAATACCAGCGCGACCCGCGCAGCGCCGGGCACTCGAAGTTCTCCGGCTGGAAGCTGTGGAATTTCGCGCTGGAAGGGATCACCAGCTTCAGCACGGTGCCGCTGCGCAGCTGGACCTATATCGGCGTCGGCATCGCCGCGCTCTCGTTCCTGTACGGCGCGTTCATCATCTTCCGCACGCTTCTGTTCGGCAATCCGGTGCTCGGTTACGCGTCGCTGATCTCGGTCACGCTGTTCATCGGCGGCATCGAGCTGATCGGCATCGGTGTCGTCGGCGAATACATCGGGCGGATCTACGACGAGTCGAAGCAACGGCCCGTCTACCTGATCCGCCGCCGCTACCAGGCGCACGGCAAGGTGATCGAACTCCCGGTCGCGCGCGATGCGCGCCGCCAGATTGCACGCCGGCGCGTGCAGCCGACCCGGGTGCGGATCGACGCTCGCTGACACGCGCAAGCAACCATGATCGACCTGCTTCATGCGGAGCGCACGCGGCTCGTGCGCTTCGGCTTGTCCGGGCTCTGTTCGACCGCGATCCATACGCTGGTCGCGTCGGCGCTGTTCGCGCTGTTCGATGCGACGCTGGTCGCCGCAAACGCAGTCGCGTTTCTCTGCGCCACGGCGTTCTCGTATCTCGCGAATACGCTGTGGAGTTTCTCGTCGACGGTACGCACGCGCAACGCGCTGCGTTTTCTCGTCGTCACGCTGGCCGGCTTCGTCGAAACGCTGCTGCTCGCGCGTGCCGCCGAGGCGCTCGACGTGTCGCGCGCGATGAGCATCGTCGCGATCGCGCTGCTGATCCCGCCGACGACGTTCGTGCTGCATCGGCTCTGGACCTACCGGTAAGCGCTGGATCGCCCGCCGCCCGGCGGCCCGATACCTGCCGCGAATCGCCCCCTTCCCGCTCCCGAATCGTCACGCCGCCGCGGCGGCGATCGCGCTGTTCATCGGCCCCTTTCGCGTTCCGAAAATAATCGGCCAATCAATTAACAGATTCAATGCCGCTCTATTTATGCAATACATCCATTGGATTGAATCCGATTTTCGGATTAACCGTCGAAAATTATTTTCTCGACCCTGTTTACCTTTACAGCTTTCATAATCAACCGAACGGGATAATCTGCATTCGCCGTCGCGCCTGTACGTGCCGTATCACGCACAAAGTCTTGCAGGACAAGGAGATGGCGGCTGCACGAAGCAATTCGAGCAACGATAAGTCCCATTACTTCAAACGGGAGCTTCTATGTCACGCATTACCGATGTGCTCGTCTCGATCGACACCGAAACCATTCTGAAAAATTATCCGAATCCCAGCAAGAATCCGAATAGTCCGACGCTGATCGACTGGAAGCACGTGTACATGGTCACGAACCAGGACAACGTGGTGTCCGGGCAGGCGGGCGGCGAACTCGACCTGAAGGCGCAGGTCGGCGACCTGATCCGCTGGCGCGAAACGAGCCTGTCGCTGGGCTTCGAGAAACAGGTGGTCTTCTACGGCTTCATCGCCAACCAGGGCAAGGACCTGATTTCGACGCCCACGCCGCGCAAGGCCACCGCATCGGTTCCGATTCCGAACCCGAGCTCGCCGTCGACGCCGACCTGCCAGAAGGTCGACAACTATTACTGGTCGTCGGAAACGCTGTCGGAAGGGCGCGTCACCTACCACTTCTACTTCCAGATCATCAACCGAGACTGCCAGTCGCTGGGCTGCTACCAGTGGGATCCGTTCATCTCGATCCACAACTGATCGCGGCAGGCGGGCGGCCGCGCCGCGGTCGCCCGCGTCATTCCCTTGTTGCGGAGGAAGCGTCCATGTCTGGTCTTCGTTGCGATGTGCTCGCGATCGTCGATGCCGTCACGCTGCTGTCGGTCTACCCCGATGCGAGCTCGAACGCCGACGCGCCAACCGTGATCGACGGCCGGCACATCTACGTGGTGAGCCCCGGCGAGACCGGGCAGCTCGGCCACAACGACAGCCGCCTCTTCGCCGGCCTGTCGCCGGGCGACCAGCTCCACCTGCGCGAAACCGCGCTGGCGCTGCGCGCGGAGGTGAGCGTGCTGTTCGTCCGGTTCGCATTGAAGGACGCCGGCATCGTCGCGCCGATCGAACCGGAAGTGCGCGACGCCACGACGCCGGTGCCGAATGCCGACGACCTGCTTCATCCGCCATGCCAGCCGATGAAAGACCACTACTGGCGCAGCGACGTGCTCGCCGCGGGCACCACCACGTGTACGGCCGACTTCGCCGTGCTCGACCGCGACGGCGCCGTGTTGGGCTATTTCCGCTGGGAAACGTCGGTCGAGATCGCCGGCAGCCGGCCGGATACGAAATAGCCCGGTTTCTAGCCGTCGTGGACCGAGACGGCAACTTCAACCTGCCGCTGAATACCGCCTTCAAGGCGATCTTCTACGCGAATGCCGCCGACCGGCAGGACCTGAAGCTGTTCATCGACGACGCGCCGGAACCGGCCGCGTCGTTCGTCGGCAACGGCAACGACGGCGTCAGGCAGTTCACGCTGAACTCGAAAGGCGGCAAGATCCGGATCGACGCATCGGCCAACGGCAGGAAATCCGCGACCGATGCGCGCCTCGCGCCGCTCGCCGCGGGCGACCAGGCGTGGCTCGGCTGGCTCGGCGCCGAGGACGGCGCCGACAGCAACTACAACGACGGGATCGTCATCCTCCAGTGGCCGATCACCTGAGCGTCCGGGCGGCATCGCCGCATGCCGCGCTCAGGCTTCACGCAAGTACCGTTACGCCGGGTTGCCGCTGCCGCCGCTGCCGCCGGTGCCGCCGGTCGGCTTGCCAGCCGCCGCGCCGGCCGTCTTCACCTTGTCGAGCAACGTCGGGGACGGCTGGCCGGTGCTCGTGAGCGCGCCGTTGGACTTCAAGGTTTCGAGGTCCGTATCCTGGCCGGCCTGGCCGGGCTTGAATGGCGTCGTCAGAAACGAGGACGCCGACACCGTGACGCCCGTTTCGTTCTTGATGGTCTGGATGACCCCGTTCTGCGCCGACGCGACGGCCGATGGACTCGTCAACGCGCCCTGATACGTCGGATTGGTCGTGAGGCCCGTCAGCAGCCCGTTCAGGTCCGTGCCGAGTTGCGCCGCCATGAAGGTCAGCAGCATTTCGGTCAACGGCGTCACGTTGAACGTGCCGCCGCCGCTCGCGAACGAGTGCTGCGTGGTCGTCCCGTCCGTCCCCGTGATCGCGCACGGTCCCGCGAACACGAACGAGATCGAGAAGGCACCGTTTGCGTCGGCCGTCCCCGAACCGTTGCCGCTCTTGCAGGCGATCGTGATCGCCGCGTTCGCCATCGGTGCACCGGTCGCGGCCGTGCCGCTGATCGTGGCCTTCGACGCATTCGAAGGCGTCGTGCTGTTGCTGTCGCTGCCCCCGCCACATCCCACGAGCGTGCCCGCCGCGAGCGCAACCATCCCGGTCTGCCATGCTCTCAGTGCCGCCTTCTTCATCGTCTTCATCGATTTTCTCCAGTAGGTCGACTCGATCCGCCAGGGGCCCCCCGGTCCCTCGCTCATTGAATGCCTGCGTCACAGCCCCGTCTGGGGCCGTGGGGCACTTCCCGGTAGCTGCGCCGCCTGCGTGGCGGGCGGCACAGCGCGTGCGGATGGTGCATAGCGCTTGTACGCGTCGCGCATCCGGTAAAGCTGTGTCGCAAAGTATTCGGCGCTGAAGCGCCCCCGGTTGAGAACGAATTGCTGCGTGTTGTAGGCAAAGCCGAGGTTCTCGGCACCGTCCTGCGACAGGTAGTTCGTCGATCCGATGCGCGTGCGGAAATTGAGCGAGAACTGCTCGGCGCCGTTGACCTGCACGATCCCCGGCCTCATGCCCTGGCGCGGCGTCAGCGGGAAGCTGACCGATGCCCCGGCGAACGAACCGCGCCCGCTGTGCCAGCCCTGCACGCTGAACGAAACGTCGTCGAACCAGCGCGTCAACGTGATCAGCGGTCCCTTGTCGCCGCCCACATAGCGCGCGACGCCCGCCTCGATCCACATCTTCCACGCGGGCTCGACCCACCGGTACGTGAGCAGCGCGTTCTTCTCCGCCGGCAGCGCGTCCTTGCCCGGCTCGCGATGCAGATACGCGAGCTTCAGCCGCACGACGTCAGGGCGGCCCGGCACGAATGCGGTCGTCTCGTTCTCGATGCCGAGGTACTGGTGGTCGAACTTGCCGAGCGCGGTCACGTTGAACACGCGTGGCGCGATCCAGAAGCTCTGCACGAGCGCGACCGTCGACAGTCCTCCGCGCAGGCGATACCGGTCGTACACGTGGCCGTCGTCCATGTTCTTGCTGTTCGCGATCGGCACGATCACGCTCGAATACAGTTCCGCACCGCGCCACAGCGGCACGAATCCCTGAAGGTTCGCGCCGATCGAGTAATCGAAGTTGCCGTACTCCGTGCCGTACAGGTAGGACGTGACGGGTGCGATCTGGATCCGCACGAGTCCATGCTTGCGCGCGTTGCCCGACCATGCGATCGAATCCGCGTCATGTGTTGGCTGCATGCGCATCGACAGCGACGTGCCGGCCGTTGTCGATGCGCCGCCCGCGACGAATTGCGCGTAGTCCGTCCGGTCGACGCTCACCTCGCCCACCGGCTCGTTCGCCTTCTTGATCACGACGCGCACGGTCTCGATGCCCTTTGGCGCGTACTGCGCGGCCGCGCCGAGCGCGATGCCCAACGCGTCCGCCTCGTTCTGGTTGTAGCGGTGGTTTTCGTATTCGACGACGAGATCCGTGCCCGCAACGCCGGCCCGCACGCGCTCGAGCCCCGCGTCCGTCAACACGCCCACGATCGTGTCGAGCGCCGCTGGATCAGGCACCGCCTGGATTGCCGGCGCGACGGTCGGCACGATTGCGGGCGCCGTGCGAAGCGATGGCATGGCCACGTCACCTCGCGCTGCATCCGCCGCTGCGGGCATCAATGCGGTCGGCTCGACGCGCGTGAACGTGCCCAGCGGCGCGAGCACGGCGGCCGGTTGCAGCGCATCGCCGTCCGCGGCGTGAACGCCGCCGGGCGATGCCGCATTCGCCGCCGCATCCGGCGCACCGTCGCACAAGCCCTTGCTGCAACGCGTCGCGTCGAACCGCTTGCCGAGCGGAATTTGCACGCCGATCGCAAACGACGTGCGCGGCGCGACCCCGTCCGTATGCTTGAGCGAGCGTGTCACGGTGCCGACGAGGCTCGCGTCGGCGAGCCACCTGATCGGCGGCGACTGGTAACGTATCCCCGCATACGGCGTTTTCGAATCGTGTTCCGCGAGCAGCGACAGCCCCGTTTGCCACAGCCGGAGCTCGGCGCCGCCGAACACACCGTCGAGCCGGTCGCCGTGCCCGTAGCCGACCGTCAGTGTCGCGGGCCCGAGCGCCTGCGACACGACGCCGTAGGTGGACCGGAAGAAATGCGTCTGCCCGCCGACGTCGTTGATGCCGATCGCGATATCGGGCTGGTATGCGAAGAACTTCGGAATCGAAACCTTCGCGTTCGCCATCAGGTGCCGAAGCACGAAATGGTCGTAGCCCGGCACCGTCGTGCGCACGTTGCCGGGGTAGTCCGCCAGGCCGCCCGATACCTCCACGTACGGAAACAGGCCGACCGCGCCCCAGACGATGTCGGAACTCGTCGTGTTCTTCCCGTACCGCGGATCGATGTAGTTGTTGTATTGCCCCTCGAATGTCCCTTCGGGCAGCGTGAATCCGTATGGAATCACAAGCCCGCCGGACACACCCATCGACGTCAGCACCGGCGAGCCCGCCGCACCGGCCGGCAGGGAAAATGCCAACGCTGCCCCAAGGGCAACGGCCGTCGGCTTGTTCGTGGCCACCTTCGCACGCAACTTGATTGTCATTGGTCGTGTCCTTGGTTGTCCGAATCGTGTCGCGACACCCAATATCGCCGAACGGTGACGCGCACCGCCGAGGTGCTCGTATCGCTCGCGGCCGCTAGCATCCCGACTGCAACAATGCAACCGAAGCGCCGTCCTGGGCATCGAATCCATCTGGTTGGCCTCACCCGTCTCATCGCCATTCGCGATGCAATCTCCACGCTCGCCGACTTGTCGCGGCAGACCCGCGAGTTGTCGCCCGATTCCGCTACAGGAAAAAGGCGTAGACCCCGGCGAAATAATTCTTGATGGCGTCGTACATGACCATCGTCACGACTGCGGACAACAGCAACAACCCGAGTGGCTGCTTCACCTTTGTCTCGGGCAAAAGGATGGCTATCATGGCCGGCGCATAGTAGCCAATCCGGCTCATCGCAAAAGGAAAGACAAAAAACGACGTGACCAGAAAAACGATCAGCCCGACGTGCATCACCGCGATCTGATCGATGACCAACTCGTGAACGTCCTGCTGCTTGTCGAGAAACCATCGATGAATGATCATTGCAGGCACAATCGAATATATGAGCAGCGCCAGCACGTAAGTCGCGTTGAACATGCGTTCGAGATCGCGATACTCGTCGACGCGCCGCCCCCCGACTGTCGCGAACAACAACGGCGATGCGAGGGCAAGCAGCAACCCGGCGCCGGCGCTCGCGGATGCGGAGACAATCGCCCCCCGCCGTCGCAACAACCGGGCAACCAACAGAAGCAGTGCCGGGAACGCGAAGGTCGTGTGAATGGTTCCCGCGATCAAGGCGCCGGTTGCCGGACGCTTCCACCGCAGCGCGACGTACATGGCAACGGCAAACGCCATGCCTTGCCGGATCTGGAACAGCCCCATCGTCGCCAGACCGACCGGGATCACCGCCCATAGACACAAATCCAGTATCGGACGTCGCGTATTCCAGAGTGCCGAGATCATCGCGACGTTGAGCACCACGACCGTGATCCGCACGCCATCCTCCGGGTCCACACCCAGCGCGTTGATCGCCAACACCCAGGTTCGCCAGCCGAGTTCCTCCGTCATCATGCTGATGGCAAAGCTCAGGAACGACGATCTGTCGGCCCATATGTCCGTGAACCA
Organism: Burkholderia sp. NLJ2; assembly: GCF_049487195.1. Classification (NCBI taxonomy): domain Bacteria; kingdom Pseudomonadati; phylum Pseudomonadota; class Betaproteobacteria; order Burkholderiales; family Burkholderiaceae; genus Burkholderia; species Burkholderia sp. NLJ2. Next base: position 181,564 of record NZ_CP137809.1, on the reverse strand, counting down.
GCCGATGTCGGTCAGGCGGAAGTAATTGATGTAATTGTCCTGATCGAGAAGCTGGCTTCTGTCGCCAACCACCATGATGCTCAGGACCACGCCAGCCAGTCCGACAAAAGCGAATGCCGACGGCCGCATCCATCTTTTGTCGATCGAGATCGCGATTTTGTCTTGCGAGATGAAGAGTTTCATCGCAGCTGTGTCTTGTCGCGGGAATGTTCAGCCGCACGGGAATCCGTTTCACATGTCGCCCGCCGCGGCGGGCGCCCATGATCGGCACCGCTCAGGCCCATGCTCAAGAAAACTTGCTCCCAAAGCGGAAGGATGCGCGACGGTGCGAATCTCGCAGCCACGTCGTTCGCCATGCTCGCCATTCGCTCCCGCTCCCGAGTGTCGACCATCAACTTCAGCAAAGCGTCGGCGAGCGCACCGACGTCACCGGCCGGACACACCAGCAAACCGTCGATGCCGTCACGAATGATGTCCCGCGGCCCCACGTCGCAGTCGAAACTCACTGCCGCGCACCCGCTTCCCATCGCTTCCATCAGCGTCATCGGCAACCCCTCGAATCGGGAACTCATCACGTAGAGGTCGGCACGGCCGTACCACTCCCCGATATTTCCGGCTCTGCCCGGCATCAGGACCAGGTCATCCAGTCCATGCTTCGAGATCGCCGATTGCAGCGTCCCGCGTGCTTCCCCCTCGCCGAGAATGACGAGTATCCAGCCTGGCCCACGTTCGCGAATCCTTTCGAATGCCCGAATCAGCAGATCGAATCCCTTTTGCGGTGTCAGGCGCCCAACGGCCAACAACAGCCGCGTATCGGCCGATATCGTGTCCGCTGGCGCAAGTCGAGGCTCCATGACCTCCATCGGCAACGCAACAGGATTGGGAATGATGCTCACGTTCCGGCACCTGCATTGACGCGCAAGCCATGCGCCGGTCTCCGCCGTCAGTGCGACCACGGCATCCGCGTGCCTGAACGTGAGGCGCCGCAGCGTCTCCCATACCGCATTCATGCGAAGCATCGGCGGATGATTGTGCTCGGTGGCGATCACTTTCAGCCGTAACCCGATACCGCCGAGTATGCAAAGAACGGACGGCACCGTCATCACCCCGATCACGACATCGGGGCGCCGATCCTTGAAGAGCCGGCGAACGGCCGCGAGACGCCTGACGTTCGCGAGCATTCCGCGAAGCACCCCTGATGAAGCGCCCGCCAACGCCAGGTCGACACGCGCCACCCGACTGTCCAGTTTGTAGAAATCCGCGTCCGCGGATACGAATGTCGCGACCGCGACATCACATCCGCGCTCGGCCCAATGGTTGGCGAGATTGGCCGTGACGCGCTCGGCTCCGCCGCAACGCATGGAGTGATTGAGCAACACTATCTTCATCGGCATTTGGCGTCCGTTCTCGAGAGGACGAGGTAGCAGCCCAGCGACGACGCATGCATCAGCGCGCTCGCGAGCAGGACGCCAGCGATACCCATCCAGCCAATCAATACGTAATCGCCGAGCGCCTTCACGCCGAAATTGATCATCGCAATCGCGGCCATCGCCCGAAAGCGCCCTTCGCTGGCGAAGCACTGAACCAGGACGAGCACGGCGAAATAAAACGGAAGCTGGATCAACCCCCATCCGACAAGGGCCGATACCGCGAGCGTGTCATGTGCACTGAAAGCACCGTGCTGGAACATCAACCGCACGCCCTGCGGCGCGCCCAGCCAGCCCACGATCGCAACAAGACCGCCACCGACGAACATCACCGCTGCCCACTTGAACGCCGTTGTGCGTGCCCTGTCCGGGTCGGCGCTGTTCAGGATGTCCGCGAAAACGGGCAGCGTCGCCCGGCCGATCGCGAGCGCGCCCATGCTCATCAGCAGGCCCAACATCCGATTGGCGTAGCCGAGCGTTGCGATCGCGCCGCTGCCAAGGTTCGCGACAAAATACTGGTCCATCGGCGTGACGAGGCTCATCACCATCTGCCCCACCATGAAGACCCCAAGCGCGCGATACAGGGTCCGCCATTGCGAAGACCGGAAACCAAAGCGCAGGCCCGGGCGGATTCCGTCGGCACGAGAGGCCAGCACGGTCACGCAGGCCGCTTGCAGCAGGAAGCCCGTTGTCGTGCCCCAAGTCAGCGGGACAGCGGTGTTCCTGTTCGGCGTGAGCACTATCCAGACGAGGAGCACGCCCGCCGGAATGCATTCCAGCAACGTATTGACGTGACGCTCGCGCGCTTGCAGGCGTGCGCCCGACACGCAGATCAGCAACGTAAAGAATGAAATGAACGACATGCCCCGCGCCATTTCACGGGACAGCTCGGCCGTCTGGTACGGCAAATGGGCATCCATCACCGCCAGGACAGCATCCCATGCACCGTAAAGCGTGCCGGCAAGCAGGACGCCCAGCACCAGGCTCGCTCCCTGCAATTCGCCCAGAAACAGCGTTCGCTCCCTTTCCGGGAGCTTCTGCAGGCGAACCAGCGTCGGGACGAGCACGACACCCAATACCGTCGCCACGGTCCCCGGCACCCACGTCATCATCGTGAGTGTGAGTTGGTACGCGTCGACCGTTGCGCCGATGCCGTAGCGATACGCAATGACCATTTCCTTCATTGCGCCTGCCGACTTGCCGACAAGCACGAACAAGGAAACGAGCATCGCGCTGCGCAGGATGCGCTTGTGATCGGCATGAACTGCCGACAAACGGCTGCCGATTCGGTCGATTACGGGTGTCAATGTATGCGCTCTGAAACAGGCCGAGGGCCCGTGAATCCGAAAACGTGCGTGAAAGTCGTCTCGCCCGGTGGATCGGCCACGATCCCCCAAACGTCCGCATTCACCCCAGATAGTCGATATACCAAGGCATCGCGCGCTCGATTCCATCGGACAGGCGAACCGAACCGCCATAACGCAACAGTCTTCTTGCTTTGTCGATGCTTGCTTGCGAGTGCCTTACGTCCCCGGTACGAAAGTCCCGGTAAGCAGGACGCGCGTCGTTCCGGATACCGTTCTTCACCAATGCCGCCTGCAACGCGTCGAACAGCTCGTTCAGCGTCGTCCGATCGCCGATCGCCACGTTGTAAACCTCGTTCTTGCTCGCATCGTCTGCCGTCGCGGCGAGAAGATTCGCTTCAACGACGTTATCGACGAAACAGAAATCGCGACTCGTTTCGCCATCGCCGTTGATGAACACAGGCTCGTTCCGAATGAGCGCAATCGTCCATTTCGGAATCACGGCGGCGTAAGCGCCATCCGGATCCTGACGCTTTCCGAATACGTTGAAATACCGCAAGCCGATCGTCCGGAACCCGTAGTTCCGCGCAAAGACTTCCGCGTACATCTCGTTCACGCACTTCGTCACCGCGTAGGGAGACAACGGCTTGCCGATCCGGTCCTCGACCTTCGGCAAGCCCGGATGATCGCCATAGGTCGAACTCGATGCCGCATACGTGAAACTCTTGACCCCGGCATCGCGACCAGCCACCAGCATGTTCAGAAAACCGCTCACGTTGACTTCGTTCGTGGCAATCGGATCGATGAGCGAACGCGGCACCGAACCGAGCGCCGCCTCGTGAAGCACATGGTCCACGCCACTGCACGCATTCCGGCAATCCTCGATCGAACGGATGTCACCTTCGATGAGTCGGAAGCGACGCCATTGGTCCGGCGTGACGAGGCCGCGGACCTCGTCGAGGTTACGTCGATAGCCCGTCGACAAATTGTCCAGGCCGACAACCTGCTGATCGAGGTTCAGCAATCGCTCGAGCAGATTCGAACCGATGAACCCGGCCACGCCCGTAACGAGCCAGGTCTTCGGATCCTGTTTCAGCGCTTGGCTGGTTCTGGCGTAGCAGTCGGACATGTCGGTGTCGGGTCGAATTGACCGGAAGCGGATTGAACGGTTATGTCTTACAGACGAATATCGGTCGAATCCATGTGAAAGACGAACTTCAGATCGTAGAAGACGTGGTCGGGCCTGCCGAATTCGTGAATGGCGTCCGCGCCGAACTCGGCAAACTCCCGATGGGCGACCGCCAGCACGATGGCATCGTATTTGTTCTTGAACGGTCGATCGATCGGATCGATGCCGTATTCCTTCCGCGCGGCCTCTTTCGATACCCACGGGTCATAGACGTCGACGTTGACGCTGTACTCCGCGAGTTCCTTGATGATGTCGACGACCCGGCTGTTCCGCAGATCGGGGCAGTTTTCCTTGAAGGTCAGCCCCAGGACCAGCACGCGTGCGCCCTGAATATGGATGCGCCGCTTCGTCATTGCCTTGACGAGCTGGGCCACCACATACCGCCCCATTCCGTCGTTCAACCTGCGTCCGGCCAGGATGATTTCCGGGTTGTATCCGATCGACTGCGCCTTGTGCGTCAGATAGTAAGGGTCGACGCCGATACAGTGCCCGCCGACAAGGCCCGGAACGAACGGGACGAAATTCCACTTGGTGCCGGCCGCGGCGAGCACCGACTCGGTGTCGATGCCCATCTTGTTGAAGATGATCGCCAATTCGTTGACCAGCGCGATATTGACATCGCGTTGCGTGTTCTCGATCACCTTCGCCGCCTCGGCCACGCGAATGCTCGGCGCCTTGTGCGTGCCGGCAACGATGATCTCCCTGTACAGTCCGTCGACGGTATCCGCCACTTCCGGCGTCGAACCGGAAGTCACCTTGCGGATCAGCGGCAGCCGGTGGATCCTGTCACCGGGATTGATCCTCTCGGGACTGTATCCCGCGAAGAAATCCACGTTGAACGCCAGGCCCGAAACGCGCTCGAGAACGGGCACGCAAACTTCCTCCGTGGCCCCGGGATAGACCGTCGATTCGTAAATCACGATGTCGTTCTTCTTGAGTACGTGGCCGACCGTCTCGCTCGCACCGATCAAGTGGCGCAGGTCCGGCTGCTTGTGCTCGTCGATCGGAGTCGGAACAGTCACGATGAAGACATTGCAGTCCGCGAGGTCTCCTCCGTCGGCGGTGATCGTCAGGTGCCGGGCCTGCGCCAACTCCTCCGCGCTCACCTCGAGCGTCGTGTCGCGCCCCTCGTTCAGGGAATCGACACGCGCACGACTGATGTCGAATCCGACCACCAGCAGTTTCTTGCCGAATTCCACGGCCAGCGGCAGGCCGACATACCCCAGGCCAATCACCCCGATCTTGAATTTGAGATTAGACATACGCCCCCAAAGCGAAGCACGGCTTCAAGCCGAAATCCCGTAAATGAGGATCTTCTTGAAACTGGTTAAGTATTTTCATAGTTATACGAAGCATATCGGTAGCTTCCGTACTTTCCGCCATACCTGTAGTTGCCGCCGCGTGTCTTCATTCCGTTGAAGATCAGCCCGTTCACGCGCGAACCGCTTTGCATCATCTGCTTGACGGACTCCATCACTTCGCCGACGCGTGTCTTGCCGAAGCGTGCAACCAGGAAGACGGTACCCGCGATCGTCGCCATGATGGCTGCGTCCGCGACGGCGAGTACCGGCGGCGAATCGATCAGCACGATGTCGTATTCGGCGGATGCGCTCTGTATGAACGAAAGCCAGTTCCTGTTCAACAGCAAGGTCGCGGCATTCGGCGGCAGCGTTCCCGTCGTCACGAGATCGAGGTTGGGCACGTTCGTCCTGCGGATGACGTCGGCGGCGGAATGCGTTCCCGCGATGAGATCCGCGACGCCGGCCCCGCGCGCTTCGCCGAAGTACTTGTTCAGAATACCTCGACGCAAGTCGCCGTCGACCAGCAGGACCCGCTTGTTTTCGGCCAGCACCACTGCCAGATTGGCCGACGCAAACGACTTGCCGAGTCCTGGCGACGGCCCCGTCAACAGCACCACGTTGTTATTGGCGTCCAGCATCGCGAATTGAAGTGCCGTGCGCAGGCTGCGCAGACTTTCGACGGCCGGGTCTCCCGGGTACAAATTCGCGAGCAGGCTCGCTTGACCGGCTGCCGTCGAATCCGCCAGGTTGGTCGCGAGCTTGCGTTGCTGCTCGCTGTGCGGAACCGTTGCATAGACGGCCAATCCACTGTGTGTCTCCAGCGAGCGCACGTTCGTGATACCGGTGAAGAGCTTGTCACGCAGGAACGCCGCACCCGCGCCGAAAAACAGGCCCAGCAGCGTCGCGACGACGACCACGATCGTCTTCCTGGGAAACACCGGCCGCTCGGACAACGAAGCGGTGTCCACGAGACGAACGCTGCCGATCTTCCCCGCCTTCAGCAGGCGCAATTGCTCGATGTTGTTCCTCAACGCCAGGTAGAGATCCGTATTCACCTGCACATCGCGCTGGAGTCGAATCGCATCGCGTTGCGCGGTCGGCATGCGCTTGATCTGATTCGTCAGTTCGACGATATAGCCCAGCGCTCCGGCAATTTGCTCGTCGATCGCCACGACGCCCGGATGCATGGGACCAAAGCGCGTCAACAGTTCCTGACGCTTCTGCTTCAGCATGAAAAGTTGCTGCTCTGCGTCCGACGACTGCGCAAGAATGGATTTCCCTTCTTCCGTCAGATCAAGGACCTTGTGCGTGTTCCGATAATCGTTCAGCCGATTCTCGGCCTGTTCAAGGTCGCGTTTCATCTTCGGTTCCTGACTGGCGAGGAACTGCAGGGAGTTCTCCGCTTGCGCGGCTTTCCGATCCACGTTTTGCCTGACGTACTGATCGCCGATTTCGTTCAGGATCGCGCTGAGCTGCACCGGATCGTCGGATCGAAGCGTGGCGCTGATGACGCCCGACTGCTTGCCGAGTTCCTGAATCCGCAGTTGCTTCTGCAGGTCTTCGATCGTGTCCATGCGTGATTCGCGGACAAGATCGAATCTCGCCCCTGCCGTGCCGTTGATTCCGCGCACGAAGAGGGTGATCGGGCCTGCCGACGCCGGGAACGTCTCGGCCATCCCGACACGACCGTTGACCGGCTGGTCAAAGCCCGGACCGCTCAGTTCATAGCGGCCGCCTGCCAACGCGACGAGCTTGTACGGCTTGCCTTCGAGTTGCTTCGGCACGTCGAATGTCGCGACGTCGATCGACTCCCTGCCCCACGTGTAGCCGCCGACACCGAAGAGTCCCGGCACGGACAGGCCGTCCTGGCGACGCGCAAGCCATCCGCCGATCACCGGAAAGCGATGCGGCTTCGCATGGATAAAGAGCTTGAGCTTATCGACCGCTCGCGACACGACGAGTCGCGAGCCGAGAATCTGGATTTCCGCATCGGCAGTCGATTTGACGTCGAACATCGTCGACAACGTGCCGAGCAGATCCTTTGCCGCCGATGCATCCGGGCTGTCCTCGATCTGAACCAGGATGTTCGACTCGTAGATCGGCGTCACGAGTAGCGCGTACAGCCCGCTGATGAAGATGAATACCGCGGCAATCGCAGCGATCAACAGCCGGTTGTCGAGCAGGATATCGAGAACCGATGCGAGATCGAGTTCTGTCGTCTCGACGACGTTCGCGTCTGCGGGTTGGTTCGATTGGGTCATGAGTACGGCCGATTCCTTCAAGTTATGATCCTGGTTTGCCGGGGCGACCTTCCTCGCCTCGCGACCACCCGTGCGAGGCATCGAGCCACGGATTAGCTAAGCTTCCGGATTCGTTGCACCCAATCGTCGACGCCCGTCTCGATCATCTCGAGGCACTCCCGAAACTTCCGTCGCTCCTGCCTGAACGGATCGGCAATGTCGAAGCGTCCGTAGTGCCCGAGCGTGAAGACCCGCCCGCGCGCGAACGCATAGGCGTGTTCGATCGCCCGGCGGTGCCCGTCCTCCACCGCAAGAATGAGATCCGCCCGGCGGCACTCATGCTCCACGAGCTGCCTGGCGCGGTGCGGCCGGATGTCGATCTCGCGTTCCTCCATCAGTTCGATGGAGTGGCTGTCGGCCGGCTGTCCGACCAGCGCATCCAGGCCGGCCGACCGGACTTCGACATTCTTCAGGCGCTCGCGCAGCAGCCCCTCCGCCATCGGGCTGCGGCAGATGTTCCCGACACACACGACAAGTATTGAATGCATGGCAGTATCAGTTCACGGCGCCGCGGGCAGCATTCGCACCGGTCGTCGTCGGCACGATCTGATTGATCATCCGGCTCCAGCGGGTCAAGCCGGTCGCGTCGACGTACACGACATCCTTCGGCTTCAGCTCGAAATGTTCCGCAAGTGCATAGGCGACCGGCGACTTGCCGTTCAGGCGGAAGACTTCCGGCTGAGCGGGATCATCGGTCGCACGGATCACGTAGACCGCGGCCGGATCGGCGGAATTCGGATCCACGCCCTGCACGCTCGCCAGCGCATCGCTCAAGGTCAGGCGTCCGTCATGCATCGGGAGCCCGGTCGGCTTGCCGACCTCGCCCGTCACGAAGACCTGGTTGTAGGTCTGCGGCACAATGCGGATGACGTCACGATCCTTCAGCATGATCTGCGCGGTGTTCACGCCTTCCGCCGCCATCTCCCCCAGGTTCAGCCGGAATCGCTTTCCATTCCGAAGCAGTTCGATCCGGCTGAGGTCACCCACGCCGGATTGCACGCCGTTCGCCTCGCCCAGCACCTCGGCCAGCGACATCGGAACGTCGGTGATCGGCTTCACGCCGGCCAGCGCCACCGGCCCCTCGACAAAGACACGCTTGCTGCGGTACGCCACCACACTGATCGTCAGTTGCGGAGACCGGATGTACGGTTGCAGCACCGTGGTCAATCGTTGCTGCAGTTCGGTCGTCGTCAGCCCCTGTGCCCGGAACGCGCCGATGAACGGAAACTGGATGTTGCCGTCGTCGCCGACCGCGAATCCGGGGACCGCCTGCGAACTGAGTCCCGGGCCCGCCGGCTGCAAACCCGCCGTTTCGCCGATCGTATAGGTCAAGTTCGGGATGACCAGTTCAGGGTGATTCCACACGATGATCGACAGCACATCCGCCGGACCGATCCGATACGGCTCAACAGCGGTCATCAACTGCCTGTATGCATCGCCCGACGTCCGCAACCTGCTTTCGCGCTGCTGCTTGATGATGGCCGGCGTGATGGGGGTGACCGTGGGAACGACCGACGGATCGTCCGCATCGATCGACGCATACGGATCGAATTGCATCCCCGGTGCGAGTACGCAAGCGCCCACGAAGAGCGGCAGGACTGACGCACAAGTCATTCGCGCGAAACGAGAAATCAAACGCATAGGCCAGATAACATATAAAAATAGTTGTTTGTCTTTGTTGGCGGGCAACCCGACTTTCAAACATCCATCCCGGCAAGCCCACCAGATCACGACAACCGCTTCATTGCGCCACGAGATGCGACATTTCATCCTTCACGCCTGTTGCGCAATTACTCACTTCCTGAATATTAGTCAGGTAGCCGAAACATTCGTCCGCGCTCCGTCAGATCGTCCGACTCTCACGACGATCCATCTCGGCACCTTGAACCGCACGATGCGTACGTAGATCCACATATACGTGATCGCAAACATGATCACGAAAGCGAACAGCACGACGGTGTTCCACCAGAACAGCGTCGCGGGCCCGACGGCCAGCAGGCAAAGCAGCCACAGGTACGGCGACGTGAACGAGTTCCGCTGGGTCAGCTCGCGTGCCTGTTTCGTTCCGACCGCCCAGCGCATGATTCGCTTGTACACAAGCATGTGAAGGTGCACGCCGTCGGGCATGCCCGGCGACATGCCGCGCAGAAGCTTCTTGCGGTAGATCGAGAAGCACGTCTCGAAAATCGGGTACATGAACAGCAGGATCGGATACCAGGCGGAAACCTGCGGGTTGCGCTGGACCAGCACGATCGACAGTTCGGCCAGCATGAAGCCGAGGAAGTAGGCGCCGCTGTCGCCCAGGAAGATGAGCCCGGCCGGAAAATTCCAGACGAAGAATCCGAGCACGGCGCCCATCATCATCAGCGACGCGGTCATCACGACTTCGTCGTGGACCTCGAACGCGGTATACGCGAGCGACGCGAACATCATGATCGACACCATCGACGCGAGCCCGTTGAATCCGTCGATGATGTTCACGGCGTTCGCGAGCCCGGCCACCGCCACGACCGTAATCAGGCCCGAGACGATCGAGTAGCCGAGCAAGAAGTCGATCGGCGGCACACTGGTGCGCGTGACGGCGATATCGAGCAGCCCGTAGCCGAGCCCAGCGGCAAACATCGTGCAGAACAGCCGTGCACGCGCCGACACGCGCTTCGTCACGTCCTCGGCGAAGCCGGAAAGGAATGCGGGCGCACCGCACAGGCAGACGTAAAGCAGGTCGCGCGCGATCGTCGGATAGCGCCCGCACAACACGGCGAGCGACATGATGACGCCGAACAGGATCCCGACGCCGCCGATGCGCGGCACCGGGCGCGCGTGAAATTTCTGTACGCCCTGCATGTCGAAATCCACGCCCGCAAACCGCTGGTTGACACTGTGATACCGGATGATCAACACGGTGACCAGCAAGGACGCGAGCATCGCCACTACAAAGTTCAACATTTCTTCACCCCGTCTCCGTTGCGTCGCATCACGCGCGCCCTTCACCCACGCTCATCCGCACCCGCTCTCCTGCCGCCGATCAGCACGCCCCGTTCACGAACACGTCATGACGCCGGTGCGATAAAGGACCCGGCCTTCGCCCGGCTCCAACTCGAGCGCCGACGGCGCCGGCTTGCCCGATACATCGCTGAAGCCCGGCGGTACGCGATAGACGGCCGCGACCGGCGACATGGGATCGGCAAACACGGTCACGCCCCCCGCATAGCGCCGCGAATAGATGCCGCCGCTGTTGCGGTATTCCTCGCACGGCGTGCCGACCGACCGATCGAAGCCGCCATACTTCGGCTCGCTGCCGTAGTCCTGCACGCCGGAAATGGACACAGCGCTCTTCGACCACGCGTAGATCAGATAGGCAGCCATGACCGACTGCACGGTGTCCGCGGACGGCGCCTCGATCTCATAGATCGCGTAAAAGCCCTTGTCCTCCCGCTTCAATCGATCGGCGTAGTCGAGAATCGCCTTGAAGCGATCCCTGCGGCGCGGGGGAAACATTTCCTCGGTGAGCACCGAGTCGACAGCCTTCGTGATGCGGCCAACCAGCGGCGAGTCGACCGGCCGATCGATCTGGTAATTGACCGTCACCGTCTTTCCCGCGTCATGTAATTGCGCCGTCACGCGTTCGAGCCACGCGACCTTGGCTTCCGCGAATCTTTCGGTGCCGGCGCGGTCGTCCGTGTACTGGCGAACAAAGCGGCCGTTGCGCTTCACGCCGCATCCACGCTCGACGTTCGAGGTCGAGAAGTTGTCGAGCGCGATGTCGCGGTACTGGCCGTTGATGAAATTGTCGACCTGCCAGGCCAGCACCTGCGGATTCGAAATGTCGAGCGGCACGATGGGCTTGTCGAAGAGCTTGGCCATCGTCTCGCCGTCGCAGCGGTACGCGATCCACTCCGGATGCGATTTCTGCCAGTTCGCGGGATCGGCGCGTGCCGGATCGCGGCCATACGGGAAGTAGGTGCTCAGCACGGTGTTCGGCGCGTACTGCTTCCAGACGCCGGCACGTGCCGAATTGCGCTGGTTGCCGTCGCTTTCGCCCCAGACGAATGCGTATTCGCTCCCGTGCTTCATGATCCACGTATCGGGCAGGCGGCTGGAAAACGTCAGGAACTTGCGCGGTTGCGGCGCGTCGCCTGCCGTTGCAGGCGCGGACATGCAGCACAGCAAGGCGCCCGCAAGCGCAGCCAGCGTTCGCATCGTTTTCGTTACGCTCCGGTTTCCCATTGTGCTCATGCGCACGATATTCCCGATGTCACGACATCCCTGTCGATCATTCCGCCCATGCCCGTGGCCGCCAGTCGAGGTGTCCGGCCGCGCTCATCCGATCTTCAATGCGTGTACTTCGGGGTCCTGAACCGTGCATCCGTCGGCCCATACGCGCTCGAACGAACTCACCATCTTCTGAAGCGAGAAATGCTGCTCGACGCGCTGACGGCACCGCGCCGCGCACGCCGCCTTGTCCGCCATGCGCAGCCAGTCGAGCGCGCTCCACAAGCCGTTCGCGAGATCGGCCGAATCCTGCGGGCGCACCACCCAACCCGTGTCGCCGACGATCATGCGTGCGTCGCCGACATCGGTCGTCACAGCGGGCTTCCCGCACGCCATCGCTTCGGCGAGCACGTTCGGAAACGCCTCGCCGGAGCTCGGCAAGACGAGCAGGTCGAGGGCATTGAGGATCGCAGGAACGTCATCGCTCGGACCGGCGAGCATCACCTGCCGTTCGACGCCGAGTGTGCGAATCAGCGACATCAGTTCCGCGTTGTGCTCGTCCATGTTGCGGCCCACGAGCACGCAGCGGCCGCTGAAACCCTGCTGTGCGAGCATGCGCAGTGCCCTGAGCAGGTTGGGATGATCCTTCTGCACATCCCAGCGCGCGACGCACCCGAGGAGTGTCTCGTCCGGGCCGATGTTCCATCTGCGACGCATCACCTCACGCGCGCCGGTGTCGACGCGGAAGCGGTTGAGGTCATAGCCGTTCGGGATGTTCACGAACTTCCCCGCGTCGTAACCGAATGCCTTGTGCGTCGCTGTCGCCTCTTCCGAGCAACTGACGATGGCGCGCGGCGCCAAATGCGATAGACGCGCGCACAGTCTCGCGACGCGCAGCGTCATCGGAGAATTCTTGTCCCGGTCGAGATTCGCATGGCGAACGCCCCACGCAAGGTTGCGGATGCCCGCGAAACGCGCGACCAACCCGCCGATCAGATCGGAGTGGTACATCCACGTCTGGACGACGTCAGGCTGCGCGTTGCGCAGTACGCCATACAGCCGGTGCAGTCCGGATAGCGTGACGCGCCCTTTCGGCATGCCGAGCGGTATCACGGCGATCCCCTTCTCCAGCAGCCTTGGACCATAGAACCCGAGCCCCTGCAGCGAGACGACGATATGGGCGGTCGATTGCGGCGACGGGAACGTCGCCAGACGGAACAACACGCCTTCGGCGCCGCCTTGTTCAAGGCAAGTGATGATGTGAACCACTCTCATATCGCCTCCGATTTCGCGCCCACGCGCGCATACAACCGATCCCACCGCGCAAGGATGACTGCCGTCGAGAACCGTTCGCGCACCGACGCCGCCGCCTTACGCCCCAATTCGCCTCTCAGGTGTTCGCTCGAGAACAACGCGCGGAACGCCGCCGCGAGGCCGCCGACATCGCGTCTGTCGACCAGCACGCCGTCGCGGCCGTCCCGCGTCAATTCGCGCGGCCCGCTCGGGCAGTCGAAAGCGACGCACGGCAGGCCGATGGCCATCGCCTCCATCATCGCCATCGGCAATCCTTCGAAATGCGACGTCAGTGCGTAGATGTCGGCGTTCGCCATTTCGGCCCACAGCTCGCGCGTCATTCCCGGCAGGAACACGCGGCCGTCGAGCTTCAGCGTACCGATCTGTCGCGCCAGCGCATCCCGTGTCGGGCCCTCTCCCCAAATGTACAGATCCCAGTCCGGAAACTCGTGTGCCAGTGTGGCGAATGCATCGATCAGCACATCGAACTGCTTGATCGGATGCAGGCGTCCCGCGGCGAGCACGCGCTTGCGGGAACCGGGCGCGCCCGGCATCTTCCAGAATCGCAGGACGTCGTCATCGATCGGATTCGGGAGGACGGCGACGTTCCTCAGTGCGGGGATCTCCTTGCGCAACGGTTCGACGCTTCCCGCCGTCAGCACGGTCAATACGTCGGCATGCGGATAGAGGCAGCGCACCATGAATCTCTGGAAGCGGCCGCGCGGTGCCGCGATCGGATTCGTATGCTCGCAGGCGATGACGGGGATGCCCGTTCCACGGCTCGCCGCGATGACTGCGAGGTTGACGTGCGCGAGGAACGACACCACGACGTCGGCATGTGTCGTCCTGATCAGGCGCCGCAACGCGATGAAACGTTGCCATGCGTTGAGCGCACCGGTTGCAGTCGATCGCACGAGGTCGGCGAGATACAACACGCGAACGCGCGACGATATCGCGTAGAAGCAATCGCCGCGTCCCGAGAACGTCGAAACGAGCGTCACGTCATCTCCGCGTTCCGCCCACGCGTTGACGAGCGTCGCTGCCACGCGCTCCGCTCCACCCCCACCGAGAGAACCGACCACAAGCATTATCTTCACGGTCACTATCTCTGTTGACTTCGATCCGTCACCGATCGGAATCGAGGGCGTTGCGCCGCGCGCGGCAATTGCGCCATGGCACGGCTTGGAGTCATAGGCCTCGTCTCTTCGGCATACATCCGGAACATCGTGGAATGCGACTCACATCACGATAAAGCCAGCCGGCAATTATTTTGTATTCCGCATCTAGCTTGTTGATTTTTTCATAATCATAAAGCGTTATATTTATTTCAAAGACGCCGGCGCACCGTGAAAATATAGGGTGTTTTCCGGATAAGTCCAGAAATCTGCAGCGCACACACAAAATCAGGAAGGTCAATTCCTGAAATGGTCCAACACATCGACACGCCTAGTCGAATAATGTGCCGATCATTGCAGTCGGCTATATGGGGCCTGAATTACGCGTTTGCCGAACGATCCAAGCGCCGCAGTATTCGAAAGCGCTCTCCGAGGCGGTTTTCAGGTACGACGCGGCGATCTGTTTTGAACCCCACTCCTTCACCACACAACCCGATCAGCTTGGCGATTCTCTGTCCAACCGGACTCTCTCACATTATTGAATAGTCGCCCCATCAAAACAAAATATGGTATGTATTTTTTAACTCATTTTACGCGACATGTCTCTTTTCACGTCAATCGTAAACAAAACACCAAAAATAAAACAAAAATGAAATTATTGGCTTGAAACGACAAAATCTCGCCCGCTTCCGGCCACCTCCGGTTCACAAATTGTCTGGCGATCGATCAGACTTTGCGAATATCTTTCACCTTACTCGCCTGACTTGTACTTGCATTCAATGCACGCTATATATAAGCGGCCACTTTCCGCCCCGACGTCCTCACCCGGATCATCGATCGGTTCTCGCTCGATGCGCTGCGGCTGATTCGCGACACGCATGCGGCCGTCGCAGTGGGCGACGCCGACGCGCTCAAGCTCGCCGCGCATACGCTCACATCGAGCAGCGCGAACGTTGGCGCCCAGGTCCTATCGGCTCGTTGCCGGGGGATCGAACGGTTGGCGTGTGCCGCCGACGTCGCCGCGGCGGCGGACTGGGTCGCCGGCACGGACGCCGAATTCGGGCGCGCGCAGGCCGAGTTGATCGCGGAACGGATAGAAGGATGAGCAGCACTCGCGACGAGCGCGGCCGCATTCATATAGGAGGACATCACCGAGCGCATGGTGCGGCAGGGGCGGATCGAATACCTGGCCAATCACGATGCGCCGACCGGCCTGCCCAACCGAAACCTGCTGAGCGACCGCATGAAGCAGGCGATGTCGCAAGCGCGGCGCACGCGGCACCTGATGGCGCTCATGCTGCTCGATCTGGACCGCTTCAAGCACATCAACGACAACTTCGGGCATTCGGTCGGCGACGGCCTGCCCTGTTCGGCACGTAGGACGCACTTGCTCGATGATGCGTGGGGCGAACGCGAGCGGGGACAGCGCGATGGCAGGCGCTGGAATACGTCGCCGCGCCGCCCTGCGTTCTCGGCCCGCTTACGCGAGCGTCGCTTCGAGTTCGGCCGCGGCGGTGCGCTGAGGCACCGGTTGCGCGACGGGTGACGGGCGCTTCGCTTGCGACGACTCGCCCGCATACAGCGCCTTCGGATCGAACACACGCGCCTGCAGCGGCGTGAACGCGCGGAAATTCCACAGGCTGCGCGCGACGAACACGCGCTGGACCCAGCGGAACGCGCGGTCGTTCTCGTCGTATTGCGGATCGAAGCGGTCGCGCGAATGCAGCGTGAAATGGTTGTTGATCAGCACCAGCTTGCCCGGCGACACCTGCACGCCGAACGACACCTCGCGCACCGCGCGATACAGGTTGGCCAGCGCTTCCTGCGCACGCGTATTGACCGCCAGCACCATGTCCGGATAGAACGCGACCGTCACGCGCGGCGCGTCGAGCGGCCCCGACAGCACGGCGCTCAGGTCGGTGTTGTCGCGCGGCGTCGGCGCGGCGCCACGCCACCGGTACGGCACGCGGATGATGTAGTGCTCGCCGTAGAGCTGCGCGATATCGTCCGGCGACAGCAGTTGCAGCGCGCGGCGCGCATCGGCGAGCCGCGTGTACGGGCCGCCGCCGGCTTCGCTGCGCACGCCGAGCAGCAGCAACGCGAACGGCGACGTGTCGCCTTCGGGCATGTGCGCCTGCGCGGCATTCTCGATATGGAAATCCAGCTCGACCTCGGAGCCGAGGCCCGTGTATTCGCGCGCGGTCGTCTTGTGCGGCGTCAGGTTGTTCACGAGCTCGCGGCCTTCGTGCGCGATCGAATACGGCTCGCCGGCCAGCGTGCTCAGCGCGACCAGCACGTTCTCGCTCAGCACGCCGGACTTGAACGAGCGGCCGGTTTCCTCGAACCTCGGGCTGCCGTTCACGTCGTCGTCGATCGGCAGGTTGTCGATCTCGATCGAGCCGTGCGCGTCCGCGGTCGGCGCCTTCGCGCGGTCGAATGCGTCGACGATCCGGTCGGGAAACGCGTTGTAGGCCAGCTTGCGGACTGCGCTGATGTAGCCGGCGCCACCGGCGGGATCGTAGGCCAGCGCGCCGAGCGTCTTCCGGATGTGACCGGACTCCACTGCCGTCAAGACGATACGTTCATCTGCAAGGTAGGTCATAGGTCTCTCGTAAATAGATCTTGGGTCGAAGTGCGGTGGGCACCACCGCCGCGCTTTGCCGTCCTCGGTGCGCAGCGCTCGACAAGACTAGGAGACCGTCATTGCATTGCGAAATGATATTAAATCGATTGCTAACAAAAATTATCGATATAAGTTCAGCAATGCGACGGGCATCGGGCTTCGTCGATCGCACCGGCCTTTAACACGAATGCTTGTTAAAAAATCGCTGGTTATTATTTGTATTCGCTAACGGGTCGATGCTAGTTTTCTGTCGGATTCGACGATGCGGCTCGCTCTCGATGGGCAGCCGTCCCTTCATCCGCCAACCGGGAACTCGCCCTATGAACCGATACCGCCTGCTGCGCTGCTTCTTCGGACACGTTGAATGCGACGCTTCGCTGCCGGCACGCCGCGTCGCGACCCACGCGGTGCGGGGGCAGCAATGAGCGAACGCGTTCCGGCGCTCGACGGCGCACTGGTCGCCACCGTGCCGCCGCATCGCACGTCGCTGCGTGCGATCTTCCCGACCGTCGCGGCCGCGAGCCTCGGCTTCGCGATCGTCCAGCTCGACGTGACCGTCGTCAACGTCGCGATTCCGAGCCTCGGCCATTCATTCGGATCGAGCGTCCACGGGCTGCAGTGGATCGTCGATGCGTACACGCTGTCGTTCGCCGCGCTGCTGCTGACGTCCGGCACGCTGGCCGACCGCTTCGGCAGCCGCCGGCTGTTCGCATACGGCCTCGCGCTGTTCCTGCTCGCGTCGCTCGGCTGTGCGCTCGCGCCGTCGCTCGCGGCGCTGATCACCGCGCGTGTCGCGCAGGGTGTCGGCGCGGCGATGATCCTGCCCACGTCGCTCGCGCTCATTACGCATGCTTGCGCGAACGACGCCGCCGCGCGCGTGAAAGCCGTCGCGTGGTGGAGCGCGACCGGCGGCGCGATCAGCGCGGCCGGGCCGACGCTCGGCGGGCTGCTGATCGATTCGCTCGGCTGGCGCGCGATCTTCTTCATCAACCTGCCGATCTGCGCGGCCGGGCTGTGGGTCACGCTGCGCCACGTGCAGGATTCGGTCGCCGCGCGCACACGGCTGTTCGATCCGGCCGGCCAGATCGTCGCGGTGCTCGTGCTCGCACTGCTGACGGGCGGGATCATCCGGGCCGGCGCGCACGGGCCGGGCGACCCGTATGCGGCCGGCGCGCTGGTTGCATCGGTCGTGCTCGGTGCGCTGTTCGTCGCGATCGAACGGCGCGTGGCAGCGCCGATGCTGCAACTCGCGTTCTTCAGGATCGCGCGCGTGCCGGGCGTGCTCGCGATCGGCGCGGTCACGAATGCCGCGTTCTACGGGCTGATCTTCTCGCTGAGCCTCTATTTCCAGAGCGCGCGCGGCTTCACGGCGACCGAATCGGGGCTCGCGCTCGCGCCGCTCACGATCATCATGCTCGCCAACATCGCGAGTGCGCGGCTCGCCGTCCGGTACGGATTCCGCGCGACCGTCATCGTCGGCCTCGCCGTGTCGCTCGCCGGTTACGTGTGGCTGTGGCAAACGCTCGCGGAACACACGCCGTACGCACTGCTGGCGCCGGGGCTCGCAGCGATGGCGATCGGCGGCGGCATCGCGATTCCCGCGCTGACGTCGACGATGCTCGGCAGCGTCGAAGCCGGCCGCTCGGCCACCGCGTCCGCGATCCTCAATACCGCGCGTCAGGTCGGCGCCGCCGTCGGCGTCGCGGCGCTCGGTGCGCTGGTCGCGGGCCAGGGCGCGGCGATCGTCGCCGGCGCATCGCGCGCATTCGCCGTCGCGGCCACGCTCGTCGCCGTCTGCATCGTGCTGGCCGCGCGCTGGCCCGGCGATCCACCGGATGCCGGCACGCGGGCCTGAGCCCGTACCGACTCTGCCGCCCTTCAACCGATCCCACAGCCGAGCGAGGAATCCATGCAGCATCGCTTCATCGATACCGTCCTGATCGTCGACGGCGCGTCGACGGCCGCCTATCTGGCGCCCGCGTTTCGCGCATACGGCATCCGTTGCGCGCACGTGATCAGCGACCCCGATCTGCCGGACATCTACCGGAACCAGTTCGTCCCGTCCGACTACATCCGCCAGGTCCAGCATCGCGGCGACGTCGACGCGACGCTCGCGCAATTGAGCGACCTGCGGATCGGCGCGGTGCTGCACGGCCTCGACGCGGCGCTCGAACTCGCCGACACGCTGGCCGAGCGGCTCGACGTGCCGTATCGCAACAACCTCGCGACGTCGGCCGCGCGACGCGACAAATTCGCGATGAACGAGCGCATTCGCCAGGCCGGCCTGCGCGCACCCGCGCACTTCCACAGCACGTCGGTCGACGAAGCGCTCGCATGGGCGCGTGCGCACGGTACGCTGCCGCTCGTGGTGAAGCCGGCGCGCAGCGCGGGCGTGACCGGCGTGAAGATCTGCCGCACGCTCGAGCAGGTCGAGGCCGCCGCGCGCGACGTGCTGGCCACCCGTTCGCTGTACAACCAGCCGAACGACGACATCGTGATCCAGAGCTATTCCGAGGGGCAGGAATACATCGTCGATTCGGTGTCGTTCGAGGGTCGCCATCGCGTGGTCAGCCTGTGGGAAGTGCATCGCGACCGCACGCATGCGCCGCGCCTCGACAAGATGCTGGTGCTGAACCATGCCGACCCGCGTTACGCGCCGCTGCTCGATTACGCGGCCGACGTGCTCGACGCGCTCGAAGTCCGCTTCGGGCCGACCCATCTCGAACTGTTCGATACCGCCGACGGCCCGACGATCGTCGAGCTGAACGCGCGGCTGCACGGCAGCCTCGACCCGCGGCTGACGAGTGCGGTCAGCGGCGAGAATCACGTGTCGGCCGCCGTCGAAGCCGTGCTGCATCCGGAGCGGCTGTTCGGCGAAGCCGCCGCGCCGACGGATTTTCGCGGCTACTGCGGGCACGTGCTGCTGCTGTCGTCGCGCAACGGCGTGCTCGCACAGGACTTCACGTGGCAGGCGATCCAGGCGCTGCCGTCGTTCGTCGGGCTCAAGCAGTGGATCAAGGTCGGCGACACGCTGCGCGTGACCACCGACCTGCAGACGGCGCTCGGCACGGTCGGCCTCTACAGCCCGACGTTCGAGCGGCTGCTCGAGGATTGCCGGCGCATCCGCGAAATCGAGGCCGATTTCTTCGCGGACGAACGCGCCGTCGCGCCGGCATAGCGTTGTTGGCGCCGCGCGCCCGCGCCCCGAGTTCGGGCTCTCCGACGCTAGCGCGCGAGCAACGCGCCCGCCTGCCGGCCCAGCACCGCGCGCAATGCGTCGAGTTCGGGCAGCGCGGGCGCTTCCTCGGGCGTGACGAGATAGGTCGTCACACTGTCGAGATCGTCGAACGCGTGCGTGCGCAATTCCTTGCGCGCCACGTGTTCGGTCGTGATCCGCTTCGGCAGGATCGCAACGCCCATCCCGGCCGCCACGCAGCCGAGGATCGCGCCGAACGTGCCGAACGACGACACCGATTCGATCGCGAAGCCGCGCGCCTTCAGCCAGTGCTCGGCGACCGCGCGATACGGGCAGCCGTCGTGAAACGCCAGCAGCCTCACCGTGTTGTCGGCCAGCAGTTGCCGGCGCGTGACCGTGGCCGCGCTCACCAGCACCATGTCCTCGGCGAACGCGGGCTCGTAGCGCAGCCCGGGCCGGACGACCGCGCGCGCGGTGAGCGCGGCGTCGATCCGGCCGCGCAGCAGCGCGTCAGCCAGATCCGGTTCGCTGCCGATCTGCACCGCGAGGCCGAGTGCCGGATCGTGCGCCTTCAATGCGGCAGCGAGCGCCGGCAGCCGCGTGGCTGCCGTGCTTTCCATCGAACCGAGCCGGAAGCTGCGTGCGACCGGCGTCTCGCGCACCACCTGCGTCGCTTCGTCGACGAGGCGCAGGATGCGGTCGCAATACGGAATCAGCCGGCGCCCGGCTTCGTTCAGCACCAGCCGCTTGCCGTGCCGGTCGAACAGCGGCGCGTCGAGCGACTCTTCGAGCTGGCGAAGCCGCGCGGTCACGTTCGACTGCGTGCAGCCGAGCCGTTCGGCCGCGCGCAACGCGCTGCCTTCCTGCACGACGGCCCGGAAGGTTTCGAGCAGAGGTATGTTCATATCACTTTCTCTTGTTACAGATCCAGTTTATATCATTTTACTTCACGCATCGTCGGGATTAGCCTAACGGACATTCCATGCTGGCCGGCCCCTTTCCGAGGAATCTGCATGCCATCCGCTGTCTGTTCCGGCTTCATCTCCGTTCGCCGTCGGCGCGGGGCTCGCCCGTGCGCGCACTGATCGCCGCACTGGTGCGGCGCGGCCCGACCGTGCTCGCGTGCGGCGTCGGCCTCGGTCTGCTGATTCCGCCGCTCGCGGATCTCGCACGGCCGCTGATGCCCGTCACCGTATTCCTGTTCGTGCTCGGCACGCTGCTGCGCGTCGAGCCCGCCGCCGTGCGCGCGGTCGCGCGGCGGCCGGCCGTGTCGCTGCTGCTGCCCGCCGCGACGATGATCGCGTGCCCGGTCGCGCTCGGCATCGCGGCGCGGCTCGCCGGCATGCCGTACGACTGGGTCGTCGCGCTGGTGATCGCATACTGCGCGCCGCCGTCGAGCGGCACGTCGACGATCGCGCGGATGCTGTCGCTCGACGCGAGCGTCGCGCTCGTCGCGACCCTCGCGTCGATGGCGTTCGTTCCGCTCACCGCGCCGCTGCTGACGGCCTGGTTCAGTCACGATACGGCCGTGTCGATCTCGCCGTTGAGCCTCGCGTTGCGGCTCGCGCTGCTGATCGGCAGCGCCGAAGGCGTCGCGCTGCTCGTGCGGCGGTTCGCCGGTGCCCGGCTCGACCGCTATGCGACGCCCATCGACGCGATCGTCGTCGTCGCACTGCTGGTGTTTGCGCTCGGCACGATGGCCGGCATGCAGCAGTCGATCATCGACGCGCCGCACCGCGCGTTGAGCGCGATCGCACTCGCGTTCGCCGTCAACGCGGGCTTCCAGATCATCGCGTACGGGCTCACGCCCGGCGACGTCCGCACGCGGCTCAATGTCGCGCTGATCGTCGCCAATCGCAACGTCGGGCTGATGTGGGCCGCGCTCGGGCTCGCGGCCACGCCGACCATGGCGCTCGTGTTCACGTGCGCGCAACTGCCGATCTACACGCTGCCGCGCGTCGTCCAGCACCTGCTGCCGCGCCTCGAAGCACAGCGCCTGCGCAGGCGCGCACGCTAGCCGGCACCACACTGCTCTCCCGACCTCGATCAAGGATCCAGCATGAAGCGACTCATCGTGATCGGCGCACGCGCCACCGGCAGCAGCCTCGCCCTCGTGCGTGCCGCGCTCGCGCGCCAGGTGGCCGTGACCGTCATCACGGCGCCCGGCCATCGTCTCGACGGCGTGTTTCCCGACGGCGTCGAGACCATCAACCTCGAACCCGACGCCGGTCAGCTCGCCGGCTGGCTGCGCACGCGTTTTCCGGACGAACTCGACACGCTGCGCGTGACGACCGCACACGACACCTATGCGCGCACCGCCGCGTGGGTCGCCGACGCGCTCGGCCTGCCCGGCCCCGATGCGCGGCACGTCGCGCACGCGGTATCGAAGTCGAACCAGAAGGCCTTGCTTGCCGCGCACGGCATCCCCGCCGCGCAATTCGTCACGGGCACACTCGGTGCGCCGGCGGCGCTCGCCGCCGCAGCCGAACCGTTGCGATTTCCGGTCGTCGTCAAGCCGTCGGAGGGATCGGCGAGCGACGGCGTGCGGCGCTGCGCGGACATCGCCGAAGTGCGCGCGCAACTCGACGCGCTCGCCGCCGCGCAAACCGATGCGCGGACGCTCGCGACGGAGCGCGTCGTCGTCGAGGAATTCCTGAGCGGCAGCGAATACTGCGTCGAGTATTTCGACGGTCGTTATGTCGGCGCGCTGCGCAAGCTGAAGCGGCATGGCGCCGGCTTTCTCGAACGCGGCTATACATCCGAACTCGATCTCGATGCCGACACGCTGCGCGCGCTGATCGACGTCGGTACGCGCGCGACCGCGGCCGCCGGGCTCACGTGGGGGCCCGTGCACCTCGACTGCATCGTGCACGACGGCGTGCCGCACGTGATCGAACTGAATCCGCGCATCGCGGGCAGCTTCATCTGCGACATCGTGCGCGACGGCTATGGCTTCAACGTGGTCGAAGCGTTGCTCGACAAGCTCGACGGGCGGACGGTGACGATTCCCGAACGGTTCGAGCCGCACGCGTATGCACGCGCCGAATTCCTGCTCGACAGCGATCCGGGCGCGTGGCGTTTCGCGCAGGCCGGCGAGATCGACGACGGCTCGGTCGCGATCAGTTACGGGCCGCAAGTGTTGCCGGATCGCGAACGGCGCGCGTTTCTTTATGTGCGTGTCGCGTTGCCGGCCGCGCAGGATGTGGCGAACAAGCCGGGCTCATCGACCGATAGCGGCGACGTCCGGCAGCCGACGCTGGCCGGATAGCGCCCCGCGTTCCGGCACCACCCATGCTTGCCTACGTCGCCCGACTTCGAGAGGGTGAAAGTGTTTCAGCGATGGTACGGATCGGACCGATCGCGCGACCGCATGCGGCGATCGCCAACGCCGAGTGTGCCGCCGTCGCGCAGCCAACCGGCGTACTGGAGACGACGGCGCACGCGTCGGATTTCCACCCGCTGGTTGGTTGCAAAAGTGAAATCATGTCGCGATAGACAGCGACGCGTTCTTCCGACCACACGGTGCGATGGCATGTCTCAAGCGGCCCTTGCATGCACGGACACACGGGCGATCGCCTACCGCAGGCAATGCTCGTTGGCAATGCAGCGACCAAAGCCGTTTGCAGCAGTCACCGGAACTCGATCTGCAGACTGGGGCTCCAGGCTCGTCACCGCCCCTTGACCAGAAGTACGACAACAAGGATCGCGACCAGCGCCGCGAGCCACTTCAAGCCGGCAAACACCTTGTCGAGCCTTTCCGTCAGCGCTCCGATGGCATTCCCGTCGCCCGCGCGCACCGGCACCTGCGCCGACCGGCCATCTCCGGGCAGGTTGACTTTCGGGAGATCGATGGCGAGATACACGACATATCCGCTGGCGGTTGCTGGAGCTTCCAGCATGCTGCCGTCCTGGCCGGGCCTCAGGAACACGGGCAACCCACCGGCCTGCGCGGCGCCGGACGGAACCGATGTATAGACGCCCCGCAGGCACAGTCCCACCTTGACAGCGGTCACCCGCCCCGCCTCGATGCCGTCGGCAAGCGCCTGCATGCTGCTTGCCGGCACGTCGCACAATGCCCACCACTGAGCCGGCTCCTGCATCTCATCGTCCGGTTGGTTGTAGCCGAGCCTTGCCGTGCCAAGCGGATCGTCGGAAAACGCGATGCCCAGTTCGTCCTGCAAGTCGCGAAGGCCGTGCCGTTCAGTCGCACCGATCTCGCGGGCCGCGAAGGTGATATGCACCGTGCGCGTGCTGTTCTGCACGTCACCGATGATCGACAAGCAGCAATCATCCGGACTTGAAGTTCCCTGCACATAGGTCGAAAGCGTCGAATGGGTCGTCCCGCCCGCAGGCTCCAGCCGTCTGACGACCTGGATGTCCTGCAGCGTGAGCCACAGCGACTTCGCCGGGTAGTACGTCTGTACGTTGCCATCAGGGCCGATGTGCTCGAGCGCGTGGCCGGCGCACTCCCGGATTTCGATGCGATGTTGCGCGCCCTCGTATAGCGTGTCGCCGCCTTCATGGCGGTGCCGTCCATCGTAACCGGCAAGTTGCCCGGCGTCAGGAAACGCCATGGACGTCCGGGGCGCGATCCTGACGTTATCGAGAACGTCGTCGTGGGTACGGATATCCGTGACGAGCATTCCGGCACGCCCGATCGATACAGGACGGCTTCGCGGGAACATGCCGTTTCGCGTATCGGCGAAGGGCAGCATATCGTGGGCGATGTCGGGTGTTAGCTCGGGCACCTGCCCCGCGAGCGGATCGACGTGCTGCGGCCGCGATGCGTCCGAGACCTTCACGAGCGAAGGAAGCAGCCGGGTCAACAGGTCTGCGTACGGGGTCAGCAACGGCAGGATCAGGCAGGCCAGTGACAGGTTGAACAGCGTATGAAAATCGGCCACCACCCGCCCATTGTCCGGTTCGATCCTGACCATGACGCAGCCGATCGGCGTGAGTGCCGCAAGTGCAAGCACCACGCCGATCGACAGAATGAGCAGATTGCCGACCGGCACGCGCCTGGAGGCCGGATCGTGCGTTACCGTCCCCTCCAGCACCGGGTGGATTGCTGCGCCCAGGTTTGCCCCCATCACCAGTGCGAACGCGGTATCGGGCGGAATGACGTTCTGCGCGCAAAGCGACATGATCAGGAGAACGATCGCCACGTTCGAATCGGCGGCCCAGGTCAGACCCGCTGCCAGCAAGACGTCGATCAGCGGCACCGTGGATACGTCGCCCAGCAACATCCGGAGGCTCGGCGCATCCTCGTAGTCCGTCATCAGTTCCTGCAGATGGTGCAGTGCAAGCAGCAGCAGGCCCAGACCGATGAGCATACGCCCCAGCTCATGTGCGCGCGTGTTCGACACCTTGCGGAACATCAGCATGCCGACGAGTACCAGGGCAGGCGACACGCTGTCGACCTGAAACGACAGCGCCTGCACGATCAACGTCGTGCCGATGTTCGCGCCGAGCATGACGGCCAGCGCCGGGACAAGGCCGGCGCGCCCCTGCGCGGTGAATTCCCCCGTCATGACCGCGGTCGTCGCGCTGCCCTGCAGCACCGCCGTCACGCCCATGCCACCGAAGAAGGCAGGGACTCGTCCATAGAGCGCCCGCTCCAGGAGCGACCGAAGGCCCGCGCCGAATGCGCGCTGCATGCCGGTCTGAAGCATCTGCGTGCCGAGCAACACCAGCGCGATCGATCCAGCGAGATCGATCAGTGTGAACGTGAATGTCATGATTCTTGTTCCCCGACGCCGACCGGTTGTACTTGCAACGGTTTCTGTGGCGCGATCCACTCGCACGCGCTGTTGGTCCTGAAGGACACGCGAGTCCGAATGCGTGTTGTTGCGGCACAGAAAGCGCAGCCGCAAGAGAAACACGCTCTACTGGTCTGATACGTTCGGTCGCAAGTCGTCGACAGCGCTTGCGACGCAAGTATCGTTCCCGGTTAGGTAATTCATTGCGTTGTGGGGATATACGAGGTCAAGCAGGTAGGGACGATGGCAAAAATCACCCGAATATGTTTCAGGATTGACACGCTTTGCCGCAAGGGGGATCTGCTCCCCCGTACAGGCCACGACCGCTTAATGTAAAAATCGCTATACTTTTTTTACAGTATGGTCAAGATCGCAGGCAACCATGAAACACCGGGCCGCCAAGGAGCAAAGCCGGGATGTCGCCTCGTCGCGCACGCGTGCAAGTTACGGGGACATTCCGGAATCCGCTGCCGCAAGGCAATCTGCTCCAACGAAGGCTGGCACGAGGCGAACAGCGCGTATCGAGGTCGATTCCGCAGGCATTGCTCCTCAGGTCAACGACCGTCTGAAGAAGGAGAAGGTCGCACGCGACACCTTCACGATGCCACGATCGGACTACGAAACGATCACGGTGCTGATCCAGCGGTGTCTCGATGCGGGCATATCGGTGAAAGAACGTGAGCGTCTTCGGGACGGCCTGATTCTGCTGGCGTCAGTTCCGCAGAAACACCTGCTTGCAGCCGTGTCCGCGGTCGAACGAGTCAAGACCGGCCGGCCACCGAAATCGCGTCAGGTCGGTCTTGCGGGTGCATGGACAGGAGCTCGCGAAGCACACCCTCCGGGCTCCGGGTCAAGGAGGATATTCTCGTGTCAGACAAACACATAACGAGCCGATTCGACACGGACCTTCACCACATTTCGTCCAAGGTATTCGAGATGGGCGGGCTCGTTGAGTCGCAATTGACCAATGCGATGCAGGCCCTCAGCTGCTTCGACCTGGAGTTGGTCGATAAAGTCATTGCCGTCGAGCATCGACTCAATACGATGGAAGTCGAAATTGATGCGGAGTGCGGCAACATCATCGCGCGACGGCAGCCGGCCGCATCCGACCTACGCCTGCTGATGGCGATCTCGAAAGCGACCACCAATCTCGAGCGGGCTGGCGACGAAGCACACAAGATCGCGAAGCGGACGCGACGAATCGCGAATGACGCTGCAGGCAAGACCATCGACATGGCAGAAATCCAGTTATCCGGCCAGCTGGCGTCAAACATCCTCCGTCGCGCACTCGATGCATTCGCTCGACTCGATGTCGTCGCTGCAGCCCAGATTGTCCGCGAGGACGAAGCGATCGACGAGCAATACCGCGCTTTCATGCGCAAGCTGGCGACGTATATGCCCGAACATCCCGGCATCATCGCTTCTGCGCTGGACTATCTGTCCATCGCGTCGGCCATCGAGCGTATCGGGGACCATGCAACGAATCTGGCGGAGCTCGTCATTTATGTCGCCAAGGGCACGGATGTACGCCACCTTTCCTGGGAGCAACTTGCGCGTGAAGCCCTGCGTGATTGAGCACCGGGCAGCAAGGAACACCGAACAAGACCCGCGAGGACTCACGGGCAGGTAATACCGGGCACGCCCTTGCTGAACGTCATATGAGCAACCGCGCGGCATGGAGGGCTCTGGATCATGACATTTACGTTCACGCTGATCGATCTGGCCGGATCCGTTGCGCTGCTGCTGTGGGGCACCCATATGGTTCAGACCGGCATCCAGCGCGCCTTCGGTGCCGGTTTGCGTTCGATTCTCGGGCGCGCCCTGCACGGACGACTTCGCGCTTTCCTGGCTGGACTGGGCGTCACGGCGGTATTGCAGAGCAGTACGGCGACCGGGCTCATGACGGCTGGCTTTGCCGCAGGCGGGCTGGTCAAGCTGGTCCCCGCACTCGCTGTGATGCTCGGCGCAAATGTCGGCACGACACTGATCGTGCAGGTGTTGTCGTTCGATGTTGCAGCGATCTCGCCGGCGCTGATACTCGTCGGAGTGCTGATGTTCCGCAAGGTGTCGAACACGCGTGCACATGACTTGGGCCGCGTGCTGATCGGCCTGGGCCTGATGCTGCTCGCGCTGCACCAGCTGCTTGGCCTGATGACGGACTACGAGGATGCACCCAGTTTCCGCATGCTGCTGGGTGCCGCATCCACGGTACCGCTGGTGGATGTGCTGCTGGCAGCGGGGCTGACCTGGGCCGCGCATTCGAGCGTCGCGATCGTTCTGCTCATCATGTCGCTCTGTGCGCAGAACGTGGTGCCGCCTGATACCGCGTTTGCACTGGTCCTGGGTGCGAACCTCGGCACCGCGATCAACCCGCTGCTGGAGGGGACGGCGGCAACCGACCCCGCATCGAAGCGCTTGCCGGTAGGCAACCTGCTCTCGCGGGCAGTGGGCGTCGTGCTGGCACTCGCGGCGTTGGAGCCGATCGGACGTTTCATGGTTGCGATCGAGCCGGACAATGCGCGGGTGGTGGCCGATTTTCATACGCTGTTCAACCTGACTCTTGCCGGCCTTTTCCTGCCAATCCTCACGCCATTCGAGGGACTGTTACGGCGGCTGCTGCCGCAGCGTACCGACCCCACCGATCCGTCGCAGCCGCTGTACCTGGATCCGGCCGCGCTGCAAATTCCGATGGTGGCGCTCGGCAACGCGGCACGTGAGGCGCTTCGACTGGCCGATGTGCTCGGCGAGATGCTGGCAGGTGCCCGTGCAGTCCTGGTGGTGGGTGATCGTAAGCTGATCGCGGAGACCCGCCAGCGCGACGACATCCTGGACAGCCTGAATACCGCGATCAAGACTTACCTGACGTCGCTCGACCCCGAGCAACTCGCTGACAACGATCATCGGCGTTTGCACGAGATCCTGACCTTCGTCATCAACCTCGAGCAGGCTGGCGATGTGGTGGATCTGAATCTGCTTCCGCACGCCACCAAGCGCCTGAAGCGCGGGCTTGCGTTCTCGAAGGAAGGGGAAGCCGAACTACTGGCCATGCTGGATCGCCTGACGGCCAATCTGCGCACGGCAGCGTCGCTGTTCATGACCGAGGACCCGCGTACCGCACGCATGCTGGCTGACGAGAAAGTAGCCTTCCGGGAGGCGGAATCGACAGCGACCGCGGCACACGTCGACAGGTTGCGCTCCGGTCGCCTGGATACGGCCCAGACGAGCGCGCTGCATCTCGATCTGCTCCGTGACATGACACTCATCAATTCGCATATTGTGGCCGCGGCCGCCTACCCGATTCTCGAGCGCACCGGATCCTTGCTGCCCAGCCGGATTGCCGCGGACGAGATGTAGTCTCGACATGCGCTCGATCACGCTTTTCTGGTGTCCTTCGGCACGTTTGAGCCGCTTGATGAGGTCCGGGTGTGATGCGTGGATTGTCACGGTTACCCCGCTTCCCAATCCGGAGCAAGGCCGCCACACGATCGGGCGGCAGGCCGCCTCAAAGTTAACTTGTAGAGTACATAACGCATGAGTAGTATTCACTACATGGATACTCTCACGACCTGGTCACTCCTTGTTCTGACCCTTCCCACTGAAAACGCGACGGCCCGCATGCGGTACTGGCGCGCGCTCAAGGCAAAGGGCTGCGCGGTGCTGCGCGACGGCATCTACCTGCTCCCGCACACGGCCGCGCACGAAAGCACGCTGCGCGAACTGGCGGACGGGATCGCCGAAAGCGGCGGCACGGCCCACCTGCTGCGCGCACCGAGCCTCGACGTGTCGCAGGAGCAGGAATTCCGCGCGCTGTTCAGTCGCGACGACGACTACGCGGCCTTTACCCGCGCCCTCGCCGACGCGCGCAAGACGCTGGCCGGGCAATCCGCCACCGAACTCACCCGCCTGCTGAGGCGCCTGCACAAGGACTTCGACGCGCTCCGTGCGATCGACTACTTCCCGGGCGACTCGGCCACCCGCGCCGAAGTCGCGCTGCAGGATTTCGTCGCGCTGGTCGACACCGTGCTGTCGCCGGGCGAACCGCACGCCGCGCAACGCGAGATCCGGCCGCTCGCGATCGACGGATATCAGGGCCGGACCTGGGCAACGCGACAGCGCATGTGGGTCGACCGCGTCGCGAGCGCGTGGCTGATCCGCCGTTTCATCGACACGCGCGCGCGTTTCATCTGGCTCGCGTCGCCGGCCGATTGTCCGGCCGATGCGCTGGGCTTCGATTTCGATGGCGCGACCTTCACCCACGTCGGCGAACGCGTGACGTTCGAGGTGCTGCTCGCGAGTTTCGGGCGCGACCAGGACCCGGCGCTGATGCGGCTCGGCGAGATCGTGCATGCGCTCGACGTCGGTGGCACCGCGGCGCCGGAAGCAGTCGGCTTCGAGGCCGTGATGGCCGGCACGCGCCAGCGAGCGGAGAACGACGACCAGTTGCTCGAGCAGATGGGCGCCGTGCTCGACGCGCTGTACGTGCATTTCGCGTCGAACGGCAAGAACGAGACTGGGACCAAGTCATGACCGCTGCCATCACCGCAACCAAACCGACCTACTCGCTGGGTCAACTAGTCGGCTACATGCTGCGTCTCGGCACGTTCGGGTTCGGCGGACCGGTCGCACTCGTGGGCTACATGCGCCGCGACCTCGTCGAGCGGCGCGGCTGGATCACCGAAGCGGACTACAAGGAAGGGCTCACGCTGGCCCAGCTCGCGCCGGGGCCGATGGCCGCGCAGCTCGCGATCTACCTCGGCTTCGTCCATTACCGGATTCTCGGCGCGACGCTCGTCGGCTTCGCGTTCGTGCTGCCGTCGTTCCTGATGGTGCTCGCGCTCGGCTTCGCGTACGCGCACTTCGGCGGGCTGTCGTGGATGCAGGCCGTGTTCTACGGCGTCGGCGCCGCGGTGGTCGGCATCATCGCGATGAGCGCGTACAAGCTCACGATGAAGACCGTCGGCCACGACAAACTCCTCTGGGCCATTTTCCTCACGCTGGCCGCCGTGACCTTCATCACGGAATCGGAGATCGCGTGGCTGTTCATCGTCGCCGGCCTGATCGGGTGGCTGTGGCGCGCCCCGCCGAAATGGCTGCACAAGGGAGGATTGAACGCGGTCGCGGCCGCCAACCTGCCGGCGGCCAGCGGCTGGCTGAGCGGCATCGACGTGCCGCAACTCGTGCAGATCGGCGTGTTCTTCACGAAGGCCGGCGCCTTCGTGTTCGGCTCGGGGCTCGCGATCGTGCCGTTCCTGTACGGCGGCGTCGTCACCGAGCACCACTGGCTCAACGACAAGCAGTTCGTCGACGCCGTCGCGGTCGCGATGATCACGCCCGGCCCGGTCGTGATCACCGTCGGCTTCATCGGGTATCTCGTGGCGGGCCTGCCCGGCGCGTGCGTCGCCGCGCTCGGCACGTTCCTGCCTTGTTATCTGTTCACCGTCATTCCCGCCCCGTATGTGAAGAAGTACGGCCACCGGCCCGGCGTGAAGGCGTTCGTCGACGGCATCACGGCCGCGGCCGTCGGCGCGATCACGGGCTCCGTGCTCGTCATCGCGAAACGATCGATCGTCGACGTGCCGACCGCGCTGCTCGCCGTCGCCACCGTGCTGCTGCTGTGGCGTTTCAAGAAGCTGCAGGAACCGGTGATCGTGACCGCGGCGGCGCTCATCGGGCTGGCGGCCTATCCGTTCCTCCATCACTAACCTGCGTTACCGGGAGACGAACATGACGTACCAGATGAAAGCGCTGGCATGCGATCCGGCCCGGTTGCAGGGCCTGTCCGAACGACTGATCGTCAGCCACTACGAGAACAACTACGGCGGCGCCGTCAAACGACTCGGCGCCATCGCGGATCAGCTGGCGTCGATCGATCCGGCCGCGTCGCCCGTGTTCGTACTGAACGGCCTGAAGCGAGAGGAACTGATCGCCGCGAATTCGATGATCCTGCACGAGCTCTACTTCGACGGCCTCGGCGCGAACGGGTCGCTCGATGGCGCATTCGCGGCCGCGCTCGCACGCGACTTCGGCAGCGTCGAGCGCTGGCGCGCCGAATTCACGGCGATGGGCAAGGCGCTCGGCGGTGGCTCCGGGTGGGTGCTGCTGAGCTGGTCGTCGCGGCTCGGGCGGCTGACCAACCAGTGGGCGTCGGATCACGCGCACACGCTGGCCGACGGCACGCCGCTGCTGGCGCTCGACATGTACGAACACGCGTATCACCTCGATTTCGGCGCGAAGGCGGCCGCCTATGTCGACGCGTTCATGCAGAACATCAACTGGACCAACGTCGCGGCCCGATTCGCCGACGCGACCCGCTGATCCACGCCTGCACCGCGATCGAAGCGATGTGCATGACCCATGACACAACCGGAAGAATCGATTTGACGGAAACCAGCATCGTCGACGCGCAGCGACCCGTCTCCACGACTGATAACCACGCTCGCCGGTTGCTGCGTGGCCGGGATCGTCATTCACATGGTCGGGTGATCGTCGCGAGCGACCGCACAAGGGGGAGGTGATGCGAAGGTTTTGCAAGCTTGTGCCGGTCGCCACGGCGATTGCCCTGTCTGTCGCGCTGTCCGGTTGCGACCGAAGCGGGTCCGATCAGGGCGCCGGCGAAATCGTCACGCTCGAGCACGTGCCGGCACCGGTGAGAGCGACGATCGAGCGGCAACGGCAAGGCGGCAGCGTCGGTGTGATTCAACGGCGTGCGAAGGACGGCGCGTCGCGCTATGTCGTGTCGATTGTGCAGAGCGGCCAGGAGCAACGCCTGATTCTGGCCGAGGACGGCAAGCTCATCAGTAGTCGCCCGGCCGGTGACGACGAAGAGGACGACGACTGACCATTCAGTCGTACAGACAGACAGGAGAGGCGCCATGAAGTGGATTACGCGGGAACGTCCGAAAATCGATCGCATCGCCTGTCCATGGCTCATCGCCCGATTCATCGACGAGACACCGGAATTTCTCTATGTGCCCGGTGCAGACGTGACGCGCATCGCCGCGGAAACCGGTGCGATCCCCTACGACGTGCCCGGCGTCGAATTCGGCCACCATGGCGAGCGTTGCAGCTTCGACGCGTTCATCGACAAGTACCAGCTCCGCGATCCCGCGTTGCTCAAGCTCGCCGAGATCGTGCGCGGTGCGGATACGGGGCGGCTCGATCTCGCGCCGGAAGCGACCGGCCTGTATGCGATTTCCGTCGGATTGTCGGGAAACTTCGCCGACGACCACGAGCAGTTGCGCCACGGGATGGTGATGTACGACGCGCTCTATACGTGGTGCCGACGTGATGCACGTGCCTGACCGCGATTCCGGCGCATCGTTCGCAACGCGTATTTCACGCTGGCTTCTGCCGGCCGGCGTCGAGCATGCCGCGTCGATCCTGCTGGTTAGCCGCGGCCTGCGCGGTTTTTGCGACGGGTTCGTCGCGGTACTGCTGCCTGCCTACCTGCTGTTGCTCGGCTTCGTGCAAATCGATGTCGGCTTGATCAGCACCGCGACGCTGGCGGGTTCCGCCGTCGCGACCATCGTTGCCGGCATGGTGGCCAACCGCTTCCCGCAGCGCCGGTTGCTGCGGTTCGCCGCCGTTCTGATGGCGGCCACCGGCATCGGCTTTGCCGGCCTGTCGGCGCTTTGGCCGCTGCTCGTCGTGGCGTTCGTCGGCACGCTCAATCCGAGCTCCGGCGACGTCAGCCTGTTTTTGCCGCTGGAGCAGGCACGGCTCGCCGAAGCGGCCGGCGGCGAGGCACGGACAGCCCTGTTTGCACGCTACAGCCTGATCGGCGCGGTCTCGGCCGCGCTGGGTTCGCTTGCAGCGGGGCTGCCGCTCTGGCTCGCTTCGCACGCGGGCATCTCGCTGCTGTCGGCGATGCGCGCGATGTTCATTGTTTATGCGTTGACCGGCATGGCGGTCGGCGCGTTGTACAGCCGGCTGCCGTCCGCCGGATCGCGCGCGACGACCACGGCCCCGCCGCTCGGGCCGTCCCGGCGCATCGTCACGCGGCTCGCGCTGCTGTTCAGCGTCGACGCTTTCGCTGGCGGCCTGGTCGTCAATTCGCTGCTGTCGCTCTGGTTGATGCAGCGTTTCGGCCTGTCGATCGGCGCTGCCGGACAGTTCTTCTTCTGGTCCGGACTGCTCTCCGCAGGCTCCCAGCTCGTCGCGCCGCCGCTATCGCGCAGAATCGGCCTGCTGAACACGATGGTGTTCACGCACATCCCGTCGAGCCTGTGCCTGATCGGCGCGGCGTTCGCGCCGTCGCTGCCGGCCACGCTGGCGCTGCTGCTGATGCGCAGCGCGCTGTCGCAAATGGACGTACCGACGCGCACCGCCTATGTGATGGCCGTCGTCACACCGGCCGAGCGGCCGGCCGCGGCGAGCTTCACGTCGGTGCCGCGCAGCCTCGCGGCCGCCGTCGCGCCGTCGCTGGCCGGCGGGCTGTTCGGCCTCGGCTGGCTCGGCGCTCCGTTAATCGCGTGCGGCGCATTGAAGATCGCGTATGACCTCGCGTTGCTGGCTGCCTTCCGTCACATCAAACCCGAGGCGGGACCCAGGTCGTAACGCGGGGAATTCAACGGGGTCGCCGAACGAGACCAATACGCAACGACGCATCGCCGCCCGACGAGCATGCGCGCCTTCCGTGCTGACGAGCATGCGCGCGTTGCCGCGCTCGACACGCAGGCTGCCGTCGGCCATTGATTCTCCTCGAAGCGCCGCTGCACGCAACGCGCATCGCGTGCGGCGGCGCAAGTCACTGCAGGATCTCATCATGAAATCATTGAGAAACCGACGCGCCGGCATCGCCGCGCTGCTTGCGATGTCCGTCGCGATCATTGCCGCCGGTCTTGTCGCGCACCGGCCGTCCCGTGCGGCCGACGCCGCTGCACCTGCTCCGCTTCCGTTACGGCAAGTTGCCGATATCCCGCTGCCGGGCGGCACCACGCGTTTCGACTACGAAAGCATCGATCCGAACCGCAATCTCCTTTTCATTGCACACCTCGGCGACTCGGAGATCGTCGTCGTCGACTTGCGCGCGTCAAAGGTCGTGGCACGCATCGGCAATGTGTCGTCCGTGCATGGCGTACTGGCGGTTCCCGAGCTGTCGCGTGTCTACGCATCGGCGACGGGAACCGACGAAGTCGTCGCGATCGATACTCGAACGCAGAAAATCGTCGCGCGCATCCCTGGCGGACATTACCCGGACGGGATGGCCTACGTGCCCGACGCGCGCAAGCTATACGTTTCCGATGAATACGGGAAAACCGAAACAGTCATTGACGTGCGGACGAACCAACGCATCGCCACGATCCCGCTCGGCGGCGAAGCCGGCAATACACAATACGATCCGGTATCCCGCCATGTCTTCGTGAACGACCAGACGCACGACCGGCTTGTCGAGATCGACCCGGCCGTGGATCGCGTCGTCAATCGAATCGATCTTCCGGGTGCACGGGGCAGCCACGGGCTGTTGATCGATCCGCGCAGTCGGCTCGCCTTCGTCGCTTGCGAAGGAAACGACACACTTCTCGTGCTCGATATGCGCTCGATGCGGCCGGTCCAATCATTCGACGTCGGCGGGAATCCAGATGTGCTCGCCTTCGATTCGGCGCTGTCGACGCTCTACGTCGCAGGCGAAGCGGGCGTCGTATCGATGTTCCAGGTGGAAACCGGCCGTATCCGCGAGATCGGCGAGAGCCGGCTCGGCCCGAACGCCCATGTCGTTGCAGTCGATCCGGCAACGCATCGGTCGTATTTCCCGCTGAAGAATGTCGGCGGGAAACCCGTGCTGCGCATCATGCAACCGGTGTAACCGGCGAGAAACTCACATCCGCAGGTTCCATCTCACGGTCGGTCCGTGACGGGGGAATGCGACATGACGACTTCTCGGCCACCCGTCCACCGACCGCCTGCTGTCCCGCACGTATTCGAGCGAGACGGAGGCGGGCATTGGGGTCCTCATGCCCGCTGCGCCAGCGCCGCCGCGTTCGCGTTGTCGCGTGCCCGCCGGACCGGCAGCCGCACGCAGAACGTCGTGCCGCGCCCGGGTTCGCTCGTCACGTCGATTGCGCCACGATGGCGCTCGACGATGCCGTGCGATACCGACAAGCCAAGCCCCGTTCCCTGCCCGACCGGCTTCGTCGTGAAGAACGGATCGAAGATCCGCCGGACGACGTCGGGCGACATGCCC
This sequence comes from Burkholderia sp. NLJ2, assembly GCF_049487195.1. NCBI lineage: Bacteria > Pseudomonadati > Pseudomonadota > Betaproteobacteria > Burkholderiales > Burkholderiaceae > Burkholderia > Burkholderia sp. NLJ2. The sequence goes on along the minus strand of NZ_CP137809.1, from coordinate 145,662 downwards.
GTTCCGGTGTCGCTGATCGCGATCGACACTTGTTCGCCATCGTTCGACGTGCGAATCGTGATGACGCCGCGCTCGGGAATCGCCTGCACCGCGTTGACCAGCAGGTTCATGAATACCTGGTTCAGTTGCGACGGCAGACATTCGACCTGCGGCAGGTCGCCGTAATCGCGCACGATGTCGGCCTTGTACTTGAGTTCGTTATGGACGACGTTGAGCGTGCTCTCGAGGCCCGCGTGGAGATCGACCACGCTCCACTCGTCGCTGACCGGGCGCGAGAAATCGCGCAGGTCCTGCACGATGCGCCGCACCCGCACCGCGCCATCGATCGATTCGTCGATCAGCGTCACGATCTCGTCGCGGACGTAGTCCAGATCCGCCGCGCGGCTCATCGCCGTCAGCGCATCGCGGGCGGCGGGGTCGAGCTGCGGCAGCACGGCTTCGTGCGCCGCGACCACGTCGAGCAGGCTTCGCACCCAGGTCTTCAACGTATTGAGGTTCGCGCTGACGAAGCCGATCGGATTGTTGATCTCGTGCGCGACGCCTGCCGCGAGCTGGCCGATCGACGCGAGTTTTTCCGACTGCAGCAACTGCACGTGGGTTTCCTCGAGCGCATGCAGCAGGCGCCGCTGTTCTTCCCGCTCCTGTTCGAGCCGCGCCTGGGCCGCCTTGCGTTCGTCGATCTCGGTCGCCATGTTCTCCCGCGTGCGCTGCAGCATCTCCGTCGACTGCTCGTAGCGGTGCAACGCACGTTCGAGTTCGGCGGTTCGCATTTTCACGAGCCGCTCGAGCGTGTCGGTCATCCCGCGCAGAAAGGTTGTGCGCGCATCGAAGCGGCTGAGCAGCAGTGTGACGATCAGCGTCGCCATCGTAAACAGCGCGACGGTCGTCGCGAGCCACGGCGCGTCGATCCCGTTCGCGGCGCCGCATCGAGCGTCCGGCGCGAAATGAGCGGCTGCCATCCCCGTATAGTGCATGCCGGTAATGGCGATGCCCATGATGACGGCCGCGCCGACGCGTTGCGCGGTCGCATGACGGGCCTGCTGCGCGCGCAGCGCCTGCGCAATCCATAGCGCGGCGGTCGATGCGATCACCGCTATGCCGATCGATGCGGCGAACAGCGCGGGATCGTAGCGAATGCTGGGTTGCATGCGCATCGCGGCCATCCCCGCGTAGTGCATGCCGGCAATCCCGCCGCCCATCAGCGCACCGCCCGCGCACAGTCGCCGCCAGCCCAGCCGCGCACGCGTGACGACGTTCAGCGCGAAATACGACACGAGCACGGCGATCGTGAGCGATGCGCCCGTGTCCGGCAGTGCATAGCCGAGCGGGATCGGCAGCGAGAACGCGAGCATGCCGACGAAATGCATCGACCAGATCCCGGTTCCCATTGCAGCCGCGCCGCCGCCCAGCCACGCACGCTTGAGCTTCGGGTTGTCGAGCAGCGAAATGAACGCGGCCAGGTCGAGCGTCGTATAGGAGGCCAGCGTCGCGATGACGAGCGACAACAGGACGAGCGGGAGATTGTAGGTGCCGTGCATGATCGAGCGCCCGAATCGATATGAATGCGTTGCCGCGGCACACGGTCGAGCGCGCACCGCAGCCGTCACGCCGCGTATCCGACGTCAGGCGGGCGGCATGCCCGCGGCGGGCGTCTGCTTCGACTCGGCCGCGCCGGCCAGAACGAGGATGTCGAACGGCATCCCTTCCCGCGTCTCGAAGCGGCGCACGAGCTCGATCTGGTGCGCCGACATCACGCTGCCTTTCGTCATCAGCAGCACGCCGCGATGCGTGCGCAGATCGTCGGCGAGCTGCATCCCTTCGCGCAACTGCGCGGACTTGATCTCAGCGACGGACGCCGCGATGCCGAGACTCGCCGGATCCCGCATCAGTTCGACGAAGCGCTCGACGAGCTGCGGGTCATACCGCACGCCGGCCTGCGACCGCAACGCATCGAGCGCCTGCTCGAGCGAATGCGGCGCACCGATTTCGCCGTTGCGCAGCCCTTCGAAATCGCGTGCGATCGCAACGATCCGCGAACCGGGCGGGATCGCGTCGCCGGCCAGCCCGTCCGGCGTGCCGCGTCCGTTGAAGCGCTCGTACTGGTGAAGCACGATCGACGCGACCTTGTGCAGTTGCGCGACCGGCGTCAGCACCATCTGCGCGCGCAGCGGATGCTGCTGGAACAGGCGGTGTTCGTCCGTCGTCATCCGCGTGAGCGGCTTGTGCAGAAATTCGTCGGGCAGCGACAACTTGCCGATGCCGTGCAGCAGCCCCGCGAAATAGACGTCCTGCGCGTGCAGCTCGCTCATCTCCGACGCCAGCGCGAGCCGGCGCGCAATCTCGCCGACCCGCATCGCGTGCCCGCCGGCGGTCCCGCAACGCAGTTCGATCATGCTCGCGCAGACCTGGACCATCGCCGTGAAACTGCTTTTCAGGTCGCGTTGCGCCGCTTCGAGGAACATCACGGTCTGGCCGAGTTCCTCGGTGCGCGCGCGCACCTGCGTTTCGAGTTCCGTATTGAAACGGCGCAGCGCATCGTTCTGCGCCTCGGTCAGCGCGGCCAGCCGGATCGCTTCGCGGCGCAAATGCCGCTGCTCCAGCGCCTGTTCGATGGTCAGCAGCAGGTCGTGATCGTCCCACGGCTTGTTCAGGTAGCGATACACGCCGCCTTCGTTGACGGCCTGCACGACCGACGCGATCTCCGCATAACCGGTCAGCAGGATGCGCATCGTGTCCGGGTACAGCGCCCGCGCGCGGGCCAGAAATTCCGCGCCGCTCATGTGCGGCATCCGCATGTCGGACACGATCAGGTCGACTTCGGTCGACGCCAGGATCTCGAGTGCGGCCTCGCCGCTGTCGGCAGTCAGGATGTCGTAGCCTGCCGGACGGAACACGCGCTTGAGCGCCGACAGCACGCTCGGTTCGTCGTCGACCAGCAGGATCGACGGTGCGCGGCACGCGTCGTCGGATGCGGCTGCCGCTTCGCGCGTTTCAGGCAATGCCTCGTTCGGCCCGTTTGTTGCAGATGTCGTCATAATTGGCCTCGGATCAATTATTCACACCATATCTCTCTGCAACATCGGCTTGTACGGCGTTTTCCTATATCGGGAGAAACGCTAATACGTCCAATCGTGAACGCGAATGAAGAACGTCACAAACATAAGTCAGTTGTGCAACTGCCGTCGAGACCCGTTCCGGTTCGTGCCAACCCTGTGTTTCGCGCGGGCTCGACGTAACACGCCAGCGCGACATCGCACTGCGGCGAGCGGATCGTCGCCGCTATTTACGCGTCGTCGCGGCGGTGTTATAACGCGGTGTCGAAAAAGGCAGACTTGGTTTGGTAAGCCCAAGTCCTTTCGTTAGCGAAAGCTCTGGTCTTTGCCCCGTGCACGAGATCCCCACGACGAACATCTGACGCTGACCAGGCGTCCGAACGTTCGTCCGTGTGGCGCTCAACTTGAGGAACGCTCCGGTCGAACATCGACACAGGAGTGGTTCATGCACGCGCACCATCAAGATATTTACGACGTCGTGATTGCCGGGGCCGGCCCCGTCGGTCTGTTTCTCGCCTGCGAGCTTCGCCTGTTCGAGCTGTCGGTCCTCGTGCTCGAACGCGCCGAAACACCACACGCTCCGTTGAAGCGCCCACCGTTTGGAATGCGCGGCCTGTCGGCCCCCACCCTCGAAACGCTTGACAGGCGCGGGCTGCTGGACGAGGTAATCGAGGCCGAGCGCGCTGGCCATATCGCAGACAAGAGTGCGACGGTCGCGCACTGGATGCAGCAGCCGCGCCGGCCCGCCGGTCATTTCGCGGGCATTCAGTTCCATCACGACGACATCGATACCTCGAAGTGGCCGTATCGCCTGTCAGGCTCGGCCGATACCAGCATGGCAGTTGCAGTGGAGACACTCGAAACGGTCCTGGCTCGTCGAGCCAGCGCGATGGGATGCGAGATCCGGCGAGGCCTGAGCGCCGACGCATTCCACGAGTCGGATGACGCGGTAACCGTTCATGCGGGTGGGGACACTTTTCGCGGGCGCTGGCTCGTCGGCTGCGACGGCGGCCGCAGTGCGATTCGCAAAGCAGGCTCCTTCGATTTCGTCGGCACGGATCCCGAGTTCACCGGCTACTCCGTCGAGGTCGAAATGCTTGAGCCGGAGGCACTTCCCCCCGGCCGACACTACACATCGACGGGCATGTACACCTATGCGCGGCCCGGCACGATCGCGATGGTGGAATTCGACGACGGAGCGTTTCACCGACTTCACCCAGTCACGCTGGAGCATGTACAGGCGGTACTGCGCCGCGTGTCCGGCACCGACATCACGCTGACCAGGCTCGGGCTGGCTACCACGTGGACGGATCGCGCGTTCCAGGCAACGCGCTATCGGAACGGGCGCGTGCTGCTCGCCGGTGACGCCGCGCACATCCACTCTCCGTTGGGCGGTCAAGGGCTTAATCTTGGGCTCGGAGACGCCATGAACCTGGGCTGGAAGCTGGCAGCCACCATCCGTGGCGATGCGCCGGCCGATCTGCTCGATAGCTATCAAAAAGAGCGCCATCCGATAGGAACTCGCGCTCTCGATTGGTCGCGTGCGCAAGTCGCACTGATGCGACCTACCCCCAGCACACGCGCGCTGGAAGCGATCATGCGTGATCTCATCGAGACCCGGGATGGCGCAACGTATTTCGCCGAGCGCGTATGGGGTGTTTCGCTGCGCTACGATTTTGGCAGCCCTCATCCGCTGGTAGGCCGCAGCGCACCTGATTTTGAACTGGTCGACGGAACGAAGGCAGGTCGCCTGTTGCGCGACGGACGGGGACTCCTGCTGGACTTCGACTCCGACGCGTCGCTACAGGTGCTTGCGAACCATTGGCGCGAGCGCCTCACCTATGTCGCAGCCGACGCCAAGGATCGGTTAGGTCTGCGAGCTATATTGGTGCGCCCCGACGGATTCGTCGCATGGGCATGCGAAGCTGCTCCCGACCATGAAGCACTCGCCCACGCCATATCGCGATGGTTCGGCGAAACCGAGCGTGCGGGCGATTCGCCGCGTCGATAGCAACATCAGAGCGCGCCTGCGTTCACACGTTGGTCTGCTTTCGGTCGTAGTCGTCGTCGGAGAATTTCAATCGCCCGCTGGTGTTCGGGCGCTTCGCCGCCAGCGTCATGACGTCCCTTCGAGGATCACGAACGTCCCGGTCGCTGCCCCGGCGCGGAGCGCCTTGGCCGCCTGATATTCGGGGCTTCGATAGAAACGCCTGGCCTCGGCCAACGAATCGAACTCAAGGACCACATGCCGCTCGTGGGCCTCGCCTTCGAGGTTTTCATACGCTCCCCAACCCGCGATGACCTTGGGATTGAATTCTTTCATTGCATCGCCTGCGGCTTCTGCGTAGGCGGCGTAAACAGTGGCGTCCGAGACGCTGACATGTGCGATCAGATAACCCTTTGGCATGCCTATCTCTCTCTTTCAGTGGGCGCGTTCAACTCGATGCGGGGCGCATTCATTCGGATAACCGCCGATGTCGACGATATGGATGTGCAGCAGCCGGTTCTAATTCGACGCATCGGGCTTGAACGGCAACGGACGCCTGCTCGCGTCCTGACGATCGATCATCCAGCCGGGATAGCAGCGAGGCAACGCACTCACGGCTTCAAGACGCGCAAGCTCGTCCTCGGTGAGCGCGACATCGACCGCACCGAGATTGTCTTCGAGCTGTTCGACCCGTTTGGCGCCGACAATGACGCTCGTGACAAACGGCTTGGCGAGCAACCAGGCGAGCGCGATCCGGGCGACCGAGACACCGCGCGTGTCGGCGATGGCGCGCATCTCCGCAACGCACGGCCAGGCCCGATCGAGATCGACCGGCGGAAAATCGAAATGGCTGCGCCGCGAACCTGCTTCGGCGGGTGCTCCGGGCCCAAACTTTCCGGAAAGCAATCCGCCGGCAAGGGGCGACCAGACGAGCAGCCCCATCCGCTCCTCGATGACGAGTGGCACCAGTTCGCGCTCCACGTCGCGTCCGGCGATCGAATAGTAGGCCTGGAGCGTCTCGAAGCGCGTGGCGTGCAGCGCTGCACTCAGCCCGAGCGCCTTGCCGATCCTGCCTGCGCGCCAGTTCGACACGCCGACATAACGAACCAGCCCCTGCCGCGTGAGATCGTCGAGGGCACGCAGCGTCTCTTCGATCGGCGTGACGGAATCGCTCGCGTGTATCTGGTAAAGATCGATATGGTCGACCTGGAGCCGTTCCAGGCTCCGCTGCACGGAATCCATGATGTGACCGCGCGATGCCCCCTGCTGGTTGGGTTTCGGGCCCATCACGCCGGCCGTCTTCGTCGCCAGCACGATCTCGCTGCGCGGTACTCCGATGTCTCTCAGCGCCTGTCCGACGACGCGTTCAGACTGGCCAAAGGAATAAATATCGGCGGTGTCGATGAAATTGATTCCCTCATCAAGCGCGCGGGCGATCAACTGGTTCGCGTCGTCCTGACCGAGTGCGCCGATCGCCCTCCACATGCCGGCGTCAGCATTGCCGCCCAGCGTCATCGTGCCGAGGCACAGCTCGGAGACATACAGGCCGGTGCGGCCAAGTTGCTTGTATTTCATGACCATTCCCTTCAAGCGTGGCTGGATAACATGTGGCGGCGTCCGGTCTGTCGCGTCGCGCGCGCCAGGCGTTCAGTTGCCTTGAGACTTTCCGGACCGAAACTGTCCGGCGATCGTCGCGACGCGTGCGCCATAACGGCGTGCCGTCTCGAGATCCCCTGGCGACATCTCGGCAGGCGACGCATCGGCAGGCGTCTGCGCCATCGGCGCGATATAGGAGCCCATACGATTCAGGTCGTCACGCACCGAGGCTTTCACGTTCGCCGGCTTGATATCCATACCGACCCAGATGCCGCCGTGCTGCCCGGCAAGCAGAACGAAATATTCGAGCGTATTGAGCTTGTCGCCGTTGATGCTTGCGCTATTGGTAAAGCCGCCGAATATCTTGTTTTGCCACGCACTGTCGAACCAGGGCTTCGAGGATGCGTCGGCAAACTTCTTGAACTGCCAGCTGGGGCCGCCCATGTAGGTCGGCGAGCCGAACAGGATCGCATCCGCGCCGGCAAGCGTATTCCACGCATCGTCGGCAATGTTTCCGTCGCTGTCGATTGCGACGAGTACGGCACCGGCGCCTTCGGCAACAGCGCTTGCCATACGCTCGGTATGCCCGTAGCCGGAGTGGTAGACGACGACCGCTTTAACCGGAGAGGTGTGTTGAATCATGGTGGTTCCCTTTCGTTCGAGTCGTCCGCTGTGGACGACATGGGAAGCCACTCTACTGAGTCACAACTGAGTTATAAATGATGACAAATTGAACGTTCCGTTACTCGCTGGGTGAACAATGCAAAACCTCGACGCGCTTTTGATCTTTGCCCGTGTCGCCGAAATGACGAGCTTCACGCGTGCGGCCGAAAGCCTCGGTATTCAGAAGGGACGTGTCTCGATGGTGATCCGTGGGCTCGAGCGAGATGTCGGTGTTGCGCTCTTGCACCGGACCACGAGGAGCGTGCAGCTGACTGAAGACGGGCGCGCCTTTTATTTGCGCGCACGGGACCTGCTGGCCGAAGTACAGGAATTGCAATCGATGTTCTCGGGGAATGGCACGCCACTGCGGGGAAGGTTGCGCGTCGACATGCCCACCGAGCTGGCACGAAGCGTCGTGGTTCCCGCGCTCCCGCAACTGATGGCGGCGCATCCGGATCTGGAACTGGAGCTTTCCAGCACCGATCGGCGTGTCGATCTCGTGCAGGAAGGATTCGATTGCGTGATCCGTCTGGGTCCGATCGTCGACGAGACGCTGATTGCCCGACCGCTGGGCAAGCTTCGCATGACAAATGCGGCGAGCCCGAGCTATCTGGCACGGTACGGCATACCGCACACGCTCGATGATCTGCGCAGCCAGGGGCACCGGATGATCCACTACACGCTGACACTCGGCGCCAGGCACGCCGGATGGGAATACCCGGACGGCGACGGCTATGCGTCGCTTCCATTGCCAAGCGCGATGCAGGTCAATAGTGTGCAGACCTATCATGCAGCCGGGCTTGCGGGCATCGGGTTGATCCAGGCGGGATATTCGGCGCTCGCGCATCACATCGAAAGCGGCGCGCTCGTGGAGGTTCTGCCGGACTTGCGTCCCGAGCCCCTCGCCGCGTCGCTCGTCGTGGCCCATCGGCGTAACCTGTCGCCACGCGTCCGGGCCTTCATGGATTGGATCGAGCGGGTATTGGAGCCGTATTTTGATTGACTTTCGGGTGTGGCGGCTCAAAGGGGCAGCGGACAATTTGTCAGGTATCCGGGATGGGATTCAACCGGTCGATGCAACGGCTTGATGGAACCGCTCGCCGGTTTCCGTGAGCCTGAGCGTCCGGATCGATCGCTGAAACAGCCGTACCCCAAGGTTGCGTTCGAGCATCGCCACCTTTCGGCTGACCGCAGCCGCGGTCGGCCCCAGCTTGCGTCCCGCCTCGGAAAAGCTGCAGCCTTCCACCCCCCGTCCCTGCTCGTCCCCAACCGAACGGCTGGCCATGACGGGCGCGAAAATCGCAACGGGGCGGGCCCGTGAGCCTACCCTGAACGGTGCTGACCGGGCTGTATGGAAAGGCGTACGATGAAGACATCATCGAACGCCACGCTCATCCGCGCCGCGCTTGAGTGTGTGACGTCTCCCCAGTCAGGTGGTCTTGCCATGATCCTGTATCGCACCGAGCCCGACTCCCCTGTCATCGAAATTTCCGTCGAAGGCAAAATCACCGACCACGATCTGCGCGAGGCCATCGAGCGCATGCGTGGCGATCTCGAACTGCACGGCAAGACCCGCGTGCTCGAACGCATCGAGCATTTCAACGGCATCGAGCCGAAGGCGCTGTGGACCGACATAACGCTCGGCGTTCCCGTGAGTCGCAAGGTCACGCGCGCCGCCGTGGTGGCCGATGCAGGCTGGATCCGAGCCTCGATACATCTGGCGCGGTTCTTTACGAAGGCCGAAGTCAAGGTGTTCCACGTCGACGAGCTGGAGCAGGCGCGCGTCTGGATCAACACCTGAGCGCCGCCAGCGAATTTCGTAGCAGTCCGGATGTGCGTCCGAGCGCGATTGACCGTAGGCGGTCCGTCAGCGACGCCTGTTGGATCGGCATGCGCAGAATCGGAATGTGTCTCCCCGGGATGACGGACGATTCTTTACGGCTTGCTTACTGTCAACCGTAGCGTCGCGAAGACCGTTCATACGTTGCAAAGCGGCTTTCTCCCGACGGCCCGTTCAACGTACGCCGGTTCCTGTTCGAATCCATGCTGGTTCTTCCTCAGCCAGGCCGGCGCAACCATTATCGGAGCCACATGGCATTTCGTCTGTCCTTGCGAGCAGCAGCCACGATTCCCGTTCTCAGCATCGTGATGCTTGGCGGGTGCATCGCCGCGACGCAGAGCCATACCGACGTGACCGGTTCATATCAGTCACACACCGACGCACATCCGAAGCCTGCGCCCGGCGCCCGCTTGACCGGCGCACCTCTTGTTCACCCCGGCCTGCTGCATACGGAGAGCGATTTCACGCGCATGCGCGAGAACGTCGCCGCGCGGCGGCAGCCGTGGTTCGACGGCTGGCAACGCCTGATTGCCAACCGGCATGCGTCGCTCGACTGGAAGCCGAATCCGCAGCCGGCCATCTATCGCGGACGCAACCCCGACCACGCAGAGAATTACGCCACGCTCTTCAACGATGCCGCTGCGGCCTACGCGCTTGCACTTCGGTGGAAGATCACCGGCGACGATGCCTACGCGCAACACGCCATAGAAGTCCTGAATGCGTGGTCGCGCACGCTGACGATGATCGGTGGCAGTTCCGACAAGTTCCTGGCTTCCGGTATCTACGGCTACCAGCTGGCGAACGCCGGCGAAATCCTGCGCACGTCCCCACTGTGGCGCGCCGACGATTTCCGGCGCTTCCAGTCGATGATGCTGGGCGTGTTCTATCCGATGAACCACGATTTCCTGACGCGGCACAACGGCGGCAAGATCGACCATTACTGGGCCAACTGGGATCTCGCCAACATGGCATCCATGCTGTCAATCGGGGTCCTGACCGACCGTCACGACATCTATGCCGAAGCGGTCGACTACTTCAAGCATGGCGCCGGCAACGGTTCAATCGAACACGTGGTGTGGAAGCTGTATCCGGATGGGCTGGGTCAGGTGCAGGAAAGCGGGCGCGACCAGGGGCATACCATGCTCGATATCGCGCTGCTCGGGTCGTTCTGCCAGATGGCCTGGAGCCAGGGGGACGATCTTTACGGATATGACGACAACCGGTTCCTGCGCGGAGCGGAATACGCCGCCCGATACAACCTCGGGAAGGACGTGCCTTACACGCAATACACGAACAGCGACGTCACGCAGCCCGTCATCTCGCCGGGTTCACGCGGTGACGGGCGTCCGATCTGGGCACTCGTCTACAACCACTACGTTGTACTCAAAGGGCTCTCCGCGCCGGACGTCGAGGCTTATGCCCGCAAGGTCGCGCCGGAAGGCGGCGGTGGCGACTACGGTCCCAACAGCGGCGGCTTCGATCAACTGGGATACGGGACGTTGACCTATACGCTTAAATGACCGCCAGAGGGCCGCAAACCGCCAGCGCTGTTCCAGCGCCGGCGTGCCCCCTCCCCACGGATCACGGTTGACGTTTGCCGCGGCCACCAGCGGGTTTGCCAGCCGGCTTGCGTGAACCCGCGGCTGGCTTGCCGGCGGGTTTGCTGCGTGGCTTCTGCGCGCTGAACGGGCTACCGATGGTGTAGTCCGGGCCGTTACCGGCGGCCGTCGCATGCTGCGCCGCTGGCGTGCGCCTGCTTTCGCCACCTTGCGGACGCAGCTTCTTGCCGGGTGCTTGCTTGGCAACCGGCGCAGCTTGCGGCACTTTGGGCTTCTTCGGCTTTTTGGGTTTCTTGATGATCTGGCCGGTTGCGCTGGTTTCCGGCACGCGGTGTTCGGCTTCAAAACCCGGCTCTTCTTCACGGGGCAGCGTTTGCCGGATCAGCGCCTCGATCGCGGCCAGTTGCGGCGCTTCATCGGCACACACGAGCGACACCGCCACGCCGCTGGCGCCCGCGCGGCCGGTACGGCCGATACGGTGCACATAGTCTTGCGCCACGATCGGCAGATCGACGTTGATCACCAGCGGCAGATCGTCGATATCCAACCCGCGCGCGGCCACATCGGTGGCGACCAGCATATTGACTTCGCCCGTCTTGAAGCGCTCCAGCGCACGCAGGCGCGCGGGTTGCGGTTTGTCGCCGTGGATGGTGTCGATCGCATAGCCCGCTTCATCCAGCATGGCCGCCAGGTAATCCACGCCTTTACGGGTTTTGACGAACACCAGCGCGTGCTCCCAGTTGTTCTCGGCCACCAGGTGCATGAAGAGATCAGGCTTGTTCCTTTTATCCACTGGCACCACCCACTGCTTGATCTTGCTGGCCGTGACATTGGGCGGGCTGACGCTGATATTGACCGGGCCGCGCAGAATGCCCGCCGCCATCGCGCGGATATCGTCGGTAAACGTGGCGGAGAACAGCAGCGTCTGGCGCTGGGCGGGCAACGCGGCAAAGACGGCGTTGAGTTCGCGCGCGAAGCCCAGATCCAGCATGCGGTCGGCTTCGTCCAGCACCAGCGTTTGTACTTGATCGAACTGCACTGCGTTCTGGCGATTGAGATCCAGCAAACGGCCCGGCGTGGCAACGAGCACATCCACGCCCTTGCGCAACTTCATCATCTGCGGGTTGATGCTCACACCGCCGTAGGCGGCCAGAAATCGCAAGTCGAGGCCTTTGCCGTAGTCGATAAAGCTTTGCAGCACCTGTTCAGCCAGTTCACGCGTGGGCACCAGCACCAGAACGCGCGCGCGGTTGCTGGACACCGCCGGGCCGTGTTGCACCAGCCGTTGCAACAGCGGAAGCGCAAAACCCGCCGTTTTGCCGGTGCCGGTCTGTGCCGCAGCCATGACGTCCTTGCCGCTGAGCACAACAGGAATCGCCTTGGCCTGCACCGGCGTAGGTGTCTGATAATTGCGGTCCTGCAGATTACGCAGCAAGGGATCGATCAGGCCAAGCGAGGCAAAAGACATGGACGTATTCCGGGCTAAAACCGCAATTCTAGCGGTTACCGCACCGATTGCAGCGCGCACATCCATGTGTCGGACAGATCGACGGCGATCGCCACTGAAAAACGTGGCGGTGCCGGGCGCCGCACCGGCAAGCCGTACTACGCGGATTTCCGCTGCACGCGGACAGATCGCTTCCGCCGCGACTTGAACCGCTCCAGCTCTTTGTCGGAGAGCACGTAATCGTTGCAGTCGTGCAGGCGCTCGAACGCGAGATCCAGGAATGCCTTCACGCGCTTGGGCAAAGCAGTTCGGCTTCGCTGCGTCCGGTCGTCAGGCCTTGAAGCTCGTCAACCTTTCTACGGCGCTCATCGTGTCGCCGCCAAGGAATCCTGCCCTGCCCGCGTCTTGCCAACCCGGACGAAATCGGAAATGTTCAGAGGGACTGTATCCGCCTTCGCACTCGAGCGCGTCTTCCTGGCGGCACTCAGGATCGGCCGCAGGTGTTCATAAAAGCACTCGAGCTGTCGCGCATCGGACGCCAGTCGCTCGAGATCGAGCGCCCTCTCAAGAACCGTCCGCGCAATATGAAAGCGTTGAAGTCCGCGCCCCACACGAATCTGAAAGACCACACCATCGCTGTTGTGCGGCACTCCTGCCCAAACAAGCGAACCGCTGTCCATGAAGCCTCCGAAGAATCGCAATCGTCATATCAATATGCCAGCAAGCTCTCACGGCGCAAATTGGTATTTCAAAATTGTGACGCTTGGCGCATCGGAATTTTTACAACAACCCGAATATTGCGGTGCAGCAAAAATGCCCGTAGACTGGGTTCGCACCTTCGATGTAGTTGCCCCGCAGTCGCCCCATGACGGGAGAGCACGCCATGACGACTTCTTCACCCGCACCGAGCCAGGCGCCCCCCGCCCTCCACGTATTCGAACAAGATGGGGGTTGGCATTGGGGCATCACCGTTCCTCGCTCCGTCGGAAGCGGCTTCAAACTGATCGCATTCAGCGAGCACATCTTTTCCGCTGAAGACACTGCCCAGCGCGACGGCGATCGAGCGTTGGCCTCCATCGTGGCAAATGACGGGAACTGAGCGTTTCCGGCAGTTGCACGCTCCTTGAGTTTTCACATCCAGATGCAATACTCCTATCACCCTCCGATGCGAGACCACTCGCCGCGCGCCATGACGGCCCCCGCCACTTGTCTGACATACCCGATCGTCTGCGACGATCTGAGCCTGTCGTTCTCTGCCTACGGCACGGGTTGGGGGTACGTTGCGATCAAGCTCCCGTCCGACATCATTCGAGAAAAGCTCGGCGCACACACGGCGACACCCGAGCAGTTGCTCACCGCATTTGAAAGCAATCGCGAGAAGATCGTTGTCGCGGTCAATCGACATGCACTGCCGAACGACGGCCGCCACATCCGGCTCGACAAATCGGACTTCTAGATCGGAACCAGCGTGTGGGCCAGCATGCCGACCGTAGACAGGAGGTGATACATGAACATCCGGATCCTGGTTCCCTGCCTCCTCGCGCTTGTAGCCCTCTCCGCTCGAGCTGCCGATATCACCGGTGCAGGGAGTACGTTTGCCACACCGGTCTACACAAAATGGGCCGATGCGTACAAGAAGGCAGGCGGCGGCAAGGTCAACTATCAAGGCATCGGTTCGTCGGGTGGTCTGAAGCAGATCAACGCAAAGACGATCGATTTTGCCGGGTCGGACGCGCCGCTGAAGGATGACGAGCTCGCGAAGGAAGGTCTGTTCCAGTTCCCGACCGTGATCGGCGGCGTGGTGCCGGTCGTCAATGTGCCGGGCGTGAAGTCAGGCGAGCTGACGCTGTCGGGCCCGGTGCTCGGCGACATCTACCTCGGCAAGATCAAGAAGTGGAACGCCCCGGCGATCGCCGCACTGAACCCGAAGGTCAAGCTGCCGGATACGGACATCGCCGTCGTTCGCCGCGCGGATGGATCGGGCACGAGCTTCATCTGGACGAACTACCTGTCGAAGGTCAACGGCGACTGGAAGTCGAAGGTCGGCGAAGGCACGACGGTCAACTGGCCGACCGGCACGGGCGGCAAGGGCAACGACGGCGTCGCAGCCTTCGTGCAGCGCCTACCGGGCGCGATCGGCTACGTCGAGTGGGCGTATGCGAAGAAGAACAACATGGTCTACACCGCACTGAAGAACTCGACGGGCACGGTGGTCGAGCCGAAGACGGAAACGTTCAAGGCCGCTGCCGCCGGCGCGAACTGGTCGAAGTCGTTCTACCAGATCCTGACGGACGAGCCGGGCAAGGATGCATGGCCCGTCGTCGGCGCGACGTTCGTGCTGCTGTACGCGAAGCAGGATAAGCCGGAACAGGGCAAGGAAACGCTGAAGTTCTTCGACTGGGCCTTCCGCAATGGCAACCAGGCCGCCACGGATCTCGACTACATCTCGCTTCCGGATCCGGTCGTGTCCGAAATCCGCAAGCAATGGAAGGCGAAAATCAAGGACGCCTCCGGTAAAGCGCTGGTGGATTGAGATCGTTGGACGGACCTGCCGATTCCGTTTACTCCCGACCCACGAGCTTCAGCGTACCGGACATATGCAGGAACTGTCCGTCCTTCAGGGCGATGTTCGAGTTCACCGTGCCGCGCCCGAAATCCTCGACATGCACGACGTTCGAACCGGTGCTCGGCTCGTGCCAATACACCATGTACACCTGCGGACGAATCTCGCGCGCCGTGTACTGCACCGTATCCGTCACGCCCTTGAACTGGCCGGCCGTGCCGATGAACGACATCGTCTTGTCGTCCTTGAAGTGCAGATCGAATACGGTATCGCCGAATTGCACGCGTGCCGTCTTGCCCGCCGCAGGGAACGGCGCCGGCGCGGGCCACTGCATCTCGCCCTTCGCCACCTTCGCGCTCATTTCGAGCGACGGCTTCGCGCCAAGATCCGGATAGCGCGCGTCCATCGCGGCAATCAACGCCGCCGAATCCTTCGCGCGTGCGGTTTCCTGGTCGAACGCCTTCAGATAGTCGCGCGTGAACGCGACGCCGGTCGTGTACGGCTGGCTGCCGTCCCGATTCGGCAGGAAGTGGCCGGGCACCACCCGCACCGGCTTCAGCGCGTCGATACGATCGAGCGTCGCGAGCCAGTTCGCGTGCGACAACGGCGACTGCGTGTCAGCCATCCACACGTGGATATTCGCCGCGACCGGGATGCCGCCCACCACGGTCCGCTCGGACGGAATCCACACGAACGTGCGATCGGGCGTCGGGCCGTCGAGCCCGACGATGCGCAGCGCCTGACCGTCGACCGTCAGCGTATTGCCGTCGAGCGGCTGCGGCACGATCACCGATTTCGGCGCGTTGTCCTTCAGGATCGGCCCCCAGTACGCGAGCTTGCCGTCCTTGCTGGCCTCGATCGCGGCGATCGTCTGCGGGGTCGCGACGATCTTCGCGTCCGGAAACGCCGCGTGAATGGTGTCGAGCCCGAAGTAATAGTCGGGGTCGCTATGGCTCACGTAGACGGCCTTGAGCGCCTTGCCGCTCGCCTTGATCCGGGTCACGAGCGCCTGCGCGTCGCTGCGCTGGAATTGCGCATCGATCAGGATCGCCTCGGTCTTGCCCGAGACGATTTCCGACGAAACCGGGAAGATTCCGTTGGCGCCGGGATTATAGACATCGACAACCAACGGGCCGGCGATGCTGGCGGACGCGACCCCGAACATCGCGGCGGCGGCGAACACGGAAGAAATCAGATGACGTATCGACATGACGAGACTCCTGAGCAAAGTTGAGTGCACACAAATTAAATGAAACTTTGTCAGTTACAAATAGCCTGTCCGTTGATCGTCTATTTCCTGTTCGGCACGAATCGACCGAAAAAAGGTCTGAAGTCTGGCTAGCCGCACAGGTAAGCGGCCAGTCGCAAACCCTGAAATCCAGCCGACCTGAGCCTTGCCTCTACACCAGCACGGCGCTTGCGCCGTCGCGGCAGCCGAAATTTCCGTTTGGTAAACTGCACGGCCTGATCCCTGACCTTCTCGCCGAGTCTATGGCTACTGCACAGTCGGACAACGCCTCTTCCGAGTTCATTCCGGCCGACGTAAGGCAGACCGTCGTCACCCAAACGTTGCCATTCGCGCAGATCGGCATCAGTCGGCTGAAGTCGGCGCGGAGAAATATGGGCCGGACTGCGCCCTATGACCTCGAAGACGCCGATCTCATCGTGTTGCAATTGCGCGCTTTCGGCGAACAGGAATTGTGGCTTGACGGACGTGCCGCTCGCTTCGTCCCCTACAAGGCAGGGACCGTGACGATTCACGACCTCGACCGCAGGTGGGTGGCGGATCTGAAGGGGACGTTTGACTGCATCCACTTCCATCTCCCTCGCCGAACGCTGGAGGAGACGGCCGATGAAATCGGCGGCCGGCGGCGACCGCAGCTTTATTTGCCGCCGCACTTGAGTGAAACCGACCCGATCATTCATCACCTCGGACAATCATTGCTGCCCGCGTTGGCGCAGCCCGAGTATGCGTCGCAACTCTTCATCGACCATGTCGCGCTCGCTTTTCAGGCGCATATCGCACATCAGTACGGCGGCATCGGCGAGCGGCGGGAAAAGCAGACCGGCAAACTCACGCCGTGGCAGGAGCGACAGGCAAAAGGGCTTCTGTTCGAACACCTGAACGGAAAAATTTCGCTTGTCGATGTGGCGAAGGCCTGTGGTATGTCCCGCAGCAATTTCGTCAAATCCTTTCATCAGACCACGGGACTGCCCCCGCATCGCTGGCTGATCAATCAGCGCGTAGAGCTGGCAAAAAAGTACCTGCGCACGTCCCCCATGCCTCTGAATATGATCTCGGATTTGTGTGGCTTTGCGGACCCCAGCCACTTCACGAGGACATTCACGCGCCTGACCGGCGTCACACCTCGTCAATGGCGCGCGGACAACCGTTGATTGAGTAGCACGGTGCTACTGCGATGCTTTGCAGGATCGTTTTCCGGATATGAGGCGACAGAAACCGACGTTCGAACCGGCACGGCAAGGGACCGTTCCGGGCCGGCCGCGGGCTTTGTGTAATTGACGCAACTGCCCGTGCCAACCCCGTCGCAAAGCAACTGTCAGTGTCCCAAAGGCCGCTGACAACCCAGCCACCGCCGACGGCCTGCTTTACGTCGACTTCGGTCAGGGCTTCACATCCCCTTGCCCGGAACCCGTGGTCGCAGCAATGCGGCTTTGCGCAGCGACGAGTTGGTCATCCGTGGTCGCCACCAGCCACAGATGCGTCTGCTCCTCGATCCGGCGGTTGTGGTCCTTCAACGGGCCCATCGTGGCGGCGGCCTTCCAGACCACTGGGGCGATTCGGCTTTTCCTGCCCGACGGTGCGCCTACCAGCAAGCAGTATGGTCCCAGCGGAAGCGATACAAACGGAAGTGCCGGACTGGTGCGCACGCGCCAGTCAATGAAGGGCGTGTCACCGATCAGCAGCGGCATGGGCAAGCCGTGGAGCACACTGAAATCGTACAGCGCCAGTTGTTCCCGCATGCCGACGTAAATGCGCCGGATGTCGGCGACAACCGCGGCGCGGATCTCGTCATCGAACATCGGTTCCTGCGCGTAGCGAGCGAATGCCTTTCGAGCCTCCGGTTGATATGCGCTGAACAGGCCAATCTCCACGCAATCCTGCACGGCGCGCTGAACATCCGCTACAGAACCGGCTTCCTCTGGCTTACCCAACTGAGCCGCCCGCAAAAACCGGGCAAGTCCTGCGTCGTGGATCGCGGGACGATCCGCGGATGCATCGTCTTCAGCGCCGTTGCCAAGGGGCACGTAGACATATTTCTCGGCTGCGAAATGCGATTTCTTGCCTTCATCGAACTTGATTTCGCCATCGACGCAGTCCAGATAACGTGTCCCGATTCGACCATGCTCCCAAACCCAGTTTTTCAGCAGCGGACGTAGCGGATGCAGGCTTTCGTGATCGGTCATTGAACCCTCCAGGTTGCCCAGTATAGTTCCAAGTCGTCGATTGTTCCGTGGACGGCATGGCGATCGATCAAACCAATGGATCAGCCGATTTCAATCAGCCGGGCGGCAAGTGCTCGGTGCGGATTCAACCGGTCGGCCACCGCATGCCGGTCGCTTGCATTGGACACACCAAAGGACATCAATTTTCCTTACAAAACGACGACACGAACATGGCAGCGGCCTTGGCCCGGTATCGCGACTTCATGAGCTACGTTTTGCTGTCTGCGCCAGATGACTTTCCCGCAGAGGATTCCTTGTCATCGGACGAACAAATCACTCACGCTTGAGAAAGCATTTGCAGAATTGCCGGGCTCGCTGCCAGTTGTCGTGCCCAGGATTTCGTCGGATTGCCTTCCTCTCCTAAGCAGTTGTCGAGAAATTACGCCAGCGGGGCTGTTTTCTCTTTTCGTTCGATGTTCACCTCCTGTCTTGTTTTATCCGACAGGAAGCGATGCATGGAGCACTCGTGGACGACGAACCGCGGTCGCTCTTCGAACCGTTGCTGCCGGTGCGAGCGCCGCGCAATCGCCAATACGCAGGATGCCTATCGTCCAGGGTGACCGGCTGCCATGCCGAACCACACCCGAAGCAGTGGTCGCATCAACGCACCCGATGACGGCGGCGTTCAGTTTTCCGAAACTGCGTCGTTAACTTCGTACGGGCAGCGCGCATGTCGAGCGTGCCGTCATTTCTTTGTCGTATTCGCCAAAGGATGCCGGCACGGCTGGGCATATCGCTGACAGCGTTCGCAACCCTTTCACAAGTGCTGCTTCGCGCCCGATCACGCAAACGTTTGCCAGGCGGCCCGCGGTTGCGTCCGGAACACGGTGCCTGGCCTGACCGTTGCGCCGGTCGCTGTTGTCCGCTCATGCCAGATCAGAGTTGCGTCGACGAACGTCTTTATCCCTACGACAAGCTGACAACATGACGATTAGAGAAACAAGCCCCATTGCGCAGGACGGCAAAGCAACCGATTTCGACCAGATCGAGAACTGGATGACACTCCCGGGAAGCGGCATATCGCGTCGCAGTTTCCTGTGCAGCCTCGGTGCCCTGGCGCTCTCCGCATGCGGAGGAGACGGCGGCGAATCGCTGCTGGGGGCGAACACCCGGTCGATCGCGAGTTCGACTACCGGTGCAACGACGGTCGGACACGCTGCGGCGGCAGCGTCACCCATGGCGTTCGTGCATCCCGGTTTGCTCCACACGCAAAGCGATTTCGATCGCATGAACGCAAAGGTGGCGACGCAAGCTTCTCCGTGGATCGACGACTGGAAGGTGATGCTGTCGAAGAACCTGGCCAACACGTCCTGGACGCCGAATCCGCAATCCATCGTCTATCGCGGATCGCCATCGGGCAATAACTGGTGGTATCTGGCATGGGACGTGGAGGCGGCCTACATCGATGCGCTGCGCTGGAAGATCCAGGGCGATACGGACGCAGCGAACAGGGCGGTCAAGATCTTGAATGCGTGGTCCGGCAAGCTCACGCAGATCTGGTGGGCCAACGGTTATTACGACGGCTTTCTGGTCGCGGGCATTCAAGGTTACAAGCTTGCCAACGTCGGCGAGATCATGCGGTCGTATTCCGGTTGGGCGCCGCCGGACTTCGCCAGCTTCCAGTCGATGATGAAAAACATCTTCTATCCGATGAACTCGGGCATCACGAACCTGGCGAATCCGAGCAGCATCAACGTGTATTCGAACTGGGACCTGTGCGCGACGGCGGCGGTCATGGCGATCGGCGTTCTCTGCGACGACAGCGACATGTTCAATGCGGCGGTCACCTATTTCAAGCAGGGGCAAGGCAACGGCGGCATCGCGCAGATGGTCTACTTCACGCACCCTGGCTACATGGGCCAGACGCAGGAGTCGGGCCGCGACCAGGGGCACAACACGCTCAGCATTACGCTCGTCAGCAGCATCTGCGAAATGGCGTGGAACCAGGGCATCGATCTGTACGGCTATGACAACAACCGCGTCCTTTCCGGCTGCGAGTACGTTGCCAAGGGCAACCAGATCCAGTCGGGTTCGACGTACTACAGCATGCCGTTCATGGCCTACTCGAATCAGTACGCGAACGACACGCAGTTCTCGACCGCATCGCAGGGCATCAAGCGGCCGGAATGGGCGCTCGTGTACAACCATTATGTGAACCGCCAGGGTATCGCCGCGCCCTATTCGGAAAAATTCTCGGCCCTGGTCACACCGGAAGGCTCCGACGACTACCCCGCGAACGGCGGCTTCGACCTGTTCGGGTTCGGCACGCTGACCTGCCTGCGCGATCCGATCGCGAAGGGCGCACCGCCGAGCGGGTTGTCGGCGGTCACGACGTCGGGTCAAGTGGTCCTCTCGTGGTGGGGGACCGCCTATGCGACGAGCTACACCGTCAAACGCGCCACCGTGTCGGGCGGCCCCTATGCCGTGGTGGCGAGCGGCATATCGGATCTGCTGACCTATACCGATGCGGGGCTCGCCGCGGGCACGTACTACTATGTCGTGACGGCAACCGCCGCATCGGGCGAGACCGCCGCGTCGAACGAAGTTCAAGCGGTCGTGGGCATCTCGCTCGATACCCGCCTGCCGTTCGGCGACGGGAGCGGCACGATTGCCGCGGACACGAGCGGCCACGGCAACAACGCGACGCTCCAGGGCGGTGCGGCATGGGCGACCGACAGTATCCGTACGGCCGTTTCGCTCAACGGCAGCAGCGCCTACGTCAGCCTTCCCGACGATATCGTGAAGACGACCGGCGATTTCACGATCTCCGCGTGGGTGTATTGGAACGGCGGTCAAACGTGGGCGCGTATCTTCGACTTCGGCTCGAGCTTCAATCGCTACATGTTCCTGACGCCGAACAGCAATACCGGCAAGCTGCGGTTTGCGACTTCGCTGAACCAGGGGTGGACGCAATCGGTTCTGGAGGGGCCGAGCGCGTTGCCGTCGAAAACGTGGGTCCATGTCGCCGTCACGCAGTCCGGCAGTACGGCGACGCTCTACGTCAACGGAGCGGCCGTTGCGTCGAATAGTGCGATGTTGTTCTCCCCGTTCCAGATCGGCCATACCACGCAGAACTGGGTCGGGCGGTCGCAGTTTCCGCATGATCCGTACTTCAGCGGGAAGATCGCCGATTTCCGCATCTACCGCGGCCAGTTGTCGGCGAGTCAGGTTGCCGCGCTTGCGGCCGGTTGAGCGACAGGTTGCAACGCGGGCGCCAATCCTTGCCCGGGATTGGCGCGATCGGCTCTCGCTGTCGACCAGCATGCCGATGATCGTGGCGAGCAGGCGCTGGGTCGGAGCGCTACGCGACCCGGCAGTTCATTCGAGCGGGGCAAGCCTTGCTTCGTGAGGCATTGGGCGGAGCGGTGCATGCATGCGCGACGCTTCGCCCGTTCAATAATCCCTGCCAGTCCTCCTGTCGGTCGAGTCGCGTTTCGAGAGCGCATATGGCTTCGGGTTCGGAAGCCGCTCGCCGGTTCGTCGCCGACGTGCCTGATCTCGGCAACGGGCGTCGCGAGAAAAACATCGAACCGACAGCCTCGCGCGGTTGCCTATGTCATGCAGTTGCCCGCGGTAATCGGGCTGGCTGGCCCGCTTCCCACCAGCCATTCACACGTGATGGACATGACCGAGATTTCCACGCCGCCGATGCCGCCCACTCCGCCAAAACCCACGCCCGCTTTTTGCATCGACGGGTTGAATCCGCAACCCTTAAGAGACGGTCGCCCAATCCCAAAGGGAGCGCTCATGAATTCGCTTGTAGGCAGCGCCACGCTACAGGTGGAACAGGAAGGAAAGAATAATGACAGAAAAGAACGCCAGCCCCACCACCCCTTGGTATCTGAATCGTCGAACCATCTTGGCGGACACAATGTCTTCTGCAGACATGTTGAAAAAGAATTTGAACCACCATCGCCAGACCCGTGATCTGCAATAGAAGGCCAATATCCGTTCTGGACGAAATGCCATGATTGCTGACATCACGATGCCGTAAGCGATCACGCCAAATCCGAAAATGATGCGGTAGGTCGATTCGTTCACGTAGCGGCCTCAGATCGACATATCGAGGAAATGGACAGAACGTCCGAAATTGGCCGGCAGCCGAGCGCCCACCCACGACCGGACGAACATCAGCCTGCGTGCTCTGCAATCAGGGCATATGCCAACTCTTCATACCCTTCGACACTTTCGTCCCCGCGAAAGCAGGAAACGTCCATTCGACCATCATCGAAAACGTCGACCTCAACGCGCATTCCGACGAGCGTCACCGATACCAGTATCGTGTCGCTGCGGTGACGCGACAGCGAGTAGTACAGTCTCTTTTCGTCTAATTTTTGAAGTAGTTTGTACAAAGGGTGAGTCATGATTTTCTCCCTCTTCGGCGTCTCGCCGTCCCGATTCCACTTTGAAACGCCACTTCTTCCGTGATTCGTACCACTTCGGCTCGCCTCCGTCCCTCCCTCTTTCCAGGATCGGGCGCTGTCGACTCGAAACGGGCAGATCGGAGCAGCACATCGCGCGAACCGCGCACCCATACAACAATCACAATCTAGATTGTCGGCCGCAACTGGCGCTTCGGGGTTAGCACTACGTTGTGGATTGGCCCGCATCTTATGCGCCGGGTCGGGGCGCTAAAGCCTGGGCGGGAACACAGGTCGCTGCCGTTCCCCAACACCAGCAACTGGCCGACCGGCAAGCTTTGCGCAGGGAGATTCGGGCCGATGGCAAACTCGGGCAGCCAAAGCAACTTGTCCGGTCACATGAGCACGCAACACGCAGCAGCACCTGCAACCGTCACCCCAATGATGAATAGGTCTCTGCGCCTTATCTGATAAGGCTGGAATACGAAAACTACGCAGATGGATTTCGTGATCGGCCGGCCGCTGCCGACCCGAATCGGGCGTTGAACGTTGTTAGCACAATTGACTGCTTTCAACCTGAAAGCAGACGCGATTTGCGTGGGCTTACGACGTCTAGCCGGCTTGCCTTAGCTCAACAGGAATGGCAATGCTTGCTCGAGATCGGGAAAGACAATAGCGCCGAGCGCAGTCAGCACGTCCGCTTTTGGCGGAGTGCCAACGCCAATAAATTCGAGGCCGAGATACTGGGCTACTTCGTGGTCCCAACGTCCGTCTCCGACCGAAACGGTACGACAAGCCGATCCGATGCAATAGTGTCGACGAGCACGCTCAACAGCTGCAGCGACAAGATCTGTTCGTGAAGGATACTGCGACGCCGTAACAAGCAGATCGTCGTCAAACGGGATACCGACAGCCTGTAGTTTCCGCTCGCCGACGCGCCTCACACCTCCAGTCGCAAAGACGATTCCCCAACCAGACGCCACAGCCTCCCGCACGAACATGCCGGCGCCAGGAATTTCCCTGAGTTCCTGGCGGGAAAGCGCGTCCACAAAATGACGATCCACATCCTGCTCGAAGGAAGCGACGCCTGATGCGCTCATCGGGCTCCAACCGTTGGACGATAATGCATGTGCGAGGATTCCCGTGTCGGTGTGGTGCGGATAGCGCCCCCAATCAGTGTCGAGGGCCGGCAGCCCCAAGGCCAGCATCGCAGCCAGAAAAGCGGACTGATGCATTGCGACCGAGTCCGTTAGCGTGCCGTCAATATCCAAGACAAGTATGCGTTCAGCTTTCATTGATCACCAGCACATAAAGGACAGAAAAGCGAATATACGAAGCCTGGGGCAGCAGCCATTCTACTGTGGAACATCAATGACGGCACATGAAGGCATGCCCGTGATTGTGCCGATGACCGAAACTGGCTGCAGATTCAACTGGTCAATTCAACAAATGGCCGGATGACGACCTTCGCGCAGCCCCTTCGGGCCGCTGCTAAACTCGTCATTTTCCACCTAACCGCCGTGAGACTACGAACACCTCGACGTCCGACATTGAACATTCCTCGGTCGACGCATCACTTTCAGTGACGACTTCTATGGTTGCACCACTCTTCTCGGCAAAGATAACGAGATGTATTTGACGGTACAGGTCTTCTCCAATTTGTTCCGATGCGAGTCGAACCGTCTTGGTCTTACTGAAGTCAAGCTTGTCGTTACTCGTTAGCCCTGCATTCTTGAGATGCACGAACGCCATACCGGTAGGCCAACGCTCCACTCCAGCGCAGTCCGGATGTTCCGCGACCGCAGCTGCGCTCCACGAAATACATGTTGCAGCGACGAACAAGGACCAGATCCGAGTGCGGACAGCAGCGCCCGCATCCGGCGAAAGTCCGCCTTCCATGACCTGTAAACTTGGCGCGGGTAATTTCGCATGAGCCATTTGCAGGGTGCTTATGGATTTGTGTGACGATTATCGGCAATCAATGATGATATCCCTGGTATTTATAAGGACTGCGGCTTCCACGAATATCAAGGCGATACCTGAGAAAGCAGATATTGCATGCCAATAGCTGTACTTCCAGATCGATCTGGTGACCTCATGGCATGAGCCGTGCGCGCAAATAAAATGGTGAAGATCGTGCACGTAACCGTTCACGGCATCACCGCCCAGGTAGACAGCGACGCACCAGAATGCGAAGAAGTTGAAACTAGCGAGCACGCCCGTGACATGTAGTATCAATCGGGCACGCTTCGACATTTCTTTAAATTTTATAGTCATGAAAAGCCTTCCGACCGAGCACGGAACCTACGCCTGAGACAGCATACCCATACAATCACAATCTAGACTGTCGATCACAATTGGCACTTCGGGGTTAGCACTACGTTGCGTATCGTGCTCGCATCCTTGAACGCGGAACAGGGGTGCTGAAGCTTGGGGCGGGAACACTGGTAGCTACCGCTCCACGTCGCCCGCAACTCGCCGAACGGCAAGCTTTGCGCAGGGAGATTCGACCCGCTGGTAGACTCAACCGGCCAAAGCCGCTTTTCCCGGTCGCATGAGCACGCAACCCGCAACATCACCTGCACCCGTCACCCCAATGATGCAGCAGTACCTGTGCACCACCCCTGACGAGCGCTCGAACGAAGTGCAAAGCGATCACGTGCACCCGGATAGCATGGCGACCAACTATGGAGCAGGCCCGCACCGCAACACACTGCCCCCAACGGCCCGGTGATAAGCTCAACGTCGGCGCACCCGTCAGCCCCGACAACCCACCCGCCCCCAACGAGCCCCCTATGCCCCTCGCCCCCGCCGTCCTCTCCGCCTTCGCCCCAACCGGCAAGCTGCGCGCGTCGATCAATCTCGGCAACCCGATCCTCGCGAACCGCGACCCGGCAACCGGCGAACCGTTCGGCGTATCGATTGACCTGGCGCGCGCGTTCGCGGAGCGCCTGTCGGCCGAGCTGGAACTCGTCGTGTTCGACGGGGCCGCGAAATCCGTGCAGGCGCTGACCGAAGAGCGCGCCGATTTCGGCTTCTTCGCGGTCGACCCGCTGCGCGGCGAAACGGTCGCGTTCACCGCGCCGTATGTGCTGATCGAGGGTTTCTATCTCGTGCGCGACGCGTCGCCGATCCGCACGAACGCCGACGTCGACCAGCCGCACAACCGCGTGACCGTCGGCAAAGGCAGCGCATATGACCTGTTCCTCACCCGCGAACTGAAAGCCGCGCAGATCGTGCGCGCGCCGACGTCGCAGGCCGTCGTGCAGACGTTCGTCAAACAGCAACTGGAAGTGGCGGCCGGCGTGAAACAGCAGCTCGAAGCCGACGCCGCGAAGACGCCAGGCTTGCGCCTGCTCGACGAGCGGTTCATGGTGATCCGGCAGGCGATGGGCGTGCCGAAAAGCCGTGGCGAGGCCGCTGCCGCGGTACTGAATGAATTCGTCGAAGAAATGAAAGTGTCAGGCTTCGTCGCGGATTCGCTGCGGCGGCATGGCATCGCCGGTGCGTCCGTCGCGCCGGCCGCCTGACCACGAAACCGCATGACGCAATAAAAACGGCCCCGGTGTCTCACTCGACACCGGGGCCGCTCATTCGAAGCACGGCATTCAACCGACCCGCGCTTCTCCCTGCCGCTCGGCCTCACCCTCATCCGCCCCCGTACGCGCGAGAACCGGCTTCAGCGCCTGCCCCGTATGGCTCGCGCTCACCTTCACGAGCGCTTCCGGCGGCGCCGCCGCGACGATCGTGCCACCGCCCACGCCGCCCTCCGGCCCGAGATCGATGATCCAGTCTGCTTCCGCGATCACGTCGAGGTCATGCTCGATCACGACAACGCTGTGCCCCGCATCGACCAACCGGTGCAGCACGCGAATCAGCTTCGCGACGTCCGCCATGTGCAGGCCGACCGTCGGTTCGTCGAGCACGTACAGCGTGTGCGGCGCCTTCTGGCCGCGCCGCGTGATGTCGTCGCGCACCTTCGTCAGCTCGGTGACGAGCTTGATGCGCTGCGCCTCGCCGCCGGACAACGTCGGCGACGGCTGGCCGAGCGTCAGGTAGCCAAGACCGACATCCTTCATCAGTTGCAGTGGATGCGCGATGTTCGAGATCGGCGCGAAAAACTCCACGGCCTCGTCGATCTCCATCGTCAGCACGTCGCCGATGTTCCGGCCGCGCCACGTGACGGCGAGCGTCTCCGGGTTGAAGCGCTGCCCGTGGCACACGTCGCACGGCACTTTCACGTCGGGCAGGAAGCTCATGCCGATCGTGCGCACGCCTTGCCCTTCGCACGCAGGGCAGCGCCCGTCGCCGGTATTGAACGAGAAACGCGACGCCGTATAACCGCGGGCACGCGCCTCCAGCGTATCCGCGAACAGCTTGCGGATCGTGTCCCACACGCCGATATAGGTGGCCGGGCACGAACGCGGCGTCTTGCCGATCGGCGTTTGATCGACTTCGAGCACGCGATCGATCTGCTCCCAGCCGCTCAACGACTCGCAGCCCTGCCACGCATGCGTGACGTTCAGCGACGGCCGCGGCGCACTGCGCGCGAGCACGCTCGAGCGCCGGTTGGCCACCGGCGCGTCCTGCTGCGCGGCCTTGCGCGCGCGCCGCGTGGCCGGCGACGACAGCACCGAGCGGCCGACCGCGTCGAGCAGGTTCGTCATCAGCACGTCGCGCGCGAGCGTCGACTTGCCCGACCCGCTGACGCCCGTCACCGCGACGAGCCGCGCGAGCGGAATGCCGACCGTGACGTCGCGCAGGTTGTGCAGCCGTGCGCCATGCACGGTCAGCCACGCCTCCGGCACCGCGGGCCCGCCCTTCTTGCCCGGCAGGCTCACGCTGCGGCGCGGCTGCAGCGGATGCGTCATCGGCTGCGCGAGCAGGCGCCCCGTCACCGAATCGGACTGCGCGGCGAGATCCGCGACCGCGCCCTGCGCGACCAGCGTGCCGCCGCGCTTGCCGGCCCCTGGGCCGACGTCGATGATGTGATCGGCGCGGCGGATCGTGTCCTCGTCATGCTCGACGACAACCAGCGTATTGCCCTTGTCGCCGAGCTTGCGCAGCGCGTCCAGCAGGATCTGGTTGTCGCGCGGATGCAGGCCGATCGTCGGCTCGTCGAGCACGTAGCAGACGCCCTGCAGGTTGCTGCCGAGCTGCGCGGCGAGCCGGATGCGCTGCGCTTCGCCGCCCGACAGGCTCGGCGCCGCGCGGTCGAGGCTCAGGTAGCCGAGCCCGACTTCCTCGAGAAACGCGAGACGGCTGCCGATCTCGCTGACGATGTCGCGCGCGATCTGCGCGTCGCGCCCGGTCAGTTCCAGCCCGTCGATCCAGCGCCGCGTGTCCGACACCGTCCACTGCGCGACCTCGACGATCGGATGCGCGTCGAACGTGACCGCGCGTGCGGACGGGTTCAGCCGCGTGCCGTTGCAATCCGGGCACGGCTCGTTGCCGACGCCTTCCGGCTCCTGCTCGTCCGACGGCAGCGTCTGTTCGCGGCCGCGGCCGTCCTCGGCGAGCACCGTGTCGTCGTACGCGGCGCGCTGTTCGCGCGTCAGCGTGACGCCGGTGCCGACGCAGGTCGTGCACCAGCCGTGCTTGCTGTTGTACGAGAACATCCGCGGGTCCAGCTCCGGATAGCTCGTGCCGCACACCGGGCACGCACGCTTGACCGACAGCACCTTGACCGCACCGACGCGCGCGGTCGAATGATCGTTCTGCATCGCATCGTGCAGCCCGTCGAGCGGCGCGAGCAGGTGCATCACGCCCTTGCCGAGTTCGAGCGTCTCGTCGAGCACGCGCCGCAACTCGGCCTCGTTGTCCGGCGATACGACGATATCGGCCACCGGCAGCTCGATCGTGTGCTCGCGGAAGCGGTCGAGCTTCGGCCACGGATCGACCGTGACGAACTCGCCGTCGACGCGCAGATGCGTGCTGCCGCGCGCCTTCGCCCACTTCGCGAGATCCGTATACACGCCCTTGCGGTTGACGACGAGCGGCGCGAGCAGCCCGACGTGCTCGCCGCGATGATCGCGCAGCAACTGCGCGGCGATCGATTCGACGGATTGCGACGTGACCGGCGTGCCGTCGTGGATGCAATGCTGCAGGCCGAGCTTTACGTACAGCAGGCGCAGGAAGTGCCAGACTTCGGACGTCGTCGCGACCGTGCTCTTGCGGCCGCCGCGCGACAACCGCTGCTCGATCGCGACGGTCGGCGGAATGCCGTACACCGCGTCGACTTCCGGGCGGCCGGCCGGCTGCACGATCGAGCGCGCATACGCGTTCAGCGATTCGAGGTAGCGGCGCTGGCCTTCGTGGAACAGGATGTCGAACGCGAGCGTCGACTTGCCGGAACCCGACACGCCGGTAATCACGTTGAACTTGCCGTGCGGGATGTCGACGTCGAGCGACTTCAGGTTGTGCTCGCGCGCGTTGACGATCCGCACGACGTCCTCGCCTTCGATCGCACGGCGCTCGCGCGCGGCGTTCAGCACGGTCTGCAACGGCACGCCTTCGTCGGCGAGCGGCGCTTCGGCATCCATCGCGCGGTCGTACTGCAGCAGCGCCACGCCCGTATGCGATTCGGCGCAGGCCTTCACGTCGTCGGGCGTGCCCGCGCACAGCACGAGGCCGCCGCCGTCGCCGCCTTCCGGGCCGAGATCGATCAGCCAGTCGGCCGCGCGGATCACGTCGAGGTTGTGTTCGATCACGATCAGCGAATGGCCGGCCGCGAGCAGCTTGCCGAACGCCTGCATCAGCTTCGCGATGTCGTCGAAGTGCAGCCCGGTGGTCGGCTCGTCGAACATGAACAACTTCGCGCGCGCGACACGCGCTTCTTCCGTGACGACCCGGCGGCCGTTGACGGCCGCCGCGGATTCGGCGAGGAAGCCGGCCAGCTTCAGGCGTTGCGCTTCGCCGCCCGACAGCGTCGGCACCGGCTGGCCGAGCTTCACGTATTCGAGCCCGACGTCGACGATCGGCTGCAGCACACGCAGCACCTCGGCGTCGGTCGCGAAGAACGCGGCCGCTTCGCTGACGGTCAGGTCGAGCACGTCGGCGATGTTCAGCGCGCGGCCGTCGCGCTCGATGCGCACTTCGAGAATCTCGGCGCGGTAGCGGCTGCCGTCGCAGTCCGGGCAACGCAGGTAGACGTCGCTCAGGAACTGCATCTCGATATGCTCGAAGCCCGAACCGCCGCAGGTCGGGCAACGGCCGTCGCCCGAGTTGAAGCTGAACGTGCCGGCACCGTAGCCGCGTTGCAGCGCGAGCGGCGCCTTCGCGAACAGCTTGCGAATCTCGTCGAACGCGCCGACATAACTCGCCGGGTTCGAACGCGTGGTCTTGCCGATCGGCGACTGGTCGACGAATACAACATCGCCCACCTGGTCGGCGCCCGTCAGGCTGCGGTACGCGCCCGGCGACTCGGTCGCCTTGCCGTGGTGCCGCGCCATTGCCGGATAGAGCACGTCCTGCAGCAGCGTGGATTTGCCGGAACCGGACACGCCGGTCACGCACACGAGCCGCTGCAGCGGAATCTCGACCGTCACGTCGCGCAGGTTGTGTTCGCTCGCGCCGTCGAGCACGATGCGCGGCGTATGCGCGTCGACCGGCCGGCGCGCCCAGTTCGACGCATGCGCGACGTGCTTGCGGCCGCCGAGGTATTCGCCGGTCAGCGTGTGCGCCGAACGGATGTCGCCCGGCGTGCCGTCGTACACGATCGTGCCGCCGCGCTCGCCCGGGCCGGGCCCCATGTCGATCAGCCGGTCGGCCGCGAGCATCACCGACGGATCGTGCTCGACGACGACCAGCGTATTGCCCGCGTCGCGCAGCCGCTGCATCGCCTCGACGATCCGCGTGAGATCGCGCGGATGCAGCCCGATGCTCGGTTCGTCGAGCACGAACAGGGTTTTTGTAAGCGACGTGCCGAGCGCCGTCGTCAGGTTGATCCGCTGCACCTCGCCGCCCGACAGCGTGCGGCTCTGCCGGTCGAGCGTCAGGTAGCCAAGCCCCACGTCGCACAGGTATTTCAGGCGCGTGCGCACTTCGGCGAGCAGCAGCTTCAGCGCATCGTCGAGCAGCGCGCTCGGCAGGCTGACTTCGTCGAAGAAACGGCGGATGCGCTCGATCGGCAGCAGCATCAGGTCGTACACGGTCAGGCCCGGCAGCGCTTCGAGCTGCGCGCGGTTCCAGTCGACGCCGCGCGGCATGAAACGATCGGCCGGCGCGAGCACGCCGTCGGCATTCTCTTTCGAGCCGAGCCGCCATTGCAGCGATTCCGTCTTCAGGCGCGCGCCGCCGCACACGTCGCACGGCGTGTAGCTCCGGTATTTCGACAGCAGCACGCGGATATGCATCTTGTACGCTTTCGATTCGAGGTAGCCGAAGAAGCGCTTCACGCCGTACCACTGGCTCTGCCATTTTCCGTTCCAGTCCGGCGAACCGTTGACGACCCAGTCGCGCTCGGCGTCCGTCAGCTCGGCCCACGGCACGTCGCGCCGGATGTCGGCCTTCGCCGCGTAGCGCATCAGGTCGTCCTGGCACTCCTTCCATGCGGGTGTCTGCATCGGCTTGATCGCGCCGCCGCGCAGCGTCTTGCGCGCGTCGGGAATCACGAGGCCGAGATCGACGCCGATCACGCGGCCGAAGCCGCGGCAGGTTTCGCACGCACCGTACGCCGAGTTGAACGAGAACATCGCCGCTTGCGGCTCCGCGTAGCGCAAGTCGCTGTCGGGATCATGGAGCCCGGTGGAGAAGCGCCACACCTGCGGCTCCGCGGCCGCGCCGCCGGCGGTTTCGGGCTCAGCCGCGAGCACGTACACGTTCGCACGCCCGCCGCCGCGCTTCAGCGACGCCTCGATCGCCTCGACGACCCGCACCTTGTCGGCCTGCTGCACGCGGAACCGGTCGGCCACCACGTCGAGCACCTTGCGCGGCCCGGTGGGCGACGCGACTTCGCGCCGCGCCTGCACGCGCGTGTAACCGCTCGCCGACAGCCACTGCGTGATTTCGTCGTCGGACGCGGTTTCCGGCAACTCGACCGGGAACGTGACGACGACGCGCGGATCGTCCGCCAGCGTGCGCGCGACGAGCTCCGCGTAGATCGTCTCCGGCGTGTCGTGGCGCACCTGCCGCGCGGTCTTGCGGTCGAACAATTCGGCCGCCCGCGCGTACAGCAGCTTCAGGTGATCGTTCAGCTCGGTCATCGTGCCGACGGTCGAGCGCGAACTGCGGACCGGGTTGGTCTGGTCGATCGCGATCGCGGGCGGCACGCCGTCGACGCGCTCGACCTGCGGGCGGTCCATCCGGTCGAGGAACTGCCGCGCGTACGCGCTGAAGGTTTCGACATAGCGCCGCTGGCCTTCCGCGTACAGCGTGTCGAACACGAGACTCGACTTGCCGGAACCCGACGGGCCGGTGACGACCGTCATTTCACCGGTGCGCAGGTCGAGATCGATATTCTTGAGGTTGTGCTGACGTGCTCCGCGAATGCGGATCAGATTGCTGGATGACAATTTGCCTGCCCGTCTGAATGAGTTAGCCAGAGTTCACGGTGCCGGAACGCTGCGGCGGATGCCCGCAGGCGCGGCGCACGTGCCGCCCAGGGTCGCACCTGGGCGGCTCGATTTCGACGGGTACTATACTGTATATTCATACAGTTTTCCATGACCGGCGTGGATGCCCCGGCAACGCGTCCGGTCATTCCGGCTTCGGCTTGACCGCGTTGGGCTTGCGTCCGCGCGTCGTCGGCTTGACCGGTACGCTGCGCCCGTACTCGTTCCACCACGCTGTCAGCGCTTCCATCGTCGGTCCGAGACCGCGCGCCTTCGCGGTGATCGCGTATTCGACGCGCGGCGGCACTTCCGCGAAAACCGTGCGGGTAAGCAGGCCGTCCGCCTCGAGTTCCCGCAACTGCGCCGTCAGCATGTGCTGGGTGATGCCCGGAATCGCCTTGCGTAGTTCTCCAAAGCGATCAATGTCGCCGCCACATTCGCGCGCGGCACAGCATCGACCTTCATCACCTGCGTCACGTTCTCGATCGACGGCGGCATGCGTGCCGCCTGACAACGAACCGCATGCACGCGAGCGCCGTCGGATGACCGGCGCTCGCGCTACCCCGCCCGCTAGTTCTGCAGCACGATCTCCACGCGTCGATTGCTCGCTCGACCTTCGGCGGTATCGTTGGAGCCCACCGGATCGGCTTCGCCCTTTCCCGCTGCCGTGACGGAATCCGCATTCAGGCCATGCTCGCGCATATACGTCGCGACCGAGTCGGCCCGGCGTCGCGACAACGCAAGATTGTGCGCATCCGAACCGACCGAGTCGGTATAGCCGGTCACTTTCACATCCGAGAAGCGCCGGTCTGCCTGACGGCTCAGCAATGCGTCGAGTGCAGCCTGCGCCGTAGGCGTCAGCGTGGAGGAATCGGTCGCAAAGTACGCATCGCCGGTCAGACTGACTTTTTCAACGGCGGCCGGCGCTGCCGCGGCGGGCGCCGGAACCGGAGCGGACGCCGCGCCGCACTGGAACTCGATCGACCGCGGGTCGGCGCCTTCACGGAACGGCGCCGCCGAATCGACCAGACGTACCGGCTCCTTGTCGCACATGCGCGTCGCGACCTTCATGCAGGTCTTTTCGCTCGACAGGATGCCGTGACAATCGACACGGAACGTCCGAACGCCGTTTCTCGGTTGCAGTTCGTACGCGCTGAACGTCGGCCCGGACGCGCTCGAGCATGCGGCGAGGGAGGCCACGGACACAAGCAGGGCAAGAGAGGTTTTGTTCACTGGATAACTCCGGAAATTCGATTCGATACCGCGCATGCGGCGCGGCAGCGCGGCCGCACGCGGATGCGTTCTCACTCGGGGCGAACCCGCCCGGCGCGGCACGCCGGACGGGTTCGGAGCGCACGGAATTACTTCCACTGGTACAACATGCCCCCGCCAACGACGCGTTGACTGCCGCTGAAACCGCCATTCAGCGTCGCCTTCAGGTTCTCCGTAAGACGCGCCTGCACGCCGACCGCCATCGCTTTTTGACCGAGGAAGCTCGCCGTACCGACCCCCATCGCGAAATTCGAGTCGCGGTCCATGTGCGGGATCGACGCGATCGCAGCGGTTGCGGCGATCCCCTCACGCGCCATCGAATCGGTCTGCTGAATCTGCTGCTGCATCTGCGTGAGCTGATTGTTGACGGTATTCAGCGACTGCGTGAACTGGTTCGATACCGCGTTGAGCTGGTTCACGTTGACCGCGTCGGTGCCCTGCGTGCCGGCCGCAACGTTGACGACCTGGCGCGCCGAATCCGCCGAGCCGACCGCGACGACGTTCGTCCGCCCGCCGTCGTTGCTGCCCGTGCCGATCGCGGCCGAGTTGCTGCCCGACGCGGTCGACCCGACCCCGATCGCGGTCGACCCGTTGCCGGACGCCAGCGACCCGTTGCCGACCGCCGTGCTGTTCGAGCCCGATGCGACCGCGCCCGAGCCGCCCGCGGACGAGTTCGTACCGGTCGACCCCGGCGCCACGTTCGTGCCGGTCGGATTCGTCGTGTACGAACCGCCGAGGTTCGACGTGCGCTGGGTGATCAGCGTCGTCAGCTGGTTGGCGACCGAATCGAGCTGCGACACGTTCACCGCGTCGGTGCCGCTCTTGCCGGCCGCGAGGCCGGTGATCTGCCGGTTGCCGACGTTCACTTCGCCGGACGACGACTGCGGGCTGCTCAACCCGTACGCGATGTAGTTCGTCAACGCGCCGACCGTGGTCAGCGAACCCGCGCCGAGCGCGACGCTGTTCGCCTGCGTCGCCGACGCGCCGGCGCCGAGCGCGAGCGCGTCGGTTCCGGTGGCGTGCGCGCCCGACCCGAGCGCGACGCTGCCGACGCTCACCGCGACCGCATTGGCGCCCTGCGCGACCGACTGCGCGCCGGTGGCCGTCGCGCCGCTGCCGAGCGCGATCGCATCGGCCTGCGCGGAACTCGCCGCCTGCCCGATCGCCACGCCGCCCGGCGCGGTGGCGTCGACGATCGCGCCGTTGCCGATGCCCACGCCGTGATCGCCATTGACGACCGTCGTCGGGCCGACCGCGATCGAATCCGCGCCGACCGCGAGCGAGTCCACGGCCGTCGAGTTCGCGTGGAAGTACTTCGTGGTGGTCACCGCGAACGACTGCAACGCGCCGGCCAGCTGCCGCACGGTCACCGCGTCCTGCTGGCCGGTGCCGTCCGCGACGTTGGTGATCTGGCGATACGTCCTGCTCGTCGCGTCGCCGACCGAAACCGCGCCCAGCAGCGTCTGGTCGGTCGTGTTGAACGGAATCGACGCGCTGCCGTTGCGGATGATGCCGGAAGCCGGCACCGTCGCGCGATCGGACACCGAGCCGGCGCCGAACGCGATGCTGCCGTCCACCTTCGCGACCGCGTTCGGGCCGATCGCGACGCTGTCGGCGCCGAGCACCTGGCTGTCCGGCGCGGTCGAGTTCGCGTGGAAATACTTGGTGCCGTGCGCGTTGATGTTGTCGATCGCCGAACCGACGTTGTTGTTGATCGTCGTCGAGCCGTCGCTGTTGTACGTCACGTACGACGGCGCCGAGATCGTCCCGGTCGTCGGGTTGTAGGTCGCGCCGCCGCCGAGTGCACCGGCCGTGCTGTTACCCAGATTGGTGTTGTTCGACCCGATCGAGCTGAGGCTGGTCGACAACGAACCGATGCCCGTCGACGTCGCGGTGGACAGCGAAGTCAGGTTGCTGTTCGTGCTCGACAGGCCGGTGGACAACGAGCCGACGGTCGTCGATGTGGACGTGGACAGCGACGAGATCGAGCTCGTCGTCGAACTGAGGCCGGTGGACAGCGAACCGATGCTCGTCGACGTCGCCGTGGACAGCGACGTCACGTTGCTGTTCGTCGTGCTCAGGCCGGTCGACAGCGAAGCGACGCCCGTGGACAGCGACCCGACGACCGTCGACGTCGACGTCGACAGGGACGTGACCGCGCTGTTCGTGCTCGACAGGCCGGTGGACAACGAGCTGATGCCCGTCGACGTGGACGTCGACAACGACGTGACCGTGCTGTTCGTCGTGCTCAAGCCGGTGGACAGCGAGCCGACGACCGTCGACGTGGATGTCGACAGCGACGTGACCGAACTGTTGGTCGAACTCAATCCGGTCGACAGCGAGCCGACGACCGTCGA
This sequence comes from Burkholderia sp. NLJ2, assembly GCF_049487195.1. Lineage (NCBI taxonomy): Bacteria > Pseudomonadati > Pseudomonadota > Betaproteobacteria > Burkholderiales > Burkholderiaceae > Burkholderia > Burkholderia sp. NLJ2. Next base: position 109,945 of record NZ_CP137809.1, on the reverse strand, counting down.
TGTCGACGTGGACAGCGACGTGACCGAGCTGTTGGTCGAACTCAGGCCGGTCGACAGCGAGCCGACGACCGTCGATGTGGACGTGGACAGCGACGTGATCGAGCTATTGGCCGACGACAAGCCGGTCGAGGTCGAGGTCGACAGCGACGTCACCGAGCTGTTGGTCGAACTCAGGCCGGTGGACAACGAGCTGATGCCCGTCGACGTCGACGTGGACAGCGACGTGATCGAGCTGTTCGCCGACGACAGACCGGTCGACGTCGAAGTCGACAGCGACGTCACCGAGCTGTTGGTCGAACTCAGGCCGGTGGACAACGAGCTGATGCCCGTCGACGTCGACGTGGACAGCGACGTGATCGCGCTGTTGGCCGACGACAGACCGGTCGACGTCGAAGTCGACAGCGAAGTCACCGAGCTGTTGGTCGAACTCAGGCCGGTCGACAGCGAGCTAATGCCCGTCGAAGTCGACGTGGACAGCGAAGTAATCGCGCTATTGGCCGACGACAACCCGGTCGACGTGGAAGTCGACAACGACGTCACCGCGCTGTTGGTCGAGCTCAACCCGGTCGACAACGACGACACCCCCGTCGACAGCGAAGTAATGCTCGACGCCGTCGACGTCGACAGCGAATTGACCGCCTGATTCGTCGCATCGAGCTGCGAACCGTTGATCGCGTCCGTGCTCGCTGAATTGACGCGCCCGGCCGCGACGTTGGTGATCTGGCGTTCGGTGCCCGACGCACCGACGCTGACGACGCTGGTCGGCGTCGTGCCCTGGAAGTTGTACGTGACGCCGCCGATCGTCGCGCTTGGCGTCGGATGCGGCGCGGCCGTCGTCGAACCTGAACCGAGCGCGACATCGTTCGCATTGTTCGCCACGGCCGACGCGCCGAACGCCACCGCACCCGCCGCCGCCGCGGTCGACGTGTTGCCGAGCGCGAGCGAACCGACGCCCTGCGCGTTGTTCGAATTGCCGATCGCCACCGCGCCGTTGCCGTTCGCGGTGTTGTTCGAACCGGCGGTAACCGCGCCGGTGCCGATCGCGGTGCTCGGATCGCCGATCGCCACTGCACCGTCGCCGCTGACCGTCTGGCCCTGGCCGAGCGCGACGGCGCCGAGACCCGCCAGCACCTTCGAATTGTTGCCGCCGGCGATCGAGCCCGCACCCGCCGCAGCAGCGACCGAGTTGGTGGCGCCGATCGCCACGGTGGCCCCTGCCGCCGCGATGCTGTTGATACCGATTGCGGTCGAATTGATGGCCGACGCCGTCGCGCCGGGGCCCAATGCGGTCGCCGATATGCCGCTGCCGAGCGCAAGATTGCCGAGCGCGACCGCGAACTGCTGCGTCGCGGTCGCCTGCACGCCTGCCGCGATCGAACTGACGCCCGACGCATTGGCGCTCAGGCCGAGCGCCATCGCCTGATTGGCGCCGGCCGTCGTGCTCGAGCCCAGCGCGATCGAACTCGTGCCGAGCGACTGCGTGCCCGATCCCGGCACGCCGGCCGTGCCGCCCCAGCCGATCGCGATCGACGTCGCGCCCTTCGCGCCGCTGTTGACGCCCATCGCGACGCCGGAATTGCCCGTCACCAGCGCTCCGCTGCCCACGGCCACGCCGGCCGCGCCCGAACTCGTCGACTGGTTGCCGATCGCGATCGTGCCAGTATCGGTGGCATGCGACGCAAAACCGAGCGCGACACTCTGGACCCCGACCGCGCTCGCTCCGAGACCGAGCGCGGCCGCATACTGGCCGGACGCCAGCGCATTGTTGCCGAGCCCGACGGCGGACACGCCGGTCGCGGCTGCGCCGCTGCCGATCGCCACCGCGCCGCTTTGGGTCGCGCTCGACAGATTGCCGATGGAAACCGAATAATCGCCGCTGCCGATCGCCTGCACGCCGAATGCCGAACTATTGACGCCGGTCGCCTGCGAGTTGATGCCGACGGACGTCGAAGCGTCGCCCATCGCATGGGCACCCGGGCCGATCGCAGTGGCCGAAACACCTTGCGCCGTCGACAGGTTGCCCAATGCGGTGGAATTCACCTGCGCGGCACTCGAACCGACGCCGATCGAGATCGAACTGACGCCGCCGGTTGCCGACCCGCCATCCTGCGCGTACTGCGCATGCGCAGCACCATGGAACAAACCGAGATACGCCGATGCCATCAGCACGGCCAGCCGCCGTAGCGACGGGGGAGAAGGCATTCCCGCGCGTGTCGATGCACCCCCGATCGCGTCGCGCTCCGGCGCGCAGCTCGACGACGCAACGCGCTTGCCGCGCGCACGGTCAAGCTCGGACGCCGCAACCCAGGCTCCCAATGCTTCGTTCCAGATCGACTTGAACGACTTGTTCATCTCGTGTTCCCTCGGTTCTCATGTGCTGAATGACGCAACAGCGAACGCATCGACAATGCGACAACGCATCCCTCTGCGTTCTCGCCCGTCTTGCGACGCTCCGTTCTTCACTTTGGATAGCTAAATAAATGCTCGAACAACACTGCACGACATTCCAGATCGCCATCGCGATCGCGCGAACGCAACCCGCACGTGCGCTTCGGCACGATGCGCGGTGACGATCGCCGGTTATCGAATCATGGAAGCCAACATCGCAAGAAAGGCAGCTTGGGGATGCACCGCGCACCGCGAATCCGCGCGTGCGTGCACCGTCGCACCGAACCTGCGGCGACCTCGAATTTCATGGGAAAGCGTCGTTCAGACGCCGGATGGACGGATGCCGGCCCAAACCTCGGGGCGGCCCGTCATGGTTCATTCAGGAGGAGGAGGATGACGCTGCGGAGTCCCCGGGTCTGAAGCATGCGCCGCCGGTTCGTTGGAACCGGTGCGTTGACCTGCCATGCCTGTCGCGCTCATATTTTTCGTGCCCGTCTGATTCGATAGCGCACCGCGCACGATCGCACCCGGGCGAATCAAACCGCCAGGCTGCCAACGCGAAGCCGCTCACCCTATCCGTTCGGCCGCCAAACGCACTTTCCGGATTTCCGGAAAAGAACCGATGGCGTGCCGAACGACCCCTGCACCGAATTAATCGATCGAATTTCCTTGACGATTTTTTCTTGACAGATACTTCACATCCTGACAAACCTCACAATTCTCCGGCTTATCTTATATATCAATACATTCGGAGAATTATGAAGTTTGCGTTACCTCGTGCCGGTTATTCGCCCGCCGCCGCATTCCCATATTTTGAGAATTCCATCATTCAATGTCACATTGAATGTCGCATGATTCCGGATGCGACAGCGTCAAGAAATCTGCGCAGAACCGCTCCCCTCGAAGAACCGATTCCAGCCGCGCCGGAGCTAGTGTGTGGGCATTCGTCCAAACAAACCTTTTCCCGAGCGGACAAACCCTTTTCCCGGGCGGACGACATTTACATTCATACATGCCGGCGGGAAATCCGATTTCTCCGCGAAAGACATTCTGAATTTCAAACCAATAAAACCTTAATCAGTCAAGCGTCGAATCGGCACTTTTAATTTACGTGGAACGACACCAATTTTCGACACAACGAGTCCGAATTCATCGCGCGGGCCATTTCAATCCTATAATCGCCTTACCGGAAATAAAGACCGACATTAAAAGGTAATTCGGCATGTTTTTCCACTTCTTTTCCTTCCGGCCGATCGCCGCTGCCGAAAACGCGCCGCGCCCCATCGGATATGCCCACACAGGCCGCACGGAATCCTCACAATCGAGCTGTTGCCGGCATATAATTTTTCGCAACAATCGTGCACATAGCGATGCTTTCAGCCTGTCAGGCCTACTTCCCTACCCGTCCGCAACCATGTCATCCCGCTCGTCCAGTCCGGCGTCGCCTCGCTCCACGCCGGATCTCGCTGACGCACATATTCTTGTCGTCGACGATCGCCCGAACGACCTGCGGCTCCTGACCGAGATCCTGCGTGCCGCGCGGTGCCGGATCAGCGTCGCGTTCGACGGGTTGCAGGCCTATCACCGTGCACAGGCCATCTCTCCCGACCTGATCCTGATGGACGTCCGCATGCCGCGCATGGACGGCTTCGCCGCGTGCCGGCTGCTGGCGTCGACGCCGTCGACGCAGGGCATTCCGGTGATCATCCTGACGGCCGCGGGCGATCTCGAGGACCGCATCGCGGGGCTCGAAACCGGCGCGATCGACTACATCGTCAAGCCGTTCGAACCGGCGGAAGTGATTGCACGGATCCGTAATCACCTGAAGCGCGCGCGGCGCGGCCAGCCGTTTGCGCACCTGCCCGCACTGCCCGACAAACCCGATGCGGCGCTCGTGCGCGCGGCGACCGAGGTGCTGCTGCGCGACCTGCGCCATCCGCCGGCGCTCGAGGATCTCGCCAAACAGGTCGGCACGCACGAAAAGCGCCTGTCCCGCGTGTTCCGCGACCATCTCGGCCAGACCGTGTTCGAGTATCTGCGCGACACGCGCTTGCGCGCCGCGATGCACTTTCTCGCGGAAACGTCGATGGGGATCGGCGACATCGCCGAGGAAATCGGTTTTTCCACGCCCGGCAATTTCGCGACGGCGTTCCGCGAACGCTTCGGCATCACGCCGTCCGACTGGCGGCGCCAGCGCCATGCGGTCAATGCGCCGCCCGCGCCCGGGGAGCACCGTCACGATGCGTAGGCGACACGCGGCATGGGCAGCCGGATGTCGCGCGTTGCTGCTGCTTCTGATGGCGATGGCCGTCACCTGCGCGACGGCCCGGGCCGCAGCGGCGCCGAACCCCGCGCAACTCGAAGCCGTGTCGGTTGTCGAGGACGCCAGCACGACGATGACCGCCGATCAGGTCGCCGCCCGGCTCGCCGATCCGTCACGCAGTGGATCCGCAGCAACCACGCCATCGTTCAACGTCGCGTTTTCCCGGTCGGCATGGTGGGTCCGCGCAACGCTGACCAACCGCGACAGCACGGCGCGCCCGCTGGTAATGGCGATTCGCGACGCGCGCGTCGACCATGCCGACTTCTATATCCACCGGAACGGCCAGTGGACACTCGCGAGCCGCTTCCCCGCTGTCGATGCCGATGCCGACGGCGATGCAAACCGGCAGCCATCGCGGTACCCGGTACTCGACGTCACGCCGCGCGCTGGCGAAAGCATCCCCGTGCTGATCCGCGTCACGTCCCGCAAGGAAATGCGGCTCGTGCCGGCCGCGTTCACCCGCGAAGCCTGGAACGCGCAGGAGTCGCGCGCCACGATGTGGGACTTCGGTTTCTTCGGCGGGTTGCTCGCGCTCATGTGGTGCGCGCTGCTGATCGGGTTCTTTTCGCGCAGCGGCCTGTTCCACGTACTGGCCGCGACGGCGCTGGGCACGATGCTGTTCGAAGCGGCGTACCGCGGATACATGGCGTTGGCTCTGTGGCCCGCCGCGCGCGAGTGGTCGGCGCGCGGCGAGGTGATCTTCGCGTACCTGGCAGTCTCGCTCTTCATCGTGTTCATTCTGTTGGTCGCGCATCGCGAGAAGGCGCGGCTCCCGGTGCGCGCCGTCTACATGACGATCCTCGGCCTCGAATGCGCGGGCATGGCCGGCGCCGCCTTCGGCGACCTGCTGACCTTCACGTGGTTCTGCCTGCGGTTGAACACCGTGCTGGGGATCGTGAACCTCGGCATCGCGCTGACGCTCGCGATCCGCCGGACGCCGACCGGCCGCGTGATGCTGATCGCGATTACGCTCGCCGGTTTCAACATCCTGCTGCGCACGCTCGACGGCATGGACGCGCTGCCGCCGTTCCTGTTGTGGCTCAAGTCCGATATCTATCCGAATCCCGTCCTCGCGATCATCGGGCTCGCCACGCACCTGCTGGTGCTGGCCGCGTGGATCCACCACGTGGGCCGTCAGCGCACCGAAGCGCGCAAACGGCTCGAACACTGGCAGCTCACCGAACAGGATCGCCTGCGCGACGAAGTCGCGAGACGCACGGTCGCGCTCAACGACGCGCTCCAGCAGGTGACGACACACATGCAGCAGAAGATCGAGACGCTCGGCTATGTCAGCCACGACCTGCGCGCGCCGCTGTCCACGATCAACGGCTACGCGAAGCTGCTGCTGCAAAGCGCGACGCGCAGCCAGGCGCGGCTGATCCGGTCGATCGACCGCAGCATCCGCTACCAGCTCGCGCTGATCGACGAATTGCTTGCGTTCACGAAGGCCGAGTTGCAGCCGCTCGGTGTGTCGCCGGATACGACCGACCTGCCCGGCCTGCTCGACGACATCGCGCACTACGCGGTCGCGCTGTGCGCGCAGCAGGACAACCGGTTCGTCTACCGGCCGGCCACGCCGCTGCCGCGCACGGTGTCGATCGACGGGATGCGGCTGCAGCAGGTGCTGCTGAACCTGTTGTCCAACGCATCGAAATTCACGCGCGACGGCACGGTCACGCTGTCGGTTCATGCGTCGCGCGAAGGCGATGCGTGGCGCCTCTTGTTCGAGGTTGCCGATACGGGGATCGGCATCGACATCAGCGGAACCCGCGACATCTTTCGCGCGTACCAGCAGGTGCAGGCCGTGAACGGCGGTACCGGGCTCGGCCTGTTCATCGCGCAACGCATCGTCGGCGCGATGGGCGGCGAGCTGGCCGTCGCCAGCCGGCCGGGCGTCGGCACGTCGTTCTCGTTCCCGATCGTCGCGCCGGCAGTCGGGCACGCGCTCATGCCGGTGTCGGAGCTCGTCCGGCGGTTTCAGCCGGCGGACGATACCGAACCGGAGATCGCTGCGCCCTTGCCGCACGGCCCGTCCGACGATGCGCTCGACGCACTGATCCTGCTCGCGAGCGAGGGCCGGCTCACCGATATCGAGGAGTGGCTCGGCCAGTTTGCGGACGAGCCTGATCATGCGGCCTTCGTGCAGGCGATGCGCGAGCACGCCGACGCGCTCGATCTGCACACGATCGAGAAGATCGCCGGCTCGCTGAAACGCGCGCGCATCGTCGATACGTCGTTCGACGCCGAGACGGATACGGCCGGGCCGACGCGATAACGAACGGGGAGACGCAACCGCTCACATCCAGCCGGACACCTCGTTCAACCGCCGTTCAACCGCCGCTGACAGTCGGCCCGCTCGATACCCCGAACGACGCGAACGATGTCAGTCCGCCCGAATTCGCCAGAATCCGGGCGCGGGCGGCCATGCGCTCGGCGACGCGCATCGCAAACGCCAGCGCTTCCGGGCGAACAAGTGGTGAGTCGATCCCCTCGGACGCCGCCGACTCGACCCTTCCGGCACGGGGCCGGTCGATCGAACCGGTCGCCCCGGCCTTGCTGCCACGCCGCGTCAGGCCGAAGCCGCCGTACCGCCCGCGCCCTGCTCGCGCGCCGGCGCCGCGCGCCGCCCCGACGCCGAAGCCGAGACCGGCGCGACGTTCGTCCGAGCCGCGGTCGGCCGGTCGACGTAATCGCGCGGCGTGCGCCCGAGCACCCTTCTGAAATGGCGGCACAGATGGCTCTGGTCGAAGAACCCGACCTCGGTCGCGACGACCGACGGCGGCAGCCCCGCGCGCAGCAGGTCCTGCGCGCACCGCACCCGTACGAGGCACAGATAGCGATGCGGCGACACGCCCAGCTCGTTGCGAAAGCGTGCGGCAAAACGCGACACGCTCAGCCCGGCCGCCGCCGCGAGCGCCTCGATGCTCAACGGCTGCGCGTACGACGTCTCGATGATGCGCAGCGCGCCGCCGACGGCGCTCGACACGGGCTGCGCAACGCCGAACGGGCGGATCGCCGCGGGTTCGCCTGCAGGATGAAAAACGTTTCCCATGCAAGGCTCCGTCAGGTTGTCGCGTGCGTCGCGTCGGCCGGCAGCGCGAAGCGCCCGATCGCGAACGGCTCGATCGGCGTGTTCGTCGCACCCGTATCGATCAGCTCCGCCATCGTGTCGCCGACGCCCGGCCCGAGCTGGAAGCCGTGCCCGCAGAAACCGAACGCATAATACAGCCCGTCGACCTTCGCGCTGCGTCCCATGATCGGCCGGTCGTCCGGCATGTAGCCCTCGACGCCGCTCCAGACGCGAATGATGTTCAGCCGCGTCAGCGCGGGAATCACGCGCGCGAGCTGCGTAAACTGCAGCAGCGTGCTCTCGGGCAGCACCTTCGCGCGCCGTTCGTCGAGATAGGCCGGCGCGCGCGCGCAGCCGCCGATCACGATGTTGCCGCGCTCGACCTGCCGGAAGTACACGACTTCCTCGATATGCGGCGACGATACGCCGACGACGGGCCGGATCGCATACGGCACCGGCTCGGTCACGCACATCTGCGGGCCGTTGACGGCAATCGGCACCGGCTCGCCGAACTGCGCGCTGAGCTGGCTGCCCCACGCGCCGGCGGTCACGAGCAGGTTCGGCGCGCAGAACACGCGGCCGTCGGTGCTCGTCGCGCGGAACGTGTCGCCATCCTTCTCGAGCGTCGAGATTTCGGTGTTCTCCTCGATGCGCGCACCGGCGCGCACCGCCGCACGGCCGAACGCGGGGGCGGCCAGGCGCGGGTTTGCATGGCCGTCCATCTCCGAATGCGACGCGCTCAGCACCTCGGCGCCGAGAAACGGAAACTTCGCGCGCATCGACGCGCCGCGGTACAGGTCGAGCTTCAGCCCGTAGTGCGCGGCTTCGCGCGCATAGACCTCGAACGCGTCGTCCTGCTCCTGCCGGTAGCACACGCGGATATGCCCGGTCTGCAGGAATTCCGCGCCGTGCCCGATCAGCTCGGGCAGCCTGCCCCAGATTTCGCGCGAACGGTTCGCGAGCGGCAGTTGCGGCAGATAACGGCCCTGCCGCCGCACGTTGCCGAAATTGGTGCCGCTCGCCTGCTGGCCGATCAGCCCGCGTTCGAGCAGGATCACCGACCGGCCGCGCCGGCGCAGGAAAAACGCGGCGGCGGCGCCCATGAATCCGCCTCCGACGATCACGACATCCGCATCGGCCCGCATCACTCGTCCCCCAACATCGTCGTCACGGCTTCGGCTTGCGGCGCATGCAGCTCGCCCGCCGCACGCAGCGCGACCGGCAGCGGCTTCACGGGCGCCTGCCCGCGCAGGCGGCCGACCGCCTCGAGCGGCACGCCGGCCGCGGCGGCAATCACTTCCGCGCCCGCGTGGCCGCAGTAGCGGCCCTGGCAGCGCCCCATCCCGACGCGGCTGAACGCCTTCGCGCGATTCGCTTCGCACGCGCCTTCGTCGCGGATCACGCGGCGCAGTTCGCCGACGCTCACACCCTCGCAGCGGCACAGGATCGTATCGTCGGACAGCGTCGCGGCCTGTTGCGCGGGCCACGGAAACGCCTGCGCGAGCCCCGCGCGGAAACGGTCCATCTTCGCGCGCGTGCGCTGCAATGCGGCGATCTCGCGCGCGTCGACCGGCCGCCCGAGATCCTTCAGCACCGCGAGCGCCGCGAGGCGGCCCGCGGCTTCCGCGCCGTCGGCGCCGAGCACGCGCGCGCCGTCGCCGGCCAGATAAACGCCCGCGACCGAGCCGCGCCCCATGTCGTCGAGTTGCGGCAGCCATTGCCGCGTGCCGCCGTCGAAGCGGAACGCGCAGCCGGCCAGATCCGCGAGCTGCGTCTCCGCACGCAGGTGGTAGCCCAGCGCAATTGCGTCGCACGCGATGCGCTCGAGCACACCGCCGGCGGTACGAAAGCTGACCGCGGAAACGCCCTGCGCCGGATCTCCGTGAATCTCGACCGGTTCGATCCCTTGCTCGACGCGCACGCCGGCACGCCTGAGCGCGCGCGTAAGCGCAATGCCCTTCGCGAGCACGTCGGGCCGCGCGAGCAGTTTCGGCAGCGCGCGCAGCCGGTTCGCGGCGGCCGACGTGTCGAGCACGGCCGCAACCTTCGCACCGGCCTGCACGTACTGGTTCGCGACGAGATACAGCAGCGGGCCCGAGCCCATGAACACGACGTTCGCGCCGATCGCGCACGCCTGCGCCTTCAGCGCGATCTGCGACGCGCCGAGACTGTACGTGCCCGCGTACTGCCAGCCCTTGACGGGCATCAGCCGGTCGGTCGCCCCCGGGCACAGCACCAGCGCGTCATAAGGCCGCCGCACCGACATGCCGTCGCGCGCCGTGTAAAGCGCGCCGCCGGACACGTTCCACGCGAGCGTGTCCGGTTCGTAGTCGAGCGACGCCCGCAGCCGCCCGAACGTATCGTGCAGGTCTTGCGCGCGCGCGGCCTCGGTGCCGTACAGCTTCGCGTACGGGCGCGAGAACGTGTCGGGCTGACGCCGGTAGATCTGGCCGCCGTCGCGCCGGCCTTCGTCGATCACGAGCGGCCGCATGCCGGCTTCCACCAGCGTCTGCGCGCAGCGCACGCCAGCCGGTCCGGCGCCGACGACGATTACGCGAGGTTCGGCCATTGCGCCTCCGGTTGCCGGGTAACGATGTCGAGGCCCGTCTGCACAACGGTCGTGCACGCGCGCAGGCGCTCGCCGTCGGCCGTCCAGACCCAGCAGTCCTGGCACGCGCCCATCAGGCAGAAACCGGCCCGCGTCTCGGGACCGAACTCGGATTGCCGCACGTGGCCGGTCTGCGTCAGCATCGCGACGAGCAGCGTGTCGCCCTCGAGCCCGTTCACCGTGCGGCCGTCGATGCGGAACGCGACCGGGCGGCGCCCGGTTTCGGCGAGACGAACGAATCGCCCTGTCATATCCAACCCTCCTGTCGCGCGAGCGCGCCGCCCACCGGCCGGCCCGTCGCACGTCTTTCCATCGTTTTCATCGTTCAGTGCAGGATGTCCTGCAGCCGGTAATACGCGCCGACGAACGGCAGGAACCACGCGTGCCCGAAATGGCCCGGTATCGCCGGCCAGTCGAGCTCGCGCCACGGATTCGACGCGGCCGCGCCATACATCACGTCGGCCATCACGCGGCCCATGTGCACCGACATCTGCACGCCGTGGCCGCTGTAGCCCATCGAGTAGTACAGCCCTTCGTGCTGCCCGGCGCGCGGCAGGCGGTCGGCCGTGATATCGACGAGCCCGCCCCAGCAATAGTCGAGTCGCGCGTTCGCGAGCTCGGGGAAATACTCGGCCATGCCCGCGCGCAGGATCTCGCCGCTCTTCGCGTCGGAACTCCGGCTCGACATCGCGAAGCGCGCGCGGCCGCCGAACAGCAGCCGGTTGTCGGGCGTCACGCGGAAGTAGTTGCCGATATGGCGCGAGGTCACGTAGGCGCGGCGGTGTGGAAGCAGCCGGTTCAGTTGTTCGTCGGGCAGCGGCTCGGTCACCACGATGAAACTGCCGACCGGCGCGATGCGCCGCCGGAACCACGCGAACGGCCCCTGCTGCGATGCGCCGGTCGCGACCAGCACGCGATCGGCCACGATCGTGCCGCGCGCGCAGGTCACTTCGTGCCGGTCGCCGTCGAGCCGCTTCAGTTGCGTGACGGCCGCATGCTCGAAGATGCGCGCGCCGACGCGCGCGGCGGCCTGCGCAAGCCCGACGCCGAATTTGCCCATGTGCATCTGGCCGCCGTTGCGTTGCAGCAGGCCGCCGTAAAAGCCGTCGGAACCGACCTCGTCGCGAATCCGCGACGGCTCGATCAGCTCGATATCCGGATCGACGTCGCGCCGCAGCGCGTCGTAAGTCCTGGCAAGGCCCGCGAAATGCTGCGGCTTCGCGGCGAGCTTCAGCTTGCCGCCGCGCCGGAAATCGCAGTCGATCGCATGCTCGGCGACGATCGTCTCGACGCTCTTCACCGCGCTTTCGTAGGTGCGATAGAACTGCTGCGCGCGCGGCGCGCCGATCCGCGCGGCCAGCGACGCATAATCCTGCGCGAGCCCGGTGTTGCACTGTCCGCCATTGCGGCCGGACGCCTCGCTCGCGACCTGCCCGGCTTCGAGCACGACGACCGCGACCCCGCGCTGCGCAAGCGCGAGCGCGGCCGACAGGCCCGTGAAACCGCCGCCGATCACGACCACGTCCGCGCAGCCTTCGACGGGCCCTTCATGGCCGGCGCGAAACGCGGGACGGGTTTCCAGCCAATACGATTCGAATTTCATCGGATCCTTCGTGGACGTTCGAACGACGAGTACCGGAGGCGCGCGGCGCCGGCCGGTCGAAAACCATTTAAGCACCGCCAAAAAGCCGAGTTGCCGTGTATTGGCGCGCGCCGCACGCACATTCCACCGTTTTGCACGGCATCCGCAGCACACTATGCGGCGCCGCCCGCCGGCCTTCCGGCATGCCCGTTCCGTCTGCGCGAATGGGGTCGGGATCCCGCCGTGCGCAGGTGCTCGAACCGGTCGTCGACATGGCGCGCATCACGCGCCGGCCGTGATGTCGATCAGCACGCTCTTGAACCGCAGGTTCGCCTCGTACGCCTGCCGGCCGAGATCCTTGCCGATGCCCGACTGCTTGTAGCCGCCGGTCGGGATCACGAAATCCGCGGAGCGGCCGTAGCGGTTGATCCACACTGTGCCGGCCTCGAGCCCGCGCATCATCCGCAATGCGCGGCCGAGATCGGCCGTGTGCACGCCGGCCGCGAGCCCGTACCGGTCGTGCGCGGCCAGCGCGAGCGCTTCGTCCTCGCCGTCGAAGGTCTGTACGGTCAGCACCGGCCCGAAGATCTCGTCGCGCACGGCCGGCGATTCGGTCGTCACGCCGGTCAGGATCGTCGGTGCATAAAACGCGCCATCGCCGGCCAGCGCGATCGGGCCACCGCCCGCGGCCGCCTGAGCACCGCCTTCGAGCGTGCGCCGCACGATCGCGTCGATCCGCTGCAGTTGCGGCTGCGACACGATCGGCGGCAGCGTCGTGCCGGCCGCCCAGGTCGCGCCCGGCCGCAGCTCGGCGAACGCGGCCGCGACGCGTTCGACGAAGCGCGCCTCGACGCCGCGCTCGACGATCAGCCGCGAGCCCGCAACGCACACCTGCCCCGCGTTGCCGGCGATCGCCGCCGCGACGCGGCGCGCGACCGCGTCAAGATCGGGCGCGTCGGCGAATACGATCTGCGGGCTCTTGCCGCCCAGTTCAAGCGTGACGGGCTTGGTGCCCGATTGCGCGCACGCGGTCATGATCGCGGCGCCCGTCTGCGTCGAACCCGTGAACGTCACCTTCGCGATCCGCGGATGCCGGCACAGCGCGTCGCCGGTCGTGCGGCCGTCGCCCTGCACGACGTTGAAGATGCCGGGCGGAATGCCGGCCTCGATCGCGAGCTGCGCAAGCCGCAGCGCCGAAAAAGGCGTCATCTCGGACGGCTTCAGCACGACGGCATTGCCGGCCGCGAGCGCCGGTGCGACTTTCCACGACGCCATCACCAGCGGGAAATTCCATGGCGCGATTGCCGCGATCACACCGTACGGCTCCGCGATCGTCATCCCGAGGTGATCGGTGCGCGTCGCTGCGACGTCGCCGCCGATCCGGTCCGCGTACTCGCTGTAGAAGCGGATGCCTTCGGCCGTGAACGGCACGTCCCAGCGCGCTGCGTCCGCGATCGGCCGCGTCGAGCCGACCGCTTCGAGCGGCGCGAGCGTCTCGACATCGGCCTCGATCAACTCGGCCCAGCGACGCATCGCGCGCGCGCGCTCGCGCGGCGCGCGGCGTGCCCAGTCGCTCGTCCTGAACGCGTGCCACGCGTTCTCGACCGCGCGGTCGACGAGCGCCGCATCGGCGATCGGCAGCGCCGCATAAACGTGGCCGTCGGACGGGCGGCGCACGTCGATCGCCCCGGTGCCGTCAACATATTCGCCGCCGATGAAATGCGCGCTACGCACTTCGACGGCGGCCGGATCGAAACTGTTCATCGTTATGTCCTTGCTTGCAGAAATGGTCGTGTCGAATCGATCAGGCCGACGCTGCGCGTGGCACATGCGCAAGCTGCGGATACGCACTGCACAGCTCCGCGAACAGCGTATCGACGATCGCGCCGCCGCCGTCCGAACAGCCTTGCGGGTCGGCTTCGATGCACCGGTCGAGCGAGTCGAACAGCCGGTGCTTGATGAAATGACGCCATTGCACCGGCACGCCCGCGAGAATGCGTGTCAGCGCCGCGTAGCGCGCATCGGTCCACTTCGCTTCGAACGCCTCGCGGTACGCGCCGAACGAAAACGCCGGCGCGGCCTGCCGCTCGCGCAGCGCGTCGCGCAGCCGCGCGGTTGCGGTCTCGTCCACGTCGTCTTCGGCGAGCACGACGCCGTACACGTCGCGCGCTTCGTCGCGGCTCACGTAGCCGCGCAGCACGTCGTCGCGCACGCGGCGCGGATCACGCTCCACCGGCCGGCCGTAGCCGCCCGCCCCTGCGCCGACGAGCCGGATCACGTCGCCGGGCATGCAGACGACGAGATCGTTGTTGTCGAGCTGTTCGGCGTGCGGCGTGTCGGGATTGCGCACGAAGCGCGCATTCGCGCCCGGCCGCCCGCCGCGCATGCCCCACGACGCGAAGCGCGTGCGGTCACGGTTGCGCGCGGTCACGAGCGTATTCGGCGAGAACACCTTGAACTCCATCACGAGCCCCTGCCCGCCGCGATATTCGCCCGCGCCGCCCGAGCCGGGCGCGACGCCGTAGCGCAGGATCCGGATCGGCACCTCGGCCTCGTTGATCTCGACCGGCGTGTTGCGCAGGAACGCGTTGTTCGCGCCCGAGCCGTCCTCGCCGTCATCGGCGGCGTTGCCGCCCGCGCCGCCGCCGATCGGCCCGATCGACGCCATCACGGTATCGCCGTCGCGGTTCATCGTCTTCACGCTGAGGATCGACAGGCCGCCGGCCGGGCACGCGGCGAGCCGCTCGGGCACCGCCTGCGCGAACGCGCCGAACGTCAGCAGGTGCAGCAGCTTGCAGGTCAGGCTGCGCATCCCGACCGCGGCCGGCTTCACCGCATTGACCACCGTGCCTTCCGGCAGGATGCAACGCGCGACGCGCAGCATCCCGGTATTGAGCAGGATGTCGGGATTCAGCGTGTACAGCACGTAAACCAGCCCGACGAGCGCGAGCGCGTGCCGCTCGCGGCCGCCGGTCGGGATGTTCAGCGACGACTGCAGTTGCGGATCGCTGCCGGTGAAATCGAGTTCCGCCGCGCCGTCGCGGATGCGCACCGCGAGCGCGACGCGCATCGGCTTGCCGTTCGCCGAATCCTCGTCCGCGTATTCGGCGAAGCGGTATTCGCCGTCCGGAATCCCGCGCAGGATCGTGCGCGCCTGTTCTTCCGAATAGTCGAGCAGCGCGGCCATCCCGGCCTTGAAGCCGTCGATGCCAAAGCGCTCGATGATCTCCAGCACGCGCCGCTCGCCCGTATGCAGCGACGCGAACTGCGCGAGCAGGTCGCCAGCGTTCTGCTCGGGCACGCGCACGTTGGCGCGCATGATCCGCAGCAGCGCGTCGTCGACCACGCCCGCACGGACGATCTTGCACGGCGGAAAGCGGATGCCCTCCTGCTCGATCTCGGTCAGCGTGCGCGACAGCGACGCGGGCACCGCGCCGCCCATGTCCGTGTTGTGGATATGGCCGCCGACGAAGCACACAATCTCGCCGTCGTGAAATACCGGCTTCCAGATCACGATGTCGGGCGTGTGCGTCGCGACGAAGCCGCTGTACGCGTCGTTCGTCATGCCGATGTCGCCGGGCTCATACGCGTCGATCATGCCGATCACCGCGCTGTAGTCGAGGCCGACGTACCAGGTTGCGCCGAGCGTTTTCGGCGACGCGAACGTGAACCCGTCGGGCGTCATGATCGCGCACGAGAAATCCTCGGTTTCCTTCACGAACGTCGAATGCGCGGTGCGCACCAGCGTGTAGGCCATGCTCTCGGCCGCGGCCACGCAGTAGTTCGCGAAGATCTGCAGGACTGCCTTGTCGAATGCCATTGCGTATGCTCCCGAAGCGGTCAGACCGCGCGCGTGAGGATCAGGTTGCCGACCGTGTCGACACGGCCACGATAGGCGGGCAGCACCGTCGTCGTGCAGTCGTCCTGCACGATCACGGCCGGCCCGTCGAACTGCTGACCGGCCTTCAGATCCTGGCGCCGGTACAGCGCCGCGTCGCGAAACGCGCCGTTCAGGAACACACGGATCGTGCCGGCCGGCGTCGGTGGCGCGTCGCTCGCTGCGACCGGACGCGGCGCGGGTTTCGGTGTCGCGGCCGTGATTACGAGCCGCAGCGCAACGACCTGCACGCGTGCTCGCGCATCGCGGTGGCCGTACAACCGCTCGTGCTCGCGATGGAACGCGTCCGCGAGCGGCGCCGGATCGCCACCGTGCAGCCACGCGAGTTCGAGCGGCGTGTCGATCTCGAACGACTGGCCCTTGTAGCGCATGTCGGCCGACACCGCGATCCGCGCGAGCGCGTCGCTGCCGTTCTGCTCGACGAGCCACGCGCGCGCGGCCGCCTCGAGCGCGCGCGCATGCTCGCCGAGCCGCGCGAGCGACGCATCGTCGAGCGTGTAGTAGGTCGTCGTCACGAAATCGTTGCGCGTGTCGGCGATCAGCCCGCCGAGCGCGCTCAGCACGCCGGGCGCCGGCGGCACGACGATCTCGGCAATGCCGATCGCATCGGCGAAATGACACGCGAGCATCGGCCCCGCGCCGCCAAACGGCAGCAGCGCGAACGCGCGCGGGTCGATGCCGAAACGTGACACGATCCGGCTCACGCCCGCATACATGCCCGATACCGCGACGTCGACGATCGCCTCGGCCGTCGCGTGCACGCTCGTGCCGAGCCGGTCCGCGAGCGCACCGACCGCGCGGTGCGCGGCGTCGGCATCCACCTGCACCGCGTCGTAGCCGAGGTTCGCGTTGCCGATCACGCCGAGCACGACGAATGCATCGGTGATCGTCGCGCGCGTGCCGCCGCGCCCATAGCAGACCGGACCCGGGTTCGAGCCGGCGCTGTCGGGCCCGACCTTCAGCACGCCGAAATCGTCGACCCATGCGATCGAGCCGCCGCCGTCGCCGATCGACGATACCGATACGGATGGAATGTGGATCTGGAAATCGCCGATATATTCGCCGCTTGCGTACTGCGGCTCGCCGTCGACGATCAGCGCGACGTCGGCCGTGGTACCGCCGATGTCGAGGCTCATGCAGCGTGGCAGCCCGCTGCGGCGCGCGACGTGCGCGGCGCCGATCACGCCGGACGCGGTGCCCGACAGGATCATCTGCACGCACTGGGTCTTGCCCGCTTCCGCGCTCATCACACCGCCGTTCGACTTCGTGACCTTCATGTCGCAGCCGACACCCGTTTCCTTCAGCGCGCGCTGCAGCGCGCCGAGGTAGTGCGCGACCTTCGGCTGCACGTAGCCGCCGATCACGGCGGTCGACGTGCGCTCGTATTCGCGGATGATCGGCCATACGCCGCTCGCGCACGACACGAAGAAGCCCGGCATCTCGCGTTCGACGATCGCCTGCACCTGCCGCTCGTGCGCGGGATTGCGGTACGCATGCAGCAGCGACACGACCACGCCCTCGCAGCCGGCGCGCTTCAGGCCTGCGATCGCGTCGAGCACGCTCGGCTCGTCGACGGGCGTCTCGACGCTGCCGTCCGCCGCGAGCCGCTCGACGACGCCGAACACGCGCTCGCGCGGCACGAGCGGCGCGGGCCGCTTCGACAGCAGGTTGTACATGTCCGGCCCTTTCAGCCGCGCGAGGTCGAGCACGTCCTCGAAGTGGCGCGTCGTGATCAGGCCGAGCCGCAGCCCCTTGCGCTGCACGACCGCGTTGACACCGACCGTCGTGCCGTGCGTGAAATACGCGACGTCGCGCGGCTCGATGCCGTACCGCTCGCGCAACTGGTCCATCCCGCGCAGCACTTCGCTGCCCGGGCTGTCCGGCCGCGAGAACACCTTCAGCGTCCTCAGTTCGCCCGTTTCGTCATTGAGGACTGCGAAGTCCGCGAACGAGCCGCCGATGTCCACTCCGATTCTGATGCCCACGCTGTTTTCCCGACAAGTCATACAAAGGGACGCACCGCGCGACGCGGCCGCGCGGGCCGCATCGCGTACCGCGCGGCACGCGCTGGTTTCGCGTGCGTTCCGCTACGAACGCATCGTCGGCGCCGCCGCGACCGCTGCCGGCTCCGCCTGGAACTGTTCCAGATCCTGCTCGCTGCGATGGCACAGCACCTGCGCGCCGTTGTCGAGCCGGCGCAGCGACGGCGCGATCTGGTTGCACACGCCGTCCACGCGCATCGCGCAGCGCGACACGAACGCACACAGCTCGGGGTTGTCCGCATTCGGTCCGATCGGCACGAGCGGACGGTGGCAGCGTTCGGACGCGCCATCGAGCCAGCCTGCGCGCAATTCCGGCGCCGACGACACGAGCAGGTGCGAGTACGGGTGATAAGGCGGCGCGCACAGCGCGTCGCGGCTGCCCGTCTCGACGCGCCGGCCCGCGTACAGCACGACGATGTCGTCGCTGATCGCGCGCACCTTCGCGATGTCGTGCGTGATGAACACGTACGACACGCCAAGCTTCGCCTGCAGGTCGCGCAGCAGGTCCATGATCGCCGCGCCGACGACCGTGTCGAGCGCCGACGTCACCTCGTCGCACAGGATCAGGTCGGGCTCGGCCGCGAGCGCGCGCGCGAGGTTCACGCGCTGCTTCTGCCCGCCGGACAGTTCGCCCGTGCGCCGCCCGGCGACGGCCTGCGGCAGCCGCACGAGCTCGAGCAGTTCGGCCACGCGCCGCCGCGCGCGCTCGCCCTTCATCCCGTGATAGAACGCGAGCGGCCGCGCGAGCGTGCGCTCGACCGTATGCACCGGGTTCAGCGCGGTGTCCGCGTTCTGGAACACGATCTGCACGCGCCGGTGCTGCGCCTTCGTGCGTTTGCCGATGTCGAGCGCGAGCGGTTCGCCGTCGAGCAGGATCTGGCCGCCCGTCGCCGGCACGAGGCCTGCGATCACCTTCGCGAGCGTCGTCTTGCCGGAACCCGATTCGCCGATCACGCCGACCGTCTGACCGCGCCCGATGCGCAGGTCGACGTCGTGCAGGATCACCTTCGCCGGCCAGCCCTTCGCGTCGCGGCTCCCATAACCGGCTACCGCACGGCGCACTTCGAGCAGCGGCTTCGTGTCGGCCGGCGCCGGCTTCGCGTCGCGCGCGGCATCGTCCGGCGTCACGGCCGCGATCAGGCTCTGCGTATACGGATGCGCGGGCGCGTGCAGGATCTGTTCGGTCGTGCCGGCTTCGCGGATCACGCCGTCGCTCAGCACGACGATCCGGTCGGCCATCTGCGCGACGACCGCGAGATCGTGCGACACGTACACGGCGCTCATTCCGTAGCGGCGGATCACGCTCTTGAACGCCTGCAACACGTCGATCTGCGTGGTCACGTCGAGCGCCGTGGTCGGCTCGTCGAGGATCACGAGTTCGGGGTCGGTGATCAGCGCCATCGCAGCCATCAGGCGTTGAAGCTGCCCACCCGAGACCTGGTGCGGATAGCGCTTGCCGATCGTGTCGGGCTCCGGCAGCGCGAGCACGCGGAACAGCTCGACGGCCTTCGCCTGCGCGTCGCGCTTCGTCAGCGTCCTGTGGATCAGCGCACTCTCGATCACCTGGTCGAGAATCGTGCGCGACGGGTTGAACGCCGCGGCCGCGCTCTGCGCGATGTACGCAACCTTGCGGCCGCGCAGCGCGGTCAGTTCATGCGCAGGCAGCCCGCATACGTCCACGCCGCCGAGCTTCACCGAGCCGCCGGCGATCCGGCAGCCCGCGCGCGCATGGCCCATAAGCGACAGCGCGATCGTCGTCTTGCCCGAGCCCGACTCGCCGATCAGCGCGAGCACTTCACCGCGTCGCACGTCGAAGTCGACGCCGTGGACGATCGTGGTGTCCGCCTCGCCCGGGCGGCCGCCGACGACGCGCAGCCCGCGCACCTCGACGAGGGCGTTCGTTTCATTCGCTTTGCCTGGCATCAGTGTCCTCCCGCGGCACCGGCCGTGCCCTTGCGGCGGCCGCGATGCGGCAGCCCGTCGATCAGCAGGTTCACGCCCACCGTCAGGATCGCGATCGCGACCGCGGGCATGATCGCGACGGCCGAGCCGTCGCCGAGGCTCGCGATGTTCTCGCGCACGAGCGAGCCGAGATCGGCGTACGGCGGCTGCACGCCGAGCCCGAGGAAGCTCAGGCCGCTCAGCAGCAGCACGACGAACGTGAAGCGCAGGCCGGTATCCGCGAGCATCGGGTGAATCATGTTCGGCAGCATCTCGACGCACGCGATGTACAGCGCGCTCTCGCCGCGCGCCCGCGCGACCTGCACGTATTCGAGCGTGCTGATGTTGACGGCCAGCGCACGGGCGATCCGGTACGAGCCCGGCATGTAGCTGATCGCGGCGGTCAGGATCAGGAGCGGCAGCGACGAGCCGAACGCGGCCACGATCATCAGCGCGAACATCTTCGACGGGATCGACGTCAGCGCATCGAGCAGCCGGCTCATCGTCTCGTCCACCGCGCGGCCCGCAACCGTCGCGACGAGGCCGAGCGTCGTGCCGGTCATCGCGGCAAGCAGCGCGGCCGCGAGCGCGAGCAGCACGGTCAGACGCGTGCCGTGGATGATCCGGCTCAGCATGTCGCGGCCGAGAAAGTCCGCGCCGAACGGCAGCTTCGCGCTGAACGGCGCGAACACGTCGGGCGTCACGATCGCGCCGACGTCGTGCGGCGCGATCCACGGCGCGAACACCGCGACAAGCAGCATCAGGCAGACCATCGACAGGCCGACCTTGCCGCCCGCCGTCAGGCTCAGGCGCACCGCGCGGCGCTTGCGCGGCTGGTCGGGGGACGGGGCGGCGGGCGGGCGCGCGCTGCCGTTCCATGGCGGGAGCGGGTCGCCGTGCGGCGGCGCGCTGCTGCGTTGAACAGGATCGGTTGGATGCATGGTCCGCGTCTCGGGCAAAGGGGCAACGGTTACGGGGCGCTCAGGTGCGCAGTTTCGGGTTCGACACGATCGAGCACACGTCGGCGAGCAGCACGAGCACCAGATAGCCGAGACAGAACAGCAGCGTGCAGGCCTGGACCAGCGGGAAATCGCGGTTGCTGACGGCGTCGACCATCAGGCTCGCAAGCCCCGGATAGTTGAAGATCGTCTCGACGACGATCACGCCGCCGAGCAGGTACGACAGGCTCAGCGCGATCGCGTTGGCGATCGGCCCGATCGCGTTCGGCAGCGCATGGCGCAGCACCACGCGCGCGGGGCTCGCGCCCTTGAGCACGGCCATCTCGACGTAGGACGCGCTGAGCTGCTCGATCACGGCCGCGCGCGTCATGCGCGCCATCTGCGCGATCACCACCGCGCACAGCGTCAGCACCGGCATCGCATACGCGCGCAGGAACTGGTTGAACGTCTCGATCGGGCCGCTATACGACAGCGCGGACAGCCAGTGCAGCTTCACCGCGAGCACCAGCACGGCGACCGTCGCGATCAGGAATTCCGGCGTCGCGACGAGCGACAGCGTGCCGAGGCTCACCACGCGGTCGACGATCGACTCGCGCTTGACGGCCGCGAGGATGCCGAGCAGCAATGCGATCGGCACCGACACGCAGGTCGTGATCGCCGCGAGCGTCAGCGATTTCGGCAGCCGGCCCTCGATCATCTGCGACACCGGCATGTCGCTCGACAGCGAGCGGCCGAAATCGCCTTGCAGCAGATGGCCGAGCCAGCGCAGATAGCGCTCGTGCGCGGGCATGTCGAGGCCGAACTGCAGGCGCAGCGCGGCGACCGTTTCGGGCGTCGCCGACTGGCCGAGCGCGGCCTGCGCGGCGTCGCCGGGCAGCAGGTTCGTGATCGTGAAGATGATCACCGACACGATCAGCAGCGTCAGCATCGTAATCGCGATGCGCCGGCCGATCAGTCCGGGCAGGGTTTGATTCATCGCGCGGCACTCCTGGAATTGTCGCAATGTCGCGCGGGCCGGAGGGCTTACGTGCCCATCGGCCCGCGCGGTCAGCCGAAACGCCGCGTCAGGCGTTCCACCACACGTGCTCGGCGAACGAGAAGCCCATCATCCCGCCCGTCGGGATCGAGCCGAGGCCCGCGAGACGCTTGTCGTACGCGTCGATCAGGCTGATGAACGCCGGGATGCCGATCCCGCCCTGCTCCGACACAAGCACCTGCATGTCGCCGTACATCTGCTTGCGCTTCGCGTCGTCGGTCTCGGAGCGCGCGGCGAGCAGAAGCTGGTCGAACTTCGGGCTCTTCCAGCCCGACTCGTTCCACGGCGCGTCCGACTTGAAGAACTGCGTGAACAGCACGTCGGCACTCGAACGCGGGTTGATGTTGCCGAAGCCGAGCGGATGCTTCATCCAGTGGGTCGACCAGTAGCCGTCGGCCGATACGCGGTTCACCTGCAGGTTTACGCCGATCTTCTGCGCGGCCTGCTGCAGCAGCACGGCCATCTCGACCGAGCCGTTCGCGTCCGGCGTCGCGTAGATCGGCGGCAGCGCGGCGCCGATCGCGCCGGCCTTCTGCAGGTGGAACTTCGCCTTGTCCGGATCGTACGGCCGCTGCGGCAGCGACGCGTTGAAGTAGCGGTGCCCCGGCGGAATCGGCTGGTCGTTGCCGATCACCGCGTAGTTGCGGAACACGGCCGAGCGGATCTGCTCGCGGTCGAACAGGTATTTCATCCCCGTCACGAAATCGGGGTTCGCCGTCATCGGGTTGTCGCGGCGCATGATCAGATCGGTATAGAGGCCCGACTTGGTTTCCTTGATCGCGTAGCCGGGCGTCGACGCGACGCGCTGCGTCGAACGCGGATCGACCGAGTTGATCAGGTGCACGTCGCCCGACAGCAGCGCATTCAGGCGCGCGGCGTTGTCGTTGATGCCGATCAGCTCGATCTCGTCGAGATACGGCATCCCCGGCTTGAAGTAGTTGTCGTTGCGCACGCCGACCGTCGACACGCCCGGCTTGAACGTCTTCAGCTTGTACGGGCCCGAGCCGATCCCGGTCGTGAAGTCGGTCGTGCCGTCCTTGACGATCACGAGCTGCGGGGTCGCGAGAATCACCGGCAGGTCCGCGTTCGCGCTGTCGAGCGTAAGCGTCACCTCGTTCGGGCCGCTCGCCTTCGCGTCCGCGAACTGGTCGGCGATCGTCTTGACCTTCGACGCGGTCGCGGCGTTCTTGTGGCGCATCAGCGAGAACACGACGTCCTGCGGCCCGACCGGCTTGCCGTCGTGGAACGTGACACCCTTGCGCAGCTTGATGACCCAGGTCTTCGCATCGGTCGTCTGCAGCGATTCGGCCAGGTTCATCTGCGGCGTCAGGCTGGCATCCAGCTGCGTCAGGCCGCTATAGAACATGAAGAATCGGATATAGTCGGCGCCCGTCGAGCCCTTGGCCGGGTCGAGCGTATCGGCCGTCGAACTGGTTTCGTAGGCGGCCCGGATCTTGCCGCCGCGCTTCGGCGCGGGCGCGGCGAACGCAGCCTGGGCGCCTGCCAGCAGTCCGCCTGCGCCGGTGGCCATCATGCCGCCCGCCGCCATGATCCGCATCATGTCGCGGCGCGTGAAGCCGCGGTGATCACCGCCGTTGTCGATATCGTCGCTCATCCGAACTGCTCCTGACTGTGGAAAGTGGGTCCTGGGGTCCAGCGTGGTTCGTGATTCCCGCCGCGCCCGCCTGCTGGTAGCGAGTGCAACGTCGTACGCATTGAGTTCATTTAAGCACCGCCAAAATGGCGGTTATCGCGATTCGGGGCGCCTGCACGACACGATTCGACCGTTTTGGGCCATCCGCGCAGCATGATTTGCTGCGCGCTCGCGTGTGCCGCCGCACCTTCCTGCTCGACTCGCGACAGATGCGTGACAGAGGGAATCGTAAAGCGGCGGCCACCGCAGATTTCACCGACAAAATTGCCCGTTCGGCATCCGAAACGCGTTCGGCGGCCCCAAACCGCATGTTGTGCGTCGATTGCGCGCTCGCGGGCCGGTGGCGGCCGAAACGAGCGAAATGTCCTAGTCGCCGGCCGCGCACGCGTGCGACAGTGAGCCGCCCTCGCAGCCGCTGCGCCGGGGCGAATTCCCATCACCGCGAGGACACCCACGCATGAAAGTTCAGAAGATTTCCCGCTCCGTCGACACCGCGTTGCCCGAAGACTGGGGCACGGCCGGATTGCCCGGCACCGAGCCCGCCCGCGTGTCGGGCCGCCAGGTCGTGATCCCGGGCAGCGAGGCGTTCGACACCGGCGTGTTCGAATGCACGCCGGGCACTTACCGGCGCGGCGTGAAGGAAGCGGAGGTGATGCATTTCCTCGCGGGCGCCGGCACGTTTGCGCCGGATGGCGAGGAAGCGATCGAGTTCGGCGCGGGCGACACGCTGTTCTTCGCCGCGAACACCGAAGGGCTGTGGGACGTGCGCGAGACGATGCGCAAGGTGTATGTGATTTTCTGACGCGGGCACCCGAATCCGCAGGCTTTCCCGGGGCGGCAAGCCGGCCGCGCAGGCAATGTCTTGGCGAAGTCGGTCGGTTCGGCGCCGCGTGCACGCGTGATCGCGGCACGCCTTTTTATCGAAGGCGGCGATCAAACCATCGCGCCCCCCATGAACATCCCGGGTTCATCGCGCATGCGCGTCGCGCCCGCTTTCCGTCCCGGGATGGCAGCTCAGCTGGCCAGCCGGAACACCGCGACCGCGGACCTCAACCGTGCCGCCTGTTCATCCAGGGACGAAGCCGCAGCGGCAGCCTGCTCCACGAGCGCGGCGTTCTGCTGAGTGACTTCGTCCATTTGCGACACCGCCTTGCCGACCTGTTCAATGCCGGTACTTTGCTCGGCAGAGGCCGTGGAGATCTCGCCCATGATGTCGGCTACCCGGTCGATCGACCGGACGATCTCCGTCATGCGCGCCCCCGCCGCCTCGACGAGCCGGCTGCCGCTGCCGACCTTCTCGACCGACACTTCGATCAGCCCCTTGATGTCCTTCGCCGCCGCGGCGCTGCGCTGGGCAAGCGAGCGGACCTCCGACGCCACGACCGCGAACCCGCGCCCTTCCTCGCCGGCTCGCGCCGCTTCGACCGC
Source organism: Burkholderia sp. NLJ2 (assembly GCF_049487195.1). Lineage (NCBI taxonomy): Bacteria > Pseudomonadati > Pseudomonadota > Betaproteobacteria > Burkholderiales > Burkholderiaceae > Burkholderia > Burkholderia sp. NLJ2. Next base: position 85,016 of record NZ_CP137809.1, on the reverse strand, counting down.
TGCGTTGAGCGCAAGAATGTTCGTCTGGAATGCGATGCTTTCGATCACGACCGTAATGTCGGCGATCCGCACCGACTCGTCCGAAATCTGCCGCATCGTTTCGACGACCTCCTGCACGGCGGTCCCGCCGAGTTCGGTCGCCTCCTTGGCCGTGGTCACGAGCACGTTGGCCTGACGCGCATTCTCGGCGTTCTGTCTGACCGTCGACGTGATCTGCTCCATGCTGGCGGCCGTTTCCTGCAGCGACGCGGCCTGTTCCTCCGTGCGTTGCGACAGGTCCAGGTTGCCTTGCGCGATCTCGCCGGTGCCGACGGCAATCGAGTGGGTCGTGGTCTGGATTTCGGCGATCGTCTCGGTCAGGCGCGCCTTCATTTCGCCGAGCGCCGCGAGCAGGCTGCCCGGCGCGGCCTGTGCCGCATCGAACTCGACGTCCAGTTCGCCGGCGGCGATGCGCGCCGCGATGTGCGTCGCGTGCGCCGGCTCGCCGCCCAGCGTGCGCCTGACGCTGCGCAGGACGCCCCATGCGATGGCCGCGAGCGTCGCGGCGATGACGAGCGCAATGGCGCCCAGCACCATCGCGAGCCGGGTGAAGGCTGCGTCGATATCGTCGTAAAAGAACCCCGTGCCGATCCACCAGTCCCACTCCGGAATGGCGACCACGCCCTGGAGTTTCGGCACCGCATCCGCGTCGGGGCTGCGCTTGACCAGCACGTCGACGAGCGCGAAATGCGCCTGTGCCATCCCGGCGCGGTAAGCCTCGCTATCGGTCAGGCCGCCGGTCGTGCGATTCCCCTTGGCCCGGGTGCCGATGAACTTCGCGTTCGGATGAACCAGGTTGACGCCGTCGGCAGTCGTGACCCAGTAGTAGCTTTTCGTATCCGCGTTGAGCGCCGACAGCGCGGCTTTTGCCTGCTGCTGGGCCTGGTCGGCCGTGAGCGTGCCGCTCGCCTGCAACGCGCGGTACGAATTGACCAGATGTTCGGCCTTCGTCAACAGAATGACGATCTCTTCGCGACGGCTGTCGATCAACGCGCCGCGCAGCGTGTGCAGCGACATGGTGGCAAGCAATACGACACCGAGCAGCGCGGCTGCGACGAGCATCAGCAGTTTCGTGGACAACTTCATGCGGGAGCCTCGCGATATTAACCATTCGGTACAGATATCGGCGTCGGCGGCTCCACCTTGAATGTCACTGCATCGGTATTTACCCTCGATTCGTGCGCTGATCGTACGCGCACGACGAAGCGGCCGGGCCGGCCGCTCCGTGGATTCGCCCGGGCGTGCCCGAGCGGCGGCGCGACGCACGACACGTGCGCGCGCAACCGACGCGACGCTTACAGGCCGAGCTGCGTCGCGAGATCGCCGATGTCGGACACTTCCGTGTAGTTGTAGTACGGCGTGCCCGGCTCGTGGCCGCGATTGACGAACGCCTTGTGCTTGATCCCGAGATCCTCGGCCGTCATCAGGTCGTAACGCAGGCTCGACGACACGTGCAGCACGTCCTGCGGCTGGCAGCCGAGCTTGTCGAACATGTATTCGAAGCCCTGCATGCGCGGCTTGTACGACTGCGCCTGCTGCGCGGTGAACACCGCGTGAAACGGCGCGCCGAGCTTGTCGACGTTGCTCATGATCTGGTCGTCCGACGCGTTCGACAGGATCACCAGCTTGTACTTCTTCGCGAGCCGCGACAGGCCGGCCGGCACGTCCGGATGCGGGCCCCAGGTCGGGACCGCGAGATAGAAGCGCTCGGCCTCGGCTTCGTCGAACGTCACGCCGAGCTTGTTGCAGGTGCGGCGGATCGCGTTGACGACCACGTCGCGATACGGCTTCCACGCGCCGAGCACCTCGTCGAGGCGATAGCCGGCGAACACGCGCACGAATTCCTCGAGATCGACCGGCGACAGCCGGTCGGCGTAAATCTCGCGCGCCATGTCGCCCATCCGGAAGCGGGTCAGCGTGCCATAGCAGTCGAACGTGATGAATTTCGGTTCAAATTGAATCATGGTGACGTCCTGTCGGTGTGAAGCCCCGGCAGGGCCGGGGACGGGCTGGGTTGAACGCAATTGAATCAGGGCAATAAATCCTTCGCGCATCGTTCGGCGCCGCTCGAAACGCACGATCGCCGCGTGTTGCGGGGCCGGCACGGCACGATCTGCGGCGCTTGCCGCTACGGCGATCCCGGCGCAGCGTGCGCCGGCCGTCCGACGGGACCGCCGTAGCGGCAACGCGCCGCTCGTGCACACTGGCCATGCGATCCGGCCCGGCGGCGAGCGCACCGCGCTGCTTCAATCGTACGGGCGTTCCCGTAGCAGATGCTGCCGGATTGACCGCCCGCGCCGGCACGGAACGCGCGTTGCGTCGCGCCGTTCGAACCGGTTTGCGTCGATTTCGCGCGACAGGCCGCCGCCGCCGAAAAACAGGCGAATCGTCCTATCCGCGCCGTGCCGCCGCTGGCAGAGTGGGGCGTCATTCCTACCGATCCGGAGTCCGGCGTGGCCGACCTCAATCCTTCCCGCACGCTTACCTATCGCCCGTTCGCCGAAAGCGACCTGCCCGCCGCGCATCGGCTGTCGGAAGCGTTCAACTGGCCGCATCGGGTCGACGACTGGCGCTTCGTGCTGCAGCTCGGCAGCGGCTTCGTCGCCGAAGACGAGACCGGCGTCGTCGGCACCGCGCTCGGCTGGCGCTTCGGCGAATCGCATGCATCGCTCGGCATGGTGATCGTGTCGCCCGAGCGCCACGGCCGCGGCATCGGCCGCGAACTCCTCGCGCGGCTCGTCGACGGCTTCGGCACGCGCACGGTGTTCCTGCATGCGACGCCGGCCGGCGAGCCGCTGTACGCGAAGTTCGGCTTCCACGCGATCGGCACGATCGACCAGCACCAGGGCACCGTGTTCCAGCCGCCGCTGATCTCGCTGCCGCCCGGCGAACGGCTGCGGCCGCTCGGCACGAACGACGGCCCGCGACTCGCGGCGCTCGCGTCGCGCGCGGCCGGCTATCCGCGCGACGCGGTGACCGAGGCGCTGCTCGACGTCGCCAACGGGATCGCGCTCGACCGCGACGGCGAGCTGCTCGGCTTCGCGCTGTTCCGCCGGTTCGGCCGCGGCCATGCGATCGGGCCGGTCATCGCGCCGGACGCGCTGCGCGCGCAGGCGCTCATCAGCCACTGGCTCGCGCTGCACGAGGGCATGTTCGTGCGGCTCGACGTGCCGGGCGACAGCGGCCTGTCCGACTGGCTGCAGGGGCTCGGGTTGCCGCGCGTCGACACGGTCGTCGCGATGGCGCGCGGCGACGCGCCCGCCCGCGACCCGGCGCTGCGCGCGTTCGCGATCGTGAACCAGGCGCTCGGCTGAGCGACGCGGGCATGAGCTTCGTCTACAAGGCCGATCCGGTGCGCGGCGCGCAATGGGCGCACCGCTTCGCGCAACTGGCGCCCGACCTCGCGTTCCGGATCTGGCCGGACATCGGCGATCCGCACGCGGTGCGCTACCTCGCCGCGTGGCAGCCGCCCGACGATCCGGTCGCGCTGCTGCCGAACCTCGAGATCGTGTTCTCCGTCGGCGCCGGCATCGACCAGTTCGACCTGTCGCGCGTGCCGGCGCACATCCCGGTCGTGCGGATGATCGAGCCCGGCATCGTCGACGGCATGGTCGAGTATGTGACGCAGGCCGTGCTGACGATCCATCGCGACCTGTTCGACTATGCGGCGCAGCAACGCACGCAGGTTTGGCACGAGCGGCCGGTGCGCGCGGCCGCATCGCGCCGCGTCGGCGTGCTCGGGCTCGGCACGCTCGGCCAGGCCGTGCTCGACATGCTGCAGCGCTTCGGCTTCCCGTGCGCCGGCTGGAGCCGGACGCCGCGCACGCTCGACGGCGTCGAGTGCCATGCGGGCGATGCGGCGCTGGACGCGTTTCTCGCACGCACCGACATCCTGATCTGCCTGCTGCCGCTGACGGACGACACGCGCGGGCTGCTCGGCGCGCGCGTGTTCGACGCGCTGCCGGCCGGCGCGTCGCTCGTGCAGGTCGGTCGCGGCCCGCAGCTCGACGCGGCCGCGCTGCTCGCGGCGCTCGACAGCGGCCGGCTCGACAGCGCGATCCTCGACGTGACGGATCCCGAACCTTTACTGGCCGGCCACCCGTTCTGGACGCATCCACGCATCCGGATCACGCCGCACATCGCCAGCGCGACGCGGCCCGACACCGCCGTCGACGCCGTGCTCGCGAACCTCGCGCGGCATCGCGCGGGGCAGCCGATGATCGGTGTCGTCGATCGCGCGCGCGGCTACTGACCGTTCATCCGCACCGGCGCGCGGGCGCAGCAGAAAATGCCGAAGCGCGCCGTGCAAACGCCGCGCCCGTACGTTTCAGCCGGCAAATTGAAGGCACGCGAGAACTTCTCGCTCGTTAGGATGACTCCATCGCTGACACCCGACGAGAGTCCCGCCCTGCCATGACCTACTCCGCGCTGATCGAAGCCGATCGCCAACACCTGATCCACCCGGTCGTCAATTACCGTACGCACGAGGCGCGCGGCGTCACCGTGCTCGACTCCGCCGACGGCGTCTTCCTGCGCGATGCGCAAGGCCACATGCTGCTCGACGCGTTTTCCGGCCTGTGGTGCGTGAACGTCGGCTACGGCCGCGACAGCATCGTGAAGGCGGCGGCCGACCAGATGGCGAGGCTGCCGTATGCCACCGGCTATTTCCATTTCGGGTCGCAGCCCGCGATCGAGCTCGCCGAGCGGCTCGCGGCACTCGCGCCCGCGTCGCTGAACCGCGTGTACTTCACGCTCGGCGGCTCCGACGCGGTCGATTCCGCGGTGCGCTTCATCACGCACTATTTCAACGCGACCGGCCGCCCGACGAAGAAGCACATGATTGCGCTCGAGCGCGGGTATCACGGCTCGTCGTCGATCGGCGCCGGGCTCACCGCGTTGCCCGCGTTCCATCGCCATTTCGACCTGCCGCGCGCCGACCAGCACCACATTCCGTCGCCCTACCCGTATCGCCACCCGCTCGGCGACGATCCGCAGGCGCTGATCGCCGCGTCGGTCGCCGCGCTCGAAGCGAAGGTCGCGGAACTCGGCGCGGACAACGTCGCGGCGTTCTTCTGCGAGCCGGTGCAAGGCTCCGGCGGCGTGATCGTGCCGCCCGCGGGCTGGCTGAAGGCGATGCGCGACGCGTGCCGGCGTCTCGGCATCCTGTTCGTGGCCGACGAGGTGATCACCGGCTTCGGCCGCACGGGCCCGCTGTTCGCGTGCGAAACCGAACGCGTCGAGCCGGACCTGATGACCGTCGCCAAGGGCTTGACGGCCGGTTATGCGCCGATGGGCGCGGTCCTGATGTCCGACGAAATATACGAAGGGATCGCGGGCAGCCGCACCGAGTCCGCGGTGGTCGGGCACGGCCACACGTATTCCGCGCATCCGGTCAGCGCCGCGATCGGCCTCGAGGTGCTGAGGCTCTATCACGACGGCGGGCTGCTCGCGAACGGCCAGGCGATGGCGCCGCGCTTCGCGGCGGGCCTCGCCGCGCTGCGCGACCATCCGCTGGTCGGCGACGCGCGTTCGGCGGGCCTGCTCGGCGCGCTCGAACTGGTGGCCGACAAGGCGCGCAAGACGCGCTTCGACCCGGCGCTGAACCTGCCCGACCGGATCACGGCGGCCGCGTACGCGAACGGCATCGTGTTCCGCGCGTTCGGCGACGGCGTGCTCGGTTTCGCGCCGGCGCTGAGCTTCACGGCCGGCGAGTTCGACCTGCTGTTCGATCGCGTGCGCAAGACGCTCGACGACGTGCTGGCCGACGCGGGCGTGCAGCGCGCGCTCGACGACGCCCACGCGCAGCCCGCGTGAAACGGACGTGAAGCGGGCGAGGGAAAGCCGGGCTTGTGGCGGCTACCGTTCGACTCTAAAGTAACCGGACATTCCATATCTGCCTTCTCACGTGAACATGACGGACAGCAAGCTAGACCGGATCGACCTGCGCATTCTTTCCCAGCTGCAAAAGCGCGGGCGCATGACCAACGTCGAACTGGCCGATGCAGTCGGACTGTCGCCGAGCCCGTGCCTGATCCGCGTGAAGCGGCTCGAGAAGGCCGGCTACATCGCCGGGTACGGCGCGCACATCCAGCTCGAGAAGCTCGGCGACGTGCAGGTGGTGTTTACCGAGGTCACGCTGGCCGACCACCGGCGCGAGGACTTCGACCGGTTCGTCGCGGCGATCCGCGATGTCGACGAGATCGTCGAGTGCCATCTCGCGAGCGGCGGCTACGACTATCTGCTCAAGTTCGTCACGCGCAGCGTGAGCCACTACCAGACGATCGTCGAAGGGCTGCTCGAGCAGAACATCGGCATCGAGAAGTATTTCAGCTACGTGATCATCAAGTCGCCGTTCGTCAAGCGGCACTACCCGCTCGAATCGCTGTTCGGCGAGCGGCACTGACGAGCAGCGGCGGCCATCGCGAGCACAGCAGCGGCGCGCCGGACGCGCGTCGCCGCGACGCACCGGCCTGCCGCCGTCGAGCCGACATCATTCAAGGACCTGCCATGTCACTTACCCTCTCCCGCACCGAACTCGTTCGCAGTGCAAACCTGATCGACGGCGCGTGGCGCGACGCGCTCGACGGCCGTCGCTTCGCGGTCACCGATCCGGCGACGCTCGAGCGCGTGGCCGACGCGCCCGACAGCGGCGCGGCCGACGCGCGTGCGGCCACCGATGCGGCCGTGCGCGCGCTGCCCGCGTGGCGCGCGACGCCGGCCCGCGAACGCGCGGCGATCCTGCGTGCGTGGCATGCGGCGATCGTTGCGCACACCGACGATCTCGCGAAACTGATGTCGCGCGAACAGGGCAAGCCGCTCGCCGAAGCGCGCGGCGAAGTCGCGTATGGCGCGTCGTATGTGCTGTGGTTCGCCGAGGAAGCGACCCGCACGTACGGCGACCTGATTCCGCAACAGCAGCGCGGCAAGCGGCTGAGTGCGGTCAAGGAGCCGATCGGCGTCGTCGCCGCGATCACGCCGTGGAATTTCCCGCTCGCGATGATCGCGCGCAAGATCGCGCCCGCGCTCGCGGCCGGCTGCACGGTCGTCGCGAAGCCGGCCGAAGACACGCCGCTCACGGCGCTCGCGCTGGCGTTCCTCGCGCAGGAGGCCGGCGTGCCGCCCGGCGTGCTGAACGTGATCGCCGCATCGCGCGCGCACGGCATCGACGCGGTGGCCGACTGGCTCGCCGACGGCCGCGTGCGCAAGATCACGTTTACGGGATCGACGCCCGTCGGCAAGCTGCTCGCACGCGAATCGGCCGCGACGCTCAAGAAGCTGTCGCTCGAGCTCGGCGGCAATGCGCCGTTCATCGTGTTCGACGATGCCGAGCTCGACGCCGCCGTCGACGGGCTGATGGCCGCCAAGTTCCGTAACGGCGGCCAGACATGCGTATCGCCGAATCGCGTGTACGTGCAGGCCCGGATCTACGACGCATTCGCCGCGAAGCTCGCCGCGCGGGTCGGTGCGTTGAGGGTCGCGCCTGCGACCGACCCTGCCGCGCAGATCGGCCCGATGATCAACGCACGCGCGGTCGACAAGATCGCGCGCCACGTCGGCGACGCAATCGAGCGCGGCGCGCGCGTGCTCACGGGCGGCAAGCGCCTGACCGAGCTCGGCCCGAACTATTACGCGCCGACGGTGCTCGCCGACGCCACCGTCGACATGCAACTGACCTGCGAGGAGACCTTCGGGCCGGTCGCCGCGCTGTTTCCGTTCGATACCGAGGACGAAGCCGTCGGCGCCGCGAACGACACGCCGTTCGGGCTCGCCGCGTATTTCTACACGCAGGACGTGCGGCGGATCGCGCGCGTGTCGGCACGGCTCGAAACGGGCATCGTCGGCATCAACGAGGGCGCGCTCGCAAGCGAAGCCGCGCCGTTCGGCGGCGTGAAGGAATCGGGCTATGGCCGCGAAGGTTCGCGCCATGGCCTCGACGACTACCTGTCGATCAAGTACCTGTGCCAGGGCGGGCTCGACTGATCGCGCGCCCCTTTCTTACGTTTTCGTTACCCGGTATGCCGCCATGACCGCTTTCACTCCCTACCCGATCGAAGTCTCGTTTCCCGACCTCGCGCCGCACCGCGCGGGCAATATCGGCGTCGACCACGTCTACCGCTTCGCGTCCGGCGAGGCCGGCCCGAACGTGATGGTCAACGCGCTCACGCATGGCAACGAAGTCTGCGGCGCGATCGTCGTCGACGCGTTGCTGGCGCTCGGCGTGCGGCCGCGTCGCGGCACGCTCACGCTGTCGTTCGCGAACGTCGCGGCCTATGCGCGCTTCGATCCCGCGCAGCCGGACGCGGCGCGCTTCGTCGACCAGGATTTCAACCGCGTGTGGACGCCCGCCGTGCTCGACGATCTGTCGGCCCGCTCGGTCGAACTCGATCGCGCCCGCGCGCTGCGCCCGTTCGTCGACGCGGCCGACTGGCTGCTCGACCTGCATTCAATGCACGAGCGCAGCGCGCCGCTGATCGTCGCGGGGCCGCTCGACAAGGGTGTCGCGCTCGCGCGCCGCATCGGCGCGCCGGCCACCGTGATCCGCGACGAAGGCCACCCGGAAGGCACGCGGATGCGCGATTACGCGGCATTCGGCGAGCCGGGCAGCCCGAAATGCGCGATGCTGGTGGAATGCGGGCAGCACTGGGAAGCACGCGCGGTGGACGTCGCCCGTGACTCGACGGCCCGTTTCCTGGTCGCGTCCGGCGTGATCGAGCGTGACGACCTGCCCGCGAACTGGTTCCTGCCGCTGCCCGACACGATGCGCGTCGTGCAAGTGACGGAGCCCGTGGTCGCGACCAACGGCGTGTTTCGTTTCGCGGGCGACTATACCGGGCTCGAACATTTCCCGGACGCCGGCACCGTGATCGGCTGGTCGAACGAGGTTCCCGTCGTGACGCCCTATCCCGATTGCGTGCTCGTGATGCCGTCGCTGCGGCAATTGCGGCCCGGTGTCACCGTCGTCCGGCTCGGGCGGCTCGTCAACGAATCCGGCGCGCCCGCCTGACGGTTCGGCTTCGACGGATCCGGCGGGGCGGCCGCACACGTTTGCGGCAACGCCCCGCCGATTCGCTTCGCATGCAGGCCTCGATTTCCCCGCTTACCTGCCGTTAACCCGGATTTGTGCGCAGCCTCGGTCATCGCACCGGGCATTCCCCACGAGCGCGAGCATGTCCGCATCCACTTCCATCGAAAAAATCGCCGACTGGGCGGGACGAAACCATCTGGTCGTCGGCGCGCTCGGCACGCTGATGGCGCTCGCGGCGCTGAGCATCAGCGCGATGACGCTGTGGGCCATGAGAAGCGGTGTTGTCGAGCATGCGCACGAGACCTCGCGCAATGTCGCCGCCGTGCTGGTCAGCGAGATCGCGCGGACCGTCGAAACGTCCAACAACGCACTGATCGCGCTCGCCTCCGATCTCGGCAAACCGGAAGTCCGGCGCATGGACACCGGGCTGCGGCACGACCTGCTGTTCCAGCGCGCGGCCGCGCCATACGTGACCGGCATGGGCGTGACGGACCAGTACGGCCGCCTGATCGACGGGTGCTGTGGCCCGTCTCACCGTTGGGACTTCAGCGATCGCGACTACTTCAAGGTCCATCGCGACGCGGCGAACGTCGGCCTTTACGTATCCGAGGCCTATCGCGCGCGCTCGCGCAACGGCGCGGAGTCTATCGCACTGTCCCGGCGCATCGAACGGCCGGACCACGCATTCAACGGGATCGCGGTTGTCGCCATCGACATCGCGTACTTCGATCAGCTGCTTGCCCGACTGAACGTCGGGCCGAACGGCATCAGCGCGATCCTGCGCGCGGACGGCACCATCCTGGCCAGAAATCCGCCGCTGACCGACCACCAGATGGTCCGCCTGCGCCGATCGAAGGTCTTCGATCGCATGCTGAACCAGGACTCGGGTTTCTATGCAGCCTACTCGCGCATCGACGGAACCTTGCGGCTGTATACGTTCCAGCGGGTGCCGGGCACGCCGCTGATTGCCGTCGTCGCGCCTGCCGAGCGCGACGTGCTGGCCGGCTTCACGCGCATGTCATGGTCGGTCGGCGTATCGGCATCGTTCATCTGCGCGCTCTTCTGCGCCGTCGTCTGGCTGCTCGCCTTCGCGCTGCGGGACAATCTTCGCAAGCAGACACTGTTGACCGACCTCACCCGCACCGATCCGCTGACGGGCCTGTGCAATCGCCGCGCGCTCGACGTCGCGCTGGCCGACGAATGGAAGCGACTCCAGCGCAGCAATGAAGGCAGCCTGTCCGTGCTGTTCATCGATGCCGACCACTTCAAGCAGTACAACGACAGATACGGGCATGCGCAGGGCGACACGGCACTGAGATTCCTGGCCGAATGCATCCGTACCCACACGCGGCGGCGCGCCGACATCGCCGCGCGTTACGGCGGCGAAGAGTTCGTCGCGGTGCTGCCTGACACCGATGAAAGCGGCGCCGCGAAGGTCGCGGAGGCCATTCGCGCGGCAGTGGAACGCAATCGTCTCCCCGAATTCGCCGAGGCGGTTCCCGCTTTCACGGTCAGCATCGGATACGCGACCGGGCATCGCGCACGCCCGGCGTCCATCGACGCGCTCACGCATCAAGCGGACCTCGCGTTGTATACGGCGAAGCGCCACGGTAGAAACCGCGTGTGCCGCGGGGATACGGGATCGCTTGTGCATCCGGTTTGACGACGATTGCGGGTTGGCCGCGGCCGCTTGTCCTTCCTGCATCCGTCTCGCCCGGCAACGCGGCACACCGATGGCCGGCCGCGCGATCGTACCGCTGCCGCCGTTCGCCGGCTCCGGCAATCCGGCGGCTTTTCGCCTGCAAAGTGAAACGTCTGCCGTTTCCGGCTGGCGAGCCCGCGCCGATCGACGACCCCATGGTCATCCGGACGGATCGTGACGATTTCGTGACCGCATCGATTCCAAAATAACGCACTCCATATCAACTGACGTAAAAACCTCTCCCGGGGACGCTCCGAATTACACGTTCTTTTCCATTTCCAAGCCGCTCACCCCGCAAACGATTGCATTTTTCAAGCACCCTAAATCCTTGTTTAACCGATCCGATAATAAGGAACGCTACCAACATCAACGCAACGGAGCCCGAAATATGCATGGCAAACAGTTAACGGTTCGCACGAAACTCACCCTTACATTCGGCCTCCTGACATGCGTGGTGCTGCTCGTTTCGTTCCTCGGTGTCGTATCGCTCAGCAACGCGAACGCGGTGTTCGCGAATTACGTCAATGGCATCAGCGCGCGCGCGACCCTGGCGGCCAGGGTACGCGTCGCCGTCGATCGGCGTGCCATCGCGGCTCGCAACCTGGTGCTCGCGACAACGCCAAGCGACTTGGAGATCGAGAAGGAAGCGGCGCTGCAGGCCGACCGCGATGTCGGCACACGGCTCGCCGAACTCAGGAGCGCCGTGGGTGAAGGCACCGATGCGACCGACAAGGCACGCGAGCTGGTGCGGCAAATCGACCAGATCGAGGCCAGGTATGGCCCGGTGGCGCGGGCCATCGTCGACGCCGCGCTGAACAACCGGCGCGATCAGGCCGTCACGATGCTGAACGAGCAATGCCGGCCGCTTCTGGCGCAACTGGTCGACGCATCGCAGGCCTTTATCGTGTACACGCGCGAACGCTCCGTGCAGATGGTGAAGGAATCGGAGGACCGCTATGCGTCCCGGCGGATGCTGCTCATGGTCATCTGCATCGCCGCCGTCGCGAGCGCGCTGGCAGCGGGCGTCATCATCGTGCGAGGGCTGACCCGTTCGCTCGGCACGGAGCCCGCCACGCTCAGCGACATCGCGCACCGCATCGCCAGCGGCGACCTCGCCGCCGGCTCCGCCACCGCCGACGCGCCGAGTGGCAGCGTGCTGGCCTCCATGCGCGAAATGCAGGCCAATCTGGTGCGCCTGATTGCGCAGGTCCGCCTTGCGTCCGGCAATGTCGCGACAGGCGCGAGCGAAATCGCATCCGGCAACCAGGATCTGTCGTCGCGCACGGAACAGCAGGCCGCATCGCTGCAGGAAACCGCCTCCAGCATGGAAGAATTGACGTCCACCGTGCGCCTGAATGCCGAGAATGCGCAGCAGGCGAGCTCGCTGGCCAATAACGCGTCGGAAGTCGCGCAGCGCGGCAGCGCCGCGGTCGGCCTGGTGGTCGAAACGATGACGGACATCAGCGACAGCTCGACGAAAATCGCCGATATCACCGGGATGATCGAAGGGATCGCGTTCCAGACGAACATCCTCGCGCTCAACGCGGCCGTGGAAGCGGCACGCGCGGGCGAACAAGGCCGCGGCTTCGCGGTCGTCGCCAGCGAAGTGAGAAGCCTCGCGCAACGTTCGTCGACCGCCGCGAAGGAAATCCGGCAACTGATCACGCAATCGGTCCAGAAGATTCAGGACGGCTCGCGTCTCGCGAACAATGCGGGCGACACCATGAACCAGGTGACGCAGGCGGTGGCGCGCGTGACGGACATCATGGGCGAGATCGCCGCGGCATCGGACGAGCAGAGCCGCGGCATCGAGCAGGTCAGCGTGGCCATCACGCAAATGGATGAAGTCACGCAACAGAATGCGGCGCTCGTCGAAGAAGCCGCCGCCGCATCGAAGTCGCTCGAGGAACAGGGCAGCCAGCTTGCCGAGTCGGTATCCCTGTTCCGGCTGGAAGCGGGCGCATCGCACGCGTAGCCGCGTCGACACTCCGAACCGTTCCCGACGCACACATTGCCTTCGATACCCGTCCCGTTTAGGAAGTCAAACTAAACATCATCCACCGAACGCCGGACGCGGGACGGGCTCGCTTACGCCGCATGACGTTAAACGGTTTCGTAACCGTCGCGTAACGATCGGCCACCACAATGCTCCATCTTCTACCCTCAGGATGGAGTTTGCATGTTTGCGTCACCGAGCCGTCTCCCGCTGCACGTCGCAGCCCTGTCGACCGCGATCGTCCTGGCTGCCTGCGGCGGCGGCGACGATGTCGTCGCAACGAACTCGACGAACGCCGCGGTCGCGGCGCCGCCGGCCGACCCCGGCTTCGTCGACAGCGCGCCCGTTCCGAGCGTGCCCGCGTTCGTCGACAACGTCGCGACCAACCAGCGCGGCGACGCTCGTTATGCAACGCTGTCGACCAACGCCGCCGTGCGCGTGGTGAGCCGCTTCCTCGACCTGTGGCAGCCGTCGACGATGCTCGTCGATGCGGGCGTGACCGCGTCGGCCAACGGCGCGTTTCCCGCCATCTCGCCTTCCACCTGCACGGGGCTGCCCGGCAACGGCACGCCGTGCGGCACGAGCCTGAACGACACGGTGCTGTCGGCGAACGTGCAATACGTGGTCAACGCGACGACCGCCCGCACGCCGCAGCAAGCCGACGCCGCCTACTACGACGACCGGCGCGGCAAGGGCTACAGCGTGACGGACGGCATGGGGCCGCTCACCGCGGCATGGCGCACCGCGGCCCAGCAGACGACCAGCATCACCAGCGTGCCGGCCGACGCCACGACCGTCCTCTATAACGACACCGGCAACAACGTCGGCGTGGGCAGCAGCGGCAATGCGAGTTTCGGGAAAGTCGTCGACCTCCTCAACGAGATGGGCAACAACGCGTCGACCGAACCCGCGAAGCGCTTCTACAAATATGCGCGGCCGTATCGCTGGAGTTCGAGCGTCGTCGTCGCGCCGACGCTCGTGCCCGCGGAAAGCACGACGCCGGCGACCGACGGCGGCTTCATCAGCGGCCACCAGGCCGAAGCGATGCGCGACGCGGTGACGATGGCGTGGCTCGTGCCCGAGCGCTTCCAGGAAATGGTCGGCCGCGGCCTCGAACTCGGCGAGAACCGGATTCTCGCCGGCATGCACTCGCCGCTCGACGTGATCGGCGGCCGCATGCTCGCGCTGGCCGTCAGCGCGGCCAACCTCGCCGCGTACGCGAGCGACGCGCAGGCCGCGTATGGCCAGGCGCACCAGACGCTGCAGCAGCTCACCGGCACCACCGATGCGACCTTCGCCGCATTCGCGCGCTCGGGCACGTCGGCGACCGACCGGTTCGCCGACTACGCGACGAACAAGACGGCCTTCACGCGCCGCATGACGTACGGCTTCGGCGCGATCGACGCAACCGGCGCGCCGCCGGTCGTGCCGAAGGGCGCCGAGATCCTGCTGCAGACGCGCTTCCCGTATCTGGGCGCCGACCAGCGGCGCGTCGTGCTGAAGACCACCGAACTGCCGTCCGGCTACCCGGTGATGAACGATGCGGAAGGCTGGGGCCGGCTGAACCTGTTCGCCGCCGCCGACGGCTACGGCGCGTTCAACGGCAACGTGATTGTCGCGATGGACGCGTCGAAGGGCGGCCTCAACGCCGCCGACCTGTGGCGCAACGACATCGCGGGCGCCGGCAAGCTGACGCTGCAGGGCAGCGGCACGCTGACGCTGGCGGGCAACAACAGCTATACCGGCGGCACGCAGGTCAGCGGCGGCACGCTCGCCGCGGCTTCCACGATGGCGTTCGGCAACGGCGACGTGTATGTCGGTTCCGGCGGCGGCATCCGGATCGCGGCCGGCGCACCTGTCACGATCGCGACCCGCTACACGCAGCTCGACAACACGACGCTCGAACTCGACATCGACGGCAACGGCGGCGGGCGCCTGCGCGTGGGCGGCGCGTTCACCGTCGCGGGCGGCACGCTGCACGTGAAGTTCGTGAACGGCTATACGCCGAAAGCCGGCGACACCATCGCGCTGATCGACGCGGCAGCAGGCGCCGCGAAATTCTCGACGGTGACGGTCGACGGCTTCAAGGCGACGCCGGTCTATACGGCGACGGGTGTGTCGATCACGCTGTCGGCGGCATAACCGGCAGCGGGAATCGATCCGTGCGACGGCGCCGCCCGCCGGCGGCGCCGGTCATGCGAAGCGGCCCGAGGCCCCTGCTTCGTCGCGCATGCCGGCTTCGTCCGACGGGCGAGGCCGCGTACCGAAGCGCCGTTGCAGGTCGATGATCGCGGGCAGGTTGAAATCGTGGACGTCGGGCACGGTGCCGCCTTGCCGCCGGGTCACCTCGGCACACAGCTCCAGCGCACGGGCGCGCGTCTCGGCGAGCAGCCGCAGCGCCTCGCCCAGCAGCCCCTTCTCCAGGTCCGACAGATGAAAGTCACGGCTGGTCTCGCCGACCGCCGGTTCGCGCATCAGGGTGTGCATCGCGGATCCTCCTTCGCAGTCCGATTGCGCGGGCGGCCGTACGCCGCCGCGCGTCTCACATGATCGCGCCGCACGCGCTGCCGCGCACGGGCGGTTCGCGATGTTGCACGCGCAGCACGCCGGGGGATTCGCAGATCACGCTGAGCATGTCGGGTTCCTTACGATCAGGTCATGCGCCGCTGCCGGCGGCGTCGATCCGGTAGAAGCGGCGCGCGTTGCCGCCGAACAGATCGGCGAGCGCCGCGGAGCCGAGGAACTGCGCGCAGTCGTCCTCGCACGCGGCCAGCCAGTCGCCGTAGCCGCCGCACGCCGACGCCACCCGCAGCACCGGCCAGTCGCTGCCCCACATCAGTCGCGTCGGCCCGAACAGGTCGGCCAGCGCATGCACATAAGGCCGCGTGCGGGCGCGCACGGCGTCCGCGCCGTCCGACGGCCCGGCCTCGGTCCACAGGCCGGACAGCTTGCAGTGCAGGTTCGGCAGGCTCGCGAGGCGGCGCATCGCCGACAGCCACGGCTGCAGTTCGCCGCGCTCGATCAACGGTTTCGCACCGTGGTCGATCACGATCTGCAGATCCGGGTGGCGCCGCGCGAACGCATGCAGCGCATCGAGATGGCGCGGCATCACCAGCGCATCGAAACACAGCGCATGCTCGCGCATCGCGGCGACCGCGCGATCCAGCACCGGATCGTCGATCCACGCATCGTCCGGCAGATCCTGCAGCATCGGTCGCAACCCGCGCGCTTTCGGCGCCGACGCAAAGGCCGCGATCCGCGCCGGCGCGTCGGCGGCCTTCAGGTCGACCCAGCCGACCACCGCGCCGACCGTCGGGGTGTCGTCCGCGAGATCGAGCAGGAAGCGTGTGTCGGCGTCGCTCGGCAGCGATTGCACGAGCACGGTGCCGTCGATGCGCGCCGCGTCGAGCAGCGGCGTCAGATCGGCGGGGCCGAAATCGCGGTGAATCGCGTCGAGTTCGGCCGGCGGCCAGCAGCCGGCACGCGCGCCGATCCGCCAGTAGTGCTGATGTGCGTCGATACGTGCCGTCATGCGCGCGCTCCCGGCACGGGCGCGCGCGCCGCGATCAGCCCTTCGTCGCGCAGCGCGGCCCACAGTTCGGCCGGTGCGGGGCGCTCGAACCATGCGATGTTCTGTTCCAGCTGGGCCACGCTGCGCGCGCCGACCACGCACGACACGACCGCCGGATGGCCGAACGGAAACTGCAGCGCGGCGGCGGGCAGCGGGACGTCGAAGCGCTTGCACAGCGCGCAGAGCCGCGTGGCCTTGTCGATCACGTCGGCGCTGGCGTCCGCATAGTTGAACTTGCCGTTGCCGGCCAGCACGCCGGAATTGAACACGCCGCCGACCACGATGCCCGTCCCCGCGCGGCTGCACGCGTCGAGCAACGGTTCCAGCGCGGTCTGTTCGAGCAGCGTGTAGCGGCCGGCCAGCAGCACGGCATCGAGCGCCGCTTCGTTCAGCGCAGCGGCGGCGACTTCCCATTCGTTCACGCCGAGGCCGAACCCGCCGATCTCGCCGCCCGCACGCAGCGCGTCCAGCGCGTGAAACCCGCCGCCGCGGGTCAGCTGTTCCCAGTAGTGCGCGTGACGATCGCCGTGCGTCATCGCGCCGATGTCGTGCACGTACAGGATGTCGATCCGTGCGAGCCCGAGCCGCTGCCGGCTGTCGTCGTGCGACCGCATGATGCCGTCGTAGCTGTAGTCGTAGACGGGCCGGAACGGCAGCGGCTCGGCCCAGCCGTCGTCGCCCGGGCGCACGCTCGCGTCGGCGCGCATCAGGCGCCCGACCTTCGAGCTGAGCGTGAACGCGCCGCGCTCGCGCGGGGCGAGCCCCGCGCCCACGCGCCGCTCGGACAGCGTGTAGCCGTAATACGGCGCGGTGTCGAAGTAGCGCAGGCCGGCGGCCCACGCGGCGTCGACGAGCGAATCGGCGTCGGCGGCCGACATCGGGCGATAAAGGCCGCCGAGCTGCGAGCAGCCGAGACCGAGCGCGGACACCGTCAGCCCGCTGCGCGGCAAGGCGCGCATATCGTTTGCGTTCATGAGTCGTGACTGGATGCGGGAAAGAGGCACGGCCGGCAGTCGCCGCCCGCGCGCGGGCGGCTTGCGCGGTCGCTCAGTACAGGACGTTCCTGGCCGCCTCCGAATCGAGGTTCTGCTTGTCGACCATCACGACGCCAGTATCGATCAGCTTCGGCGCCGGCTTGCGCTCGACGACGTCGAGCGCCGTGCGCACGCCCTGGCTCCCCATCTGCCACGAGCCCTGCACGGCGATCGCCTGCACCGTGCCGTCGCGCACGAAGCCCTGCAGGTCCTCGTTGCCGTCGAACCCGATCGCCACCACCTTGCCGGCCTTGCCCGACTGCTTCAGCGCACGGCCCATCCCGACCGCGGTCGGCTCGTTCGCGCCGAAGATGCCCTTCAGGTCGGGGTTCGCCGACAGCACGTCGGTCGTCTGGTTCAGCGCGTTCGCCATTTGCGATTGCGAGTAGTACGGACCGACGATCTGCAGCTTCGAATGGCTCGCGACGTACTTGCGGAACCCGCCGACGCGGCTGACTTCGGAACCCGCGCCCGGCACGTACGACATGATCGCGATCTTGCCGGACTGCCCGACGCGGTCGATCAGCGCCTTCGCGCACAGCGCGCCCGCCTTCTCGTTGTCGGTCGTCAGGAACGCCTGGTAATACGGCTTGCCGGCGTCCGAGATCGCCGAGTCGATCAGCACGACCGGAATGTGCGCTTCCCACGCCTTCTTGATCGCGGGCACGAGCGCATCAGGATCGGACGGCGCGAGCACGATGCCCGCCACATGACGCGTGACCGCGTTGTCGACCATGTTGACCTGCCCGCTGATGTCGGACTCGGCCGCGGGGCCCTGGAACGTCATCGTGTAGCCCTTGGCGCCGTCGAGCGCCGCCTTCGCGCCTTTCTGCACGTTCTGCCAGTAGTTCGAATTGACCGTCTTGACGATCACGGCGATCTCGCCGCCCGCCGCATACGCACCGCTGTTGCATGCCGCGAACAGGCATGCCGATGCTGCCAGCAGGATGGATTTGTTCATGTCTCGCTCCGCTTCTCGTTGGTGGGAACTGCTGCCGGTCAGTGCCGGCGATTGCGCAACTGGTCGATCCAGACCGTGCCCAGAATCACGACGCCGATGATGATCTGCTGGATGAAGCTCGACACGCCGTTCATGTTCAGGCCGTTGCGCAGCACGCCGATCACGAACGCGCCGATCGCCGTGCCGGAAATCGTCCCGACGCCGCCCATCAGCGACGTGCCGCCGATCACCGAGCTGGCGATGGCGTCGAGTTCGTACATGACGCCTTCGTTCGGCTGCCCGGTGACGAGCCGCGACATCAGCACGCAGCCGGTCACGCCGGCGAGCGCGCCGGACAGCACGTAGGTGAAAAGCTTCACGCCCTGTACGTTCACGCCCGACAGCCGGGCCGCCTCCGCGTTCGATCCGACCGCGTAGATATGGCGGCCGAGCGACGTTCTGGACAGCAGCACGGACACCACGACGAACAGCACGACCATGATCACGACCGGATACGGAATACCGGGAAACGTCGTGTCGGGGAACCCGTCCGCGCCGATGCGCGAGATGCGCAGCAGCGCGCCGTTGCCGAGCGCGCCGAACGCGTCGCCGAGATCCGATACCGGCCGTGCGCCGGTGATCTGAAGTGCGATGCCGCGCGCGACGAGCATCATCCCGAGCGTCGCGATGAACGGCGGCAGGCCCATGCGCGTCACGCACATGCCGTTGACGAACCCGCACAGCGCGCCGACCAGGATCCCGGCCGCCATGGCCGCCGGCACCGGCACGCCCGCCTTCACCAGCAGCGCGGACGAGACGCCGGCCAGTGCGAGCACGGAGCCGACCGACAGGTCGATGCCGCCCGTGATGATCACGCAGGTGGCGGCCACGCCCAGATAGGCGATGGAGGTCACCTGCAGGCCGACGGTCATCAGGTTGTCGACCGAGAAGAACGCCGCACTCGAGACGGAAAACGCGAACACGAGCACGACCAGGCTGCCCAGCGCCGCGAACTTCTGGATCAGGTCGCGCCGCCGCTGTCGCGCCGCCCGCTCGTCGGCCTGGCTTCGATCCGATGTCATTTCAAGCATGGGGACGCCCCGAAGCGTAGTGCATGATCTCCTCCTGACTGGTGTGTTGGGTGTCGAGAAACGCGGTCACTCGACCTTCGTGAAAAACGGCGATCCGGTCGGTCATGCCGAGCAGCTCCGGCAGTTCCGAACTGATCAGCACCACGCCGACGCCATCGGCGGCGAGCCGGTCCATCAGCCCGTAGATCGCGAACTTCGCGCCCACGTCGATGCCGCGCGTCGGCTCGTCGAAGAACAGGATCCTCGAGCCGCGGTAGAGCCATTTGCCGATGACGACCTTCTGCTGGTTGCCGCCGGACAGGTTGCGCACGAGCTGCTGCACCGACGGCGTGCGAATCGCGAGGTCCTGCACGTAGCGCCGCGCCACGTCGAGCTCGTCGTCGAAGCGCAGGAAGCCCAGGCGCGACGAGATGCCACGCACGTTCGCGAGCGTGAGGTTCGCCGCGACCGGCATCGGCAGCGCGAGCCCCTCCTTCTTGCGGTCCTCCGACAGATACGCAATGCCGTGGTGAATCGCCTCGCGCGGCGAGCGGATCGTCACGGGCCGGCCGTGCAGCGTGATCGCGCCGCCGTCCGGGCGGTCCGCGCCGAAGATCGCGCGCGCGACTTCGGTGCGCCCGGCGCCCATCAGTCCCGCGAAACCCAGGATCTCGCCCTTGCGAAGCGCGAACGACACCGGCCCGAACACGCCGTCGCGGCGCAGTTCCCGCACGTCGAGCAGCACTTCGTCGGTCGGCGTCGATTGCCGCGACGGATACGCGTCGTCGAGCGTCCGTCCGACCATGCGCGCGACGATGTCGTCGATGCTCACGTCGGCGAAATCGTCCGTCGAGATGTGCCGCCCGTCGCGCAGCACGGTCACGCGATCGACGATCTGCGCCATTTCGTCGAGCCGGTGCGAGATGTACAGGATCGCCACGCCGTCCGCACGCAGTTCCTCGATGATGCGAAAGAGCTGCACCGTTTCCGATTCCGTCAGCGACGACGTGGGCTCGTCCATGATCAGCACGCGCGCGTCGTGCGACAGCGCCTTCGCGATTTCGACCATCTGCTGCTGCGCGATGGACAGCACGCCGACCTTCGTCGTCGGTGCGACGTTCAGGCCGATCCGCGCAATGCAGCGTGCCGCATCCGCATTGAGCCGTTTCGTGTCGACGAACGGCCCGCGCCGCGGCTCGCGCGCGAGGTACAGGTTCTCCGCCACGCTCAGGTGCGGCACGAGATTGAGTTCCTGGTGGATGATCGCGATGCCGGCCGCCTGCGCTTCGGAGGCCGAACGAAACCGCACCGGCGCGCCGCGATAGTGAACGACGCCCTCGTCGGGCAGGTACTGACCGCTGATGATCTTCATCAGCGTGGACTTGCCCGCGCCGTTTTCGCCGCACACCGCATGCACCTCGCCGCGGCGCAGGTCGAGGCGAATCCCGTCGAGCGCGAGGACGCCCGGGAAGCGCTTGCGAATCCCTTCCAGGCGCAGGATCTCCCGGTCCTCTACGTCTCGTTCGGCCTGACCGGGCAGATTGCGAGGCATTGCCATTGCGTCTCCTTGGGAAGGGCCGACCTCGATTCCGCTTGGTCAGTCCAATTTCTAAGAATCACAGCAAGTCAGCCAATTTTGGTCTAGCCAATTTATATATTTGCATCATATCTTACCAATGGTGAAAACCCGGACACCGCACGATCAGGCCGCCGAATAGAGCGACGGGGCGCGCGTGATAGACTTTGCGACGCGCGCTTGCGCGGAAAGCGCATTGACCAAGATCCATCGGATGAAATCGACAGAACCCAAGCGGCTTTACCAATCGGTCGCGGCCCAGATCGTCGCGTTGATTCGTCAGGGCGAATTCGCGATCGGCGAGCGCCTGCCACCCGAGCGCGAGCTGGCGCTGACGCTCGGCGTATCGCGTCCGTCGCTTCGCGAGGCGCTGATCGCGCTGGAAATCGGCGGCCAGATCGAGATCCGGATGGGCTCCGGCGTCTATGTGCGCGACACGGCGGCCGACGACGTCGGCACGATGGGCACGCTCGGCGACAGTCCGTCGGAACTGATGCAGGCGCGCGCGGCCATCGAAGGCAGCGTCGCCGCGCTGGCCGCCGCGCGGATGACGGCCGCGATGCTCGATCGCCTGCGCCGCACGGTTCAGCGCATGAAGCGGCTCGCGGAGGCCGGCAAATCGCCCGTCGAAGCCGACCGCCAGTTCCACATGCTGATCGCGGAAGCCGCCGGCAATTCGGTGCTCACCCGCTTCGTCGGCGAGCTGTTCGACAGCCGCCACGACCCGATCGCCGCGGCCATGCGCGGCCACGCAGAGAATCCGCAGACCTGGACCATCGCCGTGCAGGAACACGAGGACGTGCTCCACGCGTTGCAGGCCGGCGACCCGATCGCGGCCCAGACGGCCATCCGCGCGCACCTTCGCGCGTCCGAAGCGCGATGGATCGAAGGCGGCCTGAAATCCGACCCGGATTGACCGGCATACGGGCGCCTTCGCGCCCTTGTCGCCCTTCGCGCAACGCGGCGCGCGGCACCGTGTGCAAACCCCCGGTCCGACATTAAATCAAATTCCTTATAAAGGGATTTCAGTAAGTCATTCCGCGAAACATCACATTCCATTCTCCGGCCTGTCACGCATTTCGGGCTTTTATCATTTTCCTTGCGCTTACCCGTCGCTATCCGCGACGCAACGTTTACAGGTGACGCGCCCCCGGGCAACGGCGTCTTGCCGACACGTCACCCGACGTTTTTTCCTGGATATGATCGTCGACACGACTGGTCGGGCTGCACGGCAGCTTCCGGGAGATATTTGTCAAACATCCCAAAATGCCGCCATTCGGCCGATTCGATCCGCATTTACCCGATTTTCGCCGCACATTTCCGGCACAAAACGCCGCCGCCCCAGCACCTCACGTCTCGCCCAGATCTAACTAAATTCCCGCAATTCGGCATTTACAAGCACCAATGGCCGCACAAGCGCCTGCGACCGCCGCCCCGTTCCCAGCCACTTCGCTTCCCACGCAGCCGCCACGTCAACTTACGATTGCAAATGCCTCTCATTTGCATTAAATTTCGGCGCGAATGTACTGTTTGGAACACAGACGTCGGCGCGAGGCCATCCGCCCTGCCCGAATGCAGATCACATCAAAGGACGGGGTATGAGCAGGAAGAACTGGGCGGCCGCACCGATGGCCATCGTCGTCGGCACGGCCGGCCTGAGCGCCGCCGATGCGCAGGAGTTGTCGCTGCCCGCCATCGAAGTCTCGGGGCAGCGCACCACCGCGCCGTTTCGCGCGCCCGAATCGACGAGCGGGACACGCACCGAGACGGACGTGATGGAGATTCCGTTCGCGGTCAGCAGCGTCGACGCGAAGCTGGTCCAGACCGTCGCCGCGACGCGCGGCGAAGACCTGTACGACTGGGTCGCGGGCGTCGCGCGGCAGAACAACTTCGGCGGCCTGTGGGACAACTACGCGGTGCGCGGCTTCGCCGGCGACGGCAACACGTCCGGCACCGACTACCTCGTCAACGGCTTCTCGTGGAACCGCGGGATCAGCGTCCCGCGCGACACCGCCACCCTCGAGCGCATGGAAGTGCTCAAGGGGCCCGCGTCCGCGCTGTACGGCCGCGGCGATCCGGGCGGGCTCATCAGCTACACGACCAAGCAGCCGCAGTTCGCGCGCTCGAACACCGTCGGCGTGTCGGCCGGCAGCTACGGCGCGTTGCGCCAGACGCTCGATTCGACCGGGCCCGTCACGAAATCGCTGGCCTATCGCTTCGTCGCGATGAACGAGAACAACGGCAGCTTCCGCGATACGGTGTCGAGCAAACGCTACCTGTTCGCGCCGTCGTTCACGTGGGACATCGGCGCGGACACGACGCTCCACTACGAGTTCGAAAGCGTGCGCCAGCGCGCACCGCTCGATCGCGGCGTGGTGGCGGTGGGCGGGCAGCTCGGCGCGATTCCCGCATCGCGCTTCCTCGGCGAGCCGCGCGACGGCGACTACGACGTGCGCAACACGGGCCACCAGTTCACGCTCGAGCATCGCGTCGATGCGAACTGGTCGATCAACGCCGGCTTCGCTCAGCGCGACACCGACCTGTCCGGACGCTCGTCCGAAGCGTTCGCGCTGCAGCCGGACGGGCGCACGCTGTGGCGCCGCTACCGGCAAGTCGCGTTTCACTCGAACGACCTGCAAGGCCGCCTCGAAACGACCGGCAAGTTCCGCACCGGCGGCATCGGCCACACGCTCGTGATGGGCGTCGACGCGTATCGCTTCAACTATGACCAGTTCGTCGCGCGCTCGACGCCGACCGCCGCCGCACCGTATGCGATCGACATCTTCGATCCCGTCTACGGCCAGCCGGCGCCCGCGCTGCGCACCGCGACCAACCTGCTCGAGCGCGACGACGGGCAAGGCGTCTACGCGCAGGACACGCTGGCGTTCGGGCCGCACTGGAAAATCCTCGCCGGGCTGCGCTGGGATCGCTTCCACCAGTCGGTCGAGAACCGCCTGAAGGGCGTGACGAGCACCCAGCTGCAGACCGCGTTGAGTCCGCGCCTCGGCGTCGTGTACGAAATGAGCCCCGCGCTGTCGCTGTATGCGAACACCGCGTACTCGTTCCGGCCGAACAACGGCGCCGATGCCGGCGGCCGCGCGTTCGACCCGGAGAAGGGGCACGGCTACGAGGCCGGCGCGAAATGGGCCGGCGCGCGCTGGCTCGCGACCGTCGCGGCGTTCTACGTCAACAAGCGCAACGTGCTGACCGCCGATCCCGCGAATGCCGGCTTCTCGCGCGCGGCCGGCGAGGTGCGCAGCCGCGGCGTCGAATTCGAATGGAACGGCGACCTGGGCCACGGCTTGCGCGGCATCGTCAACCTCGCGTACGTCGATGCCGAGGTCACGCGCGATGCCGTGCTGACGCCCGGCGCACGCCTCGTCGACATTCCGAAGCTGAGCGGCAGCGCGCTGCTCATGTACGAAACCGCGCTGCCGTTCGCGGACAAGGCCGGCATCGGCACGGGCGTGATCTATGTCGGGCGCCGCGCCGGCAATACCGCGAACACGCAGGACGGTTTCGAGCTGCCCGCCTATGCGACCGTGCAGCTCAACGGCTACGTACAGGTCAACAAGCACCTGCGCGCGTCGGTCGTGCTGAACAACCTGTTCAATCGCACGACCTACGTCAGCTCGTACAACAGCCTGTGGGTCACGCCGGGCGCGCCGCGCAGCCTGTTCGCGTCGCTCGCCTACTCGTTCTAGGTCGATTCGGTTTCCTGACGTGCGTCGCGCGTCAGGCGCCGGGCGCAAGCCGTACGGCCGGAAACAAATAACCGGTGCTTCATCGGATTCGGCGGGATATCGACGGCGACAGCGTATCGGAAGGCATTCGAATGCATGCATGCGCCGCACGCGGCGTTCGGCGACGGGATCGCGCGGCCGGCGCCGAACATCGCGAACAGTGCGGCGCCGGCCCATACCCGTTGCAATCGAGAAAGGCGGATGAAAGACCGCGACGATAGACTGCCACCCGATGCAGTCGTGCCGATCGCAGTGGCCCGCCGCCGCACGATCGGCTTACGCGTCGCAAGACAACCACAACCACCGAGGGCCGCACGCATGCGCCATCTGCCGATCCGTCCGCTATTCGCAACGTTGTTCGCCGTGGCCGCGCTGTTCGGTGCCGCGCCACCGTCGCACGCATGCGAGGTGCCCGCCCCCGTGCGGACGATCGATCCACCCGGCTACTACGACGATGCCGCCGGCTATGCGCGCGCCGTGAAGCCGATGCGCGATTTCGTGTCGAAGCTCAACACGGCGGCGGACCATGGCGACTGGTCCTGCGCATTGACCCTGCTCGACAGCTGGGCGCAATCGGATGCGCTGATGGGCCCTATCTCCGGTTATCAAGGCTATTACGAGCGTTCGTGGGCCGGCACCGATTTCGCGATGGTGATCCTGCGCATGCCGCGCGGCTTGCGCGAAACGAACCGCGCACAATTCAACGCGATCGATCCGTGGCTCGAACGCATCGCGATCGCCACCCGCGATGCGGAAGCGATCAACCACCTGCACAACAATCTCGTGTACTGGGCGGGGCTCGACCTGATCGCCATCGGCACCGTCACCGACAATGCGAGCCTGATCGATTCGGGTTTGCTGCGGGTCCGCGAAGGGATTCGCGACATCGGCCCGGACGGCTCGCTCGCGCGTGAAGTCAAGCGCGGCAACCGCGCGCTCCACTATCACACCTTTGCGCTGCTGCCGCTCGTGTTCGCGGCGGAACTCGTGCAACGGCGCAATATCGACCTCTACCGCGAAAACGGCGGCGCGATCGGCCGCCTCGCGAATCTCGTGATCGACGCCGTGGACAATCCCGCGAGCTTCACGAAGATCACGCCGGTCAAGCAGGACCTGTTCCCGTGGACGTTCCGCGACGAACTGAGCTGGGTCGAGCCGTACTACGCGCGCTTCGGCGATCGCCGCCTGCCGGCGATCGTCGCGCCGCGCCGCCCGTTCAGCGAATGGCGGCTCGGCGGCGACGTGACAGCGGCGTGGGGCGTGCCGCTGCCGTAGGAAACGCCGCGCCGCGTCGATGCGCGCGGCACGTGCTCAGAACCGGTGGCGGATGCCGACGATCGCGAGTTCCTGCGTGTCTACCTCGATGCGTGCGCGCGCTGCCTGAACAGGCAGATCAGGTCGCTCGCCACATGCGCGGCCGCGAGCGCGGTAATGTCCGCATGGTCGTAAGCGGGCGCCACCTCGACCACGTCCGCGCCGACCATGTCGATCGACGTGAGCCCGCGGATGATCGACAGCGCCTGGGCGGTCGACAGGCCGCCCGGCACGGGCGTGCCGGTGCCCGGCGCGAACGCCGGGTCGAGCCCGTCGACATCGAACGTGAAATAGGTCGGCCGCGTGCCGACGATCTCGACGATCCTGTCGATCGTCGCGCGGACGCCGTGCTCATGCACCCACGGCGCGTCGAGTACCTGAACGCCCATGAAATCGTCATTCCACGTGCGGATGCCGACCTGAACCGAATGCGCGGGATCGATCAGCCCTTCCCTGATGGCCTTGTAGAACATCGACCCGTGGTTGAGACTGTCCGGCCGATCGTCCGGCCATGTATCGCAGTGCGCATCGAAATGAATCAGCGAAAGCGGCTTGCCATACTTCTCCGCGTGGGCGGCGAGCAGCGGATAGCTGATGTAGTGATCTCCCCCGAGCGTCAGCATCCGTGCGCCGGCATCCAGTATCGTGCGCGCATGCGTGACGATCGTCTCCTTGACGGTCGAGGGATTGTGGACGTCGAGCCAGCAATCGCCGTAGTCGACCACCGCGTAGTCGTCGAACGGGTTGATCCCCCACGGGTACGGCAACAGGACGCCGAGCTGGCTGCTCGCGGCGCGGATCGCGCGCGGGCCGAGCCGCGCGCCCGGGCGGTTGGTCGTCGCGATATCGAGCGGCACCCCGGTCACGGCGAGATCGACGCCGGACAGATCCTTCGTATACAGCCGCCGCATGAACGACACGACACCCGCGTAGGTGTTTTCCTTCGACGATCCGTACGGCGATTCGCGGCGGATCGCGCCGTCTCCGCGCACGGCTGGCTGCTTCTGCATGATGCGTGTCCCCTGTTCCGGTTCGATGTCGCGTGAACGCCGTGTCAGATACCCAGTGCGCAGCCGTCCTTGCGATGGTCGGACGCGCCGATCAGCGTGCCGGCCTCCCAGTCGATCCGGATCGCCTGCGCGCCGCCGATCGCCCAGTTCGGCGCAACGAGATTGAAGCCGCGTTGCGTGAGCGCCTTGCATACCGCCGCCGGCATCGTGCCTTCGACCTCCACCAGATCGGTGCCCGGCCGCGGAAACAGGCGCGGCAGGTCGATCGCCGCCTGCATGTCGAGACCGTAGTCGAGCACCTTCGACAGGAAATGCGCATGCCCCATCGCCTGATAATGGCCACCCATCACGCCGAACGTGATCTGCACCTTGCCGTCGCGCGTCACCATGCCCGGAATGATCGTGTGCATCGGTCTTGCGCGCGGCGCGATCGCATTCGGGTGGCCGGATTCGAGCGTGAAACTCTGGCCGCGGTTGTGCAGCATCACGCCCGTCTGCGCGGACATGATGCCGCTGCCGAACGGATGAAACAGCGAATTGATGAAGCTCGCGCAGTTGCGGTCCTTGTCGACCACGCAGATATAGACCGTATCCTTGTGCTCCACGGGCGACGCGACCGGCACGCCGATGGCATGCAGCGCCGCGATGCGCGTACGCAGCGAATCGACGGACGTATCCGACAACAGTGCATCGACATCCATCGGGCGATAGCGCGGATCCGCAAGCAGCACGTCGCGAAGCGCATACGCGATGCGCGCCGCATCGATTTCCCGATGCAGACGGTCGGCGCCGAGCGGATCGTCGGGCGTGTCGACGGCTTCGAGGAGTTTCAGCATCAGCAGCGCAATGACGCCCTGCCCGTTCGGCGGGCATTCGTGCACGTCGTAGCCGCGAAAGCGCGCGGTGATCGGTGTCACGTACTCGCCATGGAACTCCGCGAAATCGGCCATCGTATGCAGGCCGCCCATGCCGCGCAGGCGGGCGACGATATCTTCGGCGACGCCCCCTTCGTAGAAGACGCGCGGGCCCGATTGCGCGATCGCCTCGAGCGTGCGGGCGAGCAACGGCTGCCGATGCACGCTTCCCGCGCTCGGCGCCTTGCCGGCCACCAGCATCTGCTCGCGGGCCGTGTCGTCCAGCGACAGCAACTGCGCCTGATGTGCCCAGTCAGCCGCCGCGCGCGGCGCGACCGCATAGCCGTTGCGGGCCATCCTGATTGCGGGCGCGAGCAGCTCGGCGAAAGGCAGGGACCCATGATCGCGCGCCAGCGTCGCCCACGCGTCGACCGCGCCGGGCACCGTCACCGCATGGGGCGAATGCCGGTCGATCGACGTGACGCCGAGCGCGCGAAGCCGCTCGGCGCTCGCGGCGGCCGGCGCCCAGCCCGACCCGTTGAAGCCGACGATATCGTCGGTGCCGCCGCGCGAGTAGAGCGCGAAGCAGTCGCCGCCGATGCCGGTCGAGCCGGGTTCGACCACGCATTGCACCGCGCAGGCGGCAATGGCGGCGTCCATCGCATTGCCGCCCGCTTCGAGGATTCGGACGGCAGCCAGCGTCGACGCGGGATGCGACGTCGCGGCCATCCCTTCGGTCGACATCACGAGCGAGCGGCCCGGTTGTTCGAAATTTCTCATCGTTTCCTCCCGGTTCAGCGCGTAGCCAGCGAACGGCGCCATTCGAGCGTATCGTCGAGCGCCTTTCTCGATGAATCGAACAACTGATCGATTTCGTCGTGCGTAATGATCAGCGGCGGACAGAAATTGAACGTATCGCCGAGTGCGCGCGTGATCACGCCATGCGTCAACGCCCGCTCGCCGGCATGCGCGGCCACGCCGTCGGCCGGCGGGAACGGCGTCTTCGTCGCCTTGTCCGCGACCAGCTCGACCGCCGCGAGCAGCCCGGCGCCGCGCGCCTCGCCCACGAGCGGATGCGTGCCGAGATCGGCCACGCGCTGCAGGAAATGCGGTATCACGCTGCGCACGTGTTCGAGAATGCCGTCTTCGTCGTAGATGCGCAGCGTCTCGAGCGCAACGGCCGCGCAAACCGGATGGCCGCTGTACGTGAAGCCATGGCCGAAGGTGCCGATCTTCTCGCTTTCGGACACGAGCCCGCGGTAGATCGCGTCGTTGACCATCAGCGCGGAGATCGGCAGGTAACCGGCCGAGAGCTGCTTGGCCACGACGATCATGTCGGGTTGCATGCCGAACGTTTCGGAGCCGAACATGTTGCCGGTGCGGCCGAACCCGCAAATGACCTCGTCGGCCACCAGCAGGATGTCGTAGCGCTTCAGCACACGCTGGATCTTTTCCATATAGGTGGCCGGCGGAACGATCACGCCACCCGACGCCATGATCGGCTCGGCGAAAAACGCGGCGATCGTGTCCGGCCCTTCGGCGAGGATCAGCTGCTCCAGCGATTCGGCGCAGCGCGTCGCGAACTGTTCCTCCGATTCGCCGGGCTGCGCATGACGGTAGTAGTGCGGGCAGTCCGTATGCAGGATGCGATCGATCGGCAGGTCGAAGTCGCGGTGATTGTTCGGCAAGCCGGTCAGGCTCGCGGATGCGATCGTCACGCCGTGGTAAGCGCGGGTGCGCGCAATGATTTTTTTCTTGTGCGGCCGGCCGAGTGCGTTGTTGTAATACCAGATCAGCTTCACTGCCGTGTCGTTGGCTTCGGAGCCCGAGTTCGCGAAGAACACCTTCGACATCGGCACGGGCGCCATCGCGATCAGTTTCTCGGCCAGCAGGATCGACGGCTCCGACGATTTGTGGCCGAACGCGTGATAGAACGGCAGCTTGCGCATCTGCCGGTCCGCCGCATCGGCGAGCCGCTGTTCGCTGAAACCCAGCGACGCGCAGAACAATCCGCTCAGCGCCTCGATGTAGCGGTTCCCTTCCGTGTCGTACACATAGACGCCTTCGCCGCGCTCGATCACCATCGGCCCGACATCGCGATGCCGGCTCAGGTTCGTGTACGGGTGAAGGACGTGGTCGATGTCGTTCTGCTTCAGATTTTGCATGAGAGCCTTCCTGGTTTCGTCTCTTCCATGGTTGTGCCGTCTTATGCCGGAATCGGCGCGAAACAGCCGCCGGGAAGCGCTATTTCAGCCCGCCGGACAGGAACTTCTGCAGCCGGCCGCTTCTCGGCGTCTTCAATATGTCGTGCGGATGGCCTTCCTCTTCCACGACGCCCTGGTGCAGGAACATCACGTGGTTCGACACTTCGCGCGCGAAGCCCATTTCATGCGTGACGACGATCATCGTGCGTCCTTCGCTCGCGAGATCGCGCATCACCTTGAGCACATCGCCGACCAGCTCCGGATCGAGCGCCGATGTCGGTTCGTCGAACAGCAATGCGTCGGGCTCCATCGCGAGCGCGCGTGCGATCGCGACACGCTGCTGCTGCCCGCCGGACAGGTGCGCCGGATACGCGTGCGCAAAGCGCGTCATGCCGACCTGCTCGAGATAGCGTTCCGCCCGATCGCGAGCCTCGGACCGGCAGACCTTCAGTACGTGCAGCGGTGCCTCCATGACGTTCTGCAGCACCGTCATGTGCGCCCACAGATTGAAATGCTGGAACACCATCGCGAGCCGGGTTCGCATCCTGCGCAATTGCGCGGGATCGGAGATCCGGATCCGGCCGTTGCGGTCGACGGACGTCCTCACCTCGCCGCCGCCGAGCGATACGCGGCCCGACGTAGGCGATTCGAGAAAATTGATGCAGCGAAGCAGCGTGCTCTTGCCCGATCCGGACGACCCGATCACGCTGATCACGTCGCCCTGCTTCGCGGCCAGCGACACGCCTTTCAACACTTCGTTGTCGCCGTAGTGTTTATGGAGATTCTCGACAGACAGTGCATTCATGTGACGTTGCTCTGGGATTTGGCAAGCGTGGACAGCGGCAGCGGCCGCAGGTGAACGAGAAAGCGTCGTTCGGCCGCCCGGATCACGAGCGTGACGATGCCGGTCAGCGCGAAATAAACGGTCCCGACGGAAATGAACGCCTCGAACGGCGCGTAGTAGTTCGCGTAGAAATCCCGTGCGGCGCCCGTCAGGTCGATCAGCGTGATCGCACTGACCAGCGACGTGCCGTGCAGCATCAGGATGACTTC
Source organism: Burkholderia sp. NLJ2 (assembly GCF_049487195.1). NCBI lineage: Bacteria > Pseudomonadati > Pseudomonadota > Betaproteobacteria > Burkholderiales > Burkholderiaceae > Burkholderia > Burkholderia sp. NLJ2. The sequence continues at coordinate 53,885 of NZ_CP137809.1, read as the reverse complement.
GTTGCTGTACGCGGGAAGGAAACGGCGCAGCGCCGACGGCAGCAGGATGCGGCGCCACGCAGTCGAGCGCGACATGCCGTACGCCTGCGCGGCTTCGATTTCGCCGTACGCGGTCGCCCTGATCGCGCCGGCCAGGATCTCGACGGTGTACGCGCAGGTGTTCGCCGTCAGCGCGATCATCGCGCAGCCGAACGGGTCGCGCAGCAGCGACAGCACCGGATTGCCGCGCTGCCACGCGTCCTGCACCCACTGGAACTGGCCGAATCCGTAATAGACGATCATCAGTTGCGCGAGCAACGGCGTGCCGCGCACGAACCACGTGTAGGCCGCCACCGGGCCGCTCGCGAAGCGGTTCGGCGACACGCGCAGCACCGCCAGCGGAATCGCGAGCATCAAGCCGAGCGCCAGCGAACCCACCGTCAACTGGAGCGTGACCCAGAGGCCGCCGGCGTATGCGCCGAGCAGCGGGGCCAGTTGTTCGTAGCTCATCCGTGCAGCCTCCCCTCGCGCATGCCGCGGTTCAGGCGCACGCGCGCCCGCGCGAGGCAGGCCGTCGATCCCGACGTCACCAGCAGATAGACCGCGCACGCCGCCAGGTAGAACGTCATCGGCGACTGTGTCGTGCGGCCGGCCTGGTCCGAGATGAACATCACGTCGTGCAGGCCGATCAACGACGCGATCGCCGTGGTCTTGAGCAGCACCAGCCAGTTGTTGACCGCCGCGGGCAACGCGAGACGCACCATCTGCGGGAACAGGATGCGGCGGAAGGCCAGCCAGCCGGAGAAGCCGTACGCGCGCGCCGCCTCCATCTGGCCGCGCGGCACGCCGAGAATCGCGCCGCGGAACGTCTCCGTGTAGTACGCGCCGAAAATGAAGCCGATCGTCAGGACGGCGGTCGCGAACGCGTCGACGTCGAGCGCATGAAGCCCGAATGCGGCCGACAGCCGATTCAGCATGATCTGGCCGCCATAGAACACCAGCAGCATCATCACGAACTCCGGCACGCCGCGAATCAGCGTGGTGTACGCCGTCGCGACCGACGCCAGCACGCGCGAACTCGACAGCTTGGCCATCGCGCCCGCCATGCCGACGCAAACGGCCAGCATGACGGACAGCACCGCAAGCAGGATCGTCATCTCGGCACCGCGTAACAGCGCAGGCAGATATCGCTGCAAATCGGACATAACGTTCCCTTCGTTCCGGGTGAGGACTGCGTGCATCGGAGAAGCCGGCAGCGCCCGTGCGCGCCGGCGCCGACCCGATCAATAGATGTCGAAATCGAAGTACTTCTTCTCGATGGCCTGATACACGCCGTTGGCGCGAATGGCCGTGATCGCCTGGTTCAGTTGCTGCCGGAGATCGTCGTCGGTCTTGCGCACGGGAATGCCGTAACCTTCGCCGAGCAGCGTTTTCTCTTCCGGCGTCGCGCCGACGATGGGGGCGCCGACGAACTTGAAATTGGCACCTTCCGGTTTCGTCAGGAATGCGGAATACGCGGCGGTCGCGTCCTGCAGCGCGGCATCGATGCGCCCCGAACGCAGGTCGAGATACACCTCGTCCTGGGTCGGATAACGAACCAGCTGCACGCCGTTCTGCACCCAGTACGCGCTGGCGTACTTGTCCGCCAGCGTGCCGCGCTGAACGCCGAGCCGCTTGCCCTTGAGCTCCGCCGGCGTCGCATCCTTGATCGGGCTGTTCTTCGCGACGACCAGCCGGCGCGGCGTGTTGTAGTACTTGTCGGTGAACGCCACCTTCTGCTTGCGCTCGGCCGTGATCGCCACCGACGCGACGATCGCGTCGACCTTGTCCGCCATCAACGCGGGAATCAGGCCGTCCCAGCCGATCTGCACCAGCGTGCAGTTGGCGTGCATCTGCGCGCACAGCGCATGGATCATGTCGATGTCGAAACCCACCGGCGTGCCGTCCGGCTGCATCGACGAAAACGGCGGATACGCGCCTTCATAGCCGATCCGGATGTCCTTCCATGCCTTCGCGTGAACTTGCGCGGCCGCCAGTGCAACAGCGATGAGCAGCAGGAACTTCGTCAAACCTCGTTTCATGTCGATACCCCAGTACGGATCCCGTTGAAAATGACTACGCTTTCGTATTACGCAATGCTCATATGAAACATCCTACGCACACCTTATTTATCTGAACGGCGTGACGTCGTCACGCCTTTCACTCGTTGTCAGCTATCGGCCGTCATCCAGTCGCGCAAGGCCGGCACGGTTGCTTCGATGTGCTCCCGCACTGCCGCCTCGAGCGCCGCCGGATCGCCGGCCCGGATGGCGCTGATCAGCGCCATGTGGTCGTCGCGGGAGGTCCTCGGCTTGTACGCCAGTTCCAGCCAGAGCCGCATGTGCGGCTCCACCACCGCGTGCAGCCCGGCGATCTGCGTGATCAGGCGCTGGCGCCCGCACAGCTGGCACAGGTACTCGTGAAAGCTGCGATGCGCGGTCACCCATAGCTGGCCGTCCGGTTCGGCGCGCTCCATCGCATCGATCAGTCGCGTCAGCTCGTCGATGTGTTCCGGCGTGATCTTCGGCAACGCCATGCGTGCGGCAAGCCCTTCGAGCACGCCGCGCATGCCGAACACCACCTCCATCTCGGTCACGTCGAGCCCGCGCACGACCGCGCCGCGATTCGGCCGGATCACGACCAGCCCTTCGCTTGCGAGCCGGCGGAACGCTTCGCGAACCGGCATCCGGCTCGTATTGATTTCGGCCGCGATGTCCTCGGGAATCAGGCGATCGCCCGCCTTGTACGTGCCCATCCGGATGCGGTAGAGCACGTATGCGTAGGCCTCTTCCTCGGCCGTGGCAGGAAATTGCGGGTGCAGCGAAGGCGTATATGCGTCCATGTTCGTGCATTGCCCTTGTTCGCGGGTTGACCGGAATTGCCGACAAGGCGCCCGCATGCCGGATTCGCATGCAGGGGCTCGCGGACTACCGTCGCGCCGCAATCGAAAGCATTATGTAATAGTGGATATTTGTATCTACGGATGCACTATACGTCGCCATAAATAATGTCGAAGATGGGTTAACCCTTGGATTTGAAATGCGTCGGCGACGCGTGCGGGTCATGCGTGCGGACTGCCGTTCGCAGCGGATTGGCGAGGCCGATGCGGGCGATCGAGCGCGCGCGCCGCGGACATCGCAGCGGGCCTCGACACGTATCGTGTCGAGGCCCGCTGCAGCCGCGATGGCGCGATGATCGATCAGGTAGACGAAGTACCGTAGATGATGCCGCGACCGCTGTTGGGCGACACGTACACGGTGCCGAACGTCCGCGGGTCACCGACCACCAGCGCGTAGCCGCCCCATTGGTGCTGCGCATCGTTGATCTGCACCCAGGTCGCACCCTGGTCGACGGAACGGAACAGCGCGATCACGCCGTTGACCGTGCCCGCCAGATAGATGGCCGGATAGTTCGCACCCGGCGCCGCCTTGCCGAAACCGACCGAGATCGCCGACGTGACGATGCCCGGCTGGAAGGCGTCCCAGCTCCAGCCCGAGCTGCTGCTGCGATAGAGGCCGGACGACGTTGCAAGCCAGACCTGCCCCTGGATGCCGGTCACCGTCGACGCTTTGCCGTTCTTGGGCAGGCCCTGGGCGGAAACCTGCCACGTCGCGCCTTGATCGCCGCTGCCGTAGAACACGCCGTTCGTGCTGTCCCACGCATAGAGCAGGTTGGCGTTGAGGCCGTCCGACAGCACCTGGACGCCGACCGGCAGCGGCGTTTTCGTCCATGCCCCCACGCACGTGTTCCAGCTCGCGCCGTTGTTGGTCGAGTAGACCGGCGCCACGTCGGACGGTGCCCACACGATCGTGCGCCCGTCCGCGGACAAGGCCACCGTCCCGGCCCCCTTGGTCGAGCCGGCCTGGTTGGCGAAACCCGTCCACGTCGTGCCGCCGTCCTGCGAGACCGCGCCGAACGCCGTGCCGGCCGCCACGCCGGTCCCGACCAGGACCATCTTCGCCGGAACGTTTCGCGCGAAATCGACACCCGTGCCGTTGCCGCCGTTGATGTTCCCCGCCGAGCGCTTCGGCGCCTGGGTCAGATCGGTATGCACGAACCCGCCGATGTCGCCGAGGCCGCTGATGAGCGGGGCGCCCGCCGTCGGCGAGGCCAGCGCGAGCACGGCGGTTTCCTCCACGCCGTTGGCGCCGATGGTCCAGCGGGTCGGCAGGCCGCGATCGGCGTCGGTCAGGTTGGTCGTGCTCCAGATGGTCGCGCCGGTCGAATAGAACGCATGATCGACGTTCGACGGATCGATCACGACCTGCCCCCAGTTGCCGAACCCGGCCTGCGCATTGCCGTCTGTCATCCACGGCGCCATGCTCGCATCCCGCACCGCGTTCGCACCGACATCCGTCCACGTCTTCCCGCTGTCGCCGGTGCGATACATCGTGTCGCTCGGCCACCAGTGATCCATCGTCATGACGACCGCGACGCCCGGGTTCCACGGATCGACCGCCAGGCCGCTGAATCCCGACGGGTAGCTGCTCGCCCCGGGCGGCGTGATGTTCTGCCACGTGCCGGCGTCGATGCTGTACTTCCACACCTGGCCGGCCGTCATGCTGTTGGGGCCCGCGACGTTGCCGTACGTGACATACAGGTTGCGGTCGGGCCCGATCAGGCCGCGCTGCGGCATCATCGGGCTCGCCGGGCCGCCCGTGACCGGGCTCCACGTCACGCCGCCGTCGCCGCTGCGATACAGGGTCGACGCCGCCGTGGCGGTCGACACGCCGGCGAACAGGATCTGGCTCGGCGAGCCGTTGCCGCCGGAGCGCGGATCGAACGCGAGGAACGCCACGCCGGCGCCCGTGTCGTCGCTCGACAGCGCATTGAAGCCACCCACCCTCGCCCATGTCCGGCCGCTGTCGGCGCTCTTCCACAGGCCGTTGGCGCCGGGTTGGGAACTGGCGTTGGAGCTCCCGTAGAACAGCGTCGACCCATGGTTCGGATCAACCTGCAGCCGTTCGCCGACCTGACGCCCGTCCTGGTTGCCGCCAACCCGCAAGCTCAGCGGATACGACGTGAAGGTCGCGCCGCGGTCCGACGACACGAGCACGGCCCCGTTCTGGGCCCACCAGCTGGTATAGAGGCCCACGACCATGTAGAGCATGTTCGGATTGCCCGGATCGACGGCAATGCTCTCGATCCCCATCCAGTGCGAGGTCGACGGCGGCGTCCAGTCGTTCAGCGGGATCCACGTGCTGCTCGCCGCGTCGTAGCGATACGCGCCGCCGATATCGGTGCGCGCATAAAGAAGCCCGCGTTCCCACGGGTGCGCGATGAGGCCCGATACATAGCCGCCGGCGACGACCCGCACGTTACCCCACGTATAAGCGGGCTGCGCAGCCGCGCCGCCGACGCCGGCAGCAGCGGCCTTGATCGAGGCCGCCAGCGGGCCGCCGCCGTCTGCTCCGCCGCATGCGGAAAGCAACGTTGCGGCGCCGAGACCGCCGAGGCCCAGCAGAAAGTGTCGCCGGGCGTTGCTTTCGATGCGGCTGTCCGCCGCTTGATGCGCGGCCGGCTCGCATGCCGGCACATTTTCCTGATCCATGAAACCACTCCTCTCTCGTTGTTGATGCACGCAAGCCAGGGGCCAACGAACGGCACTGGCTGCGCGACAAACGCGGCGCCAGCCCGACACGGGCGCGATAGAACGACAGGACACCGAAGCGATGCCGATCGCCACGCGACGTGCGTGCTTGCGCTGCCGATACGGGCCGCCACCGCGGCCCGCATGCTCGTGCCGCCGTTACGTGGCCAGGGCCACGATCTCGCTGTCGCTCAACGCACGCGAGTACACGCGGAAATCCTGGATGCGGCCGTTGAACGACGGATGCACCGAGTCGCGGCCAAGCAGGCTCAATCCGTCGCCGACCTGGCGCGGCGACAGCAGGATCTGATCGCTGCTGCCAGCGGCCTGCCCGTCGATGTACAGCTTCGCGGTGTTGCCCTGCAGCGTGACCGCCACATGCGTCCAGCGGCCCGTGGGCAATGCCATGCCCGCCTCGACGAACTGCTCCTCGTTGTAGCTGGCGCCGGCGATCCCGAAACGCAGATGCCCGCCGCCCGCTTGCGGGGCGAGCCGCATATAGGCGATGTTGTCGGTCCCGATGAAGAACAGGCAGCTGTCCCAATGAAGCGAGTTCGCGAATACCCACATTCCGGCGGTGAAATCGCTCAGTTGACCGAACAACCCGGCCGGAAGCTGCAGATACGCTTGTTGACCGTCGAATGCGACGGCACTGCCCGAACGCCGCCCCGCTCCCCACGCCGCACCTTGAGCGAGCGTGACGTCAACCCGCTGACGCGTGCCGTCGCCTGCGAAACGCCAGCCGACGGTAGTGGCACCGCTGCCGTCGTCCAGCCCCATCGACAATTGCATCTCGCCCGGAACCGCCACCCGCAACGACCCGGAGGCCACGGTGCCCTGACTGGCCGCACCGATGGCTTCGATGCGGTAGAACCAGACGCCGGCCGGCGGCGTATCGGTAAAGATCAGGACGTCGCCGGCCGCCACGGCGCCGAGATCCGAGAACGAACCGTCCGCGACGGTGCTGCGCTTGATCCGGTAGGACGCGGCGCCTACGCTGCCCCACCACGACAGGACGACGCGCCCGCCGATACCGGCCGCGGACAGGCCGCCCGGCGCCTTCATCGCCCCTGCATAGGACGGCAGGCGATGCGTGAGCGTGCCGAACACCATGTCGTCGCCGTTATTGGACCAGTAGTTCTGCTCGGTCTTCGCGACGATCTTCGTGACGTTGGGCGCATCGATACCCATGCGATTGACGTAGTGGTTGTAGAGCGGCTCCCAGCAGCCGCGCATGCTTTGATAAGACTGGGTTGTTGGCCGCGGTGAAAACACCCTGCGAACTCCATTGACGCGCAAACGGCATTACGTAAGGCTTGCCGGCCGCATCGAGCAGGTTGGACTTCGCGACGTATTCCGCGCCGGCCAGGAACCGGTTGTTGTCGAAGCCATACAGGTCTTCGCCCTGTTTCCACGCCATCTCGCACAGCGCCCCGCACAGCGACATGCCCAGCGTCGCGTGCCCCTGATCGCGCCCGCTCTCCTGCCATTGGCCGAGGTAGCCCGGATGCATGAAGTACACGCTGTGCGCCGATGCGCCGTTTCCGTAGGCCGCACGGAAGTCGCCGAGATTGTTCGCCTTGTAGTAGTCGATCGCCTGCTGATAGAGATCGGCCCGGTCGCAAAACACGCCGATCGCGAAGGTGCCGCACAGTGCGGCGAGATCCCAGTTCGCGAACGAGCCGAAGTGCTGACCCTTGGTGCTGGTGTCGGTCAGCCAGCCTGACGAGAGGCTCGCGAAGACCGTCAGCAGCATGTTCTGGAAGCGGGCGACGGCATCCGGCGCCCATTTGGAATACGTCCGCATGAGCTCGCCAACGTTTGCCCATTGGTGCCCCTGAATGCCCGCAATCAGCCAGCCGGTCCAGTCTTCCGGCGCACTGGAGCCATCCGGTCGGGACCATACCCGCTTCAGCTCGGCCGACCACGCATCGAGTGTCGCCACCGCGAGGTCGGCATAACGATCGTCTTGCGAGATCTTCCAGCGCAGCGCGCAGCAATACGCGCGCTGGATGTCCCGGTACATCGCATAGACGCTGCGGTCGGAGCGATAGACGGCGCTGCGTGCGCTCGGCTTGCCGTTGAGATCGGTCGCCGAGCTTGCGCACAGCGTCGTCCACCAGCTCGACCACGGCTGTTCCCCAGCCTTGATGCAGTCGCGAATCCGTGCGAAGTCCGCTTCGGCGAGCAGCAGCCCGGGATGGTTGAAGCGCCCCGGCGTCGCGGCGACTGCGGCGGCGGTGGCAGTGGCGGCGCCGGATGCCGGTGCCGCCGCGACGGTCATGGCGGCGCTGCCCTGCATCGCCGCGCCGACCTTGCCCGCGGCACCGCCGTCTCCCCCACCGCATGCCGGCAACAACGTGACTGCCCCCAGCCCGGCCACGAACCGCCTCCTCGAACGGCTGTCGACATCCACGCCCGTATCGAATATCGATTCGATCGCCTTGCCGGCGCTGCTTCCTTTATCCATGTGTCCCGACCTCGTAATCGTTTACGTTGGAATGTGTGAGTCCGCCGCGACACTGGCCGTGAAGCGCGGTGACACCGCGGATCACGGAGGCTCGCAAGCGACTGTGACATGCAGATGACTTGCACCCGAATCGGATCCGCGCGGCGGAAAACTGCCGGCGAATTATCCGCATAACTGAGTAACTTTCCAGTACAAAAATATTTCTGTGTGGAATCGACCGGTCGGTCGACATGCGGACCCCACGCGAACGCGCCGGTTCGACAACGCATGCTGCATTCGATGCCCGCGCGCAATGCATGCGTTATCCGACAGTTGCTCGCCGAAGTTCTCTTTTCCTGAAAATTCCACAAGGAGTCCGTAGATCGAGCGCATCGATCCACGCCGACACGCGAACCGGTCGGGCAGCGGGCTGTGGTCCGAAGAAAGGTAACGGTAAAGTTCGCGCGGGGTGCGTGGGGTGCGTGGGATGCGTGGGATGCGCGGGGTGCGCGGGGTGCGCGGGGTGCGCGGGATGCGCGGGATGCGCGGGATGCGCGGGATGCGCGGGATGTACGGGATGTACGGGATGTACGGGATGTACGGGATGTACGGGATGTACGGGATGTACGGGATGTACGGGATGTACGGGATGTACGGGATGTACGGGATGTACGGGATGTACGGGATGTACGGGATGTACGGGATGTGCGGGATGTGCGGGATTGATCGGACAACAACGCCCGCGGTCCGGCGCGAGCAACCGAACCACAAGGCGCACGAACGGCGCTCCGCCGCACCGCTCGCGCGTCAGCGCGCCGCGACAGCCGCGGCCTCGCGCGTGGCGTCGCCGCATCGCTCCGCGCGCTCGACGACACGCGCCAGCCGAATGATGTCGGTCAGCGCGAAATCGTTCGCGTCGGGCCTCGGCTGGTTGCGCTCGTCCGCCATGCGCATCGCGAACGCGAGCGCTTCGGAGCGCTCGCGCAGCAGCGAGCGCAGCGCATCCGCGATGACGCGGCGGTCGCGCGGATCGCCCAGGCCGAGCACCGGCGCGTGGCCGGGTTCGACGTCCGGCTGCGCGAGCGGCGCGGCCGCCAGCGCGGAGATACCGGGCATGGGAACCGGGTTCCGTTTCATGACTTCCTCTCGTTGACGAGCGGCCGGGCGCCGCGTCACCGCCGGTTCGACCGCGACACCACGTCGATCCACACCGCCAGCACCAGCACCGCGCCCTTGACGATCATCTGCCAGTACGCGTCGACGTCCAGCATCGACATGCCGTTGTCGAGGCTCGCCATCACGAGCGCGCCGATCAGCGCGCCGTAGACGGTGCCCGACCCGCCGCGCATCGACGTGCCGCCGATGAAGCACGCGGCGATCGCGTCGAGCTCGCCCATCGAGCCCGCGGACGGCGAGCCGGCCGCGAGCCGCGCGGTGTTCACGATGCCCGCGAACGCGCACATCAGCCCCATCAGCGCGAAGATCGCCAGCTTCACGCGATCGGTATCGACGCCCGACAGCCGCGTCGCCTCGAGATTCGAGCCGACCGCGTAGATGCGCCGGCCGAACACGGTCTGCGTCGCGATCCACGAGAAGATGCCGAGCAGCGCGAGCAGCAGCAGCACCGGCACCGGAATGCCGCCGTAGCGGTCGAGCGTCGCGACGAACGCGAACAGCACCGCGCCCGCGCCCGCAACCTTCACGACGTCCTGCCACACCGGCGCGACCGCGAGCCGGTAGCGGCGCCGCGTGCCGCGCTGTCGCACGACCAGCAGCACGACGAGCGCGAACAGCAACAGCGCGAGGCCGTCCCCCGCCACGCGCGGCAGATAGCCCTGCCCGAGGAACACGAAGCCGTCCGACACCGGCGCGATCGTCGAGCCGCCCGTCACGCCGAGCAGGATCCCGCGAAACGCGAGCATCCCGCCGAGGCCGACGATGAACGACGGCACGCGCCGGTAGGTCGACCACCAGCCGTTGAAGAGCCCGACCAGCACGCCGAGCGAGAGCACGGCCGGCACCGTCGCGGCGACCGGCCAGTGGCGGTTCACGTCGAGGATCGCCGCGACGCCGCCGAGCAGCCCGAGCAGCGAACCGACCGACAGGTCGATCTCGCCCGCGATGATCACGAACACCATCCCGCACGCGAGCATGCCGGTGATCGACATCTGCCGCAGCAGGTTCGACACGTTGCGCGGCGTGACGAACGCGCCGTCGGTCAGCACCGAGAAGAACGCCCAGATCGCCACGACCGCGAACAGCAGCGCGAGGATCTTGTAGCGCACGAAGATCTGACGAAGCGGACGGCCGGTCGAACGGCGCGCGTCGGTATCCGGCGCCGCCGCAGTAGAAGAGGAAAGTTCGGAATTCATGTCGCACTCATTGCGGTGGGTTCGGTCGGCCGCCGGCCGGGCTTCAGCGCGGCGCCAAGGATCTGTTCCTGCGTGAGGCCGTCGTTGACGAAATCGCCGCGCAGCTCGCCTTCGCCGATCACCAGCACGCGATCCGCGAGCCCGAGCACCTCGGGCATTTCCGACGACACGACGATCAGCGCGACGCCGCGCTTCGCGAGCGCGAACACGAGCCGGTAGATCTCGGCCTTCGCGCCCACGTCGACGCCGCGCGTCGGCTCGTCGAGAATCAGCACCTGCGGCTCGGCCAGCAGCATCTTGGCGAGCACGGCCTTCTGCTGGTTGCCGCCGGACAGGCTCGAGATCGGCAGGAACGGGTGCGCGGCGCGCACCGACAGCCGCTGCATCTCGGTGCGAATCGTGTCCAGCTCGGCGGCCGCGTCGATCCGCCCGCGCGCCGCGAAGCGCCGCAGCACCGCCAGCGTGATGTTGTGGCCGACGCCGAGCTGCGGCACGATGCCGTGGCGCTTGCGATCCTCGGGCACCATCGCGATGCCGGCGCGGATCGCGTCGGCGGGCGAGCGGATCGTGAGCGGCCGGCCGTTCATCAGCACGGTCGCCGTGCACGCCCCCGGATACGCGCCGAAGATCGCCTGCATCAGCTCGGTGCGGCCCGCGCCGACCAGCCCGGCGACACCGAGGATCTCGCCGCGCCGCACGCTGAACGACACGTCGTCGACCCGCTTGCGGCGCGTGTTCGTCACGTCGCGGCAGGTCACGTGGCGCGCTTCCAGCACGACGTCGCCGATCTCGTGCGGCTCGCGCGGATACAGGTCGCGGATCTCGCGGCCGACCATCATCGCGATGATCCGGTCGGTGGTCAGCGCGCGCATCGGTTCGGTCGCGACATGACGGCCGTCGCGGATCACGGTCACCGTGTCGCACACCGCTTCGACCTCGTCGAGCTTGTGCGAGATATACACGCACGCGACGCCGCGGCGCTTCAGGTCGCGCACGATGTCGAGCAGGATGCGCGTTTCAGACGCGCTCAGCGACGACGAAGGCTCGTCGAGGATCAGCAGCTTCGCGCGCTTGTTCAGCGCCTTCGCGATCTCGATCAGTTGCTGGTGGCCGCCGCCATAGTTCATCACCGGCTGCGCGACGTTGATCGAGTCGATCCGCAATTCGTGCAGCAGTTCCTCGGCACGCTGGACCATCGCCGCGTAGTGCATGCGCCCGCCCGGCAGCGTGATCTCGTTGCCGAGGAAGATGTTCTCGGCCACCGACAGTTCGGGCACGAGCATCAGTTCCTGGTGGATGATCACGATGCCCGCGCGCTCGGTGTCGCGCACGCCGGACGCGACGAGCGGCGCGCCTTCCCAAAGGATCTCGCCGTCCCACGTGCCGTGCGGATAAACACCCGACAGCACCTTCATCAGCGTCGATTTGCCCGCGCCGTTCTCGCCGCACAGCCCCACGCACTCGCCCGGCCGCACCGTCAGGTCGATGCCGTCGAGCGCCTTCACGCCGTCGAAATCCTTGACGATGCCGCGCATCGTCAGCAAGGGTTCGGTCATTCGCTCATGCCTCGCAGTATGCGCGCGGACGCACCGGTGGACCGTCCGCGCGCCGCGCCGTTACTGGCTCGCCAGCTGCGCCTGGGTATAGAAGCCGTCCTTCACGACGATGTCGACGTTGCGCTTGGTCAGCAGCGTCGGCTGCAGCAGCACCGTGTCGACCTTCTTCTTGCCGTTGTCGTATTGCGCGTTGAAGGCGGGTTTCGTGCCCTTCGCGAGATCCACCGCGAGCTTCGCCGCTTCGCTCGCGATCAGCTTGAGCGGCTTGTAGACGGTCATCGTCTGCGTGCCGGCGATCACGCGCTTGACGGCCGCGAGGTCCGCATCCTGCCCGGACACCGGCACCTTGCCGGCCAGATGCTGCGCGGCGAGCGCCTGGATCGCGCCGCCCGCGGTGCCGTCGTTCGACGCGACGATCGCATCGATCTTGTTGTTGTTCGCGGTCAGCGCATCCTCGACGATCCGCAGCGCGGTCGACGCGCTCCATTCGGGCACCCACTGCTGGCCGACGACCTTGATGTCGCCGCGATCGATCGCCGGCTTCAGCACCTTCAGCTGTCCTTCGCGCAGCATCTTCGCGTTGTTGTCGGTCGGCGCGCCGCCGAGCAGGAAATAGTTGCCCTTCGGCTTCGCATCGTAGACGCCCTGCGCCTGGAGCTCGCCCACCTTCTGGTTGTCGAACGAGATATACGCGTCGACGTCGGCGTCGAGGATCAGCCGGTCGTACGACACCACCTTGATGCCCGCCTTGCGCGCTTCGGCAACGACGTTGCCGAGCGTCTTCGAATTGAACGGCACGATCACGATCACGTCCACGCCGCGCGAGATCAGGTTCTCGATCTGCGAGATCTGCCGCGCCTCGCTCGCGTCCGCGGACTGCACGGACACTTTCGCGCCGAGCTGCGTGGCGGCCGCCACGAAATAGTCGCGGTCGCGCGACCAGCGCTCGACGCGCAAGTCGTCGATACAGAAGCCGATTTCCGGCTTGTCCTTGCTCGCATGCGCGAGCGGCGCGCCAAGCGTGAGAGCCGCCAACGTAGCGGCGCCTGCCAGCGCACTCAATACGGTACGACGCGTTACGGATTTCATGTCTCCATTCCTCTCTTTATTGGACAACCCCACGAACACCGGGCGGCCACTGAAGCACGCCGCCCATCGTCTACCCACCGCACGGCACGGCGTTATGCCGCATGCCCCGTGCCTGCCGCAAACACCGGTTCGAGCGCGCGATACAGTGCGCGAAACGTCGGCCGCCGCGCGTCGCGATACCACGCGTGGCGTGCCATGTCGGGCTCGCGCACGGCCACCACCGGCGGCTGCGGGCACACCGCGTCGAGCGGCGCTTCCGGTTCGAGCGCAAGATGCGCGAGCCGCGCGGCGCCGAGCGCCGGGCCGACTTCACCGCCCGCGCGCAACGTCAGCGCGCGGCCGCTCAGGTCGGCGAGCATCTGTGTCCAGTACGCGCTGCGCGAGCCGCCGCCGATGACCGTGATGCCGTCGGGCGCGAGCCCGGCCGCATGCAGCGCGTCGATCCCGTCGAGCAGCGCGAAGCCGACGCCCTCGAGCGCCGCGTTCGCGAGATCCGCGCGCTGCGTGTCGGGCGTCAGCCCGTAGAACACGCCCTTCGCATTCACGTCGTTGTGCGGCGTGCGCTCGCCGCTCAGATAAGGCAGGAACCACGGGCGGTCCGCGCGCACGTTCGTCTCGGCGTCGGCGAGCAGCGCGCCAACGCCGTCGTAGCCGGCCAGTTGCGCGGTGAAATCGACGCAGCCCGCCGCATTCAGCATCACCGACATCAGGTGCCAGGTACGCGGCAACGCATGACAGAAGCTGTGGACCGCCGATTCGGGATTCGCGCGAAAACCGTCCGACACCGCGAAATAAACGCCCGACGTGCCGAGCGACAGCAGCGCATCGCCGGGCCGCACGATGCCGACGCCCACCGCGCCAGCCGCGTTGTCGCCGCCGCCCGCGACGACCGGGATCTCGCGCAGCCCCAGCGCGCGCGCGACGGCCGGCTGCAGCGTGCCGGTGATGCGGTTGCCCTCGAACACCGCGGGCACCTGCGCACGCGACAGCCCGCACGCGGCGAGCAGCGTGTCGTCGTAGTCGCGCTTCGCGACATCGAGCCACAGCGTGCCGGCGGCATCCGACGGATCGGTCGCGAACACGCCGGTCAGCCGGTAGCGCAGATAATCCTTCGGCAACAGCACGTGTGCGATTCGCGCGAACACGTCCGGCTCGTGACGGCGCACCCACAGCAGCTTCGGCGCGGTAAAGCCCGGCATCGCGAGGTTGCCGGCGACGGCGCGCAGCGTGGGCGCCAGCCGCTCGAGTTCCGCGCATTCGGCATCGGCGCGGCCGTCGTTCCACAGGATCGCGGGGCGCAGCACGTCGCCGCGCGCATCGAGCAGCGTCGCGCCGTGCATCTGCCCGGTCAGGCCGAGCGCGTCGATGTCACGCGGATCGATGCCGGCCGCGCGCGCATCGGCGACGAGCGCCGCCAGCGCGCCGCACGCCGCGTCCCACCAGTCGCGCGGCGCCTGTTCCGACCAGCGCGGCCGCGGCCGGCTCACCGTCAGCGGCCGGCTCGCGCTGGCCCGCACCGCACCGTCGCGGTCGAGCAGCACGGCCTTCACGCCCGACGTGCCAAGATCGAGTCCGATGTACATGGCGTCAGCGCAGCCCGTAGATCGCCTGGTTCACGATGTTCTCGAGCCGTTCCTGCGCGCCGCTCGCATGCTGCGGGTTCACGCCGCGCGCGAGCGCGTCGGCGGCGAGCGACTCCAGCGTGTAGGAACCCGACAGGATCTCGCGGCCGAATGCGCTGTCCCACTGTGCGTAGCGCTGCCGGCGCAGCGTGTCGAGCCGGTCGTTCCCGACCAGCACGGCCGCACGTTCGAGCGCGAGCGCGAGCACGTCGATCGCGCCGACATGGCCGTAGAACAGGTCTTCCGGATCGACGCTCTGGCGTCGCACCTTCGCGTCGAAGTTCATGCCGCCGGTGGTAAAGCCGCCGTGGCGCAGGATCTCGTAGAACGCCAGCGTCAATTCCTCGACGCTGTTCGGGAACTGGTCAGTATCCCAACCGTTCTGCGCATCGCCGCGATTTGCATCCACACTGCCGAACACGCCGAGCGCGAACGCGTTCGCGATCTCGTGATGGAACGAATGGCCGGCGAGCGTCGCGTGGTTCGCCTCGATATTCACGCGGATTTCGTTCTGCAATCCGTATTGCGTGAGGAAACCGTGCACGGTCGCGACGTCGTAGTCGTACTGGTGCTTGGTCGGCTCCTGCGGCTTGGGCTCGATCAGCAGCGCGCCCTTGAAACCGATCCGGTGCTTGTGCTCGACGACCATCGACAGGAAGCGGGCGAACTGCTCGCGCTCGCGCACGAGATCGGTATTGAGCAGCGTCTCGTACCCTTCGCGGCCGCCCCACAGCACGTAGTTCTCGCCGCCGAGCCGATGCGTCGCGTCGAGCGCATGGCGCACCTGGGTCGCGGCCCATGCAAACACGTCGGGGTTCGGGTTGGTCGCCGCGCCCGCCGCGAAGCGCGGATGCGAAAACAGGTTCGCGGTGCCCCACAGCAGCCGGACGCCCGTCGCCTGCTGGCGCTCGCCCAGGTAGTCGGTCATCCGCGCGAAGTTCTCGACGTACTCGTGCAGGCTGTCGCCTTCCGGCGACACGTCGGTGTCGTGGAACGTATAGAACGGCGTGCCGAGCTTCGTGAAGAACTCGAATGCCGCATCCGCCTTCTGCCGCGCACGCTCGAGCGGGTCGCCCGGCTGCTGCCATGGCCGCCGGAACGCGCCCTGGCCGAAGATGTCGTGGCCGGGCCACACGAACGTGTGCCAGTAGCACACCGCGATCCGCAGGTGCTCCTCGAGCGTCTTGCCGAGCACCCGCTTCGTGCGGTCGTAATACCGGTAGGCAAGCGGGTTGTCCGACTGCGCACCTTCGTAGCGAATCGCGGGAATATGTTCGAAATACGACATGGCGTCTCCGTCCGGTTTCTTGTTGCAGTGCGGCGCGCATCGCGATGGCGTGCGAACCGAATTCGATCTGGCTGGATCGTGCCCGCGCACCCCGTCGCCCGCAATTGCGAAATTGCGCAGCACGCTTAACGTTTCTTGCCAGCGCGCTGCGCACGGCACGCGTTCCGTCCTACAATCGCCGGACACCAGACAGCCGCGCGGCTCGACCCGCGCGCCCGGAGACAACGGCGCGACGCCACCGAAGGCGCGCGCTTCGAGACCGAGATGAACCGCGCCCCTTCCACCCAGACGCCGCACCGCATCGCGCTGCTGTTCAACGCCAACAAGGTCTACGACCGCGAGATCATCAGCGGCATCGGCCAGTACCTGCGCTCGACGCGCGTGGTATGGGATCTGTTCCTCGAAGACGATTTCCGCTGCCGGCTCGCCGGCATCGAGCGCTTCGACGGCGACGGCATCATCGCGGACTTCGACGATCCGGCCGTCGCCGACGCGCTCGCCGGCTCGCCGCTGCCGATCGTCGCGCTCGGCTCGTCGTACGAGGATCCGGCGCAGTACCCGGACGGCGTGCCGTATATCGCGACCGACAACGCGAAGCTCGTGTCGCTCGCGTACACGCACCTGATCGGCGCCGGGCTGCCGCACTTCGCGATGTACAGCCTGCCCGTCGCGCAGCAGAACCGCTGGGCGCAGCAGCGCGAACTCGCGTTCGACGGCCTCGCGCGCGCGGACGGCGTCGACGCGCCGATCTACCGCGGGCTGTCGACGAGCGCATCGGGTTGGAACCACGCGATCGAGCAACTGATCGGCTGGCTGCACGCACTGCCGAAGCCCGTCGGCGTGATCGCGGTGACCGACGCACGCGCGCGGCACCTGCTGCAGGCGTGCCTGATCGCGGGCCTCGCGGTCCCGGAACAGGTCGCGATCATCGGCATCGACAACGACCCGCTCACGCGCACGCTGACGCGCATTCCGCTGTCGTCCGTCATCCAGGGCACCGAGGAAATGGGTCGTACCGCCGCGCACCTGCTGCACCAGATGCTGGGCGGCGCGCGTTTTCCCGACCGGCGGATTCTCGTGCCGCCCGTCGGGATCAACGTGCTCGATTCGACCCGCCACGAGCCGCTCGCGAGCCCGCATGTGATGCGTGCACGCCACTTCATTCGCCAGTACGCGTGCCAGGGCATCAAGACCGAGCAGGTCGCCGACTACGTCGGCGTGTCGCGCTCGCTGCTCGAAGAGCACTTCCGGCGCGAACTGCAGCGCACCGTGCACCAGGAAATCCTGCGCCACAAACTCGAAGCGGCGCAGGCGCTGCTCGCGAGCCGGCAGGCGTCGAGCGCCGAGGTCGCGATCCGCTGCGGGTTTACGTCGCTCCAGTACATGTACGCGGTGTTCCGGCGCGAGCTGGGCTGCACGCCGCGCGAATACCAGGAACGCGCGATCGCCGCGCGCTGAAGTTCACATCGAATCCGCCCATGCACATCGATACCGATTCCTCCCATCTGACGCCCGGCGTCGCACGCGTGCCTTCCGAGCCGTGGGGCACGCTGCCCGACGGCGACACGGTGCGGCGCTATACGCTGCGCAACACGCACGGCATGCGCGTCGTCGTCAGCGACCTTGGCGCGACCGTCGTGTCGTGGCTCGCGCCCGACCGCACCGGACGCTTCGCCGATATCGTGCTCGCGCACGACACGCCCGCGGAGTATGTCGAATCGGGCGCCTACCTCGGCGCAACGGTCGGCCGCTGGGCGAACCGGATCGCCGGCGCGCGCTTCACGCTCGACGGGGTCGACTACCTGCTCGATCGCAACGAGAACGGCAATCTGCTGCACGGCGGCGCGAGCGGCTTTCACCGGCAGCGCTGGGAAGTCGTCGACGACTGCGGCGGGCTGACGCTGCGGCTCGATTCGCCCGAAGGCGACGCAGGTTTTCCGGGCAACGTGAGCGTGCAGGTTCGTTATGCACTCGACGACGACGGCACGCTGACGATCGACTACACCGGCGTCACCGACGCGCCCACGCCGCTCAACCTGACGAATCACAGCTACTTCAACCTCAGCGGCCGCGCGGGCAGCGACGTGCGCGGCCACGTGCTGAGCATCGACGCCGACGCATTCCTCGAAGTCGACGACGCGCTGATCCCGACCGGCACCGCGGACGTGACCGGCACCGCTTTCGATTTCCGGCAGAGCGCGCCGCTCGGCGCGCGCCTCGACTGGCCGCATGCGCAACTTGCACGGGCGCGCGGCTTCGATCACTGCTTCGTGCTGCGCGACGGCGCGCGCACGGTCAGGCCCGTCGCCGGCATCTACGATCCGGAAAGCGGCCGCGAGCTGGTCGTATCGACCGATCAGCGCGGCCTCCAGCTCTATACCGGCAACTATCTGGACGGCGTGCGCGTGCGGGGCGGTACGCGTTGCGCGCAACACGCCGCGCTGTGCGTCGAAGCAGGCGGCTTTCCGGATCAGGTCAACATGGCCGACCTGCGCGACGACGTCATCCTTCATCCGGGCGCCGTTTATCGTCAAACGACGCTGTACCGGGTAGCCGTTCGCGCGTAACGCGCGCGCCGGTCGCCTTCGACAGGCACCGGCGGCCAGGCATCGGCCGCGCCGCTGCCCCGTTGCCGGTCACGGCGCGGCGCGGGGCGTGCGATCCATTACACGCACTACACGCGGCGCATCGTCGACACCAGCGCCGCGTCCTCGCCCGGCTCGGCCGGCCGCGCGTGCGCGGTGTCGCGCTTCGGCTGCTGCGCGCCGAGCCCGGTGCCACCCGTGCGCCGCCGCGTTGCGTGCCGCTCGATGACCCGCTGCAGCACGCAGAACACGCACAGCAGCGCGCCGATCACGATGCGCGTCCACCACGAACTCAACGTGCCGTCGAATGTGATCAGCACCTGGATCGTGCCGAGGATGCCGACGCCGAACACCGAGCCGATCACGTAACCCACGCCGCCCGTGAGCAGCGTGCCGCCGATCACGGTCGCGGCGATCGCGTCGAGTTCCATCCCCTGCGCCTGCAGCCCGTAGCCCGACAGCACGTACATCGTGAACACCACGCCGCCGAGCGCCGAGCACAGGCCGCTCAGCGCGTAGACGCCGACCTTCGTGCGCGCGACCGGCAGCCCCATCAGCAGCGCCGAGCGTTCGTTGCCGCCGATCGCGTACACGTTGCGGCCGAAACGCGTGAAATGCGCGACGTAGATCGCGACGGCCAGCGTCGCGAGCGCGATCAGCGCGCCCGCGCTCAGTGTGCCGCCGCCGATCGGCACGCTGATGCCCGCGATCGCATGAAACGTCGGCTCGTTGATCGTGATCGACTGCGTCGTGATCAGGAAGCACGCGCCGCGCGCGAGAAACATCCCGGCCAGCGTGACGATGAACGGCTGCAGCCGGAAATAATGGATCAGCGCGCCCATCGCCGCGCCGTACAGCGCGCCGAACGCGAGCACGAGCGGCACGATCACCCACACGGGCCAGTGCAGCCGCTCGGCGCCAACCGCGCAGAATATCGTTGTCAGCGCAACGACCGAGCCGACCGACAGGTCGATGCCGCCCGACACGATCACGAACGTCATGCCGATCGCGACGATCAGCAGGAACGCGTTGTCGACGAGCAAGCCGGTGAGCACCTGCATCGAGAAAAATCCCGTGTACATCACGGATCCGAAGCCGAACAGCGCGGCGAACAGCACGATCGTCACGACGATCGGCAGCGTGCGCGGGTCGGCAAGCCGGCCAAGGAATCGGGTCATCGGGGCGTTGCTCCGGAGGTGGCGCGCGAACGCGCGGAGGGCAGCAGCCGCGACGCGTGCCGGACGACGAGCGCACGCGCCGCGTCCGACTGGATCAGCGTCACGACGATCACGACGACCGCCTTGACGACGAGCGTCGCCTCCGGCGGCACGCCGATCGAATAGGTCGTGTAGGTGAGCGTCTGGATGATCAGCGCGCCGAGCACGGAGCCGGCCAGGCTGAAGCGGCCGCCGAGCAGCGACGTGCCGCCGAGCGTTACCGCGAGGATCGCGTCGAGTTCGAGCAGCAGCCCCGCGTTGTTGCCGTCGGCGCTGCGCACGTTCGAACTCGCGAGGATGCCGGCGATCGCCGCCATCACGCCGGAACACAGGTACACGCCGAACACGACCGCGCCCGAGCGCAGCCCGACGAGCCGCGTGGCGACCGGGTTCACGCCGATCGCGCGGATGAACAGCCCGAGCGCGGTGCGGTTCACCAGCAGCGCGGTCGCGGCGATCGTCGCGACGGCGATCCACACCGAACTCGGCACCGTCGCCAGATAACCGCCGCCGAGCGCGAGGTAACCGGCCGCGCCGATCGGAATGATCTGGCCGCCCGTCAGCAGTTGCGCGACGCCGCGGCCGGCCACCATCAGGATCAGCGTCGCGATGATCGGCTGCATCCCGACGAACGCGACGAGCAGGCCGTTCCACGCGCCGGCGAGCAACCCGACGCCGAGCGCGGCAGCCAGCGCCGTGCCGACCTGCGACGGATCGGCCTCGAGCACGATCGCCGCGGCCGCGCCGGCGATCGCGACGATCGCGCCGACGGAGATGTCGATCCCGCGCGTCGCGATCACGAGCGTCATGCCGAGCGACACGATCACGAGCGGTGCCGCGCGGTTCAGGATGTCGATCGGCGCGCCGAACAGGTGGCCGTCGAGCAGCGCGATCGACAGGAAGCCCGGACGATGCGCGACGTCGAGCGCGAACAGCAGCGCAAGCGTCAGCACCGGCCACGCAAGCGGATGACGAAACAGCGTGCGCACACGCATCATGACTGGCCTCCCGCGATCAGCCGGTAAACCTGCTCTTCGGACGCGTCGGCGCCGGTCAGTTCGGCGACCTTGCGCCGGTCGCGCAGCACCGCGATCCGGTGGCTCACGCGCACCACTTCGCCAATCTCCGACGAGATGAACAGGATCGCGAGCCCGGTCGCGCACAGCGCGAGCACGCGCTCCATGATGTCGAACTTCGCGGCGACGTCGATGCCGCGCGTCGGCTCGTCGAGGATCAGCAGCTTCGGGTCCGTCGCGAGCCAGCGCGCGAGCAACACCTTCTGCTGATTGCCCCCCGACAGCAGCCCGATCGGCTGCTCCGCGTCGCGCGCCTTGATGCCGAGCCGCGCGATATACGTGTCGGCGATCTCGCGCTGGCGTGCGCGCCCGATCAGCCGCCACCAGCCACGCCGCGCCTGCAGCGCCAGGATGATGTTCTCGCGGATCGACAGCGCGGCGACGATGCCCTCCTTCTTGCGATCCTCGGGGCAATACGCGATCCCGTGCCGAACCGCATCGTGCGGCGAAGCCAGCCGCTTGCGCGTGCCGTCGATCTCGATCGCGCCGGTGTCGGTGCGCTCCGCCGCGAACGCGAGCTGCGCCGTTTCGGTGCGCCCCGAGCCGAGCAGACCGGCCAGCCCGACGATTTCGCCGGGCCGCACGTCGAGATCGAGCGGGCTCATCATCCCGCGCCGGCCGACCTGCTGCATCGACAGGAACGGCGCGGCCGTGCCGGCGGTGCGCTCGACCGCGGCGGCGCCCGCCTGCAGCGTGTCGGACATCCGTTCGCGGCCGGTCATCTTCGCGACCAGCACATCGACCGGCAGGTCGCGCGCCAGGTACTCGCCTTCGCGCTCGCCGTTGCGCATCACGGTGATCCGGTCGGACACCGCATAGGTCTGCTCAAGGAAATGCGTGACGAACAGGATCGCGATGCCCGACGCCTTCAGCCGGCGCAGCACGGCGAACAGCCGCGCGACCTCGCCGTCGTCGAGGCTCGACGTCGGCTCGTCGAGAATCAGCACGCGCGCATCGACCGACACGGCGCGCGCGATCGCAACCATCTGCTGCACGGCGATCGGATACGCGTCGAGCGAGCGCGTGACATCGAGCGACAGGTCGAGTTCGGCCAGCGCCGCGCGCGAGCGCGCATGGATCGTGTTCCAGTCGATCGCGCCGCGCCGCATCGGCTGCCGGCCCGCGAAGATGTTCTCGGCGACCGACAGGTTCGCGCACAGGTTCACTTCCTGGTAAAGCGTCTGGATCCCGGCCGCCTCGGCTTCGCGCGGCGCGGCGAAACGCACGGGCTCGCCGCCGACGCGAATCTCGCCCTCATCGTGCGCGTGCACGCCGGTGAGCACGTTGATCAGCGTCGACTTGCCCGCGCCGTTCTGGCCCATCAGCGCGTGGATCTCGCCCGGAAACAGCCGGAAGCTCACGCGCTGCAGTGCGCTGACGCCCGGAAACGACTTGTCGATGCCGATCATCTCGACCACCGGCGGACTCGTCATGAACCCTCCTCGAAGCGGTTGCCGGACGACGGCGTGTCACGCCGCCGCCCGCGCGCACCATGTCAGTATTTGCGGGTCGGCAACACCTGCGCCGCGACGTTCATCGGGAACACCGTCTCGTTCGTCACGATGCGCTTGGGCAGCGACTTGCCGGCGGCGACGTCCTTCACCGCGCTCATCAGTTGCGGGCCGAGCAGCGGGCTGCATTCGACGTCGACGTTGATCTTGCCGGCGATCATCGCCTGGAAGCCGCCCTTCGTCGCATCGAACGACACGACGGTCAAGTCCTTGCCGGGCTTGATCCCCGCCTCTTCCATCGCCTGGATCGCGCC
This sequence comes from Burkholderia sp. NLJ2, assembly GCF_049487195.1. Taxonomy (NCBI): domain Bacteria; kingdom Pseudomonadati; phylum Pseudomonadota; class Betaproteobacteria; order Burkholderiales; family Burkholderiaceae; genus Burkholderia; species Burkholderia sp. NLJ2. The sequence goes on along the minus strand of NZ_CP137809.1, from coordinate 31,258 downwards.
GAGCGCCATGTCGTCGTTGTGCGCGTAGACGACGTTGATCTGCTTGCCGTAGGTCTTCGCGAACGCTTCCATCACCTGCTTGCCGCCGGCGAGCGTGAAGTCGCCGCTCTGCGACGCGATCACCTTGAACTTCGGATTGTTCTTGATCACTTCGAGCAGGCCCGCGCGGCGATCGTTGGCCGGCGCGGAGCCGACCGTGCCCTGCAGCTCGACGATGTTGATCGGGCCCGCGTCGTTCTTGTAGTGCTCTTCCATCCAGTGGCCGGCGCGCCGCCCTTCCTCGAGGAAGTCCGAACCGATCATCGTCACGTACAGCGACGGATCCTTCACGTCGATCCCGCGATCCGTCAGGATCACCGGGATGTGCGCGGCCTTCGCTTCGGTCAGCACCGGCTCCCAGCCCGATTCGACGACCGGCGAGAACGCGATCACGTCGGCCTTCTGCGCGATGAACGAGCGGATCGCGCGGATCTGGTTCTCCTGCTTCTGCTGCGCGTCCGAGAACTTCAGGTTGATGCCGGCATCCTTCGCCGCGCCCTTCACCGACACGGTGTTCGCGGTGCGCCACGCGCTTTCGGCGCCGACCTGCGAGAAACCGAGCGTGATCGGCTTTTGCTGCGCGAATGCGCCGGGCGCGAGTACCGTCGCCGCGGCGACGATCGCACCGGCCGCCAGCTTCCTGATGAATGTCATGGTCCGTCTCCGATGATGTCGTTGTATGCCGCGGCGCTGTTCTGGTTCTGCTTGGCGCGCGGTTCAGGGCTGGGCCTGCCGGCCCGGCATGTATACCCCGGACCAGTCTAGAAACAAGTCCGATAACCTTCCAATGAAATCTTGGATTGAAGCGATATCGGAATCGGCATACGTATAAACACCTAAGGGCGTGGGGGTGCCTGGCGTGGCGGCGGCGTCGGGCCGGTCGGGTCGTTTCGAATGCGTGAAAGCCGGCGCATTCGGGCAATGCGCCGGTCGCGTCAGGATTCCGTGGGCGAGATAACGGCAGGTAGCGGCAGAAGGGGGCTGCGGATTGCTTCAGACGGAAGCCGCGAACGACGTGTCGCCGGGTACCGGCACAGGCATGCGGTCCGGGCGAACGCGCCGGCCAGCAGCGACGCCGCTACCGCACGCACCGCGCCCAACAGGAACGCGAGGTGGTAGCCGCCGACGTGTCGACCGCGCCCGCCCCCAGGCCCATCGGCACCATGCCGGGCAGCACGTCCATCATGAATCGGCGCCTGTCGGTTGCCGCGCGGGTCGGCACCGGGCGGCGGATACCGGCTTGCGCGCGGACGGCTCAGCGCAACACGCCCTTGGCGCGCAGTTCGCGGCCGATGCGCACGATTTCGCGCTCGCCTTCCACCAGCGCGGCGGCGCTCGTGTGCACCGAGTAGTTGCCCAGATGGAGATCGTGCGGATGCGGGATGGCCGTACCGACCACGAAGCGCGCATCGGTCACCGCGTCGAATTCGATCGCGGCGTCGGACGGGTCGAAGACGACCAGTTCGCCCTGGCCGACCGGGTCCGGCGTACGCAGGCTGCCGTCCATCACGGCGGTCCAGCCGACCCGGTAGCCCTGCGGCGGCCGGCAGGTCCAGCGCTCGCCGGCCTTCAGTTGCACGACGACGTAGTTGATGCCCGGCGGCGCATCGATCGGGCTGACCGCGTCGCCGCTGCGGCCGAGCAGCACGCGCGCCGGCCCGTCCGACGGGATGTCGTCGATCGACAGGTGCTGGCTGAACGCCGGCGCCAGCTCGCGCCCCGGCGGCAACGCGACCCACAGCTGGAACGCCTTGACCGGCGGCACGACGGAACCCGTATGCCAGACGCCGCGCCCGGCGCTCATCCATTCGATGTCGCCCGCCTCCATCGTGCCTTCGTGGCCGGTGGATTCGGCGTAGGTGCCGCGTCCGTCGATCGCGAGCGTCAGCGTGGCGATACCCGAATGCGGATGCCAGCCGAAGGCCGGCTGCCCCAACGGCGCCTGCGTATCGATCAGGTCGAGGAAGACGAACGGCTTGATCATCTCGCCGACGTCGGACGGGCTTGCCATCCGGACGACCGGCCCGTGCACGTGGCCGCGCGTGCGGAAGACGACGTGACGGCCGGTGACGGCGGTCTGCAAAACGGGATCGACGGCATTCATCGGGTGTGCTCCAGCATATCGAGGTGCGACAGGCGGCGTAGCCGGGTCAGGCGTCCGCGCCGGTTTATGCGCAATTGAGAAAGCAAGCCGGCGAACACCGTCAGGCCGCGAGCGCGGCCGCCGCTTCCTTCGCCGACGCGATGGCGCCGCTGCGCATGTCCTGCCCCATCGCCACGCCTTCCGCGCGAATGAACGTGATGTCCGTGATGCCGAGGAAGCCGAACGCCGCTTTCAGATAGGTTTCCTGATGATCGAACGCAGCCACCGGCGAGCCTTCGCTGTACACGCCGCCGCGCGACGACGCGACGACCAGCTTCTTGCCGACGCACAATCCGATCGGCCCGTTCTCGCCGTAGCGGAACGTCTTGCCGGCGACGGAGATGCGGTCGATCCACGCCTTCAACTGCGAAGCGATGCCGAAGTTGTACATCGGCGCGCCGACGACCACGATGTCGGCCGCGAGAAATTCGTCGAGCGCGCGCTGGCCGATCTCGACGTCCGCCTTCAGCGCGTCGTCGACCGGCGCGCCTTGCGCGGCGGCAAGATGTTCGCCCGTCAGATGGCCGATCGGCGTGGCGGCGAGATCGAGGCGCGTCACCGTGAGGCCGGGATCGCGGCCGCGGAAGGTCGCGACGGCTTCCGCCGACAGTTCGCGGCTGACCGAGCCCTGGCCGAGGATGCTGGAATCGATATGCAGCAGTTTCATGAGTGTTCTCCGAAAGGGATTACTGCTTGAGGGCTTCGGCCGTGATGAGCAGGCGGGTCTTCATGCTGAAGCCGTACGCCTTGCCGAAGTCGACGCCGAATTCGCTGCGATCGAACTCGCCCACCGCATCGACGCCGCACACTTCGCGCTTGAGCATCGGATGCGGCATGCACTTGAACGAGTCGATCTTCAGCGTCAGCGGCCGCGTAACGCCGTGCATCGTGAGATTGCCGACGACCGTCGCCGGCTTGTCGCCGTTGAACGTGATCGCACCCTTGTAGGTCGCTTCCGGAAACTTCGACGCATCGAAGAACTGGTTCGATTGCAGGTCCTGGTCGAGCTTCGTGCTGCCCGTATGAACCGACGCAATCGCGGTCGTCACTTCGACGGTGCCGGTCTTTGCCGCGCGGTCGAGCGTCACGGTGCCGCCCGATTTGTCGAACTTGCCGCGCCAGACCGACAGGCCGCCGATGTGATCGGCCTCGAAACTCGGGTACGTATGGTCCGGATCGAGCCGGTACGTCGACGCGGCCGCGAATGCGGACAACGACAACGATGCGGCGAGTGCGCCCGCCGCGATCGTCAGAGTCTTGTTCAATTCAATCTCCTTGGGAAGTCAGGTGCTTGCTTGAAGCGTGATACCAGTATGGAGACTGAAGCTGTCCTACACTAGACGGATAAATAGGATTTGATTGATCCATTTTTGGAGGAATCCGATGCTCGATCTGAATGATCTCGCGCTGTTCGTCCAGGTCGTCCGCGCCGGCAGCTTCTCGGAAGCCGCGCGGCGCCTGCGCATGCCGGCCAATACGCTGAGCCGGCGCATCGACCAGCTCGAAGGGCAACTCGGCACGCGCCTGCTGCATCGCTCGACCCGCAAGCTCGCGCCGAGTACCGAAGGCCAGGCGCTGTTCGAGCGTTATGCGCCGGCGCTCGACCGGCTCTTCGAGATCGAACGGCTGCATGCGGACGGGCTGGAGCCTTCCGGTACGGTTCGCGTGACGGCGATGGGCGGCCTGTTCGAATTTTTCCGGCTGGAATGGCTGGCCGAGTTCTACGCGCGCTATCCGCAGATCAGCATCGACTTCCTGCTCGACGACACGCCGGCCGACCTGATCGGCGAGCGCATCGACCTGGCCCTGCGGATTGGTATCGAGACCGGCGGCAGCTTCCGCGTGCGCAGGATCGCGCCGGGCACGATGATCCTCGCGGCGAGCCCTGCCTACCTGGAACGGCGCGCCGCGCCTCGCACGCCGCGCGAACTGGCCGACCACGATTGCCTGACGGTGTCCAGCCGCCAGGGCCGCAGCATGTGGCGGCTGCAGGGGCCGCGCGGCACCCAGGAGATTTCGATCGACAGCCGCTTCTCGGTCAACGACATGCGCGTGGTGATACAGGCCTGCATCGCCGGGCTGGGGATCGCGCTGCTGCCGCAGTTGCTCGCCGAGCCGGCAATCGAGCAGGGAAAACTGGTGCGCGTGCTGCCGTCGTATCGACGTTCGGGCACCGGCCTCGGGCTGCAACTCGTCTATACGAGCCGCCCGCCTTTGCCGCCCGCGGTCTCGGTGTTCGCCGAGTTTCTGCTGGAGAAGCTGGGTGACGGGATGCCCGGGCAATCGAAGAACCGTGCCGATCGATAACGTTTCCTTGTCGCCGTAAACGGAATTTCTTGTTGGACGCGGAATTTCGGCGATTGAACACTGCGGGGCATCGCGTCGAGGTCCGACCGACGCAATGCAAGGGCCCGGAGCCCCAACGCAGGAGACAACCATGCCGGTATCAGGAAGCGCCATCAACGTTCGCGAATTCATCGACGAGCGCCCGGTCAGCCCGTTTCAGTGGCTGGTCGGATTGCTGACCTTCGTCGTGATCTCGCTGGACGGCTGGGATACCGTCATCATCGGCTTCGTCGTGCCGGAACTGATCAAGGAATGGGGCGTCACGAAGAACGCGCTGGCGCCGGTGCTCAGCGCCGCGTTGTTCGGCCTGGCGGCCGGTGCGCTGCTCGGCGGGCCGATCGCCGACCGGTTCGGACGCAAGCGCGTGCTGGTCGCCAGCGTGCTGATCATCGGCGTCGGGACGCTGGCCACCGCGCACGCGACGTCGCTCGGGACGATGCTGCCGATCCGGTTCGTCACCGGGCTCGGCCTCGGCGCCGTGATGCCGAACGTGGTGACGCTATGGTCCGAGTACGTGCCCGAACGCCGGCGCTCGTTCCTCGTGACGGTCGTGTACAGCGGATTCACGGTCGGTGCCGCGCTGTGCGGCTTCATCGCAGCGTGGATCATTCCCGGCTACGGATGGCGCGCGATGCTCACTGTGGGCGGCGCGCTTGCGGTGGTCTGCGTGCCGATTCTGATGCTTTGGCTGCCCGAATCGGTAGCGTTCCTGACGGTTCAGAACAAGCGTCCCGAACTGATCGCGCGGACTCTTTCGGCGATCGGCCGTACGCATGTACGTGCCGATACGCGATTCTTCCTGCCCGCGCAGCCCAAGGTGAAAGGCGGTGCGATCGGTACGATCCTGTCGAAACGCTACATCGCCGGCACGGTCCTGATCTGGCTGTGCTATTTCGTCGGGCTGTTCGTCACCTACCTGCTTTACAACTGGCTGCCGACGATGGCGAAAGACGCCGGTTATACGAGTGCGCAAGGCGCCATCATGGTCGGCTTCCTGAACTGGGGCGGGACGCTGGGTTCGATCGCGATCGGCTGGCTGATGGATCGCTTCGATCGCTACTACACGGTCGCGGCAAGCTTCTGCCTGGCGGCACTGTCGCTGTGGGCCGTGCACGGGATGCAGTCGACCTTCTGGGCGTTGCAGGCCCTCGCCTTTGCATGGGGATGGTTCATTCCCGGCACCAATACCGGCATGAACGCACTGACCGCGCGCTTCTACCCGACCGTTGCGCGCTCAACCGGATTGAGCTGGATGCACGCGTTCGGGCGGCTGGGCGCCATCGGCAGCGCGTTTGCCGGCGCAGCGATCCTGAGCGCGGGGCTGGGGCTCAGCCAGATTCTCCCGATCATGGCCGTTGCACCGCTGACCGGTGCGGTGGCCGTGCTTGTGATCGCGAGTCTCGTGACGCGTTGGGCACTCGCCGATGAATCGGCAGCGGTGGCGGTGCCTTCGGCGACCGAGGTTTCGCCGAATACTTGACGACTGACTGAACCCAGGCGGCCACGGTAACGGCGCGCACTTCCCGAGTATTGCCGGTGAGCCGGCCGCCTTCACGATCGCGCGTTTGCACGAATTCCAGACGCGCGCCCGCCAGCCGCCCCCGAAACCGGGCAGCACGACGGCCGTCGCCGCGGCGCTCGACGAGACTCAGTTCCGTCGAGTCGCTGCCTTCCTGTCCGTCTCGCCCCCCTGATTCGAAACAACGCCGACGGCATGCGCCCGCGCATCACCGCTCACCCGCGTCGGATTCAACTCGCGCAGCACGCTGGCGCGCCCGCCATCGTCATCGGGCAGTTGCGGCATCCCGCGCGCAAACGCCGGCGCGACCGCCGCCGCGAGCATCGCGGCGATCGCCAGTCGGGAAAGAGCCTTCATCGCCCGACTCCCGTTTCACTGCGCGCTGACGGCCGGCACGCCCGTCGACGCGGTCGCGGTGCCCTGCTCGCCGTGCGCGATCGCATACAGCTCGCGATTGCGCTCGATCGTCCGCGTGCTCGGCGGATAGTCCCAGTTCGACGTGGGCACCGTGCCGTCGCGCTGCGCCTGGACGAGCTCGGCGATCACGTCGGCGCGGGTCGGGCCCGACGACGACGTCTGTGCGAATGCGGCGACCGGCGTGCCGATTGCGAGTGCGAGCAGCGCGGCGGCTGCGATCAGTCTGCGATTCATGATGAAACTCCCCAGAACGGTTCGATGAGGACGCATCGTCGATGCGCCGCCGGCGGAACCGCGGATGCGATTCGCCGCCTGACACGTTCATTCTGGCGATCGCGGCCGGCGCGACGCTGACTGCCGGATGACAATTCTGAAATCTGCGGCGCTGCACGCAGATAACAGCTTCGTAATCTTCGAGTCAGGGCCGGGTCAACGCGGCATCGTCAGACTGCACGCTCGTCGCATCGAATGCGGCACCCATGCCCTGCTTCGAGGAACAACATCATGTGGATCGTCCGGCTCGCGTTGCGCAGGCCCTATACGTTCGTCGTGCTCGCGCTGCTGATCTTCATTGCGGGACCGCTCGCGCTCCTGCGCACGCCGACCGACATCTTCCCGAACATCGACATCCCGGTCGTCAGCATCGTGTGGTCGTACAACGGCTTCTCCGCCGAGGACATGGCCAAGCGGATCACGTCGAACTACGAGCGCGCGCTCACGTCCGACGTCGACGACATCGAGCACATCGAATCGCAGTCGCTGAACGGCGTGTCGGTCGTGAAGATCTTCTTCCACCCCGGCGCGGACATCAATCGCGCGATCGCGGAAGCCGCGAGCAATTCCGCGTCGATCCTGCGGATCCTGCCGCCCGGCACGCTGCCGCCGAACATCATCACGTACAACGCGTCGACGGTGCCGATCCTGCAGCTCGGGCTGTCGAGCGACACGCTCGCCGAGCAGCAGCTCTACGACCTCGGCAACAGCTTCATCCGCACGCAGCTCGCAACCGTGCAGGGTGTGGCCGTGCCGCTGCCGTTCGGCGGCAAGATCCGCCAGATCGTCGTCGATCTCGACACGCGCGCGCTGCAGGCGAAGGGGCTCGCGCCGATCGACGTCGTGAACGCGATCAACGCGCAGAACCTGATCCTGCCCGGCGGCACCGCGAAGATCGGCACGCGCGAGTACAACGTGCAGATGAACGGCAGCACGCAGACGGTTGCCGCGCTGAACAACCTGCCGGTGAAAGCGATCGGCGGCAGCGTCGTGTATGTGCGCGACGTCGCGCACGTTCGCGACGGCTACGCGCCGCAGACCAACATCGTGCGCGCCGACGGCAAGCGCGCGGCGCTGCTGACCGTCGAGAAGACCGGCAGCGCGTCGACACTGACGATCATCGACCAGGTCAAGGCGATGCTGCCGAAGATCGCGGCCGGCCTGCCGAAGGCACTGCATGTCTCGGCGCTCGGCGATCAGTCGGTGTTCGTGAAAGCGGCGATCCAGGGTGTCGTGCGCGAAGCGCTGATCGCGGCCTGCCTCACCGCGCTGATGATCCTGCTGTTCCTCGGCAGCTGGCGCGCGACGCTGATCATCGCGGTGTCGATTCCGCTCGCAGTGCTGAGCTCGCTGCTCGCGCTCGCCGCGCTCGGCCAGACGATCAACATCATGACGCTCGGCGGGCTCGCGCTCGCGGTCGGGATTCTCGTCGACGACGCCACCGTCGCGATCGAGAACATCACGCATCACCTCGAACGCGGCGCGCCACTCGAAGACGCGATCCTGACCGGCGCGGGCGAGATCGCGGTGCCGACCTTCGTGTCGACGCTGTCGATCTGCATCGTGTTCGTGCCGATGTTCCTGCTGACGGGCGTCGCGCGCTACCTGTTCGTGCCGATGGCCGAGGCGGTGATCTTCGCGATGGTCGCGTCGTATTTCTTCTCGCGCACGCTGGTGCCGACGCTCGCGATGGCGCTGATGCGCGCGAAGGGGCACGGCCGGCCGCCGCGCGGCGTGTTCGCACGGATCGCGCGTTTCCAGGCCGCGTTCGAGCATCGCTTCGAGGCGGTCCGGCTGCGCTATCGCGCGCTGCTGTCGGCGGCGATCGCGCGCCGCCGCCGATTCGCGGCGGCCTTCCTGCTCGCGTGCATCGCGTCGACCGGGCTGTTTGCGTTCGCCGGGCAGGATTTCTTCCCGTCGGTCGACACGGGCGAGATCCGCCTGCACCTGCGCGCGCCCACCGGCACGCGGATCGAGGAAACCGCGCGTCTGACCGACGAAGTGGAAGCGCGCATCCACGACGTGATTCCCGCGAACGACATTGCGAGCGTGCTCGACAACATCGGCGTGCCGGTGAGCGGGATCAACCTCACGTATGACTCGTCCGACCCGATCGGCACCGAGGATGCCGACGTGATGATCACGCTGAAGCCGAACCATGCGCCGACCGCAGCCTACGTCGCGAAGCTGCGCAACCTGCTCGCGCAGTCGTTCCCCGGCGTGACGTTCGCGTTCCTGCCGGCCGACATCGTCAGCCAGATCCTCAACTTCGGGCTGCCCGCGCCGATCGACATCCAGATCGTCGGCAACAAGCTCGACCAGAACCGCGCGGTCGCGAACGCGCTGCTCGCGAAACTGCGCGGCGTGCGCGGGCTCGTCGATGCGCGCATCCAGCAGCCCGGCGACGAGCCGGCGATCAACGTGAACGTGGACCGCACGAAGGCGATCCAGGCCGGCCTCGAACAGCGTGACGTCGCGCAGAACCTGCTGATCGCGCTGTCCGGCAGTTCGCAGACGACGCCGAACTTCTGGCTCGACCCGCGCAATGGCGTCAGCTATCCGCTGTTGGTGCAGACGCCGCAGTATTCGGTCGATTCGCTGCAGGCGCTCGCGAACGTGCCGCTGCCGGCGGGCACCGCACGCTCGCCGCAGACGCCGGCCGGCGGCCCGGCGGCCGGCGCGCCCGCGCAGAACCTGCTCGGCTCGCTCGGCAGCTTCTCGCGCGCGACGCAACAGGCGGTCGTGTCGCACTACGACGTGCAGCCGGTGCTCGACGTCTTCGCGTCGGTGCAGGGGCGCGATCTCGGCGGCGTCACGGCCGACGTGACCAGGCTCGTCGACGCTGCACGCGCGCAGTTGCCGCCCGGTTCGTCGATCGTGCTGCGCGGCCAGGTGAAGGCGATGCACGAGTCGTTTGCCGGGCTGCTCGGCGGCCTTGCGCTCGCGATCGCACTCGTCTACCTGCTGATGGTCGTCAACTTCCAGTCGTGGCTCGACCCGCTGGTGATCGTCGGCGGCCTGCCCGCGTCGCTCGCCGGCATCGCATGGATGCTGTTCGTCACGCGCACGACGCTGTCGGTGCCCGCGCTGACCGGCACGATCCTGTGCATCGGCATCGCGACCGCGAACAGCATCCTCGTCGTCAACGCGGCGCGCGAGCTGATCGCGGGCGGCGCGCCGCCGTGGCAGGCCGCGCTCGACGCGGGTTTCAGCCGCTTCCGCCCGGTCGTGATGACCGCGCTCGCGATGCTGATCGGCATGCTGCCGATGGCGCTCGGCCTCGGCGACGGCGGCGAACAGAACGCGCCGCTCGGCCGCGCGGTGATCGGCGGGCTCGCGTTCGGCACGCTGTCGACGCTGCTGTTCGTGCCCGTCGTGTTCGGCTTCGTCCATGCGTGGCTCGACCGGCGCCGCGATGCGGCCGCCGCGCGTCGCGCGCAGGACACGCCGGCGCTGCCCTGATCGCGGCTTCACCTCGACTTCCTTCGACTCGCCCGACCTCGAACCATCATGAACGACACGACCGAACCCCTCGCCCCGCCACCGGCCGCCGAAGCGGACACGGCGCCCGACACATCGCCGCCCCGTCGCGGCCGCAAGCCGACCGCCCCGCTCGTTGCGATCGCAGTGGCCGCCGCGCTGCTGGCCGCCGGCATCGTGCCGCGCATCGACGCACGCGCCGCGCAACGCGTGCAGGTCGCCGCGCAGCGCGCGCTGCCGGTCTCCGTGATCCTGCCGGGCGCAGCGCCCGCCGACCAGACGCTGACGCTGCCGGGCTCGGTGATGCCCTATGCCGAGGCGTCGATCTATGCGCGCACGAGCGGTTATGTCGCGCACTGGAGTGCCGACATCGGCGCGCACGTGAAGGCCGGGCAGACGCTCGCGCAGATCACCGCGCCCGACCTCGACGCGCAATTGCGGCAGGCGCGCGCCGACGCGGCGACCGCGCAGGCGAACTACGACTATGCGAAATCGACCGCGCAGCGCTGGCAGGACATGCTGAAGACGCAATCGGTGTCGCAGCAGGACACCGACACGAAAGTCGCCGACATGAACGCGAAGCGCGCGATGCTGGCCTCTGCGCAGGCAAACGTCGCGCACCTGACCGAGCTGGTGTCGTACGAATCGGTCGCGGCGCCGTTCGACGGCGTGATCACCGCGCGCAACGTCGACGTCGGCACGCTCGTCACCGCGGGCGGCACGCCGGGCAGCCCCGGCCTGTCCGGCGAACTGTTCCATCTCGAACAGACCGGCACGCTGCGCGTGTTCGTCGACGTGCCGCAGGACAGCGCGGCCGGCGTGACGACGGGCACCTCCGTCTACCTGACCACGCAGCAGTATCCGGGGCGGCGCTTCGCCGCGCGCGTCGCGCGCAGCGCGGGCGCGATCGATCCGGTCACGCGCACGCTGCGTGTCGAGATCGACGTCGACAATGGCGACGGCGCGCTGATGCCCGGCGCGTATGCGCAGGCGCACCTGCTCGTGCCGAGCGCGGCGCCGGCGTTCGAGCTGCCGGTCAGCGCGCTGCTGTTCCGGCCGAACGGCGTGACGGTCGCGACCGTCGCCGCGAACGGCACCACCGCACTGAAGACCGTGCAGATCGGGCGCGATTTCGGCACGCGCGTCGAGATCGTGTCGGGGCTCGCCGCGACCGATCGCGTGATCGACAACCCGGGCGATTCGATTGCCGCCGGCGAGACCGTGAAGATCGTGTCGGCCGCACCGGCGGTGCAGACGGGCCCGGCAACCGGTGCGACGGCAACGTCTGGCGCGGCTGCGTCGACGCCCGCCGCCGTCGCGGCGCCGGCTTCGATGCCGGCAGCAGCAGCTTCAACGCGCGCCCGAGGCTGATCCGCCCATGAAAACCCGCGAGATATCCGTCATGCGCTTCGTTCGTCCGCTTCCGTTCGCCCGCCGCGTCGTCGCACTCGGTGTCGCCGCCGCGTTGGCCGCGTTGTCCGCGTGCTCGACATTGCCGCTCTATTCACCGCCCACCGTCGCGGTGCCTGCGCACTATGCGGGCGTCCCGGCTTCGGGCGTACCGGCTCCGGGCATACCGGCTGCGGGCGTCCCGGCTGCGGGCATACCGGCTTCGGGCATACCGGCTTCGGGCGTACCGGCTCCGGGCACACCGGCTCCGGGCACACCGGCGGCGGGCGCCCCCGCCGCCCAGCCGGGCTGGAACGTCGCGGCGCCGGCCGATGCCGCGCCGCGCGGCGCATGGTGGACCGTCTTCGACGATGCCGGCCTGAACGCGCTCGAAGCGCGTGTCGACATCTCGAACCAGACCGTGAAGAAAGCCGTCGCCGATCTCCAGCAGGCGCGCGCGATGGTCGACTACCAGCATGCGGGGTTCCTGCCGACCGTCACGGCCGGCGTCGCGCAGAGCCGCGCGCGCCTGTCGCAGAACAAGCTCGGCTCGTCGCTCGCCGGCAAGACGACCCCCGACTATCAGGCCGGCGTGGCCGCGAGCTGGGAACCCGACCTGTTCGGCCGTGTGCGCGACGCAGTGACCGGCGCGCAGGCGAACGCCGACGCGAGCGCGGCCGACCTGCAGGCCGTGAAGCTGTCGGTCACGGCCACGCTCGCGACCGACTATTTCGCGCTGCGCTCGCTCGATACGCAGAAGCAGTTGCTCGACGACACGGTGCATGCGTATGCGGACGCGCTGAAGCTGCTGAAACAGCAGCTCGCGGCCGGCGCGATCGACGCGTCGGCCGTCGCGCAGGCCACAACGCAACTCGAATCGACGCGCACGCAGGACACCGACATCGATGCGTCGCGTGCGCAGCTCCAGCATGCGATCGCGACGCTCGTCGGCGAAAGCGCGTCGACGTTCGCGCTGCCGCGGCGCGTGCAATCGTTCGACGTGCCGACGATCCCGGCCGGCGTGCCGTCGCAACTGCTCGAACGGCGGCCCGACATCGCGGCGGCCGAGCGTCGCGTCGCGGCCGCGAACGCGCAGATCGGCGAGGCACGCGCCGCGTTCTTTCCCGATCTCGTGCTGTCGGCGAGCGCGGGGCTCGAAAGCGCGTTCTTCGCGCCGTGGCTCACCGCGCCGAGCCTGTTCTGGTCGCTCGGCTCGCAGCTCGCCGGCACGCTGTTCGACGGCGGCCGCCGCAGCGCGTCGCTGCGCGGCGCGCATGCGCAATACGACGGCGTGGTCGCCGACTATCGGCAGACGGTGCTCGTTGCGTTCCAGCAGGTCGAGGATCAGCTGTCCGCGCTCGATGCGCTCGCGTCGGAGGCCAACAGCCAGCAACGCGCGACCGATGCGGCCGACCTGTCGTTGCGACTGACGACCAACCGTTTCAACGCGGGTGCGGTCAGCTACCTCGATGTCGTGACCGCGCAGACGATCGCGCTGACGAACCGGCGCGTGGCCGACCAGATCGCCGCGCGCCGGATGGAGGCCGCGGTCGGCTTGCTGACGGCGCTGGGCGGCGGCTGGCACACGGGTGCGGATGCAATCGCCACCGCGCGCACGGCCGCTACGCCGCCGGCGTCTTGATGAAGGTCAGGATGAACCGCGTACCGGTCGCGTCGCTTTCGACGCGGGCGGAGCCGCCGTGCAGTTCCATCACCGACCGCACGATCGCGAGGCCCAGCCCGGCCGTGCCGCCCGGCACGCCGCCGCTACGCGCGGGGTCGCCGCGCACGAAGCGGTCGAAGATGCGCGGCAGCAGCGCGGGATCGATCGGTTCGCCCGGGTTCGAGACGACCACATACACCGCGTCCGCCGTTTCGTCGACCCGCAGCGCGATCACGCCGCCAACCGGCGTATAACGCAGCGCGTTCGCGAGCAGGTTGCTGACCGCGCGGCGAAACAGTTCGAGATCGGCGGTCAGCCGGCCGTGCCCGTCGACGCTCAGCGTCGACCCTGCTTCGTCGGCGAGCCCTTCGAAATAACCGGCGATGCGCTCCAGTTCGTCGTGTACGTCGAATGCGCGTTGCCGCGTCACGAAGCCGGGATGCTCGGCGCGTGCGAGAAACAGCACGTTCTCGATCATCCGCGCGAGACGGTCGTATTCCTCGAGATTCGATTCGAGCAGCGCCTGGTATTCGTCGACGGAACGCGGCCGCGCCAATGCCACCTCGGTCGCGCCGCGCATGTTGTTCAGCGGCGTGCGGAGGTCGTGCGCGAGATCCGCGCTGAATTGAGACAGGTGCCCGAACGCCTGCTGCAGGCGGCCGAGCATCGCGTTCTGCGCGTCGACGAGCGCCGTCAGCTCGCGCGGCGCGCGCGATGCATCGAGCCGCGTATCGAGCTTGTCGACGGTGATGCGGCCCGTGTTCGCGACGATCTCGCGCAGCGGCGCGAGCGTCTTGCGGATCAGCCAGTAGCTGAGCAGCATCGCGAACAGCGCGCCCAGGCCACCGGCGATCTTCAGCTTGTCGCGGTAGCCGTCGAGCAGTTCGGCGCGATCGCTCATGTTGCGCGCGATCGCGATCCGGATCTTCGTGTGGTCGCGCAACTCCGCATCAGTGACGACGCCGCGCACGGGCGTGCCGCCGTCGGCGGTCCACGTCGCGATCCGGTCGGCGGTAATCCGCTCGTTCGCGGGCACCGGCGTCGCGTGCGGCGGAAACAGTTCGGCGTCGGGTAACGCGGGCAGCGCGGGCGACGATGCACCGGCTGCCGTTTCCGGCAGATCCTCGAACCCGGTCCGCTCGACGTTGTGACGCGCGAGCACGTTGCCCTGCCCGTCGACGACGGCCAGCGACAGCGACGCGTTGCCGAGCACCTGGCTCGTCAGCCGGTCCGCATGCGTGCGCACCGCGTCGAGCGAATCGAGTTCGCCCGCCAGCCGGCGCGTATGCCGCGCGGCGAGCACGATGTCGAGGTCGTCCTGCGCGCTCACCTGCCGCTGGAGGCCCGTGTACACATACGCGCCGACGAGCGCGAAGACGGCGAGCGTGGTCGCGCCGAACGCGAGCGCGAGCGTCGCGCCGAGCGAGCGGCCGAGCGTCATGCGGCGTCCTTCGGTTCGAGCACGTATCCGACGCCGCGCACCGTGTGGATCAGCTTGACGGGGAACGCATCGTCGATCTTCGCGCGCAGCCGCCGGATCGCGACTTCGACGACGTTGGTGTCGCTGTCGAAATTCATGTCCCACACATACGACGCGATCTGCGTGCGGCTCAGCACCTCGCCTTGCCGGCGCGCGAGCAGTTGCAGCAGCGAGAATTCGCGCGGCGTCAGGTCGATCCGCAGCGTGCCGCGCTTCACGCGGCGGCGCACGACGTCGATCTCCAGGTCGCCCACCGAAATGCGCTCCGTCTCGCGCGGCGGCCCGCGGCGCGCGAGCGTGCGGATGCGCGCGAGCAGTTCGACGAACGCGAACGGCTTCACGAGGTAGTCGTCGGCGCCGAGTTCGAGCCCGTGCACGCGGTCCTGCACGTCGTCGCGCGCGGTCAGGAACAGCACGGGCGTCGTATGCGTGTCGCGCAGCCGCTTGAGCACGCTCCAGCCGTCGAGCACGGGCAGCATCACGTCGAGCACGATCACGTCGTAGCCCTCTTCCTGCGCGAGCGTCAGCCCCTCGCCGCCGTCCTTCGCGAGATCGACGCTGAAGCCGGATTCCTCGAGCCCCTTCTTCAGGTACGCGCCGGTCTTCGGTTCGTCTTCGACAATCAGGATGCGCATGATCGGTTCCGTCGCATTCGGTGGTGATGCCCGATGTTACCGGGAAACGGGGCAGGCACACCGCCTCGCGCCCGCGCGACATGGCCCGATTACGAAACTGTAATCGGCGGGTCAGTGTGGTGACTGCCGCGGCGGCCAGAATTCGAAGCGTGGGCCCATCCCCACTCGCCCATTCGTTCATCCGCCCAGGAGCCATCATGAAACTCGTCGCTGCTTTCGTCGTTGCCACGCTGAGCCTGCCGTTCGGCACGCAGGCCTTTGCCCAGTCCACACAGGCGCCGATCACGCGCGCCGACGTGCGCCAGCAACTGATCGATGCCGAAGCCGACGGCCTGCTGCCGTCGAACCGGAACGACTATCCGCCGTCGGCGTCGCAGATCGCGCGCAATCGCCAGCTTTATGCGATCCAGCATCACGACGCGATGCCGACCGCGACGGCATCGACCGGCAATTGATCCCGGCGTATTACCGACAACCCACTGACATCCGGATGTCGTGCCAGCCCGGCACATGTCGGCATATTCCGCGGCGCGCGCAATCGCGTCTGCGGAATCCCTTTTCAATCACGCGCTCGAGCGCACCGGATCGACGGCTGCAAGACCGTTCGACGACCGATCGGCACACGTGCAAACCGCCGTCGATCGTCACTTCTCCGGCCCCGCTATTTTTCGGAATCCGGCGCGACGCCCATGTCATTCTCATTCGTCCGACCTTCCATGGGGCCGCCTGGTCGTGTCATGCACTCGCAGCGGCAGGTAAGGACGCCGGTAACGCGTCGGGGTATGCGACCCCAACGCTCGTACGCTCGCACATACTGCGCGGCCGATGCTGACATAAAATAAGAAAATCGTCCGTTGACGATGAGTTGATGGCAAAAAGAGGAGTGCCAACATGAGACGCCTTTATTTCCTCGTACCCGATACGCAGATGGCGAAAGCGATCGTCGATGACTTGCTGCGCGCGCGCATCATCTGGCGCCATATCCACGTCCTCGCCGATCACAGTGTCACACTCGATCAGTTGCCCGAAGCGTCTTTGCTGCAGAGCAGCGATGTCGTGCACGCGCTCGAGCGCGGCGTCGCATTCGGCGGCGCGACGGGCGCGCTGATCGGCCTCGTCGCACTGGTGTTCCCCCCTGCGGAGCTCGTGATTGCGGGCGGCGCCGTCGTCGCATTGACGTTGGCGGGAGCGGGCTTTGGGGCGTGGACGGCCGCGATGATCGGCATCGCCGAGCCGAACGCGCGACTCCAGCGATTTCGTGACGCCATCCGGGAAGGCCAGATCCTGATCATGGCCGACGTGCCGGCATTACGAGAGCAGGAAATCGAGGAGATGGTCGCCCAGCATTTTCCGAAGGCGGATCTGGAGGGCGCCGAGCCTACGACACCGATCTTCCCCTGAAACCCGAAAACCGGCATACACGACACCTGAGGCTGGCTCTGCATCGAACGTGCCGGCTTCGGCCTCAGGCCAGTGTGAAATCGACATACGTCCACGCAGGAGAATGGCCGGGGTCCTTCCGTTGCCCCGGCACACCCGTACAACGGCCATTCCATGACATCCCGTGCCCTTGTGCGTCGCACCCAATCAGACGCCCGCAATCGCGCGGCGCCACAACCTCCTTCCATGTCGCGCCGACATCCGGCGGCGCGCCCGCCAGAACGCCGTGGAGCCATGCAACGCGCAGGGTTTTTGCACCTTGCATTGGCACCCATATCTGCCATTCTGAATCGCAGAAGGGACGTACTTGTGACGCACGTGGCGCCCTCCTAACCTGAATGCCGAGAAGTTGAACTGTCCGCCAGGAGGTCGTATGGAACTGAACATTCAATCGCACCATTGGCAACGGCGCATGCCCGACTGGTTCGCCGCTGCCGTGGCCGGTCTTGCGGGTGGAGCCCTCGTGATCGTGCTCGAATTCTTCTGGTCGACCATGGTGCTCGACGAAAGCCCATGGCAACCGACCCACAAGATCGCGGCGATGGTGTTGGGCCGCAGTGCGCTCGATCAGATGTCGGTCTTCAGCGTCGGCATCGTGGGGACGGCGCTGGTACTGCACTACGTGCTCGGCGCCATCATGGGGATGATTCTCGCCGTGATCATTGCGCCGTTCCGCTTCGATTCGAGTGTGCGCATGGAGGCTGCCATCGGGCTGGCCTTCGGGATCGTCGCGTATGTGTGGAACTTCTATGTGATGACAGCCGTGTTCCCATGGTTCGTCTCGGAGCGGGGTTCCGGACCCTTGTTGGCAAACCTGCTGTTCGGTGTGGTCACCGCCGTCACCTACGGCATGCTCGAGCGGCGCAAGCAGGACGCGATGCGCTGACACGCCGTGTTTTCCCGCCGCACCGACAGGGTCTGTTCACGTGTGCGACGTACGCACGTCGCACACGCGAACAGACCCGGAACACCCGGCGCCCTCGCGAAACGGCCGCCTCGACAACCCATTCCGGAGGCGCCGTTCTGCATTGCATCGCAGCAAGCGACGCCTCCATTCGCGCGATGCGTCCACGGGGCGCGCGTTCCCGTTGCGCTGCCTTGCACGACGCGGAGGAGAGGACTACCTTTGCTTTAGAGCCTGTTTACAGCGCTTGGCGAATCGGTCCTGGCAGACTGCCGGCGAAAACAATACGTAGTACGAAAACGCGGCACAACGACGCCAGGAACGTTGTTGGCGGCTCCGACGAGTGACACGCAGCGAGGCGGCTAATGGCGCTTGCGATTGCCCTGACCCTGATCATCATATTGGCGGTGGGGTTTCACTTTGCCAGTCCCTGGTGGATCACGCCGATCGCGTCGAACTGGGTGCGCATGGACGACATGCTGACGATCACGCTCGTCATTACCGGCGCACTCTTCATCGCGATCAATTTGTTCATCGTGATCGCACTGGTGCGCTACCGCCACCGCAGCGGGCATCGTGCTGCTTACGAGCCGCACAACCGGCGGCTGGAATGGTGGCTGATCGGCCTGACCTCGGTCGGCGTGGCCGCGTTGCTGGCACCGGGGCTGTTCGTCTACGCGGACTACGTCCGGCCGCCGCGCAACGTGCTGCAGATGGAGGTGCTCGGCCAGCAATGGCAATGGCGTTTCCGCTTTGCCGGCCCCGGCGGCAAGCTGGGCACGACGGACGTGCGCTACATCAGCAACGACAACCCGTTCGGCCTGAACCCCGGCGACCCCAACGGCCGCGACAACTACCTGATCGAGACACCCGAGGTACACCTGCCGCTCAACCAGCCGATCCAGGTCCTGGCACGGTCGCGCGACGTGCTGCACGATTTCTACGTCCCGCCGTTCCGTGCGCGCATGAACATGGTGCCCGGCATGGTGACCACCTTCTGGTTCACGCCGACCAAGGCCGGGCGTTACGACATCCTGTGCGCACAGCTTTGCGGTATCGGGCACTCCAACATGCGCGGCGTGGTGGTGGTGGAAGACGAAGCATCGTTCTCGCGCTGGCTGGCGCAGCAGAGCACGTTCGCGCAGCGGCAGCAGGCCAAGGTGCAGGCTGCCGCCGGCGCGACCGGCGGCAGCGCGCAGGCGCTGGCCGACCAGGGCAAGACGCTCGCGGCGGCCAAGGGCTGCGTCGCCTGCCATACCGTGGACGGCAGTCCGCGCGTGGGCCCCACCTGGAAAGGCCTGTACGGCAAGACCGAAACGATGGCCGACGGCAGCACCGCGAAGGTGGACGAAGCCTATCTGCGCGCGTTCATCCGCGACCCGAAGGCCCGCGTCGTGAAGGGCTTCTCGCCCATCATGCCGACCTTCGACCTGAGCGAGCAGGAACTGACCGCGCTGGTGACCTACATCAAGTCGTTAGGCGGTCCGGCCGCCAGCAGCGCAACGAACCCCTAGCGAATATCCGGCGGAGCAGACGCAATGCCCTACGCACACACAGACCACGTCCCGCAAAGTTTCTGGACCCGCTATGTCTGGAGCCAGGACCACAAGGTCATCGCCGTGCAGTATTCGCTGACGGCGATCGCCATCGGCCTGGTCGGCCTCGTATTGTCTGACCTGATGCGGTTGCAGCTCGGTTTTCCGGGCAAGTTCAGTTTCATCGACGCCAACCACTACTACCAGTTCGTCACCATGCACGGGATGATCATGGTGATCTACCTGCTGACGGCGCTGTTCCTGGGCGGCTTCGGCAACTACCTGATCCCGCTGATGCTGGGCGCGCGCGACATGGTGTTCCCGTTCCTCAACATGCTGAGCTACTGGGTCTACCTGCTGGCCGTGCTGGTGCTGACGGCGAGTTTCTTCGTGCCGGGCGGACCGACCGGCGCGGGCTGGACGCTGTATCCGCCCCAGGCGATCCTGCCGGGCACGCCGGGCGTGGAATGGGGCATCGTGCTGATGCTCGTGTCGCTGGCGATCTTCATCGTCGCGGCAACGATGGGCGGCTTGAATTACGTCACCACCACGCTGCAGGCGCGCACCCGCGGCATGACGCTCATGCGCATGCCGCTCACGGTGTGGGGCATCTTCATGGCGACCATCCTGGCGCTGCTGGCATTTCCGGCGCTGTTCGTGTCGGCCGCGATGATGCTGCTCGACAGGACCCTCGGCACCAGTTTCTTCATACCGGCCGTGGTGTCGATGGGGCAGACGCTCAAGCATGCCGGCGGCAGCCCGCTGCTGTTCCAGCACCTGTTCTGGTTCTTCGGGCATCCCGAGGTCTACATCGTCGCGCTGCCGGCTTTCGGCATCGTGTCGGACCTCATCAGCACGCACGCGCGCAAGAACATCTTCGGCTACAGGATGATGGTGTGGGCCATCATCATCATCGGTGTACTGAGCTTCGTGGTCTGGGCGCACCACATGTTCATCGCCGGCATGAATCCGTACTTCGGTTTCTTCTTTGCCACCACGACGCTGATCATCGCCGTCCCGACCGCCCTCAAGGTCTACAACTGGGTGCTGACGCTGTGGCGCGGCGATATCCACCTGACCGTGCCGATGCTGTTTGCGATCGGCTTCATCAGTACCTTCGTGCTGGGTGGGCTGACCGGGCTCTACCTCGGCAATGTGAGCGTGGACATTCCGCTGTCGAACACGTACTTCGTGGTCGCGCACTTCCATATGGTGATGGCCGTGTCGCCGATCCTGGTGTTGTTCGGCGGCATCTACCACTGGTATCCGAAAGTGACGGGCCGCATGCTGAACGACACGCTCGGGCGCGCGCATTTCTGGATCACCTTCGTCGGCACCTATGCGATCTACTTCCCGATGCACTATCTGGGCATCCTCGGCATGCCGCGGCGGTATTACGCGTATGAGGGCTACAGCTTCATTCCCCACTCGGCGCAGACGCTCAACACGTTCATCACCGTCGTCGCGCTGATCGTCGGGGTGGCGCAGCTGCTGTTCCTGTACAACCTCGCGTGGAGCCTCGCGCGCGGCAAGCGCGCCGACGGCAACCCGTGGCGGGCCACCACGCTCGAATGGCAGACGCCGCAAACGCCGCCCGTGCACGGCAACTGGGGTGCCGCGCCGCCCGTCGTCTACCGCTGGGCATACGAATACAGCCCGCCGGGGCACGACGAAGACTTCATCCCGCAAAACCAGCCGCCCGAGACGGCGCCTGAAACGGCCCACCCGACGCTTCAACCTGGCGAGGCACACGAATGACCACACTGCCACGCCCGTTCGTTCCCGGTACGCCACCTGGGTTGCCGAATGCGAATCGCATCGGCCTGATCGTCTTCATGGCGGTGGCGACGACCTTGTTTTCGCTGCTGTTGCTCGCGTATGGCATGCGCATGCGCGAGCCCGACTGGCAGCCGATCCCGCATCCGGCGCTGCTGTGGTGGAACACCGGCGCGCTGGTGCTGGCAAGCCTTGCGATGCAGCGCGCCCGGCAGATGACCTTGCACCGCGCGGCGTGGCTGGTGTCCGGCGGCGTGCTGGCGGCCGTGTTCGTGATCGGACAATTGACCGCCTGGCGCATGCTGTCGGCGGCCGGGCAGACCGTCACCGTCAATCCTTCCAACAGCTTCCTCTACCTGCTCACCGGCCTGCATGGACTGCATGTGCTGGGCGGGCTGGTGGCCTGGGCCGTGACGATTGCGCTCCTGCAGCGCGCGGATCCGTTCCGGGCCCAGCGCGCCATCGCGCTGGGCGCGATCTACTGGCATTTCCTGCTGGCTGTCTGGCTCGTGCTGCTGGCGGCGATGTGGTGGATCACCCCTGCGATCGTCGCCGCCATCTGCGGGCCGCTGTATGGAGCCGCGCCATGACCTCGCCCACGCTCCCCACCGAATCCGCCGCCACCCCGCCCGCCGACGCCGGGCCTGAAGGCTGGCGTGGCATCGTCACCGACTGGTCGGCCGACCGCGAAGCCTTCAAGGTGCCGTGGGGCAAGGCGATGATGTGGATCTTCCTGCTGTCGGACACCTTCGTCTTCAGCAGCTTCCTGATCGGCTACATGACGGTGCGCATGTCGACCACGGCGCCGTGGCCCGACCCTTCCAGGGTGTTCGGGCTCACCGTGGGCGGCGTGGACGTGCCCTTGCTGCTGATCGCCATCATGACGTTCACGCTGATCACCAGCAGCGGCACCATGGCGATGGCCGTCAACTTCGGCTACCGGCGCAACGCCAGGCGTGCCGCCGCACTGTTGCTGGCGACCGCGCTGCTGGGCGCGACCTTCGTGTCGATGCAGGCTTTCGAATGGACCAAGCTGATCGTCCATGAAGGGATCCGCCCGTGGGGCAACCCGCTGGGCGCGGCGCAGTTTGGCGCGTGCTTCTTCATGATCACCGGGTTCCACGGGTTTCACGTGACGTGCGGCGTGATCTACCTGCTGCTGATCGCGCGCAAGATCCTGCAGCCGGGGTTCACCGAGCACGGCAACTTCCAGATCGTCGAGATTGCCGGCTTGTACTGGCACTTCGTCGACCTGGTGTGGGTGTTCATCTTCGCGCTGTTCTATTTGTGGTGAGGCAGATCATGGACCACACCGATCCCGCCGATCGACCCGACGCCGCGCACGGCCAGCAGCATCCGATCGGCCTCTACCTGAAAATCTGGGGCCTGCTGTTCGTCCTCAGCACGTTGTCGTACATGGTGGACTATTTCCACGTGCAGGGTCTGCTGCGCTGGGTGCTGATCGTCGTGCTCATGATCGCCAAGGCCGGGCTGATCGTGTCGATTTTCATGCACATGATGTGGGAGCGGCTGGCGCTGGTGTACGCGATCCTGATACCGCCCCTGTGCCTGCTGGTGCTCATGGTGTTGATGGCTGCCGAAGCGCATCACACTTTCGGCATGCGGGAACTCTTTTTCCACTGATCCCTTCGCCGCCCGTTCATCAGGCGACGAACGCTTCGCACATGAAGGAGAACGCGATGAAATTTTCACGCCGGCGTTTTATTGCCGCCACCACCGTTCTGGCATCCGCGCTGGCATTCGGTCGCCGCGCGGCGGCCGCAGATGCCGGTGCCGTCCAGGAGTCCGATGCAAACGCCCAGGCCCTCGGTTACAAGACGGATGCAAGCCGGGTCGACCATGCGAAGTTCCCGCAATTTCAGGCGGGCCAGGCTTGTGCGAACTGCCAGTTCTTCCAGGGCAAGACGGGCGCCGCGATGGCGCCGTGCACCATTTTCAGCGGCAAGCAGGTCAATGCCAAAGGCTGGTGCAGCGCCTATGCGAAAAAGGCGTAGCAGGGACGGCATGGCCGATTGATGCGCGATGTAGCCTTTTAGCAGACGATTCTGGACGCAGCCTGCCGGACATCCTGTCGCATGGCGCGCGCAAAATTGCCGGCACCCTCCGTCACCGGGCGCCCGGCAACGCACGCCGCGTCAGCGGACGGTGAGGTTGACGGCCACGATTTCGTATCCGGGGTCGGCGTTCTCGCTCGCCGCTTTTTTCGCTTCCTCATACGATAGAAAAGACATGGCGTCTTCGATCACCGGTGCCATGCCGATGTCGCCGTCCTCAGCGGTGCAGAGGAACTGCTTGCCCGTCTTCACGACATAGATGGTCGTCATGTCTCCCTCCATGGTTTTCATGGGGAACTTCCAGTCTAGCCGCCACGATTTCGTATGCAACCCCGGCAGTCGAATTGATCGGCCGTCGAGGCTGCGACGAACGTCGGGTAACTGCCGGAGAGGCCGCATTGGCAGATCCGGCTCTCGGCGATTCGTCATCCTCCGTGATCGCGGTTGCGCCAAAAGTCATTTGGCACGCGCCAAAGGACTGGTTCGGCGATAGATGCTTGACGATCCACAACGGACGTAGAACCCAGCGCTATGTGTGCGACCGCGTTGAGCGGTACAGCGGCCATCCCTTTGCCTGCAGCGGCCGCCACCTCTCCGGCCGGTTAAGCGATCGCCAGCGCGACACCATCCACGGGTGCCCTCGCCTCGTTGCATGCGAGTATTCGGCCAACCCCGATGTGTCCGCGTGAGCGGCTCGGAGCCAACGGAGGCATTCCCGTTCTTGCTTCGACTGATGATTGCCCGCGAAACGCGCACACGATCATGCGCGGGGCCGCCGGCGTGTCCGTTGGCGGCTTTGGCCAGGGCTCGCGATCGCGTGGCAACGAGCCCTGGATGCCGCGACAGCTACTCGTCGCGCAAACGCGCACTCAAACTCTCGAGTATCGACCAGCAAGGAATCGGCATCTTGACGACCTGGTTTGCCTGGCCGCCCCGTTTCACCCACGAACGGGTGACGATGCGGTGCGCCTTGCGATCGATCTTGTAGTCTGCCGTATAGATCTCGCTCAGCATGCTCAAGGTAAGCGTCTCGTCCACACACGGGTATAAATTGACGACCTCGGGTTGCTTGAACTGCTTGTCGAATTCGTGATGGATCCACGACGGACGCGCAATCTCGCCTCTCCTGCATCTGAGCATCGAGGCATGCGTTGCGCAAGCGATGCCCCCCTTTCCGAACAGCCAGACATAGTGCGCATCGACCTCGATTCCGTTATAGCTGGTCCAGCCTTCCGGACCTTCCACGGTGGCTGTCTCGGTCCACTCCATCACATGCAGCCGGTTATTATTGCGAATCCCGCCATACGTGAGCACTGAATTCGGTTTGGGCCGGTTTTCGCCTTTCAGGACGTCGGCGTCCGGGTCGTCCGGTAAAGCATTCGCAGGAACATATACGGAGCGAATTTCCGCCACGTCGGACAGAACCTGTTTTCGAGGAGTCAACTGGGTGCTCTTGTGGTCGTTGTCGATCGCGTAGTAATGCATGTAGCGCACAAGTACCTTGTTTTCGATCGCCAGCGAAACCAGTGTCTTGGGTTGCGTGGCATAGACGCCGGGTGTGTCGTCGTTTAACGCGAGCCCACTGACGTCGAGGAACCTTTCCCCGTGGCTGAAAAAAGGGTTGATCACGACAACGCCGTCGGACAGGTCGCCCCTGACCGAATCGAGAAGATGACGCGAAACCTGGCTTGGGCCCGTCTCCACCGTCAGGACCTCGTATTTGGGGGTGAACGAGTCAACCTGGGTCTTGGGGGCGTGGATGGAGAGGCTAACGAGCCATCCCGTGTTTCTTTTGTAGTCCCACGCGAGCGGGCCGGGTTTGCCGTTACCCCGGGCGACGTACAGGACGAGGCCGTTCATCCGGTATCCGATGTGAGCATAGAGTCCACGCTCGCGCGCAACAGGCCGGACGGCTGTCACGATCTTGAGCATTTCCCTTTTATCCGCACCCCATGAATCGGGAAGCGCTTTCACCAGTGCGCCGAGATTGAGCACGGCTTCATGGCACCGCCCCCGGACTCCGTCGGAAAGCGGGCTTGCCTTGTTCGACTCCTTGGTCGCGGCTAGCAGCGCTTCCAGTTTTCCTGGACTGACCATGCAACCGAGCATCGTGTTTGCCGTCAGCAACTCGATATAGGTCTGGCACCACAGGCCGAGGACTTCAGGCCAGCCTTCCTTGCTCTGGTTCGACTCCTTCAGAAGATATCCCGCCACTTTCCAGTTCCAGAAAATCGGCGTGTCGAGCTTCGCCTGATCCCTGCCGAGTCCCCAACCGAGTCCTTTCAACGCCATCAAGAAGGCGTCGGCTTCGTCCTCGTTCGTGAGGGGCATGTCCAGAATTTCATCGATGCTTCTTTTCACTATCTTCCGGCGCTGGTACTTGCAGGTACCGCCCGACAGCGATTTGCCGGTGTATGCCGTTGTCAGGATCAAACTCGTATCGCTGGCGATCTTCTCGATCTTGTATGGTTTTGGCGGCGTATCGGAATCGAACGTGAGCCACTGACCGATCTCGGTGGTCGTGCTGAAGTTCGTATCGGTTCCAGCGACTTCCGTTGAATTTTGCGTCAGGGACACAGTGCCGGGAAGCGCGACCGCCTCTGCCCACTTGTGCTCGCCAATGCATTTCGAACTCAACGACGATGCATAGCTGCTGACACCGTGGCCAAACCCCTTGATCGACTCTATCTCCTCGTCGGTCTTCAGCTGATCCAGCATTTTTTCGATCTTGCTTTCGAGCGACGGCTGTTGCGGCGCGAAGAAACTGAGAATCTGTGCCACAACCGAGAACAGCGCGCCGACCAGTACGCCCACCGGCCCACTGGTTGACGTCGCGGCGGTCAATATCGGGAGCACGCTCGCGCAGATGCTCATCATCGCCGCGGAGCCCGAAATATAGTCGCCCTTTTTGAACGCCTTGTCGGCTGCGTAAATACCATTCACGAGAGCCGGAAGGTTCTTTGCGATGGAGTCGCTGAGGTCCTTGTAGTAGGCGGATTTTTTTCCCTTTTCCACCGCCAGTGCATATTGCGTTTCGATCCGCTGTATATTGCTCGTCAAATCTGCCTGGTCGGCAGCGTCCATCCCATCCAGCTTTAATTTCAAGAGCAAATCAATTTGCGCTCTGGTTTGTTCTTCTGCAGGCGTAGGCATGATTGGGTCCCCGTCTTGAATGTTGGATGCAACAGTGGTGCTTGCTGCTCATGGCTCTCGATCAGGCAGCGGCATATTCACCGCGTATGGATAATAGTCGGGGATTCTTTCGGAAAGATAATGCGCAATCCCGGCACTCAATGCTTTCAAATGGCCGTCTGTTAGCCACGGTGGATGTCCGGAAGCGGCCGGCAAGCGACCGCTCGCAGGCCGCGATGCCATCACAAACCAAGGTCTGCTCCACCATCACAAGGGCATCGTCGACGTCAATGCCGAGATAGCGAACCGTGCTTTCCAGCTTCGACTGCCCGAGCAGCCACTGCACCGCCCGAACGTCCTTCGTCCGCCGGCAGATCAGCGGAGCTTTTGTGCGGGTACCGTACGCGGTATCGTCAAGGCCAATCGATGCAAAGCTGTCTGAGCAGCACTCCCCGCATGTCTTATCGTGGCGACATGAACAGTCCAGGGTTAAATGAATCTCGACTCTGGAGGTAAAACCCGGCATCCAGCGAGTGCGTGCCGTAAACGCTGACCATCAATCAGAAGACGCCGGCACCTCATTCCCCTGCGCAGCACCGCATTGATGGCAATGCGGGAAGAAGAAGAAATTCCGGCCGCCGCATCCGCATACATTGAAGAGCCTCAATCCGCAATGCACGCAGAACGTTGAGTCGTCGCCGCCGAGATTCCATTGTTTGTCGCACGACGGGCAGCGCTTTTTTTCGAGTGAACGGACGGCCTTTTCGTATCCGATCGTGCGTGCGCGTTCTCCCTGGTCCTGCTGCAATTCGAGCCGCTTGCGTTCGGCATAACGCTGGAAGGCCTTCATCATGTAGAGGCCGGCGAATACCGTGAGCGCAATGCCCACCAGGACCCGGACATAGCCGCCGAAATTCGGCAAGTACGGGACCAGTTCGACGAAGAACGCGCTCAGTGCAAACAGGCCAAACCCATACACGAAAGGCCAGTAGCGCGCCTTGCGGTAGCGTATGAACAGCCAGATCGCAACCAGCAGTATCGGTAACGTCAGCGCAAGCCGCAGTCCGAACACCTGCAACTCGTAATGCCGGGTCGCCGCTTCGAAGCGCTTTTCGGCTGCTGCGTCCGCGTCGGCGATTTGCGTATCCACCTGAGCCTGCCGCGATGCCAGTGCCCGTTGCTGGTCGCCGATCGCATCGATCTGATGCTGCCAGTTGATCACCACTGCCTGGAGCGTATCGAGCTTGCGGTTTCTCGCCAGAATGTCCGGGTCCCTCGCACTGTCTCCCGTCACCGAGCGGGTTGCCAGCCAGTTGCGGAAGCTTTCTTTCTCGGCCGCGTACTCCTTCGCGGCGCGTCCGCGCGCCACCTCCATCGTGCCGGCCTTCTCGGCAAGCGTGTCGTGCTGGGCCTGCAGATCGCGCCGCGCTGCGTCCAGCCGCGCTTTCGTCGGAGCGTCGGCGAATTGCTCGATGACGGGCGGCCCGCCCCTCGGCGCAAACGCCATGTCGCGAATCACGAGACTGCCGAGCATGTTCAGAAAGACGGCGAAGATGATCGCAATCACCCATGAGGCGAGTCGCAGGAGCCGCGCTGGACTGGTCAGGCCATCGCTGGAAGTCATCATTGTTTTGCCTTTGTTGGAATGGTTATGACCGTGTTCGAGTCAGCCCTTTTGCGGTTGCGTCAGTATTGCCACTGCGTTTCGCACTGGGACGGACGACACGCGTATCGGCAGAGCATCGCAAGCCTCGGCAATTGGAGGATATCGCAAGTTCAAATACCCACCGCCAGCCCTGCACTGCCTTTGAACTCCCTCCAAACCGACGCGGTAACCGGGCGCCGATGTTTCAGGCCGCCGCGATCTGCGTCGCGACAAACGCGCGGATCCGACGGGCGCCTTCTTCCGGACTGCAAGTGGACGTGTCGACACGCATCGCAACGTGGGTGAGATCCCTGGCTGGTACAACGTGACTTTCTTTTGCGCATGTCGTCACACACCAGCCCCTTGATGACATGGCGTTAACCACCCTCCGGCTCGACCCCTTCGTCATCGGTCCAGGCAATTTCCTGACGCTGCGCTGCAGACAAGTCCAGCGTTGTCCCTTGGGTCCGCGTCATGACGACGCCGGTCATGACGGCCTGACTGAAATCGCATCGTACGAATGTGGATCTGCGCAAGTCGGCGTGCGAAAGGTCGGCTCCGGTAAATCTGACTCTTTCGAACAGGCTGGCGCGCAGGTCGCTGCGCGCCAGCACGGCTTCTGCAAAGTCGACATCAATGAAATCGTTCCAGCACAGGTTGGATTCGGTCAGATCGGTGTTGCAAAAGCGAACGTCATTGATTTCGGAACGCCCGAAGAACGTCCGCGGCAAAGTGAGGTTCGAGATGTTTTCGCCGTCACCGAGGAAGGTGCGGAAGAAGCTGACGCCAAATCGTTCGTCGTCGGCCTGCGGCAGACGATCGGGCATGGGTGGGACGCTGCCAGGCTCCAGGTGCCGTTCTTGCAGACGGCGGCAGGATTCTTCGTAGCTCAGTCTGATCACGATTCGGAATGGTTGATGCCGTCAAGGACTGGAATCGGCCAATCTGGCCTCTTGCCGCAATATAGTTTGCAAGCGTGGGCGGTTTTGTCAACAAATGTCGTCGATGTTTTTCGCCGTCGTCCGTCGCGTCGGTTGTCGACGATTAAAGCACCGACTCGATCAACCACTCGCGCGCGATTGCCGTGCATGGCGCCGGCCGCTCCAGCGTTGGAAAATGACCGCATCCGTCTATCGATTCAAAACGCGCATGTGGCATCAGGCCGGCGATGCGGCGGCCAACGTCGACAGGTACGAAGCGATCCGCGGCGCCCCAGACGAGCAACGTGGGGACCTTGCTTGATGCAAGTGTCGACCAATGATCTGAACGTGTCAGCGTCGCGTCCGATTGCCGGGCAAACAGATCCGCACCGGCTTCGCGAGCCATTTGCATGAACGCGGCCCGTGACGTGCCGTCGCATGCGGGAATTGCGTTCTCGGCAAACTCCGCAATGACGCGCTCGTGCTCGCCCGCGCGAATTCTCCGGCTGGTCGCACGAACGCCCTCCGGATCCGGATGAGTGCCCGGCTGACAGTTCATCAGCCAGAGTCCGCGGACGCGGTCTGGTGCTCTCGCGAGCACTTCCATCGCGAGGCACCCGCCGTATGCCGTACCTGCCAGAATGAAGTCGCCGCTTGTCGATGTCAGGAGCGTCTCGGCACTCTCGGCGAATGTTGCACGCGCCAGTATCCGCACAGTCGGTAACGCAAGGTCCTCGAGCGCGTCGATCTGATCGGCATACATGCGGCCATCACACGGCATTGCCGGGAGAAATATGAGCGGTAGCGACATCAGAATGGTTCGGACTGGCAGTTGAATCGGGCCAACTGGCTGCACTCGCATCGCGGTGCAGCGGCAGCCCGATTGATCGTAATTTGGCCGAGGTTATCGGCGCGCCGCGTCTTGTCGAGTTCACTCGAGGTGGTTGATAGGCGCCACGCGGCATGACCATAGCGCTTCGAACAGTTCCAACGTAGTCTCCCGTGCCTCGAACTCCGGATCCGCGTTGATCTCGGCCAACGAGGGCACCGGAACTGTTCCTAGCTCCGTTCCTTGCGACGACCTCGTTTCGTCGGCAAATCCGACTCGGCCGTCACGAAAAATTTCGAGCTTGCGCACCTCATAACGATCACGGTCAAGCACCGAAACGAGACGGACCGGCTCTGTATCAATGGCGTGCTTCCACGCGACGTCGATGGCAATCATTTCTCTTCCCATTGCGATGTGATCGAACGACAGTTCTTGGCCGCCACAAACCGGAGGTGGCGGACGGCTGCCGATCCGAAACGGTCAGTGGGAATGCGCGAAAGCGGACACTGATCACCCGGACACGTCGTCCAACGCCGGACTGAACCACGCAAACCACGCAGCCCGCAACGTCGGCTCAGATGAGATGTTGAGCTTGCAAGACGGTCATTGCGGCGATTCCAAGCCGAACTGCTCGACCAGCTCAGGGAAGCCAAGCGACGTTGCCACCCTGGCAAAGGCATTGCGCTCTGCTGTCGATGCGACTGCAAGTGCGGATGCGATCGCCTCAAGTGCGTTTACGTCGTCGTCCTCTGTGTGCAAGTTGCTCCGCTGATCGAGGTACCTGACGGCGAGTACAAGTGCCTTGGCCAGTCCATCCATGTCTGCCTTAAAAAGACGCAATGTGATGTGAAACACACGCACGGAAGAACGCTATTTTGTGACCAATTTCCAACGACCGCTCCTGGCTGCTATGCAGCTTCAAGTGTGTTGCATCGACGGGTTGAATCCGCAGCCGAACTCCGCCGGTTGCCGTTCACGCCGTTCGCGACATGCTCAAACCGCCGCTGAAGAGACAGTCGGTCTTCTACGTACCGGCCATTCGCGAACGAGACAAAACACCGATCAAGCGTCGACTCCCTGCGACGGAGGCGGTGCCCTTATCTACCAGGCTAGGGCAAATAAGGCTTGATGTTCGACAGCGCGCGAGAAACATACGCTTCCTTCTCCCCGACTGGCGCAACGTAGTGCAGTGCGCTCTGCGCCGCTTCTTCACCTTCCAAGCGCGCAATGATCCACGCAGCCAGATACTGCGAAGCAAAGCAGCCACCGGCGGTTGCGACGTTACCTTGAGCGAAGAATGGCTGATTGAGGACCTCGACGCCAGCCTCGATGACCCAAGGCTTGGTTGTAAGGTCCGTGCAGGCCGGACTCCTTCGAGGAGACCCAGCTTCGCCAGGACCAGCGCGCCCGAACACTGTGCCCCAATAAGCTGCCGGGCCGGATCGAGCTTGATCTGCTCCATCAGTGCCGCGTCGCTGACGATCTCCCGGGTTTGAATGCCGCTCCCGATAATGACAGCATCCGCCGTGCCGGCATCCGCCAACGTCGACTGCGCCTGGACGGTCACGCCATTCATCGACGTGACGGAATGCTCGGGGCATGAGAGCGTTACCCGCCA